>NZ_JAQVBV010000002.1 GCF_028690125.1 Bacteroides sp. | reverse complement strand
CCCTAGTATGATGAGTTGCTGCAGTTGTAATTGTTGCAGCAGTATATTGTGCTCAGTCCACGATTGTGAAGAAGTTGATTGTATAATTTCAGTTTCCATTGTGTTTGAATGTTAAATGCAGAAAATAAGTTGGTATACAGAACAGTACAGTCATGATCAGATTGACGATCCATGAATCTCCGGTCATAGCCGATTCTACTTGCGGAGATATGGTAAAGTAATTTCCGATTATGGAATATATTGCACTCATAAGTTGTAGGGCAATGAAAGCTATAAGGCTTGTCCATAAACTACGACTATGCACATACAGCCAGCCGAACCATAGTCCGTATAACAACCCTAATATAGGTAACAGTGTTATACAACCCCATACTACTGCATAAATAATAGCTGCTATTACGATAGATTTACGAGTATTATACTCAAGGAGAAGTCCTCTTAAAATGACTCCTCTAAATATAATTTCTATTGTAAATGGAGTGAGTATGGCACTAATAATATAAAAGATGTATTGAGTTTCATCGACCCTTTCATTGTTAATGGCAGCAAATTCTTTTGTAAGAAATTCAGGATACGGTATCACAGAATGAATCAGTGCGTGTAACCAAGGGATGCAGAGTGTGCCTCCCACAGCAAGCAATAAAGTTTTTGTTCCTACATTATTGAATCGAAGAATAGACCGGTCCATAACTTTCGTTCGGAAAGCGATGGCAAGTACTCCTGTTGTAATTCCGTAAAGAAGCGTAGAGTATAAGTAAGAGGGAGTATTTGTTATGACGCAGATAATTAGAATGACTATAGTCCATAATAAGAATAAAATAGCCAACCAAATAGATGTACGGCAGTTAGGATAAGTGAACATTTCCATAATTTTAAATTTTAGATGTAAATAATAGGTTTGTCGGAACAGTATTACAAAATAGAATCTTTTTTTTCGTACTACCAAATAGTCGAAAAAGATAAGGGGGACAAAATATATACTTTAGAAAGTGCTGTCGTATCTCGAAAAAGCCGATTAAAAGGTTTACTGGGGGACAATAATTAACTCACATTAACTATATGACTCTTTGTAACAAGCATTATAAATAGGTTATAGGTCAGTCTGGAAAACCAACCATACGAGTGTTTGCTTATCTTTTAAATATGATAAAATGATAGATTTTTGATTTATAATTTAAATAGATTGCGTACTTTTTTCTACTTTTGCAAATCATTTATTTAAAATCCAACCATTTATATGCAGGAAAAGATAATAATTCTTGATTTCGGTTCGCAGACAACACAGCTCATCGGGCGGCGTGTACGCGAATTGGATACGTATTGCGAAATTATTCCTTATAACAAATTTCCTAATGATGATCCTACCATCAAAGGAGTTATCCTCTCCGGAAGTCCTTTCTCGGTATACGATAAAGATGCTTTCAAAATTGATTTGAGCGAGATTCGTGGTAAATATCCGATTTTAGGTATTTGCTATGGTGCGCAGTTTATGGCTTATACTAATAATGGAAAGGTTGAGCCCGCGGGCACACGTGAATATGGTCGTGCTCATTTGGCTTCTTTCTGCAAAGATAATGTGCTTTTTAAAGGAGTACGCGAGAATACACAGGTATGGATGAGTCATGGAGATACAATTACTGCGATTCCTGATAACTTTAAAAAGATAGCTTCTACTGATAAAGTGGAGATTGCTGCTTACCAGGTTGAAGGAGAAAATGTATGGGGTGTACAGTTTCACCCGGAAGTGTTCCATAGCGAAGACGGTACTCAGATTTTGAAGAATTTCGTTGTAGATGTTTGCGGCTGTAAACAAGACTGGTCTCCGGCTTCGTTTATTGAAAGTACGGTTGCCGAGTTGAAGGAACAGTTGGGTGATGATAAAGTAGTACTGGGTTTGAGTGGTGGAGTTGATTCTTCAGTTGCCGCCGTATTGCTGAATCGTGCGATTGGTAAGAACTTAACTTGTATCTTCGTAGATCATGGAATGCTGCGTAAGAATGAGTTCAAGAATGTGATGAGTGATTATGAATGTCTGGGACTGAATGTGATCGGTGTGGATGCCAGTGAAAAGTTCTTTGCTGAACTGGCTGGTGTGACAGAACCCGAAAATAAGCGTAAGATTATAGGTAAGGGCTTTATCGATGTATTTGATGAAGAAGCCCACAAAATAAAAGATGTGAAATGGCTGGCTCAAGGTACTATTTACCCAGACTGCATCGAATCATTGTCTATTACAGGAACAGTTATTAAAAGTCATCACAACGTAGGTGGTTTGCCGGAAAAGATGCATTTGAAACTTTGTGAGCCACTTCGTTTGTTGTTTAAAGATGAAGTTCGTCGTGTAGGTCGTGAATTGGGTATGCCGGAACATTTGATTACTCGTCATCCGTTCCCCGGACCGGGTTTAGCTGTGCGTATCTTGGGTGATATCACTCCTGAAAAAGTACGTATTCTGCAAGATGCTGATGATGTTTATATTCAGGGATTGCGTGACTGGGGATTGTATGACCAGGTATGGCAAGCCGGTGTTATTCTGCTTCCGGTTCAATCTGTTGGTGTAATGGGAGATGAACGTACTTACGAAAGAGCGGTAGCATTGCGTGCTGTTACTTCTACTGATGCGATGACTGCTGATTGGGCACATTTGCCTTACGAATTTCTTGGTAAGGTTTCGAATGATATCATCAATAAGGTAAAAGGTGTGAACCGTGTTACCTATGATATCAGTTCCAAACCACCGGCAACGATTGAGTGGGAATAAATCCGGATGTTTTTTATTATGCAATTACCGTAAATGCTCATTGGCAATTTGATATAAAGTAGTTTATTGGTGTTGCAGAAGTCATTATAAATGTGTTGCGGATATTTTATCTGCAACACATTTTTTTCAAAGTTCACTTTATATCGCTAAAATCTGCAATTAATGTTGCGGATCTTAAATGACAATCAATAAGATTATGGAAAAGAAAATACGTTTTGGAGTAGTCGGTACAAATACTATTACTGATAAGGTAATTGCCGGTGCCCGGCAAGAC
Organism: Bacteroides sp.; assembly: GCF_028690125.1. Taxonomy (GTDB): domain Bacteria; phylum Bacteroidota; class Bacteroidia; order Bacteroidales; family Bacteroidaceae; genus Bacteroides. The sequence goes on along the minus strand of NZ_JAQVBV010000002.1, from coordinate 329,448 downwards.
AGTCGGTTTGAGTTAGTGGCCGTATGCTCACGCACAGAAGAAAGAGCGAACTCATTTGCTGTGAAACACCACATTCCATACACTTTTACTTCATTGGAGGATATGGCAAGGAGTTCCTTGATTGATGCCGTATATATTGCAACCCCTACCTATATGCATGCCTCTCAAAGTATCTTGTGTATGCGTTATGGAAAACATGTATTATGTGAAAAACCTCTTGCTTCAAATGCGATTGAGGCTGAAGCTATGATTGCAGCTTCACATAAATACGGTATGACTTTAATGGAGGCCATGATAGCAACCGTGAATCCAAATTTTCGTATCATAAAAGAGTATTTGAAAAAAATAGGAACCATCCGCCGTTATTTTGCATGTTATTGCCAGTATTCTTCCCGATATGATCATTTCAAAGAAGGAATTGTTATGAATGCGTTCAAACCTGAATTGTCAAATGGTGCTGTAATGGATATTGGTATTTATACTATTTATCCAATGGTAGCATTATTCGGACGTCCTCATAAGATTGATGCGAGTGGTATTATACTTTCGTCCGGTGTAGACGGACAGGGGGCTGTTAATTTCCAATATGAGGGAATGAATGCTACCGTGTTGTACTCAAAAATAGTAGATTCTTTCCTTCCTACTGAAATTGAAGGGGAAGAAGGTAATTTACTTTTAGATAAAATTCAGACCATACAAGAAGTTACATATTTGCCGCGCCATACTACTGCTATATTAAACAAGGGGACAACTATACTTTCTGAATCGGTAGGTTCTCAATTGGAAAGAGATAAATATTTTTATGAAGTGGAAGAGTTTATAAATTTGATAGAGCAACGCAGGATTGAATCTGATATAAACAGCCACAATCATTCACTTATCTCGTTAGAGATCATTGATGAGATACGCAGACAAATAGGGGTAGTTTATCCGGCGGACAAAGAACCAAGATTATGATATCGGAAACTGCTTAGTGAATTCGACATTGTTTTCCAATGAAAATCTTCGATCGGGGGGCTTTGATTTTTTACTGCTCAATTATATTTTATATCACTTTTTGCCCTCATGCCCTCACTTATTGCTGTAACCTCCGTATTCATCGGATTTACAGTAGTTAGAGCAACGATGGTGGCAGAGTGGTAGCAACCGTTTGCCCTCACTCTATATGGCTCCGTAATATCCACTTTCCGGTACATAAATCGGTTGCATCACACCACCTTCATTTTTTAGCTTGCCTTCTTCGCGTAAACGCCGGATATGGCGCATAGCCGTACTTCTGGTCATTCCACAAAGGCTTTGAAAGTCACATCTCCGCATGAATTGATGCGTTTGGAAATACTTAGTGAGTCGTTGATCAATCTCTTCATTTGTCAGTTGCTTGAAATTCAACGCTCCTTTGAGGGATTTTGCTTTTAGAATACCAAATTCGTTTTTCAATGTTTGGTCTGCACGAAACTGGATAGCTTTCAGCTTCACTTTCGTTGATTTCCGTTTGGTGCTAACTGTTACAGGTTCCGTACAGGTAAGGCAAGGGCGAAAGTAACCTATGCCGTCCAAATGTACTTGTTTTCCATCTGCCAATTCCTGTCCCAAGATGTGCGAAAGAGCATCAAGCACAGCGGTAACATCGGTTTCGGTCAGTGAACAGCGTTCTTGAATACGACGGCGTATTATGTTAGTTCCTATGGAGCCGTTGTATTTAATACGCGGATGCAGCGTCTTTTTTCCTTCGTGTTTGTCCGATGGTCTCGGATCTTCATACCAATCAAATAATATTGCCATAGTTCTATGTTTTAATGTTATGGTTCTTATTCTGTTTTCTCTTGTATAGAAAGTGTGAATACTTTGTGTTTCTTCTGCAAACTATACTTGTTCTTTAATAGCTCACTATTGTGAATCAATTTGTTTACACTTGTGAATGAATTGATTCAAATATGTTAGCTTATTTGTTTACGGATGTGAGCCTTTAATAACTATTACACAAAGATACATAAACAATAGGGACAGAACAAATAAAATCCAGGTTTTTTATCAGATGAAATACTTGTGATTTAGTAATTAATAGTGTACCTTTACGGGTATTAAGCAGTAAGTTATAATTGTGAAAAATAGACAAGATAGAATGAAAATTACTTTAATCAGGCGAGATAACGTGAGTGGCAAAGAAGCTCTCAGTGTATGTGAGACTGGTGTTTTATTCGACAAAATGAAGGCGGAAACTAAATCCGGATATATTACGGCTTTGCGGGAATTGATACCGATATTGGAGGGCACGTATGCCCAATATGAACATATTGATAAATTGCCATACATTTATCCTGGCATAGAATATGCCCGTATCAAAGGAGGTGAACGAAGAATGAAACAATATAACGGACTGGTACAGTTGGAGGTAAATCGGTTGGCGGGCTTGTCCGAAATGGAATTTGTAAAGCACCAGGCGTCACTATTACCCCAGACCTTTGCCGCATTTTGTGGTTCCAGTGGTCGTAGCGTGAAGATATGGGTACGTTTTGCGTTGTCGGACGACGGAGGACTACCAGTGAAAGAAGCAGAAGCGGAACTGTTTCATGCTCATGCCTATTTGCTCGCTGTGAAATGTTATCAACCGATGCTTTCTTACGACATTGATCTGAAAGAACCCGTCTTAGCTCAAAAGTGCCGTATGACGTTGGACGAGAATCCTTATTATAATCCCCATGCAGTGCCGTTCTGCTTGGAGCAACCGCTAACGATGCCGGGTGAGGAAACTTTCCGGCAACGGAAACAGGGGGAGAAGAACCTTTTATTGCGGCTGAAGCCGGGGTATGAGTCGGCTAAAACCTTTACGAAGATTTATGAAGCTGCCTTAAACCGAGCACTTCAGGAAATGGAGAACTGGAAACGTGGAGACGATTTGCAACCTTTGCTCGTACACTTGGCCGAACATTGTTTTAAAGCAGGTATACCTGATGAAGAAGCTGTTCGTCAGACGTTTATCCATTATTATCGTGAGTCGGATAAACAGTTGATACGTTCGACGCTTCATAATCTTTATCAGGAATGTAAAGGCTTCGGGCAGAGAAGTAGTGTGGGCCGGGAGCAAGAAACGGCTTTTCTGCTGGAAGAATTTATGAGCCGCCGTTATGAATTTCGTTACAACACAGTGTTGGATGATTTGGAATACCGCCAACGTGATTCTGTTCATTTCTATTTTAAACCTGTGGATAAACGGGTACGCAACAGTATCTCTATCAGTGCTTTAAAAGAAGGTATAAATGCCTGGGATCGTGATGTAGACCGTTTCCTGAATTCAGAATTTGTTCCTTTGTATAATCCTGTAGAAGAATTTCTTTATGATGTAGGTCGTTGGGACGGCAAAGACCGTATTCGTGCGTTGGCAGATCTGGTTCCCTGCACTAATCCATACTGGAAGGAGTTGTTCTATCGTTGGTTTCTAAGTATGGTAGCCCATTGGAGAGGAGTGGATCGGCAGCATGGCAACAGTACTTCGCCTTTGCTTGTCGGTGCGCAAGGTTATCGCAAATCTACATTTTGTCGTATGATTCTGCCACCGGAATTGCGTTTCGGCTATACGGATAGCATTGATTTTAAGAGCAAGCAAGAAGCTGAACGTTATTTGGGACGTTTTTTCCTGATTAACATTGATGAGTTCGACCAGGTTAATGTCAGTCAGCAAGGATTTTTGAAACATTTATTGCAAAAGCCTGTTGCTAACTTACGTAAGCCTCATGGTAATACTATCCGGGAGATGCGTCGCTATGCTTCTTTTATTGGCACCAGCAATCAGAAAGATTTGCTTACCGATCCCACTGGTAGCCGCCGTTTTATCTGCATTGAAGTGATAGCTCCTATTAAAACCAACGCTCCTATTAATTACAAACAGCTCTATGCCCAAGCGATGGAGGCTGTTTCTAAGGGGGAGCGTTACTGGCTGGATGATGAAGATGAAAAGATATTGAAGCAGACAAATCGCGAATTTGAGCAGATGAGTCCATTAGAGCAACTGTTTCATTGCTTTCTCCGTCCGACCGGAGAAGAGGAGGGTGGCGAATGGATGACATCCATGCAAATTTTGAATTATTTGCAGACGAAGACGCGTGATAAGCTGGCTATTAATAAGGTGTCAGTTTTCGGGCGAGCACTTCAAAAGTTGAATATCCCTTGTCGGAAGTCTAGTAAGGGGACACTTTATCATTTGATGAAAGTGGAATGAATGAAGTACAGAGTGAGGGCAAACAGTTGCTCTCACTCTGCTACCATCGGATCTCTCATAGCTGGAACTACGATGAATAGGGGATTTGGTGAGGATAGTGAGAGCGTGAGGGCAATGAGGCTCATTATTCATAAGAGCGAAAGTCACCGGAGCTGGGAAAGCTCGCATTGAGTCTCTTTAATGTTCCATCTTTTCCAATGAGTACAAAGTGTGGGATATTTGTCACATTGATATATTTGGCGTATGCGGAACTAAAGTCTCCTGAAGCGATATATGCCTTTTTAACAATGTCAAGTTCTGTAGCTTTAGCCTTTGCTTTATTAAAGTCTTTGGTTTTATCCAGCGATAGATATACAAAAACGTTCCCTTTTCAATCTCCCGTGCGCATGGTTCACACCATGAAGCCCAATAATCTAGTACGATTTGTTTTTGCCCAGGTATCTTTCCTCGCATAAATATTCTCACCACTACCTATAGTACTGCCTAAAATCCTTTTCTGCTATTTCACCAGTTGCTTGAGCCAGTTCTAATTTTAGTTTCGTCATAATATAAATATTTAGACCTTATAGTAGCTTCTGTGCATCCGGAATGAGAATCTCTTTTCTATGCAACTCAATTAAACCATAATCCTGTAGTTCATTCAGTGCTTTGGAAATATTCAAACGAGTGTCGTCCAGACAGCGTGCCAGATCATCCATCTTCGCCTTAAAAATCTTTTTCCCTTGTGGCTTTTCGCAGTGCGATAAAAGGAAACGAATAATTTTACTTTTCAAATCCGGAGTGGGTTCTTCCCATAAACGAGCATAAAGATTTTGTGCACGGTTACTGATTATGTTCATATAGTTGAGGCGGAAAATCTCATACCTGAAAAGGTCGTTAAGTACAAAATCCTTGCTTATATTGACAGTATGAGCTTCCGTATGAGCTATATAGGAAGATGTATAAGTAGTGCTCATACCAAATAATGACTGAGGTTCGATCAGATAGGGAGATTCTATTCTCTCAATTACTGTATACGTATCTTCTTTTGACGTTGTAATTATAGAGATCTCTCCTTTCAGCAAGAAACATAGCTGTTTGCAGGGGCTGCCGTTTTCTATAATTATTTCTCCGGCTTTATGTTTGAAAAAATGCAATTTGACCTTATCTAATATATTGGTGAAGTCTTCATGACAAAGACCCTGAAATAAAGGTAATTGAAGCAAAGTATCGAACATCGTTTCCATGCGCTATCATCTTTTGTTAATTTCACAAATTTACTCATTATACGATATGCATAATCTTATCTGACCTTACTTTTTGTTTTTTTTATTGTTTGAAAGCCTAAAAATAGAGTATATTTGCAATAAAAAAGGAGGATATTATGCTTGCAAGCTTTAATTGGCAGCAAATGTTCAGTGCATTTATTGCACTTTTTGCTGTAATAGATATCATTGGTTCTATACCTATTATCATAAACTTGAAAGAGAAAGGCAAGGGAGTGAATGCAATGAAGGCTACTATAATCTCTTTTATCTTGTTGATAGGCTTCTTTTATGCAGGAGATATGTTATTGAAGCTCTTTCGGGTGGATATTGAATCATTTGCGGTTGCAGGTGCATTTGTTATTTTTCTTTTATCTTTGGAGATGATTCTGGACATTGAGATTTTTAAGAATCAGGGGCCTATTAAGGAAGCTACTTTGGTGCCACTTGTTTTCCCCTTATTGGCAGGTGCCGGTGCGTTTACTATGTTACTTTCCCTTCGGGCAGAATATGCTGATATTAACATAATTATTGCCTTGATACTAAATATGATATGGGTTTATTTTGTGGTAAGTATGACCGGACGGGTAGAACGCTTTTTGGGTAAAGGAGGTATTTATATTATTCGTAAGTTTTTTGGGATTATTCTTTTAGCTATTGCTGTAAGACTATTTACTGCAAATATTACCTTATTAATAGCAGCGTTGCAAAAACATTGATTAAAATATAAATATTCGGCAAGTCTATAGTGCACAAGAAGGTATCTGACTATAGACTTTCCGTATCTTCTTTATCATTTTTTTCTATTTCCTCCTCAAAGCTTTCTATTTCAAGATCCTTTTCCTCAATTTCATTTTCATCTGCAAAAGGATCCGGACATTGAGGTCCATAGTTTACAAAAGCAAATGCACAGAGGACTCCCATAATACCACCGCTGAGATGTCCTTCCCACGACATATTGGCAGGAGAAAAATAAGGAAACATATGCCACACAATTCCTCCGTATAGAAATGTGACTAATAAAGATATGGCAATTAGTGGAACATATTTGCGAAGAATACCACTGAAAAAGAGAAAGAAGGCAAAACCATAAACAAGTCCACTTGCACCAATATGCCATCCTGGTTTGCCAATGAAGAAAGTAAGCATCCCACAGCCAAGCCAGATAAGTATGAAAATCCTACCAGATATTCCCCGGTAAAAGTAAAATAAGCACCAAGATAAGAAGAATAAGGGGAGGGTGTTTGCTAATAAATGACTGAAACCGCTGTGTATCAATGGATGAGTCAGGATACCTATTATACCTCTTTTCTCCATAGGATAAACTCCCAGATGAGAGAAGTCCAGATCCATTCCTACTTCGACTACTTTTAACAGGTAAAGGATAAAAATAAGAAACAAAGATCTGGCTGCAGCTAGCATGATATGCTGAATGTCTTGCTTCATCACATTCTTTTCTTTAGATATTTTACGCAATACTACGAATATTTGCACAAAATCTAAAAATAAAAAGCCTTTTTATTTTTGTTTTTATCTATAATTTGTACATTTGGGCATTATACCTATGTAGACAATGCTCTGAGCGGTGCTTGTGTGCTATGGACCAAATAATTAACCTTTAAATAATGCACAACTATGAGTTATTTACATTTTGACAAGACCCTCATGACGAATCTGGAAGAGTCCCTTCAACGGGAAATTCTCCGGACGAACAAAGCGGGAGCTTATCATTGTACAACGATTGTTGATTGTAACACACGCAAATATCACGGGTTGTTGGTAATTCCTGTTCCAAATCTCGACGATGAAAATCATGTGCTGCTATCTTCTCTTGATGAAACGGTAATTCAACACGGTGCGGAGTTTAACTTGGGCTTACATAAATATCAGGGAAACCACTTTAGTCCGAATGGACATAAGTATATTCGTGAGTTTGATTGTGAACATATCCCGGCGACAACTTACCGTGTTGGAGGTGTGGTTCTTCGCAAAGAGAAAATCTTTGTACACCATGAAAATAGAATTCTGATTCGTTATACATTACTTGACGCGCATTCGGCTACCACCTTGCGTTTCAGACCTTTTCTGGCTTTCCGCAGTGTGCGTGAATATACGCATGAGAACTCGCAGGCGAGTCGCGATTATCAGATTGTGGAGAACGGTATCAAGACTTGTATGTATTTCGGTTATCCGGAATTGTTCATGCAGTTGAATAAAAAATGTGAATTCATTTTTCAGCCGGACTGGTATCGGGGAATCGAATATCCGAAAGAGCAGGAGCGTGGATACGACTTCAATGAAGATCTTTACGTCCCGGGGTATTTCGAGGTAGATATCAAGAAAGGCGAAAGTATTGTTTTCTCTGCCGGAACCTCCGAAATTTCACCGCGTAGGTTGAAGCAAACATTTGATGCGGAAGTTGCCGATCGTACTCCGCGTGATAGTTTCTATCATTGCTTGAAGAACTCGGCTCATCAGTTCCACAATCAACAGGGAGAGGAACATTACATCCTTGCCGGTTATCCCTGGTTTAAGTGCCGTGCCCGTGATATGTTTATTTCTTTGCCGGGACTGACTCTTGCCATTGACGAGGTGGATCAATTTGAAGATGTGATGAAAACTGCTGCAAAGGTGATTCGTAATTATATAAATGATGAACCGATAGGATTCAAAATTTATGAAATGGATCATCCGGATGTTTTGCTTTGGGCTGTTTGGGCTTTACAGCAATATGCTAAGGAGACTTCCCGCGAGCAATGCCGACAGAAGTACGGTGAGTTGTTGGTAGATATTATGGAATTTATTCGGCAGCGAAAACATGATAACCTTTTCTTGCATGAAAATGGTTTGCTTTTTGCTAATGGAGCGGATAAGGCGATAACGTGGATGAATTCTACGGTAAATGGTCGTCCGGTGATTCCACGCACAGGATATATAGTTGAGTTTAATGCTTTGTGGTATAATGCGCTTCGCTTTGTTGCCGATCTGGTTCGTGAAGGAAATGATCCTCATCTGGCTGATTCGCTCGATGCACAGGCAGAGATAACAGCTCAATCATTTATTGAAGTATTCCGTAATGAATACGGTTATTTACTCGATTATGTAGATGGTAATATGATGGATTGGAGTGTGCGCCCTAATATGATCTTTGCCGTCGCATTCGATTATTCACCTTTGGATAGGGCACAAAAGAAGCAAGTGCTCGATATTGTAACCAAAGAGTTATTGACTCCAAAGGGACTTCGTACGTTAAGTCCCAAGAGTGGGGGATATAGTCCGAATTATGTTGGTCCTCAGATACAGCGTGATTATGCTTACCATCAGGGTACAGCCTGGCCGTGGTTGATGGGATTCTATATGGAAGCCTATCTTCGTATTTATAAGATGAGCGGTTTGTCGTTCGTAGAACGTCAGCTCATCGGATTGGAAGATGAATTGACCATTCATTGCATCAGTTCATTGCCTGAATTGTTTGATGGTAACCCGCCTTTCAAAGGTCGTGGAGCCGTTTCATTCGCCATGAATGTTGCCGAAGTGCTGCGTATTCTAAAGCTGTTGTCTAAGTATTATTAAAAGGAGGAGGAACGAAGATGAAAGTTTTAATGTTTGGATGGGAGTTCCCCCCGCATATCTTAGGAGGTTTAGGAACTGCCAGTTATGGTCTGACAAAAGGAATGTCTCAGCAGAGTGATTTGGAAATCACCTTCTGCATCCCCAAACCATGGGGAGACGAGGACCAGAGTTTTTTGAGAATAATCGGTATGAACAGTACTCCTATAGTCTGGAAAAATATCGATTGGGAGTATGTGAAGGGACGTTTAGGTAGCTATATGGATCCGCAATTATATTATGATTTGCGGGACCATATCTATGCTGACTTCAACTATCTTCACACCAATGATCTTGGATGTATTGAGTTCTCCGGTCGCTATCCGGATAATCTGCACGAGGAGATTAATAATTATTCTATTGTGGCAGGGGTGGTAGCCCGCCAACAGGAATTTGATATTATTCACTCTCACGACTGGCTGACTTATCCGGCAGGTATTCATGCCAAACAGGTGTCCGGCAAACCTTTAGTGATCCATGTACATGCCACTGACTTCGATCGTAGTCGTGGCAATGTAAATCCGACGGTGTATGCCATTGAGAAGAATGGTATGGATCATGCTGACCACATCATGTGTGTGAGTGAACTAACTCGTCAAACGGTGATTCATAAGTATTTTCAAGACCCGAAGAAGGTCTCTACCGTACACAATGCCGTTTCGCCTCTGTCGCAGGAAATTCAGGATATTGTTCCATTAAAGAAACCGAATGAGAAGGTGGTAACTTTTCTGGGACGTATTACCATGCAGAAGGGACCGGAATATTTTGTGGAAGCTGCTGCATTGGTGTTGCACCGTACGCGTAATGTCCGTTTTGTAATGGCTGGTAGCGGTGATATGATGGACGAGATGATTCGCTTGGTAGCCGAGCGTGGTATTGCTGACCGTTTCCATTTCCCAGGATTCATGAAAGGAAACCAGGTGTATGAGGTATTGAAAGCTAGTGATGTGTATATCATGCCATCTGTTTCCGAACCATTTGGTATTTCTCCGTTGGAGGCTATGCAATGTAGCGTTCCTACTATTATTTCCAAACAGTCGGGTTGTGCTGAGATTCTGGAGAACTGCATCAAAACAGATTATTGGGATATTCATGCGATGGCAGATGCTATTTACTCTATTTGTACTTATCCTGCAATGTACGATTACCTGAAAGAAGAAGGTAAGAGAGAAGTGGATGAGATTAAATGGGAGAATGTGGGATACAAAGTACGTGGTATCTACGACGAGGTTATAAAAAATTATGGTAAACAATAAAAGATTATAGATTATGAGAACGATCTGTCTTTATTTCGAAATACATCAGATTATACACTTGAAACGTTACCGTTTCTTCGATATCGGCACTGATCATTATTATTATGATGACTATGCGAATGAAACAGGCATGAATGAAGTTGCCGAGCGTTCTTACATACCTGCGCTCAACGCATTAATTGAGATGGCAAGAAACTCGGGAGGTGCATTTAAAGTGGCATTGTCCATTTCGGGGGTAGCATTGGAACAGTTGGAAATTCATGCTCCGGCTGTAATTGACCTGCTTCATCAATTGAATGATACCGGTTGTTGTGAGTTCCTCTGCGAACCATACTCACATGGCTTGTCGTCATTGGCTAACGAAGATTGCTTTCGCGAAGAGGTACTTCGGCAACGTGATAAGATGAAGCAGATGTTTGGCAAGGAACCGAAAGTTTTCCGTAACTCCAGTTTGATTTATTCGGACGAAATAGGTGGTATGGTAGCTTCTATGGGCTTTAAAGGTATGCTGACTGAAGGTGCTAAGCCTGTTTTAGGCTGGAAGAGTCCTCATTATGTATATCATTGCAACCAGGCTCCCGGCTTGAAATTGTTATTGAGGGATTTTAAATTGTCTGATGACATAAGCTTGCGTTTCTCTAATTCAGAATGGGCGGAGTATCCATTGTTTGCAGATAAATATATCAACTGGATAGATGTCTTGCCACCGGAAGAGCAAGTGATCAATATTTTTATGGAGCTGGCTGCATTGGGTATGGCTCAGCCTTTGTCTTCTAATATTCTTGAATTCTTAAAAGCTTTGCCGGAATGTGCAAAGGCTAAAGGTATCACATTCTCCACACCGACAGAGATTGTTACGAAACTGAAATCTGTTTCTCAACTGGATGTTCCTTATCCCATGTCATGGGTGGACGAAGAAAGAGATACCAGCAGTTGGTTGGGTAATATCTTGCAACGCGAAGCTTTTAATAAGTTATATAGTGTGGCAGAGCGTGTTCACTTATGTGACGACCGTCGTATCAAACAAGATTGGGACTATTTGCAGGCTAGCAATAATTTCCGTTTCATGACTACAAAGAATACCGGTATCTGGCTGAATCGGGGTATTTATGATTCTCCTTATGATGCCTTTACTAACTACATGAATATCTTAGGTGACTTTATTAAGAGGGTAGATTCATTATATCCTGTGGATGTAGATAATGAAGAACTTAATTCTCTCTTGACTACCATTAAGAATCAGGGTGAGGAAATTGCAGATTTACAGAAGGAAGTTGCTAAATGGCATCATAAGGTAGAAAAAGAGACTGTAAAAGCTTTTAAAAAGGTTACTGTGAAAAAGGAGCCTGCATTTGAGGAACCTGTTAAGAAGGCTACTGCACCTAAAAAGACTGCTACCAGTTCAAAGAAGGCAGCGAAGAAAGAATAATTTTACTGATCATTTTATTAACCATGAGCCGCTTGATCGTTTCAATGCTCATGGTTATTTTTATAAGTATAGTATAAAAAAAGCGCGAACTACAATTTGTAATCCGCGCTTTTTTATGCTATTAATATTTTTCTATTAGTTGCCGAAGTTTGTTGAAACGACTTCTAATTTTAATTTAAACTTGTCTTGTTCCTCTTTGCTATAATTAGGATCAGTAGCTCTTGAACCTCCTTTGAGACGTACATAACCAGGTTTTAAATCATGCTGCACACTAATAATTTGCCTGTTTTGTGAAGTAGGATCATCATAAGTAATGAGGACAGGAATGAGAAGGACCTTATTCCAATCACTATATTTCTCCCAATCAATTATGTTATCAACAATTTTAGTCTCTGTTTCACCTTCAGCATTAGTGAATTGAAGCGTTATAGTTTCTCCTTTCAGGAATTTCTTTTCTGCTGCCTCTCTTTCTCCATCTGCAACACAATCATTTACCAGATTAGTTATATTACTGAAAACATATTGATTGATGTTAGTAGAATGTGAGGTTAAATAGGATGTTATATTATCAGTCAGCTGATTATTTTCAAAGAATGAATCTTTAAATTTTTTACGTATAAGCATTAGAGTCGATGGATAAGTCATACCGAATTTATTCTCACTTGACTGATTATAATTAGAGAATGTTAGCTTTACGGCATTCAATGTATCCAGTTGCAATTTTTCATTAATTTCATTGATCGGAAGTATTGCTTGGGTAAAAATACCTGCCGGAGATTTGATATATGTATTGTTATCTTCCTCAATTAATTCTTTAATCTTTTCTTTATCATTAGCCAGTTGATTGGCTTGAATAACTTCACGGGTAGATACAAAATCACGAGTCGTATAATATGTGGAATCTGCTGTACTACCTGACTTTTTAAGCTTTATACCTGTTTTTTTGTCTACTTCATAACATTTATAGACTACGCGCATTTGTGCTTGGGAAATATATAGTATAGTTCCATCTCCATAATCGCTTTTTATATAGATTCCCTTAAATATATCACTGAATTTGTTATAATCAAAACTTGTTCCTGCTCTTCTCGCAGCTCTTAAAATCTTTCCACCGACTTTATAGGAAATATCATCTTTAAAACTGAAATTCACGTTTGGCGTATAACTATCCGACTTGCGGATAGAATCTTTTATAGATAAATCAACAGCTGTATAAGTTTTACTGCCTAATAAATCAGCTTCATTATAATAGTTGTTCGGATCAATATTGGTATAGTAAGGTTTGTCTTTGAGCTCTAGCTTTTCGTCTAGCTCATAAACACTTAATCGGCAGGCAGTCAATGAGTCTCCAAAATAGCTTTTATACCATAAATAAAGTTCGACAGTGTGAATATTACCAATAGGTTCTCCGATTGGCTCATTTTGGTCGTTGTCGTAGATAAGTTTAATATCATCGGCAGGTTCTATAACCATATTATTAGCAACCTTTCCATCAGCATTTAAAGCATTATTTTTATAAACTCCCGGGAATGTTAGTTTTTCAGGACAGTTTATAGATGCCAAAAAGCCTGCCTGATAAGTCCCAAATGTTTCGTCAGTAAATTTACCTACATAGCCGATATTGGTTTTCGCATAAATTTGACCTGTGGGAACAGAACTGGTTGTTACATCAAAAGTAGTTAATCTTCCGCTAATGTTTTGGTCGCTTCCCGGAAACATTCCTAATCCCAGTCCGGCAGTGTTATCATCACATCCGAAAAATGTGATAGCTAATAAGGCTATCAAGGCATATTTTGCTTTCATGATCGTCGTTTCTTGATTTTTTATTCTTCTTTTTGGTTTGCTGTAGCTTCCCATACCTGGTCATAGAACTCATTGCATGCGTCTGAGTAATTATCCGGGTTCTGATAATCAAGTACTAATTTACCTGATTGGCGGGCATATTCGATGATAGATTGATCCACTTTTTCGCTGTTCTGGATCACACCGTCGGAATGGTCAATAGCAAGTTTGCAGAGAGTGGCATAATCTATCGGCTCTTTTAAAGCAGCTAAGTCTTTTTTCGAAATGCCTTTCAATATTAATTTGCTAGCAAAGTCTTCACTGAATGTATTCTTAAAGTCATCTTCGTATACGGAGAATACTATTTTAGCATCGCGGAAAGAAGGTTCGTCTTTGTACGCTCTCTTAATATAGAGAGGTGCTAATGCCGTCATCCAACCATGGCAGTGGATAACATCCGGACACCAACGGAGTTTTTTCACTGTTTCCAACACACCACGTGCATAAAAAATGGCACGACTGTCGTTATCATCATATTCCACACCATTCTCGTCTACTGTTTGCAGTCGGTTCTGGAAATAGTCATCATTATCGATGAAGTATACCTGCATACGTGCAGATTGGATAGAAGCAACTTTTATGATAAGTGGGTGATCAGTATCGTCAATAATCAGATTCATACCTGAGAGTCGGATCACTTCATGCAGTTGGTTTCTGCGTTCGTTGATATTTCCCCATTTGGGCATAAAAGTTCTGATTTCACGGCCTTTTTCCTGGATTGCCTGCGGCAGATTCCTACCTATATTGGCCATTTCGGATGCTGAAACGTAAGGTGTAATCTCTTGTGTAATAAATAAAACTTTATTCGCCTTTGTCATAATAACAATAGTTCTCTATAATATTCTGCAAAGATAGCAAAAAAAAGGAACTTTAAATAGCATATTCTTTCTTTATGTGGCAAATATTAGTTTATTTTGCAGAGTTTTTGCAAACGACCAAAACATAAACCAATTAACGAAGATGAAAGTAATACACACTATCAAGGATTTACAGGCTGAATTGGCAGTTCTGAAAGCCCAAGGTAAGAAGGTAGGACTGGTACCCACAATGGGTGCTTTACACGCAGGACACGCATCGCTGGTAAAGCGCAGTGCAAGCGAGAATGATATAACAGTAGTGAGTGTATTTGTAAATCCCACTCAGTTTAACGATAAAAATGATCTGGAAAAGTATCCCCGTACGTTAGATGCAGATTGCTGTCTATTAGATGATTGCGGGGCAACATTTGTCTTTGCTCCGTCGGTAGACGAAATGTATCCGCAGCCTGATACCCGTCAGTTCAGCTATGCTCCACTGGATACGGTAATGGAGGGGGCTTTCCGCCCGGGACATTTTAATGGAGTTTGCCAGATTGTCAGCAAGTTATTTGATGCGGTAACACCGGACCGTGCTTATTTCGGTGAGAAAGATTTTCAACAATTGGCAATTATTCGTGAAATGGTTCATCAGATGGATTATAAGCTGGAAATAGTTGGTTGTTCAATCGTTCGTGAAGAAGATGGGCTGGCATTAAGTAGCCGGAATAAACGTTTATCGGCTGAAGAACGTGAAAATGCTTTAAATATTTCACGAACAATCTTTAAAAGTCATACCTTTGCAGCGTCTCACACAGTGAGTGAGACACAAAAGATGGTGGAAGATGCGATTGCGGTTGCTCCGGGCTTGCGTTTGGAGTACTTCGAAATTGTAGATGGAAACACATTGCAGAAGATTAGCAATTGGGAGGATACTTCATATGCGGTAGGCTGTATCACAGTGTTCTGCGGAGAAGTTCGTCTGATTGATAATATTAAATACAAAGAATTCTAATTTAAAAGACGAAACCTTATGATGATTGAAGTGTTGAAGTCGAAAATTCATTGTGCACGTGTCACAGAGGCTAATCTGAACTACATGGGTAGTATCACGATTGATGAAGACCTGTTGGATGCAGCGAACATGATTCCGGGAGAAAAGGTGTATATCGCTGATAATAATAATGGCGAACGCTTTGAAACCTACATTATCAAAGGTGAACGCGGTTCCGGTAAGATTTGTCTGAACGGTGCTGCTGCCCGTAAGGTGCAACCTGATGATATTGTGATTATCATGTCGTATGCACTGATGGATTTTGAGGAGGCGAAGTCGTTTAAGCCGAGCGTGATTTTCCCGGATCCGGCAACGAACAAGGTAGTGAAGTAAGAGAAAACAATTCTTTTATATGAAAAAAATCCTTGATTACAAAAGTAGTCAAGGATTTTTTTTATGGGGTAGGGGGATGTGTTTATTCTAATTGAGAAAATTGTGTATAGCTTGCTATTTTTTTAACTGCTCATTCATTGCAGCGGCTGCTTTACGACCATCGCCCATTGCGAGGATTACTGTTGCTCCACCTCGTACGATATCACCACCTGCAAAGATCATGGGAATGGAAGATTCCATGTTGTCATTTACAGTAATAGTGCCTTTACGACCTAATTCCAGTCCTTTGATAGAGCTTGGAACAATCGGATTCGGAGATACACCAACGCTGACTATAGCCAGATCAATGTCAATCGTTTCAGTTGCTCCGGGGATCGCTACCGGGCTACGACGTCCGGAAGCATCCGGTTCTCCCAATTCCATTTTTTGAAGAACAACTTGTTTTACCCGGCCTTGTTCATCCGCAGTATATTCAATCGGGTTATGCAGTGTAAGGAACTCTATGCCTTCTTCTTTAGCGTGTTTTACTTCTTCAATACGAGCAGGCATTTCTTCTTCCGAACGACGGTAGATGATCATAGCACGTTCTGCACCCAAACGTTTAGCCGTACGTACGGAGTCCATAGCTGTATTACCACCACCAATTACTGCTACATTCTTGCCGAAAGCTACCGGGGTATCGGAATCTTCACTGGCTGCATCCATCAGATTAACGCGAGTCAGGTATTCATTGGAAGACATAATATTAATGGAGTTCTCGCCTGGTATATTCATAAAGTTGGGTAGTCCTGCACCCGAAGCTACGAATATACCTTTGAATCCTTCCTCTTTCAAATCTTCTACGCTGATTGTTTTTCCTACAATACAATCTTTGATGAAATTGACTCCCATTTTGGAAAGATTTTCAATTTCGACATCAACGATCTTATTAGGCAAACGGAATTCCGGAATACCATATTTCAATACACCACCAATTTCATGAAGTGCTTCAAATACAGTTACATCATATCCATATTTGGTCATATCTCCTGCAAATGACAGTCCGGCAGGTCCTGAACCAATCACTGCAATTTTGATACCATTTTTTTCTGCGATTACGGGGACAGAAATGTTTCCGCTTTCACGTTCATAATCGGCAGCAAAACGTTCCAAATAGCCGATAGCTACCGGCTTTTCGTTCATTTTTAAATGGATGCATTTTGATTCACATTGTTTTTCCTGTGGACAAACACGACCACAAACAGCCGGAAGTGCGCTTGTTTCTTTCAATGTTTTAGCTGCTTCGAGGAATTCACCGCGTTCGATGTTTTTGATGAAACGAGGAATATCAATCCCTACAGGACATCCTTCCATACATCCCGGATTGGCACAGTCGAGACAACGCTTTGCTTCAGTAACAGCTTGCTCGGCTGTTAATCCTTGATTCACTTCTTCTTTGCGGCTGTGTGAACGATACTCGGCATCAAGCTCATTCATTTCAACACGAGGAATGGCTGTGCGTTCCTTCGCTTTCATGGATTTACGTAATTCCTGTCTCCATGCAGCATTACGGCTTTTCTCATCTATTTCTTTGGTTGCTTCGCATTCAGATTCGAGCTTGTGCATTTCCTCACGTTCGATATTTTTGAATGCACCCATACGTTTCAACATTTCATCAAAGTCCACTTGGTGACCGTCGAACTCAGGACCATCTACACAAACGAACTTCGTTTTTCCTCCAACAGTGATACGGCAAGCACCACACATTCCTGTACCATCCACCATGATTGTATTTAATGATACTTCAGTTGGAATTTCATATTTCTTAGTCAGCAAGCAAACGAATTTCATCATGATGGCAGGACCGATAGCGAAGCATTTATTTACTTTCTCGCGTTTGATTACTTCTTCTACACCTTCTGTTACCAGACCTTTACGGCCATAAGATCCGTCGTCTGTCATGATGATTACTTCATCTGAGCTTTCGCGCATTTCCTTTTCCAGTATAATGAGATCTTTATTGCGACCTGCCAATACTGTAATCACTCTATTTCCGGCAGCTTTCAAAGCTTGCACGATAGGAAGCATCGGAGCAACACCTACACCTCCTCCGGCACAAACTACTGTTCCGAAATTTTCAATATGGGTAGCTTGTCCCAATGGACCTACTACATCTGTGATATAATCGCCCTCGTTTAATTCACAGAGACGGGTAGAAGAAAGGCCGACTTCTTGCACTACCAATGTGATAGTACCTTTCTTCATGTCAGAACCGGCAATAGTTAAAGGCATACGTTCACCCTTTTCGCCTACACGTATAATAACGAAGTGTCCGGCCTTGCGGGATTTAGCAATTAAAGGAGCTTCAATCTCAAGTTTAAAAACTTTTTCTGAAAAACGTTCTTTGCGAATAATTCTGTTCATTATATTATCTTTATTACGTAATTTCTTTCTTTTTGCTAAGATTTTGCAAAGATAAGGCTTATTTGTGAAAAATGAATAGCCTGATTGCTAAAACTGCTAGTGTCTTTTCATTTATGTACTGTTTTTAGTATCCAATCAGCTATATCTTTCAATACTTCTTTGCTGAAAGTTTCCTTTATTTCGATGTATCCATCCATTTGCCCAGTCTGGCAATGTTGGAAGAAATGGTTTGGATTGGAGTAAATCTTGGTGGTTACTTGTGTATTACCATTGCTGCGGATATTCTTTCCTATAATAGGTGACTCTAAATCAGTCGTTACTTGTTATCCTTCGTGTTTATAATTGTGAAATTACATAGCTTTTTATTGTAATATTCAGTAAAAGCAGACGAAGAAATATCTTTTATTGGAAGATAATAAAGCCTTCTAAGAAATAGGAGGAGAGATAATTTATAAATAGTAGAAGCTAACCTAGAAGTATTATAGTCCTTTCTCTCTGTGGAGGAAAGCGTAAATAACTTCTGGGTTAGCTTTTTTATGAATGATTTCGAATTAATCGATAATATCGAAACCGCAGTATGGAACCAATGCTTTCGGAATCTTAATACCTTCCGGAGTCTGATTATTTTCTAGTAAAGCAGCAACGATACGAGGTAGTGCCAATGCTGATCCGTTTAATGTATGACAAAGTTCTGTTTTCTTTTCTGCACTACGATAACGGCATTTCAGACGGTTAGCCTGATAAGTGTCGAAATTGGATACGGAACTAACTTCCAACCAACGTTTTTGTGCTTCGGAATATACTTCGAAGTCAAAGCAGAGGGCAGCCGTAAAACTCATGTCACCACCACAAAGACGCAGGATGCGATAGGGTAGCTCCAATTTCTGTAACAAGCCTTCCACATGATCCAACATTTCCTGATGAGATTGTTTGGAATGTTCCGGTTTATCAATGCGAACCAGTTCCACTTTAGAAAATTCGTGCAGACGATTTAAACCCCGCACATCCTTGCCATAAGAACCAGCTTCACGGCGGAAACATTGAGTATAAGCGCAGTTCATGATTGGCAATTGTTTCTCTTCCAGAATTACGTCACGGTAAATGTTGGTAACAGGTACTTCTGCAGTCGGAATCAGATATAAATCATCTACTTCGCAATGGTACATTTGTCCTTCTTTGTCAGGAAGCTGTCCTGTACCATAACCGGAAGCGGCATTGACAACAGTCGGCGGCATAATTTCGGTGTATCCTGATTTGCGGGCTTCGTCCAGAAAGAAGTTGATGAGGGCACGTTGAAGTTGTGCACCCTTTCCTTTGTATACAGGAAAACCTGCACCTGTGATCTTCACACCCAAGTCGAAATCAATTAAATCATATTTCTTTGTCAATTCCCAGTGAGGAAGAGCGTCTTTAGGAAGTTCAGTTTCCATCCCACCCATTTTCTCCACTACATTATCTTCGGCGCCTGCACCTTCGGGTACACTATCGTAAGGGATGTTAGGAATAGTATAAAGCATATTCTGCATATCATTGGCAGCTTCTGTCATAGTAGCATCCAATTCCTTATTGATTTCCTTCAATTCGGCAACGTGGACACGTGCAGCTTCGGCTTCTTCTTTCTTACCTTCTTTCATTAATTGTCCGATAGTGCGTGAAAGGGAATTAACCTCTGCCAGATTCTTATCTAATTGGTTTTGTGTGTTACGTCTCTTGTCATTGAAAGCGATAACTTGGTCGATCGTTTCTTTTGCATTCTTGAAATGCTTCTTTTCCAGTCCGCGGAGTACCGCCTCTGTGTTCTCTGTAATTTGTTTAATGGTAAGCATAGCTATATACTTTTTTTTGAACTTTCTTTGTTTCGAGTTACAAAGATAGAGCAAAAAAAAGATATATAGGCATAGTTATTATACATTTTCCGTATAATAGTTACGGTAAAATCTAAGAATATATGCTTTTTTATTCATGAGATGAATATTTATCTTCATATATCATTCAAATATATCTTTTGATAAAAGTAATTTATTACTTACAAAATACTATCTTTGAAACCAGATTGACGAAAGCTGCATGAATTTCTTCGGAAATATTCCTGTCTGTCTGAATACTGATCAAATACTTTATAAAACTGTTATTATGAAAAAGAATGTCATTACTTGTTTTATTTTTAGCCTCTTGCTTTTATCCGGAGATGCTTTCAATGTAAAGGCACAAAACTTGGAAAAGTTTACATTGCCTACTCCTTGGACAGGGCAAGCATTAAAAGCGGAAGTTCCTTTTCCGGAATATCCACGTCCACAAATGACACGGTCCGAATGGTTAAACCTGAACGGTATGTGGGACTATATGGGCGGTAAAAAACTACCTGATCCTACTACTGCGACTACTCCTCCTGTATTTCCTCCAAAAACAGAGAAGATACGCGTACCGTTTCCTCCTGAAGCGGAGTTATCTGGTATAGCCCGAAAAGGCGATACTTGCTTATGGTATAGACGTAACTTCGTTGTTCCTAAAGAATGGAAAGGAAAGAATGTTTTGCTGAATTTTGGTGCAGTAGATCGTATTTCGTCGGTATTTGTAAATGGAAAGAAAGTAGGAACCCATACAGGTGGTTACGATGCTTTTAGTTTGGATATCACTGATTATTTGAAGTCGGGAGAAAATGTTCTAGTAGTAGGTGCTTACGATCCTAATGACGGTCGGGCTGCTTCGGGAAAGAACGGACCGCATGGAGATTATGTTTATACTTCCGGTATTTGGCAGACAGTTTGGCTTGAACCGGTAGAAAAACAATATATTTCTCATATCAAGCTTGTGCCTGACTTGAAGAATAATCGTCTGGAGGTAGTGGCTTATGCTGATAATCCCGAATTGAAAGTGACTGCGATTGCTGATAATGGTACTACGGAAATAGCGAAAATGGATGGAAATTCAAATACTGTTTTTTATCTGCCTATTCAGAATCCTCGTTTGTGGAGTCCGGACGATCCTTTTTTGTATGGATTGAAATTGCAGTTAAAGGATCGGAAGGGGAAGGTTATAGATGAAATTTCCTCTTATTTTGGTATGCGTTCGCTTACAATGGGAAAAGTAGACGGTGTACTTCGTCCTTTATTGAATGGAGAATTTGTTTTCCATATCGGTCTTTTGGATCAAGGATATTGGCCTGATGGTGCATTTACAGCTCCTACGGAGGAAGCTTTGCTTTATGATATTGAATTAGCTAAACGTGCCGGATTTAATGTGATTCGTAAGCATATTAAAGTTGAGCCTCAACGTTGGTATTATCATTGTGATCGGCTTGGTTTGATGGTTTGGCAAGATATGCCTAATCTTTGGGAACCTGATGGTGTGGATTCTGTAGCGGTTCGCAAACAGTTTCGTGATGAATTGAAGGTGATGATTGACCAACACGTTAGTTCGCCGTCCATCGTAATGTGGGTTCCGTTCAATGAAAACTGGGGAGCTTTTGAAGCAACTGACATTACTGACTGGGTGAAGAAATATGATCCGAATCGTTGGGTGAATGGAATGTCCGGATACAATTATGCTCCTGGTTACCGCAAGGCTTATGGAGATCCCGGTAATGGTGATTTTGTAGATATGCATCATTATGGTAAGATAGAACCTCAGGCAATGGCACGTCCCACTGATAATAGAGCCGCTTCTCTCGGAGAGTTTGGAGGAAAAGGTCTGTTTGTGCGTGGACATATGTGGCCTGTGCGCAATGATGCTTATGAAATGATGTTGAATAAAGAGCAACTGACGGATACTTATGTATTGATGGCTACCGAATTGGAGCAGATGATTAAGTATTTTGGATTGAGTACAGCTATCTATACACAAACCACGGATGTGGAACATGAGATAAACGGTTTAGTTACTTATGACCGAGAAGTGGATAAGATGGATATTGATAAGGTTAAATACATTAATCAGGAAATAATAAAGAGTACTCGGAAAAAGAAATAAAGAATAATTTTTTTTTGAAAGGCCGTTTCTAAATAGCAATATGATGAGGCGGTCTTATTTTATAATTATTCGGATAGTAAGAGTTCTAGGTGAGAATAGAAAAAGAAAGGAGATGTAATCGCTTGGATTACATCTCCTTTTCTTAACTATTTTCAGTTGTACAATTATGCTTCAGTTGCAGGAACTACAGAAACATATCTTCTGTCTTCTCTACCTACTTTGAAACTTACTGTACCGTCTACTAAAGCGAAAAGAGTGTGGTCTTTACCCATACCGATGTTTTCACCCGGATGGAATTCAGTACCTCTTTGACGAATAATAATATTACCTGCTTTGCAAGCTTCGCCACCAAATATCTTAACGCCTAATCTTTTACTGTGTGATTCGCGGCCGTTCTTAGAACTACCGACACCTTTTTTATGTGCCATTTCTTCTTACTTTTAATTGATTAAGCTACTACTTCTGTGATTGTTAATTCAGTAAACTGCTGACGGTGACCGTTCAGTTTTCTGTGACCTTTTCTTTTTTTCTTGTGGAAAACAAGAACTTTGTCACCTTTAACCAAGTTAGAAATAACTTGGCAAACAACTTTAGCACCTTCTACGGTAGGAACACCTACAGTTACGTTTCCATCTTTGTCTACCAAAAGAACTTTCTCAAATTCTACTGTTGAACCGTTTTCTGCACCTTCGATGTGGTGAACGAACAACTTTTGACCAGCTTCTGCTTTAAATTGCTGACCGTTGATTTCTACAATTGCGTACATCTTATAATAAATGTATAAGTTAGCTCCGGCGGGTGGTCTTTAATCTCTTAAAGAGCTCTTTGTCATACCCGTTGCGGAATAATCGGGCACAAAAGTACTATTTTTATTTCTATGTGACAAGTATTTCTTTGCTTTTTTTCTCGCATGACTTCCATCTCTAATCAAGGGTGTGTCAGATACTTCAAGAATGAGAAGTAACGTTTTGCAACTCTGAAAGAGAATTCATTATGATTCGATGGGGGTAAGCCCGAAGCTCATCAGCAGTTGTTATTCCGTTGAGTACAGCTGCAAAGTCTACTCCTGCGTTTCTGGCTGTTTCGGCGTCTACTGTGCTGTCTCCGATGTACAACGTTTCTTTCGGAATACTTTTCAGATGTTCTAAAGCAAACTGTACCCCTTCGGCTGACGGTTTTGCTGCTTTTACATCTTCACCTCCAACGACAATATCAAAAAAGTCTGCCGGAAGATAATTGTTCAGATAATCCAGTATCCGGAAACGGTATTTCGTAGAAATGATTCCGATGCGGGCTCCCCGTTTTTTAAGTTCTTTCAAAGTAGACAGTGTATCAGGGAAAAGAAGAGTATTGGCATTCATGTGAATATCCGCTTCTTTTCTGTATTCCTGACGGAAAGCTGTTAATTGTTCGGGATCTGTAACACCGGTGAGGATACTGAAAGATTCTTCCAACGTTTTACCGATAGTCCGTTTGATGGCTTCATCGGTTACATTTGTGTACTGGTGGCGAGTAAGCACTATTCTGAAACAAGCGACAATGCCGCGTGAAGAATCGGCTAACGTATAGTCAAAGTCGAATAAGTAGGTTTTATAATCCATAGGAAAACTTTTCGACAAAAGTAATAAAATCCTATTTCTATTTAACTGGTTCTACTGTATATCCTTGTTTTTTCAGTAAGTTTAGCACTCCTTTTTCGCCTGGGAGATGTAAAGCACCGACTGCAACGAAGGTTGGAGCAGCCTTCATGATGTTAGCCAGTTTCTCAACCCACGCCTGATTGCGATTGGTAACCATAGCTTCATCTTCATCCGGAAGCGGATCGCACTGATTTCCCTTACGCTCTTCACTAAGGCTGAGCATAGTAGTTAAATCTTGTTTTAAATAAGCATCTGTCACTTTTCTTAAAACATCTATTTCATCGTCCATATTGTTGAGCACACACATTAGTAACTGTGCCTGACGTTTTAATGAAGTGCCATTGAATAGTAAGTTGAATTGGAACTCTACTGTTTCTAATCCTTCTACTTTCTTACCTTTTTGGATAGCCTGAGTCTGGAAATAGGTGTCCAGCTGCTCTTGTGGATGAAAGTTCCGGATGTGTTTAATATAAGCTACTACTATTATGTTATTTTGTATAGCAGCTGGTTTCAGTTTAGGTACTTGTTGTAAATCCATCATTAAGTACTCTTTACTGTATTTGTTTGCAGTCTCAAAATCAGCTGGCGAAAGAAGTGTCATTAATGTCGAATCACTTTCTGTCATCATCATTTTCTGCATTTTCTGCATAGCAGCAGGTGTTTGTGTATCTGATATTTTTAATTCTCCATATACTTGCTGCGTTTCGTTCAATGCTTTCTGCAGACCGGCAATGCTATCTTTAATACTGAGTGGAGCTAAATGATGTGTACCTATTATGTAAGAAGGCTTTTCAAGGTTCTTGCCTGATATTTTCCATAGCAGTTGTGCATTTGCGTTG
The DNA here is from genome assembly GCF_028690125.1 of Bacteroides sp. GTDB lineage: Bacteria > Bacteroidota > Bacteroidia > Bacteroidales > Bacteroidaceae > Bacteroides. The sequence continues at coordinate 304,820 of NZ_JAQVBV010000002.1, read as the reverse complement.
AGAGCTACACATATCAAGATTACTGCTCCAATGAATATTTTCATGACTCTTACACTTTTAAAGTTGATGATTATTGTATTCTTCCCCCAGACATCCAATGTCTGGTATAGTAGTCTTCATTCAGATTACTGACAATGACTCCTTTACTGGTGCTGGCGTGGATAAACTTACCGTTTTTCAGATAGATGCCCACGTGGGCCACTTTTTTTCCGGAGTTTCGGCTGGTAAAGAATACCAGATCACCTTCCCTGAGATTCCGTTTACTAACCTTATTACTCTCTTTTTTCAAGTCTTCGGTATTTCTTGGAAGTTGGGTTCGGTAAACTTTGCGGTATAGCTGATAAGTAAGTCCCGAACAATCCGTTCCTCTTTTAGAATCACCTCCGCCACGATAGGGAACGCCTATCCACTCGGCAGATTCTATATAAAGTTTGTGATTATCTTCGAGATTGATATCGACACCTAGCCGAATAGAGGCTTTTGCCAATGCTTTATAATCCAAACGGGGAGCGGAAGTACGGCAGGAACTAAAACTAATGATTACTCCTAATAGTAAAATGGATTGTAAGATGAGTTTTTTCATGGTCTTTCGCTGTTAATCGGGGTTATTCTTCTACATTGAAATAATCTTTCAACTCTTTTTCCGCGGAATTGTTTTCGTTAATAAGATCTTTGATAATAATACCGGATTCCAATAATGCAATGCGCGGACATATATCTATCGTATGATCCAGATTGTGGCTGGAAATAATAATTGTTGCTTGTTGCTCTTCATTATATTTTTTAAGCAAATGTTTGATAACAGATTGCGAACTTGGATCAAGGAAGTTGAACGGTTCGTCCAATATTAACAACTGCGGATGATGGAGCATTGCCGAAATGATACCGATCTTTTGTTTATTACCGGCAGAGTAGTTGCGGATGAACTTCTTTTGTCCGAGTACTTCTCCATTCATGAGGCGTTCGAAGGGGAGAAGGCGTTGGTTTACTTCTTCCTTGCTCAATCCGTACATTTTGCCGATGAAGTAAAAGTACTCTTCCGGAGTGAGATAATCGATTAGAAAACCATCATCAATAAAGGCACCCGTAAAACTTTTCCAGTCTTCACTTTGGCTGACTTCGATTCCGTTAATAGTTACTTTTCCTTTGTCTGTTTTCAGTAAGTCCAGCATTAATCGGAAAAGTGTTGTTTTACCGGCACCATTGTTCCCTACCAGGCCAAGCATATCACCTTGATTAATTTCGTAGTGCTCAATCTCTATGGCTACCTTTGAACCGAAGTTCTTTTTAAGTTGATCAATGTTAATCACGGTTTTCTATATTTTATAATGGTTATAGTTTTATATTTTTTTATTGGCGGCTATCTCTGAAACCTTCCATATTCTTATAACGGCGTTCCATAAAACGGTGGTATACACTTTTTATCCAGTAGGGGGAGGTCAGCGTAAACCCCAAACCGATGATTAAGAGTATGATGTATGTTATTGTTTCTCCTAAAAGCACATTTAATGCACTGTATAAAAGCAGGGGGAGTCCGAAAGAACAGAAATTAACAAGTGTCTGTATAGCACTGCTACCTTGACGTCTTGTAACCTTCTCATTCAATGGAATCGCTTGTTTATTGTAAACGGCTAATTGGAAATAACCAAAATAGATAAGACCTGTGGTATAGAAAAACCAAGCAAATGCTCCCAATAATGAAAGCTTGCCCATTATGATAGCGGGAACCATCAATGTAAACGGTATGAGTTCTCCTATGCTATATACATAATATTTGGCTTTCAGCACGTTGAGGATAGAGTCTTTTCGGGACATCAGACCATCAATGTAGTTTCCTTCGAAAGACATGATTCGAGTAAGGATGATCATACCAAATGCGCTGAAATTGTATACATAGATAAAGGTACGCATGAAGTTTCCATCGTACATAGATGAAAAACTTAATATGCAGGAAAATATGATGATTAATATGAAAATACTGCGTAACAAGCCCTTGCAACTGCGGTTACGCAAAAGCAATTTCAGTTCCAAACGCATATATTCACCTACTTCTCCATAGCGTTCGAAGAATTTATAATCGGACACATGTTTTATCTTTAAATCGGTGGTTCTAGCCAATTCTGCATAGATCAGACTAAAGATGACTCGGCGGTTTATCAACCATAAAATAGCTATAACTAATATCGGACCGAGAAAATAAAGAATATTCCCTTCAATGAATCCGTCGCCCATATCCATCATAAAAGAAGATACGGCACTGTCGGGAATAATGAGCAGATAACCAATCACTGCATATAAAATGACAGGAAGTAATATCCACCAAATACGTTCGTTGATAAGTGTGCGGCAAAGCAGATACCAGTAGTTATTGATAATAATAATAAGCCAAATGCCTATAAGATAGGTGATGACACTCCATACACCAAAGAATTTTGTGATAGTGAGGAAGGAAAAAGGGACGAAGAAGAAAAACCAGAACAGGTTATATATACTTAGTCCGGAACGTAAAAGTAAAAAGTCAATAATTTGGTTTCGTTTAACTGGCAGCAGGAGGTAAGGCTTTACCTCCTGTGTCAGTGTTTTTTGCAACGGAATACGTAACAGGAAATCCAGTACCAGAATGATAACTAGAACAAATCCATTGATTACATGATATGGTTCCCGATTGGGAATCATATTTGCGAAGGAAGTTGCAAACATTATACCGAAGAATACCAGGTAACCGGCCCAGAAGACCCCCATGGCATAGCTGAGTATCTTTGCAATCAGATTTTTCTCATACATCGGATGACGTTTGGCAGCAAGCCTTCCATGTTTACGTAATTCGTTGAATATCATCATACAATTGATAATTGAAGATTCTTATTTATCAGCTTTTTTGATATCTTCTTCAGGTACGGTCATGATAATTTCAATTTCATTCTTTTGTTTCAGCAACTTGTCAAGGAATACCTTTACATCTTTTGCTGTCATGTTATTGATCAGTTCTTCATAACCTTTTGTTGAATCGATACCGCTATAGAAGTATGCATTCAAGTTACTTAGCCAATAGCTGTTTTCTTTCTGTGCATCTTTGTAGTTCTTCAGCATATATTCCTTGATCTTCTGTAGATGTTCTTCAGATGGACCTTCTTTAGCTATTTTGTAAAGTTGTTCAGTTACGATTTTAGCCAACTTTTCTTTCTTTGCCGGATCAGGATCGGTCTGGAATGAAATTTGCAGAGTAAGTTCTTCTTTCGGATATTGGCTGAGACTTCCGTCGCAACTTACACCATAAGTACCTCCTTCTTTCTCACGGATCTCTGCGGTATAAACCATATTCAGTGCTTGTTCAAGGAAGCTGAGAGTGATGTTGTTACGTAAGTCGTACTTACATTTTCCGCTGAACAAGAATAGGATTGTAGCCATCGGAGTTTCTTGTTTCTTAGCAAACTCTTTCTTATATTCTCCCTTGCGGATATTCATCTTCGTATCTCTGTAAGTTTCTTTACGATTGATAGCAGGAAGACCTCCCAAATATTTAGCGATCAGAGGCTTAGCTTCTTCAATGTTGATGTTTCCTACGAAGTAGAATTTAAAGTCGCTTGCATCTTTGAAACGGTCCATATACATTTCGATGATACGGTCGTAGTTGATATTATCAACCATTTCTTCCTTCAAATCCAACATACGCGGATGATTGCCGTATAAAACATGAGAAACAGTATCCTGGAATGCTTTCATCGGATTAGCATCTTTGTTTTGCAAAGCTGCTTTCAGGCGGTTTTTGTATGATTCGAATGCTTCATCGTCTTTACGGGGAGCAGTGAAGGACAAATAGGTCAGTTGCATCATTGTTTCAAAATCTCTCGGAGGGCAGCTTCCTGAAACAGCTTCAGTTAAAGAGCTTACAGATGTACCTACAGAAGCACGTTTGCCTGCAAGAACTTTGCTCAACTCTACTTTATTGAATTTGCCAAGGCCACCTACTGTTGCTATGCTGTTAATCTGAGAGATATCCAGAATCTCATTGTCCGGGAACAAGCTGGTACCACCGAAGCTGATACCTTGCATCAAGATTTGATCTGCTTTGAAATCTGTCGGTTTGATGTATACAGTCACACCGTTAGAAAGAACTAATTTAGTTGATCCGTAGATTTCTCCACTCTGTTCAGAAACGATTGTTCCGCCTTTCGGTTCTTCTGAAAGTAATGGTTCATTGGAAACTTTGTCTTCGTACGGTTTTACGTCGAGTGATTTGGTTTCTTTCAACCAAGCTGCAATTTCTTCCTTAGTCGGGTATTTCATACCTTCTTTCTCAGGACCGGCCATCAGAACTACCTGATTGTTGTCAGTAAGCAATTGTCCCATCAATTGATTGATAACCTCCACTGATACTTGCGGAGCTAATTGCTTCATGATAGCACACTCATATTCCAGACCTGGGATCGGTTCGTTATCAAGGAAACTACTTACATATTCGTCTGTAAAAGAACCACTTTTTCTCTTATCACGTTCATTGTAGGCCGACTCGATTGCTTGCAGATAGTTGGCACGTGCACGTTCATATTCTGTAGCAGTGAATCCGAAGCGGCGTGCGCGTTCTGCTTCTTGCAATACGGTTTTCATTGCCAGTTCGATACCATCTAATTTGCTGCTTCCGCTCAGTGTGAAAGCATCTTTTGTTTTAGCAAGGAAATAACCACCAAAACCGGCACTTGCACTTGTGAAAGGAGGTTCTGCGGTCTGGATAAGTTCTCCCAAACGGTTGTTTAACATTGTAATAGCCATATTCAACATATACTGTGTAGCATAATAGTTGATGGTATTCTTTGTTGAATCCGGTGTAGCTTCATGCTTGTAGAAGATATTAAAAGAAGGAGTTTTTACTTCCTTATCCGTACCGATGTAGATCAACGGTTCCTGATTGTCTGCTACCGGGTAGTAAGTACGTTCTACTGGATTTACCGGAGCTTTCACGTCGGCAAATATACTCTTTAGTTTAGCTTCGATTTCATCTACATTGATATCACCTACAATGATAATACCTTGTAAGTCTGGACGATACCATTTCGCATAGTAATCACGGATGTCCTGATAAGGGAAGTTATTGATAACATCAAGGCTTCCGATAGGCATACAGTCGGCATATTTTGAGTCCGGATACATGGTAGACAGAGCGTTGGTCATAATGCGTTGCATACCGCTGTTACGGCTTCTCCATTCTTCACGGATCACGCCACGTTCTTTGTCGATTTCCTTATCGGCAAGGTTGATAGCATTCGACCAGTCATGCAGAATTAACAGACAAGAGTCTACTACATTTACATTTTCAGTAGGAACATTGCTGATGTTGTAAACAGTTTGATCAACACTGGTATATGCATTTAAGTTTGTACCGAATTTGATACCTTTGGTTTCACACCAAGGGATGATACCTAATCCTTTCTCATTACCTGGGAAATTAGTAGTTCCGTTAAATGCCATATGTTCAAGGAAGTGTGCGAGACCACGTTGCTGTGGCTCTTCCAGGATAGAACCTACCTTTTGCGCAATGTAAAATTCTGCACGCTTTTCGGGCAGTGCGTTATGGCGAATGTAATAAGTTAACCCATTGTCCAGTTTACCGATGCGGACATCTTTGTCCACGGGCAGTACCTGCATGGGCTGTGCAAGTACAAATTGGAAGTTACAGCATATTGCTAAGACTGCAATAAATAATCCACGTAATAAATGTTTCATGTTCTATTGTTTAAAAAAATATTATAGTTTATGTGATACATATCTATTGAGGTTTATCTTCTTCCGGACTGATCATTGAAATCTCTATCTGATTTTTCTGTTTAATCAAATTTCCAATGAAGTCGGCTACATCTTTCACTGTAAAACCTTTAACGAATTCTTCATAATTATCAATTGGATTAACTCCGGTGTACAAGTATTCATCAATCCATGACAGCCATAGTCCGTTATCATTTAAGTTTTCAGCATATTTCTTGAGCATAAACTCTTTTACTTTGTTGAGGTTTTCTTGCGTCGGACCGACCTTGGATATCTGCTCCAGTTCATCATAGATGATCTTCAGCAATGCTTCCCGCTTCGTAGGAGATGTGTCAAAGCTAATCTGCATACCGACTATCTCCTCCGGATATTTGGAAAGATTACCACCTACAAATACACCGTAGGTTCCTCCTTCCTGTTCGCGTATCTTCTCTGTATAAATCAGGTTGAGTATCTGGCAGGACATATCAAATAAGGCCATATTTCTTAGATTGTATGAACAGTCTCCAATGAAACTCATGAAGTTGGAAGCTTTGGCAACATTTTGTTTTTTGTAGAATATATTCTTGTAAACTCCTTTACGGTTTTTGACGTTGTTGTCTAAAAACGTTTCCTTTCTATTTATAGAAGGAAGAGCTCCTAAATAAGTAGCTATCAAAGGCTTCATCTTTTCAGTATCGACATTACCGATAAAAATAAAAGTAAAATCGCTGGCATCTTTATAACGGTCGCGATGCATCGCTAATATTTTATTGTAGTCTGTTCGAGTAAGCATTTGCGAGTTAAAGCGTTGCGTACGGGGATGACCTTTTTTTATTGCATAATTAATGCTGTCGTAAAATGCTATTCCCGGATCCATTTCCTGATTTAACAAAGACTCCCTGCAACGTTCCTTGTAGGAGGCGAATGCTTCATCATCTTGTCGGATTGCCGTGAAAATCAGGTAAGCAAGCTGCAACATCGTCTCAAAGTCTTTAGGAGCACAATTACCATCTACATACTCTGTATTGTTGGTTATATTATAACCTGCGGTAGCTTGTTTACCCGTTAAAATCTTTCCAATGTCAATGGCGTTGAGATCTCCTAATCCTCCGACTCCTGCAGATTGCATGAAATTGATGTTGGCAATCTCCGAATCGGGGAACAGAGAACTTCCTCCGAGACTGACGCCTTTCATCAGTATTTCATCAGCCTTAAAATTTGTATTCTTAATCATGACTTTAACCCCATTGGACAGAGTCAGCAAGGTAGTCCCAAAAATCGGTTCTATAGTTTCTGATATGATTTTGCCACCTTTTGGAATTTCTTTTATCAAAGACTTACTCACGTGCTTGTCTTCATAAGGAGTGAGTTCTTCTTTTTTCACTTCTTCTAATAATTTCTTGATAGATTCCTTTGTGGGTAGCGATAAACCGTTTTTCTCTGGTGCAAAAATAGCCACTGCCTGATTGGTGTCTGTAATAAGCTTTTTCATCATGTCGTTCAGCATTCCTACTGTAACGCCGGAAGCGATTTGGCTGAATATCTTAAATTGGTTTTCGATACCTAACAGAGGTTCTTGATCCAGGAAATGGCGGATGCATTGATTGGTTAATTCTGCGTTCTTTCGTTTATCACGTTCGTTGTATGCTCTTTCCCATCCTTGCAGGTAGTTAGTCCGGGCACGGTTATACTCGTTCTCGGTGAAGCCGAAACGGCGGGCACGTTCCATTTCTCTTAGTAATGTTCTAAATCCCTGTTCTATCGAGCCTTCGGCACAGCCTACCATACCGGTAAACGTTTGTTTGGTTTTAGCGACAATGAAGTTATCTTCGAATACCGAAGCTTCTACAAAAGGAGGATTTGCTTTCTGTAAGAGTTCGTTCAGGCGTTGATTGAGCATACAGGTGATCATGTAACTGGAATAGCTTTTTGCCAAATAGTCCATGCTGTTTTTCTGATCGTCGGGTGTTGCTTCATGTTTATTATAGATGAAAGCCTGTACAGATGATTGCTCTTTATCTTTGCCGATGAATATGATAGGTTCTTTATTATCATTGACAGGGTAGTACTCCCGTTTGGCTGGGTTTGGCTGTGCGGGAATATCTGCGAAGATCCTTTTGATCTGCGCTTCTGTATCATCTACAAGGATGTCTCCTACAATGATAATACCTTGTAAGTCGGGGCGATACCACTTTTCATAATAATCTCTGAGTGCTTGTGGCTTGAAGTTCATCACTACTTCCATAGTTCCGATCGGAAAACAAGTCGCGTACTTGGTTCCGGGAAACATAACCGGCAACATTTTCTCCTGAAGGCGTTGCATAGCATTCATTCGTGTACGCCATTCTTCGTTAATGACTCCACGTTCCTTATTGATTTCTACAGGATCTAAGGTAAGGCCATTGCTCCAGTCGTGTAAGATCATCAGACAGGAGTCTATAGCCCCCGGTGTATTGACCGGGACATTGCAAATATTGTATACCGTTTCGTCTACAGAAGTATAAGCATTGAGGTTCTCTCCAAATTTAACTCCGATGCGCTCTAAGTATTGTTTTAAACCACCACCTGGGAAATGGGTCGTACCGTTGAAACACATATGTTCCAGGAAATGCGCTAAACCCAGTTGATTGCTTTCTTCCTGTATGGAGCCTACTTTTTGTGCGATGAAGAAGTCGGCCCGGTTTGTGGCAAAGATATTTCTTTGAATATAATAAGTCAGCCCGTTACTTAGCTTGCCCATGCGTACATCGGGATCGATAGGGAGCGATGCCGATTGCTGTGCCGTTATCTGCTGAAAACTGCAACAAGCTATTAGTGTTAAGAGTAATAAAAGCTGTTTCATAGTGTGTTGGCGTGCAATTTGTTACGATTGAATAGCTTCCCGTATCCTGACCAATTTGGTCAATAATCCTTCCAATAGGTCTAATCTTAACATATTAGCTCCATCGCTTTTGGCTACTTCCGGGTGCTCATGAGTTTCAATGAATAGTCCGTCAGCACCTACGGCAATCCCTGCTTTCGCAACGGTTTCTATCAATTGTGGCATACCGCCTGTCACACCGCTAGTCTGATTAGGCTGTTGCAAAGAATGAGTGACATCCAGAATGACCGGATAACCAAATGACTGCATTTCCGGAATACCACGATAGTCTACTACTAAATCCTGATAACCGAAAGTAGTACCGCGTTCGGTTAGCATCACATTTTTATTTCCTGCTTCAACTACCTTGTCTGCGGCAAATTTCATGGCGTTGGGAGATAGGAATTGACCTTTCTTGATATTGATTATTTTTCCTGTATCGGCTGCTGCTACTAACAAGTCAGTTTGGCGACATAGAAAAGCCGGAATTTGGAGTACATCTACATATTCGGCTGCCATTTCTGCTTCATCCGCAGCGTGAATGTCGGTTACGGTAGGAATGCCAAAGGTATCATGTACCTTTTTCAGAATTTTGAGTGCTTTTTCATCACCGATACCCATAAAAGAATCCAACCGTGAGCGGTTTGCTTTGCGGTACGATCCTTTAAATACGTAAGGAATCTTCAGTGATTCAGTGATTTTAACGACACGCTCTGCAATACGCATTGCCATATCTTCGCCTTCTATTACACATGGACCTGCTAACAGAAAGAAATTATTAGCAGGATTGTTTTTGAGTTCTAGCATTATAGTATTTACAAATTATGAATTACAAAATTACAGTCTTTCTATTTATGAGACAAAACTGATAGATTCATTTCACTCTATTTACGCCTTATTTAGGAATAATCAATGTTATCTTTTCCAAAAGTACTCCTATTTCTAATGGGAAAAATTTTGGTATGATGCGACCATCCAAATCTACAGCAGCATTCTGCGCCCGCAGTACTTTAACTTTCCGGGTTCGATAACTTTTAACCATTTTGTGGTTCAGGATTCTTCCCTGAATCAGCATCCATAATCCTGAAATAATTTGCAAAAATTCGGGACGGTAAATGACAGATACATCTAACCAACCATTATAAGGTACGGCACTAGGCGTTTGCCCCCATCCCCAGGCACTTCCTACACATACAGTCATGATACGTCCGCGAATATGTTCGTCATTGATTCGCAAATGCATCCGATAAAGCTTCCGTTCGAATATCAGAGAGAATAGAGCAGCTAAATACGACAGGAATTTAACCCCCCAGAAGCGTTTGGTCTGATCTGTGATTTTTACGATTCGTGCACCTAACCCGATATTGACAGCATTGAGGAAATAACGAAGTTGGTGCTCTGTACCATCATAATAAGAGCAATAACCAACATCTATCTTTTTTAGGCGGTGGTTGATGATACAATCTACGGCTGTTTTATATTCGGTAGTAAGTCCCCAATACTTGGCAAAGTCATTTCCGATACCATTAGGAATGATTCCGATGGCAATATTGTCCTTATCTTCAGCATCAGAAAGCATAATACCATTGATAGCATCGTTCAGAGCACCGTCACCACCTACAATAACAATGGTACGATAACCATTATTAGCTAGGATTTTAGCTAGGCGTTCCACTGAACCGAAACCTTCGGATTGTACATAGTCATAATTGACACCTTTGCCGTCCATATACTCCTTGATCTCTTTCCAACGCTTCTGTACCTTGCGGGTACCGGCTTTAGGGTTGTAAATCACTCCCCATTTTCCTGGTTCTACACTCATATAAAACTAATAAATATCCGACAAAGATACTAAATCTCTTGCAGTTTATCTAACACAAAGGCTATCTTTTCTTCCATAGGTAGTTCAGCACTAATCCAATGAATGGTAAATCCTCTGCGTTCCATACCACGGAACCAAGTCATCTGACGTTTTGCAAACTGATGAATAGCTGTTTCCAATCCCGTGAACATCTCTTCATAAGTTATCTTTCCTATGACATACAATGTCAGGTATTTGTATTCCAATCCATAATAAATCAGATCGTCCGGTGAAATTCCTTGTGTAATCAATTGTCTTACTTCTTCCACCATTCCTTCGTCCAATCGTTGTTTCAATCGGCGGGTAATCTTTTGGCGACGTAGTTCACGATCAATGTCTACTCCAATTATAAGGCTGTTCAGTTTTGGAAATTCCCGTTCGGGAACCAAATGAGCAGCATAATACTCTTCAATTTCTATGGCACGGATAGCACGTTTCACGGTATCCACGTCCGTAGAATTATGCAAAGTCTTGTATTGACTTAACATATTTGTCAATTCTTCTAGAGAATAATTGGACAAACGGGCACGCAACTGCGGGTCTTCGGGAACAGGCATCAGCTTATAGCCTTTCAGTACTGCTTCCAGATACATACCTGTTCCTCCACATAAAACGGGGAGGCAACCTTTTTGTTTGATAGAATCGTAAGAAACCAGAAAATCCCGTTGATATTCGAAGACATTATATTTATATCCGGGGTCAGCGATGTCAATCAAGTGATAAGGGATGGTATGTCCGTTAATAGTATAATCGGCTAGGTCTTTTCCGGTACCTAAGTCCATCCCCCTGTATATCTGACGGGAGTCGGCACTGATAATTTCCGTATTTAATTTGTGAGCCAGAGCAGTGGCAAATGGTGTTTTGCCCGAAGCCGTGGGTCCGAGTATGGCAATTAAATCATAGTCCGGCATAGTTTCATTCTTTAAAATGTCGGGCAAAATTACGAAATTATCTGATACAAAGGCGTTCCTGTATCTATGTTTTTAGGTTATTTATTGATCGTCTGTTGTACACGGCAAGCTTTTCCATTTTTATCCACACCTTCGATGATAATATTCTGGGGGCCTTTACTATCTGATGTATAGTATTCAATTGTAGCTTTTCCTTCTTCATCCAGTTGTAAAGATGGATTCCAATAGATAGTAGTCCGTAAATCTAATTTCTCGATATCCGCTTTTTCAGGAAAGGCGTAAGTCGGATGGTAGAATTCTACCGTATTACAGTATCCTAATGGATTATAGGTCGTAATTCCCGGCACAGGTTTGCTTGGAATGTCTTTCGGATCTTTAAGAGTTATGACAATGGCACCTGCTGCGGCACGAGGACCCAGAATCATTGTATCTGTTTCTCGAAGGAGGCTTATGCTCGATATGTTATCGGCAAAAATATCTTTTAATATATAATTGTCATTTTCATAAATGATGTCGTTGATAACGATTGCCGGTTGATCGGCATTATTACGGATATGCAATTCACTTCCATTCGATACGGTAACACCCGGAAGGGTGATGGCAATATCGTAAGCGGTGCGTCCTGCATATTGTTTTAGCCTGTCTCCTTCAAGAGTATAGGTGTTGATACCACCTGTATAGATACTTTTAGAACTGGGCCTTTCACGTTTGGCAGTTATGAGAACTTCTTTGAGATTATAAACACGCATACCTCCTTCCGTGTAATATTGATCGCGGGTATTGAGCAGATAATCTTGCATTAAAGTGGGCATTCCTTTGTAGAAGGGACTCTTATGGTATATAGTTGGATATTGGAGAGTATCCATTTCGATCTCAACTGCAGGGGATCCCTTTTGGGTACGTGCTTGGACAACAAACGTAGTACTGTCTTTGAATGATGTGTTGATGACAAATTCTCCCATTTCGTCACTGGTTGTGGTTGAAAATATATTTTCTTTGGGTGCTAAAGCGTAAATAGGTCCCTTTTTTACGTTATTGCCAAAGAAACCTCTGATTCGTCCACTAATCGTTTGTCCTTGTTCTATATAATTTTTGAAATTTAATGAAGGGGGAATGCGAAGATTTTTGAGAATATGTCTTCTCCATCCGTGTGTCATCATTAAAAAGTCCAGTGCACGAAGAGTTTTGAAATCTTGGTTAAGGAAATAATATCCGGGATTTTCTACATATCCTTTCAAATCAGAAGTTAGTAATAGATTAGATAAAATATTATCTGCGAGAGAATCGGGCTGAACTTTCTGTCGGTCTGTAATACTAATAGAGAAACTACCAGCAATAGGATTGTTATTATAGTCTTTAGCTGAAATTTGCAGAGATACTTTTTCTTTTTTTCCATAAGATGGTTTGTCTGCAAGAATCTGCCATTGCCCCGATTTTCTGTCAGGGATGAAAATTAGCCGTTCGCTAAGTGTGTTACCATGTCCGTCAATCAATAGAAAATGAGTAATCCCTTCTTGAAATAAACTGTCGTTCATTCTTCCGAAAGTATTGGTTGGATTGATTGGTTGTAAGATAGCTAGCTTTTCCCGGGTATGTGCCACTAAAAATAGTTTTTGGGGCCATTCGGTAGTTTCTGTTTTTTGAATTTCAAAACGTATGTCATCGCGGCGATGTGTCATAGAAAGAGCAATTCCTTTTTCTTCTACAGTCGGAAGATTGAATCGTTTCTTGATTCCGTCACTGGTCTTGATCATGGCATAATAAGCATCAGGAGCAATAGTACTCAATGTAAAAACTCCCATTCCGTCATGCTCTGAACGGAAAGAGCTTAAGGTATCACCTTTTGAATTAAAAAGAGTACCCTCTACTTCTTTGGAAAAGCCATCTGATCCCTGTGCTTTAAAGGCTACATTTTGATGAGGAACGGCAAGCAAAGCACCACCCTCCGGGAAGAAAGTAACATCGAAATCATTTCCAAAGACGGGTAGATAGAATGTTTTTTTATAAATATATTGTGGGTCGTCAAATACTACTTCAATGCTGCGGTTAGCATTTGGTTTCAAGTCGGGAAGAGAAATAGACATTATCCCCTTTGAGTCAGTCTGTTTTTTTCCTTTATCTTTTACTTTTCCGTTTTCAATGTAGCGATAACGAACATTGGTGTTAATAAAAGATTCTTGCACATTGCTGGTAAATTTTATTTTTGCAGTGTAATGCGTCTCATCCTCCTTTTGGTATTCAATGGTTGAAATAATGGTATTGTCAATGGAATTACCAATTTTCAGGTTACACGAATATATAAAGTCCGGATCTTCATTTAACATCCAGGTACTATATCCTCGAAGATAATAATCTCCCGCAGGGAGAGTAGCGGGCAATGTAAAAGCATTATGAAACCCCAAAGAATCACGTCGGACCTTTCTGCGTTCCAAAACAGAATCGGAACGATTAATAAGTTCTGTAATGATGAAGTTGCTCTTAGAATTATCTTGATGTGTAGTAGCATTTACAAGATATCCTTTGAACCATATTTTTTCACCTGCTCCATAATAAGGTTTGTCCAAGTGTAGATATAACTTTTCGTTCGGTATGTTTTCCCGGATATTGAAATTAGCGATAATCGTATCTTGCATTTCTTGTGCTGATAACGATGAGAAGCATAGCAATATTCCAAGAGCTATCTTAATTCTGCTTCTTTTTGTTGAAAAAATAATTTTGCTTGCCATAGTGTATTTGTCTTTTAAATTTTGTGCATCCAGATAGAGATAACTTTTCGTCTGACTGCTAATATATTGATGATGGAAACAATCAGAAATAAGAAAATTCCCATGCCGATCGCTACCCATACCGAACCCGTTTCCAATTGAGGAAAGAGTAAACGGATACTGCCTATATAATAGGTGCGTAACCAAGATACAATGCCAATAGATAATAGGAGTACAATGATGTTTAATCCTACTGTTAATATCTGATAGGGTAAAGCAACACTGGAAGGACTATATCCGATTAACAACAAACTCTCTAGTTTGGTGGTGTTTTTTTGAAGTAGAAGGAAAATACTTAACATTAGGATATAGAACGACAGGATGCTGATAAATAATCCCACTCCTAATACGATACCAACGATCAGGCGAAGGAAATAAGTCGTTTTTCCTGCATCCAGTTTCCCGTCTTCTGTTTCGTATCCTTTTTGCTGGAAATAACGGGCTATGGCAGAATCGGCTGGATTATTCACTTCAATAATCATACGTGCAGGTTGTGCTTCAGTATCCGGTGCAAAATTCTTATTTGCCCAGTCCATAAATGACTGCGGTACTAAAATGGTATTTAAGCGATTTGAGAATCCGACAATATTTCCTTTGAATTGCTCTACTTGTCCGTTACCACGCAGAATAATATTCATTTGGATGAGGCTCATCAGTCCTTCCGAAATCTTAGGTAGGCTACGGCTCTGAGCAAATCCGAAATTATATAGGTTCAGATAGTTACGGGGAATTATGATTGGGATCGTATGAGAATCTTTGTTAAAGTGCCATTTGTCAAGATTGATGTCTACAAATTCATCGGGTACCGATTCAAAGAACATTTCGGTCGATAGGTTAATACCAGTTTCCTGCATTCCCAGACTTGCTGAAACTTTGAATTGCGAGGGGGTAAAAGTGCCTACTGTTTTAGTGAACGATTGTTTCTTTAAATCAGTAATTTCTTCGGGAGAGAAAGCATTACTTTTGTTAGTAAAAGTACCGAGGGTGCTGATTCTTTTAGTAGCGATGATAAAATCTTTTTTCATAAAACTATCTCCTTCGGTGAATACCGGAATGACGTCTTTATAGAATTGCACGCTAAGCAATACAATCATCATCCCGAACAGGTTTGCTAAAAAGAAACCGGTTAATTGACCGATACTGATATGTTGGCGGAGAAGTTTCCAGACAAGAGTGTTCATTTACAATCTTATTATTTATGGTTTACATATATATAGTTCATCAATCAATGGACTAAGGAAAAATTATCATAATTGGAGTATCTGGTTATAAGGTAATTCGATATGTTTTCCAATCGAGGTAACAATAACTCCGGCACTTTGCTTTTCTGCTTCTGCAATGATGAGTTCGCCCATTATCCGGTTGTTTTCGTCGTCCAGATGACTGATCGGCTCATCCAGAAAAAGAAAGTCGAAAGGTTGGCAGAGGGCACGTATAAAGGCAACCCGTTGTTGCTGACCAAAAGAAAGTTTTCCTGCTTTTACGTGCAATTTATCGGTAATGCCTAATCTTTCAAACAATGATAAAATTTCTTTTTTCTTTTTATATCCTGTCAGGTTGTTTTTCAATTGCACATTTTCGAGAGCGGAAAGCTCAGTGAATATACGTAAATCCTGAAAAAGCATACTCAGTGAATATTTTCTCAGGTAGACCCACTGATTTACAGAGTATGCTTTGATATTAGTTTCGTCGAAATTGATAATCCCCTGGTAGTCGTTACGATAGCCATAAATATAACTACATAACGAAGATTTTCCGGTACCTGAAGCAGCTTCTATCAAGTATATCTCTCCTTTACGAAAAGTAAGATCCTGATGCCATACATCCGAGGTTACCGAGTTACGGTCAGCAAACACTTGGGGAAGTGTTTGCTGGAGGTGAATACTATTCATACCGTTCATTTACAGATTACATTCCGGCAAATTGTTTGGCAAAATCTACAATTTGTTTTAGTGCATTGACGTCTTTATCTTTCAGACACAGATCAACTTCGCCGACTTCACCCTCTGAACTGGAAGACAAATAAGAGATTTTAGAAGCTAAATCAAAATACATTTTAGCTTCTTTTCCACCGAAACCTGTTACCATTTTTACAATAGGAAGGTCCAGTATAGCTTCTACATTAATAGCCATAAATACATTCTTTCCTTTTATGTCAGAAGCATATGGAGCATCTTTAATGGACTTATCCTCTGCTTTTCCGATATTTTTGTAGAGCAGTTCATCATTGGTTGCGTACATCAGTTTTTCTTTTACTCCAAAAAATATGTTCATGTTTTTGGTTTTATAAACATACTCATTTTTGCTTAACTCTATGATGTCTTGTCCATTCGTTAATCCTAGATTTTTCTTATTTTTATAAAGAGCTTCAAGAGCAGCACCGTTTTTGACTTGTGCATAAGCTACAAAAGTAGGCATATTGGTCATCGTTACATTAATCAGTCCACCAGAGATATCACCATCGAAAGAACTGAACAGATCTTTTATCTCGGCAGCTTTTGCAATGGATACTTTATCGCGGAACTCTGCATTTTCGTTGATCATACTGTATATTGCTTCTCCGTTTATTCCGGCGTTGAAGAACAATAATGTAGAAGCCGGGAAGTATTTAGCGAATGCGTTGTTTGGTTTTTTAAGAGCTTCTTGTTGCTTCTTAAGCACTGCTTTTACTTCGTCATTCTCTGTGTAGTTCTCTGTTTTAAGAACGATTCGTCCTTTCTCAAAGCTCAATCCACCTAACAGCGTGATATCTTCCAGTTTAATATTTGTAGGGAGACCTATGCTGGCTTGTTTTCTATATATTTCGGGAATAGCCATCATAGAAACAAAGAAATTAACATCATTCTTTGGTTTCATAGCCTTCTGGAAAGCACCTGATTCAGTGATGCTATTATCAGAAGTTTGTTTCATTAAGTTGGTGATTGCTTTCTTTGCCTCTTCTGTTTGAGTAGTACCATTTACGCCGACAATCATGAATGTAGAATTGTTGAAAGCAATCAGGCTGCCATTCATAGTCGTAAATTTATAATCGTCCGTTTCAGTAATTGGTTGAATCAGTTGTTCTTTAAGCATAATATCCAAAGAAGAATTCAGATCGCTTTCATTGCCGACTTTGGCTACTACTGTGGCATAAGGAAAAGTAGGAGAGGTAAATACATAAAATGGAGATTCCACATCGATTCCTGATTCACCAGGATTCTTTATCACCTTTTCCAATTGTTGGAAAGTAGCTGCATTCATTCCGCTTTTCAGTGCGTCCAGCATCTTTTGCTTAGCAGCTTCGTTTTCTTTATCATCCAATCCGGCTTTGTTGATCAGCGATTTCAAATCGATAGCTGCTACAGCAGAAGCATCAGAAGGTATTACGTTAGTATATTCCGATTGTTTGGAACAAGATACGAGAAAAACAATCAGTACTGCCAGTGCTGAGAGTTGTGAAATCATTTTCTTTACCATACTTATATTCTTTAAAATGTTATACAACTATTGGTTCATCAGATTCAGTGTGTGGCAAGCTACCAATGCAGCTGTTTCTGTTCGAAGCCGTGATTTTCCGAGACTGATTGGGATAAATCCATGTTTAATTGCTTTCTTGACTTCTTCTTCACTAAAGTCTCCTTCAGGTCCGATTAAAACAAGAGCATCTTCACCGGGATTTATCATGTTTTTTAATAACGGTTTATCTCCTTCATAGCAGTGGGCAATGAATTTTTGTCCATGAAACTCCTGAGTAATAAACTTATCAAAGTCTGTCATTTCATTAAGTTTGGGCAGACGGGCTTTAAGAGATTGCTTGATGGCAGACACCAGAATCTTTTCAATTCGTTCTGATTTAATCACTTTCCGTTCCGAAAAATGGCAATAAAGGAAAGTAAGTTCATCAAACCCTATTTCTGTGGCTTTTTCTACGAACCATTCGTTACGATCCATATTTTTGGTAGGTGCCATCGCGATGTGCAAGTGGCAAGACCAAAGTGGTTCCTGAAAAGTCGTTTCTTTTATGGCAATGAGGCAACGTTTATTGGTTGCTGCTGTAATTTCTGCTTTATAGAAATAACCTTTTCCGTCTGTCAGAGTTATTTCATCTCCGGTATTCAGACGTAGGACGCGGGTACAATGTTGAGCCTCCTCTTCCGGAAGTTCATTATTACTCTGAATATCGGGAGTATAAAATACGTGCATAATGATTTATTGATTTTGATTTCTTAAATTGATCTGATCGCGTATATGGGCTGCCAGTTCATAATTCTCATCCTTAATTGCTTTTTCTAACTCTTCTTCAAGGGAAATGGAATTAGCGTTTGTAGAGGTTGCACGTCCCTGTTCTTCTTCACCACTGTCAGAATCCTTACCACGGGGGCTTGCTTCATCTAATAAATGGAGGCATTCGCGTTCAAGGATAGAGTCATATATAAGAATC
Organism: Bacteroides sp.; assembly: GCF_028690125.1. Classification (GTDB taxonomy): domain Bacteria; phylum Bacteroidota; class Bacteroidia; order Bacteroidales; family Bacteroidaceae; genus Bacteroides. The sequence continues at coordinate 286,261 of NZ_JAQVBV010000002.1, read as the reverse complement.
GGGCAGTTGGCACGTACTGCTAAAGCAATGGCATCGGAAGTACGTGCGTCAATACGTGTAATTTCGTCGTCTTTTTTAAGGTAAATATAAGAGTAGAAAATACCTTCTTTGGCTTTGTATATTAATACCCGGAGAAGGCTTGCACTCATCATGGTGAGACTTGTTATAAACAAATCATGAGTTAATGGGCGGGGAGTCTTGATTCCTTTCAGATACAAAGCTGTGGCTTGAGCTTCGGCAGGACCGATGATGATAGGCAATTGCCGTTCACCGTTCACTTCACCCAGTAACATAGCAAAAGCACCTACTTGTGCCTGGCTATTTGTGATATTTATAACTTGTAATTCTACCTTTTTATCCATTGCTATTTTACTTGATTTTCTAGCTTTTCCCGTTGGTGCTTATATTTGAATACTAGCGCAAATAAAATACCGATAACTAGAGCATAAGCTGCAAAAATAAGCCATATATCAACCCATTCGCGGCTAACTAGCTGACCATTAGCATATACAGAGAAAGCATCTACAACAGCACCACTGGCATATCCTCCTATAATTGCGCCTAAACCGTTGGTCATCATAAAGAACAACCCTTGTGCACTGGCACGGATGGAGGAATTTGTCTCTTGTTCAACAAACAAAGAACCTGAAATGTTGAAAAAGTCAAAGGCCATTCCATAAACAATCATAGAGAGAATGAGCATCCATAAACCACTTCCGGGATCTCCGAAACTGAACAGTCCGAAACGGAATACCCATGCAAACATACTGATAAGCATAACCTGCTTGATTCCGAAATGTCTCAAGAAGAAAGGTATAGCAAGAATGAACAGAGTCTCGGACATCTGAGATATAGACAACAAGATTACCGAATGTTTCACGCCAAAAGAATCTGCATATTCCGGAATACTGGCAAAACTGCTAAGAAATAAATCACCATATGTATTCGTAATTTGTAGTGCCGCCCCCAAAAGCATAGAGAATAGGAAGAAAATAGCCATTTTCTTTCTTTTGAATAGTACCAAAGCATCTAGTCCGAAGGAAGAAAGGAGTGACTTTTTTTCTGTTTTGGCGGGAGGGCAAGCAGGTAGCGTGAAAGAATAGAACCCCAGCAATAAAGCGGATGCACCGCCTACATAAAGTTGGGCACTTGAATTCTTGAAACCGGTGAGGTCTACTGCCCACATGGCACAGATGAAACCAATGGTTCCCCATACACGAATCGGAGGGAAATCTTTGATCAGATCGCATTTATATTGTTCCAGTGCATTGTATGAAACTGTATTGGCAAGTGACAAAGTAGGCATATATACCAATAGATTAAGTAGCATAGCCCAATACATCTGGTCATATCCGGTAGCCGTAGAAGCATAAAAAAGACAAACTCCTCCAACAATGTGGCAAAGTCCGTATAAACGTTCGGCATTAAACCATTTGTCGGCGATGATACCGATAATTCCGGGCATAATCAGGGATGCAATTCCCATAGTGGCGAAAATGGCTCCGATTTGTCCTCCTTCAAAATGGAGTTCTCTACCCATATACCCACCTAATGAAATTAACCATGAACCCCAAACAAAGAATTGCAAGAAATTCATAATGATCAAACGAACTTTTACACTCATGACTTTTCTAATTTGTGTTTCCCTATTATTGAATAATAGATGCAAATATAATATTTTCGTTGATTGGGTGGTTAAGATTATCGATAAAAAGGTAATAAAAAAGGGATAAAAAGAGAAGAAACAGCGAAGAAAGGTATATAAAAAAAAGAAGGCTATCTATCCCAGACAGCCAATCTTTATTAACCTTAAATCTAATACCATGAAAAACACAGTGCAAATATAAAGGGTTTTATGTTATAAAACATAATGTTTCGGCAAGAAAATCTGTTTATTAACTCTAATTAACTTTGTCTGTGTTTTTATTCTTTTATAGCATCCCTGAAAAGTCGTGATGATTACTCTACATAGAGTACCAGCCCTTTGAGGTATTCGCCTTCCGGATGATAAATATTGACCGGATGATCCGCAGGTTGAGTCAGCTGATGAAGAATGCGTACGCTACGACCCGACATGGCAGCTGCTGTGAACACTGCTGTGCGGAAATTGTCTTTGGTTACTACTTGCGAACAAGAGAAAGTGAATAAGATACCTCCCGGTTTTATCTTCTCGAAAGCTTTGGCATTCAATTTCCGGTAACCTTGCAGTGCATTACGCAGTGCATCTTTATGTTTAGCAAATGCAGGCGGATCAAGGATAATTAAATCATATTGGTCACCCATACGATCGAGATATTTGAAAGCATCCTCAGCAAATGCTTCGTGGCGGGAATCACCGGGGAAGTTCAGTTCTACATTTTTATTTGTTAAGTCAATAGCCTTCGCAGAGCTGTCTACGGAATGAACGAGCTTGGCTCCTCCACGCATCGCATAGAATGAAAAGCCACCGGTATAACAGAACATATTCAGTACGGAACAATCCTTGGCATAACGTTCCAGCAATGAGCGATTTTCGCGTTGGTCTACAAAGAAACCGGTTTTTTGTCCTTTCAACCAATCAACATGGAACTTCAAACCATATTCCTGTGCCACATTATCACTACTTCCTCCTTTTAAGAAACCGTTTTCGGGAAAAAGATCGGCTTTGAAAGGAAGGGTTGTTTCCGATTTATAATAGATGTTTTCAATTTTATCCCCCATTACTTCGGACAATGCTTCCGCAATAGCCATGCGGTCCATATGCATTCCGGCAGAGTGTGCCTGCATAACAGCTGTTCCGGCATAGATATCAATCACTAATCCGGGTAAATTATCACCTTCTCCGTGCACCAGACGATAGGTGTTGTTGCTAGGATTAATGGCGATACCGATGCTGCAGCGCATATCATAAGCAATTGCCAGTTTACGTTTCCAGAAATCGTGGTCAATTGGCTCTTGGTGGAAAGAGAGTACCCGTACCGCAATACTTCCGATCTGGAAGTGTCCTTCGGCTATAAACTCTTTTTTCGAAGTGTACACTTCTACTACTTCACCTTCTTCCGGTTCGCCGTCGATACGGGAAATAGCACCGGAGAAAATCCAGGGATGAAACCTTTTAAGAGACTCTTCTTTGCCGGGTTTGAGATATACTTTATGCATGATTGTTTATTTTAAGATGGAATAGAGATAAAATACTATTGTCAATTATTTGTTTTCAACTACTGCGGAATTGGTATTCACTTCTTCTTCTTGAGAAGAGGGGAGGCTTTCAACTTCGTAATTACCCGTTCGTTTCAGTTCCTGCAAAAGGTTGTAAATGTTAAGGCATGCCCAGGCATCTGTAGCTGCATATTGTTTTTGTCCCTCACTTAATACGTCAGCTTCCCAATTGGACAACCGTTGTGATTTGGAAATCTTTTCTTTGAACAAGATACCATAGATCTTCTGTAAACTCTTGTCTTGTATTCCAAACTGACGTACATATTCTTGCAGTTCAATACAATTTTTTTGATTGAAAGGAGCCCGCTTATGTAACATCATGAAATCATCTTTCAGTGAAAGTCCTACTTTCATAATAACCGGGTTTTCTAACAGGTCAATCAATGGTTGAGTGAGTCCCGTCATGTTGAGACGGAATAGAAAGCAGCATTCCTCGGAAGATATCTGGAGAAGGGCCACTTTGTGAGACTGTCCTTTGGTAAAAGAAGGACGCGTTTCGCTGTCAATACCCAATATCGGTTGAGATTGCAGATAGGAAACAGCCTTGATGGTTTCCATTTCCGATTGGATAACATGAATCCGTCCCGGAAAAACAGTTTTCGGGAGATCTTTTAATTCATCTTTATTTATAGTTCTTTTTACTATCATTTTAGTTTATTCGTCATCATGTTTGTCGCGGCTGTCTTCATGACAGTGACGTTCATGATTGTGACAATGGCAGTCGTCATGGTCGTGGCAATGGCAATCATCTTCTCCACAACAACAATTGTCATTGTCTGGTTCGTTATTTATTTCTTCGTTATTCTCGTCTTCTTCGTCATTCTGGTTGTATTTCACATCGTGAAGCGCACGCAGCGTATTCACTAGTTTCTGTCCCCAAAGCATTTTAAAGTTTTCCTGACAGATTGCTAACGAATCGTTCATTGTTTGATTCAATCCAAGTTGGAAGACAAAGATAAAATCTTTAATATCCTGGTAGATGTCTGCCAAATCTTCCGATATGGATTTCTTGATGGGCTGATCGCTATAAGCCATATCCTGTACGAATACTTCCAAGTAATCATCTTTTTCGCCCATTAAACCTGCCAGGTTGATACGTAGTATTTCATAAATGTCTTCAGTTACATATGTTTCGAGAGCCTCGTCTCCGATAGTCTCGCATTTGGGAAGCATGGAGGCTTTCAGATAGAGCAGGGGCAGTATTTTGAGTGACGTATCGACGAAAGTACTACGTTTTAAATTTTCGGCACGTTCAAGGAATCCACAAAATTCAGCGGCTACTGTTACAAATTCAATTACATTCTTTTCAAATATCGTTTGGCTTTCTTTTTCCATAATCAGCTTGATTTGAAACGCAAAGGTAAGAAAAAGGATTGAATGAGCGTAGCGCTCGTTATTTTTTTATTATTTTTGCAGCTTAGATTCAGATTGCAATTTATTAAAAGAATAATGTTCATGGCAAAAAAGAAATTAGATAAGGAGGCAGATAAGGCTACATCTTCTCCTGGCAAGATTGCTGCATATTTTAAGAATGAAACGATCCATTTTGTGATCGGATTGATGTTGGTTATCTTTTCTGTTTATTTACTTTTAGCTTTTTCCTCGTTCTTTTTTACGGGTGCGGCTGACCAGAGCATCATTGATAGCGGTAACCCCGCCGATCTGGCAGTAGTCGATAATCACGTGAAAAATTATGCAGGTTCGCGTGGCGCGCAGTTAGCTAGTTATTTAATTAATGACTGTTTCGGAGTTTCTTCTTTCTTTATTCTTGTCTTTCTGGCAGTGGCGGGATTGAAGTTGATGCGTGTACGTATTGTTCGTTTGTGGAAATGGTTTATTGGCTGTACCCTCTTGCTGGTTTGGTTTTCTGTATTCTTTGGGTTTGCTTTTATGGACCACTATCAGGATTCCTTCCTTTATTTAGGAGGTATGCACGGCTATAATGTGAGTCGTTGGTTGATCTCTCAAGTGGGGGTACCCGGTGTTTGGATGCTTTTGTTGATAACCGCTATTTGTTTCTTTATATATATTAGTGCCCGGACTGTTGTTTGGTTGCGTAAACTGTTTGCATTAAATTTCCTGAAACGTAAACAAAAGGAAGAAGCGTCGGTATCATCGGCAGAAGAAAAGCCGGAATTTACTACTTCTCAACCGCAAGAAGTGGAATTTAATCTGAAACGGACTTATAAACAGACTCCTCCTACATCGGCAATTGAAGTAAAGGATGAAGAACCGGAAGATGATTCCTTCCTTTATCGTTCAGAATCGGAAACGGCTTCTGTTTCTCCAACAACTAATGAAGATGAAGTGACAATGGTTTTCGAACCGGTGGCTTCCAACACAACGATTGCTTCTACAAAAGATTCCGGCAATGAATGCGAACCGGGATTTAATGTGGAATCGGCTCCTGAAGAAGAAGAATATCAAGGTCCGGAATTAGAACCTTATAATCCGACTAAAGATCTGGAAAATTATCGTTTCCCAACTATTGATCTGATGAAGCATTTTGAGAATGACGATCCAACTATCGACATGGATGAACAGAATGCAAATAAAGATCGTATTATCAATACTTTGCGTAGTTTCGGTATTGAAATCAGTACGATTAAGGCAACGGTAGGTCCTACGGTTACTCTCTATGAAATTACTCCCGAACAAGGAGTACGTATCTCTAAAATCCGTGGTTTGGAGGATGATATTGCATTAAGTTTGTCTGCTGACGGTATTCGTATCATTGCTCCGATACCGGGGAAGGGTACAATCGGTATTGAAGTGCCGAATAAGAATCCGAAGATGGTGTCCGGGCAGAGTGTGATCGGAAGTAAGAAGTTTCAGGAATCTAAATTTGACTTGCCAATAGTACTTGGCAAAACCATCACCAACGAAGTATTTATGTTCGACCTTTGTAAAATGCCGCACGTATTGGTGGCAGGTGCAACCGGACAGGGTAAATCTGTTGGATTGAATGCTATCATTACTTCCTTGTTATATAAGAAACATCCGGCTGAATTGAAATTTGTGCTGGTCGATCCGAAGAAAGTAGAGTTTAGTATCTATTCGGTTATTGAAAATCACTTTCTGGCTAAGCTTCCTGATGGAGGAGAACCCATTATTACAGATGTGACAAAAGTAGTCCAGACATTGAATTCGGTTTGTGTGGAGATGGATACCCGTTATGACTTGTTGAAAATGGCTCATGTGCGTAATGTTAAGGAGTATAATGACAAGTTTATCAACCGTCGCTTAAATCCCGAAAAGGGACATAAGTTCATGCCTTATATAGTAGTGGTAATCGATGAGTTTGGAGACCTGATTATGACTGCCGGTAAGGAAGTCGAACTTCCTATAGCTCGCATTGCTCAGTTGGCACGTGCAGTAGGTATTCATATGATTATCGCCACACAGCGACCGACAACGAACATTATTACCGGTACGATTAAAGCCAACTTCCCGGCTCGTATTGCGTTCCGTGTTTCTGCCATGATGGACTCTCGTACTATTCTCGACCGTCCGGGGGCCAACCGATTGATAGGTAAAGGTGATATGCTCTTCTTGCAAGGTGCTGATCCGGTGCGTGTACAATGTGCCTTTATCGATACTCCGGAAGTGGAAGAAATCACTAAGTTCATTTCCCGTCAGCAGAGTTATCCTACTCCGTTCTTTTTGCCTGAGTTTGTCAGTGAAGATAGTGGGAGTGATGTGGGCGATATTGATATGGGTCGTCTTGACCCATTGTTTGAGGATGCTGCCCGCTTGGTCGTGATTCACCAACAGGGATCTACTTCGTTAATTCAACGTAAATTTGCAATCGGATATAATCGTGCCGGACGCATAATGGACCAGCTTGAAAAAGCCGGAATCGTAGGACCCACACAAGGTAGCAAAGCGCGTGACGTACTATGTATGGATGAGAATGATCTTGGAATGCGTTTGAACAATTTGCAATAAAAGACTGTTATATAAGCAAATGATGAAATACATTTTTAGTGTTTTAATAGCTTTACTGTCATGGCCTGTGGTTGCTCAGCAATCGCAGGCTAAAGCTGTTTTAGACAAGGCTGCCGAAGCTTTCCGGAAAGCGGGAGGCATACAGGCTGAGTTTAGTGTGAAATATTACGATAATGGGCAGTTTGCAGGAACTTCCAGTGGTGTCATCCGTTTGAAAGGAGAGAGGTTTCAACTGAAAACTCCGGAAGCAGCCACATGGTTTGATGGGAAAACTCAATGGAGTTATCTGGAAAGTAGCGAAGAAGTGAACATAACTACTCCGACGCAGGAAGAGTTACAATCTATCAATCCTTATACTTTGTTGTATCTGTATCAAAAGGGTTTTTCATATAAGCTGGGTTCTGTTAAGAGTTTTGGCGGAAAATCTGTGGAGGAAGTGATTCTGACGGCAACAAACCGGAAACAGGATTTAGCGTCTATTATCCTTTATGTTTCTCCGGATACTTATCAGCCCATTTTCATATTGCTTCAACAGCGTGGTGGCAAGAATCGTAGTGAAATCACGATTACCGGATATAAAACCGGATTGAACTATCCTGATGCGGATTTTGCTTTCGACCGGAAACAATATCCGAATGCAGAAATAATAGATTTAAGATAAAAGAAATAAGAAGATGGAAACAGAAAAAGTAAAGTGCTTGATTATCGGGTCAGGACCTGCCGGATATACGGCAGCTATTTATGCAGGTCGTGCTAATTTGTGCCCTGTACTCTATGAGGGATTGCAGCCAGGGGGGCAACTGACTACAACAACAGATGTTGAGAACTTTCCGGGATATCCCGAAGGAATTAGTGGCCCACAGTTGATGGAGGATTTACGTAACCAAGCTTCCCGCTTTGGAACAGATATCCGTTTTGGAATAGCTACGGCATCCGATTTAAGTAAAGCTCCCTACAAAATAACCATTGACGGAGAAAAAGTCATTGAAACAGAGAGTTTGATTATTTCTACCGGAGCTACAGCCAAGTATCTCGGCCTGGAGGATGAAAAGAAATATGCTGGTATGGGTGTAAGTGCCTGTGCTACTTGCGACGGTTTTTTTTATCGTAAGAAAGTCGTTGCTGTGGTAGGTGGTGGTGATACTGCTTGTGAGGAAGCTATTTACTTGGCAGGTCTGGCATCAAAAGTATATCTGATTGTTCGTAAATCTTATCTGCGTGCCTCAAAGATTATGCAGGAACGTGTGATGAAGCATGATAAAATAGAAGTGCTTTTCGAACACAATGCTGTCGGATTGTATGGTGAAAACGGGGTGGAAGGTGTAAATCTCGTGAAACGTTGGGGAGAACCTGATGAAGAACGTTATAGTTTGCCTATTGATGGTTTCTTTCTTGCTATTGGTCATAATCCGAACTCTGATATATTCAAGGATTACATTGATACGGATGAGGTAGGATATATTATCACTGATGGTAATAGCCCTCGTACAAAAGTTCCGGGAGTGTTTGCTGCAGGAGATGTAGCCGATCCACATTATCGTCAGGCTATTACAGCTGCAGGAAGTGGTTGTAAAGCTGCTATTGAGGCAGAACGTTATCTTTCGGAAAAAGGATTTATTTAAGATATATCCCAAGATGATCGATCACATTGAGAGGATAATTTAATTTATACTCAGTGCTTAAAAAGATCTATTTTATTGTCACTTGTCACTTTTAGAGGTTAATAAGTTTATTTCCAAAATAGTACAAGTGATAATAGGAAGTGATAATAAGGTGACAATAGATTTGAATATTAAATCTATTGTCACTTTTTTCTTATTAGATTTTGATATATATGGTTATCAGTTTGATCGTTTGTTAAACATCCAATTAACATTTATGTGGTAATCACCGCAAACTTAGCTTCCTCTTTCCATATCCTTCGATTTATTTCCTTCTCAGGCTTAATTTTTAACACGGAAATAATCGTTGCATGAGAAAAAGGTTGTTGTAAAGGGAAATGGCACGTATTCAGCCCCAAAAATGATTCATATCAGTATAGCAATGAGTCTAACTGCTTCGGCAATGACCGAAATACGATCGTGAAAATTAATTTGATCCGCTATTTGCTATCACGCTCTCACTTTTTGCTTGTATCTGCTTGTTTATTAGATTTTTAAGTAGGTGGAGCAAGTGTTAGAGATGAGTGAGAGCAACCGTTTGCTCTCACTGTAAACGTATCGACAATCTTAGGTAAGTTTTGCTTTAAACAAGGATACTTTTATTGATAACCCTTTATGTTCTTTCTGTTAGTCTACTTTATTTATTAATAGCTCACAATTGTGAGCTTATTGGCTTACGATAGTAAACAAATAGGCTTACGGCTGTGAATAAATAAGCTAACAATAGTAGACATTTGTATTTAATTAGTTATTAGTGTTTTAATGGTGTATGATCTTATTAATAGGAAGCTGACTTTAATGTCAGATATGCTAATCGTTTCCTCTATTTGTCTTGAGTGAGGGCAAATGGTTGCTCTCACTCTGCCCTAACAGTTGCTCTCACTGCTGAAATGCCGATCAATAGGCGGATACAAGTATAGAGTGAGGGCGTGAGAGCAAAACTGCTGCAAATCTTTTATTGTGTAGTATGTTTCGGTTGATTCAAAACGGTGCAGATGAACTATTGTTGATGTGGTGGGTTGCGAATGTACAAAGGAATAGGATAGTAGTCATCAAAATAGCTTTTTAAAAGCTTTTTTGTTACCACGTTTAATATTAATATCTACGATAATATTTCCTGTATATAAGCACTGTTTAAAGTAAGTAGGGCCGAGAAAAAAATATATTATCCAATCTTACTTATTTTCTTGAGTTTTTCCTCTTCAATGATCTTGACTTTCCTTCCGTCAATGGTGATCAGTCGTTCCGTAGCAAATTGAGAAAGGGTACGGATGGCATTTGATGTAGTCATGTTGGACAGATTTGCAAGGTCTTCACGTGAAAGATAAATACTTAAAGTAGAACCGTCTTCTTCCAAACCATAACTTTCTTTCAGGAAGAGCAGAGATTCTGCAAGTCGTCCGCGAATATGCTTTTGAGTCAGATTGACCGTACGTTCATCCGCAATACCTAAATCAATAGAAAGTTGGCGAATAAAGAACATTGCCAGATCGTTGTTCTGGGAGACTAAAGTAGTAATGGCACTCATGGGGATCAGACAGATAATTGAAGGCTCGAAAGCAGCTGCGGCAGTTACGAAGTCTTCTTTGGCGAAGTAAGCGCGGTAGGCAAAATACTCTCTCGGTTTGATCATGCGAATGATCTGGCTTCTACCTCCTACACCATCCTTATAGATTTTGACTTTACCACTAATGAGACACATCAAGTGGGTGGGTGCTTCTCCTTCGCAATAGATGGTTTCGTTTTTTTTGTAGGTCTGTATTATGTAATTGTTCATCAGAAACTCCTTCTGCTCATTATTCAAAGGAGCTAACAAATCGGACAAAGGATCCGAAATATTGATGTCTGATATGTTTATTTTTACCATTGGTGCTACAAAACTGTGTTATACAGCACAAAAGTAGAAAGAAAAAATGAGAAAATGAACGAATCTATAAAAAGATTGCACAAAAGAACCCTCTTTCGTGCAATCTTATTTTGTTCTTTCTTGTTTACTTATTTAGTGAACAGAAGTTCCCTATACTTAGGTAGAGGCCATATTTCATCATCCACTTCCATTTCGAGATGGTCGATGTGATCGCGAATTTTGTCGAGGTACGGACGTACCTTTTCTTCATATTCAAATGCTTTTTCCTTGTAGTTCTCTTTATGGTTGGCAACTTTTCGTGCTTCAGTCATATCATGTACCAATACTTTAATGGCAGTAACACGGTGGGAGATTTCACGGATCAATTCTTTGCGGTCGGCACTTAATACTTCATATTCTTCAGGAGAGAAGATTTCTTTCAGTCCTCTAAGATTCTCTAACAGGCGATTTTGGTAGGTGACGGCTGTCGGAACGATGTGGTTGATGGCAAGGTCACCAAGTACACGTCCCTCTATCTGTACTTTCATTGTATATTTCTCCAATTCTACTTCCAGACGGCAATTTAATTCCGTTTCATTGAAGATACGTTCACCGATGAGAACGGCTTTGGATTGATTATCTACATAGTGCATCAGAGCTTCGGGTACGTGGCAGATATTGGTCAGTCCCCGACGGGCGGCTTCCTGTCTCCATTCTTCCGAATAGCCGTCACCTTCAAAGCGAATAGGCTCGGAAGCGATAATTGTTTCTTTTAGCAAACGGAAGATTGCTTCATCTTTGCCTACTCCTTCTTCCATTAATTTCTCTACTGAAGCACGAAATTCATTCAACTGATTTGCCATAGCCGCATTGATGGCGATCATCGAGGCGGCGCAGTTTGAAGAAGAGCCTGCCGCACGGAATTCGAAGCGGTTTCCGGTAAAGGCGAAAGGAGAGGTACGGTTACGATCGGTGGTGTCGAGTAGAATTTCAGGTATACGCCCAATGCCTAGTTTTAATGTCGTTTTCTCTTCCGGGGTCATTTTGTCATTTCCTACTTGGCGGACTATTTCGTCTAAGGTAGCTGAAAGTTGTTTTCCCAAGAAGCATGAGAGGATAGCCGGAGGAGCTTCGTTAGCACCCAAACGATAACTATTATTGGCGCTCATGATAGACGCACGTAGTAGATCTTGATTCTTATATACCATCATCAGCGCGTTTACCAGGAACGTGAGGAATAACATATTTCCTTTCGGATTCTTGCCTGGAGCAAACAAGTTGATGCCTGTGTCGGTACAAAGTGACCAGTTATTATGTTTGCCGGAACCGTTCACACCGCTGTATGGCTTTTCGTGCAGCAATACATTGAAATGATGTTTGCGGGCGATACGTTTCATCAAGTCCATAACAAGTTGGTTATGATCGTTTGCTAAGTTACAGTTTTCGAAGATAGGAGCCAACTCAAATTGATTCGGGGCTACTTCGTTGTGACGGGTTTTTGCAGGTATTCCCAGTTTGTGACATTCTATTTCAAGCTCCTTCATAAAAGCAGTGACGCGGGGAGGAATTGAACCGAAATAATGATCTTCCAACTGTTGGTCTTTAGCTGACGAATGTCCCATCAATGTTCTTCCGGTCAGGCAAAGATCGGGGCGTGCATTATATAAAGAAGAGTCCACGAGAAAATACTCCTGTTCCCATCCCAGATTTGTATATACACGCGTTATGTTTTTGTCAAATAATTGGCAAACTTCTGTAGCTGCTTTGTCTACTGCTGCGAGAGCTTTTAGCAAAGGAGTTTTGTAGTCGAGTGCTTCGCCTGTATAAGAAATAAAAATAGTCGGGATACAAAGAGTCGTGTCTACTACAAATGCAGGAGAGGAAACATCCCATGCTGTATATCCACGGGCTTCGAAGGTGTTGCGGATACCACCATTCGGAAAAGAAGAAGCATCCGGTTCTTGCTGTATAAGCAGTTTGCCCGAAAAACGTTCAATAACACCACCTTCTTCACTGAACTCAATGAAGCCATCGTGCTTTTCGGCTGTACCATCTGTCAGGGGTTGGAACCAGTGCGTGTAATGAGTCACATTGAGTGATTTAGCCCAACTCTTCATGCCATTGGCAATCAGGTCTGCTACTTCCCGGCTTATGGGGGTGCTTTTTTCCATGGCATCGATTACCGCTCTGTAGGCTTCTTTCGGAAGATACTCTTGCATCTTCTTGCGATCGAACACATGGCTACCATAATAATCAGAGAGTTTGTTGGAAGGGGCAGTTACTTCCAGAACTTTTCGATTAGAAAGTTCTTGTAAAGCGAAAAATCTCATTTTGGACATAAATAGTCTAACTTTTATCGGTTGATGGTGCAAAATTATATGTTTTTTCTGAAAGTACCCCTCTTTTATAGGGGGTAATTTGAAAAATAGTTTGTTTTTTTAGAGAACTACCCCTATGCGGATGCGAATGGAAAGATCTATTCATTTAAAGTTGCCCGATCACAACATGAGGCTTGCGGAGATTGTTATTCGTAAAGGGATCTTTCAATTATATATATATTGAATATCTGAACTTACCTATAAGAAACTTGAAAGTATGAGATATCAAATGTGAAAAATAATTTCTTATAATTATTTAATGAAAGTGTCTTAATAAGAATTGAAGATCGTACTGACGCCAAATTGTGATCCGGTGATTGTTTTGGCATGAATCCTCATGGGAAGTATTAGAATTGTCAGTCCGAAGAATGAATGATTGTCATATGTTGGCACGAACTCAAGGTGTAATTAGAGCATCTATGCAATAACTCTTTTTAGTACTGGATTCCGTTATTTTTCAATATTCTTTTCTATATTTGCTTCCCATATGCGAGGAGATACGACTATTGAGAGGTAAGATATTCATACTATGTATGCTATGCCTGTTCTCTTTTTTATCAAAAGGAACAGCGGGTAATTTTGTGAATCCGTTTGGTGGGCAAGGAATCTCTGTAGATTCTATTGTTGAGTGTGTGATCAACATGGCCCCCACTTATGAAACGATTGTCAGTGATTATCGAGCAAATCTTTATATCAAAGGTAAGATGGATATCAAAAAGAAGAATTTTGTTCTTCGCTATGTGCCTTCTATGTTTCGGTTGCAGAAAGGTGTTCGTGAATATTTACTGGAAACATATAGTGATCTTCATTACACGGCTCCTAATATTTACGACCAGAAAGTAAAAGCGTCTCAGGGAACTTTAAGAGGAAACAGGGGATTACCGGGCTTGTTGGAATACTTTAATGTGAATATTTACTCGTCTACTTTGCTCAATGATGAGCGTCTTTTATCGCCTTTGGCAAAAAACGGCCGCAAATATTACAGATACCGGATAGACAGTATCATGGGCAATCCGAATAATTTTGATTATCGGATACGTTTTATTCCTAAGACCAAGAGTGACCAGTTGGTAGGCGGATATATGATTGTAAGCAGTGATGGTTGGAGTGTGCGTGAAATCCGTTTTTCCGGTCGGTCGGAACTGATTACTTTTACTTGCAACATTCAGATGGGAGGAGTGGGAAAGAAAGATGAATTTCTACCTGTAAATTATGAATTGGATGCTCGCTTTAATTTCCTCGGTAATAAGGTAGATGGAAACTATACGGCTTCGTTGGATTATAAATCCATTGAACTGAAAGAAAAGGACTCCGAAAAAAAGGAGAAGATGAATAAATATAACCTTTCGGAATCATTCTCTTTGCAATGTGATACGAATGCTTACAAAACAGATGCATCTACTTTTGCTGTATTGCGTCCTATTTCTTTGACGGATGGAGAAAAGAAACTGTATAAGGATTATGTGGTCCGGAGAGATACGGTTGCCAAGCAAGGAAAATCAAAGAGCCAGGCATTTTGGGGTACAATGGGGGATTTGATGTTGGAAGATTATAAATTTAATCTGTCTAATATCGGAAGCGTACGTTTCTCTCCGTTTATCAATCCGCTGTTGTTCAGTTATAGCGGAAGTAATGGTTTGTCATACAGGCAGGATTTTCGTTATAACCGCCTTTTCCGTGGTGATAAAGTACTCCGTATTGTGCCTAAACTCGGATATAATTTTACCCGTAAAGAGTTTTATTGGTCCATGAATGCGGATTTTGAATATTTTCCTCAAAAACGTGGATTTTTCAGGCTGAATGTAGGTAATGGTAACCGAATTTATAGTAGCAAAGTGTTGGATGAATTGAAAGCTATGCCGGATAGTATTTTCAATTTTGATTTAATTCATCTCGATTATTTTAAAGACTTATATTTTAATTTTCGCCATAGCATTGAGGTGGTAAACGGATTCGATATAAGCGTCGGTTTCTCGGCACATAAGAGAACAGCGGTACAACCTACCCGTTTTGTTACCGTCGGCAATTATCCGATGCCTCCTCCTGAATTTATGGAACGTTTTAAAAATACCTATATAAGTTTTGCCCCTCGTTTCCGTTTGGAGTGGACACCATATCTTTACTATTATATGAATGGTAAACGAAAGATCAACCTCCGTTCTGACTATCCGACTTTTTCGGTTGATTACGAACGAGGAGTGAAGGGGGTATTTAAAAGTACAGGAGAGTATGAAAAAGTAGAATTTGACTTGCAGCATCAAATCCGTCTGGGACTGATGAGAAATATTTATTATCGTTTCGGATTCGGAATGTTTACGAATCAAAATGAGTTGTATTTCGTAGACTTTGCTAATTTTTCCCGTCGGAATCTTCCGGTTGGTTGGAACGATGAAATTGGTGGAGTTTTTCAGCTGCTCGATGGTCGTTGGTACAACTCTTCCCGTCGTTATGTACGTGGGCACTTCACATATGAAGCCCCTTTCCTTGTGCTGAAACATCTGATGAAATATACCCGTTATGTGCAAAATGAACGTATTTATATCAGTGCACTTTCTGTTCCCCATCTCCAACCTTATCTGGAATTAGGTTATGGCATTGGTACACATATTTTTGATGTCGGAGTGTTTGTAGGCAGTGAGAACTGGAAATTTAAGCAGATAGGATGCAAATTCACATTTGAGTTGTTTAATAGATAGTGTTAATACATTTTGGTTCGGTCTATTGAAAGGATCTAAAGTCCTTTATGAGCAAGTACTTGAATATAATATACTAATATCCTTGATTCTATTAGTTAGTACAAGCAAGACAAATGCTTGCCTGTACTAATAATAGGGTTACTGCAAACCTGTATTTTGGGTTGTCAGAGACCTGATAGCGGTAACCAAGGAGTAAGGGAAGCTGCTTTGGAAGTGGTGTCTTTGATAGGTAATATGCAAGCACCGAAACAACGGTCTGCAACACTTATACTCATAACGGCTGTTTTGTTATTAAAGTCTATTTCAAGATATTTGCCACCGTTCCCAGTTTGACTGCTTGCTGTACCAGATTCGCAAGACCAATATACTCCGATGGTTCCACTATTAGAGAGTGTAGCTTGGTTGTTTAAATAACCGTACGCATACAATTTCACTATTTTGGCATTATTGAAAATTGCATCACCTACTGCAACTGTAGTGGCAAAGGTTCTCACAGATCTAATTTCAACACATGGAAGACTGTTGCTTGTATTTACTTTCCATTCCATTGCGTATTTTGTACCATTAACAGTTTTAATTTCTGCATAACTTTCATTTATCTGATCAGTTCCAGAAGGTATAAATGCTGACAATTCGTCTGCTGTAGGTATACGATATCCATCAGGACATGGATTGCCGCTACGATCATTCCATGTGCATTGCTCATTTGTACCTATATAGTCCAAAAATTTAGCACCATTACTCTGAACCATACCAAACATGATTGAACTGTTTAAAGCTCGTTGTTTGGTCCAACTACTATTACCCATATAACAAGCTCCGTAAGCAGGCACCAATCCATTATTAAAAGTATATCCTAATTTGGTGTTATAGATATTTACACCTGCAAGATATTGAGAATCATTGGGATAATTGCCTGAGATAGATCCGCCACTATTAAATTTTGTTCTGCCGCATGTAGAAGGGAATCCCAACCAACGTCCCCATTGAAAGAAGAAGGCAGTTCCACCATTAGAAGTAAGAAGGTTATTCTTGATTCCATTGCTTGTATATGTAATTTGAGTCCCAAAGCCACCATTGCTATATATATCTACATTAGTTGTCCAGCCATCTGCATTAGCCACCTTTGTTAATGTTCCAGTAGTATATGCTACGGCAAAGTCATCTCCTCCCCAACTACCAGTGTTTCCGGGATTATTAGGTTTTTCGGGTTCTTCTGTTGGTGTCATTTGTACTGGAATACCTAATTTATCCGCTTTTCGGATAAAAGCATTTCGATTTAAATTCACGGATGTAAGTAAGCCGGTGTATTCAACGTCGGCAATAGTAACACTGAAATTGAGAGCGACCTGTTCGGCGGGAATGAGATTGATGTAGAAGTCTCCATTAGAATTTGTCACTGTAATAGAACCGTCCGAAGCAGTATAAGCACTACTCGAAAAACTGAATGCGACTTTATTCTTGAGGTTGTCACCCGAAATGGTAACAACTTCATCTTTAATAATAACGCCATCAGGCAAATTGAGAGCAAAGTGGGCAAAGAGGAAGTTACGTTGCAAACCAATATTATCAACGTAGGACTCTCCGTCTTTCACTTCAACATTTATACTTGATGAGAAGACATCGTAATCGGCGAGGTTTGTAAACAATCCCTTTTGTGTGGAGAAGTCCATATTTCCATCAAATTCTGCAGGAGCAGCGATAGCCTTACCGAAATAAAAGTAATTTAGGTTATATGTGCCATCACTTCCTATACCCGTTAAAACACCTTCGAATTGTCCATCTTTTGTTCCTGCACCTTCAGCAAGTGTGATCACTCCAAGTGGTTTACCTTGACTATTTGTGACGAGTAGTTGATCACCGTCGATCCAAGTCGTTTTGATGTTACCATCTTTTTCCTCATGAGCTGTACGCGTTTCAACAAAGCTTTCACGTGTAGCTTTCACGATCATTTTTACTTCCTTATTGCTGTTTTCTTGAACTACTTCTTCTTCGCTTGTACACGAAGCCAAAGCCATGCTTAAGAAACCTAAAACAAGAAATGTGTTTTTGATTATGTTTTTCTTATTCATATTCTTATTCTTTTAGGATTGGTATTTGTTTTATTCCTTTACTTCTTTTACAAGAGGTAGGTGTAACCTATATTTATTCCCACGGATTTTCACCTGGAGAATCAGGGGTGGAACCTCCGGACGTTTTTGTTTTCCAAAGAGCATAGAGGGTTACTTCAGAACTATCTTGGGTCAGTTCATAAGTTTTATCTTCAATAATTTTGGAGTTCATGTTTTGATTCTCCGGTTTATCCAATGTCCACCCTACAAATCTATAATTACCTTTTGACGGATTATCTGTTGGCATATTAAACGTGTAAGATTCATTGGTCGTTTTCGCTATTAGAGTTTCCGGTACATTTGTGGCGCCCTCACCGGCATCAAATTTCAATGTATAAGTGTGTTGCTCAGGATTCTTTTCCCATATGGCATAGAGATCTAGAGTAGGGCTATTGCTTAATAATGTCAATGCATCCCCTGCTGCATACGCGGTTCCGTTACCATTTGTTTGGGTATTCCAACCGGTGAATGTATAACCTTCATATGTGAATTGCTGACTACTTGTTATAAAAATACAGCTTGCCTCTGTGGTTTCTTTGGATATATCTGTTGTTTGCTCGTAGTCTGGTATATTTGAATGATAGATCACCTTGTATGTGTTTTTTTTACCTTGTTCACTGTCACCATCCATGGGTTTGTCACTGCCGTCTACTGGAATAAAGTCATCGACAGTAAGATCATATTTGATGGATGTCAATACCGGTTTCGGATCATTTGGATCGGGTTCATAACCACCGGTACCATTGCTGAAGACGAAGGTATAGATATAACGTTTTCCTTGCTTCCAGTCAATAGTCACTGGGATAGCAGCATTACCTTCATATAAAACTCGGTCTTTTTCCTTATCAATTTCGCTTCCGGCAATATTCCAGATCTTACAATTTACCCAGAAGTAAGAGCCGTTCCATTCTGTACCTTTTTGTGTCGGATCCCATGCGTCGGCTTTCTGTGGCAGAAGTGTCAAGACGTTCTCAAAACTATTTTTGTGATTCTTCTCAGGACAAGTCAGATTGGTAACGTCAGAGCTAACTACCACTGGATCAAAAACTACATCATATTGCTTAAGTGTGGATTCTTGCGCATTTGTCCATGTACCTTGACCAGGCAAAACAGCGTTACTAATGTTGTCACTATGTTCTTCGAAGTTACCATCCGTACCGTCGGTATCTGGATAAGTAAAAGTAGCTGTGCTGCCGATGTGTCCTACAGAAACACCTGAAATCTCAATGTACAAATGAGGATTGGTATTCTGTGCACGAAACACAATCTGCGACAGGGCGTGACGGAAATTGAGATTTACCGTTCCAATAGGTTTGTCTAACTCTCTTTTTACTGCATAAAGGAGATCAACCTGTGTTTCTACATTGTCACTGACCGTGAAGTTGTTGAACGTCGGTGCACCATTGTTATAGGCGAAAGAAGTTTCCCCATTGACATGAGCGAAGAAGTTAAGAGTATTGTCCGGCCAATAGCGCGTACCACTCTCATCATTCCAAATAGGTGTATCATCGGTGCCAATGTTCATGATTTTATCGCCGCCAATGTAAAGACTGTTATCATTACAGTTTTGTGCCCAAACAATAAATGATCTCGGAAGATCGTTATTACAGTAAGAATCCGCCGCGCGTGTTTGCTTTCCAGTTGCCACGCTGTAGGAAATTCCCTCTCGCTTGAAGCTTGTCACTTCATCTTGTGAGCATGCAACTAACATTGAGATTGCTAATACTCCGAATAAAAATTTTCTCATTTGATTTGTCTTTTAGTTAAACAATTTGTCTTTTTACATATTGATGTCTTGTTCTACATCCTGCCAGTCATCCACTGAAGGGTCAAAACCGCTGCCATCTTCAATGGGTTGTGGCAAGTCGAGGCCGTCGATAATGATTTGTACGTGACGTTTGTCTGGGGCAGTGTGTATTTGCTCTGTAACATTGAATTTCTCGCTGCTACTACCATAGTAGTATTTGTTGCCATCGTCCATCCAGATATACAGTAACATTCGGTGTTCTGTAATATTTTCCGGGTGATGTCCGAAAGTATAGAACTTTCCGGTGATAGTAGAAATACCGTCCGAATGGGTTTCAAGAGGAATAGTCACGCATTCGGTTCCTAAGTCTTCCGTAGAAAAAAATAGAGAGGGAGCCATACTTGAAAGTGATCCACACATCTGTGTGGCGTGTTTCAGATTCTTTACGTTACGTATTTCATAAGTATAGGTACAGACTAATTCATATGGGTAGAGCATCATGAGCTTTTCGGTATTCGATGATTCAGTAATTTCAATTTCGAATGCGCAACATCCATATAGCATATCCGGGCAGATCATGACGCATTCATCCTCTGCACCCTTTGCTTGTGGTGCTTTGGTTACTGCCCTTCCATAGACAGACTCGAAAATGCCTCCTTCACGCGTAAAGCCCTCGTGTGTATCGAAATGATTCATACCACGGAAAAACATCGCCTCAGTGTCGTTGTTATAGCAGATTACTCGGTATTTGCCTGTCTGAACTTTTATTATTCCTCCGGTTTTTCCACGAATGTCGAAGCGCTGTACATTGTTTTTTTCTTCGTCTATCGGGTAGAAAAATAGACACATACCATCAGGATCGGCACTTGGTGCATTCGTCCAGTCAAACGCTACTTTGATAGTTGCCATATGCGGATGATGATAGCACAAATCTTTGTGTTCGCAGGAGGAAAGAACGAAATTTGTCAGCATACACATTATATATAATATTCTTTTTTTCATCGTCTGCCTCCTTTCTTATGATTGTAGTTATTGCATTTTATCAGCCATACCAGCGAGATTTCCACTTTGGTCGGTCCAAACCATCGTCGTTGTTTGGTTGAATGCCACACATAGCAATTGTCTATTGGTATATATTCTTTATACTCGCCTTTTAGATAGCCGATTCCGATAGTGAAGTCTATATTCAGATGTTTGGCTATCGGTTGCGAATATCCGTATGAAATGCCGGCGGCGTAACTCCATCGGTCACCCAGATAACCCCTTCCTCCAAGTTCGAAGTCGTAAGTGAGCATTTGTCCGTATAGTCCAATATGATGTCCTATAAGTGGTTTTTCTTTGGATTTCCTACCGAACCAACGACGCATCTCTATATCACCACTATAGGTACGCAAATAGTAGTGGTGATGGTCGTTTTTCCACCATGAATACATCCAATTGGCTGTTATAGACCACTTTTTACCTAGATAAAACTCCACTCCGACGTTGGGGACGAGTAGTGCATCGTATAGCATATTTGTCTTTATCGCCATATAGAATGGTCTACAGGGTGTTGTCATTTCTACGTTGATTGTTTGAGGTAAAGTGACGGTATCAATAGGTGAAATAATAAGTGTGTCTGCTTTCGTTTCCGGTTGGGGGACAATCGGATTCCACTCTTTTTCATACCACAGATATAGCTGTGAGACACGAAGCTCGGGAAAAAGATTTTTGTACATATACCAGTAAGGCACGCCTCCACGAAACTGTCGGATTCGTCTCAGATGGTCACTTTTTGAATGAACACCTCTTTCTGCTTCTACTGCAATTTCACGCAATAGTTTCAGACTTTCCTGTTTATAAGGTACATTTTCGTCATCTTCTACCAGACGGATCAGTCCATTCCAGTTACGTCCGATAAATTTGATTTCTTTCAATGAATCAGGCAACAAGCCGTGGTGAGAAAGATATTCGAATAGCACTTTCGCACGTTTCTCCGATAGTTGTCTGTTCAGTGATATGTTACCTTCCGGTGAGGCACTACCCACTACTAGAATTTTTTGCAGTTTGAAAATGGAATCTGCATAGCTTGTTTTCAGACTGTCTGCTATCCGGTTTAATGCTCTGTAGTTACCGGCTATTGACATATCTAAATTGGAATATCCTTGCTGAAAGTAAATTTTTACGGAATCCTGTACCTCTTGTGCCAACACATGACAACCATAGATTAACAGTATAATAAAAAACAGTCTTTTCATTATTATATAGATTTTATGTTCATTATGTGTATGTAGTGATTATCCACAAGTTGTTGGCAGTTCATAAATTTTTCTAGAACGAATTCTAAGGGAAAGTTCTGGATAATATAATATTCCAGCTTGTCGGTGTTTAGTGCAATCATGAGTGGAAATTCAGGGAAACTAGCGCTCAAGTGAAAGACCGAATTTCCGTATAATATTGGCATATCTTCGTCAATGAACCAAATATAGATGTCATCTATATTTATCTTTTCCATAGCCTTGATATAGCTGTTAATTGTTGTCATTGCATTCGTAATATTATATTATTGATATGGCTTATACACATACCGTTCTTAATACTTCTCTTTTAAAGAG
This sequence comes from Bacteroides sp., assembly GCF_028690125.1. GTDB lineage: Bacteria > Bacteroidota > Bacteroidia > Bacteroidales > Bacteroidaceae > Bacteroides. Next base: position 264,082 of record NZ_JAQVBV010000002.1, on the reverse strand, counting down.
AAGTATTAAGAACGGTATGTGCTGATTATAAGATGATTAAATCAATATATATCAGATGAACTTAATAAATAAGAGCTTTTCGCACAACTTTATTTTTAATAGAAAGATTAAATTCTTTCTGTTTTATTCGGCTGTATGCAATGTTTTTTTTAAATTAGCGGCGTTTAATATATCTCTTTAAAAGAGATGTTGATATTCTCAATTTTTATTCTTTATTCGAAGTTTGTTTTCATATAGATTTTAGTATCAAGCTGTTTGCATCGTCGATAACAGAGGTATCCAACGAAGCGAGGTAGATTTGCGTGGTATTTTCCGAATCGTGTCCCATTCCTTCAGAAATGACAGAAACTGGAACATTCTTACTTTTGGCTATGCTTGCCCAACTGTGACGGGCACAGTACATCGTAAGTGGGATTGATAGTTTGAGCTTTTTCCCGATCTCTTTCAACTTGTTGTTTACTAAGTGGGCAGCGTTTATGTACTGTTTTCTTTCATCCTTTCCAGGTATTTTAATAATGGGTAGTAGGTAAGGAGAAGCGCTGGTATTATACTTGTCGACTATCTCTTGCATACATTTTTCCCATCGAATTGAAAGCTGCTGTCCGGTTTTCTTTCTACGATATGAGAGAATATGATGATTCAAGTCTTTTTTCTTCAAAAATGCAATGTCTATAAATGACATACCTCTTGTGTAAAATGAAAAAAGAAAGAGATCACGGGTGTATTCCTGTATTGGATTCTGTGTTAGATCAAGCTCTTTAATCAAACGGATTTCTTTCAGCGAGATAGCACGCTTTACAGTCTTGTCTATACCGGTATAAACATGCTTGAACGGATACCGCTGTGGTGTAAGTTCTTTTTCTACTGCACGATTATAGATTGCACGCAGGTTGCGAAGGTAAAATGAACTGCTGTTTGGACATACGCCCGTGTTTTTGAGATATGCCTCGTAAACCATCATGAGGTCGGAATCTATTTTTATAAGTAAAATATCTTCACCCTCCCGGAAACGGACAAAGCTGTTTAGGGTAGTGGTATATGTTTCACTGAGACGCATCTTACCAATACTTTTCAGTTTCTCGATGACACTTCCCATAAAGGTAAAAAGCGTTTTTTCCTTGTTCGGTGTCAGATAAGCATTTACCACATCGCTGGCTGTGTAGGGTTGCTTTTTTTCTTCTAGCGCGTTAATAGTTTGCTTTATCTGACAGATTTCGCTGTCTATTTCTTTTTTCATTGCTAGCAGATAGTTTCTTCTGCTTTCCTTAAACAATGGTAGGATGATTTCTGCCGAACGACAATTCCATTCGGTAGGAAACAGTCTGTACCTAGTAGAGATTTGGCGAGCTATTCTCTTATGCAGAATCTGAAAAAATAGTGAACCTTCTTTCTGCTCTACTAAAGAAGGTCTAAATTTGATTTTGATCGTTGCCATACATATTCTATTTCTTTGGGCTATTGATTAATGATCCAATAAATGCTGTCTTGGTAATCAGTATCTTCTGACATATTATATAAACCTGTTAGTCTGTATGATAGTAGTTGGAAACACTGATTTGTGATATGAGGATTCTTTATGTTTGAAAAATAGGAGGGCATTATTGTATTCATAAAGCGAAGATAACAATTCTAAAAATTACAGTGAAATTTAGTTTAGTTACCTTGTTTTCTTTAAACTTTCTTTTGTCAATCAAGAAAATATTGCTAACTTTGCGCCCGATTTATATATAATATAATGTCTTATTTAATTAAAGTATTTAACAATTTATTTATTAATGGAAAACTTAAAGAATGTAGCTCCTATTGACGATTTCAATTGGGATGCTTATGAAAATGGCGAAACAGTAACCAATGTTAGTCATGAAGACCTTGAAAAAGCTTACGACGGTACGCTTAATAAAGTAAACGACCGTGAGGTTGTTGATGGAACTGTAATTGCAATGAACAAGCGTGAAGTAGTTGTGAATATCGGTTACAAATCAGACGGTATCATCCCATTGAATGAATTCCGTTACAATCCTGACTTGAAGATTGGTGATACTGTAGAAGTATACATCGAAAATCAGGAAGATAAAAAAGGACAACTTGTTCTGTCACACAGAAAAGCACGTGCTACTCGTTCTTGGGATCGCGTTAATGCTGCTCTGGAAAATGAAGAAATTATCAAGGGTTACATTAAGTGTCGTACTAAGGGTGGTATGATCGTGGACGTATTCGGTATTGAAGCATTCTTGCCGGGTTCTCAGATCGATGTTAAACCGATCCGCGACTATGATGTATTCGTTGGAAAAACTATGGAATTCAAAGTTGTTAAGATCAACCAGGAATTCAAAAATGTTGTTGTTTCTCACAAGGCTCTTATCGAAGCTGAACTGGAACAACAGAAGAAAGAAATTATCGGTAAACTTGAAAAAGGACAAGTTCTCGAAGGAACTGTTAAAAATATCACATCTTACGGTGTATTCATCGATTTGGGTGGCGTAGACGGTTTGATCCACATTACTGACCTTTCTTGGGGACGTGTTAGCGATCCGAAAGAAGTTGTTGAATTGGATCAGAAACTTAACGTTGTTATCCTTGACTTCGATGACGAAAAGAAACGTATTGCTCTTGGTCTGAAACAATTGACTCCGCACCCATGGGATGCTTTGGATACTGACTTGAAGGTTGGTGACAAGGTAAAAGGTAAAGTTGTCGTTATGGCTGATTATGGTGCATTCATTGAAATCGCTCCGGGCGTAGAAGGTTTGATCCACGTTTCTGAAATGTCTTGGTCACAACACTTACGTTCTGCACAGGACTTTATGAAGGTTGGTGACGAAGTAGAAGCTGTTGTATTGACTTTGGACCGTGAAGAACGTAAGATGTCTTTGGGTATCAAACAACTGAAACAAGATCCATGGGAAACTATCGAAGATAAGTATCCTGTAGGTTCTAAACATACTGCAAAAGTTCGCAACTTTACTAACTTCGGTGTATTTGTAGAAATCGAAGAAGGTGTTGATGGCTTGATCCATATTTCTGACCTGTCTTGGACTAAGAAGGTTAAACATCCGTCAGAATTTACTCAGATTGGTGCTGATATCGAAGTTCAAGTATTGGAAATCGACAAAGAAAACCGTCGTTTAAGCCTTGGTCACAAACAACTCGAAGAAAATCCTTGGGATGTATTCGAAACTGTATTTACAGTAGGTTCCGTACACGAAGGTACTATCATCGAAATGCTGGATAAGGGTGCTGTTGTAGCTCTTCCTTACGGTGTGGAAGGTTTCGCAACTCCGAAACACCTTGTAAAAGAAGACGGTGCACAAGCTCAGTTAGATGAAAAACTTGAATTTAAGGTAATCGAGTTCAATAAAGACGCAAAGAGAATCATCCTGTCTCACAGCCGTATCTTCGAAGATGCTGCTAAGGCAGAAGAAAAAGCAGAAAAGAAGGCTACTACTAAGAAAACTTCTAGTTCTAAGAAAGAAGAGGCTCCGATGATTCAAAACCAAGCTGCTTCAACTACATTAGGTGATATTGATGCTCTGGCTGCATTGAAAGAACAGTTGGAAGGAAAAAAATAATCATTATTTCCAGATATTATAAAGAAGGGCATCCCGGAAAGGGGTGCCCTTCTTGCGTTGAATAAGTTCGTTCTAAACTAAATATACGGGCAGTATTCTTGATTGTATTTAAATAGACAGGGAAATTCCTATAGGTAAATAGGTAGAAGCACTGCCATTGGGATTTTTTCTGTTTTACTTTTGTGATATGAGTAAAACACTAAAACTATACTAAATATAAAAAAGATTCATTTTGGGTGAACCGATTTATCGAAGTTTCGATGATAAAGGTGAAGTTCTGGAGTTTCCCGATTCTGAGTCTGGAACGGCTAAAGTTGCTAAAATTAGGATTGTTGATAATAAAGTGGTTGAGATGCATGGTTGTTGGGATAGATATTATAACAACTGCAACGATAGAACGAAGACCATAGTAGAGGGAATGAAAAAAGTGGATAAATCTTCAGAGAAGGATACAAGATCCAAATATGGGTGACAGCGGATGCAAAGCATATCCTAAAATAGGATCAATGATAGCCACTTCGAACGCAAACCACATACTGGTGTCAGTGCTCAAGGAAGATTGATAATAACTGCTTCGGGTAAACATATACATACGTTTTAATGTCACATTGAGGAGAGAACCGGAAAATTTATTTGAATGATCATAGAAACAGGAATTATATAAATATTCTTCAATAACTTTTTTTTCATTCTTTGCAATATTGATTCTGAAATATTCTATCTTTGCATGAGATGGAAAAATTTGAGTTACATATATTGGGATGCGGTTCTGCTTTGCCTACTACTCGCCATTTCGCGACATCGCAGGTTGTGAATCTGCGTGAAAAACTATTTATGATTGACTGTGGGGAAGGAGCGCAGATGCAGTTGAGACGTTCGCGGCTAAAGTTTTCCAGACTTAATCATATTTTCATTTCCCATTTACATGGTGATCATTGCTTTGGTCTGTTAGGGTTGATATCGACGTTCGGTCTGCTGGGGCGTACGGCTGACTTACATATTCACTCTCCAAAAGGTTTGGAAGAATTGTTTGCTCCGATGTTGAACTTCTTTTGCAAAAAGCTTACATATAAAGTGCTTTTTCACGAATTTGAAACTCACAAACCTACTTTGATTTATGAAGACCGTTCGGCCATAGTGACAACCATTCCTTTGAAACATCGTATCCCATGTTGTGGCTTTCTGTTCGAAGAGAAACCTCGTCCTAATCATATTATCAGAGACATGATAGATTTTTATCAAGTGCCTGTGTACGAACTTAACCGGATTAAGAATGGAGCAGATTATGTGACTCCGGAAGGTGAGGTTATTGCCAATTTGCGTCTGAGCCGTTTGGCAGCACCAGTACGAAAGTATGCCTATTGTTCCGATACTATTTATCGAAGAGAAATGATAGAACAGATCAAAGGAGTGGACTTGTTGTTTCATGAAGCTACTTTTGCACAAACTGAAGTGGCAAGAGCTAAAGAGACTTACCATACAACTGCTGCACAGGCGGCAGAGATTGCACGGACAGCGGAAGTCGGGCAATTGGTTATCGGGCATTTTTCAGCACGCTATGAAAATGAACAGATATTATTAGATGAAGCTTCGAGCATTTTTCCGCAGACAATTTTGGCAAAAGAGAATCTTTGTATCTCTGTTGGAAAGAATGAATAACCAGATATGAAACTATAAATAAAAATACAGAATACGAGAAATGATGACCCCTTATAACGAACCCGAAGTGCTGGAACTTCTTCAGGAGGAGAGTACGCGGCGGAAAGGATTTGAAATGATCGTGTCACAATACAGTGAGCAACTGTATTGGCAGATACGCCGGATGGTGTTGTCGCATGAAGATGCGAACGACCTTCTTCAAAATACTTTCATTAAGGCATGGACAAACATCGATTATTTTCGTGCTGAGGCTAAACTCGCTACCTGGCTTTATCGCATTGCACTGAATGAATGTCTTACTTTTCTAAACAAACAACGTGCTACTGCAACTGTGACTATTGATGATCCGGAAGCGATGGCTGTGCAAAAACTGGAAAGTGATTCTTATTTTTCTGGCGATCGGGTACATCTGTTATTGCAGAAAGCATTGATGGCTTTGCCGGAGAAACAGCGGATGGTATTCAACATGAAATATTATCAGGGAATGAAATATGAAGATATGTCGGAAATCTTTGGCACTTCTGTCGGAGCATTGAAGGCTTCTTACCATCACGCAGTGAAGAAAATAGAGAAGTTTTTAGAAGGGGTTGATTAAACCTTTTAACTTACACAGTGTCTAAGAAAAAGAGAGGAGAAAAACGTATGAAAGAAGAAGATATCCTATTGAAGAAGATTGGAAAGGAGCATTCCTTCAAGGTTCCCGAAGGTTACTTTGAAAATTTGACTTCAGAGGTAATGAATAAACTTCCTGAGAAAGAGAAAGTAGCTTTCAAGGAAGAACCTGTCAGCACATGGACAAGGCTGAAACCATTACTATATATGGCAGCAATGTTTGTGGGAGCGGCTCTGATTATCCGGGTGGCATCGTCAGATCATAAACCGACGAATAGTGATGTGGTGGCACCCGAACCGGATATGGAAGTTGTATCCGATCAGATGATAGACTTTTCGGTAGAAGCTGCCATGATGGATGACTATTCGCTGTACGTTTATCTGAGTGATGCAAATGTAGAATGATTTATTAAAGTTTGAATATTTAAAATGAAAAAATTAATAGCTTTAGTTGTTTTGTTATTTTGTTTTGTTCCCTTTCTTCTGGCTGCCAGTGGATGTGAGCAGCATCTAACCCGTGATGAATTTAGGGCGAAGCAAAAAACATTTATTATAGAACAAGCCGGATTGACAAAGGATGAAGCTGCAAAGTTTTTCCCTGTTTATTTTGAACTTCAGGATAAAAAGAAGAAATTGAATGATGATTCCTGGAATTTGATGCGTAAGGCAAAAGAGGATAATACTACCGAAGCACAATACGAACAGATTATCGGACAGGTCTGTGACAACCGCATTGCAGCCGATCGTTTGGATAAGTCGTATTTAGATAAATTTCATAGGATTTTGTCCTGGAAGAAAATATTTCTTGTACAACGTGCGGAAACTCGTTTTCACAGAGAAATGTTGAAAGCTGTGAACCGAGGTGAGAATGAGCCAAAGAGGCGCAGGTAAATCAATAGATATTAGTGTGATAATGCGTATTTTACTAAAAAACGTCATAAATACGCTAGTTTTTTGTATGATATTTAGGCACTGATTACGCAGATTTCACAGTTTTAGTTAAAGAACTATCTATACTGCGTAGTCTGTGCTTCAAATGTTTGACAACTATTTTCTCTGTTGAGTTTATAATCCCTTTTTCTTTGCCTCATTCCAGATAGTGTCCATTTCTTCAAGAGACATATCTTTCAGATTTCTTCCTTCTTTGATGGTATGTTCTTCTAGATAATTGAAGCGCCGGATAAACTTCTGATTGGTAAGTTCCAGTGCATTATCTGGGTTGATTTTGTAAAGCCGTGCCGCATTGATTAAACTGAACATCACATCGCCGAATTCGGCTTCAGCTTTATCCTTATCCATATTGGTAACTTCTTCCTGAAATTCGGCGATTTCCTCTTTTACCTTCTCCCATACTTGTTCCCGTTCTTTCCAGTCAAAACCTACATTGCGTGCTTTGTCCTGAATACGGTATGCTTTAATTAATGAAGGGAGGGCAGTAGGGACTCCACTTAATACAGTCTTATTACCATCTTTTTCTTTTAATTTCAGTTGCTCCCAGTTTTCGGATACTTGTCCGGCAGTTTCCACTTTCACCTCTCCGAATACGTGTGGATGGCGGAAAATCAGTTTGTCGCAGAGTTTGTCGCAAACATCCTTCATATCAAAACATCCAGTTTCCGAGCCTATCTTAGCATAGAAAGCAACGTGCAACAGTACGTCACCCAGCTCTTTGCAAATATCTTTCTTATCATCTCTCATTAGAGCATCACAAAGCTCGTAAGTCTCTTCTATGGTGTTAGGGCGTAGACTTTCATTGGTCTGCTTCCGGTCCCATGGACATTTTATACGTAGTTCATCGAGAATATCGAGGAAACGTCCGAAGGCTTCCATCTGTTCTTGTCTGGTATGTGACATTTTGTTTCTATTTTTTGTTTTATAATTAATCATTCTGTTTATTCATTTTCTATTTCCTTTTCAATGATTCTTGATAAGAGATGAGTAATCCTATTACTTCCGAATAGTTCTTTCTTCCACTTCCTATCTTATTCCCTTTGAGATAGAGATCATATATCCAATCTTGAACATCTCCGATAATGGGGCTATATTTAGCCGACCAGTATGCCTGATTTTGTTTTGCTATTTCAATAATCTCAGGCCGGATACGCTTGAATAGATTGGTGTATTCCTCTTCTGAAAGTAATCCCCGTGCATTCCCCAATACATGGCTGAGTACCGAGAAATAACCGGAAAAACGAATTCCCATCACCTTCGAACGGGTACAAACCTGATAGGCATAGAAATTGGCTTCCGCTTCATTCGTAATACCCAGTAAGTGCGCCAATTCGTGAGCATAAGTAGCTGGATAATTGACAGGAAGCAAATCGCCATTCAAAGTAAACTCACAGAAAAAAGGTCCCATGCTACCAGTCACTCCCACCATTGAAATGAGCGGAGTAAATAACATAGTTTTTACTTTTGGATTAGCGTGCGGAGGACGGTGGACGGCAAGGCTGTCGCTAAGCTGATTATATAACCGTACACTTTCTTCACGGGTTAAGTTTCGGTTAATATTATTCAAAAGGGTATACGAACGGTTTAACTGCGTGATGTAGTCATCTACAAAAGTCTGGAAGTTTTCTGGAGTATACGCCGTATATGGAATTCCAGACCGTTGGTAAAAGTTCTTTTGCGAATAATTAAGTCCCCATACCAAATAAAACCAGACATAAATCCATAACAGATATTCACCATCACGTAATAAGATTTTTTTCCAAGATAATTTTTTTCGAAGTCGGGCATAAATAGGGTATACTATCACACCTGCAATACTGAGAAAAATAAACAAATCACCTATGGCTAAAGGGAATAAGTTGGAAAATGCTGATAAAACAGATGAGATGACAGGGTAAACCTTTTGAGAATAGATTGTTGCCAAAGCAGGAATCCATTGTGTCATCCATACCAGGAGTAATAATACTCCCAAAATGATATATCTAATTTTTAACTTCTGTTTCATCATTTATTCAGATTTGAAGTAACAAAAATATGCAATTAATAAATGTAACGCGGAAAAATACCTCTATATTTGCAAAAAAACTGTTAATACGACCTTGATTGTCTAACATAACCAGAATAAAAAAGATGGCTACTGCTGAAGAAATTGAAAAATATTGCCGGAATTGTGTGCTGCGTGAGTTTGTTAATGGAAAAGGACTCGTGTGTAAACGTACCAAATCGTTCCCAACTTTTGAGGAGGAATGTGAAAACTTTGAAAATGACGAAGAACTTGCTAAGATAGCTCCTCCTAAACCGGATGATTTTCCGATAACGATGACAAGGGAAGAGTTGCTTGCACAGGAAAATCTGCCGAAAGGAGTTTGGCTAGCAGTAATTGCCTGTATAGTGGGTGCAGTAGCATGGGGACTGATTTCAGTTTCTACAGGTCGTCAGCTTGGTATTGTGGCAATTGCTATCGGCTTTGTTATTGGTTTTGCTATGCGTCAAGGGAAGGGAGTCCGTCAGATATTTGGAATTATTGGTGGGGTTTTGGCTTTGATCAGTTGTGTTTTCGGGGACTTTTTATCTATTATCGGAATTGCATCCCAAGAGTTGGATATGTCTTTTATTGAGACTCTGTTGCAAGTAGATTATGAATTAGTATTTTCCATCATGAAAGAAAATTTGGTATCTATGAGTGCCTTATTTTATGTATTTGCTGTTTATGAAGGATATAAATTCTCTTTCCGTCCGCAGAATAAGCCTAAGGGTGGTAAGATTTGAATTAAAATTATTAATTTTGTAGCCGTTATTTTTCGAAACTATTATTTTATATACATAAATCAACATGGAATTAGCAAGTAAGTACAATCCCGCTGATGTAGAGGGAAAGTGGTACCAGTATTGGATGGAACACCGTTTATTTAGTTCGAAACCCGATGGTCGTGAGCCTTACACCATCGTCATTCCGCCTCCTAACGTCACAGGTGTACTCCATATGGGACATATGCTTAATAATACCATTCAGGATATTTTAGTTCGCCGCGCACGCATGGAAGGTAAAAATGCTTGCTGGGTACCGGGAACAGACCATGCATCTATCGCTACCGAAGCGAAGGTAGTGAACAGACTCGCTACGCAAGGTATTAAGAAAACGGATTTAACTCGTGATGAGTTTCTGAAACACGCATGGGAATGGACAGATGAACACGGAGGTATTATCTTGAAACAACTCCGTAAACTCGGTGCATCCTGCGACTGGGAGCGTACTGCTTTCACCATGGACGAGAAACGTAGTGAAAGTGTCATCAAAGTATTTGTTGATCTATTCGACAAAGGACTGATTTACCGCGGTGTACGTATGGTAAATTGGGACCCGAAAGCATTGACTGCTCTTTCTGACGAAGAAGTGATTTACAAAGAAGAGCATGGTAAATTGTATTATCTCCGTTATAAAGTAGAAGGTGATGCGGAAGGTCGTTATGCTGTTGTAGCAACTACCCGTCCTGAAACCATCATGGGAGATACAGCTATGTGTATCAATCCGAACGACCCGAAGAATGAATGGTTGAAAGGTAAAAAAGTGATTGTTCCGTTGGTAAACCGTGCCATACCTGTGATTGAAGATGAATATGTAGACATCGAATTCGGTACTGGTTGTCTGAAAGTTACTCCGGCTCATGATGTAAACGACTATATGTTGGGAGAAAAATATAATCTGCCCAGTATTGATATTTTCAATGATAATGGTACATTGAGCGAAGCTGCCGGAATGTATGTCGGGATGGATCGTTTCGACGTCCGCAAACAGATTGAAAAAGATCTTGAAGCCGCTGGACTGATGGAAAAGACAGAGACCTATACAAACAAGGTAGGCTATTCTGAACGTACCAGCGTTGTGATCGAACCTAAGCTATCCATGCAGTGGTTCCTCAAAATGCAGCATTTTGCAGAGATGGCATTACCGCCTGTAATGAATGATGAACTGAAGTTCTATCCTGCCAAATATAAGAATACTTATCGGCACTGGATGGAAAATATTAAAGATTGGTGTATCAGCCGTCAATTATGGTGGGGGCATCGTATTCCTGCTTACTTCTTACCCGAAGGTGGTTATGTTGTAGCATCGATACCCGAAGAAGCATTGGCTAAGGCTAAAGAAAAGACCGGCAATTCTAAGTTGAAAATAGAAGATCTCCGTCAGGACGAAGACTGTCTGGATACTTGGTTCTCTTCTTGGTTGTGGCCTATTTCTCTGTTCGATGGAATCAATAATCCCGGAAATGAAGAAATTAACTACTATTATCCGACAAGTGACTTGGTGACGGGACCAGATATCATTTTCTTCTGGGTGGCACGTATGATCATGGCAGGTTATGAATATGAAGGAAAGATGCCGTTTAAGAATGTTTACTTCACAGGTATCGTTCGTGATAAATTGGGGCGTAAAATGTCCAAGTCGCTCGGTAACTCTCCTGATCCATTGGAGTTGATTGACAAGTATGGTGCAGATGGTGTGCGTATGGGTATGATGCTTGCAGCTCCTGCCGGGAATGATATTCTTTTTGACGATGCACTCTGTGAACAAGGACGTAACTTTTGTAACAAGATATGGAATGCTTTCCGTCTGATTAAGGGATGGCAGGTAGATAAAACACTTGCACCTTCGGAGGCGGCTAATCTAGCTTCAAAGTGGTTTGAATCCAAACAAAACGAAGTAGCTGCTGAAATGGTGGACTTGTTTAGTAAGTACCGACTGAGTGAAGCATTGATGACTGTGTATAAGCTGTTTTGGGATGAGTTTTCTTCTTGGTATCTGGAAATGATAAAACCGGCTTATGGACAAGGTATCGATAGTTGTACTCATAATGCTACTCTCTGTTTCTTAGATAATCTACTTCATTTGCTCCATCCGTTTATGCCGTTTATTACGGAAGAAATCTGGCAACAGATGTATGAACGTAATGAAGAACAGGGTGAAAGCTTGATGGTAAGTGCCTTGACTCAGGATACTTATGTGGATACAGAACTTGTTCAACAGTTTGAAGTTGTGAAGGAAGTGATCAGTAATATCCGTAGTATCCGTCTTCAAAAGAACATTGCACAGAAAGAAACGCTCGAATTACAGGTAGTAGGTGAAAATCCGGTAGCTACGTTCAATGCCATTATACAGAAGATGTGTAATCTCTCATCTATTGAGGTGGTTGCATCCAAAGCAGAAGGAGCGGCTTCTTTCATGGTAGGAACAACTGAATATGCAGTACCGTTGGGTAATATGATTGATGTAGAAGCTGAAATTGCCCGTATGGAAACTGAACTAAAACATAAAGAAGGTTTCTTGTTGGGAGTAACGAAGAAGCTGAGCAATGAGAATTTTGTAAACAATGCTCCGGCTGCTGTTATCGAGCTGGAACGTAAGAAACAAGCGGATGCTGAAAGTATTATCAGTTCCTTGAAAGAAAGCATTGCAGTATTAAAGAAAGCATAAACATTTAATATTATGTAACATCGGGCGTCTCAAGATTTTGAGGCGCCTTTTTTTTATATGATAGAAAATAGTATTATCTTTGTTTTTCTATTTATAATAGCACAAATGAAACAAGTACTGAGAATTGCCATTTTTTATGTATTGTTCTTTCTTTTTGGAGGAACCTTTTCTGTTGTATTAGCTCGGAATGGGCAATCTGATAAAGAAATACTGGTTTTGAATTCCATTAATTTTAATCTTCCTTGGGCTAAAAATTTTTATTGGTATGTTCATGACGAACTTCAGAGCCGTGGCATATCGGTAAAGGCAGAATCACTTTCTGTGCCGGCATTGATTGATACAATGGAAGTAAAAGCCATGGTTACTCATTTACGTCAGAAATATCCTCTTCCTCCTACAGCAGTTGTTATGATTGGTGATCCTGGGTGGATTGTTTGTAGGGAACTTTTTGATGACATCTGGAAGGATGTACCGGTGATTGTAACAAACTCCCGTGACCGTTTGCCTGCTACATTGGAAGTTTTACTGTCTCATGCATCATTGACAGAAACTAATAGTGTTCCTGCTGAAAAGTGGAGGCAGGGATATAACCTTACTACATTAGAGCAACACTATTATGTAAAGGAGACTGTAGAGCTGATTTACAAGTTGATTCCAGATATGAAACGTCTGGCATTTATTTCTGATGATCGTTATATCAGTGAAGAGACACGTAGTGATGTGAAACAGGCGGTGGAAGCAAACTTTCCGGATTTATCCTTGGATCTTCTATCAACTACAGAATTGTCTACAGAAATGTTGCTGGATACTCTACGTGGTTATAAAGCAAATACCGGAATTATATATTACTCCTGGTTTGAGTCTCATAACAAAGATGATAATAATTATCTTTTTGATCATATACAGGATATCATTACCAATTTTACTCCTTCACCTCTATTTTTGCTTTCTTCCGAAGACTTGTCCAATAATACTTTTGCCGGAGGTTATTATGTCTCGGCAGAGTCTTTCGGGGATTCATTACTAGACATATTAAATAGGATATTAGATGGAGAACAGGCTCGGAACATTCAGGGAAGTGTAGGTGGTAAAGAAAGTGCTTATCTTTGCTATCCTGTACTTAAATCCCATAATATTCCTACTTACCGTTATCCGGATGATGCTGTTTATATTAATTTACCTAAAAGTTTTTTTGAACAATATCAAACTGTTATCCTTTCTTTTTTAGCAATTGTAATTATCCTGATTGTTGCCATTAGTTATTATATTCGTATTCTTCGGAAAGCATATGGTCGTTTAAGGGAAGCGATGGAAAAAGCAGAGCAAGCTAATCAGTTGAAATCTGCATTTCTGGCAAATATGAGTCATGAGATACGTACACCATTGAATGCGATTGTAGGTTTTGCAAATATGCTGCCGGATATGGAAGATAAAAAAGAGATGCGTGAATATTCGGATATTATTGAAACGAATACCAACCTGTTGCTTCAGTTGATAAATGACATTCTTGATATGTCGAAGATTGAAGCTGGTACTTTTGACTTCTTCCCTTCGGTGATAGATGTAAATCAGACTATGGAAGAGATAGAGCAAAGTATGAAATTACGGTTGAAGGGAAACAAGGTTACTATTGCATTTACTGAACGTTTACCGGAATGTGCTTTATATGTAGACAAGAATCGGTTGATACAACTTATCTCCAATTTTGTTGTGAATGCTATAAAATTCACCCAAAGCGGGTCTATTTGTTTGGGTTATCGTATGAAAGATGCCCATAATATTTATTTTTATGTTTCTGATACAGGGTGTGGGATGTCTCATGAACAATGTGAGCACGTTTTTGAACGTTTTGTGAAATATAATCCTTTTGTTCAAGGAACAGGCTTGGGGCTTTCTATTTGTAGCATAATTGTGGAGCGATTGGGTGGAAAGATAGGGGTAGAGTCGGAGGAAGGAAAAGGATCTACTTTTTGGTTTACATTGCCTTATAGAACAAAACGGAGTGAATTTTCAGTTTAATCTGTGAGAAGTAGGAAATTTCTCAGGATGCTATGTCAAAATCCTATAAATCAATATCTTATATACTAATAACACAAATGACGCGGATTTTTTTACTTTTTAAGCATGATGAATTTATTAAATCCGCGTTATCTGTATCCTCCGCATCTAAAAATTACATATTAAAAGTTTGATTGACTTATGAAAGAGTCTCCTAAACTATTTTTCCAATAACTCTTTCAGGAAATCGTCTAATTCTTTGTCCAGCCCTTTTAGAAGTTCATCATTTATCAATATGGTATCATCATCAACTAGCAGCAGTTCGGCTATGGTTTCTTTTTCTTCATCTACTAATACAAATGAATAAGGCTTTAAAATTGATACCTTTTCAAAATTATAAGCATCCTTCATTCTGCAAAGAAGTCTGCGCAAGCACGGTTCTACATTTTCCATGAAGTCATCTCCTTCATAGATAGTCCATTCTTCGATCATTACGTCAGCCAGTTCCTCATCATCGTCGTTATAAATATAGAGTTTTCCGGATGTCTGGTCGGGTTGCAGATGGATATCTGTTACGACTGTTTGTTCACAGGCACATACATATTTGGCGACTGCCTTTTGGATAGCCGATTCGATGATAGATAGTGATTGTTGGCTCAATTTCATGGGGTTCCTTCTTTTTGTCAGTTCAAAGGTATGAAAAAAAAAATAATTGCTGCATGATTTCCTTAAAAATCATCATTAAATCGGCTCATTTGCATTTTTATCTTAGGCAATGAGGCATATCTTTTATTTAATTCGGTGACATAAAGTGTTGTTTGATAGTAATTTGGAATTTTCCAGAAATTGATATTTGTTGTATCTTTAATTTCATCTACCTTATCAATTTTTTTGGCAATCTTTTGTGCAGTGGTGGCCCATTCTACTGCTTTAGCAATACTATCTTTCATTTCATAATAGACAGCGATGTTCACAGCTGCTTTCATTTTTTTCTTCTTTCTTTTTGTATCATTGAAGACTTCTTGCCAGAGCTTATATGCTTCATCCCATGAGCCTTCGTATGCATAAACAGCAGCATCACGCATCTGTATGGAGCCATTTGCATATATAAAACGGGCGTCTTTCTTCCAAAATGGAATTAAATATTTAACAGGGATTCTTCCTGCAAACTCAGCAGCTTCTTTTAGTAGTTGTTTCTCCGAAATCATTCGTTCGTTTATTTCTTCTTTCGTACCAACTTCTTCCCAATAAATACTATCGGTAGTCGTTAGTGAGTTCATTGGCTTTTTTAGTGTAGGGAGGTAGGTTTTTATAGTAGGAAAAGCTTTTAGATCTATCGTCACTTGATAAGTGTCATAATCATCTGGATAATAGATTGATCTTCCTGTTATAAACCGGATACCTTCCAATGAAATGATTAAATCTACTCCTAAATTTGATGTTAATGTGCGAACTTCCTCCTGACTTAATGTACTTTCACGAGCAATTTTATCATTGGCTCGTAAAGCAGAATCACAGATAACAACTGTTTCAAAGTAGTTTTGGTTCGCAATTTCTTCGGCGAGTGATTCCGTTACAATACGGGGATCACCGTTAGCATAAGCTATGGCGCCTCTCATGTTAATAAGATTAAGTAAACTTCTTTGATCTGAAGTTGCTAGAATCAATGTACTATCCGCTGGAATACTGCAGTTATTCACTATACCTACTTTGCGTAGTTCAGGAGGAAAAGTTATTTCTGCAGGCTGTATATAGTCAATAGGAATTTGTTCCAAACTTTGGCAACTGCCAAAGAAGAACAGGAACATACAGGCAAATGCCAATGAATTAAATTTTGCCATAGTGCCGATTATTTAGTAGTTAAGTTTAAACAAAGATACAATTTTCAATGGATAAAAGAAAGTCTCAAACAGTTTTTAACCGTTTGAGACTTTCTTTTATTTTTCAGTGATGAATAAGGGGTATAACGCAATCTTCAAATAAATCTTAGATTACGATCCGTTTTCCATTATCCATACGTCCTTCACTAAGCGTTATTACCGTGACAGTTTTTGTACTTCTTGCCACTGCCACATGGGCAAGGATCATTACGTCCAACAGTCTTTTCGGCACGTATCGGTTCGCGTTTTTGTTGCTCGCGGGTATCCTGGCTCGCGGCAGCCTGTTGATTCGGATCACTCAGATCTTGTTTTTGTTCGCGGTATTTGCTCATATCCTGACGTTGTTCGGGAGCAGCTTGGCGAACTTCTACGCGGCGTGCAGCCTGATCATCTGTCGGAGCTTCTTGTACAGGGATTTGTCCGCGCATCAAGATAGATATAGTCTGATTATTGATTTTGTTCACCATTGCGTCAAACAAGGTAACAGATTCTAATTTGTAAATCAACAACGGGTCTTTCTGTTCGTAACTTGCATTCTGTACAGAATGTTTCAGTTCATCCAACTCGCGAAGGTTCTCTTTCCATGATTCATCGATAACGTGTAATAAGATTGACTTTTCGAACGATTTAACCACTTCCTTCGATTCAGATTCGTAAGCAGTCTTCAGATTGCAAGAGATATTATACATACGTTTACCGTCCGTAATAGGAATCAGGATATTTTCATACATATGTCCCTGGTTCTCATATACCTGTTTGATAACTGGATTAGCGATCTGAGCTAGACGGTCTGTCTTTCGTTTGAAGTTTTCCATTGCTATTGAGAAAGCCTTTTCAGCCATTGCCTCTTTCTTCTCATTGCGGAACTCCTCTTCCGTGAATGGACATTCCATTGCTAATGTCTGAAGCATTTCCATTTTGCAACCTTCGTAGTCATTGTTCTCGATTGCGTTTGCGCAGCGATCCCAAACCATGTTCACAATATCCATACCAATACGTTCACCCATCAAGGCATGGCGGCGTTTCGTATAAACAACCGTACGTTGCTTATTCATTACGTCATCATATTCGAGCAAACGTTTACGGATACCAAAGTTGTTTTCTTCTACTTTCTTTTGTGCGCGTTCGATAGAATTGGAGATCATCTTGTGCTCAATCATTTCACCTTCCTGGAAACCGAGCTTGTCCATTACACTGGCAATACGGTCGGAAGAGAACAAACGCATTAAATCGTCTTCCAATGATACAAAAAATATGGAAGAACCTGGGTCTCCCTGACGCCCTGCGCGACCACGTAACTGGCGGTCTACACGACGAGACTCATGACGTTCTGTACCGATGATGGCAAGACCACCTGCTGCCTTTACTTCGGGGCTTAGCTTGATGTCGGTACCACGACCCGCCATATTGGTTGCGATAGTTACTGTTCCCTTCATACCGGCTGTAGCAACGATGTCAGCCTCTCTTTGGTGCAGTTTGGCATTCAATACATTGTGCTCGATCTTGCGCATCGTAAGCATTTTGCTCAGCATTTCGGAGATTTCTACGGAGGTAGTACCCACCAATACCGGACGTCCTGCTTGAACGAGTTGTTCGATCTCTTCGATAACGGCTTTATATTTCTCACGTTTAGTTTTGTAAACGCGGTCGTTCATATCTTTACGGGAAATCGGGCGGTTCGTCGGAATCACGACTACATCCAATTTATAGATATCCCAAAGTTCACCAGCTTCCGTTTCGGCAGTACCCGTCATACCGGATAATTTGTTGTACATACGGAAGTAGTTTTGCAATGTGATCGTAGCAAATGTCTGTGTGGCAGCTTCCACTTTCACACGTTCCTTTGCTTCGATAGCCTGATGCAATCCGTCAGAGTAACGGCGACCTTCCATGATACGTCCGGTCTGCTCGTCCACAATCTTCACCTGTCCGTCGATTACTACGTATTCGTCGTCTTTCTCGAACATGGTATATGCTTTCAGTAACTGATTGATCGTATGTACGCGTTCTGATTTGATAGCGTAATTAGTCAGTAACTCATCTTTCCTTTGTAACTTATGCTCTTCTGTCAGATCAGGTATGTTTTCAAGTTCTGAAAGTTGTGCAGCGATGTCCGGAAGAACGAACAAAGTTGGGTCTTCTGAATTACCGGTGATTAAATCCACCCCCTTATCGGTCAGATCCACACTGTTCAGCTTCTCATCAATAACGAAATACAACGGGTCAGTAACCTCGTGCATACGCTTGTTGTTTTGCTCCATGTAGATTTCTTCCGTTTTCAACATTCCAGCTTTGATTCCCTGTTCACTGAGATACTTGATCAATGCTTTGTTTTTCGGCAAGCATTTATGGCTACGGTATAATGCAAGGAATCCTTCTTCTACCTCTTTCTTGTCATCTGAAGCAATCAATCTTTTTGCTTCGGACAGATATTTGGTTGCCAATACCTTTTGTGCTTCCACAAGTCGTTCTACCAGCGGACGGAGTTGTTCGAATAATTGGTCGTCCCCTTTTGGTACCGGACCGGAAATGATCAACGGCGTACGTGCATCGTCAATCAATACGGAGTCCACCTCATCGACAATTGCATAGTTGTGCTGGCGTTGTACAAGGTCTTTGGGGCTGATTGCCATATTGTCACGCAAGTAGTCGAAACCGAATTCATTGTTTGTACCAAAGGTAATATCTGCCAAATAAGCTTGACGACGTGCGTCAGAGTTTGGCTGGTGACGGTCGATACAATCTACACTCAGTCCGTGGAACATATAAAGTGGTCCCATCCATTCGGAGTCACGTTTTGCCAGATAGTCGTTCACGGTTACCAGATGCACACCATTTCCGGTCAATGCATTCAGGAATACGGGGAGGGTAGCTACAAGAGTCTTACCTTCACCTGTTGCCATTTCCGCAATTTTACCTTTATGCAGAACGACACCACCGAATAACTGTACATCATAATGAACCATATTCCATATTGTATCGTTACCACCGGCTACCCAATGATTCTGATAAATGGCCTTGTCACCTTCGATGCGTACAAAATCTTTTGACGCAGACAGCTCGCGGTCGAAATCAGTAGCAGTAACCACGATTTCCGGATTTTCCGCAAAACGTTTGGCAGTCGCCTTTACGATAGAGAAAGCCACGGGCAATACTTCATCCAGTGCCTTTTCATATTTATCCAAAATTTCTTTTTCTATTTTGTCGATTTGGGCAAAAACCTCTTCACGGTCTTCCAGTTCTACACTTTCGATGCTGGCTTTCAGTTCTTCCACTTTCGCACGTTCAGCGCTTGCCGATTCATAGATATATTGCTTCAGCTCCGCAGTTTTGGCACGGAGGGCATCATTGTCGAGTGCTTCAACCTCGGGGTAAGCAGCTTTAATCTTCTCTACCCAGGGTTTGATCTCTTTCATGTCTCGAGTGGATTTATTTCCAAAAATCGAGCTTAAAATTTCATTAAATCCCATTTGTATTATGTTTATTATTTATCGTACTGAATTAATCTGCGCAAAGTTACATTAAAATGCTGATTTATTTATACTTTACGCCTTGTTTTTGTGGGGAGTCTTTTTACCGGAGGTCGGTAATAGGAGCTGTTGTACAGGCATTCGGTGCCCGTATACGCATGAATTGAGCCATAGTAGGCGCAATATGGTCAATGGTTACAGGTGTCTGAATAATAGCCGGCTTCACCGAATGACCGATGAAAATCAGCGGAGAAGGAATGTACGAATGGCGTACGACTTTACTTGAATTGGTGTCTTCATTGACAATAGTCCATCCAGGAAGGACATCGATTGTCAGGTCACCCGAACGTTGGCGGTGAAAGCCATTACGTATTTTATAGATTTCCGGAGTCCATGCTCCCAATAAAAGTCTGTGAGCAGAATAAGCTTCATTGACACCGCTGAACTGCATCAGGAATTCTGCAGATTTTTCCTGTACCTCTATCAGGTTCAGTTGCTTTTGTTCTAGTAGTTTGTGATTCAGGTAAATTTGTTGGTCATAGTAGGCTTCTACATACTTTCCTTCACCATAAGTAGCCATGAGGAACATATTCAGCAGGGCGGCACAACGGTTTAGGTGGAATTCTCCGGTAGGAATCTTATACAATCCTGAGTCCGTCGATTCACTGTCCGTATAACCGGTAGAAGTGATAAAAATCAGTACATTTTGTAAACCTACTTTTTTGTCGAGAATATCCAACAAGCTCGCGATACTACGGTCGAGGCGGACGTAAGTATCTTGAATTTCCATGGCGCATTCCTGTACGGACTTATGCGAATAGTTTCCCGCATAATATGTCAGTGACAGTAAGTCGGTAATGTCATCCGTACCGAGCAACCCTTTAGTCATAACCTCTTCTGCCAGTGCGTTTACTTCATCATTAACAAAAGGGCTTGTGATAAATCTTCTAAATTTATTTTGGCGGTCGTCGTCAAATTTATATTTGAATACTCCATCCCGCCAATCTGGCAGGAATGTGTACATCATTTTAGGATAAACAGGTTCCCAGGTAATTCCGGAAATACGGAAATCAATGGCCTGACGATCATTATATTGGCTTGCCCACCACGGGAATTCACCGTAATAAGTTGTTCCGCTCCATTTTCCGGTATTTGGATTGAGCCAGAAAGCTCCATTAGCAGCATGCCCGGCAGAGAAGATGGCTGCATCACAGGTAGGAGCGATACCATAAACTTGTCCTTTGCCCTGCGTAGCTATTTTTAGTTCGTCAGAAATGGTGGAAGTAAGTAACTTTGTCGGAGCAGTTGTCATGTCTCCGTAGTATCCCATATAAGCACTATCGTCTGTACTATTGACCATACGCAAGGTAGAAACGTCCATCCACTGATTTGAAATAATTCCGTTTAGAGAGGGCGTTGTACCAGTATATATGGCTGCGATGGCAGATGCACGGTCTACGTTATTGAAAGTATATTGGGCATTGCAGAAGACTCTTCCCTCTTTCCATATCCTCTTGAATCCCCGGTCTCCATAAAGTGAGGAAAAGGCTTCCAGATAGTCCGTACGTAACTGGTCGATAGTCAGCCCCACCACTAATTTAGGAGAAGCGGGGAGAGACTGAGCTTGCAGCCCTGTGAATGTGAGTACGGTGATAAGAGAAGTTAGTAATCCTTTCATTATTTCTTTTTATAAGTCAAAATCAGGTTGCTCGCAGAACGTATTAGCAAACTGAGCGCCAAAGGTACGACAGCTAAGTTAATTCTCTGCGGAATGAACGGGAAAAGCACTATAAATAATGTTAAAACGAGCGTGTTGAGGCTCATATACCAGCATTTCTTTCCTTTTCGGATACAATAAATGATGTATGGAAGGAAAAATAACTGTCCCGGATGAAAAACGAACAGCAGATAGTTGGAGCTGACTGTTGGGTGCTCTGAAAACAATGCGAGGAAGGCAAGCACGCATCCTACCATACCTGCAACACCAAACAGTATAAGATCGAATACCCAAAAACCTTTTTGCTTACGGATGCCGTAGATGGTGATAGCGGCAGTCAGTATAAACAGAAGCAATGTGGATTGAAAGGGAGTGGGTATCCAATTGCTTTCCTCCGTATCAGGCGTGGCATCCACAATTATTTTTGTAGATGAAATGAGAGGTCGTTGTTGTCCATCATGATTTATTTTTGCATTGGCGAAGAAATTCATCAGATAAAATGGAGAGAACATCATCTGCCTCTGGGTAATCGGACGGTCGGCTTCACTCCCGATACAGAGGTCAATGCCGAAACGTGACCAAGGATGATTTTTACAGTATTCGTGGACGATGTCGCGGAAAGAATGGGAACTGCCTTCCGGATAGATAACTCTGCCGGTGATGCTTTCTTCGATTTTGTCTCGCGGACGGGTGGCACAATTATCATAGAAAAAGTTATAACGATAAATCCGGTTTTCCGGGCGGTAATTCTCTTGCAGGAGATTGATGAGGTGTACTTTTTCCTCATCGGTCAGGTTTAGTGTTTGTTGCCATACGCTACGACCATAAAAATTATATTCTGCTGCAAAGTGTGTAAAGTCGGCGACTCCCAGCGAATAATCAGTCTCACCGAGGGAAAAACGAAAAATGAAGTTGGGAGAGTGATAGCTGAACATACCGTAGTTGAATACCACATCGATGCCTTGTATCAGATTCTCGTAACGGATAGCTGTGTGTCCAAACAAAGAATAAATCTCTTCTCCGGGAGCACAAGTCAATAAGCTGAGCCGGATGGAATCATTGCTTGCTGATGCTTGTTCATTGGGCAATAACAGCAGATTGAGAGAAAGTAATGTATATAAAATGATCCTTTTCATGAAGAATACCTGTTTTATTTTGGCGACGAAGATACAAAGAATAGTTGGATTCGGAAAAATAGAGGTTTCATTTTGTGTAAACAAAGTCTCAATTTCGGACAGATAGAATGTTTATTTCTTGTACATGGGGTCTCCGGTGGGATAAAACACAATTTTCATTTTGGTGAAATATGGTTTTTGTTTCGGTTGAAAACAACTTTTTCTTTTGTTTTTTTTGCTTACAAAACTACTGAACACATAGTGAAATATATCAATGAATAATATAGTCTAAATCATGTATTTTGAAATAAATAATTTGATTTAAGTGAATGCTTCTTCTTCTTAATTTTTTAAAATGTACATATAGAAAAGATAATTCACCTGATATGCTTTCAGTTATCTTTTTTTGCTTTACCTTTGCGCCCTCATAAAAAGAGCAAAAGCATTGAATTTAATTATTGACATAGGAAATACAATGGCTAAAGTGGCACTTTTTGAAGGTGATGACATGATCGAGGTGCTGACTGAATCCAATCATTCATTGGGTTGTATGGCAGAACTTTGTGCCAAATATCCAATTAAACGAGGAATTGTTGCTACTGTCATTGAATTGAATGAACGGGTATTGGCAGATTTGGCAGCATTGCCGTTTCCTTTGCTGTGGCTGAATCATGAAACTTCTTTGCCGGTAGTCAATTTATACGAAACTCCCGAGACATTGGGCTACGATCGAATGGCAGCCGTGGTTGGTGCAAATGAGCGGTTTCCTGATAAGGATGTACTCGTGATTGATGCTGGAACTTGTATCACTTACGAATTTATTGACTCGAAAGGGCAATATCATGGTGGTAATATTTCTCCCGGTATGCAAATGCGTTTCAAGGCACTTCATCAGTTTACCGGACGCTTGCCTCTGATAGATTCCAACGGATGTAAACTTCCGATGGGAAAAAATACTGAGACTGCAATACGGGCAGGGGTGCTGAAAGGAATGGAATATGAGATTTCGGGTTATATTGAAGCTATGAAGCATAAATATCCTGAACTTTTGGTTTTTTTAACGGGCGGAGATGAATTTTCTTTTGATACCAACGTAAAAAGTGTCATCTTTGCAGATAGATTTTTAGTGTTGAAAGGATTAAATAGAATTTTAAACTATAATAATGGTAGGATTTAAACACACTCTTTGTGCGCTATTGCTCACGATGGTTACCGGAATGGCAATTGCCCAGAATAATACAAACTCTCCTTATACACGATATGGCTTTGGCGATTTGTCTGACCAGTATTTTGGAAATAGTAAAGCAATGGGGGGGATTGCTTACGGACTCAGGGATGGATTGCAAATCAATGCGTTGAATCCTGCTTCGTATACAGCTATTGACTCTTTGACATTCCTGTTCGAAGGGGGTGTCACTATGCAGAATATGAACGTTAGTGGCGGAGGTGTAAAGCTCAATGCTAAGAATTCCAGCTTGGATTATCTTGCCATGCAATTCCGTTTGCAGCCATGGATGGCAATGAGTATCGGTTTGTTGCCGTATTCCAATGTCGGATATTCGGTATCGGATACCAAGACGACGGATAATGGGTTACAATATAGCAGAAGCTTTACCGGGGACGGTGGTTTGCATCAGTTATATGCCGGATTGGGAGTGAAAGTGCTGAAGAATCTGTCGATAGGTGCAAATGTTTCCTATTTTTGGGGAGATATCACTCGTAGTCGGACTCAGCTCTTCCCAAATGAATCCAGTGCTTTTTCTTATAAGGAAACTACCTTAATATCCGTTTCGGATATTAAACTGGATTTCGGTCTCCAATATACGCAGATACTCGATAAAAAACGCCAACTGACTTTTGGAGCTGTATATACTCCGAAGCAGAATTTGAATAATGATTTTACAGTAACCAGACAGGTTAGTACCATAACTAGCCAGACCCCGAATGCTACATTGGGAACTCCTAATAGTTTTGGAGCAGGAGTTACTTATAACTATGACAGACGTCTGACAGTAGGTGTAGATTATAGTTTGCAGAAATGGTCGAAGGTGAACTCTTCTCTTGCAACAAGTGATGAAGATTTACGCCAGAACTTTGATGAGACTTTTACCTATTGTGATCGTTCGAGAATATCTGTTGGTGCAGAATATATTCCAAATTTGTTGGGACGTAGCTATCTCGCGCATGTGAAATATCGTTTGGGAGGCTTTTATTCTACACCATATTATAAGATTGAGGGTAAAAATGCTACAAAAGAATTTGGAATTACAGCCGGTTTCGGTTTGCCTGTTCCACGTTCGCGCTCTATTCTGAGTATTAGTGGACAATTTGTCCGTGTGAAAGGAAAAGAATTAAATATGGTAGATGAAAATATATTTCGTGTGAGTATAGGACTTACTTTCAATGAACGTTGGTTCTTCAAGCGCAGGGTAGAATAAAGTGAAAAATTTGAGAGAGATTAGACAACTTAATAATAACAACTAAAATTAGATATAATGAAAATTAAGACGCTTGTGGCTATGCTGTTCCTTTCGGCTGGAGCGACGACTGTGGTGGCGCAGGATGATGCTAACTGTAATTCGAACAGTAGTATCTCACATGAAGCAGTGAAAGCCGGAAATTTTAAAGATGCATATACTCCTTGGAAAGCTGTATTGGATAATTGTCCGACACTTCGTTTCTATACTTTTACTGACGGATATAAAATTCTGAAAGGTTTAATGGGGCAAATCAAAGATAAGAATAGTCCGGAATACCAGAAATATTTTGATGAATTGATGAATACGCATGATGTGCGTATTAAAAATACTCCCGATTTTATTGCCAAAGGAGTTAAAGTGTCTTCTCCTGAAGAAGCACTGGGTGTCAAGGCGGTAGATTATATTGCTTTTGCTCCGAAAATTGATGTGAATCAAGCATATCAATGGTTGAGTGAATCTGTAAATGCTGTGAAAGGTGAATCTGCAGCTGCAACTTTATTTTATTTTCTGCAAATGTCGTTGGATAAATTAAAAACAGATCCTGCTCACAAAGAACAGTTTATTCAGGATTATCTGGCAGCTTCTGAATATACGGATGCTGCTATTGCTGCTGAAGTAAAAGAATCGGGTAAAAAAGCATTGCAGCAGATCAAAGATAATCTGGTTGCTTTGTTTGTAAATAGTGGTACAGCTGATTGTGAATCGCTGCAAGCTATTTATGGTCCGAAAGTGGAAGCTAACCAGTCTGATATGGCTTATTTGAAAAAAGTGATTGATATCATGAAGATGATGAGATGCACAGAAAGCGAAGCATATATGCAAGCAGGATATTATATTTATAAAATTGAACCGACAGCTGAAGCTGCTGTTGCTTGTGCTGCTCAGGCGTATAAAAAAGGTGATATTGAGGGTACAATTAAATTCTTGGATGAGGCTATTAATCTGGAGACAGATAATGTAAAAAAAGCTGAGCATGCTTATAAAATTGCAGGTGTATTGACTGCTGATAAGAAATTGTCTCAGGCAAGAGCTTATGCACAGAAAGCAATTGGTTTTAACGGGAATTATGGTGCTCCTTATGTCTTGATTGCCAACCTATATGCAGCAAATCCTAACTGGAGTGACGAAACTGCATTGAATAGCTGTACATACTTTGCGGTTATCGACAAGTTGCAACGTGCAAAATCGGTAGACCCGAGTGTGGCTGATGAGGCTAATAAACTTATCTCTAAATATTCTGCTTATACTCCACAGGCTAAAGATCTCTTTATGTTAGGCTATAAAGCAGGTGACCGTATTACAATCGGTGGTTGGATTGGAGAGACTGTAACGATTAGATAAATTTTATGTTGCGAAAACGAAGTAACCGTTTATTGCATAAATGCATGAGCATAACAATTGTCTTTGGGGCAATTGTTATGCTTCTTTTATTTTCTTCCTGTGGAGGAAAGAAGAAAGCTATGGGTGATGCCATTACCGAACGTGATTCTTTGCCAGTAATGCAAACATTAGGAGTAACGACTTTTATTTCCGATTCAGGTGTGACTCGATATAAGGTGGATACTGAAGAATGGTTGGTATATGACCGTAAAGTACCTTCGTATTGGGCTTTTGAGAAAGGGGTATATCTGGAGCAATTTGACTCTGTCTTTCATGTAGAAGCCAGTATTAAAGCGGATACTGCCTACTATTATGACAAAGAAAAGCTGTGGAAGCTGATGGGGCATGTTGATATTCAGAACCGGAAAGGAGAACGCTTTAATACAGAATTGCTTTATTGGAATCAAGCAACCAAGAAAATATATACTGACAAGTTTATTCGTATTCAACAACCTGACCGGATTATTTATTCGTATGGTCTTGATTCGAACGAGCAATTGACTCAGTACGTTTTTCGTAATGTGAGTGGTGTTTTCGATGTAGATGAAGATACTACTTCTCCTCAGCCGGAGACACAACCTCTTCCTCAACCCGTCAGATTGAAAAAAGATTCTGTGAAATAAGTTATGAATATCTATCTCTCTTTAATCATTACGATGGCATTTTCCGCTTTCTTTTCGGGGATGGAGATTGCTTTTGTTTCAGTGGATAAATTGCGTTTCGAGATGGAGCGCAAGGGGGGGATTACTTCCCGAATTCTTTCCATTTTCTTTAAAAATCCGAATGAATTTATTTCTACCATGTTGGTAGGGAATAATATTGCTTTGGTTATTTATGGTATTCTGATGGCGCAGATTATTGGTGATAATCTGTTATCCAGTTTTATAGAAAACCATTTTCTGATGGTGTTATCGCAAACTGTAATTTCTACTCTGATTATCTTGGTGACTGGAGAGTTTTTACCAAAGACATTATTCAAAATTAATCCTAATCTGGTTTTAAATATTTTTGCTGTACCTCTATTTATATGTTATGTAGTATTATATCCTATATCTAAGTTTTCTTCCGGAATGTCTTATTTGTTCCTTCGGATTTTTGGAGTGAAAGTGAATAAAGATGTCTCTGATAAAGCTTTTGGTAAAGTAGATCTGGATTATTTTGTTCAAACGAGTATCAGTAATGCCGAAAATGAAGAGGATCTCGATACGGAAGTGAAGATATTTCAGAATGCACTTGATTTCTCAAATATCAAAATTCGCGATTGCATCGTCCCTCGTACTGAAGTAGTGGCTGTCGATCTGACTACTTCGTTGGATGAACTGAAGGGTCGTTTTATAGAATCAGGAATTTCAAAGATCATTGTATATGATGTGAATATAGATAACGTGGTAGGTTATATTCATTCGTCAGAAATGTTCCGTAATCCGGATGATTGGCGTAATAATGTGAAGAAAGTCCCGATTGTGCCCGAAACCATGTCTGCCAATAAGTTGATGAAACTTTTCATGCAACAGAAAAAGACGATTGCTGTAGTAGTGGATGAGTTTGGAGGTACATCCGGTATTGTGTCTCTGGAAGATTTGGTAGAAGAAATTTTTGGTGACATTGAAGATGAACATGATAATACGTCCTATATCTGCAAACAGATTGAGGAACATGAATATGTATTGTCTGCCCGTTTGGAGATTGAAAAGGTGAATGAAACATTTGGACTTGATCTGCCCGAGTCGGACGAATATCTGACAGTGGGAGGATTAATTCTTAACCAATATCAAAGTTTTCCGAAATTACATGAATTGATTCGGATAGGACGTTATCAGTTCAAGATAATCAAGGTTACGGCGACTAAAATAGAACTTGTGCGACTAAAAGTCATGGAATAATGACGATAGACATGAAATTTTTGGCTAATAAATAGAAGCATATTAGCATTTTTTGTATCTTCGTGCGCTAAAATGACATTAGGAAGAAATAAATAATAAACATAAATTGTATTAATCAAAATGGCAACATTACAAAACATCAGGTCGAAAGGACCTCTATTGGTGATTGTTATCGGCTTGGCGCTGTTTGCCTTCATTGCGGGTGACGCATGGAAGGTGCTACAGCCGCATCAGACGAATGACGTAGGTGAGGTGAACGGAGATGCTCTTACCGCTCAGGAGTTTCAGGGTTTGGTAGAAGAATATACCGAAGTGTTAAAACTTTCACGTGGGTTGAGCTCTTTAAATGATGAACAAGCCAATCAGGTCCGTGACGAAGTCTGGAACACCTATGTAAACAATAAATTGGTTGAGAAAGAAGCAAAAAAACTGGGATTGACTGTTTCTGCTACTGAAATTCAAGACATTCTGAACACTGGTGCTAATCCTTTGTTGCAACAGACTCCTTTCCGCAATCCACAGACGGGTCGATTTGACAAGGATATGCTGAATAAATTCTTAGTAGAATACTCTAAGATGAATGAAAGTCAAATGCCCGCTCAATATGTTGAACAATATAACAATATGTATAAATATTGGAGCTTCATTGAAAAGACATTGATTCAAAGCCGTCTGGCACAGAAATATCAGGCATTAATTACGAAGTCTCTTATTTCTAACCCGATAGAAGCTCAGGATGCTTTCGATGCAAGAGTAAATCAGTATGATTTGTTGATGGCTGTTGTTCCTTATTCTACAGTAGTAGATTCTACATTGACTGTATCTGAGTCTGAATTGAAAGACCTTTATAATAAGAAGAAAGAGCAATTCAAACAATATCAGGAAGCTCGCGATATTAAATATATCGACGTACAGGTAACTCCAAGTGCAGAAGATAGAGCTGTTATTCAGAAAGAAGTAGATGAAGCTACAACGCAACTGGCTACGGCAGAAGACTATACTTCTCTCATTCGTTCGGTTGGTTCTGAAGCTCCTTATGTAGACTTGTTCTATAACAAGACTGCTTTCCCGGCAGATGTTGTTGCTCGTTTGGACTCTGTTTCTGTAGGTTCTATTTACGGACCTTATTATAATGGAACTGATAATACAATCAATTCTTTTAAATTAGTTGCTAAAACTGCTGCTCCCGACTCTATCGAGTTCCGTCAGATTCAAGTATTTGCTGAAGATGCTAATAAAACAAAAACATTAGCTGACAGTATCTACAATGCAATTAAAGGTGGTGCTGATTTTGTAGAGTTGGCTAAAAAGTATGGTCAGAATGGTGATACTAGCTGGCTGACTTCTTCACAGTACGAAGGTGCACCGCTTGATGGTGATAATTTGAAGCTCATCACGACTATTACCAATGCAAATGTAAATGAATTGACTAACGTGCCTATGGGTCAGGCAAATGTTATTTTTCAGGTAACTAACAAGAAAGCTGTAAAAGACAAATATAAAGTTGCTGTTATCAAACGTGAAGTAGAATTCAGTAAGGATACATACAGTCGCGCTTATAATGATTTCAGCCAGTTTATCGCTGCTAATCCTACAGTAGAGAAGATGGTAGCTAATGCAGAAGAAGCCGGATATAAATTACTCGACAGACATGACATGTATAGCTACGAACATGCTATCGGAGGTGTAAGAGGTACTAAAGAGGCTTTGAGATGGGTATTTGATAAAGCAAAACCTGGTGAAGTTTCAGGATTGTATGAATGTGGTGATAGTGATCATATGCTAGTAGTAGGTCTGACAGGCATTACTCCGGAAGGATATCGTTCTTTGAAACAAGTACAGGATCAGTTGAGAGCTGAGATTATAAAAGATAAGAAAGCTGAAAAGATTATGGCTGATATGAAAGCTGCCAATGCAGTTTCATTGGATCAGTATAAGGCAATGAATGGTGCAGTTGGCGATTCTTTGAAAATGGTTACGTTTGCCGCTCCTGCTTATGTAACAGCTTTGCGTAGCAATGAGCCGTTGGTAGGTGCTTATGCTTCTGTTGCTGAGATGAATAAGTTGAGTGCTCCTATTAAGGGTAATGCTGGAGTATATGTATTGCAAATGTATGCTAAGGACAAACTGAACGAAACTTTCGATGCAAAAGAAGAAGAAGCTAAACTAACTTCTATGCACGAGCGCCTTGCAGGCCGCTTGATGAACGACTTGTATCTGAAAGCAAATGTAAAAGATACTCGTTATTTGTTCTTCTAATATTAATCGTAAAACGATAACTTCAAAAGGTCGTTCCTCTTCGGGGAACGACCTTTTTTGCTAACTTTTACATCCTCGCTATACGTAAATCGACTTTATTTACTTACATTTGCAAATATAAACCATGAACAGAAAGAATAATGTCTAAATATTCTCTTTTAGGAATGACCCTCTTAGAGCTACAATCGGTGGTAAAGAAGCTGGGTATGCCGGGTTTTGCTGCCAAGCAGATTGCATCGTGGCTTTATGATAAGAAAGTGACTACAATCGATGAAATGACGAACTTGTCATTAAAGTACCGTGAGTTGCTGAAAGAAGGCTATGAGGTAGGGTCGGCTACTCCGGTAGACGAGATACGTTCTGTGGACGGTACGGTGAAATATCTCTATCGTGTAGGAGAGAATCATTTTGTAGAGGCGGTTTATATTCCGGATGATGACCGGGCGACGCTTTGTGTCTCTTCTCAGGTCGGTTGCAAAATGAATTGTAAGTTTTGTATGACTGGAAAACAGGGGTACACAGCTAATCTGACTGCCAATCAGATTATCAATCAGATTCATTCATTGCCCGAAAGAGATCAGCTGACGAATGTTGTAATGATGGGGATGGGCGAACCGCTTGACAATCTGGATGAGGTATTAAAAGCACTGGATATCATGACGGGTTCCTACGGATATGGATGGAGTCCAAAGCGTATCACACTTTCTACCATTGGCTTAAGAAAAGGATTGCAGCGTTTTATCGAGGAGAGTGATTGCCATCTTGCTATCAGCTTACATTCTCCGTTACCTTCACAGCGTTCTGATTTGATGCCGGCAGAAAGAGCCTTTTCTATTACCGAAATGGTAGAACTGTTAAAAAACTATGATTTTAGTAAACAACGTAGACTTTCGTTTGAATATATTGTTTTCAAAGGACTCAATGATTCGCAAGTATATGCTAAGGAGCTATTGAAATTACTTCGGGGATTGGATTGCCGGATTAACCTGATTCGTTTTCATGCTATTCCGGGAGTAAACCTTGAAGGAGCTGATATGGAAACAATGAATCGTTTCCGTGATTATCTTACTTCACATGGATTGTTTACTACAATTCGCGCTTCGAGGGGAGAGGATATCTTTGCTGCATGTGGTATGTTATCTACAGCGAAACAGGAGGAACTCAATAAAAATTAATTTATAAAAATCGATCATCATGAAAAAGTACTTTTTTTATTTGAGCATGGCCTTAGTGGTCTTTGTTTTTGCCTCATGTGGCGTGAGAGGGAATCATACTTCCAGTGGTCGTCCGTATGAACTTCTGGTTGTTGTAGATCCCGGAGTATGGGATCGTGCTGCAGGAAGAGCCTTGCATGATGTTCTCGATTCCGATATGCCTGGTTTGCCCCAGTCGGAACCTTCTTTCCGGATTATGTATACTTCAACGAGAGATTATGATTCTACGTTGAAGTTGATTCGTAATATTATTATTGTAGATATCAAAGATACTTTTACAAAAGGCTCTTTCAAATTTGCTAAAGACGTATATGCTTCACCTCAGTTAATACTGACTATTCAGGCTCCAAACGAAGAGGAGTTCGAGAAATTTGTGACTGAAAACAAACAAGTTATTATCGACTTCTTTACACGTGCTGAAATGAATCGACAGATTACTTCATTGGAGAATAAGCACAGCGATTATATTTCGAATAGAGTGGATAGCTTGTTTGGTGCGGAGATATGGATTCCTTCGGAATTGGCTAACTATAAGACAGGCAAGGATTTCTTCTGGGCTTCTACCAACAAAGGTGCAGCTGATCAGAATTTTGTAATTTACTCCTATCCGTATACAGATAATGATACCTTTACAAAGGAATATTTCGTACACAAACGCGACTCTTTCATGAAAGCTAATATCCCGGGATTCAAAGAAGGTGTTTATATGTCCACCGATTCGTTGCGGACAGATGTTCGTCCGATCAAGGTGCATGATAAATATGCGTTGGAAGCACGTGGATTGTGGCGTATGGAAGGCGACTTTATGGGTGGTCCGTTTGTATCTCATTCACGTGTCGATGAAAAGAATCATCGAGTAGTTGTAGCAGAAGTATTTGTATATTCACCGGAAAAAATGAAACGTAACTTACTCCGCCAGATAGAAGCTTCTTTGTATACACTGAGACTTCCGGGAGAAACACAGGAAACACAGATTCCATTAGGAGTGACTAAAGAAGCGGAAAAAACTAAAAAATAAAAACATGGAAGATAACAAAATAAGAATCGGCATTACCCAAGGAGATATTAATGGGGTAGGTTATGAGGTCATCTTGAAAACTTTCTCTGATCCTACCATGTTGGAGTTGTGTACTCCGATTATCTATGGCTCACCTAAAGTGGCTGCCTATCATCGCAAGTCTTTGGATTTGCCTACTAATTTTAGTATTATAAACTCAGCTTCCGATGCTTCCTATAACCGGTTGAGTGTAGTGAACTGCACCGATGATGAGGTGAAGGTTGAGTTTTCCAAGGCTGATCCTGAAGCGGGAAAAGCTGCATTGGGAGCATTGGAGCGGGCTATTGAAGATTATCGGGAAGGGCTGATCGACGTGATTGTTACTGCTCCGATCAATAAGCATACCATTCAATCTGAAGAGTTTTCTTTCCCTGGTCATACGGAGTATATCGAAGAACGTCTGGGTGCAGGCAGTAAATCTTTGATGATCTTGATGAAGGGAGATTTCCGGATGGCGTTAGTGACAACTCATATTCCGGTCAGGGAGATTGCTACTACCATCACAAAGGAACTGATTAAGGAAAAGTTAATGATTTTTCATCATTGTCTGAAACAGGATTTCGGTATCGGTGCTCCACGTATTGCTGTACTGGCACTGAACCCACACGCAGGAGACGATGGTCTATTGGGTATGGAAGAACAGGAAGTGATTATTCCTGCCTTGAAAGAAATGGAAGAAAAAGGAATCTTATGTTATGGTCCATATGCAGCAGATGGCTTTATGGGATCTGGCAATTATAGTCACTTTGACGGAATTCTGGCGATGTATCACGATCAGGGATTAGCTCCATTCAAGGCTTTGGCAATGGAAGATGGTGTGAACTATACGGCAGGTCTGCCGATAGTACGTACTTCTCCGGCCCATGGAACAGCTTATGATATTGCAGGTAAAGGCTTGGCAAGTGAAGATTCTTTCCGCCAGGCTATCTATGTAGCAATTGATGTATTCCGGAATCGCCAACGTGAAAAAGCAGCGCGTGTAAATCCGTTGCGGAAGCAGTATTATGAGAAACGGGATGATAGTGATAAACTAAAACTGGATACAGTAGACGAAGATTAAGGAATTAATGACAAAAGCGGAGATACAACAAGTGAAACAACGTTTCGGTATTATTGGTAATACCGAAACGTTGTCACGCGCCATTGATATTGCCATACAGGTAGCACCTACCGATTTGTCTGTACTGATTACCGGAGAAAGTGGTGTGGGAAAAGAAAGCTTTCCACAAATTATTCATCAGTATAGCCGTCGGAAGCATGGTCAGTATATTGCTGTCAATTGTGGGGCTATACCAGAGGGGACTATTGATTCTGAGTTGTTTGGACACGAGAAGGGAGCTTTTACAGGAGCGATTGGTGAGCGGAAAGGATATTTTGGCGAAGCTGACGGTGGAACAATCTTTTTGGATGAAGTAGGAGAGTTGCCGTTGCCTACACAAGCTCGTTTGCTTCGTGTTCTAGAGAGTGGAGAGTTTATCAAGGTAGGTTCATCGAAAGTACAGAAAACAGATGTACGTATTGTGGCAGCTACTAATGTAAACCTGACGCAGGCAATTGCTGAAGGCCGTTTCCGGGAAGATTTGTATTATCGGTTGAATACAGTACCTATTCAGGTACCTCCTTTGCGTGAACGAGGTGATGATGTACTGTTACTGTTTCGTAAGTTTGCAGCCGATTTTGCTGAAAAATACCGTATGCCCGCTATTCAACTGATGGAAGATGCCAAACAGGTATTGCTTGCATATCCCTGGCCGGGAAATGTACGCCAGTTGAAGAATATCACTGAGCAGATTTCGATTATTGAAACTAACCGAGAAATTACAGCAACCATCTTACACACGTATCTTCCCCAGCAAAATATACAACGCCTTCCGGCATTATTGGGTACACGCGAGAGTAAAAGCTTTGAAAGTGAGCGGGAGATACTTTACTCTGTTCTCTTTGATATGCGTCAGGAGGTAGCAGAACTGAAGAAGATGGTACATAATATGATGGCGGAACGGGCAGGACAGGTAGGACAAGTAGGTCAGGTTGTTTCTACTCCTGTAGTGACAGCACATCAGCCTTCTGTTCCTGCAATCATTCATCCGATGCAGACCTCTGTTTGTAAAGATGAAGATGATGATATTCAGGACACGGAAGAGTATGTTGAAGAAACGCTGTCATTGGATGAAGTGGAAAAAGAAATGATACGCAAAGCTCTCGAGAAGCATCATGGAAAGCGGAAGAGCGCTGCAAAGGATTTGAATATATCTGAGCGTACCCTTTATAGAAAAATAAAAGAATATGAATTGGATTAAGAGAATACCACGTGTTGCGGTACTATTCGTTTTGCCGATAGTAGTCATCGCGTGTTCAGTTTCCTATAAGTTTAATGGTTCCTCAATCAATTACGATAAGGTGAAAACCATTTCGATTGCTGATTTTCCGATTAAGTCAGAATATGTATATGCCCCTTTGGCTACCAGATTCAATGAGGACTTGAAAGATATATTTATACGTCAGACGCGTTTGCAGTTGGTGAAACCGAATCAGAATGCAGACTTGCAGATCGACGGAGAAATCATAGGCTATAATCAGTATAATCAGGCAGTATCTGCCGATGGTTATTCTTCGGAAACGAAACTGACCATTACAGTGAATGTTCGTTTTGTCAATAACACCAATCACGCTGAGGACTTCGAACAACAATTCTCGGCTTTCCGTACTTATGATTCCACTCAATTGCTGACAGCAGTACAGGATGGTTTGATTGCTGAAATGACGAAAGAGATAACTGACCAAATATTTAATGCAACTGTAGCAAACTGGTAATTTTAATGACTTCTGGTAATCTTGAACAATGGATTCAGCATCCTGAGACGCTGAATAGGGATACGTTGTACGAACTACGCAATATGCTTGCACGCTATCCATATTTTCAGTCACTCCGTTTGTTATATCTAAAGAATTTATATATTCTCCATGATATCAATTTCGGCGCAGAACTGCGAAAGGCAGTTCTTTATATTGCCGACCGTCGTAAACTGTTTCATCTGATTGAAGGCGAACGGTTCACAATTCAATTCAAGGATAAAAGTACAGCTTTGACCGAGATGTTGAAGGAAGAACCTTCTGTAGATCGAACTTTGAGTTTGATCGATGCCTTCCTTGCAACAGCTCCGGAGGAAGTTACCAACCAGACAAGCTTTGATTATTCAGTGGATTATACGTCGTACCTCTTGGATGATACAGCCGTCACAGATAAATCGGCCGAAGAAACTCCCAAACTAAAAGGATATGAACTTATTGACAACTTTATTGAGAAGAGTGAAAATGAACCCGTAATGTGCGTGAAGAATCCTTTGAAGGAAGAAGGTGTAGTATCTGTTATCCTTTCCGAAGAGACTCTTGACAGTGAAGAAGAGGATGATAGCTGTTTTACGGAGACATTGGCGAAAATCTATGTTAAACAGCAGCGATATTCAAAAGCACTCGAAATAATTAAAAAATTAAGTTTGAAATATCCAAAAAAAAATGCTTACTTTGCAGACCAAATCAGATTTTTGGAGAAATTGATTATTAACGCTAATTCAAAATAACTCAAAAATGTACTTATTATTCATTATCTTAATGGTTATTGCAGCCGTGTTGATGTGCTTCATTGTGCTGATTCAGAACTCAAAAGGAGGCGGACTTGCTTCCGGATTTTCTTCATCAAACGCTATTATGGGCGTGCGCAAGACTACTGACTTTCTGGAAAAGGCAACTTGGGGTTTAGCTGCTTTTATGGTTGTAATGAGCATTGCGACTGCTTATGTCGTTCCTTCTGATAAATCTAAAGCGCAAGATGCAGTAATGGAACAAGCGCAGAAAGAACAACAAACTAACCCGTATAATATGCCTACCGGTACTGCTGCTCCTAAAACAGATGCTGTTCCTTCAGAATCTGCACCTGCAACAGAAACACCGGCAACTCCTGAAACTCCTGCTCCGGCAGCAGAATAATATTCGGCGGGTTCTGTGATATTCGGTTAAACCTATTTTGAGGATACAGCAGAATGATGCTGCATTTTCTATCTTTAAGCGCAGAATGCGTGAAGTGCACGGATTGAATAGATATCCGGGTAATTCATGGATTTTGCGCTTAACTTTTTCCAGTAAAAACAATCTTTTTGTGAGGAATGCTAACGATATTTAACTACCTTTGTTCCCCGTAATCTGATTATTAATACTTTTTGAAATATAACAATGACAGAACAATTGAAACGAAAATTGAATGACTCCGCAACCTTGCGCTGGAGTGTTCTTGCTTTAGTCGCTTTTACTATGTTGTGCGGCTACTTCTTAACTGACGTCATGTCACCATTGAAACCTATGTTGGAAAAAGAGCTGTTATGGGATAGTTTAGATTACGGTTTCTTTACGAGTGCCTATGGCTGGTTCAACGTATTTTTATTGATGCTGATTTTTGGTGGTATCATTCTTGATAAGATGGGTGTCCGTTTCACGGGAATGGGAGCATGTCTGTTGATGGTTTTGGGTTGCGGATTGAAATATTACGCTATTTCGACTACCTTTCCTGAAGGATCAGTGCTTTTCGGATTCAAGACACAGGTGACTCTTGCTGCAATCGGTTATGCTGTCTTTGGTGTAGGAGTAGAGATTGCAGGTATTACGGTTTCCAAGATTATAGTAAAATGGTTTAAAGGTAAAGAAATGGCTCTTGCCATGGGACTTGAAATGGCTACGGCACGTATTGGTACGACTTTAGCAATGGTACTTACTGTCCCTTTAGCTGATTATTTTGGTACAACCGATGAGAGTGGAACCTTCCATACTAATATTCCTGCTCCTGTTTTGTTTTGTTTGGTTATGCTTTGTGTAGGTACTATTGCTTTTTTTATATATACGTTCTATGATCGGAAGCTGGATACCTCTCTGGATGCAGAAGGTTTGGAACCGGAAGAACCGTTCCGTATAAAAGATATTGTATATATCATAACCAACAAAGGTTTCTGGTTGATTGCTTTATTGTGTGTATTATTTTATTCGGCAGTATTCCCGTTTATCAAGTATGCTGCTGATTTGATGGTACAGAAATACCATGTAGATCCGAAACTCGCAGGAACCATTCCCGGATTGTTGCCGATCGGAGCAATTATACTTACTCCTTTATTCGGTTCTTTATACGACCGTATCGGTAAGGGAGCTACATTGATGATAATTGGTTCTATTATGTTGATTTTTGTGCATACAATGTTTGCTCTTCCTATACTGAATGTATGGTGGTTTGCTACTGTGATTATGATTGTATTAGGATTTGCATTCTCTTTGGTCCCTTCAGCTATGTGGCCATCCGTTCCAAAGATTATTCCGGAGAAGCAGTTGGGTACAGCTTATGCTTTGATTTTCTGGGTACAGAATTGGGGATTGATGGGTGTACCTTTGTTGATCGGATGGGTACTGAACTCCTATTGTAAAGGTCCGATAGTAGATGGTGCGCAGACTTATGATTATACGTTGCCAATGACTATTTTTGCACTCTTTGGTGTTCTGGCCTTAATTGTTGCTTTGATGTTGAAAGCAGAGAACAGAAAGAAGGGTTACGGCTTGGAAGAAGCTAATATTAAGAAGTAAGCTATATATATTCGGTATTAAAAGATTCTGATATCAGTTGTCTGATGACATTAATTCGAAATCACATTAGATAAAGATACAGACAATAAAAAGATAAAGTAATGGCGGAGAAAAAGAAAATAAACCTGTTGGAGGTTATTCCCTGTCGTAGTGAACATATTTTAGCGGTGAGGGAAGGAGAGGAAATTATTCTCTCCTTCCCCCGTTTTAAACGTTCGTGGGTGAACCGCTATCTGGTTCCTAAAGGAATGACAAAGAAGATTCATGTACGTCTGGAAGAACACGGTACAGCCGTTTGGGAGTTAATAGATAATAAGCGAACGGTTCAGGAGATTATAGAAAAACTCGCAGACCACTTTCGTCACGAAGCGGGCTACGAGTCACGTGTATCTATTTATCTTTCTCAGCTACAGAAAGACGGATTTATCAAATTAATTATAAATAAGAAAGATACCCCAAGCAATTAGGGCGAGCATAATCAACACTCCAAAAATGATGAAACTTCCCCATTTAAAGTAACTTTCATCTTTCTCTTTTTTTTCTTTTGATTGGCAGATAATCTTTTCCATTTCTTCCGGAGTAGTATCCGGCAGATGATAATGGTTTTCAGCAGATAGCATACGCTGGGTTCTTTCACTGGCACGCTCTCGCCTTATACGAGACGTTTCTCTGTTTAGCTTCATTCGACGTATCATATCAAATGCAAATCCTTCTCCAACCATAGTTTGATTATTTAAAGGGTTATTTGTTTTCTTCTCTTTCTACTTTGAGCAGGCCACCGGTATTTGGATCGAAATACACTTTGATTGTTGAGTTCTTATTGAAAAGAACCGGAGCTAGATACTCAATAATACCAAACTGGGTAATGGGAATTTCCCCTTCGTAAAGTTTCTTTTTTCCATCAGTCAAGGTTACCAATGCTTGTCCCGGCACATTGTATGCGATTCCATCCAATTCCTTTTTCTTCTTTCCGTCATCTTGAGGCATCTTAACCGTTTTGAGATCCTTCAGATTAATATAGTAAGGAATTCCCGCTAGGTCGTTATTGCCTACTACGCCGAGTTTCTTAGAGAAACGGAAAGCTACTTCATTTGCTAATTCTTTATCTGGTGTCAGGCGGATAGTGAATGTCTTTTCTTCCTTGTTACGAGTACCCGAAAACATCTCAGCCATTGCCTCCTCCTGTGCATTTAGGTTGTCGAGCATGATTTTTAGTTGGGCACCATCCGAGGGCATATTATCAGCTTGTCCTCTCAATAAAGCATTTTTGCTTTCACGGATATTATAAATTTCTTTGGCTACCAATTCCGCCATTTTAGCGGTGGAGCTGGCAATCAGGATCTCTTCCGTGAGAAAATCACGAGGATTAGCTTTATTAGGTATAGTAGGAACTGTGACCGGCGTCTTAGGAGTATTACTTTTAGTGTAAGGGACGTTGATTGATTTCACAATTCCATTTTCCGTCAATTCCATCAGGGGAGCTACAGTTTTGTCCTTCAGTTTGACAAAATAAGTGGCATCACCGTTGGGTATGCCTACCGGAGTAACTTTCACACTCGATAGTTCCCAATATTCTTCAGGTTCTGTAGAAACATTATTCAATTGTAAATAGCGGTTGGCATATTTACTGAATTCGCCCGGAGTATATTTTACTTTATTTGCTTTTATTTCAAGTTCAATCTGTGTTTTGGGGAGAGTATACACTACTCCATAGTCTTTCCCCCGTGTAACGCCTGTCAGTACTTCAGTCTGTGCGTAAGCGGTAGTTGCCATCAATAGCCCGGTTGCTATTATTAATTTTTTCATATTCGGTTCTTTTTAACTGATTCTGAAAACAAAGTTAATGAAGTTATTTATAAATCTGTAAGTTCTTAACTTTTATTCGCTTACCAATCGCCAAGCGGTGGTAAGACAAGATACGATATCACTTGCTATAAGTCCAATCATTCCTTGTTTCTTTTGTGCGAAATCTCCTGCCAGACCGTGTATATAAGTACCAATTTTTGCCGCTTCTTCTGCTGTATAGCCTTGGGCAAGTAATGCTAAAACTACACCAGTGAGCACATCACCACTACCTCCGGTTGCCATACCCGGATTCCCGGTCGGGTTAAAGTAGCATTTACCATCGGGGGTAATGATGGCAGAGTAAGCTCCTTTTAATATAATATGTACTTTGGCGGTGTGTGCTAGTTCACAGGCTTTCATGAGCCGTTCATAGGAATCCTGACATTTGCCTACCAGACGTTCTAATTCCTTGGGATGTGGAGTCAGGATAGAACCTTTAGGGAGATGCGTGAGTGTGTGACGGTGATTAGCTAAAATATTAAGTGCGTCTGCATCCAGCACTACTGGTGTTTGGCAATGTTCCAATTGTGCCAGTAAAGCGGCTTCCGTTTCGTCACTTTTTCCAATTCCCGGACCTATACCTACAGCCTGGTAATCATCCGTATCGGTTGGCACGGTAAAACAAGTTTCATTAGCGTCGGTCTCTACAATTGCTTCAGGGATGGATGTTTGCAGGATATTATTATTGCAGAATGGTACGTGCAAAGTCAGCAATCCCACTCCTGAGCGGAGGCAGGCACGAGCTGCCAGTACAGATGCTCCTGCCATTCCTTTGGAACCTGCTATCAGGAGAGCATGTCCGAAATTCCCTTTGTGAGCATATTGTTGCCGTGGTTTGATGAGAGAACGAATTTCTTCCGCTTCCAACATCTCATAGTTTGTTTCTGTTTCTTCGATACCTTCCTGGCTTAATTGAATATTCAGAATGTCCCATTCGCCCACAAACTCGGCATTTTCGGCAAAGAGAAAAGCCAGTTTCGGGAGTTGCAGACTCAAAGTAACGTCAGCGCGGATAATGTGTGCTGTGACATTGAATGTATTTTCTTCGCACATTAGTCCCGAAGGAATGTCGATAGATACAATAATTGCAGGTGAAGAATTGATATATTTCACGACAGCGGCAAATCCTCCACTGAGAGGCTTGTTAAGTCCGGAACCGAACAAACCGTCGATTACCAGATGTTGTGGAGTCAAAGTCGGAGGTACAAATTGCGTACTGATTTCATGAAACTTCACTTCTTCCATCATTTCCACCAGTTCTTTGTTCGTCTGGCAGTCGGCAGAAAGTTCTCCTTTGGTATTAAACAGAAATATTTCTACTTCATATCCTTTTTCAGCCATCATACGGGCTACGGCAAGTGCGTCGCCACCATTGTTTCCCGGACCTGCAAAAACTGTAACAGGAGTCTCTGAATCCCATCTTTTCGTAATGGCTTTGGTAAGTGCATTTGCAGCGCGTTCCATTAAATCTATTGAAGCAATCGGTTCGTTCTCAATGGTATAAGCATCCAATTTTTTAATACTGCTACTTGGAAATATTTTCATTCTTATGTTCTTTTAGTTTTCGACGTACAAACTTATAAAAAAGAATTGAATCATTTTATTCTTTTGGTTTGTTTTTAGTATCGGAGAAGGCAACTTGTAAGAAAAGAGGTGCGGTATAGAAAGTTAGTGTGCTGATTATTTGCTTATTTTATAGAAAATGTTATCTTTGTGATACCATAATGTACATCACATTATTTCTTTTGCTCACAACGATAAGGTTATAAATATAAATTGTTTAATCTTCTAAAAGCTTGCATTATGGAAAAAACTAAAATTGGCTTTAATGCCGGGAAAGTATGGCGTATTTTAAATGAAAAGGGTGAACTATCTATGTTTAATTTGTGTCATGAATTGGGTTTGACGTTCGAAGATGTAGCTATTGCTATCGGTTGGTTGGCTAGAGAAAACAAAATCTTTCTTAGAAAAAAAGAAGGAATGCTTTTTGCCAGTATCGAGAATGTTGAATTTTCTTTTGGTTAAATGACGGCTAACCTGTATTTAAGGAGAATATCCACTCATTTATTTACTTTGTTGAAAGCTGAATAGGGTGGATAAATGAGATTTATTGCATTCTATTTTGTATTTTTCTATTTCATAAGAATTTTCTTTCTTCAAGGCTTTTAATCTTTTTTTGTACCTTTGCACCCCGTAAACTACTAAATATATAATTTCATGAGTGCATTGAAAGGGCATCCGAAAGGTCTTTATCTGATTTTTGCAACGAGCACGGCAGAACGTTTCAGTTATTATGGTATGCGTGCTATCTTTATTCTTTTCCTGACGCAAGCTTTAATGTTCGATAAAGAAGCTGCTGCATCTATTTATGGCAGCTATACCGGGTTAGTTTATCTGACTCCTCTGATAGGTGGTTATATTGCAGATAAATACTGGGGTATCCGCCGTTCGGTATTCTGGGGAGCGATAATGATGGCAGTCGGACAGTTCCTGATGTTTATGAGTGCTTCCTCATTAGATAACACAGAACTGGCACACTGGTTAATGTATGGCGGACTCGGTTTCCTTATTCTGGGAAATGGTTGTTTTAAGCCTACTGTTACTTCTTTGGTCGGACAACTTTATGAGCCGGGTGACAAACGTCTCGATACTGCTTATACTATTTTTTATATGGGAGTGAATGTCGGTTCCTTTGCTGCTCCACTGATTTGTGGTTATTTGGGGGATACCGGAAATCCGCAGGACTTCAAATGGGGGTTTCTGGCATCCGGTATTATGACTCTATTTACTGTAGTTCT
Organism: Bacteroides sp.; assembly: GCF_028690125.1. Lineage (GTDB taxonomy): Bacteria > Bacteroidota > Bacteroidia > Bacteroidales > Bacteroidaceae > Bacteroides. Next base: position 221,103 of record NZ_JAQVBV010000002.1, on the reverse strand, counting down.
TTTTGAAACTCAAAAGAATAAATACCTATTCAATTCTTCCGGTGAACCTATCGGTATCATCCCTGATGCGAAACGTGAAAAGAAAGAAGATAAAGCCGACCATATCTCATATCCAAAAATGGATTCGAAGACTAAGTGGCGTAATGGTATAATTATTACTCTGCTTACCATAACTTTATTACTCTTTTTCAGTTATGTTTTTAGTGGAGATTGGGTAAGTGTCGGCATTTTTACGGCTTGCATTGTGTTCCCGGTCCTTATTCTTTTGGATGGATCGCTCACTAAGATAGAGCGCAGTCGTATTTTTGTTATCTATATTGTAGCTTTCTTTGTTATTTTCTTTTGGGCGGCTTATGAACAGGCCGGTGCTTCTCTGACGCTTTTTGCAGCCGAACAAACCAATCGTGATATTTTGGGATGGGAAATGCCTGCTTCCTGGTTTCAGTCTTTTAACCCTTTGTTTGTTGTAGTTCTCGCCTATATTATGCCGGGTGTATGGAGTTTCCTGAATAAACATAAAATGGAACCGTCTTCTCCTGCTAAACAAGCTATCGGTTTATTGCTTCTTTCATTGGGGTATCTTTTTATTTGCTTCGGTATGAAAGATGTCGTACCCGGAGTAAGAGTGAGTATGATTTGGCTGACAGGTCTTTACTTTATTCATACAATGGGAGAAATTGCTTTATCTCCTATTGGACTTTCTATGGTCAATAAGCTAAGTCCATTGCGTTTTGCTTCCTTGATGATGGGCATCTGGTATCTTTCTATGGCTACTGCCAATAAGTTTGCAGGTATGCTGAGCGGACTTTATCCGGAACCTGGAAAAGTAAAGTCAATCCTTGGCTTTCAGATTGTTACCATGTACGATTTCTTTATGGTATTCGTCGTAATGTCGGGTGTTGCTTCCCTGATTCTGTTCCTTCTTTCTAAGAAATTACAGAAGATGATGCACGGGGTAGAATAAAAAATCGTATTTTTGCGACAACTTTTTTAAAACAACTGGTTATGAATACCATTCAGATAAAAGATAAACAATTCACTGTTTCTATTAAAGAACAGGATATTCAGAAAGAAGTGATTCGGGTAGCGAACGAAATCAATCGTGATTTGGCTGGTAAGAATCCGCTTTTCCTTAGTGTGTTGAACGGTTCGTTTATGTTTACTGCCGACTTGCTGAAACATATTACGATCCCTTGTGAAATTTCGTTTGTCAAGCTGGCTTCTTATCAGGGAGTAACCTCTACCGGAACGATAAAAGAGGTGATAGGGCTGAATGAGGACATCGCCGGACGCACAGTCGTTATCGTGGAAGATATTGTAGATACCGGATTGACTATGCTACGGTTGCTGGAAACATTGGGGACACGTAATCCCGAAGCTATTCATATCGCTTCTTTGCTAGTAAAGCCGGACAAACTGAAAGTAGACCTGAATATTGAATATGTAGCGATGGAAATACCTAATGACTTTATTGTGGGCTATGGATTGGATTATGACGGATTCGGGCGTAACTATCCCGACATTTATACTGTGATAGATTAAAATCAAATACAAATTAAATTTTAGGTAGAAAAGATGTTGAACATTGTAATTTTCGGTGCTCCGGGTTCTGGAAAAGGGACACAGAGTGAACGTATTGTAGAGAAGTATAAAATTAACCACATCTCAACAGGAGATGTATTGCGTGCAGAAATTAAGAATGGCACGGAACTGGGCAAAACTGCTAAAGGCTATATCGATCAGGGGCAATTGATTCCTGACGAATTGATGATTGATATTCTGGCAAGTGTGTTTGATAGTTTTAAAGATAGCAAAGGTGTGATTTTCGATGGTTTTCCAAGAACAATTGCACAGGCAGAAGCATTAAAGAATATGTTGGTGGAAAGAGGACAGGATGTTTCTGTTATGTTAGATCTGGAAGTTCCGGAAGATGAATTGATGACTCGTCTGATCAAACGTGGCAAAGATTCCGGTCGTGCTGACGATAATGAAGAAACAATTAAGAAACGTCTGACTGTTTATCACTCACAGACAGCTCCCCTGATTGATTGGTATAAAGGAGAAAAGAAATATCAGCACATCAATGGTCTGGGTACTATGGATGGTATTTTTGCTGATATCTGCAAAGCAGTGGATAGCATTTAATTAAAAAGAATAGAAAAAATATGGCTGAATCGAATTTTGTTGATTACGTAAAGATATACTGTCGCTCCGGAAAGGGTGGAAGAGGCTCTACGCACATGAGGCGCGAGAAATATTGTCCTAACGGAGGTCCCGACGGGGGCGATGGCGGAAGAGGAGGTCATATCATCTTGCGCGGTAACCGTAACTATTGGACATTGCTTCATTTGAAGTTTGACCGTCATGCAATGGCTGGTCATGGTGAATCGGGAAGTAAGAACCGTAGCTTCGGAAAAGACGGTGCGGATAAAGTAATTGAAGTACCCTGTGGAACGGTAGTTTATAATGCCGAAACGGGGGAATATATTTGTGATGTGACCGAAGACGGACAAGAAGTAATACTCCTGAAAGGAGGAAGAGGCGGTCAGGGTAACTCTCATTTCAAGACAGCTACCCGTCAGGCTCCACGCTTTGCGCAGCCGGGTGAACCGATGCAGGAAATGACTGTTATCATGGAGTTGAAACTCCTTGCAGATGTTGGTTTAGTCGGATTTCCGAATGCGGGAAAGTCTACGCTTCTTTCTGCAATTTCTGCAGCGAAACCGAAGATTGCTGATTATCCGTTTACTACACTCGAACCTAATCTGGGTATTGTTTCCTACCGTGACGGAAAATCATTTGTTATGGCGGATATACCGGGAATTATCGAAGGGGCAAGTCAGGGTAAAGGATTAGGATTGCGTTTCCTGCGTCATATCGAACGTAACTCATTGCTTTTGTTTATGGTTCCTGCGGATAGCGATGATATTCGCAAAGAATATGAAGTTTTGCTGAACGAATTGGGTACTTTCAATCCTGAAATGCTCGACAAACAACGGGTACTTGCTATTACTAAGAGTGATATGCTCGATCAAGAGTTGATGGATGAGATAGAGCCGACGTTACCCGAAGGCATTCCTCATGTATTTATATCTTCTATTTCCGGCTTAGGGATTTCCGTATTAAAGGATATTCTATGGGAGGAACTGAATAAGGAGAGCAATAAGATTGAAGTAATTGTTCATCGTCCGAAAGATGTAACTAAACTGCAACAGGAACTCAAAGACATGGGTGAGGATGAAGACTTCAACTATGAATATGAGGAGGAGTCAGAAGAGGATGAAGACGATTTAGATTATGAATACGAACAAGAAGATTGGGAAGAAAAATGATTTCAATTACAAAAGATAAAAGAATGTTGGGGTACGAGCTGTTGGACTCTTATCCCAACATTTCTCATTTTGTGACAACACGTCAAAAAGGTTGTAGCAAAGGAAGCTACGAAGGATTTAATTGTTCACCTTATACAGCGGATGAGTCGAAAAATGTTCGGTTGAATCAATTGCTTTTGTTGCAAAACATAAAGCATCCGGTGAAAGACTTAATCATTCCGCAACAGGTTCACGATACTGCTAGCTTGGTGATCGATGATTACTATTTTAATCTACCTTTGGAGATGAAATGGAGAGTTTTGAATGGTATTGATGCATTAATAACTGCTAAACCGGGTTGTTGTATCTGTGTCTCAACAGCCGATTGTGTGCCGGTATTGCTTTATGATAAAAGGCTTCGTGTTGTAGCTGCCGTTCATGCCGGGTGGAAAGGAACCGTGAAACATATCGTTCAGGATGTATTAAGCCACATGAATGAAAAGTTCGGAACTAAAGGAGAAGATATGATTGCTTGTATTGGTCCCAGTATCTCGCTTGAATCGTTTGAAGTGGGAGAGGATGTGTACGATGCTTTTTGTACAGAAGGTTTTGATATGTCCCGCATTTCTCTCTGGAAGGAAGAAACGGGAAAGCACCATATTGACTTGTGGGAAGCAAATCGGATTCAATTGCTCGACTCTGGTGTTCCTGCGACTCAAATAGAGGTAGCCGGTATCTGTACTTATAAGAATCCCGAAGAATTTTTCTCGGCACGCAGATTGGGTATTGATTCCGGACGTATGCTGTCGGGGATTATGATCAATGATTGAGTTCTGTCTTGAAAAGTATGTACTATGTTTGAAATAAAAGTATCTCAGGAAATAAAACAGGCTTGTCCTGTATTTGCCGGAGCTGCTGTATATGCAGAGGTGAAGAATTCTACATACAACGAGGGGCTTTGGACAGAAATTAGTAAATTTACTGAGCAATTGACAACTACTACACAGATGGATGATATTAAACTCCAACCTGTGATTGCTGCTACTCGTGAGGCGTATAAGCATTGTGGAAAAGATCCCGGACGTTATCGCCCCTCTGCAGAAGCTTTACGTCGGCGTTTAATGCGTGGCATTCCTTTATATCAGATTGATACATTGGTAGATCTCATTAATTTAGTGTCACTTCGTACAGGTCATTCTATAGGTGGATTTGATGCGGACAAAATACAGGGAGAGCAGCTTGAACTGGGAATTGGTAAAGTTAATGAACCTTTTGAAGGTATTGGAAGAGGCGTTTTGAATATCGACGGATTACCCGTTTACCGCGATGCAGTTGGTGGCATCGGTACGCCTACCAGTGACAATGAACGTACTAAAATGGATATCGGTACTACTCATATTCTTGCCATTGTCAATGGTTATAATGGTAAAGAAGGGCTGGGAGAAGCTGCCGAAATGATTCAGTCTTTGTTGCAGAAATACACAGAATCGGTAGGAGGAAAGATTTTCTATTTTGAATAAAAAGCAATATAACAATGAAAAACACCACCTTATTATTAATCGCAATCTTATTTTCTATTTCAGTGAAGGCACAGGATAAGTCGTCTTTCTCTTCTATGGAACTGAATCATATCCGAGTAGCCACACCGGGGCTTTTTTCACAAAACCAAAGTATTTATCTACATTTGGATTCTTTGACGGAAAAAGACTATGTTTTTCCCTTGGCGGGCGGTAAAGTGATTTCCGCTTATGGTGCTCGTAAAGGGCATTCGGGTGCGGATATCAAGACGTGTGCCAAAGATACAATTCGTTGTGCTTTCAATGGAGTGGTGCGTATGTCGAAACCTTATAGTGCTTATGGAAATGTTGTGGTAGTACGTCATGCTAACGGACTGGAAACCATCTACAGTCATAATTTCAAGAATCTGGTTCAAAGCGGAGATAAAGTAAAGGCAGGACAACCAGTCGGTTTGACGGGGCGTACCGGACGGGCAACCACTGAACATCTACATTTTGAAACCCGTGTCAATGGACAACATTTCAATCCGAATATAATTTTTAATCTTAAAGATGGTACATTACGAAAAGGATGTATCAAATGCATAAAAAAGGGAAACGGAATTGTTGTAAAGCCAAACCAAGACAATGACCGTATTGCTCAGAACAATAAATAAGAAATATCACATCCTGTAGAAAAAACGAGTCTTTTTCTATAGTTGTAGCTATCTATGTACTAAATCTGACGACAACTTTATACTTTTATAGTTTATGGAATAAATTTCAGGCAAACCGGTCGATCTATTTTGATATCTTTATATCTATTTTTGATCAATCCTGTTTCAGGATTCCTTTCGTATACTTGAATGGCATTGCTGTCTCTGCAAGCAACTAACAGAAACTTTCCATTAGGGGTAATAATAAAATTCCGAGGATGAATACCTGTTAGTTGATAACCCACTTTTGTTAATGTTCCATCATTCGGACAAATCCTGAAAATAGCAATTCCGTCTGCTTTCAAGCGATTGCTGGCATATAGGAATTTCCCATCGGGACTAATATGAATATCTGCACTTCCCTTCGCTCCAACCGTATCTGCAACAATTACCTGTGTCTCTTTTAGTATCCCGTCAGTATATTGAAAAGCGATGACTGTACCTGCAAGTTCGTTAATAAGGTATGCGTACTTTCCGTTCGGTGAGAAAGTCAGATGGCGAGGACCGGAACCGGCAGGTACTTGAAAAGAAATCGGATCACCTTCTTTCAAGAAAGTTTCTTTATTTTCTGAGCCAGCATTTGAATGGATAATGAATTTATGTATCTGGTCAGTTCCTAAATCATCAGCAAACAGATACTTCCCGTCCGGAGTAATGTGTACACAATGTAGATGAGGCTTTTCCTGACGTTCTTTATCTATTCCTGAACCTTGAAACTGAATAACATCAGATGTAGGAAGCAGAGAGCCGTCTTTGCTGATAGGGAAAACTGAAACACTTCCACCACTGTAGTTTGCTGTTACCACATTCTTTCCATTGGTAATGAGGTAACAAGGATCTCCGCCTTTCGTCTTTTGTGTGTTTAGGAGACGAAAAGTTCCTATTTCCTTATCAAAAGCCAGTGCATTTACGGCAGCCCGTTCATCATTGAACTCGCTCACTGCATAAATAAATTTACCGTCAGGCGATGGAGTAAGATAGGAAGGATTTTCAATTGCTACTTCACTAAGTGGAGTAGTTGTTCCGTCATCTTCATTGAAGCGAAAACTATAAATACCTTTGCTTTTACTATCTCCGGTAGTATAAGTGCCTACGACCATAGTCAGTTCGTGATTCAAATCTTCCGAATTTTCCTGCCGGGTCATTTTTTGGGGTGTGCAACTTGTGGCAGCCATACCGATTGCACAAATAGTAGCAAGTGTTTTGAACATAAACAGGTATAATTTTATGGTTATTATTTCTTTACTTCGGGTAACGACTTCACTTCTACGATGCCAATTCGGTTATTTCTACCGAACTATTTTGATATCGTTTTGCGAGACAAAGATAACGTAATCTTTTATGTTGTTTTTCCAAGAGACCGTTAATTTATTATCAATAACGTTATTAGCTGTTTCTCTGTTTCATTTCGATAATCGTATAAGAAGATTTAACCTATACTTTTTCATAATTTATTCAGCGTTGGTTGCTCATATCCTGTGTCAAGTATGTGATAAAATAGTCCTGGTAGGAGTTCATGAAAGCCTAGCGAATATAATAATTGCTAATACCTTATCGTAAATTCGAAAACATTTTCTATCTTTGTACCCTTGGAAAGCGTTCTAAACAATCGCTATTCTGTACGAATGAATTCTGGGGTTGACTGGATTTGACAGCGGGCAGAAATGGTATGTAAGCATGCAGTGGGTCGGTAATTTCCACTCAAATATCAGTTATCAAAATTTTATCTGGCGAAAATAATTACGCTCTTGCTGCTTAATCGAATTATAGTAGATTAGCTTAATCCAGGTACTAGGTACCAGGACGAGACATCACTCGGAAGCTGTTGCTCCGAAGCATTCCGGTTCAGTGGTGCAGTCACATCGGGGATAGTTGAAAGCCGCCTCGTGCTTTTGATGAAACTTTAGAGGATAAGGTTGGAATTGATGGCTTTGGTTCTGTTTCAACACGAAAAATTAGGCAAAGATAAGCATGTAGAAAGCTTATGATTTCCTCGTTTGGACGAGGGTTCGATTCCCTCCAGCTCCACTTTTAAGCTGATTATTTAATAATAAGGTGTTGCCGAAGTAATTCTTCTGCAACACCTTATTACTTTAAATTAGTTGAGACAGGTTTTAAAACTAACGACCATGTATAAATCCGTGTTGGCAGTGTTTTTTACTTGTCTTTTCGCCTGATCTTTTCAAAGATTGAATTCAACTATCTCAATGTTTTTTATTAAAGACAGAAGGTCTTTAATTTTCCTTCCTGAGATTTAAACAAATATGTCGTTGCTTGTATTAGGACTGTCCGAAAAGTCTGTAAGCCCTATCATTCTGTTATTCATAACGTAGTGAAGAATCTCTTCATTAATACATTTAAGAGTAAATCCTTCAATAAGTAGGATAACAGAGCATAATGATAACATACAATCACTTTTCAGACAGCCTCCGATTAATTAGACTTAAAAGAAGAGCCCAATTCACCCTGTACCATCGCGTCATTTATTCTGATTATGCTAGTAGGGAATAGTTGTTTTATTCGTTCTATTCCTTCTTGCGTAATCGTTCCAGATAAATCTAATTTTCCAATTTTCACCTTTGATAATTCGTCCGGTATATCAATTTTATCAGTGAATTTCAATTGTAAGTTTTTGATATTCTCGAACTTTAATAAAATAGAAGGAAACTCTTTAACTCTGAGTGAAATGCCGTTACCAAACCCAAAACCATCCTTTTGGGCTTCAATTCTTAATTTATCTTTTAGCCCGCTATCATTAATATCTTTCTTTCTGACCATCCAACCTATTTGAGGTCTTAGAGCAAAATTATCCGTATTTTGTTCCAGACCAATAAAACCAGACCAAAGTTCTAATTGTGTTTCTATAATAGAATCATTGTATGGTTCTACGAACTTGATATCGACTTTCACAATTTCATTAGGTAGATTTTTACCACCCTCCAGTTGTTTCAGGTTATTCCTTTTATCTTTATTGTCATAAGGGAAAAACTTGACTATCCATCCGTCGATGATATTAGGAGCTCCGTATTTCTCTTGTGAATGATATTTAAACATACTGCGCCAAAAATTTTTATTAATGTCTCCTTTTGATGCTTTTACAAATTCTTGCAGAAGAGGTTCCAGTTCGGAAATCCACCATTTAAGATTGTATTTTTTTAATTTCATGGCTTTATCTAAAACCTTTTCCCAGTCTTCCGGTGTTCCTTCAAGAGTTATTTCCGGGATTCCGCAACCTACATATATGACGATAAATTCGAAGTAAGGTTTTACTGTTTCCATGATGGTTATTTCGGAAGCAATCTTCTCTACGGATGTGGTTGTTGAAAAATTGCAAGATAGTAATTCGACTAACTCATCTCCGGTATGCTGTCTGATCTGATCGGTAAATTTAGGGAGAATTTCTCCCCATGCAATAGTTGGATCGCTCAGCGGCTTGCCTGATTCAACAATTAAAGATATTTTTCCTTTGAAATCGACGAAGAACTTTCTCATAGACTCTTGATTGGCTTTTACATGTTTTGTAAATCCTTGACTAATTAATAGCCAAATCATGTCAGGAGATAAAATAAATGGTCTGTGATCCGCATAAGCCTCATACATACCGTAGAAGAAAGAGTTGTAGTCATAATTTACCAGTTGGTCGGGAGCTTTGCTTTTTGCAAGAATATTATAGGGTACATTTATATTTTTTTTCTTCAGGTCATCAGGGCTTAGTCCGGTATCAGATAGTATGAGACTTGGATAGATATCCTCATAAGATACAGTCTTAAGTGGTTTCTCAGGTTTTGAAAGTTTTTCAACTTCAAAAGTAATTCCATTTTGAGCATATGTAGTAACGCTACAAAGGATTAAAATGCAGATTAGTAGTTTTCTCATAATAGTAAATTCTGGGTTTGTAATAGATTTCCAGTAATAAAGTTACATCATTTTTAGTGATGTTTTACAAATATAATATTATTAAGAATATAGTTGAATATAAAAGCTGGATTATTTTTGAATATTCTTGTTCATTTGATCGATTATTTATAACTTACGGCACTTTTGAAGTACCTTTCATCTTTTTTCCCATAATGTATGGAAGGTATATTCATTGAAAAAATTATTTAATCATAATTGTTACAAAATATAAATCTAAGGATATGGGAAACACAGACGACCCTGATACATATTTAAAAATAATTAGAATAGTTCAAATCATTATTGTAATTATGCTGACCCTTGCGAGTCTTTGGGCGCTAATTATAAAGAAAGATAAGTTTAGTCTCTCTTTTGTAATCTTGGGATTATGCTTGTTGCTTGGTTATGTTAAAATTAAACGACTCTGGTTACGTATCACAGTGAGAATTATTTTAATTGTCGCTGCATTTCTTGCGATTTTAAATAATTATTCTTTAGTATAAACTAATAAAAAGCAGGTTTAAACAGAAATATGAGGCGACTGTTAATCTTATTTGTTACTACATTAAGTAGTTTGGCTATATTGGCAAATACATCCTATCAGATATATAGTTTAACTTGTGAGCAATTGAAAGATCCGATGGGTATTGACACAGAGACACCTTGTTTTAGTTGGAAATTGCAGAGTACACAGCGCAGTGCTTGGCAATCTGCATATCAAATACTGGTTGCGGACTCGGAAGAACTATTAAACGAAGATCAGGCTAATATATGGAATAGCGGGAAAATCAATTCAGATTGTTCAATATTAATTCCTTTTGCAGGGAAGCAGCTGGCTTCCGCAACAACTTATTATTGGAAAGTGCGTTCTTGGAATGGGAAAGATGAATGTTCAGGATGGAGTGAACCGGCTACTTTTGTAACAGGACTGATGCAAGATAAAGAATGGGGAAAAGCGAAATGGATTGCTTTGGAAAAAGATGAGAAAATTGTGGTCCCTGCTATACACGCTCCTTTGGTCGAAAAAGAACTGAAAGATGAGAAGGTGGGAATGTATCAATTGCCTCAGTTCAGAAAAGTATTTCCGGTTTCTAAAAAAATAAAACAGGCGTTAGTCTATGTTACCGGGTTGGGACATTTCGATTTCTTCTTGAATGGAAAGAAAGTAGGTGATCATTTTTTGGATCCGGGATGGACAAAATATGATAAAGAAGCTCTGTATGTAACGTTTGATATTACGGATGATCTGAAGAATGGAGATAATGTACTCGGCTTGATGCTAGGAAATGGATTTTATAATATCCCTCGTGAACGGTATTACAAGTTATTAGGCTCTTTTGGTGCCCCGAAGATGAAACTGAAACTTTGTATTCGTTATGCTGATGGCTCCACAGAGTATTTGGTCAGTGATAAAACATGGCATACAGCAGTTAGTCCCATTACTTATTCCAGTATTTATGGGGGAGAAGATTATGATGCTACTTTAGAGCAAAAGGGTTGGAAAGATGACCCGTCGTTTGACGATAGTCATTGGCAGAAAGCGATAGAAGTAGAACAAAATATAAAGCTACGAAGTCAGATGGGGACACACTTAGTCGTACGGGAAAACGTACCGGTTGTTACTTGCTATAAAAATGAGAAGGGAAACTGGATATACGATTTAGGACAAAATTTCTCAGGTATTATTCGTGCTAAAATAAAAGGAAATAAAGGACAAGCTGTCATTTTCCGTCCTGCTGAGTTACAGAATGCTGATAAAACTGTGAATCAGCAGGCTACGGGAGCACCATTTTATTATAAATATGTCACTAATGGAACGGGTGAAATGGAGAGCTGGCAACCACAATTTAGTTATTATGGATTCCGATATGTACAAATTGAAGGAGCGGTTCCTGCAGGAAAAGAAAATCCGGATCATTTGCCTGAGATCGTGGAGCTTGAAGGACTACATACTTGTAATGTAGCTTCCGAAACAGGTTCATTTTCTTGTTCGAAGCCGATGTTCAATCAAATTTATAATCTGATAGATTGGGCGATACGCAGCAATATGGCGAGTGTATTGACGGATTGTCCTCATCGTGAGAAGTTGGGTTGGCTGGAACAGGATCATCTGATGCAATATTCTATGCAATACCGATATAATCTGGCATCACTTTACGCTAAAATAATGGATGATATGGCAGCCTCTCAATTAGAAAACGGAGCCATACCAACCATCGCTCCCGAATACGTACACTTTGCCGATGGTTTTGAAGACACTCCCGAATGGGGTTGTTCTTTCATTATTTGTCCTTGGTATATATATCAATGGTATGGAGATAAGCGTTTGATTATCGAACATTATCCGGCTATGAAAAAATATCTGGAATATTTGGGTACACGTGCCAATAATCATATCATAGCTTATGGACTGGGTGACTGGTTCGATATTGGACCCAAAAGTCCCGGTTACGCACAATTAACCTCTAATGGAGTAACAGCGACTGCTATTTATTACTACAACACAATGATGTTGAAAGAAATGGCGAAATTGCTGGGAAAAGAAGCCGATGAGAAATCTTTTGAAACTCTGGCTGAGAATATTAAAAAGGCATATAATACTACCTTCTTTCACCCTGAAGAAGGGACTTATGATAGAAACAGCCAGACAGCCGGTGCTATAAGCCTATATATGGATTTAGTAACGCCGGGAAATAAGGCAAGAGTCCTTGATAATCTTATCAAAGACATTGTAGGACGTGGCAATGCTTTGACGGCAGGTGATGTAGGCTATCGTTATGTATTACGTGCCTTAGAGAATAGTGGAAACTCTGATTTGATTTTCAAAATGAACAGCAAGTATGATGTTCCGGGTTATGGCTGGCAATTGGCTCATGGTGCTACCGCTTTGACCGAATCATGGCAGGCATATGAGAATGTGTCGAATAATCATCTAATGTTGGGCCATTTAATGGAATGGCTCTTTGGCGGATTGGGTGGAATTCGTCAGGATGAAAATTCTATCGCTTACAAGACAGTATTGATAGACCCCCAAATTGTCGGAGATGTAAAAGAAGCTAAAACCTCCTATGAGTCTCCTTACGGACGGATTGATTGTGAATGGAAGAAAATCGATAAGGCATACACTTTACAAGTAAATATCCCGGTTAATAGTAAGGCAGTTATATATTTACCTACCATTGATGTGAATAGGATAAAAGAATATGGCAAACCGATCACCCGGCAAAAGGACATTATGTTGATTGAAACGACAGACGTTAAAACTAAATGGGCAATTGGTTCCGGATCATATTTGTTTGAAGTATCTTTAACTGAATAATCAGCATTTTATTTATTCGGAAATTTGTAGTAAGTTTGCTCACATTACTGAATATAGAATGTCTTTGCGCAAGATTATACATATTGATATGGACGCCTTTTACGCTTCTGTAGAGCAGCGTGATCATCCGGAACTTCGTGGAAAACCTTTAGCTGTCGGACATGCTCAGGAACGGGGAGTTGTGGCTGCTGCTAGTTATGAAGCACGCCGTTATGGCGTTCGTTCTGCAATGTCCTCACAGAAAGCAAAACGTCTCTGTCCGCAACTCATTTTTGTTTCCGGTAGAATGGATGTTTATAAATCAGTTTCCCGCCAGATTCATGAAATCTTTCATGACTACACGGACATTATTGAACCTCTTTCTTTGGATGAGGCTTTTCTGGATGTAACGGAGAATAAAAAGAATATTTCTTTAGCGGTTGATATTGCAAAGGAAATCAAGCTTCGTATCCGGGAACAGTTGAATTTGGTCGCATCTGCGGGAGTATCTTACAATAAGTTTCTGGCTAAAATAGCTTCCGATTATCGCAAACCGGATGGACTCTGCACAATCCACCCGGAACAAGCACTTGACTTTATTGCTTGTCTCCCTATCGAATCTTTTTGGGGAGTGGGTCCTGTTACCGCAAAGAAAATGCATATGCTTGGAATCAGTAATGGATTACAACTTCGAAAATACTCGTTAGAGATGCTGAAGGCTCATTTCGGAAAGGCTGGTGCGCTTTATTATGAATGTGCGCGTGGAATTGATGAACGTCCTGTCGAAGCAATTCATATCCGGAAATCCATAGGCTGCGAACGCACCTTAGAAAGAGACATTTCTGCACATTCTTCTGTTATCATTGAGCTCTATCATGTAGCAGTCGAACTGCTGGAACGTCTTCAACGGAAAGACTTCAAAGGGAATACTTTAACATTAAAAATCAAATTCCACGATTTTAGCCAGATTACCCGTAGCATCACTCAATTACAGGAGCTGACGACTTTAGACCGTATCCTTCCGCTTGCCAAAGAATTGTTGAAGAGTGTAGAATATGAGCAGCATCCTATCCGGCTTATCGGACTTTCTGTTTCCAATCCAAAAGAAGAAGCGGATGAACAACATGGAGTTTGGGAACAGTTGAGTTTTGAATTTAGTGATTGGGACTAAAACGAAGCCTCTGTTTTTTCATATTAGGAGTATTTTTTACTTGTAACGCATTCTCTGTTGGGAAAGAACGGATCTTCTACGTTTATAGGATAGACCTTGTATTTTTATAAGATAGACTTTTTATTTACTCTTTGTACTTTTTTCTTTTTAGGATTGGATGATTTTCTTTCCTCATTTTCAGTTAGATGTGTTATCTTTGTGCTACTTAAATGACTAAAATACCATGAAACCAATGAAACATTTACTTTGTGTTCTATTACTGGCATCCTTTGGAAGTATTTCTTTTAAAGCAAATGCCTATACTGAACGCAATATGCTACAAAAAGCAGCGGATGAAACTACATTGAAAAATGTACTGTTAATGGGACAAGCATGGGTGCCTTACCCTGCTTATACGGATCGTGCCGCATGGGACTTACTGATGGGACCTAACAAACAACGTCTGATTGAGGCCGGAGAAAAACTTCTCAACTATAAGTGGCAACTAATTCCTGCCACTGCATACTTAGAGTATGAACGTACAGGAGACCGTAAGGTAATGGAAAATCCTTATGGAGCCAATGCACAGGCACTAAATACTCTAATGCTTGCTGAACTTGCCGAAGGAAAAGGACGTTTCATAGATCAACTGCTTAATGGAGCATATATGAGTTGTGAAATGAACTCATGGGTTTTGTCTGCTCATCTGCCTTACCAAAGTAGTAAGCGCTCGTTACCAGATTTTCGTGAGCAGGTAATTGACCTAGGTTCAGGTGGTTATGGTGCTTTAATGGCATGGATACATTTTTTCTTTAATAAATCTTTCGACAAAATTAATCCTGTAGTTTCTTTGCAAATGCGTACTGCGATTAAAGAACGTATTTTAGATCCCTATATGAATAATGATAATTTATGGTGGATGGCATTTAATTGGAAACCGGGACAAATCATTAATAATTGGAACCCTTGGTGTAACTCTAATGTATTGCAATGTTTCCTTTTAATGGAGAATGATAAAGATCGTTTAACTAAAGCAGTGTATCGTACCATGCAGTCTGTTGATAAATTTATCAACTTTGTGAAATCTGATGGTGCCTGTGAAGAAGGAACCTCTTATTGGGGTCATGCAGCGGGTAAACTATATGATTACTTACAAATTCTTTCCGAAGGTACCGGAGGTAAAATATCATTGTTTGCCGAGCCTATGGTCCGACGTATGGGTGAATATATGTCCCGTTCCTATGTTGGCAATGGATGGGTAGTGAACTTTGCGGATGCTTCAGCGCAGGGGGGAGGAGATCCTTTATTAATCTATCGATATGGTAAAGCTGTAAATAGTAATGAAATGATGTCTTTTTCCGCTTACCTGTTGAATGGCAATAAGCTTTATGCAACCATAAGAAATGATGCTTTCCGTTCTCTTCAATCATTACTTTGTTGTAATGATTTGGCACAAGTAACGCCGAAACGCGATATACCGGATGTAACTTGGTATCCTGAAACTGAATTCTGCTACATCAAAAATAAGAACGGTCTGTTTCTGGCAAGTAAAGGAGGTTTTAATAACGAAAGTCATAATCATAACGATGTGGGTACATTCTCCTTATTTGTGAATACGATTCCTGTATTTATTGATGCAGGTGTAGGTACATATACGAAGAAAACATTCAGCAGTGACCGCTATACTATCTGGACCATGCAAAGTGATTATCATAATCTGCCGATGATTAATGGCATTTCGCAAAAATTTGGTCAGCAATATAAAGCAATGAATACTACTTGCAACGAAAAGAAACATACTTTTTCTACAGATATTGCGGGAGCATATCCGGCAGCAGCGAAAGTCAAAAGTTGGATACGTTCTTTTACGTTGGATGGGTGTAAGCTGACCATTACTGATAATTATGCACTAAGTGAAGTACTTGCTCCAAATCAAATTAACTTTCTTACATGGGGAAAAGTTACTTTCCCTTCAGCAGGTAAAGTCTATATTGAAGTCAAGGGAGAGAAAGTAGCATTGGATTTCCCTTCTCAATTTAAAGCTGAACTGGAAACAATCAAATTAGATGATCCCCGTCTTTCTAACGTATGGGGAAAAGAGATTTATCGTATTACATTAAAAACAGACGAGAAAAAGGTGACAGGAAATTATAAGTTTGTGATTCAACAAATAAAATAACGGATTTAGTAGAAGTTATTGTTGGTACGTAGTACATTATTTCAAAGACTGTTCGTCTTTTCATATTTCTTCCCAATGTTTCAATAATGCATTATAAAAAAGAACGGAAAAACCAATCAGGCTTTTCCGTTCTTAACATTGTATAATATAGTGTGTGTTTATTTACATGGCAGGCTGCTGGTTAAGCAGTTTTTGAAGTTTACCATTCAAGGCTTGGCACATTGCACCGTTTCCCATTGCTTGATAGCGTTTAATACGGTACTGTAACATCATTACTTTTTCATTTGCATTCTTTTTCATAATTTGTTTCCTCTTTTTTTTGCTCTGCACGTTTTGAAGAGCGATTTTACATCTTGTTTTCTTTATTAACGCTGCAAAGATACGAAAAGTTTTTGAATTATATGCTGTAGAACATAAAATTTTCCTTTTTCTTCTGGTTTTTCTTCTTATAAAGAGCCTAAATGCGGAGATATTACAAATCTGTTACGTATAAACTGAATAACCTGTAATCACTTAAAAAAAAATCTTGTACCTTTGTAGGTAGTATCCTCCTTTATTTAATGGAATATATAAGTATGAAAACACAGATTCGCCTTTTGTTTATGCCGATATTATCGGTCGTAATGTTATCTTGTAGTGAATCCCACTTCCTGAAAGAGGAAGCCTATCGGAATCAGGTCATTCAAGACTTTGAGAAGAAACAACAAGCTCTCCCCAACGGAGATTTATTTGCTGTATTTTCAAATGAAGAATTAACGGAACCTGAACGGGAAGCACTTATGTTTTTGTATGCTTATATGCCGATTGGGGACGTGACCGATTATTCGGGAGATTATTATTTGCAAAATTATCGTTTGTCGGACCGAACCCGTCAGGAGATGCCTTGGGGAAAAGCAGTTCCTGATGAAATATACCGTCATTTTGTACTTCCTGTCCGAGTGAACAATGAGAATCTCGATAATTCCCGGGAAGTGTTTTATGGGGAATTGAAAGATCGGGTGAAGAACCTTTCTATGAAGGATGCAATTCTCGAAGTAAATCATTGGTGCCATGAAAAAGTTGTGTATCGTCCGAGTGATGCCCGTACCAGCTCTCCGCTAGCTTCCGTGAAGACAGCTTATGGACGTTGTGGTGAAGAATCGACCTTTACAGTAGCTGCGCTTCGTGCCGTCGGTATTCCTGCACGGCAGGTGTACACTCCCCGTTGGGCACATACGGATGATAACCATGCCTGGGTAGAAGCTTGGGCAGATGGCAAATGGTACTTCTTCGGGGCTTGTGAACCGGAGCCGGTGCTCAATCTTGGTTGGTTCAATGCGCCTGCCAGCCGTGGAATGCTGATGCATACTAAAGTTTTTGGACGTTATAACGGACCGGAAGAGATTATGCTTGAAACACCCAATTATACTGAAATTAATGTAATTGATAATTATGCCCCGGCTGCAAAGGCAGTGGTAATTGTGACTGATAAGAGTGGAAAACCTGTTTCGGGGGCTAAGGTAGACTTTAAAGTTTACAATTATGCAGAGTTCTATACCGTTGCTACAAAATATACCGATTCTGACGGCAAAGCATCATTAACAGCGGGTAAAGGAGATATGTTGGTATGGGGTTCTAAAGATGGGCAATTCGGATATAGCAAATTATCATTCGGGAAAGAAGCAACTCTGACGTTTGCATTAGATAAGAAAGAAGGCGATATATATACACTTGATTTGGATATTGTTCCTCCTGCAGAAGGAGCCAATCTTCCGGAAGTGACTCCGGAACAGCGTGTGGAAAATGACCTGCGCTTGGCAAAGGAAGATTCAATTCGTAATGCCTATGTGGCGACAATGATGACAGAAGGGCGTGCAAAAGATGCGCTTGCTCCTTTCAAGTTCAATGAATGCGACGTCGATAAGATGGCTAAGATCTTGGTTGCCTCACGCGGAAACTATCAGACATTGATTGATTTTATGAAAACGGCTGCTGCTGAAGAGAGACAATATCTTGCATTGGAATTGTTGCAAGTACTTTCGGCTAAAGATTGGAGGGATGTTTCTCTTGAGGTATTGAAAGATCATTATCAGAATGCTCCTGATCCCCGAAAATTTGGCAGAGGTGCGAGTGCAGAACTTACCAATCCGCGTGTGGCGAATGAAATGCTGACTCCTTTCCGTCATTTTTTGCGTAATGCAATTCCTCCATCGGATGCGGAAACTTTCTTGAAAGATCCCGCTCGTTTGGTAGAATGGTGTAAGAAGGAAATTAAAATAGATAATGATTTGAATTCACAACGTATTCCTATTTCTCCGGTCGGAGTATGGAATGCGCGGGTGGCAGATGAAAAATCACGTGATATTTTCTTTGTTGCAATGGCACGTACGTTGGGTATTCCTGCATGGATTGATGAAGTGACCGGAAAAGTACAGTATGTTGATATGAATCCTTTTATGGAAAATGGCAGGGAAATAAATTTAAAGGAAGGACGCACATTCGATGTAAATTTCAATGCTAGCACACCTGTACAGGCTTCTACCGGAAGGTTGATTGCTGCCTATAATCCTATTCCTTCCTTATCCGATCCTAAATATTATTCCCATTTTACCCTTTCTAAATATAAAGACGGAACTTTCCAACTCTTGAATTATGATGAGGGAGATGCAGACATGGGGGGAGGAGCCACATGGTCGAATCTTCTGAAAAAAGGTATATGGTTGGATGCCGGTTACTATATGCTTGTGTCGGGAACACGGATGGCTAGTGGAGCTGTACTTTCCGAGATCAGCTTTTTCAATGTAGAACCGGAAAAAACTGCTACAGTAGATTTAGTGATGCGCGAAAGCAAAGATCAGGTTCAGGTAATTGGAAACTTTAATTCAGAATCACTATTTTGTCCGTTAGGAAACGAAAATAAAGACAACTTAACCAGTGAAAGTTGTGGAACCGTTCAGGAAAAGTTTACTGATATTACATCACAAAGTCTTTTACAGGCTTGCGGGCGTGGATATTTTGTTGTGGGTGTGTTGGGAGTAGGGCAGGAGCCAACCAATCATGCTTTGAGAGACATTGCTGCATTAGGTAGTGAATTCGAAAAATGGGGTAGGAAAATGGTGCTTCTTTTCCCTTCCGAGGAGCAGTATAATAAATATCGTCCTTCGGAATTCCAAGGATTACCGTCTACCATTATATATGGTATCGACATAGATAACAGTATCCAGAAACAGATTGCCGAGTCTATGAAATTATCTAATCAGACCATTCTTCCAATGTTTATCATTGCCGATACATTCAACCGGGTAGTTTTTGTCTCACAAGGTTATACAATAGGATTGGGCGACCAGTTGATGAAGGTGATTCACGGATTATAGAGGACTTTAATAGATATAGCGATAGGATAGAGTGCAATAATCGTTAATTCTCTTCGGATAGCACATTTATCTAAAAAATAATTACTAGGTTTGTACGAGTGTTATGATGAAGAATGTGTTTTGCATACTATCGTTTGCACTTCTTTTTATTGGTCTTTTCCAGTTTTCCAATAGAGAAGATTTGCAGGGGTTCCGGGAACTAACCGGAATCTCTGATTTGTGTACCTCTTTGACTGTTTCTTCTTCCTCGAATTTTTCTTTATTCTTATTGGGTGATGACCAGGCTTCTTCTATGGCATTATCTTCAGCCGAAGCAGATAGCCACTCTTTAGGAATTCTGACCGCTATTTCTGTTCCGAGAAGTGTGACACCCGTTAAAACGTTGAAGTTTAATGATATTCCGACTATTGTTCAATTGTTGAGTTCGCAAGACTCCCGCTTGTCGGAAAATCAATCGAAGATTCTTGTTTCTGATACTAATTATCTGAAATATACTACGAAGTATTATATTTATACCTTGTCTCATATCATAATTTAGCCACTTTACTTCTTAAAGTTCCCTTTTTGGGGGAATCTGTGCAATATTGTTAGTCAGTCTGGATAAATTTTATCCTTTTCAGACAGAGTCTATTTGTGCGAATGATTTGTATAACCTGTTTTTATATGTTACTATGACTAGTTTATTATTATCTACATTAGCTATGATGGGATTAACTTTTCTCATCGGATTTTTTGTTGCGGCAGTAATCAAGCTGATTGCTTATGCTGCCGATTCATTTGATTTTTATAGTTCCCACCGGTTGGAACTACTTCGTTTACGTCGATGGCAACAACATCGTCAAAAGGTGGAAAGACTTATCAGGCAACTACCTTCTGTTGAGGAAGAAAACTTTATGGGAGATACCCGTGAGGATTTTAGCCGGGGAATCAATCGGAATTTCACCGGTTATTCGGGTTATTATCATGGTGTAAGTCCGGGAGCATCCGAAGAGAACCTGATGGATTATTATTATCCGCGAGACACTCACGATTTGTATCTTCAAGAAGAAGAACGTGCTCATGTCAATAAAAAGAATACCAAGAAATCTACTACTAACAAATAATAATAAAAGACTCGTATTTATGGAAAATATAGATTTTGCCACCCTGTTTCAAGGGGTAGGTACAATGATAGAAAGTGGCTGGTTACTCTCATGTGCCAGAATTTTTCTCGTGCTTCTCGGTTTAATGCTTATTTATTTAGGTTGGAAAGGGGTTCTCGAACCTATGGTAATGATTCCGATGGGATTGGGAATGGTAGCCATTAATTGCGGAACATTGATTATGCCGGATGGAACCTTAGGTAACCTCTTTCTTGACCCGATGCTTTCAGATACGGATGAATTGATGAATACCATGCAGATAGACTTTCTGCAACCTGTGTATACTTTGACGTTCAGCAACGGACTGATAGCCTGTTTCGTCTTTATGGGTATCGGAACACTTCTGGATGTAGGCTTTTTGCTCCAGAAACCTTTTGCCAGCATCTTTCTTGCCTTGTGTGCGGAATTGGGGACATTCCTTACATTGCCTATAGCTTCTGCTCTCGGACTGACATTGAAAGAGAGTGCATCTGTAGCTATGGTAGGAGGAGCCGACGGCCCGATGGTATTGTTTACCTCATTGGCATTAGCAAAACATTTGTTTGTTCCGATTACGGTGGTCGCCTATCTTTATTTAGGATTGACGTATGGCGGTTATCCATATCTGGTGAAACTATTGGTGCCAAAACGTTTCCGGGCTATTAAGATGGTAGCAAAGAAAGCTCCCAAAAACTATGATGCAAAAGTAAAACTGGCATTCTCGGCTGTGCTTTGCGCTGTTCTTTGTTTCTTGTTTCCGGTTGCCTCTCCATTGTTTTTCTCATTGTTCTTGGGTGTTGCTGTACGTGAGTCAGGCATGAAGCATATTTATGATTTTGTCAGTGGTCCGTTGCTTTATGGTTCCACTTTTATGTTAGGTTTATTGTTAGGTGTGCTTTGTGACGCGCACTTATTGCTTGATCCGAAGATATTGAAGTTACTCCTATTAGGAGTGGTAGCATTGCTCTTTTCCGGTATCGGAGGTATATTGGGTGGTTACATTATGTACTTCATTAAGCGAGGAAACTATAATCCCGTGATCGGTATTGCCGCCGTCAGCTGTGTGCCTACCACAGCAAAAGTAGCGCAGAAGATTGTAAGCAAAGATAATCCGGAGTCATTTATCCTGGGAGATGCTTTGGGTGCTAATATCTCAGGAGTAATAACTTCGGCTATCATTACCGGTATTTATATAACAATTATTCCTTATTTATAGGAAGATCGTATAAAGCTTGAATCGTATCCGTAACTCTTCGGGCGGTTGTCACATTTCGTTCATATTCGTCGATATGTACAGTGCCGCCCATAAATACGGATTCATTTTTATATTTCATGCCACTCTGGATATTCTCACGTGCTGAGAAGTGAAACTCTTTAATTCCGGTTTCTTGAGCAATCCGGGAAATATTTTTCTCATTTACTCCACACCCCGCAAGTAATGTAATTTTTCCGGCAGCCTGTATTTGTAATTCTTTAAGGAATGGAATACCGAGTTCGGCTGTGGGTTGTTGTCCTGAAGTCAGGATACGATTGCAACCTAATTCTATTATTTGTCCCAAGGCTTTCTGAGGATTACAGCATACATCGAAGGCACGGTGAAAAGTAACGGACAATCCTTTGGAAACCTTCATCAATTGCTGCATTGCCGGAATATCAATTTCTCCATCGGTTGTCAAACATCCGAATACCACTCCGTCTGCCCCTATCTTGCGAGCCATTTCTATATCTATCAGCATTGTTTTGATTTCAATGGGCGAATAAAGGAAATCTCCTCCACGAGGGCGGATAATAACGTTTAGACGGGTAGTTGTCAGTAATTCACGTGCAACTGAGATTTCTCCATAAGAAGGAGTTGTTCCTCCTTCGGGGATACCGGCACATAGCTCTACCCGGTTAGCTCCCCCTGCTTGTGCCGCCAGGCAGCTTTCTGTTGAGTTGGCGCAAACTTCAAATTGGTATTTTTCCATAGGTCGTATTAATAAATTTAGGATTAGATGATGAGAAGGGGCTGTGTTTTTTATTAATAGAACCTGTTATAAGTATATTTTTAGACGCGGATGACACGGATAACGCGGATTTAAATAATAAATATTGCGTTTATCCGCGTCATACGCGTCTAATAGTTAGTGCCTATTTGGCACAGCCCTTTTATGAGAGTTCTCTTTTGAGTCTTTATTTAGCGAAGCTTACCGCACGCGTTTCACGAATGACAGTGATCTTCACCTGTCCCGGATAAGTCATTTCATCCTGGATCTTCTTAGCGATTTCACCGGATAAACTTTCCGTTTGCTTATCGTCGATCTTATCAGCACCAACGATTACGCGAAGTTCACGTCCTGCTTGAATAGCGTAAGTCTTCGTTACACCTGTATAAGACATTGCTAATTGTTCCAGATCATTCAAACGTTTGATATATGCTTCTACGATTTCACGACGGGCACCCGGACGAGCACCGGAGATAGCATCACATACCTGTACGATAGGAGCTAATAAGCTGGTCATTTCAGTTTCATCATGGTGAGCACCGATTGCGTTGCAAATATCCGGTTTCTCTTTATACTTCTCAGCCAGTTTCATACCCAGCAATGCGTGTGGCAATTCCGGTTCTTCATCAGGCACTTTACCAATATCGTGCAACAGTCCGGCACGTTTTGCTTTCTTCGGATTCAGCCCCAGTTCCGATG
Organism: Bacteroides sp.; assembly: GCF_028690125.1. Classification (GTDB taxonomy): domain Bacteria; phylum Bacteroidota; class Bacteroidia; order Bacteroidales; family Bacteroidaceae; genus Bacteroides. The sequence goes on along the minus strand of NZ_JAQVBV010000002.1, from coordinate 197,898 downwards.
CCATAACGGCACAAAGATTAGCTGTTTCACGAGCATGCTGCAACAGGTTCTGCCCGTAAGAAGAGCGGTATTTCATCTTACCGATGATACGGATCAGTTCAGGATGCAAACCATGAATACCAAGGTCGATTGTTGTACGCTTACCGGTTTCTATGATTTCTTCTTCTACTTGTTTACGCACTTTGGTAACTACTTCCTCGATACGAGCCGGATGGATACGTCCGTCCGTCACAAGCTGATGCAGAGCCAAGCGGGCAACTTCGCGGCGAACCGGGTCAAAGGCTGAAAGTACAATTGCTTCCGGAGTATCGTCTACTACAATTTCAACACCTGTAGCAGCTTCCAGTGCACGGATATTACGTCCTTCACGACCAATAATACGTCCCTTAATTTCGTCCGATTCAATATGGAATACAGTAACTGAGTTTTCAATAGCAGTTTCCGTAGCTACCCGTTGGATAGACTGGATTACGATGCGTTTCGCTTCCTTGCTGGCAGTCAGTTTGGCATCATCCATAATGTCGTTGATGTACGACTGTGCCTGAGTCTTAGCTTCCTCCTTCAATGACTCTACCAAGCGTTCTTTAGCTTCTTCGGCAGATAACCCGGAAATAGTTTCCAATTTTTCAATTTCCTGGTGTTGCAACTTATCCAGTTCTTCTTTTTTCTTATCTACAATGACAAGTTGTGTCTCCAGATTCTCTTTTACAGCTTCCGCTTCCATTTTCTTGCGCTGAATCTCTTCCTGACGCTGTCCAAGCACCATTTCACGCTGTTTTAGCTTATTTTCAGCCTGTTGGATCTTCTGGTTACGTAGTGCCACTTCTTTTTCCAGATCTGCTTTCTTGTTCAGGAATTTCTCCTTCACTTCCAGCAATTTGTTTTTCTTTATCACTTCCGCTTCTGCCTCTGCTTCTTTCAGGACATTATCGTATTTGGATTTCAGTCCGTATCTGAACAGTACATACGACAGAACTCCTCCTACGATGAGGCAAGCAATTGCTGTTGATATTATTGCTATCATTCTACATTATAATTTAAGTATATAAATAAAAAATGCACCCCCAAATACCAGAACATAAGAATGTTCGGATATTGTGCAGTGCGTGGTTATTTTCTCTTATCAGCGAACGACCGGAGATATCTTATTCCTCTTTGAAATAATTCTCCAACAGTTCATTTAACTCTTTTACCTTTTCCGTAAACGGACTGGTATCGTTACGTTGCATTAATTGCAGTTTCTCTAACGAGAACTGATATGCCACCATGGCAATAATCTTTTCCGGTTCAAGATTCTTATAATAGTTCCGGTACGCATTAAGCCTGATGTTTACCTGTTTAGCCGCTTCTCTTACCATTTCCTCTTCCTCTCGGTTGATTGTGAGCGGGTAATTTGAATCTGCTATTTGCAGGTTTATTTTTATCTTATCGTTCATACATCTCCTTCTTTACTCATTTAATAAAGCGATGCATTTATCGACTTCACGCACTAATTTTGACAATCGCAGCTTCGTCTCCTTTACGTCGCTGCCGTTAAGGCTGATTGCCGTAGCTGTTTTTAGGTTTGTGTAGTTGATTTCCAATTCATCATATTGAGCTTGCACCTTCTCGTTCTTCAGCTTTTCGTTCTCAAGAAGTCTTTTCAACTCGGCATTTTCACGTTTGATTTTATCATGTAAGAAAATCAAATGCCGTAGCTGCGTTTCAAAGGTACTCAATAACTTTTTATCTTCTTCTGTCATCACTACACCAAAATTGTACACAAAAATACGATTAACTCTGATATTACAAAAACTTTTTAGGAGAAAATGTTCTTTTTAGCCTAAAAATAGCTTGAAGTAATGTAGAATGGGGGAGATGAATGGTTTCCTCTCCTACAGAAAGTACCACGCATACTTTAGTTTTTTATAATGTATACCTTAATTAATTTTTATAATTATTCTTATTCGTACCACAGTTATTATCTTTTCGTCCCGCATCTGTTTCCGTTTCGTTCAATAACTTTGGAAAGAAACGGAAACAGATGTGGGACGAAATAACAATCGTAAAGCAAGATGCTAAGTATGGTAGCCTAATTTATTCATGTAAGCATTAAATAGACCTCACATTTTTAGTGGCACTAAACTTTTTGATCGTTCCAATAATGATTGAATTTGCAATAAGTTTTAGGTTCCCGTTGATAAATTAATTAGAAAATAGGAATGTTGCTTTTCAGGGAACAAATTAACCTTTTATATCATATTTAATCCGATTTTATGTGCTTTTGAATCAATATTTTCCTTTATTGAATAATAGTTTTCCCATTTCATCGATAAATTGCGGTATGTTTGCAAACGAACTAACAGACCAAATTTTAAACATAAACATTTGTATTTACTAACCATGAAAAAGAATCATTTATTCTCTTTTGTCGCGGCTTCGTTAATTGGAACGACCTGCATTCAGTGTACTTCTCCGAAAAATAACAAAGTGGCAGAAAGCCTTCCTCAGGAGAGTGAGCTATTTATGAAACTGCCGGATTATTGTCCCACACCGGATGGGATGGCTATTGCTCCTAATGGAGATTTAATCTTGGCGTGTCCTAACTTTGCTGATATTACCCAGCCTGCTTGTCTCATGCGTATTACTAAAGACGGCAACATCTCAAAATGGCTGGACGTACCTGTGTTGGAAGAAACCGGATGGGCATCTCCGATGGGTCTTGCTTTTAATGAAGAGGGAGACTTGTTTATTAGTGATAACCAAGGTTGGAGCGGAGCTGAGAAAGCCAAAAACAAAGGACGTATTCTTCGTTTGAAATTTGAGAATGATCAGCTGAAGGAAACAATTACGGTAGCATCCGGCTTGGAACATCCTAACGGTATCCGCATTCGTAATGGAAAACTGTATGTTACTCAAAGTTCTCTGTCACAGATTAAAGACCCTTCCGGTTTACTTGTCAGCGGCGTATATTGTTTTGATATGAACGACCGTGACATTGTAGTGACCAATACAAACGAAGACAAAAATCTTATCACAGCTGTTGTTACCAAGAATCCTGAAGTACAATACGGCTTGGATGGAATTGTTTTTGATGAAGCGGGAGATTTGTTTGTAGGAAACTTCGGCGACGGTGCTATTCACCGTATTAAAATGGATGCCGAAGGAAAAGTTCTTAGTAACGATGTATGGGCGCAAGATACTACACAGTTGCGGACAACGGACGGTATGTGTATTGACGACAAAGGAAACATCTGGGTTGCAGACTTCTCTGCAAATGCTGTTGCCCGTGTTGATAAGACCGGAAAAATACAACGTATGGCCCAAAGTCCCGATAGTGACGGTAGTAAAGGAGAGCTCGATCAACCGGGTGAACCGATCGTGTGGAACGGTCAAGTCATTGTATCTTGCTTTGATCTTGTGACTGGTCCGGACAAAGTGAATACAAAACACGACAAGCCTTTTACACTGGCTAAACTATCATTAGAAGAATAATTATAGAGTAGCCACAAACCAAAAAACGCGTAATTAATAGTATGAAACAATATTTATCGACCTTTGCCGGGTCCGCTATTTGTGGTGGATTTGCATTCGGCATCTGGCCGGAGCTCTGGAAAACATATGGTATGATGGGCGGATGGCTGGCGGCAACGCTGATTATCGGCATCATGTGGTATATGAACCATTATAATGGAGCCATCCTGAATCCTCCGGGGAAAATCTGGTTGGATCAGGGATGGTGTATCGGCTCTGCCGGAATTGCTTGGGGAATTGTCCGTTTTCAAGGAGACATTGCCAATTTTCTTTATGCAGTGCCTACATTGATCTGTTGTCTCATCGGAGGTGCCTTGGCAGGAATAGTAGTATGGAAAATCCGTTCGTGCGATTGTGCCCGAAAAATAAATTAAGGAGGATAGAACAATGAGCGAATGGTTACAAACTTATAATGAATGGTTCGGTATGTATCATGCCGGAATCATCACCTCTATTTTCGGTGCTTTTGCTGTTACGTTTACCGTATTGATGAGCTGGCCTAAACTCGTGAAAGACTTTGGTCCGATAGGCGGATTTATGGCAGCTGCTGTTATCATCGGTACTTTCTGGCTGGTCAATCATAAATTACCCGGATTCGGCTTCTCTACCGGTTTGCTGAATGATGCCAACGGCTTACCTATGCAATTCAGCATGATTCATCAAGGTAATCGCGGCAACGCTCCCTGGGTAGACATGGGATGGGCGATTGCAATGGGATTCATCCTGTCCGACGTGCTTTGTGCACCGAAAGGTACACGTGCGGGATTGCTGAAAGAGGCCTTTCCGCGTTGGATAGTAATTATTTTGGGTGGTATTGCCGGAGGAATCTTCGTTGGACTTACCGGATATACCAATGCGGCACTCTAATTCTATTCATTAAAAAAGAAACATATAAATATGTATATATTAGCACATGACTTGGGTACAAGTGGAAACAAAGCGACTTTGTTCGATGAATCGGGCTTATTGATTGCTTCACGTACAGCCGCTTACCCTACGGATTATACTGCCGGCAATAGAGCGGAACAGAATCCACACCATTGGTGGAAAGCCATTGTGGATACTACACAAGCACTCTTAGAACTTGTATCCCCTAATGATATTGCAGGAGTAGCACTTAGCGGACAAATGATGGGATGTCTTTGTGTGGATAAAAACGGCAATCCGCTTCGTCCGCATATGCTCTATTGTGACCAACGCTCTCAGGAAGAAGAAACCATGCTTTCCGAAAGCATCGATCCACTTCATTTTTATGAGATCACGGGACATCGCATCAGTGCTTCGTATTCTATCGAAAAACTGATGTGGGTAAAACGCAACGAACCGGAAATTTTTGCGCAGACAGCTAAGATTTTAAATGCGAAAGACTATATAAACTATCGTTTGTGTGGTGTTATTGCTACCGATCCTTCGGATGCTTCGGGTACGAATGCTTACGACCTGAACCGTTGGCAATGGAGTGAAGAGATCATTGAAGCGGCACAACTCGACCTTTCTCTTTTCCCGGAAGTTCGTTCGTCTATTGACGTTATCGGTGAAATTACTACTGAAGCAGCCAAAGAAACAGGGTTACTGGTAGGTACTCCTGTGATATGTGGTGGTGGAGACGGTAGCTGCGCCGGAGTAGGTGTTGGCTGTGTGGCACCGGGCAGTGCCTACAACTATCTGGGTTCTTCCTCGTGGGTAGCACTGACGGTAGAAAAGCCAATTGTAGACGAACAACGTCGCACCATGAACTGGGCACACGTAGTACCGGGAATGTTACATCCGTCAGGAACCATGCAAGCAGCAGGCTCTTCTTACAACTGGATGATCAACGAACTCTGCCGTAATGAACAAGCGTTGGCTGCACAAACGGGACGTAGTGTATTCGAGCTGATTGACGAGCAAATAATTTCTTCTCCGATAGGTGCCAACAAACTTTTGTTCTTGCCTTATATGTTAGGCGAACGTACTCCTCGTTGGAACGTAGATGCTAAAGGTGCATTTATTGGTTTGACATTGGGTCATAAGCATGGAGATATGTTGCGTGCCGTCATGGAAGGAATCACTCTGAACCTCGGATTTATTGTCAATATCTTCCGTAAGCACGTGCCTATTGATCAGGTAACGGTTATTGGCGGATGTGCTCAAAATCCCGTTTGGCGTCAGATGATGGCGGATATTTACCAAGCTGAGATTCGTGTGCCCAACTATCTGGAAGAGGCAACCTCAATGGGAGCAGCTATTTTGGCAGGTATCGGCGCAGGTGTCTTTAAAGATTTCTCTGTAATTGACCGCTTCGTCCGTATTGAACAGACGGTTCAGCCAATTCCGGAAAATGTGAAGAAGTACAATGATTGGATGCCGGTCTTTGATAAAGCTTATTATGCTTTATGTGATATGTACACTGAGATTGCAAAAACCGAATTATAATTGATATAAAAGAAAAAGAATTCGATGAAAACAGTAATTGTGCCGGCTCCCGGCAAAATAGAAATACGACAGGTGGAAACGCCTGTAATTAACGCTTATCAAGCTTTGGTAAGAACAGAGATGGTCGCTTTATGCAATGCAACTGATAGTAAATTGATTGCCGGTAAGTTTCCCGGAGTAGACACTTATCCCTTGGCTTTGGGACATGAGAATGCCGGAATTATAGTAGCTGTAGGTGAAAAGGTACGTAACTTTAAGGTTGGTGACCGTGCAATCGGAGGATTGATTTCAGATTTTGGTGCACAAAACATTAATAGCGGCTGGGGCGGTTTCAGTGAATATGTCGTAGTGAATGACTTCGAAGTCCTGAAAGAAGAGGGATTGGCTACACCCGAACAAGGATGTTGGGACAGTTTTGAAATTCAGAATGCAGTACCTCAATATGTACAACCCGAAGAAGCCGTTATCTCTTGTACGTGGCGTGAAGTTCTGGGAGCTTTCAAAGATTTCAACCTGACTCCGGGAAAGAAAGTTATGGTAGTTGGTTCCGGTCCCGTAGGACTGAGCTTCGTAAAATTAGGCAAACTTTTCGGTCTTGGTCAAATCGACATTGTCGATATGCTTCCTGCTAAATTGGAAGTAGCCCGTCAAATGGGTGCAGACAATGGATATACACCTGCCGAAATTGCTGCTCCGGAGTTTATTGCTGCTGCCGGTCGTTCTTACGATGCTGTTATTGATGCTGTTGGACTGGATGTAGTGGTTAATTCCGTATTGCCGTTAGTGAAAATGGGTGGAGATGTCTGCGTATATGGTGTAATGACAAAGAATCCTACGTTGGATTTGTCGAAAGCCCCTTATAACTTTGATCTTCATATGCACCAATGGCCTACACGTTCGGAAGAGAAAGCCGCTATGACTACTTTGGCGCAGTGGATTAAAGAAGGAAAACTTTCAGCTAATGATTTTATCACGCATCGTTTCAAGATAGAAGAAATTGAAGAAGCATTTGCCGCTGTAAAACGAGGTGAAGTCTTGAAATGTGTATTAACTTTTTAAATAATAATTTTTTGTAACATATTAAAAACTAGAAATAATGGAAAATAAGAATATAAACGAAGTGATTGCGAATTTATCAGTAGAACAACTTGCAGGAATGATAGACCATACTTTCCTGAAACCTTTCGGAAATGCAGAGAACATTGAAAAACTTTGTGCAGAAGCTCGTCAATATAAGTTTGCGATGGTAGCTATCAACCCTGCGGAAGTAGAAACTTGCGTAAAATTGCTGGAAGGTTCGGGAGTACGTGTAGGAGCAGCTATCGGCTTTCCTCTGGGGCAGAACACGGTAGAGTGCAAAGCCTTTGAAACTCGTGATGCTATTGCAAAAGGTGCTACTGAAATTGATACAGTGATCAACGTTCGTGCTTTGCAGAAAGGACAAACAGAAATTGTCAAGAAAGAGATTGAAGATATGGTTTCAATCTGTAAGCCGGCAGGTGTTATCTGCAAAGTTATTCTTGAAACATGTTACCTGACAGATGAAGAGAAAGAAACTGTTTGCCGTATAGCTAAGGAAGCCGGTGTGGACTTTGTAAAAACGTCTACCGGATTTGGTACGGCAGGAGCTAATGTACATGATGTGGAGTTGATGCGTCGTGTGGTTGGTCCTGTTATCGGTGTAAAAGCAGCAGGCGGTATTCGTGATCTGGATTCGGCTTTGGCATTGATTCAGGCAGGTGCTACCCGTATTGGAACTTCAAGCGGTATCTTGATTGTGGAAACTTATAAAAAGCTTAAACAAAGTTTGTAATTTCTATTTCAAAAGGATATAAGGTAAATAAGAAATTAGAATGATAAAATCAAAATTAATAAAGTTGTTAAAGTGGGGGATAGTTTCTTGTACGCTATTCTCCATCGTCGCCTGGCAGACGAAAGACACTTCTTTTCAGCCTGCTGATGCCAAAGGATTCATCACGGAAATTCAGAAGGGGTTTGCGGAAGTTCAGGCGATAAGGAAAAAAGACAATCATAAAGAAAAACTTGAAGATAAAATAAAAGAAACTCATCAGTTGTTGATGAAGAATTATCCGGTTTATTATGATTGGTGGTTGCAGGACGGAAAAGATGTTAATTGGTTTAGAGGAACTTTCGGCCGGCAACTTTCTGAACGCTTACAAAAACTGAATGTTGGGATTGCTGTCAATGAGACTCCGGAAAGTGTGGAGAGTGCTTTTCAAGCTTATTTGAAGGCTTGCGAAAGAAGACGTGCAACTCGTTTGGCTTCTTTCACAGCTAATCAACCGGAGATTGTTTTTACGAAATACAGAACGTTGCGTCCTTCTTTCTTTGCTTATACGGAAGGACTTTCAGATGCTCGTGCCGAATGTAATTATTTTGCAGGAGGTTCATTATCGAAAATTAAAATGAATGGTATCTGGGCGGAAGAAGAGAATTTATTATCAAATGAGGATGGCGTATACCGTGATCCGAATCTCCATTTTGACGGTCAGCATCTGCTGTTTTCCTGGAAGAAGTCTGCTAAAGATGATGATTTCCATTTATATGAGATGGATTTAAAGTCACGTGAAGTAAAACAATTGACTTCCGGAAAAGGACACGCTGATCTTGAAGGGATCTATTTGCCCGATGAGAATATTCTTTTTAACTCTACCCGTAGCGGAAGTGCTGTAGACTGCTGGTTTACGGAGGTTAGTAATTTGTATCTTTGCAATCGGGAAGGTCGTTATATGCGCCAGGTTGGTTTTGACCAGGTACATACAGTTACTCCTACTTTGCTTGACGACGGTCGTGTGGTTTATACCCGTTGGGATTACAATGACAGAGGACAAGTCTGGACACAACCTTTGTTCCAGATGAATCCGGACGGAACAGGACAGGCAGAGTATTATGGAGTGAACAGTTGGTTCCCTACAACGGTGGCACATACCCGTCAAATTCCCGGTACTCGGAAGGTGATGGCTACTTTTATGGGACACCATAATCCGCAACATGGTAAGTTGGGTATCATTGATCCCGAAGCCGGTCGTGATGAGAATGAAGGAGTAATGTTTGTCGCTCCCATTCGCAAGCCGGAAGCAGAACGTATTGACAGCTACGGGCAGTTTACCGATCAGTTCCAACACCCTTTTCCGTTGGATGAGAATGAGTTTTTGATTTCTTATACTCCGTTGGGATATCATGTCGGACATCCGATGATGTTCGGTATCTATTGGATGAATGTGGACGGAGAACGTGAATTGCTTGTTGCCGATCCTGAAATCTCTTGTAATCAGCCGATATTGGTTGCTCCCCGTAAACGTCCTTTCCGCCGTTCTTCTATGGTAGACTATACAAAGAATGACGGAGTATATTATATGCAGAATATCTATGAAGGTAATGGTTTGAAGGGGGTAGAACCCGGAACTATCAAACAGTTGCGTGTCGTAGAGATTCAATTTCGTGCAGCGGGTGTAGGTGAGGTAAACGGATCTGATAAAGGTGGAGGTGCTTTGGCTAGTACTCCTACCGGAGTGGGAAATGCCGCTTGGGACGTGAAGAGAGTATTGGGAGTAACCGATGTATATCCGGACGGTTCTGCCTTCTTTAAAGTTCCTGCACGCAGACCTTTGTACTTCCAGGCATTGGATAAGAACGGTCGTGTGGTGCAAACCATGCGTAGCTGGTCCACACTTCAACCAAATGAAACACAAAGTTGTGTGGGATGCCATGAGCATAAGAATACGGTTCCTGTTGCGAGTCATGCTGTTTCTATGGCTATGAACAAGGGTGTGAAAGCGTTGGACCCGGAAGATGAAATGGGTGAACGTAATTTCAGTTATCTTAAAGAAATTCAGCCTATTTGGGACAGACACTGTATATCCTGCCATGATGGGGTGAAACAACCGATGAGTCTGAAAGGAGAATTGAAAGTGGTAGATCATCAGAGTAAGAGGAAATATACAGATTCTTATCTGAGTCTGACTCATGCCCGTCCGGATGGACCTGACAGAGCATGGAGAGGGGATGCGCATCATCCGGAAGTAAATTGGATCAGTTCGTTGTCCGAACCGACCTTGTTACCACCCTATTTTGCCGGGTCCAATAAGAGTAATCTGATTAAGCGTCTGGAAAATGGACATGGCGGTACAAAGCTGACTCCACAGGAAATACGTAAAGTCTCTCTTTGGATTGATTTGCTCGTTCCTCAAATCGGAGATTATCGTGAAGCAAATAACTGGTCAGATAAAGATCGTGAGTTTTATGATCGTTACGATAATAAACGAAAGGCTGCCCGTGAGGAAGATCGTGAAAACATTCGTCAGTACATTCAATCTCTTCAAACTAAACAACAGAAAAAATGAAAAAGATATTGATACCTGTTAGTATCGTTGCTACTATACTTCTCTGTACTAGTGGGAAAGAATCTGCTACTACAGTCTCGCCGGATCATCTGTTTCTGGCTGATAACGGAAAATCCCTGTTCGTGACGAACAGGGCAGGAAACGAGCTGATGAAGATTTCACCTGATGGTCAGGACATCGAACAAAAAGTAACTTTCTCTTCTCCGGTGAATGCTATGACGCAAGATCCGTCCGGTAAACTTTGGGTTGTCTGTGACGGAAATTCGGGTATGATGTATGAACTGGACGGAAAGAAACTTTCTATACTTTCCAATACAAAGAGCGGAGCTACTCCTTCGGATATATTGTACAATCCGTTGACAAATTCTCTTTGGATCACCCAGCGGTTCAACAATGAACTTTGGGAAGTGAATCTGTCTAATCGTAAAGTGGTGAACAAACTGGCTATCGGACGTGAACCGGTAGCAATGGTTTCTTTTGCCGGCGATTCTTGTCTGCTGGTTGGAAATAATATGCCTGAAATGCCTTCTACTGCTTACCCAATTGCTGCACAATTGGATATCGTGGATGTCCTTTCAAAGAAAGTTGAAGGTCGTATTATGTTGCCGAACGGCTCTACGGATGTCAAGTCGATAGCTGTAGATAAGAATCGTGCGTATGCATATGTTACGCATTTAATCGCTCGTTATCAGTTGCCAACCAATCAATTGGATAGAGGTTGGATGGCGACCAATACGCTATCTATAATTGATCTGAAGGAGAAGAAGTTACTGACTTCCGTTTTATTGGATACTCCACAGAAGGGAGCAGCGAATCCTTGGACAGTTACGGTTACGCCGGATAACAAGCAGATTATAGTTGCAGCTTCCGGTAGTCAGGAATTGGTTCGTATTGACCGGATTGCGATGCATGAGCGTATTGCGAAGGCAAAGCAAGGTGAACTGGTTACTCCTTCTATGAAATCATGGGGAAACATACCGAACGATGCGGGATTCTTATATGGAATCCGCGACTTTATTCCGACTCAGGGAAAAGGTCCCCGTTCGGTGGTAGCTACCGGAGATAAAATTTATACAGCCAATTATTACACTTCGGAATTGGTATCTATGGATTTGAACGGTAAAAATGTAAAGACACAGGTTCTGGGTGCACCATTGGCATTTACGAAAGTAGGTAAAGGTGATATGTATTTCCATGACGCAACGCTTAGCTTCCAGAATTGGCAAAGCTGTGCTACCTGTCATCCGAACGATGCTCGTATCGACGGACTCAATTGGGATTTGCTGAACGATGGCATGGGAAATCCGAAGAATACAAAGACATTGTTGCTTTCACATCAGACTCCTCCTTGTATGGTGACCGGTATCCGTAAAGATGCTGAAACAGCTGTACGCTCAGGGGTGAAATATATTTTGTTTGGAGAGAGTGAAGACGAGGTTTATGAAGCTATCGATGAATATCTGAAATCACTGAAACCGTTGCCCAGTCCTTATCTCGAAAATGGAAAACTTTCTAAGAAGGCAAAGCAAGGAAAAAAGATTTTTGAAGAGAACTGTGCCGCTTGTCACTCGGGAGAATATTATACCGACCTGAAACAATATCAGGTAGGATGGACTACCGGACCCGACAAAGGATTGAAGATGGACGTTCCTGCATTGAATGAATGCTGGCGTACAGCTCCTTATCTTTATGACGGACGTTGTTATTCAATGAAGGATATGTTGAAAGTTCACGGACCAAAGAAGCCTGTAACCGAGAAGGAGCTGGAAGAATTGGAAGAATACATATTATCTTTGTAACATTATAAATTATGATCAGAATATATACAATTGCAATAGCTATCTCTTTGTTTTCATTATCTTTGTTCTCACAAACAAAGACATTTGTCGGAGCCGATTATTCACAAGGCATTGTATTTGTGATGGAGAATGAACAGATCGTCTGGAAACATAAAGCGACGGATTCAAATGATTTATGGGTATTGCCGAATGGCAATATCCTCTTTACCACCGGACACGGAGTACTTGAGGTGACTCGGCAGAACGATACTGTATTTCATTATCAATCACAAAGTCCGGTTTTTGCTTGCCAACGGTTGAAGAACGGGAATACCTTTGTCGGAGAATGTTCTACAGGAAGAATGTTGGAAATTTCTCCAAAAGGAAAAATTGTAAAAGAAGTCTGTATCTTGCCGAAAGGAGTGAAGGATGGTGGATTTGCTTTTATGCGTAATGCCCGTCGTTTGGACAATGGTCATTTTCTGGTAGCACATTATGGTGACCAGTGCGTGAAGGAATATGATACCAACGGTAAAGTAGTATGGGAATTGTCTGTTCCCGGCGGACCTCATTCATTGACTCGTCTGCCTAATGGGCATACCTTGATCGCTGTAGCGGATAAGGACCGGAATCCTCGATTGATAGAAGTAACTCAGGAAGGAAAAACGATCTGGGAAATATCAAATGCAGATCTTCCCGGTGAGCCGCTTAAATTTCTGGGAGGCTTTCAATACTTTTCCGACGGACGTTTCTTGATAACTAACTGGACCGGTCATGTAAATCCGGAAGATAAAGTACATATGTTGTTGGTGGACCGCCAAAAAAATGTGCTTTATTCTTTAGAAAATCATCCGGGCTTACAGACGATGTCTTCCGTATTTAGTACAGATAAGCCGGAAGGTGTAGCTTCCTATCATTAACTAATTGATTAATAGAACCGTATTTAGCGTATGATATATCATCGAATAAAATGTGAACTATATATAGCGGAAAAAAGACCCTGGAAACAGATGGCCGAAGAATTACTTCTGTTGGCTGTCCGTAAGGAAGGGGCAATTCGTCTTGTTTTCTTCACGAACTGTTCGGACAATCAGGAATATCAGGTTCAGCGGACTTTTCTTGAGCAATGGGTAGATAATCACTTCATTGCTCCCCGTCCGTTAATTTCGCTTGTCGCGCAGAGGCCTTTGTACGGAGAATTAATCCTGGAGGTACATTCGCTGGAGCAAACTGCTGATGCGAAGGTATTGATAGAAGAACGGGAAACTTTGTGGGGGCGTTATCTACGTATAAGTGCAACAGATTATAAGGAAATTGTAGCTGGAGGACTTTGTGCGGATGACTTAAATCTTCCGGTTCGTGAACAATCGGAACAGGCTTTCCGAAAGATGGAGTCTATTCTGAATGCGGAAGGAATGGAATTCGGAGATATTGTCCGCCAATGGAACTATCTGGAACGTATCACTGATCTGCTTCATGGTAATCAGTGTTATCAGGACTTTAATGATGTGCGTTCGCGGTTTTACGCTTCTTCGGAATGGCAATACGGATATCCGGCGGCGACAGGTATCGGTATGCAGTATGGTGGCATATTGATAGATTTCAATGCTGTCAGAGGGAATATTGATATTGTGCCTTTGGACAACGATTGGCAGAGAGCGGCTCATGTTTATTCGGACGAAGTATTGATAAGTCATCGGATGGATACAGAGAAAGGAACTCCCAAATTTGAGAGGGGAAAGTTACTGACCGATCATTGTCAGGAGATGGTTTATATTTCCGGAACAGCTGCTATCCGTGGCGAAGAAAGTATCGTAGAGGGAAATGTATTGTCGCAGACAGAAATTACACTTGAGAACATTCAGCATTTGATGGGTTTGGAAGAAGGAAAAGAAAAACTATCCGGTCATTCCGGCAAATTGAGGCTTCTGCGTGTTTATCTGAAAAATGAGACTGATGTACAGGAAGTAAAAAAAGATTTGGATAAACATTGTCCCGAAGTACCCATTGCTTATCTGTATGCAGATGTATGTAGGGAAGAGCTATTGGTGGAAATTGAAGGTATTGCTTATTTATAATAGAAAACTAATGAAACTGATTCGACTGATAGCTTCGCCTGTTTTAATGTATGTGTTGGCAGGACTTTATGCAGTGATATTGGCAATAGCCACTTTTGTAGAAAATTCCTATGGTCCGGCGATTACCAGGGAATACTTTTATTATGCTCCCTGGTTTATCATGTTGCAGCTATTGCAGGCTATCAATTTGTTGTGTATGTTTCTTCCGGGAAACTATTTCAAGAGAATCAGTAAAGGAAGTTTGATTTTTCATGGGGCTTTTCTTTTTATGTGGTTGGGGGCAGCTGCCTCTCATTATGTAGGCATAACGGGGATTATGCATATTCGCGAAGGGGGAACGGTGAATTACATGATGAGAGATGACGGGGCAGGGACGGAAACTTCCTCCCTGCCTTTTTCTGTTACGCTGAATGATTTTAGATTGGAACGTTATCCGGGGTCTCACAGTCCGATGTCTTATGAGAGTGATCTGGTGATAAAACAGGAAAACAAGCCTTCTTTTGAATCCACTATCCGTATGAATAAAGTGATTGAAGTGGATGGTTACCGGTTATTCCAGTCTTCATTTGACGCGGATGAACAGGGGACTGTTTTATCTGTGAGTTATGATTTTCCAGGTATGCAATTGACGTATACAGGATATTTTTTATTGTTTGTCGGCTTTGTGCTTACACTGTTCAGTAAGAAGTCACGTTTCGGCCGTTTACGTAAAGAATTGAGTGGAATGAAAAAAAATATACCTGTTTATTTCTTTCTCTTTCTTGGTTTATCCGGTGTATTTGGAGTACAGACACTACGGGCACAACAACCTTGTGTTTCTTTGCAACATGCCGGGAAATTCGGTCAATTAGTGGTACTCAATCCCAATGGACGTTTAGAGCCGGTCAATAGTTATACATCTGCTATTCTACGGAAACTTTACGGGGCAGAAAAACTGAATGGCGTGACTTCAGACCAGTTCTTCCTGAATCTATTGGCTTTTCCCGAAGAGTGGGGGAAAGTGCCCTTTATCAAGGTTGATAATAAGGAGATCTTAAAACGCTTTAAAAGAGAGGGAAAATATGTAGCATGGCAAGATGTATTTGATGCAAGCGGTAATTATATGCTGTCAGATGAGGTAAATGCAATCTATCTAAAACCGGCTGCTGAACGGAAACGCTTGGATTCGGACTTATTGAAGCTGGATGAATCGGTGAATATCGTATACCGGATTATGCAGCATCAATTATTGCCTCTTTTCCCGGACGAGAATGATACGCGGGGAAAATGGTATTCAGCAGGAGATAGCTTGAATGTATTTCAGGGAAAAGACTCCATGTTTGTTTCGAAAATAATAGATTGGTATCTTTATGAGCTGGCTAATGGAGTCCATTCCAATGACTGGAAAGAAGCGGACCGGATTGTAAGTATGATGGATGTTTTTCAACAGGCGAAAAGCAAAGTACCTGTCATTGATAATCAGAAAATAAAAGCAGAGCTTCTTTATAATCAGTTAGACCTGTTTTTCTGGTGTCGTCTGGCTTATCTCATTTTAGGCGGAATACTACTGTTCATTGCCTGTGGAGAAATGATTACGAATTTTAAATGGGGTAAAAAGATAGGCAGTGTTCTGACTATTCTTTTGATAGTTGCTTTTCTGGCACATACGGTAGGAGTATTATTACGTTGGTATATTAGTGGTCATGCACCTTGGGCAAATGCTTATGAATCTATGGTGTGTACTTCCTGGATGCTGGTTGGGTGTGGATTACTTTTTGCCCGTCGGTTCCGTATTCTTCCTGCATTATCAGGACTATTGGGGGGAATTATGCTTTTTGTAGCGGGACTCAATCATCTGAATCCGGAGATCACTCCTTTAGTTCCGGTACTTCAATCGTATTGGCTGATGTCTCATGTAGCTATTATCATGGTTGGCTATGTGTTTTTTGCACTTTGTGCTTTGACGGGACTATTTAATTTAATCTTGATGAGTATTCTTTCTACTGCCAATCGTGTAAGACTTTTATTCCGTATCCGTGAACTGACAATCATCAATGAGATAGCCATGATTCTCGGCTTGTTCTTTATGACGGCAGGGACTTTTTTAGGGGCTGTTTGGGCTAATGTCTCTTGGGGAAGATATTGGGGATGGGACCCGAAAGAGACTTGGGCGTTGATTTCCATTGTTGTTTATGCACTGGTTCTTCATATCCGTTTTATCCCCCTTTTAAAAGGAAAAACTGATTGGTGCTTTAATTTGCTTTCTGTAGTTTCCATTCTTTCTGTCATAATGACTTGGTTCGGAGTGAATTACTATTTAAGCGGTTTGCATTCTTATGGCAAGACAGAAGGCAGTGGAGGAGGATTATGGATCTGGGGGGTAGGACTGGTTGTGGTACTTGCTTTATCTCTGCTGGCACGCAGACGTTTCAGACAAGTTTCCTAACAGGGGTCATTGTTTATACTTGCTTCTTAAGATGGTATGTCGGATGTGATTTGTGTGATTTAATAGTAGATTGTCGGGAGTTAATCAAATTTTGATATATGATTTTTTAGACGCGGATGACGCGGATAATACGGATTTGAAAGCATTTACTATGATTGAATAGTAAAAAAAACTGCGTTATATACATCTAAAAATAGTGATGATAGGCTTTTGGTATAGCTCCCTAAATATATAATGAATGATGGTTTGCTTTTACTAAAGTATTACATAATTTTTAGCACTAATCCCGGATCAGAACAATCTCCTTTCGAAGCATTCATCAATCCCACATTTCGTATCACTTCACTTGGTATTGTCAGGCAATTCCCTTTTATTGAAATCTGTTTGGTAATATTTACCGGTATATCTCCTGCCAAATCCTGTGCATAAATACGATGCTTTTTTAGTTTTACAGAAGAAGGAAAAACGATTGTAAGATCTTTAAAGTAGCCGAAAACACCAATGGGTGAATTGACTTCCTCAACAGCTATTTTAACTGAAACTTCTTTTGATACATATTCATGTCCTAATGCGCGGCCTACGCTGGCAATAGCCACTGCACCATTCGGGTAACGGGAAGCAAGTATAAATGGTCTGTCTTCACCCAAATCTGATACTTCCGGTAAAGCCATCCCTCTACTGACCCTGGCAGGTGCATCAGCTGTTAGCTTTGTACCGATCGGTCTACTGGTATTCCATGTCTCCCGATCTTGCAATACCCAATAGTCATTTAATTTCACGCTATCTACTGCAAACGATTCTTTTCCCACTCCGAACGGTTCTGCTATACGATGCCATCTTACTCCACGTACAACTTCATCCAGACGATGCTTCATGTCACGTATGGTTGGGGGAAATACAAAATCCTGTGTTCCGTTCGGTAGATTTCCTGTAAACGGATGTCGCATCACTCCGATAGCACATCCCAATCCGGCTGCGATATAAGGCTCATCTTCACAGTTGATAATGCCTTTTGCATTTCCTTGAGCTTTGTAAGGCAGTAAGTCGCAAACCCGTTGTATGGTAACCGGTTGTGCAATCACGTTCTCTACATCATACGTGCGGAAAACGTCGCTAAACTCAATAAAATTATTCTGAAATGCATGCTCAACACATAAACGTGGAGCATATTTCTTACCGATAGTGGTCAGCATCTCTCTCCATGCACCATCTTTTTCATGAGCCCCCCAATCTACTTTCCAATAATCGAAACCAGCTGCATTGGCCGTTTTGATACGTTCAGTCCAATACTCTTCCTCTGAAATGTCAGAAAAGACTTCGGCTTTTTGTGCACAGATCCATCCTCCTGCTCCTTTCCATCCTTTCTCTTTAATACGGTCTGCCAATTGTTTCAAACGACTGGCGGCATCTCCACGAAATGACGGGAAACGGCTGGAATCCAGTTCTACTGTTCCTAAGTATTTATTAGGAGTATGATTGACGTCTTTAGGAATATCCCATGAATCATCCATCACGAAATATAAATCTTGACGGATAGAAGGATAGCAATCTACCCAATTCTGAAAAGCTCCCTGTCCGAACATATATTCCTCATTCATCGCTTCTCTGGTTACTTCCGAACCCTGATAACTTACTACATAACCTTGTAAATTCCATGTACATAAGTAATCCGGAGCTTTTGAAGGCGTATCCGGTACAAGACTTTTTAAAGAAGATGACTGCCCGGCAATAGATAAGGAGACGGCGCAAAAGGCAGTGAATATCAATGTTCTGATATATTTCATAATTGGTTGCATATTAGATATAATTCTGGTTTATCCCATAATATAATGTGCCTTTTTAGGCATTAACTTATACATAAGTGCAGTGAATGCCCAACTGCAAATGAAAATGCAGACAGCCATCAAAGGGACTTGCAGTGGAATAGGTATTGCCGAAGGACCTATCAACAAGAAGAACGGACCAACCACAAAATAATGTACCATGTAAATACCGAAACCACATTTAGTCATATTAGCCAGTGCTTTTACCACGATTGGTGTATTGATTACCACTTTTTGTAATATTAGGAATACTGCCAGCGTCATTAATAGTACATTGGGACTACAGAAGGTGAAATATAGTTCCATTTCTGTTTCAGTAGCATTCGGATTAGCGGCAGTAGTACTAAAGCCTCTATAAGTCACATAATAACCGATAGCAAACATGATTGCGCAAATAAGGAATGTTTTTAGTACACTCCAATTATTCCCTTGTTTCACATAATGTCCCAATAACATATAACCGTTAAATCCGGCAAAGTAATATAACATACTGAATTCATTCCAGGTGTCAGTGCCGAATACATAACCATTGCGGTCGAAGAGCATATTAGCTACATATTCACGTATGTAAGGTATAAACAGAGAAACGATCCAGATAAACAGAAATGTCTGTTTGGTTTTATTGCTCGCTTTTTCTATCCATCCTGAGAAGAATGGCATATACAGATACATTCCGATCAGCAGATAAATATACCACATATGATTTTCTTTGTGGCTGAAGTTGAAGGGAATCATTGCCACATCTTTCAAAGAATCCATAAGACTTTGTGATTCATGTCCTTGTGTATAGCAAAAGAAATCACCTATTATTTCTTTCGGCAAACCAAGAAGTCCTGTAAACCATGGGAACATACTATATAATACTGACCAAATAAGAAATGGGAAGAGTACACGATAGATACGTTTCTTGTAGAAAGTTCCCAAAGGCTGTTGTTTGACGGGAAGCAGGAGTAATCCGGTCATCATAACGAATAATGGTACGGACGGGCGGAGTAATGAACCGTAAATGGCGGCCCAATGAGTGTATTCCGGTATCACTCTCATGGTAGGCGAAATGTAAAAAGGATCGATGCAGTGTACACCGATTACCATCATCATGGCTATGCAACGGATAACGTCCAACCAAACTAACCGATTTTCTGTAGTAGCGTTTTGAATCATGGTTTATTGTGTTTAAGTTTCATGCAAAGGTATGAAAGATAGGGTAGCAAAAAGGAAAATTATCGCTCATTTTAAGATAAAAACAGACCAAAACATTTGTTCCCATTTTATTTTTGAACCATATCCACAAGTTCCTGATTTTTCTTCTTTGAAATTTTTTACTTTTATAAGTTGTTTCAATAGAAAAAACATAGTATTTTTGGACGTTGTCGTAAGATATTAGAGACTAGTGTATGATCTAACCTGTCAATTTATGGTCTGTTTCGGCATTATCCTAATACTATGGTGAATAACATAGAATTAAAAGAATTAAAAGAATCCTTATGTCAGCTCCATTTATTGTTCGAGTATTTTTAGCTTCCAGTGAAGAGCTAAAACAAGATCGTGAGGCAATCACTCAATTAATTCAGAAATTGAATGATGTCTATGATGGGAAAATAATATTCAAATTAGAGATCTGGGAACATTTTGATAATGGGTATAATGGAATTCCATCTCAGGATAGATACGATGAAAAAGTAAAAACAAGTCAATTGTTTATTGCATTATTTCATCGTAAGGCGGGTCGTTATACGATTGAAGAACTCTATGAAGCTCGGAAAACACAGCAAAAACAGGGTTTTCCTACTATTTATGTTTTTCAGAAAAACTTAGATGAAGGAGAAGAGGAGGAAAGAAGGCTTGGAAAATTGAAAGCCATTATAGGTAAAAGATATAATTATTATATTCCGCCAGCATATAATCATGCGTCACAATTGTGCTTAGATGTTAATATGAGTGCACAAAGATTACTTAAAGCACTTCAAAACAAGGAAGGGAATAGGCTGTTGCCATATCTGGATGGTACAAGTGATATGGAGATAAGAGAGTCCAGTATTATGTTGGGCAATACTCGCATCGGAGATGTAGAACATCTGTCTTTTTCTGCTAACAATAGCGAAGTTATCAAGCTAAAGAAAATCCAGGGAGAATGTCGTGAGGCTCTATCCAAAGTTAATAATGAGATTATAGAATTGCAAAATAAGATTGAAGAGAAAGTTGTAAGACTCAGAAAATACGAGAATATAGAACATCCCGGCTATCCGAAAGATGATTGTAAAGATGTATGGGAAGATGCGCGAGATTATATAGAGATGCTGAGTCAGAGGCTGACGGAGAAACAGCAAAAACAAAAGCATTTATTAAATCAAATCAATCAGGCTCAAGAGGATTTGGAACAACAAAATAAGTTGCTTTTGAATATTGTTTATCAACTCAACAAATTATCAGCAGAAACTTCAAGTCTACGATTACAAAAAGTTGCTTTCCTGTTGGAACAAGGTGATGATAAAGAAGTGACTCGGATTTTGAATGTAGATGATATAAATAAAGAAGGGGATCATAATCTTGATAAGTACAAGCGGGCAAAACTGGTGATGGAAGATGCCCGAAATTTAATGAAAAACAATATTGAGGAGTTACTTTTATGTGCTAAAAGTCGTCTTATTGATCGTTCCAATCCGAATCGTTTCAGAGAAGCTTGTAAAATAAGAGAACGTGCCATACAGGTAGCAAAAGAATGTCTTTCAGAAGAAGAAAATGCCTATCTCATATATAAGTATGCGCGTTTTCTTGATAAGAATCATCGCTTTGAGAAATCTTTAGATTTCTATAATGAAGCTATTAAACTTTATTTGTCTTTACCGGAAAATAAATATCTGAAAATTTTTCATCTGGAATTTATCAATTTGCTTCCACCATCCCCAAACTTGTCTCTTATTGCCAGAAGTTTTAATTTAGTGGGTAATTTATATAATCGATCAGGGCAATATCAAGATGCTGAAGCCAGTTATCAAAAGGCTCTTTTACTTTATACAGTGTTATCCAATCATTATCCTGATAGTGATTATGATCATTACATTTTTCTTGTCAAGAGTAATTTGAGTGTTTTATATTATCAGAATGATAAAAAAGAAGAAGGTGAAAAACTGAATCAGGAGATAAGGGATAAGTACGAAAATTTATGTGAAGACAAGAGAAAAAGATATAAGGCAGATATTGCGATGGCGTGGATGAATCTTGGTTGTTTTTATAAAAATGATACTCGTAAGCATCGCAGAGCACGTGTCTTTATTTATTATGCGTTAAGGGTTTATCGGGAACTTGAAGAGTTAAATGCCGGGAAATATACTCCCAGTATTGCTCAATGTTTATATAATTTGGGTGATTTATGTGCTGAGAATGGATGGACGGACAGTGAATCTCTGTTATTGGAGTCTTTGGAAATAAGAAAAGGACTAGCAGATAGAAAACCGGAAATCTATTTACCCGAATTGGCTGATACCTATCTGACATTAGGCAAATTTTATTGGTATCAAGCAGAGAGAATAGCGGAAAAAATGGAAGCCGGATCACAAACTTCGATAGGTTCAATTCATTCTACTATAGAGAAATATAATGAGCGTATATTATCTGCTATTAAGATGTATGAACATACGCTGAGGAGTTATATTGATCTGGAAACAGAGATTTTGAGAGATTCTGATAAAAAATATACTTCTTATACAGCAAAGATTGCGTATATCTATTTTTATTTAGGTAAGCTTTATACGGATATTAAACAAGTAGAAAAGGCCTCAGGAGCATATAGTCAGTCATTGAATTTTTTTAATCAACTAGTAAGTCAAAGTGTGGCTTATAAACATATGATACAAATTATCGAGGGTAATTTGCAAAAAGAGCTATAAGTTGGAAATAATACTTTCAAATCTTTATAAGGAGACTATAAATCTTCGTGGATGAAATGGTGAGCTTTAGAAAGCACTGCTTTACATGAGCTAAAGCATAGCTTTACGACTTCTAAAGCACTGCTTTAGCACCTGCAAACTGCTGTGCTGTTTTAAGGGGTGTGGGTACAATACGTACACTTTTTGGGGGCCTCTCTAGCACACGCACGCGTGTGTACGCGCGTAAGTGCCTTTGCCATCTACACTGGTAAGTAATCCGCGCTTCACCAAACGTTTTAGCCAGGTAATAGCAGTATTGAGCTTAATTTCCATTATTTCAGTCTGTTCCAACATTTGTGCACGGGTGAATCCGTTACCCAGAGTTTCGAAAAAGGCATCGCGGTCTGCATTCGTTCGGTGGCTGACTTCCGTAGGGGGCAGAAAGGACAATATATGCGTGGCATGGGGATAGAGGTTATAAGCCCTCGTACGGCTTTAAAGTTTTCCGGAGTGATCGTTACATCCTAACGGGTAATGATGTTGTCTTTGGGCATAAGGACGTCTTATAGATCGTTCCATGCTGGCGCCTAAGGCGGTTAATAATCCGAGTAAAAGAATGTCATGTTGTGCGACGTTAGTACGATAGCTCATAATACGCGTCAGGAATTATAGCCAGTCTGCTGTGGGGAAAGTGGGCAGTGCTGCTGAAGCTTACTGCCGGGTAGTAATTCTTCCGGTTCATCTTCGCTCTTTGTTTCTTTATTTTTCACCTTATTATATACGTGTGCGCGTGTGAGATCTTGATGGGGTGAACTTACTGTACCTACTGTACCTGTCCGGTTGTTCATTACTTTTTCCCGTGGGAGTTCTATTTCTACTTTTTCGGCCAGATGAAAGACGGCGCCCCAGGTGTATCATGAAATAAACATGAGTAAGGAAACTTAGGAGCAACTAAGAAAAAGATGGTAAATGCTTCTGTTTTTACGAACTCATTCTAAATTATTACTATGAACATCTTCCAGAAAAGGGGTTCGTGAAAAAAGCATGAATGGACTCTACGCTATATTCGGTATAAAAAGAAATGTGATCATTTGTATGAGGAGGATTAAAATAAAAAAAGTGTGACGAAATATTCGACACACTTTTTCTTTTATGATAACTTTTATATAAGCAGGGAATTAATATCTTCCACCACCATAGCCGCCACCACCACGGTTTCCACCGCTATAGCCACCGCCACGGTTACCACCGCCACCGCGGTTGCCACCACCGTAACCACCACGACCACCTGAAGGTCTTTCAGTTCTAGGGCGTGCTACGCTTACTGCAATAGTTTTACCTTCAAAGTCAGTTTCATTCAGTTCGTTGATAGCCTTTTGACCTTCTTCATCGTTCGGCATATCAACAAAACCGAATCCGCGTGAACGCCCCGTTTCTCTGTCAGTAATGATGTTGGCTGCTGTAACTTCGCCAAACTGTGAGAATAATTCCTGCAAGCTGTCGGATGTTGTACCCCAGCTTAAATTTGCAACATAAATGTTCATTTTCTTTTCTATTTATTTACTTTATTAATAATTGAGATGCGCACGGCGTTCATTCCCCGCGTACCACGTTCAATTTCAAATGTTATTATATCTCCTTCTGCAATATCAGCCGGAGCTGAAGATATATGAAAAAAATATTTTTCGCCATTATTTGTATCCTTCACAAATCCATAACCTTTGGACTCATTAAAATGTTCAATCCGTCCGTTAAAAGGAAGTGGATCTTCTATTGCTTCCTGTTTGGAAACTGAGACTGCAATCTCACTGGCATCAATTTCCTCTCTGGGTTTTTCCTGTGGCGTTGAATGGAGTACTCCATTTTCGTCCACATATGCAAGCATTTCCTCAAAGCTGCGACTCCCATTATTAATGCGCTCTTCTTTTTTCTTTTGTTTTTCTTCTCTCTTACTTTGCTTCGCTTTTTCCCGATCTCTTTTAGTTGATGTTACTTTTTTTACCATATATAATTGTAATTAATATAATTACTTGGGATGTTCTGCCATTGATGCCTTCATCAATTTTCATATACCAAATAATCAATGTTCAAAACGGATTTTCTCCAGACAAAAAGGACTAATAATGAGATCAATCTTGAAAATGAAAAAATCCACTGCGAAATAGCAAGGAATCAAACACAGACAAAGAAGAAGAATCAGAATAAACCTAATTGTTTATTCAGCAAATATAGGTATTATATTTCAAAATCCTAAAATAACATGAGAGTTTTCATGTTTTATTTAGAAAAATATTCCATTTTATCATTTATATGATACTTTCTACTATCGTATGCCCCTATTTTTGATTATCCACGTTGTTCTGATTCATGGAATACTGGTATATATCAATTCTTGAAAATACCGATCAATACCTTACTGTTTTAGAGAAATAATCAATAGGAATATGGATAAAGAAGATTTGGCTGTATATGCTAATTATTGCTCATCAGATAGATATAGAGATATCTATTAGAAAATTAGAAAAATGGAACAAAAAAGAAGAATTGAAGCTACATGAAATGAATGAAGCTTCATTAGCTACGAGAGCTAGCTATTCTACTGGTACAGGTATGGGACCGAATGATGGTATGTCTTAAGATCTTGATATAATTATAACTGTGATCTTTTTAAGTAAACTCTTATTTTGTTTGAAAATATATTATCAATAATCGTATTGAAATCCAATAAATAATATTATCTTTACCAAAGATGTTTTGATTTAAAAACGATGAATTAATAACACTAAAGTTGAAATAAACATGAGAATAGTTCGAACCTTTTCGGCTGAAAGCAAGTCCTTTTTTTATTGTAGATTTGAGCTGACTAGACAACGATTATCGATTACTGTGAGCGCTTTTTTTGTATTGCTTTTATTATTTTGTACAACCACATTGGTTGCACAAGAGCGACTCTCTTCTATGTCCAAAGAAAAAAGAGATAGTATTTTAGTAGAGATAACTCAGAAACTACTCAAAGAGAAGTTTCCAGGGTGGTATCGTGAGGATGTACATCCTATTATTACACAAAGTGACTTTAAAGGCTTCTTTTTGAAATGGTTGCAAGAGGATATGCTTAACCCTGGTGTACCTGACTATTTGAAACCGGAAGATTTGCGTTATACAGTGGCACTTTACTATGATAAATGGGTGGAAGAGAACTTTGAGAGTCCATATACAGCGAGAGCTACCATAATTGATAAAAATCAAGAAATAGTCGAAATTATGCTGGGGAGTAATTTGGGGTATAGTTGGCCTGCTATAAAAAATATTAAGATAAAGGACCGTCTTTCTTCAATGCCTGTAGGGAAAAGGGATAGTATTTTAGTAGAGATCTCCCAAAAGGTTCTTAAAGAAAAATACCCCCAATTGTATCGTAAAGATGTGTCTTTTGCGATTGAACAGGGTGATTTTAAATTATTAGATATAGATTGGGCTCGTGATGACAATTATATATATGTTCCAAAATATGTAGAACCAGAAGATTCATATTATGCTGTAACACTTTATTATGAAAAATGGCGTGAAGATAAACTTAAATATCCATTTACAGCTGTGGTATATATTATTGAAAAAACTCAAGAGCCATATAAAGTTATGTTAGGTTCTGGGTTTGGTGGATATGAGAGTTTATTAAAACCAAATAAAAAAGAATAAGATACTTGTTTATTGCTTTTGTCAGGGAGTTTAATGATATAGAAATATTGAACAATGAATTAGAAAGATATGAAAAACAGGACGGAGTTTGTAGGATGCTGTAGAAAGACAATATATAAAATAAATATTCAATATCTAATAAACTATCCATTATTAGAAATGAAATAAATCCTTTAGAAGGTCATATTCACTTAAATCTTGTGTGTTTTTTGCGTCTAATAAATATTTGATAGTCAAATAGGGCAATAAATGTAGTACTTTTGTCCATTTAATATGTGATTGGTTCTTTTTAAAGAATAGAAATATGTAAAATAAGAGGTATATATGTTGAAAATATTAATAACCTATGCCGTTCAAGGCGAATTTGTAGAGATTAAATGGCCTGAAGTGGAACCTTATTACGTTCGTACAGGCATTGGTAAAGTGAAGGCAGCGTTTCATTTGACGGAAGCGATTCGTCAGGTAGAACCGGATTTAGTTTTGAACCTTGGTACAGCCGGAACAGTCAATCATCAGGTTGGAGATATTTTTGTTTGTCGTAAGTTCATAGACCGAGATATGCAGAAGATGACGGCTTTCGGTTTGGAGTCGGAGATTGATTCATCTGCTTTGTTGAAAGAAAGAGGTTTTTGTGAAAATTGGATCGAGGACGGTATTTGCAATACCGGAGATAGTTTTTTGACAGAGCTAACTCACGTAAGTGGAGATGTAGTAGATATGGAAGCTTATGCTCAGGCCTTTGTTTGTCGGGCTAAAGAAATTCCATTTATATCGGTGAAATATGTTTCGGATATTATAGGTCAGAACTCCGTAAAACATTGGGAAGATAAACTGGCAGATGCACGGCAGGGACTCTCACATTATTTCAATGTTTTGAAAGAAAGAATATGATAGGTGACTCCTACTGCAATCAGTGCGAGGAGTATCTTTACCCATAAAAGTGGGATTAGGAAGAAAATACAATAAGACATGGTTCCCCACATCAAAGTGAGTGAAATGATTTTGGCACGTAGGGGTATGGCTTTGTTTTCGCGAAAGTTTCGAATGTATGGTCCGAGGTGTTGGTGATTCAGTAGCCAATTATATAATCGGGACGATCCTTTGAAATAAAGGGCAGCTGTAAGTAATAGAAAGGGGGTAGTGGGCAATAACGGCAAAAAGATACCGAGAATGCCGAGTGCCAGAGAAATGCTTCCTAAAACAATACAGAGAGTTTTCATGCAACAAAGATAGTGCAAACCCGATGCAGAAGCAAATTTATTTGTATTCTACATTCGGTGTTGCCTATTTTGCTGAATAGAAAGATGAAAAAACAACGAGGTTTGTCCAATGAAAACTCTTTTTATACTACCTTTGTACTTGTATCGAGGTGACATTAGATGCAGGTAACTTTTAATTTATATAACAATGTTTACAGTAATTAAACGCATGGAGATATCAGCTTCTCATAAGCTGGTGCTCCCGTACCGCAGCAAATGTGCTAATCTGCACGGTCACAATTGGATTATCACTGTCTATTGTCGCTCAGCACGGCTGAATTCCGAAGGGATGGTGGTAGATTTCTCCCGAATTAAAGAAGTGGTTATGGAAAAACTTGACCACCAAAATCTGAATGAAGTCCTTCCATTTAATCCAACGGCTGAGAATATAGCTCGTTGGGTTTGTAAGCAGATTCCTCAATGCTATAAAGTGGAAGTGCAGGAGTCGGAAGGGAATGTTGCCATCTACGAGAAAGATTTATTAGAAGATGAAAAGGAGTAAGAACCGATGAATGAAAGATAAAAATGATGAGAAAAATCAACGAAATCTTTTATAGTTTACAGGGGGAAGGCTATCACACCGGGACACCCGCTATCTTTGTTCGCTTTTCAGGATGCAACCTTAGCTGTGATTTTTGTGATACGCAACATGAGGAAGGAATAATGATGACTGATGAGGAAATCATTGCTGAAGTAAAAAAATATCCTGCTGTTACGGTTGTCTTGACAGGAGGTGAGCCTTCGTTATGGATAGATGGTAATTTTATTGACCGTTTGCATGAGGTCGGTAAATATGTCTGTATAGAAACTAACGGGACCCGTCCGTTGCCCGAATCTATCGATTGGGTAACTTGCTCTCCTAAACAAGGTGTCAAATTGGGAATTACACAAATGGATGAAGTGAAAGTTGTTTATGAAGGGCAGGACATCAGTATTTATGAATTACTTCCTGCCGAACATTTTTACCTTCAACCTTGTTCTTGTAATAACACTGCTGAAACAGTAGATTGCGTCATGCGACATCCCAAATGGAGACTTAGCCTGCAAACGCACAAACTTATCGACATCCGCTAATTAGATAGACGGATGTACCGAAGGACCATCTAAAATTTACATATACATTATGAAAGTAGGTTTGTTTATTCCTTGTTATATCAATGCTATCTATCCAAATGTGGGGGTGGCATCGTATAAGCTGTTAAAAAGTTTGGGAGTAGATGTCGATTATCCGTTAGACCAGACTTGTTGCGGACAACCGATGGCAAATGCTGGTTTTGAGGATGAATCAGTGAAGTTAGCACTACGGTTTGATGATTTGTTTCAGAAGTACGATTATATTGTCGGTCCTTCTGCCAGTTGTGTGGCTTTTGTGAAAGAAAATCACCCCGGAGTTTTAAAGAAAGAAGGGCATATTTGTCAAAGTGCGGGTAAGATTCATGACCTTTGTGCATTTATTCATGACGTGCTGAAACCTTCTAAGCTACCGGCACGTTTTCCTCATAAAGTAAGTATCCATAATAGTTGTCACGGTGTACGCGAATTGCTCCTTTCTGCTCCGAGTGAACTGAATATTCCTTACTACAATAAATTGCGTGATCTGCTTGATATGGTAGAAGGTATTGAGGTTTTCGAACCTGCCCATGTTGATGAATGCTGTGGATTCGGCGGTATGTTTGCCGTAGAAGAACAGGCAGTCTCTGTTTGTATGGGACGTGATAAAGTGAAAAGCCACATGGCTACCGGAGCCGAATATATTGTCGGAGCCGATAGTTCCTGTCTGATGCATATGCAAGGTGTCATTGAACGTGAACATCTTCCTATAAAAATTCTTCATATAGTAGAAATCTTAGCTTCGCAATCATGAGTACCCAACATGCAAAAGCTGCAGAAAAGTTCTTGCAGGACAGCAAGATGGCAGCATGGTATAACGAAACCCTTTGGATGGTCCGTGTCAAAAGGGATAAAATGAGTAAGGAAGTTCCCGAATGGGAAGAACTGCGCAATAAGGCTTGTGAATTGAAACTTTATTCCAACAGCCATTTGGAAGAACTCTTGCTGGAGTTTGAAAAGAATGCTACTGCCAACGGTGCTATTGTCCATTGGGCAAAAGATGCTGATGAATATTGTGCAATCGTTTACGATATACTGAATGAGCATAATGTCCATCATTTTATAAAGAGCAAGTCCATGCTTGCCGAAGAGTGTGGGCTGAATCCTTTCTTGATGGAACGTGGAATTGATGTTGTTGAATCTGATTTGGGAGAACGTATTCTTCAATTGATGCATGAGGCGCCTAGCCACATCGTGATGCCCGCTATACATATCAAACGGGAACAAGTGGGCGAACTTTTTGAAAAAGAGATGGGGACGGAGAAAGGAAATTTCGATCCGACTTATCTGACTCATGCAGCTCGTAAGAACCTGAGACATCTTTTCCTGAATGCAGAAGCTGCTATGACAGGAGCTAACTTTGCAGTAGCTTCTACAGGAGATATTGTCGTGTGTACCAACGAAGGAAATGCAGATATGGGAACCTCCTATCCGAAACTCAATATTGCTGCTTTCGGCATAGAAAAGATTGTACCGGATATGGAATCTCTGGGAGTGTTTACGCGTCTACTGGCACGTTCGGCTACCGGACAACCTGTGACAACTTATACTTCTCATTACCGTCGTCCACGTGAGGGTGGTGAATATCATATTATTATTGTGGATAACGGTCGGAGTAAATTACTCTCCAAAACCGATCACATTAAAACTTTGAACTGTATACGTTGTGGTGCCTGTATGAATACTTGCCCCGTATACCGCCGAAGTGGCGGATATTCCTATACTTATTTTATTCCGGGGCCTATTGGTATTAATCTGGGAATGGCACACGATCCGGAGAAATATTACGATAATCTTTCTGCTTGTTCATTGTGTATGTCCTGTTCGGATGTTTGTCCGGTAAAGGTGGACTTGGCTGAGCAGATTTATAAGTGGCGTCAGGATTTGGACGGTTTGGGAAAGGCAAGTACCAGAAAGAAAATAATGTCCGGTGGCATGAAGTTTCTGATGGAACGTCCGGCCTTATTCAATGCGGCTCTCTGGGTGGCGCCTGTTGTGAATGGCTTACCACGCTTTATGAAGTATAATGATTTGGATGCTTGGGGTAAGGGGCGTGAGCTGCCGAAGTTTGCTAAAGAATCATTCAATGAAATGTGGAAAAAGAATGAAGTACAGGGAAAGGAGGAACAGCAATGAAAGAAGAAATAGCTATGAGTAGCAGAGAAGAAATATTAGCCAGTATTCGCAAAAATACGAAGGTTCGTTATGAGAAGCCGGATATTGAAGATATGAAACGGCTGACTTATCCTGATATGATTGAACAGTTCTGTGCAATTAGTCGTGCTGTTGGAGGTACAGCTATTGTATTAGGGGAAGGAGAGGATGTAAATCAAGTAATTCGTCGTACTTATCCGGATGCAACACGTATTGCTTCCGTATTGCCGGAAGTATCTTGTGCAACTTTCAACCCCGACAACCTGGATGATCCGAAAGAGTTGGATGGGACCGAGGTGGCTGTGATTGCCGGAGAGATAGGAGTTGCAGAAAATGGAGCCATCTGGATTCCACAAAAGGTAAAATATAAAGCCATTTATTTTATTTCTGAAAGATTGGTTATTTTGCTTGACCGGAATAAGATTGTAAATACAATGTTTGATGCTTATCAGGAGTTGGTTGGGCAAGAGTATCAGTTCGGGACATTTATTTCCGGTCCGTCGAAAACGGCTGACATTGAGCAGGCTCTGGTAATGGGAGCTCATGGAGCGCGGGAATTATTAGTTATTTTGACATGAATTAGCAAATAAGTATAATGTACGCAAATAAAGTAAAGAAAATAGCTGCCGTTCATGACCTTTCGGGGATGGGACGAGTTTCATTAACAGTCGTTATTCCCATTCTATCTTCAATGGGCTTTCAAGTCTGTCCGCTTCCTACCGCGGTATTGTCTAACCATACACAGTATCCCGGTTTTTCCTTTCTGGATCTGACCGATGAAATGCCGAAAATTATTGCCGAATGGAAGAAACTGGAAGTACAATTTGATGCCATCTATACTGGTTATTTAGGGTCACCCAGACAGATTCAAATCGTTTCCGATTTCATTAATGATTTCAGGAGACCGGATAGTTTGGTTGTTGCAGACCCGGTATTGGGCGATAATGGTCGCCTGTATACCAACTTTGACGGGAAGATGGTGAAAGAGATGCGTCACCTGATAACAAAAGCGGATGTGATTACTCCCAACCTGACGGAACTTTTCTATTTATTGGATAAACCTTATAAAGCGTACAATACCGATGAAGAATTGAAAGAATATCTTCGTCTTCTGTCTGATAAAGGACCCGAGGTGGTTATCATAACCAGTGTTCCTGTGAATGAGGATGAACATAGAACTTCTGTATATGCATATAACAGGAATGGAAATCGTTATTGGAAAGTGACCTGCCCTTATTTGCCGGCTCACTATCCCGGCACTGGAGATACCTTTACGAGTGTTATAACGGGTTCTTTGATGCAAGGAGACAGTCTTCCGATGGCCTTGGACCGTGCAACACAATTTATTTTGCAAGGCATTCGGGCTACTTTTGGTTATGAGTATGATAATAGGGAAGGAATTTTACTAGAGAAGGTTTTGCACAATCTGGATATGCCAATACAGATGGCTAGCTACGAACTGATTTAGTGAACTCATGAATGGAACGGAAAGAACAAGATTCCGGTTCCTTACAGATTTAGAGTGTGGAGAAGGGAAGGCTAAATATAATGAAGGTAGTCTGGTTTTGCTTATGGAAAGCCTTCTTTTAATGTTTATAAATTTTAGTATTTCAGATATTTCTATTATTTTTACCCCGTTATTAAGTAATCTTGAATAAATATATATTATGAATCAAACACTTAAAACTACTGAACGGCTTGGAGTAGTAGATGCTCTGCGTGGGTTTGCTCTTCTAGCTATTGTCTTGTTACACAATCTGGAACATTATAATTTGTTTCTGCCCCTGGAATTTGCAGTACCGGTGTGGTTACAGACAATTGATAAGTATATGTGGGATACGTTGTTTTTCTTATTTGCAGGAAAAGCGTATGCTACTTTCTCTTTATTGTTCGGATTTAGTTTTTATATCCAGTTACATAATGCGGAAAAACGGGGTACTGATTTCCGTGGACGTTTTGCGTGGAGGTTGTGTTTGCTGTTCTTATTTGCGCAGTTACATGCTTTGTTTTATAATGGTGATATACTTTTGCTATATGCGGTAGTTGGTTTTGCCCTGATTCCGGTATGTAAGCTGAAAGACAAAACGGTTTTCTGGATTGCTGTTATATTGCTCTTGCAACCTTATGAATGGGGACGGGCTATTTATGCGTTGATAGATCCCAATTATGTAGCTGTGACAGGTCACTTTATCCCTTATGCTGAACGTGCACAGGTGGTAACAGCAAATGGCAGTTTTCTGGAAGTACTTCGTTCTAATATTTCTGACGGGCAATTATACAGTAATATATGGCAGGTTGAAAATGGCCGTTTATTCCAGACTGCCGCTTTATTTATGTTTGGAATGTTGCTGGGACGCCGGAAATATTTTATCAAGAGTGAAGAATCTTTGTGCTTTTGGAAAAAGATGCTGAAATATGGTGCTATTGCTTTTATTCCTTTGTATTGCCTGAGAACTTTTATACCTGATCTCATAACAAATCCTTCTGTACTGGTTCCTTATAAAATAGCTGTACCATCTTATGTTAATTTTACTTTTATGATTATTCTTGTTTCTATCTTTACGTTACTTTGGTTTAAGAAAGAAAAAGGATATAGTTGGCAAAGTTTGCTCATTCCTTACGGTCGTATGAGCTTGACAAACTATATCTTCCAATCTATTATGGGTGTTTGTATCTATTATGGATTTGGATTGTCTATGTATAAGTATGCGGGTGCAACAGGAAGTCTGCTGATCGCATTATGTATCTTTGCCATTCAACTTATATTTAGCCGTTGGTGGCTTGCACGTCATAAACAAGGACCATTAGAGTATTTGTGGCGTAAAGGTACTTGGATTGGAACCGGGAGATAATGGAATTCCCGGTTATTTAAATTTTACTTTAATCTCTACGGGCTTATTTCCGTGAGTCCAATCCGGACCTTCTTGAATCAGGCGTATGGCTTCTTTATCAGTGGATTCGCAAAGTCCCTTCTTAATTTTAATTTGGAAGGGACGACCTTTTTCATTAACAAAGAAGGTTACTATGACAATCCCTTTACTTTCGCTACAAGTTTTATCCGTAGGCTGAATCAAATTCTTTTTCAGGTATTTTTGATACTGCTTCATTCCGGTTACAGGCTTGGGCATTATCTGCTTTGAGGCTTGTTTCGAGCTTTTTGTGATGATTCCTGGTATAATTCCCGCCAAAGTATTGGGGGAAGATGGCTGTTTGAGATTTTCCACTTTTACAGTCGTTACAGCACCTGTAAGTCTCATCTTCTTTTGTTCACCGGCTCCGGCTATTACTACTTGGTCCAATGTTGATTGGGGACTTTCAACCTTTGCAGAATCTGAATTAGATTTTAGCAGATTTTCCAAGGCTTCTTTTGATATAGCCCCTGCCAAGGCATTGGTGGGAGGTGTTTTTTTGAGATCTTCTACTTTTACAGTCGTTACAGCACCTGTAAGTCTCATCTTCTTTTGTTCACCGGCTCCAGCTATTACTACTTGGTCCAATGTTGATTGGGGACTTTCTTTCATTGCAATAAATAATGGTCGAATAGAATCTTTAACAATGATACTGACAGGATCATATCCAATGTAATTTGCTTCTAATTTACCGAAGAATTGTTCTTTGGGAATTGAGAACCTTCCGTAAATATCTGTTATTGTTCCGTATTTTTTTTTCTCATAAGTATTTATGGAGCCAACTAAAGGAGACTGATCTTTATCATCGGGCACTACTCTTTTTCCCCAATAAGTTATATTGACACCAATAAGAGGCT
Organism: Bacteroides sp.; assembly: GCF_028690125.1. Taxonomy (GTDB): domain Bacteria; phylum Bacteroidota; class Bacteroidia; order Bacteroidales; family Bacteroidaceae; genus Bacteroides. Next base: position 163,654 of record NZ_JAQVBV010000002.1, on the reverse strand, counting down.
GACCTTTGTCATCGGTCACCATTCCATTAATAACATTTTTGGCATTGGCAGTTAGTTCAATCTTTTTTATATCTTTCTCATTACTTTGGATAAGAGTAGTATCTATTGTGGATTCTATAATTTCTTCTTCTATAGGACCAGTAATCTCAGTAGAAACCTTTTTGGGGGTTGAAGTGACTTTTGATTTAACAAATCTATTTTCTTTAGTCGCTTTATCTGAGATAGCCACAAGATTTGAGTCCTGCTTTGTTTTTGTAGCGGATGGGGAATGAGTTACTTTCTCTCCCGGAGTTTCCGGGCCCATTGGAACTTCAGGAACTGCTGCCGTAGTATGGATGGTTTCTTTGGCTATAAATGTATCTTCCGGCATATTACTTTTTAAGAATAAGAAATAACTGCTAATACCGACCCCGATAATCAGACAAGCGGCAATACTCCAAGTGATGGCATACGAATTTCTTTTCTTTGTAGAACGAGCCGTTATAAGAGTCTGTAGTTCCTTAATCCGTTCTTCATGTTTCCCCTCTACTTGCTGGTATCCATCCATGGCATCAGCAAGAAAAGGGTCTTTCATCGACTCTTTTTCCAGTCGATGCGCTTCTTTTCCTTTGCGTAATCCTCGTATGTAATCCAATAATTTCATAGGGCTTGTTTCTTTATACAGATTTTCAAATTTCGCTTTCCGTTTTGGATATAGCTTTTCACATTGCTCAGAGTCAGTCCGGTTTGTTCGGCAATGTCGGCATAGGACATTTCTTCCAAAAAGAAACGGGTAATGCTGGTTCGTTGTTCATCGGGCAACTTTTCCAGGCAATTGTGCAAAGCTTTGAGTTGCTCTTCCGGATGATCCTCTTCACTTAAAAGATGCAGAAATTCGTCAGATTCCATAATATTAATGGTATAATCTAGTGGAATTTCTTTGTTCCCCTTTCGTAATAGTTGCAGGCAGTGGTTTTTAGCTACTCTATAAAGCCATGGTCTAAATGCTTTTATATCGTAATTGCTTATTTTGGGAATTAGATCCTCAAATAGTTGCATGACTGCTTCTTGTGCATTGTCTTCATCTCGTAGATATTTTAGAGAGAGACCATAAACTAGCGGTATATAACGGTTGTATAATTCACCGAAATATTCTGTGTTCCCGGACTTGGTATAGGATGTTAGTAGTTCTTCGTCCGATAGCTTCGATATGTCTTTTCTAAATATCAGGATTTTATTTTTGTTGTCAAAGATAGAAATTGAAATGATAAATAACAACGAAGAGAAGAAAAATAAAAAAAACTTTAATCAGCTTATGGAATTTGTGTGCTTACTGCATCTCTATAGTAAAAGTGGATTAATAATGACATTAAATACTTGTAGTTATGAAAACAAATCAATTCAGAGCAATCATGCTTATACTGCTAATGGCAGTTATTTCTTTGGGACAGGCAAATGCCCAACTTATAAAAGTAACCGGTACTGTTGTAGATAACAAGAATAATCCGTTGATAGGTTGTAATATAACCGTTAAGGGAAAAACGGGCGGGATTATTACAAATATCAATGGAACTTACTCTATTAAAGTATATAAAGGTGAAGTTTTATGTTTCTCTTATATAGGTTATGAGACGGTGGAGGTGATTGTTAAGTCTGAGAAAATAAATGTGGTAATGCATGAATGTGCTAAAGATGCAATGGAAGAAGTCGTAGTGTCTGGAGTAGGTGCACAAAAGAAGATGACTATTACAGGCGCTTTAACATCAGTAAGAGTAGAGGACCTGAGACAAACGTCTATTTCCAATGCTTTGGCAGGGAATGTTCAAGGAATAATAGGAATGACAAGCGAAGAATATAAATCTATCAATGAAAATGGTTACAAAGAAGTTTCGGATGCACCACTGTCTACTTTCTCCATTGATGTGGATGCTGCCTCTTATAGTAATATGCGCCGTTTTATTAATAGGGGTGAACTTCCACCCGCAGATGCTGTTCGTACAGAAGAATTAGTGAATTACTTCACTTATGAATATCCGAAGCCAACAGGGAACGATCCGGTGAAGATAACAATAGAAGCTGGTGACTGTCCTTGGAATACAACTCACCGTCTGGTTCGAATCGGATTGAAAGCGAAAGAGATTCTAACAGATAATTTACCTGCATCTAATTTGGTCTTTTTGATTGATGTTTCCGGCTCGATGTGGGGAGCAGAACGATTGGATTTGGTGAAGTCATCTCTTAAAATGTTGGTCAATAACTTGCGTGATAAAGATAAAGTTGCAATTGTGACTTATGCCGGCGTTGCGGATGTAAAAATGGAATCAGTATCCGGAAGTGATAAACAGAAGATTCGTGAAGCAATAGATGAACTAATTGCCAGAGGTTCTACTGCCGGAGGTGCAGGTATCCAATTGGCCTATAATATCGCTAAGAAGAATTTTATATCCAATGGAAATAACAGAATTATCCTTTGCTCGGACGGCGATTTTAATGTAGGTGTTTCTTCGGAAGAAGATTTGGAGCGATTGATAGAAAAAGAACGTAAGAGTGGTGTATTCCTGACAGTTTTAGGTTATGGAATGGGTAATTATAAAGATAGCAAAATTCAAACACTAGCTGAAAAAGGAAACGGAAATCATGCTTATATTGATAATTTGCAAGAAGCCAATCGTGTATTGGTGGGTGAGTTTGGAGGAACTTTACATACTGTTGCAAAAGATGTGAAACTTCAGGTTGAATTTAACCCTTCACTGGTACAAACCTATAGGCTGATCGGTTATGAGAGCCGTTTGTTGAAAGATGAAGATTTCAATAATGATGCGAAGGATGCAGGAGATATAGGAGCAGGACATACGGTGACTGCTTTATATGAGGTGATTCCAGTGGGGGTAAAGAATGATTATCTAGGAAAAGTGGATGATTTGAAGTATCAGAAGAAAGAGAAAAAAATGGTGAAATCGACAGGTTCTGATGAATTGCTAACAGTGAAACTCCGTTATAAATCTGCGGATAAAGATGTTAGTAAAAAGATAGAGCTTCCTTTTGTTGATTCCAAAGGAAATAACGTTTCTTCCGATTTCAAATTTGCTTCAGCTGTTGCCATGTTCGGACAGTTACTACGGAATTCTGATTTCAAAGGTGATGCAACTTATGACCAGGTGATTGATTTGGCGAAACAAGGCTTAAACAATGATGAAAAAGGGTACAGGAGAGAATTTGTTCGTTTGGCAGAAGCTACTAAGGGGATAGAGCCGGTTAATTGAAATTATTAATCAAGTAGAATTTCTTGTCGGTGATTCTTTTTCTTCTACTAAAATAGTGACGGTATCTGATAGGTATACTGTCACTATTACAAGAATATACCGTCACTTAGGGAGATAAAAAACAGTAGGCAATCTGTCAATTTTATCCTGCGGATACATAACTTTCGAAGTTTGCAAAGCAATATTTTGACAAATTAGCCTCTTCGTTGCATCAACGTATTAACGGAAATAAAGTATAAGATAAGGTTGCCATTGTTATAGAAGAGGAATTGAATATTTAAGTCGGTACTTTGAGGAATGTTGCCGAATAATTGGATAAAGCTGCTTCAGTGTTGTTGTGAATGATATTATGTAATTGATGGAAGCCTAGTGAAAAACTATGATTTTTTTTGTTTTCATATTCTTAAAATTATACCTTTGCCAAATGACTATTAAAATAACACGTATAAAGAAAGCATTAGCTTTAATTGTTGTTGCATTGTTTTTTTCCTTTTCAAATGTTTTTGCACAGGGAAAAGATTTGCGTCCGCTTTTTGAAAAGTACGGAATAACAGTGAAAGATCAGGGTAGTAGGGGAACTTGTTCTATATTTACCATTGTCGGTTTAATAGAATTTGAACGGGCCCATGTTTTGAACGATAGTACACCGTTGTCGGTAGAATATCTGAACTGGTCTGCCAACCAAATAGAGGGAGTAAATGCCGATGGCTCATTCTTTAATTATGCGATAGACGGAATGGCAAAATATGGAATCTGTACAGACGATTATATGCCCTATGCTACGCGTTTCACAGAAAAAGTAGAGCCTTCTGAATCGGCGAAAAAAGATGCGATGTCTCGTAAAATAGGCAAACAGATATGGATTAAACAGTGGAATCCTAAAAATGGCATTACAAAAGAGCAGTTACTCCAAGTGCAAAAAGAATTAGATGCTAACCATCCGGTAGCGATAGGTTTTCAATGGCCTAAACAAGGTGAAGCTATTGGGGAGCATGGTGAACTGGCCGTAGTAGAACGTGAAAATGTATTTGACGGGCATAGTATTCTGATTGTCGGGTATCAGATGGATGATAAAACACCTGGTGGAGGGTATCTCATTTTTAAAAATTCATTCGGAGAATCTTTTGGGGATAAAGGGTATGGACGTATTCCCTATGCTTATGCTCTGCTTTATGCCAATGATGCAATGGCATTGCATCTGAAATGATCGGTCGCTGGATACCTGCTTTTGTTCCACTTCTAAAATAAAATGGCTGTAAATTAATAATTTACAGCCATTTATCCTTGCACGGGAGGAGAGGCTCGAACTCCCGACACCCGGTTTTGGAGACCGGTGCTCTACCAACTGAGCTACTCCCGTATTTGCGGCTGCAAAGGTAGTAGAAACTTTTGAATCTGCAAGCGTTCGTATAAATAAGTTTTTAACTATTTTAATTTTGTCCACTCTTCGGGTTTGAAACCAACTAGAACAGAGCTGTTTGTGACTACCAGAGGACGTTTCACCAACTTTCCGTTAGTAGCTAGTAAGGCTATTTGTTCCTCTTCACTCATATTTGGGAGTTTTTCGCTCAGTTTCAATTCTTTATACACCAATCCGCTTGTATTGAAAAACTTTTTTAAAGGTAAACCACTTTTCGGAATCCATTCTTTCAGTTCTTCCACTGTGGGGTTATCTTCCACAATCAACCGATTGACATACTCAATATTATTTTCCGTCAGCCATTTCTTAGCTTTCTGGCAGGTACTACAAGCTGGATATTGCAAAAATAAAGGTTTCATACTCAATATATTTTTTAGAAATTAAATTATTTAAATCAACATTCCCAAATCCTGATACATAATCCGGTAAGCAGTTGCTTTTTTATCTAGTGCCAACGGATAAGCACGTGAAGAAGAAGGCATCCGATATAACCTCATAGCCCGTCCTTCAAAGATAAATTCGGAGAAATCGCCGACTTTCGGCTCTTCTACTTCCAATTGTTGCCGCAGAGTATCGGTCGCTTTCTGTCCGGTAGTGACTATTGCCTTACATATAGGAATTTGTCGCAGCAATGCTGCGATATCCGTAGGTTGCACTACTTCCAGAAATTTGTCCGAAGCATTGTCCTGCAATCGTTTGATGGATGAGGCTGTATCGAACAAAGCAATTCCTTTCTCATTCAGGAAATCAATAATACGGTCACGGCAAAATGCTTTTTTTGTCTCATTCAGAAAGTAATCTTTGTTATTGAAGAACAAAAATCCAACAATACGCCACATATCATTGTTCAGGTTTGGGTAATAAAAATCCATAGACCAGCGTTTTCTTTGTGGCGGAAAGCTACCCAGCATCAGCAATTTTGCGTTTGACGGGAGAAAAGGCTTTAATGGATGTATTTCAACTTCTATTTCCATTGCTCTTTTAATTTTTTACAAAAATAATGATATTGTTCTTTTATATCAAAAAGGACGTGAAAAAATATTCTTTTGAAAATATTTAGTTATTTTTGTCCGTCAATGCTTGAATTCTTCATTAAGATGTTATTGAAAATAAGAATAATTGTAAGTGTGTCTATTATAATTCTGTTCTTTTTCTTTAGTGAAAAAAGTTATGCTTCAAAGCGACTGGAATATAATGAGATAATAGAAGTTTCCTCCACTGATTCCCTAGTGAAGGGACGCATTGTCGATCCCCATGGAACGCCACTTATCGGTGCTACAATACGAGAAAAGGGTGGTACGAAAGGTACAGTGACTGATGCAAAAGGAAATTTTGTTTTAACAGTTCCGGATAGTGCTATTCTGCAAGTTTCTTTTGTCGGTTACAAAACTACAGATATTAGCGTGGCTGGTAAAAAAATGTTAGAAGTAATTCTTTCTGAAGATGCCCTTATGCTCGACAATATCATTATAACTGCGTTAGGACTTGAGAAGAATGAATCTTCTTTGGCTTATGCTGTACAGAGGATAAGTGGAAAAGAATTGAACCGTGTGAAAGAGGTGAATATGATCACAGCTTTAGCTGGAAAGGCAGCGGGAGTGCAGATCAATAAAAATTCTTCCGGTGTGGGAGGTTCTGCCAAAGTAAGTATTCGAGGGACTCGCTCTGTATCCAGTGATAACCAACCTCTTTATGTGATAGATGGGGTGCCAATGCTGAATGAAAGTTCGGAACAAGCCTATTCGGCCATTGGTGGTACGGCAAATGCCGGAAATCGTGATGGTGGTGACGGTATCTCCAATTTGAATCCGGAGGATATTGAAAGTATTAGTATCTTAAAAGGAGCTCCTGCAGCTGCTTTATATGGTAGTCAGGCCGCTAATGGTGTCATTCTTATTACTACAAAGAAAGGCAATTCCGAAGGACAGAAGAATATTAATTTCTCTACCGGTTTGACTTTTGAAAAAGCATTTACTCTCCCTGAGATGCAAAACCGATATGGAGTAAGTGATGTGGTAGATAGCTGGGGAGATCGTTTCAATCTTAGTGTATCGGATAATCAGAATGACTTTTTCCGTACTGGAGTTACTTCAATAACTTCCGTGTCAGTTAATTATGGAAATGAAAAACTGCAGACTTATTTCTCTTATGCCAATACGACCGGACGTGGTATTATTGATAAAAACAAATTGATAAAACACAATATCAATCTGCGAGAGACTGCTGTCATGTTCAATAAACGTTTGAAACTAGACGGTAATTTGAATGCTATGAGACAGATTGTCAATAATAAGCCTGTTTCGGGAGGTTTCTACATGAATCCATTAGTGGGGCTATATCGTTTTCCCAGAGGAGAGGATCTTTCTTATTATAAAGACCACTTTGAAGTATATGATGGAGACCGAAAAATGAACACACAAAACTGGCACACTTTTACCGAGGACTTTGAACAGAATCCTTATTGGGTGGTGAACCGTATTCAGAGTAAAGATATACGTATGCGAAGCATTATCTCTCTTGCAGCTCACTTGAAAGTGAATGACTGGATGACAATTCAGGCACGTGGCAATGTAGATTATCTCGCAGATAAGTTACGCCAGAAGTTTTATGCTTCCACTGCTCCTGCTTTATGTGGAGCTAACGGACGATATATAGAAATGGATTATCAGGAAACATTGTTTTATGGTGATATCATGCTAATGGGAAAAAAGAAGTGGAATGATTTTGCAATGGATGTAGCTATTGGCGGAAGTATCAATGATAAAAACGTGAATTCCACTCGCTACGATTCTAAGAATGCTTCATTAAAGTATGCCAATGTGTTTAACCTTGCAAATATTATCATGAACGGATCAGCTAGTATTGATCAGAAAATAGATGCCCGACGCCAGCTGCAATCTCTGTTTGGTACAGCACAATTGGGATATCGTGAAAGAATTTTCCTGGATCTTACTGCCCGTAATGATTGGTCGTCTACCCTTGCTTATACGAGGCACGAGAAAACCGGATTTTTTTATCCTTCGGTTGGTATTTCCTTTTTGGTTGATAAATGGATTAAGTTGCCCGAATGGGTTACATTCGCAAAAATACGTGGAACATTGAGTAAAGTAGGTAACGATATTCCTTTGTTTATCACAAATTCCGTATCACACCTCACGGCGGGGGGAGATATGCAAGCAAATGATGCTGCTCCTTTTGAAGAGATGGAACCGGAAATGACCCGATCAACGGAAATTGGTACAGAATGGAAATTCTTAAAACAACGTTTAGGATTCAACTTTACCTATTATCGTACAAATACTCATAACCAGTTCTTCAAGCTTCCCGCTTTGGCAGGAGATAAGTATGCTTATCGATATGTCAATGCCGGAGATATCCAGAACCGGGGGTGGGAAGCAACGGTAGATGCTACTCCAGTATTAACTTCAGATTTTGTTTGGAAAACCTCCCTTAACTTTTCTTCCAATAAGAATAAAATTCTTGAACTGCATCAACAATTGAAGGAGTTTGCTTATGGACCTACCAGTTTCTCATCCAGTTATGCAATGAAACTCGTGAAAGGTGGTTCTATTGGTGATATTTATGGGAAAGCGTTTGTGCGCGATGCTGAAGGAAATATTCTTTATGAAACAAAAGGGGATTATAAAGGGCTTCCTCAGGTAGAAGGAGATGGTAATACGGTAAAAGTAGGAAATGCCAATCCGGTCTTCATGATGGGATGGAATCATACTTTTTCTTATAAAGGATTTAGTCTTTACTTTTTATTGGATTGGCGTTATGGCGGCGAAGTCCTTTCACAGACTCAGGCGGAAATGGATCTTTATGGCGTTTCGGAGGTTACGGCTCAGGCACGTGACAGAGGATATGTAACACTCGAAGGAAACCGTATAGATGATGTAAAAGGTTTCTATAAGAATGTAGTAGGAGGGCGTGCCGGAGTAACGGAATATTATATGTATGATGCTACCAATCTTCGCTTGCGGGAAGTTTCGTTAAGTTATGATTTTCCAAAGCAATGGATACAGAAAGCTAAAGTCCTGAAGAATCTACAATTATCTTTTGTAGCACGTAACCTTTGCTTTTTATATAAGAAGGCTCCATTCGATCCTGATTTAGTGTTATCTACAGGTAATGACAATCAGGGTATAGAAGTGTTTGGTATGCCTACTACACGTAGTCTGGGTTTTACTGTGAAATGTGAGTTTTAAAAGCAAGAAAGGAGATAGCGATGAAGTACCTATACATATGCTTGCTAGGAATGCTGCTATTATTTGTTGCATGTACCGGAAAGTTTCGTGATTTCAATACAGACCTTTCCGGCATTACAGATGAAGATTTGATTATTGATGATAATGGCTATGGAATTCGGTTAGGGATCATCCAGCAAGGTATTTATTTTAATTATGATTATGGAAAAGGAAAGAACTGGCCATTCCAATTGACACAGAATCTGAATGCGGATATGTTTTGTGGATATATGCACGATGCTAAACCATTGAACGGTGGCTCTCATAACTCTGATTATAATTTACAGGATGGATGGAATAGTGCTATGTGGACACAGACATACTCTTATATTTTTCCTCAAATTTATCAATCGGAAAATGCAACTAGAAATGTACATTCCGCTTTGTTCGGAATTACGAAAATACTAAAAGTGGAAGTAATGCATCGTGTGACTGATTATTATGGTCCTATTATTTACAAACACTTTGCTGATGCACAAAGCCATTATCGGCCTGATACGCAGAAGGACGTGTACTATGAGTTTTTTAATGAACTCGACTCTGCTGTTTGCGCCCTTACCAATTATATAGAGGAAAAACCGGAGTCAGTTGAATTTACTCGTTTTGATATTTTGATGGACGGAAAGTATACATCGTGGATTAAATTTGCCAATTCTTTACGGATGCGTCTAGCCATGCGTCTTGCTGCTGTTGATCCCGGTAAAGCCCGTTCCGAGTTTCTGAAGGGTTTGGAGAATGTGTATGGAGTTTTTGAGGCAGATGCCGAGAAAGTGGCAGTTTCTACTAAATCCGGCTATACTAACCCATTAGGAGAGATTAATCGTGTATGGAATGAAGCTTATATGGGGGCTGCTATGGAATCGATTCTGAAAGGTTATGATGATCCCAGGCTTGAAATTTATTTTGAACCTTGTACAGATGAGAAAAATAAAGGGAAATTTCGTGGAATCCGTCAAGGGACATGTTTTGCACATAGTCGTTATTCCGGATTATCAAAATTGTCATGGAATCAAAGTACAGATGCTCCCTTGATGACTTCTTCGGAAGTTTGGTTTCTGCGTGCTGAGGCTGCTTTACGCGGATGGACATTGGAAGATGAAGAAACTTGTTATCATAATGGAGTAGAAAATTCTTTCCGGCAATATGGAATTTATCAAATGGGTGACTATTTAACCATTGAAAGGAAGGCTTCTGACTTTGTGGATGCTTTTGATAGTGATAATGATATAAAAGCTCGCTGTAAAGTATCACCCCAATGGAATCCACAGGATGATAAAGAAACAAAACTGGAGAAGATTATTACTCAGAAATGGATCGCTATGTTCCCCGAAGGTTGTGAAGCATGGGCAGAACAGAGGCGGACAGGATATCCCCGCTTATTTCCGGTACGCTTCAACCATAGCAAAAATGGATGTGTTGATACAGAAATTATGATACGCAGACTTAACTTTCCCGGTACATTGCAGACGGAAAATTGGGAGCAGTATTTTGCTCTTGTAAAAGCTCTGGGAGCAGATGATAATGCGGGGTCAAGACTTTGGTGGGATACAGGAAATAATAACTTGGAATAAAAATCAGTGATAGTAATGTGTATATGTGTGTTGATTTAACTATTTTTGCACCTTCATTAAAACACATTTATTATGAAACAGATCATTTCTGCTCTCTTCCTGTGTATGCTTCTTTTCGCAGTGCCGGAGTTGAAAGCGCAAAACATTCAGTTACATTATGATTTCGGTCGGTCGTTGTACGACAAAGATTTGAAAGAGCGTCCTTTGTTCACTTCCACTGTCGAGAAATTTCATCCGGATAGTTGGGGGAGCACTTATTTCTTTGTGGATATGGATTATGTCTCTTCGGGGGTTGCTTCCGCTTATTGGGAAATTGCGCGTGAGTTGAAATTCTGGAAAGGACCATTTTCTGCGCATATTGAGTATAATGGTGGTTTGGCAAAAGGCTATTCTTATAACAATGCTTATCTGGCAGGACCTACCTATACATATAATAATGCTTCTTTCTCAAAAGGCTTCACATTGACCGCCATGTACAAGTATATCCAAAAACATCATTCACCCAATAACTTCCAATTGACAGGTACCTGGTATATTAATTTCTGCCATGATCTGCTTACATTCTCGGGCTTTGCCGACTGGTGGCGTGAAGAGACAAATTATGGAAAAACGATCTTTCTCACAGAACCTCAGTTTTGGGTAAATCTGAATCGCATTAAAGGTGTGAATAAGAATTTTAATTTAAGTGTTGGTTCCGAGGTAGAACTAAGTAATAACTTTGGAGGAAGAGACGGCTTTTATGCAATTCCGACTCTTGCTTTGAAATGGACATTAAACTAAGTGTTGAACTGTTTTTTAAAGTAATTCAACAGCTTATCTTAATGTGTAAAACTAATATGAATTATTGAATAAACCATCGGATGAAAACTGATTTAATTTATGGCGTGGAAGACCGCCCTCCTTTTAAGGAAGCCCTGTTTGCCGCATTGCAACATTTATTGGCTATTTTTGTGGCCATTATTACTCCTCCTCTTATTATAGCCGGTGCATTGAAACTGGATGCTGAAAAGACCGGTTTTCTGGTGTCTATGTCGCTCTTTGCCTCAGGTGTTTCCACTTTTATACAGTGCCGTCGTATCGGCCCTTTCGGAGCTGGTTTACTTTGTATTCAAGGTACCAGCTTTTCTTTTATCGGACCTATTATAGCTACCGGAATGGTAGGTGGACTACCTCTTATATTCGGTTCCTGTATGGCAGCAGCTCCAATTGAAATGGTTGTTAGTCGTACGTTCAAGTATTTACGTAATATTATCACTCCTCTGGTATCAGGTATTGTTGTATTGTTGATTGGACTAAGCTTGATAAAGGTGGGAATTGTATCTTGTGGCGGAGGTTATGCGGCTATGGACAATGGAACATTTGGCACATGGGAGAATTTGTCTATCGCTGCAATCGTATTATTAAGTGTTTTGTTTTTCAATCGCTGTAAAAACAAATATTTTCGTATGAGTTCTATTGTATTGGGACTCTGCCTAGGCTATGGGCTTGCATTTGCATTGGGAAAGGTAAACATGAGTTCTTTAAATGCCGAAATGCTGATGGGATTTAATATTCCCCAACCTTTTAAATATGGTATTGATTTCAATGTTTCTTCTTTTATTGCTATCGGTCTGGTTTATTTAATTACAGCTATTGAAGCAACGGGAGATGTAACCGCCAACTCTATGATCTCCGGTTATTCTATTGAGGGAGATTCATATCTGAAGCGTGTTTCCGGTGGTGTGATGGCAGACGGATTTAACTCTTTTTTGGCAGGTGTATTCAATTCGTTTCCAAACTCCATCTTTGCACAGAATAATGGTATTATCCAATTGACCGGGGTTGCCAGTCGTTATGTTGGCTATTATATTGCTGTTATGCTTATCCTTTTAGGTTTATTTCCTATTGTAGGAGCTGTATTCTCTTTAATGCCCGATCCTGTATTGGGAGGAGCAACTTTATTGATGTTTGGCACAGTAGCTGCTGCGGGTATCCGAATTATCTCTTCTCAGGAGATAGGACGGAAGGAGACATTGGTATTAGCAGTAAGTCTGTCTCTAGGCTTGGGTGTAGAGTTGATGCCGGATGTATTAAAACAAGCTCCGGAAGCTATCCGAAGCATTTTCTCTTCTGGAATTACTACCGGAGGTTTGACCGCAATTATTGCAAATATAATAATACGTGTGAACGAAGAAGGTAAAGGCGATTAGATCGTCAGGTTACTCATTCTTTCTGTTGTGTGAAAGGGGAAGTCAGGATACTCGTACAAACTAAAACGAGGTTCGGTTTCCCCTTTCGTGTAACTCCAGATGGAAGCATAGTCTTCCGGATCTTCTCCCATCTTGCCTAATTGCCGCAAGTATGCAGCCAGCGATTTATTCTCTACAATATAGATTTTCCCCATTTGTCCGATAATCGGACTATGGAGCCGTGTTGCGTCGTGTTCGAAGCGAAGAATACGTTTCCCGTCTTCAGTCAGTCCCACCATCTGGAAAGTCATACTCTTGCCGATAGCAGGTAAATTCAAAACGCTACGGTCGGTAGCGAGGAAAGGTAAATGATGTTTTTTCATAAAACGTCTGATTAGAGTAGCAGTATCTTCTTTTGGCTGTTCCGTTTTAATATCCAACAGTTCATACAATTCTTCTGCCTGTACCGCAGTCATTTGCCCATATATTTTCTCTTCCAGCTGTTCCTGCATCGAACGACTGTTTGGAGCAAATACCGCATAGTTTTCATTAAACCCTTTTACGGAGAAAGTATAATAGCATAGCACTCCTAACGAATTGAGAACCTGACGAATACGTGCCGTGTGCCCTCTTCGTGAAGCAGCCACTGTATATACCAACTGATTTGTGATAATCCATCCGGCAGAAATAATTTTTCGGATTGCTTCTTTTGCTTCCGGCGTAACCTCCAGCGGAGTCTGAAAGTGAGTCTGAATGATAAATTGCTTGACTCCAATAGCTGAAGCTTTTTCTTTAAATTCACGTAAGATATCAATCAATTCATCATTGATACGCATTGGCAAATAAGCCGGTAGGCGAGAGCCTAATCGTACCCGTTGCAACTCTGCATATTTTTCTCCGTCCGGACGTTCCAGGTTTGCCTTCTGTTTACGTACCGCCATGCGATATACCGCTTCGAGTATATTCCGTAAAGTCTTATTCTGGCTCATCAGCGCATCTCCTCCGGTAATAAGAATATCCCTCAACTGAGTATCTTCTTCAAAATAATTCATTAACCGGCGTAATTTATGTTCCCAACTTTCCTTCGGTTTTAAACTTTCAAATTCAAAGTTCAACCGTTCGCTTTGGAAATCGTACATACGCTGACAGGAAGCACAAAGTCCCCCGCACGCACGTCCCATCGTATCAGGAATGAGAATTGCTACTTCCGGATAACGTCGGTGAATATTATGGCCGGGTATTACCCATCCGGCAGCATTCGGTTTTCCAGCTTTTACAGTGTCCTCCTTTTCCCAGGCCCGAATATTTCCATAGGTTTGCACTAACCGTGGTGAATAAATAATGTAACTCCGAATCGTGTCATCATTGTATCCTTCTCCGCTAATATTAAGCAGTGAAAGATAATAAGGTGTTGCAAAGAAAGGCATTCCTTTTTTGCGGGCTTTATAAAGCAAATACATTGTTTCCGAAGAAAGTGAATTCCCTAGAAAGCGATTTAACTCAATTGGGCTTTTTATCGCCATTGACAGATGAAAACGGAAATCATTCCACCATTCACTAACCAGCTTATATTTCTCTTCATAACTCATTCCTTCTTCAAAATGGAACCGTACCGAAGGCTTGGATTTCCGGTTTTCTATCTTCTGAATCAGTAAATGCAACATTCGTTCTTTATTTTCAGCACGTATCTCGCGTACCTCTTCATCCAACCCTGTAGCCCAGCGTTCACTTCGATTTTTAATACGTTGTGGTGACGGAACGGGAGCAATTTCTCCCTTCAGCCGTTTAAACAGTTGAAACAATTCAATAAACAAATCCGTTGGCATCTCCACATTCTCTAATTTTTCTGTCAGAAACTGATAAAGCAGCCGAATAGTCTGTACTGGCATATCCTGTCCCATAGACAGTTCGTAGACATTCAGTCCATCATAATGTAGTAAGAGTCGAATTTGCTCTCTTGCCTCTTCCGCTATTTCTCCATCTATTTTGCAAGCATCCAAATACTGCGATAACTCAGCTTTGAAACCCTCAATAGTTGAATTCCTAGCTGATATTTGCATCAATTCCGGTATCTCCTGATTATAGATTTGTTGTAACTGTGAAAGAGTAAGTGTAAGCATTTTCTTTTGTTTCATAAGCAATTTTTCTTTTATTGGTTAATTAATAAATTTAATATTGATACAGTATATTATACCTTGCCTAACTTTCGAAAGTGCATTGAAAAACCTGTTTTCTGCTGTTTACAGCCTGTTTGTAGACTATTAATAACTGAGATGTAGAGTATTAATAGCTGAGATGTAGGTTATTAATAGTTGAGATATAGACTATTAATATTCAACAAACAGGTAAATAAAGTCCTTCTGAAGCTTCGGAAATACACTTGCGGAAGTAAAATAGTCTATAAAGATAACAAAAAAGCGGAGTTAAACTAACTCCGCTTTTACTGACATATCATTCTTTACGATTATTTTTTTCTTTCTAACATTTTGGACGATTTATTTTTTCGTTTCCGTGTCGTCTCCTTTCCGTTTCGGCTCCTTCTTGGCGAGCATCACGATATTGTACACATATTCTGTCATCCAGTCTTCCGAATATCCAAGACGTTCTTTGTATTGGCGGACAGCAGTGGCAGTCTTATGTACATCGTCAGCTTTCCATACTAATTTGGTACATACGTCGTGTACAGTCTTTTTGGTCATACCGTAAAGTGCTTTCTTAAAAATAGAAGGCATACGGAATTTCCATTGCATCAGGTTGCCCATTAGCATCATCAGGTCGTTGGAGAATCCCTGATACATAAATAAATAAGACTGGATATCATTCTGCGTGCGACAGTTACGTTTCACGGAAGCATCAATTTCTTTGAAGAATCCTTCACTCAGACCGTAATCTTGCATCAGCATTTTACGTGAAGCAGTTTTTTCGGCAAGACCTAGTTTTCCGTTTTGCGTCGGCACTTTAAACAAACGTTTGAAGTTTGCTACATCGGGTAAGAAACGAATGTTTGTGATACCGAGATTCGTAGCAATTACTGATTGGAAATAAACCCGGGTCAGTGATATGAAATCTTCTACATTGCCGACTTTTGTTTCATCGGATTTTTTTTTGAATAAACCAAATAAGCCCATTGTTATGTTTACAAATTACAGGTTACAAATAAAGTCCAAAGTGCACAGGATCAAACTGTATTAATTTGCCGTTCACTAATTTGAGTGCAAAGGTAAGAAAAACAGTTGGGTTTCACCAACATTCCAAGTCCTTTTCGATGTCCGGCATTCTCTCTTTTTTAAAAACAGGGCTTGAAATGCCAGCTTTCTTCTGGGCGTGGTAGTCTGCGAGTAAACGAATAGCGTATTTACCTAGAAATAGAATCGCAATCAGGTTACAGATTGCCATCAGTGCCATAGTGATGTCTGCCAGACTCCAGGCCATATCAAGGGTGGCAAGTGCACCGAAAAGTACCATACCGCTTACTAATATCCGATAAATATAGAGTACCCATTTTTTCTGGGTGATAAAACGAATATTGGCTTCTCCGTAATAATAATTTCCCAGTATGCTGCTGAAAGCAAAAAAGAAAAGAGCTATGGCCACAAAAATACTTCCGGATGCACCTATCTCGTTGGTCAATGCTTGTTGTGTTAATTGTACGCCATTAGTTGTGCCGTCCAGTGGGACACCGCTAAACAAAATAATGAACGCAGTACATGTACAAATCAACAATGTATCTGTAAATACAGCCAGTGTTTGTATCAATCCCTGTTTAACCGGGTGTGAGACGTTTGCCGTAGCTGCCGCATTCGGTGCCGAACCCATACCGGCTTCATTGCTGAATAATCCACGTTTGATACCTTGCATCAATGCTATACCGACCCCTCCTCCCAAAGCCTGTTCCCAACCGAAAGCATTGCTTACGATCAGTGAAATGACTTCCGGTAAATGAGTAATGTTGAGCAGAACGATGATAAATGCCAGTCCTATATATCCTAATGCCATAACTGGTACAATAATACTACTGACACGGGCGATACGGTGAATACCTCCGAAAATAATAACTAATGTCAGTACAGTCAGGATACTACCTAATATCATATGATCAAAACCAAATGCATGTTCGGCAGCAGCACAAATGGTATTGCTCTGTACTGAGTTGAAGGCAAAGCCAAAAGTGATACTGATAAGTACGGCGAAAAGCATTCCCATCCAAGGTTGTTTCAATCCTTTCTTCATATAGTAAGCCGGTCCGCCCATAAAAGAGTCTTTTCCGCGTATCTTGTACAACTGTGCTAAGGTCGATTCGATAAAGGCACTTGAAGCACCCAATAAAGCAATCACCCACATCCAGAAAATAGCACCGGGACCTCCGACAGCAATTGCAGTAGCTACTCCTGCCAGATTACCTGTTCCTACACGGCTGGCAATGGAAATGGCGAATGCCTGAAAAGATGATACGTGTTTTTCGCTTTGTTTACCTTTTCCGGCAGACTCACTTAGCAGTACAATCATTTCGCGCAGCATACGGAACTGTACAAATTTCGTGCGTATGCTGAACCAGATTGCGCAACCTAGTAGCATGATTATTAGGATGTATGTCCAAAGTAGGTCATTGATTTCGTTGATAAATCCCATAGTTTAATATCCAATATTAAATAGCGATGAGGTCATTCATTTTTTTATACGGAAGTAGAATTTGTGGTTTTCGAACACAGGTTCTACGATGTCATAACGAACAAATTTAGCTAGCAGATGTTCGGCGGAACGACGGGAAATACCCGTTTGCCGACAATATCGGTTGAGAGAAAGCAAAGTGCCCTGTTCCAACTGGTCAAGTAGGAGTTGCTCCCGTTCAGTATAGCAAATTAATTCACCACGGGGACTGTCGCTTTGTTGCCAGACACGTAAATGAATTGGTGTTGCCAAGATATTTTCATCTTTAATACGGAGATAGGCGAGAGGTTTACCGTTTTCATCTTTGGCATAAACCGGTTTATGAGCACTTTCTTCAATAGTGACTACCAATACTTGGCGACCTTCCACAATATAAGTTTGCATTTCATAGCTCACTTCCGGCAAACAGTAAAGTTGGGCGGCTGCTTCAATCATATATTTTTCTTCTTCCGAACGTACACCGGCAATTCGTCCATTATCCTTTACGCCGATAAGTAATCTGCCACCGTCTGTATTTGAAAAAGCTGACAGCGTTTTAGCTATCTTTCGGGCATCGGATATTTCAAATTTAAAGTCCTGTTGCTGATGCTCCCCTTCAGCAATCAGAGTATGCATATAATCGGTATCTGTAAGCGGTTTCATAGCTGCAAAGGTAGGTAAAAATGCTGAAAAGCTCTTTTTTTGGGGATTTTTCGCAGATTAATTCAAAAAAAATATTGTTTTTATGCGTTTATTTCGGGAAACAGTGTATTTTTGCCACACATTATTAACGAAAAAATAAAAGGATTATGAAAGAATTGGTAGAAAAGGTAGCAGCTATGTATGCTGAATTCTCAAAAGATGCTAATGCTCAAATTGAAAATGGTAATAAAGCAGCAGGAACTCGTGCTCGTAAGGCTTCTTTGGAAATCGAAAAAGCAATGAAAGAATTCCGTAAAGCATCTTTGGAAGCTTCTAAAAAATAAGAATAGGAGTCTACTCAGATATCAGAAGAAAGAAAAGGGCATGTCGTTTTGGCGACGTGCCCTTTTTCCTTTATATTTGCGTGACTAATTCTATTGTAAGTTGTGAATGAGAATGTCCTTGCTAAACTAAAAATACTGGCAGAGTCTGCCAAGTATGATGTTTCCTGTGCCTCTAGTGGAACGGTGCGCTCCAATAAACCGGGCATGCTTGGCAACACTGTCGGCGGATGGGGTATTTGTCATAGCTTTGCTGAGGACGGGCGGTGTATTTCATTGCTCAAAATCATGCTTACTAATTATTGCATCTATGATTGTGCTTATTGTATCAATCGGCGTAGTAATGATCTTCCACGAGCTACTTTAGCTGTTTCTGAATTGGTGGAATTGACAATGGAGTTTTATCGTCGCAATTATATTGAAGGACTGTTTCTCAGTTCCGGGGTCGTTCGTAATCCGGATTATACAATGGAACGGCTTGTACGTGTAGCCAAAGATCTTCGTTTAGTGTATCGTTTTAATGGATATATTCATCTTAAAAGTATTCCTGGAGCTAGCCGAGAGTTGGTGAATGAAGCCGGACTTTATGCCGACCGTTTGAGTGTGAATGTTGAAATCCCTAAAGAGGAAAATCTGAAACTCTTAGCTCCGGAAAAAGACCATAAAAGTGTTTTTGCTCCGATGAAGTATATACAGCAAGGAGTGCTCGAAAGCAAAGAAGAACGTCAAAGGTTTCGTCATGCACCTCGTTTTGCACCTGCCGGGCAGAGTACCCAGATGATTGTGGGTGCTACCTCAGAATCGGATAAAGACATTCTTTTTCTTTCGTCGTCGCTTTATAAAGGACCTACTATGAAACGTGTCTATTACTCGGGATATGTCTCTGTGAATACCTATGATAAGCGTCTTCCTGCTCTCAAACAACCACCTTTGGTACGAGAAAACCGTTTGTATCAGGCTGACTGGCTGATGCGTTTCTATCAGTTCAAAGTCGATGAAATAGTGGATGATGCTTACCCGGATCTTGATTTGGAGATAGATCCGAAATTATCATGGGCTTTACGCCATCCCGAACGTTTCCCGGTAGACATCAACAAAGCCGATTATGAAATGCTGCTTCGTGTACCGGGTATTGGTGTGAAATCAGCCAAATTAATAGTTGCTTCCCGTCGTTTTTCTCGTTTAGGATATTACGAATTGAAGAAGATAGGAATTGTGATGAAGAAAGCACAATATTTCATCACCTGCAAAGAACTGCCTATGCAGACAGTACACGAATTGACCCCTCAACGGGTACGCAGCCTTTTAGTCCCTAGGGGCAAAAAGAAAATTGACGAACAACAATTGACGTTAGATTTTGGTATTTTCCCAATTCTTGAAAATCCATGATTGTTTTTGTCTATGATAAAACCTTCGACGGTCTGCTGACTGCTGTCTTTGACGCTTATTTCCGCAAGACTTTTCCCGATTTATTATTGTCGGAAGGTGACCCGTTGCCCTTATTTTATGAGGAGATGCATACTGTCATAACAGATGAGGAAAAAGCTACCCGCGTATGGAATGGCTTACAGAAAAAAGTCTCTTCTTCTGCTTTGGGATGCCTGACACAAAGCTGGTTGTCGGAACTTCCGGAAGTGGGAATGTTGCTTTTTCGCTATATCCGAAAGACGATTGACGCTCCCCGTTCCATAGAAACCAATTTTGCAGATCCCGATGTACTCCAATTGGCGCATATCTGGAAGAAAGTAGATTGGGAACGCATTCGTTTGTTACAATTTGTTCGTTTTCAGAAAGCGGCTGACGGGACGTTTTTTGCTGCTTTTGAACCACAGTATAATGCTTTGCCACTAACTATTCAGCACTTCAAAGATCGTTTTGCCGATCAAAAATGGATTATCTATGATATGAAACGACGTTATGGCTTTTATTATGATCTACAAGAAGTTACCGAAATCTCTTTTGATGATAACAGCCGTGAAGCTCATCTTATCACCGGTATGTTGGATGAAAGCCTGATGGATAAAGATGAAAAACTTTTTCAGCAACTCTGGAAAACCTACTTTAAAGCGATTTGCATTAAAGAACGGCTGAATCCGCGAAAACATAAACAAGATATGCCAGTTCGCTATTGGAAATATCTGACAGAAAAACAGAACTCTTCTTCACCTTCTCCTACGAAATGAAATTTCATTGACTGTTGGCGGAATTAATTCTATTTATTTTTAATACGATGCTAAGCATTTTACAGATGATTACTTTCTCAAAGCATTCTCATTACTATGAGAAAAATTTCTAGTTACAATGAATATTTATTCTTATTGTGGTGAGAATAATCACTTGTCATAATAGGCTGAAGCGGTATTTTATTGTATATTCGCAAACCAAAAACTGTATTGTTCTAAGATAGTTGAAGATAACATGAAAAAAAGGATATTTTACATCATTAGTTTTATCGTAATATTTTGTGTTGAAGTATTAATCGCTCTATATGTACGCGATAGTTTCATACGTCCTTATTTGGGAGACGCGTTAGTCGTTGTGTTAGTCTATAGTTTTGTGCGGATTTTTCTGCCTACAGGCATTCCCCGAATGCCTTTCTATGTTTTTTTATTTGCTTGTTTTGTGGAAGTATTGCAGTATTTTCAATTAGTAGAGACATTGGGAGTAACTAACCGGGCCGCTAGGATTGCTTTAGGTTCAACTTTCGATTGGAAAGATATTGTCTGCTATGGCGTAGGATGTATCTTTGTATTTTTATTTGAACATTTCGCCAAGCGTCCGGAATTGAAGTCTGAAGCCTAGATTAGTTTGTATTATACAATATTCTCTTTTTGTCATTCAGACGACCGTAGGGAGGAACAACCTCTTCTTTAGAGTATACTGAAAAGAGGAGATTCTTCGCGATACTATAGATGACAGACTGATGATTACTTTGAAAAATAATAGATTCTAATGATGAACAAGTACTTATTTGCGATATCTTTATTTTTCCAGATTGTGTCCGCAGTATTTGCAGAACTCAGCGTTTTCTTCATGTCCCGGGCGATGGCAGTTGGGGCACTCTTTTTCCATTCGTCGTTTATACTCTTTCATCATTGAAACAGATACGATTCCGGTAGGTACAGCAATAATAGTATAGCCAATTAACATAACAATTGCCGATAAAAATTTCCCGAGTCCGGTGACCGGAGTAATGTCTCCATAACCAACAGTGGTCATAGTGACAATAGCCCAATAGATGCTATTCGGAATGTTATTGAACTCAGAATTAGGTTGAGTACCTTCTATCATATACATTAATGTTCCGATAGACGTTACCAGAATAACGACAAACAGAAAGAAAACCCCTATTTTATTACTGCTTTCACGGAGAGCCGTGAGCAGACGTTCCCCTTCATTTAGGAATTTGAACAGTTTGAAAACACGGAATACTCTTATCAGACGGAATGCCCGGATAATAAGTAGATAGCGCGCACCCGGAAAAATAAGACCGACATAGAGAGGGAGGGTAGCTAGCAAATCAACTATTCCGAAAAAACTGAAAATGTATTTCCGTGGTTGGGGAGAACAATAGATCCTCGTTATATATTCGAAAGTGAAGAATGCTGTAAAAAGATATTCTGCAATGATAAAAGGAGTTTCCAGCCAGTGAGGAAGACCTTTCAGGCTTTCAATAATAACCAGTAATACGCTAAATAAGATACAACCGATAAGAATCACATCGAACAGTTTTCCTGCAGGGGTGTCCGATTCGAAAATGATAACATATAATTTATGTTTCAGTTTCTGGTCATGCAAAAAATAATGGATTCTTTCTTTCAGTTTCATTGTCACGCCATTAATCAATTACCCAATTCTTATTATGAGCTATAGTTCTTTTGGGATCATAGTTCATACCTTCTTGTGTCGGTATTTGAAGAACGTATTTTTTTCCACTTTTGTTCTTTAAAGAATGTTCCCGTAGCCATGGATTTGCATCTCTCAATTGGGCATAAGTAATACCTTGCTGTTTGGCGTAATCATCTAGACTATCAATCTGTGTAGTAACTTCTACCTCCGTATAAGGAATAGGAGGGTACAAATGTTCTTTCTTTAGCAGAAATCCATAACGCTGTGGATCACTGAGCACTTCTTTAATGGCAAGCAAGCGGAACATATAACGGGAAGTCTCTTCTACTAACCATAAATCCATTGCATGGTTGGCAAGTTGCTGGTCAAGTTCGGAAGATATGCGACTTTGTCCGGCATTATAGGCAGCGGATACAGCTATCCAATCTCCATATTTGGCAAATGCTTGCTTGAAATATTTACAAGCGGCTACTGTTGCTTTTTCTATATAATAACGTTCGTCTACATTGTCATTTACTTCCAGACCGAATTCTCTTGCAGTAGCAGGCATAAATTGCCATAAGCCGGCTGCACCCGCGGGAGAGCGGGCAATATTGTTCAGGTTACTTTCAATGACCATCAGGTATTTAAAATCGTCAGGAATACCGTTTGCTTTCAATATAGGTTCTACAATAGGAAAATACCGGTTGGCACGCTTAATTAATAGCATTGTTGTAGAGTGCATATAAGTGAACGACATCATTTCACGGTCCATTCGCTCCCGGCGGTCGTAACGGCGGAGGTCAATGTCCTCTCCATCAAAAGAAACCTGTTCGGGTACGGTGGGAGAGGTGACACAATAAGGGACTTCCGATTTGACAGAATGCTGTTCGCTAACCAGGCTGCTACCTAATAACGTGGGAAGGGTTGCACCGATGCAAAGTGCCAATATAAGTGTTAAGATATAATTAATTCGATACTGCTTCTTCATTTCGTTGTTGAAAATTTAATTTTAAATTTAGTTATCCGAGAGTGTCTGGCAACCCCGGCAATAATAGATGCTGCCTCCGAGATAATTCTCTTTTACGATTGTTTCTCCACAGCGGGGACACATTTTGCCTGCTGTATCCTTAGACAGGTATGCTACATATTTACCATTTTCTCCAAACAAATCTGTTTCCGTACTACGTCCCTTCTGTTGGTAAATGTCATTCATTGTCTCCTTTACCTGATAGAACAACTTTTCTTTCTGTTTGTCTGTCAGTTCGCTGATTTTTTTCTTCGGGTGAATGCGTGCATGGTATAAAATATCCTGTAATACCCCATTCCCGAGTCCCGGAATTGTTTGTTCCGTTGCTAAAAAAGCTTTGGCAGATTTCTTCTGTGCACTATCGTCGGAGATGAGTTTAATGAAATAATCTTTGTTGAAGTCCTCCGACATCACTTGTGGTTTGTTACAAGCTGTCAGGTAATATTCAGAAAGAGGAATGTCGCATTTTCCTTTTAGGAAACACATCAAGCCACCATACATTCGCACGGAAGCTATGAGACAACTTTCATCCTCAAATCCTATCAGAAGCTGATGTTTGGGTGGCAATTTTACTCCGGGAGCATAATAACGCAAATTTACGCCATCAGTAAGGACAAGCATCCGGTTCTCTATTGAGATTTCCACCATTCCTCCCTGTGGCTGAGCATGACCCATAATCTTTCCAGTCAGCCATTCTGCATATTCTTCGGGACTTCCGGAAAACCAGGCAAATTTATGGGGAGTAAATTGGGCAAATACATTTGTGATTCGTTTTTCTTTGACAGTACAGTTGAGTTGCTCGCACAAGTAACGTGCTTCGGGTGCTTCGATCATACTTTTCTTTTTATATTTCAAAAATGTTCTCTTGCAAAGATAGCCTCATTTTACTTTTTTCAAAGAACTTTTCCTGCTTTTTATACGTTTTTCTAATGTAGTTAAGAAACAATGAATCAATATGAATATAGCAATGACCGGAGCCACCGGGTATATAGGCAAACATCTCTCTAAGTTTTTGACTGAAATGGAGGGGCATAGGGTACTTCCGCTTGGGAGAGCCATGTTTCGTGAGGAAATGTCCGGTCATCTGATTCAGGCACTGTCTCATTGTGATGTAATCATCAATTTGGCAGGTGCTCCTATCAACCGGCGGTGGACTCCTGAATATAAAAAAGAATTGTACGATAGCCGTATTGGTACAACTCATCATCTTATTCGTATTCTGGGTACAATCAAAACAAAACCGAAGTTGTTTATTTCAGCTTCCGCTACAGGCTATTATCCTGCGGTGAATGGGGAAGAACCGGGGACTGCTGCAACAGTATTTGATGAATATAGCAAAGTTCGTGGGGAAGGTTTTTTGGCAGACCTCTGTTACGCCTGGGAAAAAGAAGCCCGTCGATGTCCGGCATCGACAAGACTGGTAATAACTCGTTTTGGCATTGTGCTTTCTCCTGATGGGGGAGCTATGCAACAAATGCTAGAACCACTAAAAATGACAAAAGTAGCTACTGCAATAGGTCCCGGCACCCAGCCTTTTCCGTGGATTAGTATTCGTGATTTATGCCATGCAATGGCTTTTATTATCAATCATGAATCATTGCAAGGAACATTTAATCTGGTTTCCCCGCAGCAAATCACGCAATCGGCATTTACTTATGCGATGGCAAAGGCATATCATTCTTGGATAACCTTCACAGCTCCCCGTGCAGCTTTTCGTCTGCTATATGGCGAGGCGGCTTCCTTCTTAACCACAGGACAGTATGTTCGTCCTACTCGTTTACTTGAAGCCGGATTCACTTTTTCCGTACCGACAGTTGAAAAGTTATTGGAAGGAACAGACCATCATACGGTCAATAAACTTGACCTTACCCATTATATGGGGCTTTGGTATGAAATTGCTCGTTTTGAGAATCGTTTCGAACGAGGGCTTATTGATGTAACGGCAACTTATACATTGCGTCCTAACGGAACGATTCGTGTGGAGAATCGTGGTTGTAAAAAGAAAGCTCCATATAACGTTTGTAAAACAGCTACCGGACGTGCAATTATTCCCGATTCGACTCAACCGGGGCGTTTAAAAGTCTCATTTTTTCCGGGAATCTATTCCGATTATTATATTCTGGAATTAGATGAAGAGAATTATAATTATGCTCTTATTGGAAGTAGTACTGATAAATATCTTTGGATATTGAGTCGCACTCCTCAACTTCCGGAAGAAGTGAAGAAAAAACTGGTTACCGCTGCCGAAAGTCGGGGCTACGATACAACGTGTTTAAAATGGATTGAACAACTTTAAAACCTACTTATAGTATGGATTACAAAATCATTCATCAGCAAGAACAAAAAATGTTTAAGACCGAAGTGGACGGTCGTACTGCTTTTGTGCAATACCGATTGTTAGGCAATAGCCTTGATATCATTCACACAATTGTTCCTCAACCCATAGAAGGACGTGGAATTGCTGCTGCGCTAGTAAAAGCAGCCTACGACTATGCTTTACGTAACGGATTGAAACCTAAAGCAACCTGTTCATATGCTGTGAAATGGCTGGAACGTCATCCGGAAGTGAATGATATTGTTGGTTGAAGAAAATACTTTAAAACAAATGATGCTAGGCAATACATAATAATTTGCTTATAGATATACTCTCTGTCATATTATAAACAAATTTTAATGTACGAATTATCTAATTTAACTATTTGTTTTTACCGGCATCCGTTTCCATATCCAACGGGGAATCATCCGCCAGAAAAACACAAGAATCCGGTAACGTTCGTCGATAATTGCTATCCGCTTTTTTTTGTTAATAGCTCGTATAATGTAGCGTCCCACTTTATCTGCTTTCATTAGCATTGGATAGTGTTTACCGTCATTTAGTAAAGCCGTTGCAACGAATCCCGGACGGATATCAGTGAAATGAATATTTAGTTTTTGCAAATATGCCAATTGTTCGAGAGCATCGATATACGTATTTTGAAAACGTTTGGTCGCTGAATATGCAGGAGCAATACCTAGTCCTTTTGTTCCTGCTATAGAACTGATAACACCCAGATGACCACCACCCTTCTCCTTGAAATAAGTAAAAGCGGTATCTACCATTCGTATAAACCCTTCCACATTGGTATGGGCTGTATTCAGTTCTATCTCTATATTTAGATTCATATTTTGGAAACCTATCCCGGAACTAAGCAGAAAAAAATCCATACCACCTAATTTATTAATAAGTATATGCAATTTATCTACTGCTTCTTCCTGAGTAACGTCTAATTCTTGAATTTCTACCTGTTCCGGTGCTACTTGCTGCAAGGCTTCAAGTGCAGACTGGCGTCTGCCTGCTATTCCCAGCTTCCAACCTTCCAGTAAAAGTGCTTTTGCTACTTCCTGTCCGATGCCCGACGTAGCTCCAATGATAATAGCTCGTTTCATGTTGATAAATATTAGGTCGATATTTTGAAACAAAGATAGGTAAATCTTTCCGTTATGGAAAGAACTTTTTCAAAATGAAAGGGTGAAATAATGGGGAATTATCATTATGAAAAAAATATTTTATTGATTAATAGTTGATTACTGATTCGCCTTTCATTTTGGTATACTCTTAGCTATAGGGCATATGCAAAATAATTCATGAGTTATGGAAGAATATATTTCAGATAAAAGTTTGTATGTCGGAAATAAAAACAATAGTATGATAAATCCGAAGATGATTGGACGTGTATTGGGCGTATTACTTTTCATCGAATTAGGAATGTTTCTGTTATGTGCTGGTATTTCAGTTGTATATGGTGAAAGTGATTATAAATATTTTCTATATACCTGCATTATTAATGCAATAGTGGGTGGCTTATTGTTACTTTACGGAAAAGGGGCAGAAAATAAAATGAACCGTCGAGACGGATATTGTGTCGTAACTCTTTCCTGGGTATTTTTTACTGTGTTTGGTATGTTGCCTTTCTATTTCAGTGGGAGTATTGACACTATAACCAATGCATTTTTTGAAACTATGTCTGGTTTTACAACGACCGGGGCGACAATACTCGATGATATTGAATCTCTTTCTCATGGAATGCTCTTTTGGCGAAGCCTGACTCAATGGATTGGCGGGTTAGGAATTGTCTTTTTTACCATTGCCATTCTTCCTATCTTTACTAGCGGAGGTGTACAACTCTTTTCTGCCGAATCGACAGGAGTCACTCATGACCGTACGCATCCGAAAATAAATGTGATGGCAAAATGGCTGTGGACCATTTATCTGATTTTGACCGTGACTGAAACCATTCTCTTGATATTTGGAGGAATGAGTCTGTTTGATGCTGTCTGCCAGTCGTTTGCTACAACGGCTACGGGAGGATACTCCACCAAACAGAATAGTATCTCTTATTGGAATTCTCCATTTATTGAATATGTAGTCGCTATCTTTATGATTCTTTCCGGTATGAACTTTTCATTGTTTCTATTGTGTCTGAAAGGAAAAGTTACCCGGCTTTTTAAGGATGAAGAGTTACGCTGGTTTTTGGGATCGGTCGGCATCATAACGTTTCTCATTACACTGGCTCTTGTGTTTCAAAACCATTATGATTGGGAACTTGCTTTCCGTAAATCTCTTTTTCAGGTGGCTACGGTACATACTTCTTGTGGATTTGCCACTGACGATTATAATTTATGGCCTTCATTTACATGGTTGTTATTATTTATAGCCATGCTTTCGGGTGGCTGTACTGGCTCTACTAGTGGTGGACTCAAGGATATGCGTTTGTTGATTATAGCCCGTTCCATACGAAATGAATTCAAACATTTGCTTCATCCCAATGCTCTACTTCCGGTTCGAGTGAATAAACAGACTGTATCACCTTCTATTGTAACTACAGTGCTGCTTTTTTTTGCATTTTATCTCATCATAACGTTGGTTGGTTGGACAATGCTCTTATTTTTAGGTGTCGGTTTTGCCGAATCTATCAGTACAGTAATTTCCAGTATCGGTAATGTAGGGCCCGGTCTCGGAGCTTGTGGTCCCGCTTATTCATGGAACTCGTTACCTGATGCAGCAAAATGGACACTTTCTTTCCTGATGCTGATCGGTCGTCTGGAACTGTTTAGCGTATTACTGCTTTTTTATCCGGGATTCTGGAAGAATCGTTAATTTTACCTTAATAAATGGCGGATAGCTTCCAAAGGGGCGTATAAGAGCATTCTCGGACCTGAGAAACGCATTACTTGGCGCATTCGTTCACGCATGGCAGGTTTGTAACAATGGATAGTACACTGCTTGCATGAATTTTTCATTTCTCCAAATGGGCAATGATCAAGACGGGCATATGCATACCGGAGGAGTTCTTTACACTCCGGGCAAAGTGTGGCGTTCTTTTCTTTTTTCCGACAATAGAGGTATATCATTATTTCTACTGTCCTTTTTTCTTGCGCAATACGCGATATCTTTCTTTTCTTCATATTTGAATATGGAGACAAAGATAATAAACTGAAGGAAAACTATTGTATCTTTGCAACATGAAAAAGCTATTGTGTCCGCAGTGTAAGATTGCTGCTATGTATCTGAAGAATGATTTGGGAGAGAGATTGTTGGTTTATGTGCTTGAGGGTGGGGAAGTAGTTCCAAAGGAAGAAGGAGTTTCTATGGAAGGTTTCGATTTGACAGAGGTTTACTGTCTGGGCTGTTCTTGGCATGGCTCTCCTAAAAGATTAGTAAAGAGATAATACATCTTAGTGCTTTGTTCTTTTTTGATTTACATCAATGAAAGAGGCAAGGAAAACTAAATTCTATTCGTCCGATTTTCCGTATCTTTGCACCAGATTTTAGAACACAGACGTATGGCAACTTCCAAAGAGATGACGGCAGGGCCGGCATTATCGCTTATTTTAAAGTTTACTCTGCCGTTATTGCTCGGCAATTTGTTGCAACAGACCTATTCTCTTGTTGATGCTGCAATAGTTGGAAAATTCTTAGGAATTAATTCATTAGCTTCTGTCGGTGCAAGTACATCAGTTGTTTTTCTCATTTTGGGTTTTTGCAATGGTTGTTGTGGCGGTTTTGGAATCCCTGTTGCACAAAAGTTTGGTGCACGTGATTACAGTACAATGCGCAGTTATGTTGCCGTTAGCCTAAAACTGGCTGTCGGAATGTCGTTGGTTATTGCTATTATTACCAGTATATATTGTGCTGATATTCTTCGCGTAATGCGTACACCGGAAATTATTTTTGACGGTGCATATGATTATTTACTGGTCACATTTATCGGTATTCCGGCTACTTTCTTTTATAATTTGCTTTCAAGTATTATTCGTGCGTTAGGCGATAGTAAAACACCTTTCTGGTTTCTGTTATTGTCTACTGTCTTAAATATTGTTCTTGATTTGTTCTGTATTCTGGTGCTCGATTGGGGAGTGGCGGGTGCTGCCATTGCTACCGTATTTTCACAGGGATTTTCAGCAATTCTTTGCTATATTTATATGTACCGGAAGTTTGAAATATTGCGAAGCTCTCCGAAAGAACGTCGATTCCAGCCCAAGCTAGCCAAGACATTGCTTTATATCGGTGTACCTATGGGATTACAATTTTCCATTACTGCAATCGGTAGTATAATGCTCCAGAGTGCGAATAATGCGTTAGGAACAGCTTGTGTGGCAGCTTTCACTTCAGCTATGCGTATTAAGATGTTCTTTATTTGTACATTCGAGAGTCTTGGTATTGCTATGGCAACCTATAGCGGTCAGAATTACGGAGCCGGTAAACCGGAACGTATCTGGCTGGGAATTAGGGCAAGTGCTTTGATGATGGTCATTTATACGATGTTTACTTTCATTTTCTTGATGGTTGGAGCCAAATATTTTGCTTTAATATTTGTAGATCCTTCGGAAACGGAAATCCTGAAGTATACAGAACAATTCCTTCATGTTGCTTGCTGTTTCTTCCCTGCACTCGGATTGCTTTGCATCCTCCGTTATACCATTCAGGGAGTGGGGTATACGAATCTTGCAATGTTTTCCGGTGTATCGGAAATGATTGCGCGTATCCTTGTCAGTATTTACGCTGTACCGGCTTTTGGTTTCGTTGCTGTTTGTTTTGGCGATCCGACAGCATGGATTGCAGCCGATTTATTTCTAATTCCGGCATTTGTTTATGTCTATCGCAAGTTAAAAAAGAGTTGTTTCACACAGGCAGCTTCTTCCGAAGAGAAGGAGATGGAGTACTCCTGTCAATCAAATCTGTGATAAACAGGAGTCACGTCCTTTTTCTCTTTTTATGAAGAGGTAACTCAATAAAGAAATACTATAAGGTTTAATCTTGTATTGGATAAAGTGGATTGCCACTTTCGTCCACGTCAGTCCAATCCTTCACACTGACATTAGCAAATGAAACAGAATTCTCATTGACGATCGCTCTGAATAAATAAGAATTTCCTCCTTTCAAATTGCTGTTAGGCGGAGTTATTGAGGTAGTGTAAGTACGGGCTATATTTTCTCCATTCACCAGTAATTCCATAGTTAAAGTGATAGGATCGGAACTCTTTAAAGGAAGCATGATATACTGTATGGTAAAATCATTGATTCCCATTGCAACCGGACTATCAAAACCGATTCCGGAACTGATAATTCCGGTTGATAGATCCATAATAGATCCTGGCTTTGTTGGTGTGATGGTGGCAGATATTATTTTATTGAGAGTAATATTCTCACCTCCGTTTATAGTTACAACCACTTGTGTCGCAGCATGCTGAAATGTAATTGGAATGCTGATTTGCGAACTCGTCACATCTTGATGCAGTGCAGTCCACCAAAGATAATCTACTCCGTTGGATAATGGTTCGGATATCCCTTTGGTGAAAACAGGAGCCGGATTTTCGTTGTTACAGGACACGGCGTAGAAGCTGTAGACACTGTTGCTCAAATACATTTTATATCCTTGGATCCCGGTTAATACTCCGGGTGAAGAAGTAACATAATCTCCTTCTTCCACAGGGGCACCATTAATTGTATCTCTGGTATTAGCCTTGTATGCAGCCAACCAACTCTGTAATCCCCTGCCCATAGGTGACATGGCACGGGTTAAATTTCTACCTTCTATAGAGGCAGTAAAGGTAACAAGGCTTCTTTCCTGGACAGGATTTCCATTGTCATTGTCATCACTGCCTGAGTTCCCGTTATTATCTTTTCCGTCAGGAGTGATAACGTCAATATAGATATTGTTTTTGGAACACGATCCTAAGAGCAGTATTGCTAAGGCAGATACAGCTAAATACTTTGTAAGTAGAAACTTGATATTCATAGCCAGGTTCTTTTTGAAAATTAGTAATTGCCTTTATATACATTTCAAAAAGGATTTAGTTCATTTCAAAGGAATGTTTTTAGAATTCAGCCTCTTTTTCCATACATATTTTTTTCTGGGAAATAGGATGGCAAAATTCAATATATTCAGCGTGCAAATATAATCTGTCGGCTTTCTTTCCGTAAAGTTCATCTCCTATAATAGGACAACCCAGACCTTCCGGATGAGCGGCGTGTACTCGTAACTGGTGTGTGCGTCCGGTTAGAGGATAGAAGAGAATGCGGATGTATTTTTCTGAACTTTCTACTATCCGGTAGTCAGTAATTGCACTTTTACCATATACTTCGCTGACCATTTGCCGTGGACGATCCAATGGATTCGGGCAAAGAGGAAGCTCGATTCTTCCGTTTTTTTTTATTAACTTTTCAGATTTTCTACCGTCGAGTAAAGCAACATATCGTTTCTTAATGGTCCGGTTCTTGAATTGTGTCTGTAAGTGCTGGTGCACTTCTTTGCTCTTGGCAATGAGTAACAATCCTGAAGTTGCCATATCCAGGCGATGAACTATCATTGGTCCAGTTGCAAGCGGATACTTTTTCCGCATATGCTGATAAACAGAGTTTGCTGTTTCAACTTTTCCCGGTACGGATAACATTCCGGAAGGCTTATTGACCACCACCAACCATTCATCCTCAAAAATAATCTCCAATTCCGTGTGAGAACATATATCAGCCGCAAGAGGATTTTCGTCTACATCCAATCCCTGCAACATATGTTTCAATATAGGTTCACATTTACCTTTACAGGAAGGATAATAATATCCATGATTTCGTACTTCCGTCTTAGGAGAGTTTCCCCACCAAAGCTCAGCCATTGCTAACGGCTTTAAGTGATGCAAATAAGCATATTGCAGCAATTTTGGCAATGCGCATTCACCTGCTCCGCCGGGAGGAACTTTATGTACGGTTTCTTTGAAAATTGCACAAAGATCTTTGATTTCTCCTTTGGCATTGAGCATTCGGAACTGTTCGAAAAGCTTCTGCTGCAAAGCGGCGGAACGTTCTTTTCGTTGAGTCTTTAAATGTTCTATTGCTGCTTCAAATGCAACAACTTTTGCTTTTGGTTCCTCTAATAACTTATTCAATTCCCGTTCCAGCCTTTTGAAATTAGCTTTCTGAAACTGGCTTTCTTTGGTAAGTACTGCTTGCTCTTCTTCAGAAGGAGGAGGAATAGATTGGCGTTTAAGTTCTCGTGCTTTTTTAGCTGTTTTCAACTCTGCTTTTGCACTGTCTAATGCATTTGCTGCCCGTTCCGTTTGGGCTTTTATCCTTTGTTTTAGATTTAAAAAGGTGGAATCAGACTCCAATTCTTTAATTTGTACATTCATATTGGAAATCTGTTCTTCCTCTATCTTGAAGAAACCTTTTGGTTGCAACAGATCATAAACGGGAGGTACAAAATAAGGATGCAGATTCTTTCCTGCCAGATTGCCGGAGAAAGCAGCCAGATAGCTAATTATTCCTTCATTATCTTCTACGATTAATACGCCGAACATTTTGCCAAGAGATAATTCTTCTTCCCATTCTTTATGGGTTTCAATATGTGCTTTCACTTCCTCTGCCGCCAATATACATAACGGATGCGGCGTATAATGGAAAGGATATGTGAATTTCTCCGGTAACGGAATGTGAGAAATCGGTTGGCTGAAAAAGTGGTTCATCAGTTCGTACATAGCTATTTTTACGAATACAAAAGTAAACTAAATCTGCGGAATTTGTTCTATATTTGTTTGACAGTTTAAAAGGAATCGAATAATCGTATGGAGAATAAACCGAAATTTGCCTTTGTGGGCAACAGTCATATGGCATTCTGGGCATTGAATATCTATTTTCCGCAATGGGAGTGTTTCAATTATGGTGCTCCCGGAGATGGATTATCCTATGTAGAATCATTTGATATGGATACATCCCACTGTCAGGTAGTTATTCAGTTTGGTGCTAATGATATTTATGAGTTGAATGAAGAAAATATAGATGACTATGTGGAACGGTATGTAAGAGCCGTACTTGCTGTTTCTTCCCTCAAAACTTATCTGTTTTGTATTTTTCCGCGCAACGATTACGATGATTATAGTACGGCAGTGAACCACTTTATTCGTATGCTTAATCAAAAAATACAGAATAAATTGAGGGCAACGGACATTATTTATTTGAATGTGTTCGATCAGTTATTGTCAGGCGGAAGATTAAATCCAGAACTGACTATTGATGATTTACATCTGAATGGGAGAGGATATAGTATATTAGCGGATGCTTTGAAACAGGCTTCTTACGAATACAATAAGTCTATTTTTTAGAATTGAGCTTTTGTCATTTATTTAGAGTCAAATCATTTATTTTTCCTATTTTTGCAGCCGAAAATTGAGATCTAATCTCCATAAAATAATAAAACTATGGCTAAAGTAATTATCAACTCGTATGAAGAATTTGAAAAACTGGTAGGACAACAAATCGGCGTTTCCGATTATGTAGAACTTTCTCAGGAACGTATTAACCTTTTTGCTGATGCAACTTTGGATCATCAATGGATTCATGTAGATACAGAACGCGCTAAGGTAGAAAGTCCTTATAAAAGTACCATTGCTCATGGTTATCTCACCTTATCCATGCTTCCGTATTTGTGGAATCAGATCATTCAAGTGAATAACCTAAAGATGATGATCAATTATGGTATGGACAAAATGAAATTTGGTCAAGCGGTGATGTCTGGTCAGAGTGTTCGTTTGGTAACTACTTTGCACTCATTGACGAATCTGCGTGGTGTGGCAAAGGCGGAGATCAAGTTTGCTATTGAGATAAAAGACCAGCCTAAGAAAGCATTGGAAGGAATAGCAGTATTCTTGTATTACTTTAATTAAATGATGAAGAAATAGAAATTTAATCTTCATGATATTTTAATACTATGCGGATAAATGCAGGTTGCACATACTTAATGAGCTGCATTTATTCGCATAATTTGTATAATACTATCGATCTGATCTTTTACTGCCACTTTAGTATTTCTTTCTGCAAATGTATTCTTTTTGAGTTGCTATGAAACGAGCTATTGAAGATTTCGCCATTTGGTTTTATGTTTCTAAGCATTATCCTTAAAAATTTATAGTAAATTATTCGTTGTTTATTAGAATCTTTTTACATTTGGGGAGTGAAAACTATTGTAGTAATTCTTTGAAAACATGTTTGATATACTCTTTTATTTTGATGAAGATGATTATCGGAAGGTGAATCCGGAGGAAGATGGAAATTCGATTGTCCACGTTATCAAGAAACGGTTTGATGATGTAGCTACTTTCCATTATACCACGAACCAAGATAAAGACGGGGCTTTGGTGGCTAAACTGCAAATGACTGATGTGGTTGTTGTTTACCTGTCTGATAATCTATTTAATCCTTCCGACGTGAAAGCTTTGCAAGTTATTGTTGAGAATGATGAGAATTATCAGTACTGGGTTTTGCCGATTTTAGTTTCCGAGATTTCCAGAGTAACAAGAAAACGAATTCCCGGACAGATCTGGGAGTATAATATATGTCCGGACAATACTCATCCGCTTTCTGGTTTTAAAGATTCAGTTTATGAAAAAGAATGTATCTGTATTATTGAGTTGATAGATTCTTTTCTTACTGAACTGAAAACGGAAGAAGACTTGTATAAACAAATAAATGATAATGAAAACCAGACACGACTCAAACTTTGTGAATCTTATCTCAGCAACTCGAAATATAGAAAGCATCGGGAGCAGGTGAGTAAACAAAAAGAAGATATCAAAAAGGAAATAGAGAAAGAGAATGCTTGGAGTGATGCGGAACGGAAAGGTACGATTCCGGCTTATTTGAATTATATAAAAATGGTCACCCGAAAAGGCGGGAAAGACAATGACAATAAAGTAACTTTAGCCAAAGAACGTATTAGGGACCTAGAGAAGAAAGTTGTTGATCTTTACCAGAGCAAACCGGAGAATGACAACAGAAAACTTTGTGAACTGATTCATAAAATCGGTGAAATTCATTCGGAAGGTGATAGTTATAATAATCTGTGCCGGGAAGTGTTGCGGTATATGGAGGTCCGACTCGCTGCAATCAAAGGAAAGGAAACGGAACTGAATTTAAAGGAGATATTAGAAGAATTCCCGTTGGATATTTCAAAACCCCTTTCAAAAGAACTAAAAAAACTCATAGAAAGTATCAAACAGGATCTTAAACAAATTGAAGAAAAACATATAAATGAGCTTAGAACAGAGTATAATGATCTGTTGATTTTAGCGAAAGTTAAAAGAGAGACGTATGGGTTGATTACTTTTCTTGAGCGTAATCCTGATTGTCCGTTCCGTATGGAGGTTGAAGAAGATATTCGTGTGCTAACTCCGAGAGAGGGGATTCACAAGCGGATAGGACATTTCGTGGGAAAATATTATGTCTCTATTCTTATTATTCTGTTTACTGTTGGTACTGGTGGGTACTTTTTAGCTAGGAGTTTTTGGATTAATCCTAGATATTATGATCCTTTGCCACAGATTACTTTGAATATCGACACGATTGTGAACCATTCGACTATCCGATATCTTATGTCTGTTGATGAAAGTAATGTTTTTCGTTATTATTGGAGTGACACACCTCTTGCTTTGGGAGGAGATGAGTGGATCAGGGATGCCTTGAAAGCGGAAAATAACGAAGAACTAAAACTTATAAACCGGAGCTTGTCTCAAAAGGAAAACGGTAAGGCTTACTACTTGTTGGCAAGACGATATCAATATAATGAAGATAGTGTGGCGTTTTACATGAATAAGGCATTGACTTTTCATGAACCATATGCGGAGTTTTGTATGATTATGAAACCATATAAGGATTTGCCATATGTTGATTACAATAGTGTGGAAGTGATGGAGTTAGTGAAACAACTGGAACTGTTGGCGCAGAAGAATATTCCTGAAGCTGCTTTGGTTTTAGGAAATTATTATTATGTAAAAAAACAACAGGATAAAGCCGAAAAGTTATATGAGAAGGCTGCCGAGGGAGGACATCATAAGGGTTGTTGGAATTTAGGATTTCTTTGTCTGGAACAGAAAGATACCTTGAATGCGCTCGACTATTTTCATAAGGCTTTTGAAATTAATAAGAAAGAGGAGTCTCATGGCTATACATTAGTTAAACTTTTATTGTCAGGAAATCGTACTTTGTCAAAAGATTCGTTGGCTTTTCACACACTTTCTCGCTTGGGGGTGACACCAAATTCGATGGATAGATATAAAGATTGGTATCATTTATTGTTAGCAACAATGCATTTGCAGGGAGTCGGTACGGCACGGAAGGATACAGTAGAAGCGTTACGTTATATGCGGCAAGTGAATACTGTGGAAGGATTGTATAATGCAGGATATATGACTTTGCACGGATGGGGAAGAGAACCGGACAAGAAAGAGGCTTTCAGGTTATTCAATGCTGCGATTGAGAAAGGAGTGAAGAAAGATGATATAGATTTCCGTAAGAAGGTGCTTTACGCGATAAGTTGTTGTATAGATGCTTCGGAAAATGATTTAAATAAAACACTTATGCACTTAAATGAAGGAATGAAGATGGGATGCCGGAAGTGTGCTAATAAGTTAGGGATTTTTTATTCTTCTGAGAAGTATTTTGATGTACAGAAATCAATAGAATGCTTTGAATTTTCAATGACTAGTGATAAAGATAATCCGGCTTCTGAATTTGGTTGCTATAATCTCGGAAGTTTGTATTACTATGGTTTGTGGAGAACACCTTTTAAACGATTCCCTCACAATAAAAGAAAGGGAGAAGAATTGTTGAAGAAGATGGATGATCAGGATCTTGCTAATCTAGTGTTGAGTAATGACAAATGGTGGAATAAATATGATGGATGGCTATGGTAAGGATTTTTGTTAGTTATAGGCATGTTAATTCAGAATGGGTGTATGTGGATAAGTCTGTTGAACGGACCGGACCGAACAAACATACTCCTTTAATCGGCCAGTTGCAGAAGGCTCTTGATGAAGATGTGGAGTTTTGGTTTGACCGGGAAGGTTTGAATGTCGGGCGTTTTGATAAGGTCATCAAGGAGGCTATTGATGGTTCGTCAATCGCTTTGCTTTTGGTTTCGGAAGAATTTACCTGGAAGAATGATTATATAATGACAACTGAACTGCCGTATATTGTAGAACGCTATGAGGCAGGTCTATTGGGCATTTATCCGGTTTATATTTCGAATGTGTCAAAGCCCGGCTTGAAAGCTTTGGAAGGAGCACTTCCACGGGAAATTTTTGAAAAGTTGGCACAACAGGTTTCATTAGAAGATATTTATTATAAGGTTTCTTCAAAGCTGAATCAAGGATCGGGAATAGACGGGGTAGGCAATCATAGAGAAAATTTCGAAAGACAGGATGGGAAATATCTTTTTGATCAGCAACGGTTGAGAATCATCAATGAGTTGAGTCAAATGATTGGTGTCTATGCAGAGGAAGAGGGACTATATAACCAAATAATATCGGGAAATCTGGTGGAAGACTTGTGCTGTCGTTATTTAGACAAATATGAGAACGGTAGATGGAGAAGTAAAGTAGTACACAGATTAGAAGAATTGAGGGATGACCGGGAATTCAGACAACTCATGGAAGGAAAGCCTACTCCGCACGAATTGAGACAGTTCTTGAAGAGGAGTGTAAGAGAAAGAAACAGGATTGAAGTGGATAGTGAATTGGAGATGTTGCATAACAGGGCTTATGATGCCTTAGACGATGAACATATCATCCATTACATTCACTTCCTGACAGATTTTCCGGATTCGAAAAAGTATGATTCTGTAAAGGAGAGACTGAAAAAGATTATAAAGGAGCAAGTCCCGCAATTAGTAGCTGGAAATGATACGCGCTCGCTCGAACAGTTCTTGACTACTATTCATCCTATGAAAGAGGACTTTGCCAAAGAAATCAATAAGGTGAGTTGTAAATTGGCTGAGTTAAAGCAGAAAGAGGAACAGCTTGATAATCTCATGTTTAGAAAAGCTAAGAAGAACGGGTCAATTGAGGCTTATCGTGATTACATTAGCAAAGGTTACCAACTTCATATAGAAGAAGTGAACCGTAAGGTGGATGAATTAGTGTCCCGGCAAATGAAACGTCGTAAGTTGGTTGTGGGTGCATCTCTGCTAATTCTGCTCCTTGTTGTGGGTATTTGGAAGGTATATACATACCAGAGAAGCAAAGTTACGGTAAATCTGCTTACCAGTGAATATCCAGCCTGTACCGAAAACTTCAGGGAGTCTTTTTTAGTTTATGAGATTTATGGAGGCGGTGGATATGCGAATTGGTTGGGAGCATATCCTGATGGGGGGGCTTGGGGAAATGTTATTTCCAGTAAAGATACGCCTTGGTTTGACGAACGTATTGAAACGGCAAATGCTTCATTTCAGAAGTCATTGTACAAGACAGTTTTTAAAGAGAAAAGGAATCCCATAGCCATGTATAATTGGGCTATTATGAATTATTCAAGAAATACGGAAAACAAAGAATATACTTATTGGATGAAAGAAGCTGTAAAGATGAATTTTCCGTTGGCTATTACGGAACTCGTTCTATCTCAATATGCTTATAAAGATGATTACTCAGAAGTAGATGAAGTCTTAACAACATTGGACAAGGCTTCAAAACTAGGTGACGGAAAGGCTTCATATATTTGTGGACGACTGTGTCAGAAACTTAAGAATGATGAGGATAAGGCTAAGTCCTATTGGTTGGCTTCTGCACAACAAGGTTTTATCTATGGAATTAGAGAATACTTGAACAAGACAAAGAATTTTGCATCTGTATACTGTATGTTGAAAGAGATTGTGGATGGAAAAATACATATATTGAGGAAAAGTGACGAAGATATTTTTACTGTTCTTTCCCAGTTGGCAATGACACAAAAAGATAGTATATCTGCTTATCAATATGCATTAAAACGTAACGAGGCGAAGTATTCTTATTCAACTGACCGTTTAAGATTAGCCTGGATGTACTTTAGAGGGATTGGGGTTCAACCTGACAGACAGAAAACGATAGAGGTTTTGAAATCAAACTATAAAACAGACTTAAATGATGAAGATATAAATTATTTATTAGGCTTTTGTTATTTGGAACAGCAGGAAACAGACAGTGCTTATGTCCATTTTGTACGAGTTGCGGATAAGATCGGTGAGTATACAAGTGATAAAAAGAAGGTTTGCGGATATATGGCAGGACGTGTTGGATTGGAGCATCCCAAGGATGATCAGGTTGTGAAAAACGCGTTGATTTATATGAAAAATGCAGCGGAGGCGAATTTCTTACCTGCAAGATTTTATATGGCTTGCTTGTATGCAGAAGGAAAATATGGGTTAAGACGAGATGTGGATTATGCACTTAAGGAGTTTGAAGAAATCGGGATGTTACAGAAAAATGGTGATTACAGAATGTATGCTCTTTATAATGCTGGCATGATTTATGCTTACGGGGCGTTCGGGTGTAGTAGGGACCTTAAACGAGGAAAAGAATTACTGGTGGAAGCCCGTAGACCGGTAGGAGGGAAGGGGTTGAAACTGGCAAATGAGGCGCTGAAAGAATTACAATAAACAAACAGTATCATATCATCTAGAAAACACCCCAATGATATATGTGACCCATGTAGATATATCAATGGGGTATTTTTAAGGTAGATTTTAGAATATTCTTTTCGTAGTCTAATCTTTTAGCTTTATTTTTTTAGAGATGTTTCGTATAACAGAGGCAATTGCAGGAGACATTCGTTCTTCTTTAGCTATTTCTATCGTCATCCAAAACTCCTTCAATAGTTCCGGAATTGGTTGGCAAAGTTTATAGGCCAGTTTGATACATAAACTTTGTATACCCGGTGGTTCTTGTTTGGAAAGCATATGATTCAGGCAGAAATCCAGAAAATCTACTCTAGAAGCGTCTTTAAAAGATTGCTTTTCCAAGAGTTGCAAAAGAATTCGCCGTTTCCCGGAATGCGGACAACGTAGAACTTCATTGATAAGCTCTTCCTGTTTACCTTCCAGCCATTTTCTTTCGGAAGGGGGAAAGTGGCTACATGTCCAAAGAGCCTGATAAGATATATAATTGTCTTTATCAAAGATCAGTTGATAAAGTTCTTCTTTACGTGAGTTGTTATATTTGATCTGATAGATCAAGGAATGGATATCTTCTATATGAAAACGTTTACTT
This sequence comes from Bacteroides sp., assembly GCF_028690125.1. Lineage (GTDB taxonomy): Bacteria > Bacteroidota > Bacteroidia > Bacteroidales > Bacteroidaceae > Bacteroides. Next base: position 122,975 of record NZ_JAQVBV010000002.1, on the reverse strand, counting down.
AGCTGGTTAGCGAATGGAGTTGTGCGAGCCATATGCAGAATTGGGAAAGGCTTACCGGAAGGGTCTGTTGCATCACGTCCGATAACATCAAATCCTCTGTTCAGATAAAATTGCAATGCCTTTTCGTTTTGTTCATTTACATCGACCTTTGTTATCTGTTTTGTGTTTACGGCGAAGTCAATCAACAGTTTCCCATATCCATTTCCTTGTGACTCTGGGTGAACAAACAACATTTCAATTAATTCATCACTAAGTCCCATGAAAGCAACTATCCGGTTATCTTTGCAGCGTATGATATACAAATCTACGACCGGTAGATATTGTTTTCGCACCAATGGCTTGTAATATTGAATATCTTCTTCCGTCAGGAAATGATGAGTGCTGCGGACTGAAGCTTCCCATAACAGAATCAGTTCGTCATAATCTTGTGTAGTTGGTTGGGAAATCATATCCTTTTCTTTTTGTTTTGGGGGATTATAGTTCAACTCGTGTGACCGTATAAAGTATTTGTTGTTTGGTTTTGCAAAGATAGTTTTTTGTAGGGATATTTAATATCTGGATTTGTCAATCATCCTTAAAGAGACGAACAAAATTAGAATGAATAGGTTTTAATTGCCTGAAATCAATATTAAAAAGTTATGGATCACTCTGTATTAATTAATGGAGTATTAATCTTCGATGGAATAAATGAGAAAATTACAAAAGGAAATGTTTTAGTGGAAGGAAGCCATATACAGAAAATTTCCGAATTTTCGATTTCTCCCGAAGGAGCAATGGTGATAGATGGAAAAGGTAAGTTTCTTATGCCGGGACTGATTGACGCTCATTGGCATTCATATATGTCATGCAATACTATGATGGATTTGCTAACGGCAGACAACGCTTATACGCAGTTTAAAGCCGGGCATGAAGCCGGAAGGACATTGTTGCGCGGATTTACTACCATTCGGGATGCGGGCGGTCCGGTTTTCGGATTGAAACGTGCGATTGATGAAGGAATACTTTTGGGACCAAGAATCTATCCGAGCGGTTGTATCATTTCACAAACCGGAGGTCATGGTGACTTTAGAGCAGTTTATGAGGAACCTCGTCCATTCGATTGTTGCGGATTGACACATACGGAAGAAATTGGTGCTGCGATTATTGCAGATGGAGTAGATGCCGTTACGGTAGCTGCCCGCAACAATCTGCGTTTGGGAGCCAGTCAGATTAAATTAATGACAGGTGGGGGAGTAGCTTCGCTTTACGACCATTTGGAAGATACCCAGTATTTTGAAGAAGAAATCCATGCGGCAGTAAAGGCAGCAGAAGATGTCGGTACTTATGTGATGGTTCATGTATATGTACCAAGGGCAATTTCCCGTGCTATCCATGCCGGAGTGAAAAGTATCGAGCATGGTCATTTGATTGATGAACCGACTATGCAGCTAATTGCAGAAAAAAAAGTGTGGTTGAGTATGCAACCCTTTACGTTGGAAGATAATACATATCCGACAAAAGAGCAACAGGCGAAACATGAGATGGTAGTTCAAGGTACGGACAAGACTTATCAATTAGCTAAAAAATATAAGGTGAACCTTGCTTGGGGGACGGATTTGCTGTTTAATCCAGCTAATACAGTGAATGAGAATCAGGGAATTTCAAAATTACAGAAGTGGTTCAGTAATTTTGAAATTTTAAAAATGATTACTCATAATAATGCAAAGTTACTAGCTCTTTCAGGTGCACGAAATCCTTATCCGGGTAAATTAGGGGTACTTGAAGAAGGAGCATGGGCGGACATGATTCTGGTAGAGGGTAATCCTTTGGACGATATTACCCTCTTGGTAAATCCGGAAAAGAATATCCTTATGATAATGAAAAACGGGCAGATTTACAAGAATACTTTGTTATCGGGCGAGTAAATAATAACATTGGTGGTCATAAATTTGTCCATTATATATCAGTTCTGCCTGATGAAGTATTCCCTCATAGATAAAACCGTTTTTTTGAAGAACATTCTGTGAACGCTCATTATGCGGATAACAATTTGCTGTAATTAGACTGATTTTTATTTTTGTAAAACTATATTCAAGAACGGTCTGTACTGCTTCTGTCATATATCCGTGTCCCCAATGCAATTCGTCGAGCCAATAACCCAGCATACGAGCCTGTGGGTTTTCTCGTTTCGGATCGGGGACAATTCCGATAGAGCCAATCAACTGCTGTTTTTCTTTCAGTATGATTGCCCATATATTTTCTTGTCCGATAAAGACTGTTTGAAGAATCTCTTTCGATTCTTCAAACGTTTCATGTGGCTTCCATCCTGCATTATTTCCTAAATTCGGATTTTGGCAGCAAATGAAAACTTGTTCTGCATCGTTTTCAACAAAAGGACGGAGTAATAAACGTTCTGTATGAAGAGTAGGTGATTCAATATTCTCTGATTTCATTTTTTTGAGTTTTTGTTTTTTGGGGTTATTATTACTTCATGTATTCATAAACAATATGTGAAATATCTGCTATAATCTTACTGTTTGCCTGATTACTTTCTTTTGAGTCTTTCACAAAAACAGCTATACTATAAGACCGTCCGTTAGGTAAAAGTACAAAGCCGATGTCATTACAGCCAATTTGTTGCCCTTTGGCATTACGGTCTCCTGTTCCTGTTTTATGTCCTATCATTACTCCCTTGTTTGTTAAGGGTGCAACTAAACGATCCTGCCCTGTTTTACATTCTATCAAAGTTTGATAAATAAATTCTTTATATTTTGGGGCAAATAATGCTTTGCGGCGAAATATCTCCAATAATTCGGCAGCAGCGAGAGGGGTACTCCAATTTTGATAGCACAAATCTAAATCCTGATGCATCTCATTTTCCGTAGCAACAATGGCGCAATCTTTGATTCCCAACGAGTGAATATAATCGTTTAAAGCTTTTGGACCTCCTTGTTGATAGTTGAAAAGAATGTCGCAAGCATTGTTGTCACTTTGTTGTAGCGTGTATCGTAATAAGTCGGCAATACTCATTTTAATTCCTCCCTGCGGATACTTATCTCGTAGTGGGCTATAAGTATTCGGCTGCAAATCCGATTTAGCAATTGGTATTTGTGTTTCCAGTGAAAGCCCTTTTTTGTCCATGTAATCAGCCAGAGCCAATGCTTGATGAAACTTAAACACACTCATCATTGGATAATGTGTATGATTATTGACAGTTATTGTGTCTTTCCCATCAATAATGACGGCAATCCCTATTTCTGCGTTTTTTCCTTCAATAGCTTTTTTTAGTTGCATCTCAAGACTTAAGTTCTTTGCATATATAGATAAAATTATGCCAGACAAGATAAGAGTAAAAAGAAATTTTTTCATTATGATCTGGAATAGTGGTAATTTATTTTTTAGTAATATCGATACAAATATAGAAAATTTATTTATATTTGATGGATAATAAAATAATAAGATATTATGATAGGTTGTAAGTCGGAGCAGTTTCGCTCATCAATAAAGTTGGTGGATAGTTTAAGGATGAACACGAAAGAGGATTTAAAGAATATGGCGAAAAATTTCTTTATTTCTATTCCCTCTAAGCTACGAAAAGAAGAGTATGCAACGTATTTTGCTGAAGCGGTTTTGAATAACCCAAATATTTGGCTAACTCAATTGACCCAATATGAATTGATTTTACTTCAAAAATTAGTGAAGGCAGGGCCTGATACTTATATAGAGGAACTGGATGGACTTATGCTAACGACATTGGAGGTAATGTCATTGGTTGTAGTAGAGCGGAACTTTAGCCAGGGGGGTAAAGTTCGTTATATGATATGTGATGAATTGCGTGAAGCTATTTCATATGATATCGCTAAATATTTGTCCTCGAAAGAACAAGAAATCCGCTTTTTGGTAGAGCAGCATGCTTGTGGGATATTGAATTTATATGGTCTTATGACTTATAATAAAATGTTGGAACTATTGAAAGGACATTTGCGAAATTCTGTGACGGATCATGAAATAAACGAAAGTTTGACAAATTCGGTATTGATACGACGTTTAACCTTTGAAATCGTAGATAAATATAGCTCCGTTCTTTACATACATTCTCCATTATTGTGGGAGATTGAAGATTTGGATAATAAACTGTATGAGCATCGTGATATCATAGGTTTGAAAACATTTACCAAAGAAGAAGTTTTCTTGGCGGGTGCGATGCCGGTCGTATGTATTTCTAATTCCTGCTTTGATGAAATTAAACAATTTATGATAAATAAGTTGGGATATACAGAGAGTTTGGCAGAATTTAAGCTACTATTATTATGGTATTATGCTCAATTAGAAGATAATATGATGAATATTATTACTTCGATGATACATAATACACTTTCTTCTATTAAAGAACTGCAAAAGGCGATTGAATTATTTACAAGTTATTGCAATGAATGTCCTCGTTGGTTTTTGAGAGGTTACTCCTCTGAAGAGATATTTGCATCATCAGTGAAAGATAAACTGGGAAAAAAAACTCCCCGTATTGTTGCCGGTCCCTATATTAAAGCCGCTGGTATGGATATCACTCCTGAACTACAGACTATGTTAGACAGTATGCTTGGTGATACGTTTTCCGAACAGAAAACAGGTAGAAACGATCCTTGTCCTTGCGGAAGTGGGAAGAAGTATAAAAAGTGTTGTGGAAGGGAAAATTAAATAAGGAAAAAGATATAATAACGATTTTTGCAAATGGAAAAACGGTATTTAAACCAGCTTTATAGCTGTTTAAGTACCGTTTTTGGATTTTATTCTTGAAGTACAGTCAAGCTTTTTATTTTACACAACGGCTGATGTAATAAAAACATGCAATTACAAAATATTAAATATTAGAAACTAATTGTTCTGATAGTTTCATCAATCAAAGAAATCACTATCAGAAAAAGTAACCGTTACATATTACATGTTATGGATACTTCCACTCTCTCTAACACACAGTTTCGTCCGATTATAGGATCAGGAAGTCCCCTTCGGGAAATAAAATAAATATGTGCTCGGTTCATAGGATACAACAGCTTTTACGTTACAGCTCTTTACTGCTGTAAGCCAACTCGGCAAGCCTCCTTGTGAATGAGTAATAAGAATCCCAGAATCTATTTTATCAAAAAGTCCTGCCATGCTACTTGTTACCACATTTGTATCAAAAGGACTTGTGTTAGGAGTCATTTGACGGGAAAAAAATTCCAGACTAACTTTACCCTTTGGAAATTGGACATTTTCGAAGTAATTCGGATATATACCGATACGGAATATTTCATGCCACATCTGTTCGTCAGATATTGGTTCCGTCATGATAGCAACAGAACTTCGCCCTGCTTTTCCTCTGCGGGGTTGATCTACCCAATAGGTACTAAGCTTTATCCGGCATTTGATAGAACACATAATCGTGGTCACCATGAAATGTTTGCCCTTCCGGTTGAGGCTTGAAATTATCAAACTTAAGGGCATCATTAGTTTCTGGGTTTTGTATTATGGTACCTCCAACAGTAAAACTACCTTGTTCTTTAATTATAAGTAATTCGCTCATATCGCGTTTATTCCATTGCGTCTTACATTCTGTGAGGACTGTCAGAATGGATAATGCTACTATTATCCTGTATTTCATATTATTGTTTTGTATAAATCAGGTTGTATCATTGATGATTATTGTTTCTTTTTAAAAGGTTGTATCTTCAGATAGGTAGCTGAACGCCAGAGCCACTCTAGCGGGCCATATAAGAAATGTTTCAACCAATAGGTACTAAATATGGCTTGCATAATATATACTACCAACCCCAAAACAAATACTTCAGTTGTTCCCCAACTGCCGAAAATACTGCCTAATCCCCACATCGAAAACATAATTCCACCTACGATACTTTGAGTTACATAGTTTGTCAATCCCATACGCCCGTAAGGGATGATAGTCTTTAGATGTTTTCCAATGTTCTTTACCTGGCATAAACTTATGAATCCCAGTGCTAAAGCACCTGAAAACAAGACTGTTTGTATATCTTTAAGCGCCATAGATGCTAACATAGCAGGAGATAACTCCGTTCCCGATATAAGCATCCTAAAAGAAACTTCTTGCAGCGGAATTAAACTGAGAATAAAGGCTGTGAGAGAGAAAAACGTAAAAAGCAGTACGTTTCGTTTTTTATTTATTTCGACTCCTTCGAAAAAACGCAAACGTCCTACAACCAAGCCCAAAATAAAAAGAGCCAACGTTATGTATCCACGTCCATTTAATCCAAATTGATAATTTAGTTTTCTTACAAATCCGGTGGTTAAATTGGTTTTTGCGGATTTAAAAAACGAAGGTTTTTTCATTTCTGCCGTAGTAGGGACTCCTCTGTTACTGTTCGAGTCATTAAATGTCGGTATTTGCGGAGTATTAACCGTTTGCTCTGTTTTTACCATACGGCTATAAGTTGTCGAGATTATACGAGGGGTACCTATCAGAAAAAGCATAGCAATAACAATTAATATCCAGTTTTTAAGCGGGAACAACAATACCATAATCACTCCAAAAGCAGCATATATGGGTAGAATATCGGCAGTAAAAAAACTATTTCCAACGATTCCTATCGCAAAAAGAATTACCATACGCCAGACAAATCGTTTACGAAAATCAATTCCTTTTCTAGCTCCACGGTCCATTTGTATGAAAAAACTTAATCCGAAAAGGAATGCGAAAATATTAATAAATTTGCCCATTATTATATGCTGCGAGAGCCATTGAATAGCTGTATTCAACATTGGAAACTGAGGTTCTGCGACAGGCATACCGGTAAAAACTCCAAAATGTTGCAGCATATGCATGAGAATTACTCCTAATAATGCAAATCCTCTCAATGCATCGAGCACATAAATTCGGTTTTGAGGGGCTGAAATAATCTTATTTTGTTCCATTTTTATTTATTGAATAAAGTTATTATACTCTTCATCGGTCACTGTATCCAACCATAGGGTGGGACCCTTCGATATTTGTGTGCCTACGGCTATATGTGTAAACTCGCTATCGGGAGTTGCTCCATGCCAATGAAACACATTCGGTGCTATCTTTACTACGTCACCTGGCATGAGTAATTGAATTGAATACCCTTTTTCTTGATAAGACCCTTTGACGGAGGTACAGAATAATACCTGACCGCTGGGGTGCGAATGCCAACTATTTCGTACGTCCGGTGTAAAAGTCACGTTGCTGATGGTGTAGTCCATCGAATCGCCTACCGTGACAAACATTGGCAGCCATGCATCGCCTGTGAAGTTGGGCTTATTAGCTATTAGTTTGCCTTTGGCAAATTCGTCTTCAGGTGTTGCTGTTTGCACTGTTTTCGTTTTTTGGTTACAGCAAGCTCCGAGTGAAGCTACTGTCAGCAATAATAATATTCCTCTCCTTTTCATATTCCTCATTATTTAAGATTTTGTCTGAAAAAAATATCCTGTTTCGGATGCGTAATCTTTGAATATTCTGGGCGGTCGTATAAATTGATATACGTTGCTCCTGGTATAACAAGCAGTTCTTTGAGTTCCGCTGCCTTTTGGTAAACATCTTTACTGCAATAAGCAGATACAGCTTTTTCTCCGACAGTAAAGAGTAACGGACGTGGCGAAATGGTTTCAATCTGTGCAAATGGCAAGAAATTCATCATCGGACCGAGGCTTGTATAAGAATAATAAGCTGTAGAGTTTGAATGTTTGCCACGTGCGGGATTATCGTAATAGTCGAGCAAGTCGAGCGCATACTGTGGGGTGGAAGTGTCTACTTTCTCCGGTAGAGCTCGAATATCACGTCGTGCCCCTTCACCGAACTCGGTTGTACGCTGAAGTCCTATTTGATCGAGTATTGCCATTCGTTGTTCGTAAGTGGTGGCATTGCCCACTCCTTGACGTCTGGCAGGCCTTATATCATACATACTGATTGTGGCTACGGCTTTTATACGGTGGTCAATTTGCACTGCACTGACGGAATAGCCACCACCACAAATACCTAATACACCAATCTGCTCAGTGTATACTGCGGGATGATTAGATAAAAAATCGACTGCTGTACTGAAATCCTCTATATGTACTTCTGGTGATTCGATATGACGGGGATAGCCTCCACTTTCTCCATAATAAGATGCATCGAAAGCCAATGTAACATAACCTAATTCAGCCAGTTTGCGGGCATGAAAACCTGCTGTCTGCTCTTTAACACCACCGAAGGGGTGACCGCAGATAATAGCTGCACATTTTTTCGAGGAATCAAAATAGACAGGGAAATAGAGGCCGCCAACTAGATCGATCAGGAAGCGGTTCTGAAAAATTACTTTCTGTGTTTTTACGCTATTTTCCATCTTAGTTACAGGTGTTTCCGGTTTTATGACCAGATCGTTATTTTGTAGTATTTCGTTTAATATTATGCGTCTGGCATCCGCTTCACTACAACCAATCTGTTTCTCTACGATAGAAAATAGATGTCGCAGTTGGTCGGGAGTAACCCCTATATGCAGAGAGATATTTATGTGCCAACGCATCATTGGTTCAACCCTACCGATGGCAACCAATACAGATACCGTAGCAATCTCTCGCTCGGAATAAGTAAGTACGTCGCGTTCGAAGACATCGGTAAACAGGTGTTCTTTAAGGAATACTTCTATTTCGGATGCCAGTACTGCATAGTTGGCTTTGGGAGCATTAGCCGGCACGCCAGATATTTTAGAGAGAATATCCCGCCCACGCTCATGTTTTGTGCGGGTGTCCGTTATAGAGGATGCTTCTCGTCCTTGCACATCTTCGATACCTCTTGTGTTGCGTTCTTCAAGTATAGCAACAAATGTTTGTAATCCACGCAAGGTTTGTGGAAAACCGCAATATGTATAAGTGTGAACCAATACTTCTTTTATATCATTGACAGTCATTCCGATATCAAGACCTTCTTCCAATGCCGTTTTTAATTTGTCAAGTTCACCTTTGCCCGTTAGTGAGGCGATAGCAATGATGTTTGGTTGTTTCTTATCCATCCCTTGGTCTGCTTCTGCGGATACGGACAATGTGAGGAAAGTCGTAAGCATTAGTAAAATTATCTTTTTCATTGGCTTTATTTTTTATAATATTCCAACTACATTCATAAATTGTTTTGCAAAGATAGAGCATATAAAAGTTTCTGACCATAGATGAATTACTGTTTCAAACACCAATATTACTGATTTCAATATATTATAATTCAATGTATTAACACAAGTTGCGGATTTGCTAACCCATATTACTGATTTTATGGGTCTATAAGTTTATATTGAACCCTTTTTTATATTTGCAAAAAGTTAATTCAACAATAAAAAAGGAATATATGAGAGATATTATTACACTAAATTCGATTCAAGATTACAACGAACTTTTAAATGTTTCACCCTGATTTGTTTGGTGGAACATCACTTGATAGACATATGAAAGAATATACATTCTTTTCATATGAGTCAAACGAAGCTTTACATATATCAGAACGCGAACGTCAAATAGTCGTCAACTGTTTTCATGAAATTAAAGAGGAATTAGAGCATGCCATCGACAAGCACAGTAAACAGATAATTGCAGCTAATATAGAAGTTTTGTTAAATCATTGCGTACGTTTTTATGACCGCCAGTTTGTGAGGCGTGAGATTGTAAACCATGATCTTTTGAGCCGCTTTGAGAATTTGTTAAACAACTATTTCGATTCGGAGAAACCTCAACAATTTGGTTTACCTTCTGTGGCTTGGTGCTCAGGAGAGTTGGATTTATCTGCAAATTATTTTGGTGATCTGATCAACAAAGAAACTGGAAAATCGGTACAGGAATATATCCAGTTAGTTATTATTGGACGGGCAAAAAAAACACTCACTGAAGGTAACCGTTCAGTAAGTGAAATCGCATATATACTGGGCTTTAAATATCCACGTCATCTTAGCCGTCTTTTCAAGAAAGTTGCAGGCATAACTCCTAATGATGAATATAAAAGTTTGAATTAAAGTTATTACGAATGATAGCAAAATTCGGTAGCTTTCTATTATTTTGCTTACCCCACTTTATTGATACAATTTTAAATCAGGAAGTTTTATTTTTGTATCAAGAAACTAAATCTATCAAAAAATAAAATATTTCTTTATCTTTGTACTCAAAATAATGCAGTAACTGGAAAAATCCACAAAATATTTTCGTCATAAATGTATAAAAAGGACAAAACTAAATAATTTTACTATTACTAATTACCAACTAGAAAACTCAAAAAATGAAACGTATTGTTTTTTTAGATTATGTACGCGTGTTTGCATGTTTCCTCGTCATAGTTGTTCACGCCAGTGAAAACTTTTACGGTGCTGCCGGATCTACAGATATGGCGGGACCGCAATCTTATCTGGCAAGTGAAGCTGAACGTCTGTGGGTGGCTGTGTACGATGGTTTCTCACGTATGGCAGTACCATTGTTCATGATTGTCTCTGCTTATCTTCTTGTGCCGATGAAGGAGGGACAGACCTCATGGCAATTCTATCGTCAGCGGTGTATCCGCATTCTGCCACCATTTTTCATATTCATGATACTATATAGCACCCTACCACTGTTATGGGGACAGATAGATGGAGAAACATCATTTACGGATTTATCGCGAATATTTCTGAACTTTCCCTCACAGGCCGGACATCTATGGTTCATGTATCCTTTAATAAGTCTTTATCTATTCATACCTATAATATCTCCATGGTTGAGTAAGGCCACGGCCAAAGAGGAACGTTTTTTCATAGCACTGTTTCTGATATCAACGTGTATGCCATATCTCAATCGGTGGTGCGGTGAAGTGTGGGGACAATGTTTTTGGAACGAATATCATATGTTGTGGTACTTCTCTGGTTACTTAGGATATCTTGTATTAGCACATTATATACGTGTACATCTTACATGGGACCGTTCCAAACGTTTCACTATAGGGCTTATTGCAATGGTCGTTGGTGCTGTATGGACTATCTACTCATTCTATGTTCAGGCTATACCCGGAGTAACTCATTCTACACCCGTAATAGAAATAGGATGGGCTTTTTGTACTATCAACTGTGTAATTTTGACAGCGGGTACCTTTCTGATGTTCTCATGTATAAATCTTCCTAAGGCGCCAGGACTCGTAACAGATATGTCCAAACTCAGTTATGGTATGTATCTTATGCACATATTCTGGCTCGGATTCTGGGTAACTGTGTTTAAGCAAACACTGGCGTTTCCTACAGTTGCCGCTATACCTTGCATTGCAGTGAGTACATTCGTCAGCTGTTATGTAACGACGAAGATTATCTCATTTATACCGGGTAGTAAATGGATTATAGGATAAATATAAATATCCGGAACGGAAATAATTAATAAAATAATACCGGTGAAAAGAGAATAATATCTCTCTTTTCACCGGTATTATTTTAAATAGAAATGTACGGTAAGATTTTTATTATCTAGAGATTTTTATGAATTTATGAGAGAAATTTTCCTTTGGAAAATAGATTTTGCACGATGGTGAAGTTACAATTCTTTTCCTGCCTTTTCGAAATCGGCTCTTGACTTACTCTGTGTAACGATGTATACTCCCAAGAATACAAGTGCTATTGCAATTCCTTTCTGCCAACCGAAGCTTCCAATCCCCATAATGATGGCGGCAATAGTAGCTACAATAGGTTGCATATAATTATACATACTGACTACTGTTGGGCGGAGTAATTTTTGAGCAGTCATGATACAGAGATAGGCCAGGAAACTACCGCCTAATACCACATAGAGTACTTGAAAGATGGCAATAGTCGGAATAATAGCCCATTGGATAGTGGAAATATCATAATATGAGAAGGGGATGTAACATATGGAAGCATAGACAAACATCCATTTATTAATCGTTACTGCTGAATATTGCTGGCTTAATCCTTTGAATACGGTAAGGTAAATGGAAAAACTTATCTGTGCCACCAGACAGAGTAAATCACCGATAATACTTCCGCCTTCATTACTTGCAGCCTGGCTACTCATAATAAGAATAAGAGCTCCCATTGCTCCTACGAAAATACCCAAAACCTTCTTATTCGTAATTGGCTCTTTTAAATAAACAGCAGCTACAATCATCGTCACAATCGGTAAAGTCGTGGTAACAATTGAAGCGTCGATGGGGGATGTCAGAGAAAGTCCGAAAATGAAAACTCCCTGATTGAACACCAAGGCAAATAAAGAAGCAAAGAATATCTTCAGCATATCACGATGACTTACATGCTCCCGTTTGCAAAAGATAGAAAGAATCCAGAATGCAGCCGCCGCACCTACCATGCGGAAAGTAGTTACTGAAATGGGCGAAAACTCTTGTAGTGCCGATTTTCCGATAGGAGACATCAATCCCCACATAACATTTGCCGTGAGTGCAAACAGATGGCCTTGCAGATTCTTGTTATTATTCATAACGTCTAATTGTTACCTTTATTGAAAACTGCTGCAAAGGTAACCAATTTATCATTTGATTTGTTTATATTTGCCTTGATTAAAGTGGAATATTATGGAACAACAAGCCAACTATATCCGTCGTATTGAGATACAGGGTCTCTGGGGGAGATTTGATATAGCCTGGGACCTACGTCCCGATGTGAATATCCTTTCCGGTATCAATGGTGTCGGGAAAACAACGATTCTCAATCGTTCGGTAGATTATCTGGATCAGCTTTCAGGAGAGATAAAGAGTGATGAAAAAAACGGAGTACATCTATTCTTTGATAATCCTGATGCAACATACATCCCTTATGATGTAATCCGCAGCTATGACCGTCCCCTGATAATGGGTGACTTTACTGCAAAGATGGCAGACAAGAATGTGAAATCCGAATTGGATTGGCAACTTTATCTGTTACAGCGTCGCTATCTTGATTATCAAGTCAATATAGGGAATGAAATGATTGAACTCCTTTCCAGCGATGATGAAGAACAACGCCGGAGGGCAACCACGTTATCTGTTGCGAAGCGTCGTTTTCAGGATATGATTGATGACCTTTTCAGTTATACCCGTAAAAAAATAGATCGTAAACGGAATGATATCGCTTTTTATCAGGATAGCGAATTGCTATTTCCTTATAAATTATCTTCCGGAGAAAAACAAATGCTGGTAATCTTGCTGACAGTGCTTGTGCAAGATAATAGTCACTGTGTACTTTTCATGGACGAGCCGGAAGCTTCGTTGCACATTGAGTGGCAGCAGAAACTGATTTCAATGATTCGAGAACTGAATCCCAATGTACAGATTATTTTGACAACTCATTCACCTGCTGTTGTTATGGAAGGTTGGTTGGATGCTGTGACGGAAGTGAGTGACATTGCTGAGATGGCGGACTCAATGTCTCCTCTTCATAAGAAAAAGGGATGAACTAATCTTTTCTGTATAGAACACATATAGAATATGAATAGCAATAGTGTAAAAAGTAACACAGACCGTAAGTATTATTCTGCTTACTCTTCTTTGCGGAAAGATGAAGTAAGATCGGATAGAAATAAACCTCAGCATCCTGCTAGGCTTGTTGATTCTTTGACTTCTTCCTATTTCAGTGCAGCGCATAAACTTTATTCAAAGAAAGCACGTCGCCGCATTATTGCCTATGTGGAAAGTTATGACGATGTTGCCTTCTGGCGTACTCTTTTAGAGGAATTTGAAGATGATGAGCATTATTTTCAAGTGATGCTTCCATCGGCAACCTCATTGGCTAAAGGGAAAAAAATGGTACTTATGAATACTCTGAATACATCAGAACTAGGGAAAAGTCTGATTGCGTGTGTGGATAGCGATTATGATTTCTTGCTACAAGGAGCAACCAATACTTCACGTAAAATTAACCGTAACAAATATATTTTCCAGACATATACGTATGCTATTGAAAACTACCATTGCTTTGCAGAAAGTTTGCATGAGGTATGTGTGCAAGCAACGCTCAATGACCGTTTTATATTTGATTTCAATGCTTATCTGAAACGGTATTCCGAAATTGTTTATCCGCTTTTTTTATGGAATGTATGGTTCTATCGTGAAAAGGATACTTATACATTTCCAATGTACGATTTTCATACCTGTACTTCTTTGCGTGAGATTAGTCTCAGACATCCGGAGAATAGTTTAGAAGCATTGCAACGCAGAGTAGATCAGAAACTTTTTGAACTGAAAAAACGTTTTTCTCTTAATATAAACGATGTAAACGGACTTCAGACTGAACTGAAAAATTTGGGATTAGTTCCCGAGACGACTTATTTGTATATGCAGGGACATCATGTGATGGACAATGTGGTGATGAAATTATTGATTCCCGTCTGCACAGTGCTACGTCGGGAGCGGGAACAGGAAATTAAACGTCTGGCAGGACATGATGAACAATTCAGAAACGAATTGACTTGTTATCAGAACAGCCAGATCAGTGTGGAGATAATGTTGAAAAAGAATGTTGCTTATAAGAGATTGCTCCATTATGAGTGGCTGAGACAGGATATCCAGGGTTATTTATCAAAAGAAGATAAGAGTAATATATGAAAGTGATAGTAGATACATTGACTGTGGTTACAAAAAATGAAGGTATACAAGAAACCACTAATGCGATGATGCAGGAGGTAAATCATAGTCTGGTTTCTATCGGAGTAGATACTGCTTGGGCAAATAAAGTAGATAATTGGATTTTATTATTGTTAATTATCGGTGTAGCATTATTATCCAACGTAATTTGTCGCCATGTTATTTTGCGGGCAGTGGCCAAATTGGTGAAACGAACTAAAGCAACCTGGGATGATGTTGTATTTGACCATAAAGTGATGATACATATTAGCCGTATGGTAGCACCGATATTCATTTATTTAGCGATTCCTTTAGCATTCCCCGAGCATACCGAATCAGAACTACTTGATTTCTTGCGACGTATTTGCCTGATTTATATCATAGCTGTCTTTCTTCGTTTTATCAGTGTGTTTCTGGCAGCTGTTTACCATGTATATAGTGAACGGGAACAATTTAAGGATCGGCCGTTGAAAGGATTATTGCAGACAGCTCAGGTGACTATTTTCTTTATTGGGGCTATTGTGATTGTGAGTGTTCTAATTGATAAAAGCCCGACAGTATTACTGACAGGTTTGGGAGCTTCCGCTGCTATCCTGATGTTAGTCTTTAGAGATACAATTCTGGGATTTGTCTCAGGTATTCAGCTCTCCGCTAACAATATGCTGAAAGTAGGTGACTGGATTGCTATGCCGAAATATGGTGCGGATGGTACAGTGATTGAAGTAACATTGAATACTGTTAAAGTACGTAACTGGGATAATACAATCACAACAATTCCTCCTTACTTGTTGGTTAGTGATTCTTTTCAGAATTGGCAAGGAATGCGTGAATCAGGTGGACGACGTGTGAAGCGTTCTATTAATATAGATATGAGTAGTGTACGTTTCTGTACGCCGGAGATGTTGGAAAAATGCCGGAAAATCCAGTTATTGAAAGATTATATTGACGAGACGGAGAAAGTAGTGAAAGAGTATAATGCGGAGCATCATATAGATAATTCTATATTAGTGAATGGACGACGCCAAACTAATTTGGGGGTTTTTCGCGCTTATCTGGTCAGCTATCTGAAAAGTTTGCCTACTATTAATCAGGAGCTGACTTGTATGGTTCGCCAACTGCAACCAACCTCGACCGGAATTCCGTTGGAACTATATTTCTTCTCTGCTATTAAGGACTGGGTTCCTTATGAAGGAGTGCAAGCTGATGTATTCGACCATGTACTGGCTATTATTCCTGAATTTGGTTTAAGAGTCTTTCAAAATCCTTCTGGTGAAGACTTGAGGCAATTAAGGATCAATAATTCAGACTGAAAAGACCTTAACTTCTTATTTATATATAGTATATATATTTATAGCTGATTTATAATATAATAGCTGTTTCAAGTTTTTTGGCAAGTATGCAACAAACCTGAAACAGCTATTTCAATTTATTGTATTTTATTTGTATTATTTCTGTAATGCCACCCCCATACCTTTGCTGCCGTAATTAAAACGTATAGTAAAGTTCGATGAAAAAACTATTTCTTATTAGACTTTCCGTTGCAGCTTTGTTTTGCCTATTGTGTGCAATTCCTGCTTTAGCTGCTAATATCAAGATTAAAGGAGCCGTAAAGGATAAACTTTCTAAAGAACCTCTGATTGGAGCTACCATACGATTGGTTGGTACTCATGCAGGAACTGTTACAGATACAGAAGGCAATTTTGAACTGAATGGAATGGGAGTTCTGGAAGGTATGTATGATGTTGAAATAAAATATGTAGGATACAAAACTGAAGTGCGCAGTAAAGTACGTGTTGAGAATGGAAAGTTAGTCATTCTGAATCTGGAATTGGAAACGGATGCACTAGAACTTTCTGACGTAGTAGTAGTAGCTAAAAAGAACCGTGAAAATGAAAATATGTTATTACTTGAACAACAAAAAGCAGTAATTGCTGTGCAATCTGTCGGAGTTAAGGAGCTTTCACGTAAAGGAATTGCAGATGCGGAAGGAGCAGTTACGAAAGTTTCCGGGATATCCAAACAGGAAGGTGTAAAAAACGTATTTGTACGGGGCTTGGGAGACCGCTATAATTCAACTACTTTCAATGGTTTTGCCGTCCCTTCGGAAGATCCGGAATACAAAAATATTTCTCTCGATTTTTTTGGTACGGATATTATTCAGTCCGTAGGGGTCAATAAAGTTTTTAGTGCTGCTAGTAGTAGTGATGTGGGGGGAGCAACTATTGATATCGTTTCTAAAGAGCTGATTGGCAGTCGGAATATAAACATAGGTGTTTCCGGTGGCTTAAATACACAAACTGTAGCAGCTGATTTCTTTAAGATGGATGGTGTTAATTTTATGGGATTGGCTGACAATAAACAACCTGTTAATGAAAATAGTTGGGATTTTAAGAATAAGCTAGACCCCTCAAAACAAAATCTTCAGATAAACCGGAGTTATAGTGTATCGGGAGGAAAACGCTTTTATATGGGAAAAGATAAAAATCCTCTTTCGTTCTTTGTTACTGCTGGACATACAACGGTTTATCAGTACACAGAAGAAGCCATACGTAATACAACTACCAGTGGTACGATTTATAAAGATATGGTTGGTAAAAAGTATGCTGAGAATATAAGCCAATTAGCATTAGCAAATGTGGACTATGATATGCAGAACCGACATCACATAAGTTATAATTTTATGATGATACATGCCAATACACAATCAGTAGGAGATTATGACGGTAAGAACTCTATTTTTGATGATGATCAGGGAAATATTGGCTTTACCCGTCGGCAACAAACAAATGATAATTGGTTGCTTGTCAATCAACTGATGACGAATTGGGGGCTGACAAAAGATTTGAGCTTTGATGCCGGAATATCTTATAACTTGGTAAATGGTAATGAACCCGATCGACGTATCAACAATATAACAAAGTCAGCAGATGGTTATTCATTACTTCGCGGAAATTCACAGCAACGTTATTTCTCTTCTTTGAATGAAGGAGATCTGAATGTAAAAACAGGATTTGTATATCGCCTGAAGGATAATGAAGAGGAAATTTCTAATATCCGTTTAGGATATGTAGGAAGAATAGTAGATGATAATTTTGAATCGACGGAATATAATATGCCGACATATACCCCCGGTCATTTTTCTTCGCTGACAGATATTATGTTGGATGATTACTATACACAGGAAAATTATTCGAATGGAATGTTCGGATTACAAAAGAATATTGATAAATATGATGTGAAAAAGTATATTCATTCATTATATACCGAAGCAACTTATCAATTTTCTTCTCTCTGGATGGCTAATGTAGGAATCAAATATGACAATATTGACATACAGGTAGACTATGATGTAAATAAAGGTGGCTCGAAAGGTTCTAATAAGATTGAGAAGAATTATTTCTTGCCGAGCCTGAATCTGAAATATAATCTGAATGCGAAGAATTCCCTGCGTCTGGGAGCAAGCAAGACATATACATTGCCACAGTCGAAAGAAATTTCGCCTTATCGCTATGTCGGGGTTAATTTTAGTAGTCAGGGTAATGCAAAACTAAAGCCTTCGGATAATTATAATATAGATTTGAAGTGGGATTTTAATCCGACACCTACTGAATTGATATCATTAACTGCTTTTTATAAATTTATTAAGAATCCTATTTCACGAATAGAGGTAGCCAGTGCTGGTGGATATCTTTCGTATGAAAATATTGCAGACCACGCAACTGTAGCAGGAGCGGAAATAGAAGTACGTAAGAATATCTTTACTCGTCCGGTAGGTTCGAATGCTAATGGGGGGAATCGTCTTTCTTTTGGGCTGAACGGTTCTTATATTTATACGAATGCCAAAATGCCTTTGGCTACCGTTACTACAGGTTCTCAATTAGAGGGTGCTGCCCCGTGGATTGCTAACTTCGATTTATCTTATAATTATACAAATGGTAACTGTAGTTTTGTAAATACTTTAATCCTGAACTATATTGGTGAGAAAGTATATACTATAGGTACTCAAGGCTTTCAGGATATTATGGAGAATAGTTTGGTTACACTTGATTTTGTATCACAGGCAAAACTGAATAAGCACCTTTCCCTTAATCTGAAAGCACGAAATTTGTTGAATCCTGCACATAAATTAGTTCGTAAGGCAAATGAAGGTGGAGAGAGGATTGTATTGGGTGATTATAAAAAAGGAATAAATATTAGCTTGGGATTGTCGTGCACATTCTAAGTTGTATCAGTAATAACTAATTTGATTTTTAAGGAAATGAAAAGGCTATTTTTAAATTTTATGTCAATTGCTGTTGTAGCAATGATTTTAACATTGACTTCTTGTGGAAGTGATGAAAGTAATAGTG
The DNA here is from genome assembly GCF_028690125.1 of Bacteroides sp. GTDB lineage: Bacteria > Bacteroidota > Bacteroidia > Bacteroidales > Bacteroidaceae > Bacteroides. Next base: position 104,072 of record NZ_JAQVBV010000002.1, on the reverse strand, counting down.
ATAAACCTGCCAGTTCAATTGTTGTCAATGGTAATACATTGCGAGGAACACTGACAGGAAGTGAAACTCTGGAAGCTAAAGAATACTATTTGGATGGTTCTCTTATTGTTGCAGACGGAGGAGTCTTGACTGTTCCGGCAGGAACGACAATTAAAGCCAAACAAGGTTTCGGTAACTATTTATTGGTTGCACAGGGTGGTAGAATTTATGCAAATGGTACAAAAGAAAAACCAATTACTTTTACTGCAAACGCCACTCAGCCAACTTCCGGTTATTGGGGAGGAGTGATTATTAATGGTAAGGCTCCAATTTCCGGCATTAGTCAAAATGGCAGTGATATGGGATTAACTGAGATTAATAATGACTATAAGTATGGTGGTAGCATTACTAACGACAATTCCGGTTCAATGACTTATGTCAAAATCTGCTATGCCGGTGCACGTTCTACTGAAAATATCGAGCATAATGGATTGACTTTGAATGGTGTTGGCAACGGAACAAAAATTGATAATATTTATATTCTGGAAAGTGCAGATGATGCTATCGAATTTTTTGGTGGTACGGTTAATGTTACTAATCTTTTGGCAGTGAATCCGGATGATGATATGTTCGACTTTACACAAGGATATAGTGGCAAATTGAGTAACTGCTATGGAATTTGGGAGAATCGTTATACCAGTACAGAAGATGATCCTCGTGGAATTGAGGCTGATGGAAATCTTGATGGTGATGGTGAAGACCACCTTAGGCAAGCGGATTTCACAGTCGAAAATATGACAATCGTAAACAATGCAGCGGATACACAGAATAAAATAGACCGTATGGTGGATGTGATTAAAATCCGCCGTGGAGCAAAAGCTACTATTCTGAATGCGCTGATTGCCGGAACGGGAGGCACGCAAGATTTGATTGATATGACTGATAGTAAAGGGGAAGGAAATATGACATCATCTATTACTTATACTTTAGCTTCAACTTTTACAATACATGATAAAACACTTAACGGTACAGCTAATGTGATGTCAAATAATTCTTCTACCGGTGCCACTATTTCTGTGTTTGACTGGACAAATTATGCTTTTCCAACTTTAGCTCATTGACTCTAAAAAGACCAGTAGTATATTAAACTATTAAAATAGTTTTGAATGAAATGGTAGAAGTCATTTATGTGATTTCTACCATTTTTTTTACAGTAAAAAAATGAAGGTTTTGTTTTCCCTAAGAATAGTATATATTTTGAGATATTATATGTATATTTGCTGACTTCCTGGTTAATTTAATGAAGGATATTTTTATGCAAACAGACAACAAACGATATCGTAAAATGTCTTCCTTAGCCCAGATTGGATGGTGGGAAGCAGATTTTGTGGCAGGACACTATTTATGTTCTGAATTTTTATGTGATCTTTTAGGTTTAGAAGGAGATACTATATCTTTTATTGATTTCCAAAAACTGATACGTGAGGATTACCGTGAACAAGTTATTCGTGAGTTTCAAGAGAATATATCTATTCATAAAAATTTCTATGAACAGACGTTCCCTATTTCTTCCAAATACGGTGAAATTTGGTTACATACACGTCTCGCTGAGCGTGAGAAAGGAACCGGTACGAATGGAGGTGATAAATCTTTTGGAGTAATTCAGAGGGTAGAAGCACCGGAGAAGGCAGATGAAAAAGAGACCTTACGACGTGTTAATAATTTGGTGCGTCAGCAGAATTCTATTTCACGATCTTTATTTAGTTTTCTTCAGGATGAAGAAGTGGAATCTTGTATTATGGAGATTCTGAGAGATATATTAGAACTTTATGGTGGTGGGCGTGTCTATATTTTTGAATATAATGAAACGAATAATCATCATAGCTGCACATACGAAGTCGTTTCTGAAGGTATATCAACAGAAAAAGAGTATCTAAACTCTATTCCCAGTAATCAAACTAAATGGTGGACTGAACAAATACTATCATCTAAGCCGATTATTCTGAATTCTTTGCGGCAATTGCCTGAAGAGGCAGTAGATGAGTATAATATTCTCTCTAAACAAGGTATCTGTTCATTAATGGCCACTCCATTAATGGCAAGTGATCATATTTGGGGATATATGGGTATAGATCTTGTCAATTCTTATAGGGAGTGGAGTAATGAAGATTATCAATGGTTCGCCTCTTTAGCTAATATCGTAAGTATCTGCATGGAATTGCGAAAAGCAAAAGATAATATTACCCGTGAACAATCTTTCTTACGTAATCTGTTTTCTTATATGCCGATGGGATATTTGAGGTTGTCTATTATTCGCAACGAGGATGATATCCCTTGTGATTACCAGATAACAGATGCAAATGAAATCTGTTCGAAGATTTTTGGAGTTCCCTGTGATAAGTTTGTGGGATTACGGGCTTCGGAAATATATACTGATTATAGTAAGAAATTGGATGATTTATTGAATATTCAGGAATCGAACATACATAAAGAGTTTGATGAATATTTACCGAAAACAGGAATTTATACACACTGGATTGTTTATTCTCCTGAAAAAGATGAGATAGTAGGACTATTTCTTGATTCTACGGAAACTGTGAAAACCAACCGGGCATTAGACCGTAGTGAAAAACTTTTCAAAAATATCTTTGTCAATATTCCGGCTGGCGTAGAAATTTATGATAAAGATGGAGTCTTGATTGATATGAACAACAAGGATGTCGAGATATTTGGGCTGAATGACAAGATGGATGCATTGGGCGTAAACTTCTTTGATAACCCTAATGTTCCTCAGGATATCCGCGAACGAGTACGAAATGAAGATCTGGTAGAGTTTCGTTTGAATTATTCGTTCGGTCAGGTTGGTGGATATTATCAGACAAATCGTTGTAATATTATCGATTTATATACTAAAGTTAGTAAACTATACGATAGTGATGGGAATTTTAATGGATATATCTTGATTAGTATTGATAATACCGAACGTATGGATGCTATGAAACGTATCCGTGATTTTGAGAATTTCTTTTTGATGATTTCTGACTATGCTAAAGTCGGGTATGCCAAATTGAACCTTATCAATCGGAAAGGATATGCTATCAAGCAGTGGTATAAGAATATGGGTGAGGAAGAGGAAATATCTTTAAGTGATGTTGTAGGTATTTACAGCAAGATGCATCCTGAAGATCGTAAACTTATTCTTAACTTTTATGAGGAAGTTAAAAAAGGAAATGCAAAGGACTTTAAAGAAGAAATGCGGGTTCGTCGTCCCGGAACGAAGGATCAATGGAATTGGGTGAGGATGAATGTTGTGGTTACTACTTATAAGCCCGAAGAAAATGAAATTGAGATTATAGGCATCAATTATGATATTACAGAATTGAAGGAGACGGAAAAGGAGCTTATTCAAGCACGTGATAAAGCAGAAATGATGGATCGCCTCAAAAGTGCTTTTCTAGCTAATATGAGTCATGAAATTCGTACTCCGTTGAATGCTATTGTAGGTTTTTCTGATTTGTTGGTTGATTCAGAGAATTTGGAAGAAAGAAAGGAATATATAAAAATAGTACGTGAAAATAATGATTTGCTTCTACAGTTGATCTCTGATATACTTGACTTATCGAAGATTGAAGCTGGTACTTTTGAATTTACCAATGGTGATGTGGATGTAAATATGATGTGCGAAGATATTGTGCTTTCTATGCAAATGAAAGTGAAAGGGGATGTGAAACTGATTTTTGATTCAGAACTTCCCCATTATCATATCACTAGTGACCGGAATCGTTTACATCAGGTTATATCTAATTTTGTAAATAATGCGATCAAATTTACTTCGAAGGGAAGCATTTGTGTCGGTTATGAGTTGAAGGGAGAAGAACTTGAATTTTATGTCCAAGATACAGGAGTAGGTATAGATAAAGAACATCAGAAGGCTGTCTTCGAACGTTTTGTAAAACTTGATTCTTTTGTACATGGTACAGGACTGGGACTTTCTATCTGCCAAAGTATTGTAGAGCAATTAGGCGGGCAAATTGGGGTAGATTCTGAATTAGGTAAAGGATCTCGTTTCTGGTTTACTCATCCTTATATAGCAGATTTAGAAATGGTATAAAGTTATATATATCTTATTAAAAGGAAGGGGCTTGGTTTTATTGACCAAGCCCCTTCCTTTTAATAAGATGATTATTTGTTATTATATTCCAAAAGATAATTTATCAATAGACTGGTATACAATACTTGCAATACCTAAACCGATGATACCTAAAGTGCAAAGTGCCAATCCCAATTTGGTGCAACGGTCACTACGGAAAGTTGGAATAGGATTCTCGGAAGGAGAAATGTACATTGCCTTCACGATTAATAAGTAATAATATAAAGATATAACTGTATTAACTAATGCAATGAATACCAGCAGATGGAAACCTGCATCGAAGGCCGCCATAAATATGAAGAACTTCGAGAAGAAGCCTGCAAATGGAGGAATTCCTGCCAGAGAAAACAGAGACATGGTCATCAGGAAAGCAATCTTTGGATTTGTTTTATATAATCCTTGATAGTCTTCTAATGTAAACTTTTGGCTACGTAATGCTACAATTGTAATTACCGCAAACACACCGAGGTTGGCAGCAACATAAACTAATACATAGTAAACCAAAGCAGTCATTCCTTGTGCTGTACCCCCAATTATGCCTAACATGATATATCCAGCTTGTGAGATACTGGAGAAAGCCATCAATCGTTTCAGGTTTTGCTGCCGGATAGCAAAGATATTGGCAATAGTTATTGTTGCAATAGTTACCCAGTATAACACTTCTTGCCAATCATTGATCATTGGTGCGAATACTTTAATCAGGATAGTCAATAACACAAATGCAGCTGAACCTTTTGAAACGACACTCAGGTAAGCAGTAACAGTACTTGGTGCTCCTTCATATACATCGGCTGTCCAAAGGTGGAATGGAACTAATGATAGCTTAAATGCCATACCTGTGAAGAAGAAAACAAAAGCCATTATTTGCAGTGGATTTCCGTTGATATGAGCAGGCAAATCATCGAAATAGAGAGTTCCTGCAGAACCGTAGATCATGGATAACCCAAATAATAACAGAGCACTAGAGAAAAGAGCTGTAAGAATGTACTTAGCACCGGCTTCTGCTGAGTTATGGCGATATTTGTCGAAAGCGATCAATGCAGCCATGGGGATAGAAGCTGTCTCTAATCCGATAAAGAACATCAGGAAGTGTCCGGCAGAGATCATGAGGTACATACCAAACAAGGTGGAAAGTATAAGTACATAGAATTCACCTTGTTTGAAAGAAGTATCGTCGCGTTTCATCCACTCATGTGCCATCAGGAATACAATCAATGTACCGACATTCAGAATTGATTTGATGACTGTGTGCATCGGTACATAATGGTACATACCACCAAAAATGTCGGCAGCAGTGCCTGGGAAAAAGTTGATAACTGTATGAATAGTCATCAATATAACAGGAAGCATTGTGTTTAGCTGTGCTTTGCCGTCTCTTTTGTGTGCGTCCGGACTCATGAAGAGGTCAGCCAGAAATAAAATCAGCAGTACGGCTATGAGTGACAACTCTTCTCGCATATGTAAAAATTGTGAATAATCCATTTTGTCTGATTTATTAATTAAGAATTATGAATTAAGGGACTAGTTGAGAAACAACAGGTAATACACTTTCACCAATCATATGGCTGACCCAGAAAGGAGCCATACCTAGTCCGGCTACACAAACAATCAAGCAGATAACAGCAACACGTTCGTCCCAAGTTGCATCTGTCAGTTCAAGATGGTGTTTGTTTGTACAGGTACCATATAAAATCTTACCAACCAGGCGGAGGATATAAACTGCTGTGATGACTATGGACGAACAAGCGATAATAGTCAAAGTGCGATGGAATGCATCCGGATTCTGGAAGGAGCCGACGAAGATGGTCATTTCTGCAATAAATCCGCTTAATCCCGGTAAACCTAAATTGGCAAGACCTGCGATCACGTAACATACACTAAGGAATGGCATGACTTTCATCAGTCCCGAAAGTTCCCGGACGTCACGTGTGTGGGTACGTCCGTAAATCATACCGATGAGGGCGAAGAACAATGCTGTCATCAAACCGTGAGAAAGCATTTGAAGAACAGCTCCGGTTGCTGCTGTCTGGTTCAGCATTAAAATTGCAAAAAGTACCAGACCGCAGTGCGATACCGATGAATAAGCGTTGATGTATTTCAGGTCAGTTTGTACACAAGCAGAGAAAGCGCCATATACAACAGAAATACCGGTTAATATCAGGAAGATCCAGGAAAGCTCATTGGCGGCTTCCGGCATTAGATATATGGCGATGCGAAAACATCCGTAACCTCCTAATTTCATCAAAACTCCGGCATGTAACATAGATACTGCTGTCGGTGCAGATGCATGACCGTCGGGGCTCCATGTATGGAACGGAAAAAGTGCTCCTAATACTCCGAAACCGAGGAAGGTCAGAGGGAACCAGATACATTGTTGAGCAAATGGTATGTTATGCAGTTGCGCAATATCCAGTATATTCATACTAGTTGCTCCCGAACCGAAATAGATACCGAGAATACCGATCAACAAGAAGGCTGAACCTCCCATTAGCATCAAAGTCAGTTTCATGGCTGCATACTCTTTGCGACCGGAACCCCATACCCCAATTAAAAGATACATAGGGATAAGTGCAATCTCGTAGAACATGAACATGGTGAATAAGTCAATGGATATGAAAAATCCGAAAACTCCCATCGACAAGAGAGTGAACCAAAGGAAATATTCTTTTGTCAAAGGTTGTAAACGCCAGGAAGCAAATGTACCGGTAAATACAATAACAGCAGATAATAATAACATAGCTACTGAGATACCATCGACACCTACCGAATAAGCAATGTGTAGGGGGGCATACCAGACTGTGTCGGCACGGAATAACATCTCTTCTGTGTTTCCGGCATTACGTTCTCCCAGATACAGGAAGGTGAGTACAACTGAAGCTATCAGAAGTGCCGATGCTCCGATGACCATAACTCCCCGAATCGCTTTAATCCCTCTTGCAGCCCATAGTCCGGCCAACATCAATAGAGGAATAAGTACGAAGATTGATAAGAAATTCATTTGTATAATTATGAATTATAGATTATTAATTATAAATTAGAGAACCAGTAACAGGATTAACACCAGCGCTCCGCAAAAGAACACATAGGCATATTGCTGTACTTGACCACTCTGTAAACCGCGTATTTCGTCGCTTGTTGTATGAGTTGCCCATTCCAGAAAATCGAAAAATCCATCTACTACATGACGATCCCACCATGCGATAGGGGTAGAGATGCAGCGGAAAATGATCTTATGGGTGATAAACTGGTATATATCATCGATGTAGAAACGGTTATAGGCAGCTTTGTGCAATGTCTTGAAACGATTTCCCAATGCATCTGCAACTGGTTGCTTTGCATTCTTATACATCCAGGTTGCAATAGCGATGGAAATGATTGCAATTACTACACTGGTAATGGCAACAGAGGGATCAAGGTGTATTGAGTACGATTTCCCATTTGAACTGATGAAATGTCCGAAAGGAATAAATCCGGCTCCACAAGTCACAACCGCCAGGAACATAAGCGGGAAGGTCATGGCTAACGGACTTTCATGAGGAACGTGGTGAGCATGAAGCTCTTTGTTTTCTTTTCCCCAAAAAATGCCATAATACAAACGGAACATATAGAAAGCTGTCATTGCTGCAATAACCGTCATCACCCACCCCATAGCAGGGCTGTATTGGAAACAGGCTGCCAGAATCTCATCTTTGGAGAAGAAACCGGAGAAAGGGGGAATACCTGCAATAGCCAAACAAGCGATCAGGAAAGTCCAGTGAGTGATTGGCATATATTTACGAAGTCCCCCCATGGCAGACATCTCATTAGAATGTACAGCATGAATAATGCTGCCCGCACCTAAGAATAGCAGTGCTTTGAACATAGCGTGTGTAAATAGGTGGAACATAGAAGCCATGTATCCTAATCCTCCATGATGGGGGTCCATTGAAGTACAAACACCTAATGCTACCATCATAAAGCCAATCTGCGAGATCGTAGAAAAGGCGAGTACGCGTTTGATATCTGATTGTACACAAGCCACACTTGCCGCATAGAAAGCAGTGAAAGCTCCTACCCAGGCAATCATATGTAATGTATCAGGTGCATAAGCAATGAATAATGGAAACATTCGCGCTACCAAATAAACACCGGCCACAACCATTGTTGCTGCATGGATCAATGCGCTCACTGGGGTCGGGCCTTCCATTGCATCCGGTAACCAGATGTGTAATGGGAACATGGCACTTTTTCCGGCGCCTCCGATAAACATCAATCCTAGTGCTAAAGGCAACATCGAAGCACCACCGCTAATTATTGATACCGTGTCAGGAGTAAATCCGAACGTACCACCGTAATAACCGTATATCAGAATACCGATAAGGAAACCCAAATCGGCAAATCGTGTTACGATAAATGCTTTTTTGGATGCTGCGATAGCTGCTGGCTTGGTGTAATAGAAGCCTATAAGTAAGTAAGAACTGACACCTACTAATTCCCAGAACAGATACATCTGGAAAATATTTGTTGCGACTACCAGTCCCAACATTGACATAGTAAACAATGACAGGAAAGCGTAATAACGTTGGAATCCTGTTTCTCCTTTCATATAGCCGAATGAGTAGATATGTACCATCAGCGATACGGTTGAGATGACGATCAGCATCATCACAGATATAGGATCGAGCAAAATGCCCAGATCAAAGTGTAAAGTCTCAGTGAAAGGAAGCCACGTGAAATTGTAAGGCATTAAAGTGGCAAACGTTCCGTCTTCCAAGCGTGGTGCGGAGAAATATTGAAAAGCTGTGACGTACGATAGTACTGTTACGGCTCCCAATACCAGCGTACCGATGATGCCCGCTGTCCGGTGAGACATCCATTTACCTCCGATTCCTAATAATAAGAAGGAGAGAAAAGGAAGAAGGAGTATTAGAATTGTTAGTTCCATACAAATTATTTTAATTACTTTATTTTATTATTATTAATTGAGTCTATCCTTACCATTTCAAGTCATCCAGGTTGCGGACTTGGATGCTTCTGAGGTTCCGGTAAATATTAATCATGATTGCAATTGCTATAGCAGTTTCCGCAGCCGAGATTGCAATAGAGAATAAAGCAAAGAAGTACCCTTCCATTCCATCCGGAAATAGAAAGCGGTTGAACACGGCGAAGTTGATATCCGTAGCGTTCAGCATTAACTCGACAGAAATCAGGATAGCCAGTGTGTTCCGGCGAGTAAAGAATCCATAAATTCCTGCAAACATCATGATAGTCGATACTACCAGATAATATTCCATGTGTATCATATTCAAACTTACTATTTGATAGTTAATACTTTTTTATCTCTTACGTGCAATCATGATACCTCCGATAATACAGGCCAACAATAAGACGCTGATAGCTTCGAAAGGTAATATATAGCCATATTTGTCGCTACTTAGCAAAGCATAACCAATGGCATGAATGTCTATCTCTTGAGGAGCCAGATTTCCGGTTTGTAGGAAGTTGTGCTTCAAAGTGATAAACAGAATAATGGCTGCACCGGCAATCATTGTAAAGAGTCCTGCCAGAAATCGGCTTCGTTTGACTTTCTCGGCACGGTCACCTTCTCCACTGGTCAATAAAATGGAGAATACATAAAGTACGACAATACCACCGGCATAAACCATAATCTGAACAGATCCCAAAAATGTATAGCCTAGCAGAAAATAGATACCTGCTGTACCAAAAAGTGTGAAAAGCAGGTAGGTAGCCGAGCGTACGATACGTTGGGTGGTCACTGTCATGATAGACATTGCAATAATAAATACTGCCAAAAAGTAGAATACTACTGTTTCAAGTGTTGATCCCATATTTAAACTTCTTTTTTCTTTTCTATTACTTTACTACCTTTATGGTTAAGTTGCAGAACGAGCTTCGTACGGTCGAATACTGCATGCTCAAAGTTCTGGTCAAACGTGATTGCATCGTGTGGACAAGCGTTCACACACAGTTGGCAGAAGATACATGATCCCAGATCATATTCATATCTTGCTAAGATTTTCTTCTTTTTACCATCTTCTGTCTCAATCATTTCACTTACCACCTGAATAGTGTCATTCGGACACGCTGTTTGGCATAATCCGCAGGCAATACAGTGATGCTCGTTGTTTTCATTGTGGGGCATGATGAGCGTTCCGCGGAAACGGTCGAACATTGTCCGTTCTTTCCTGTTTTCGGGGTATTGTTCGGTTACTTTCTTACGGAAGTAAACTTTGATACTGGTTTTCATACCCGTCGCTAGGGTGCTGATGCCACGCATCAGACCTCCTAGGTACGTATATTTTTGATCTTTATATTCCATAATTCTCTTTTTACATTAATTACTTCGAATGACAAATAAGTGTGTCTTATTACTTAAAAATGAAAGCCGAAAGCCACACAGCATGCCATTAGTAATAGGTTTACCATAGAAATGGGAACCAGATATTTCCATTCCAGATTCAAAATCTGATCGATACGCAAGCGTGGAAATGTCCATTTGATCCACATTAACAGGAATACGACAAAAAATGCTTTACCGAAAAACCAGATAAAACCGGGGATATAATCCATTACTTGGTTGAATCCATCTAAACCGGCAATGTGTAAAGGCATCCAACCTCCGAGGAAGATAGTGGCTGCAACACCGGCAACGATAAACAGATTCAAATATTCGGCCAAATAAAAGAAACCGAAATGCATACCCGAATATTCAGTGTGATACCCGGCTGTTAATTCACTTTCTGCTTCGGGAAGGTCGAACGGACCCCGGTTGCACTCTGCATTTCCTGCAATCAGGTAGATGATGAAAGCGATGATGGCAGGAATATGCCCTTTAAAAATAAACCAACCATCGGCTTGGTTTTCTACAATCTCAGAGAATTGCATGGTTCCCATTAATACTACCATTGTCATGATACTCATCCCTACTGAAAGTTCATAACTGATAATTTGGGCTCCACTTCGCATGGCTCCGATAAGTGAGAACTTGTTATTACTACCCCAACCTGCAAGCAAAATACCTACAACTCCAATACTAGAGGCTGCCAATAGGAAAAATGCGCCTACGTTGAAGTTTAGAATTTCTGCTCCTTTATTAAAAGGAAGACAAGCAAAAGTCAGGAACGAGGCAATAATAACCATGAATGGAGCAAGGTTATAAAGGAAGCGGTCAGCATCTTTCGGGGTGAAAATTTCCTTGGTTAGCATTTTCAGAACGTCGCAGAGTACCTGGATTGATCCCCATTTACCAACTCGGTTCGGACCGAGACGGCATTGGAAGAAACCACAGACTTTACGTTCCATGTAAATCAATAAGATGGCAAGAATGGCATACATCATAATGATACATACGCCAATGACTACGCATTCTATAAAAACAGCCAGTCCCTCCGGCATGACGGAGATGAGTAGCTCGTGTATCCAGTTTGTTACAATACTAAAGTCGAACATATTTCTTAAATTAAGAATTTTGTTTATTATCATCTATCAATATCCGGAACTACATAATCTATTGTTCCACCGATTGCAATGAGGTCGGCAATCTTGGCTCCGCGGCATATCGTGTCAATAGCTGCAACGAGTGGTAATCCCGTGGAACGATAATGCAGACGGTAAGGAACCTTATCTCCATGGCTTTCCAAGAATACACCGAACTCTCCGCGACTACCTTCTACAGCTGCATAATAGCTACCTTCAGGAACACGGATAATAGGCTTCATCTTTTCTTGATAAGGTCCTTCAGGGATATTGTCTATCAGTTGTTCAATAATGTTCAGACTTTCCATGATTTCGTCCATACGTACTAAGTAACGAGCGAATGAATCTCCTTCTGTATAAATGATTTCTTTAAAATCGACCTTATCATATACTCCATATGGTATTCGCTTACGTACATCGCATGACCATCCGGAAGCGCGTCCTGTACCTCCGGTACAACCAAATGAAATAGCATCCTCTCGACTCAATATGCCGACACCTTTCAGACGGCTTTGTGCAATGATATTTCCCGTGAAGATATCGTGATATTCGTGGATGATCCCCCTCAAATAAGGGATAAATTCTTTTACTCGTTTTACAAAGTTCGGGTGAAGGTCTGCTTGCACACCACCGATGGTGTTATAGTTCTGAATCAATCGTCCTCCGGTGGTTTCTTCGAAAATATCGAGAATCTTTTCACGATCACGAAAACCGTAGAAGAAAGCAGTCAATGCTCCCAAGTCCATAGCAAGACAAGAGTAGAATAATAAGTGAGAATCGATACGTTGCAATTCATCCATAATGGTACGGATGTATTGCACACGGTCACTGACTTCAATGCCCATCGCTTTCTCAATACACATACAGAGTGCATGACGATTCTGATGAGCTCCCAAATAATCCAGACGATCTGTTAATGCCAATGTTTGCGGATAGGTAAGACTTTCGTTCATCTTTTCAATACCACGATGGATATAACCACAGTTAGCATCGATTTTACGAATAATCTCGCCCTCCAAAGAAACGCGAAAACGCATAACTCCGTGAGTCGCAGGATGCTGAGGCCCGATATTGACAACGTATTCTTCATCTCCAAACAATAATATTTCCTTGTTTTTGATGGTTCCGTCCGGCTTGAGTTCTATTTCCTGCGTCGTATCATAAGTTTCTTCATTGTCCATACGAAGTGGATTATCTTTCTCCGGGTCATTATCTTTGCGCATCGGGTAACCTACCCAATCGTTACGCAAATACAGACGGCGCATATCAGGATGTCCAATGAAGACAATTCCGTAATAGTCGAATATTTCACGTTCGTAAAAATCGGCTATTTTCCATATATTGCTTACTGAAGGAATTTCTGGTTTTTCCCGGTTTAGGGTCGCAGTTTTGATAGAAATCCGCTCTCCGGTTGTTGTCGATTCGAGATGATAGACTACTCCAAGACCACGAAGAGTTTCCGGTGTATCTTTTTCGTCTGCTGTTCCCCAATCCATACCAGTGAGACTTTCGAGGAAATCCATCTGTTTCTCATTGCGCAAGCGCAGCATTTCGTCGTGTAGTGCTGCTGGTTCTATAAATTGTATTTCTTGCATAAATCTTTTAAATTAAGAATGTAGAATGAGGAATTACAGTGCAGTTTTGAAACTGCAGTTAATTCTAAATTCTCCATTTTTCATTCCTCATTTTTTATGTAATCAGGTTTCTTCTCTTTTCTGTTTGTTCCACCAAAGAATTTCTCTATTTTCACTTTGCGTTGTAGCTGCATCATTCCATAATAGAAAGCTTCGGGACGTGGTGGGCATCCGGGGATAAATACATCTACTGGGAGAATTTTATCTACTCCATTCACTACATGGTAGGATTTTTTGAAAGGTCCGCCACTCACGGCACAGCCTCCTACTGCAATCACATATTTCGGATCGGGCATCTGATCATATAGACGCTTTAATACCGGAGCCATTTTGTTAGTGATTGTTCCACAAACCATGATCATGTCTGCCTGACGCGGACTGGCACGTGCTACTTCAAACCCGAACCGGGCCATATCATAACGAGCAGCACCCAATGCCATAAATTCGATACCGCAACAACTAGTGGCAAAGGTAAGCGGCCAAAGTGAATTACTGCGCCCCCAGTTGATAAAGTCATCCAAAACTCCGAGAACAACGTTTGTTCCCCCTGCATTGAGTTCTTGGACCAGTTTTTCCAATGATTCATTGTCAATGAACTCCTCATAAGGAATTGATTTTATTTTTGGTTTTTTTGTTATTTCCATTCCAAAGCTCCTTTCCTCCAGGCATACGCAAGTCCCAGAACCAAAATAATAAAGAAGAAAAGAATACTGACAAGTCCTTGTGGACCTAAATCGTGCATGACCACTGCCCATGGAAACAGGAGAGCTGTTTCAACGTCGAACATTAAGAACAGGATGGCAAACAAGTAATAGCCTACACGGAATTGCATCCATGATTTACCACGTGTCGGTATACCACACTCATAGGCTTCGAACTTTTGTATGTTATACGAACGGGGAGAGATAGCTCGTGAAAGGGCTATAACCACACCAACAAAAGCAATCGCCGTCAGTAAAACAACAACTAATAATGTAAAATTCATAACTTCAATAGCTGTTTAGATTGAATATTATATAAAAGATAAGCAATAAACTTCTTATTCCCACCGGATAAGAAATAAACTGAACGATAAATTCGAATAAGTGAAAAGTAGTCTGCTAAATGACAATTTTCCTCAGACCATATATATAATGAGTTATAGGGTCATAAAAATAGTTTGGAATGTAGGATAGATGAGAAAAAGATGTGGTTACTTGTTTTTGGTGTTCACGGAGATAAGTAATGGGTAATAAAATACTTTTATCTGCCGGAATGTGCACCACATCTACATGGCTCATATCGCATGATTGGATAGAATAGAGATGAAAAAGTCGTCCAAGTGCATTTTCAACTGGTGACTCTTGGGATAAATAACACTCCTCCTGACTGTAAGTCGGGAAGGGCGCTTTGCACATATTTTCCACTTTCTCGTTGGCGACAGAGTGGATTAGCAAAGCTAGTACCAAGAGTAATCCATATTTTAAGCTTTGTTTCATCTTTCTCTTATAATGACCGCAAATATAGAATTAATATTCAGACTTTTTGCAAACTCCATGTTACAAAAAAGTTTTTTTTAACGTACCTTGTGGCGAAATATACTTTTCCCTAGCTTATGGTTGCTGGAAATATATATTCTTATTATATAAAGATATTTTTAGTAATAGTTAAAGAATGTAATAAAAGCAATGATTTACGCTCTTTTTGATTGAATACCCAAAGAAAATATATTTTTTTGCAATATTAAGATTATATGGTATGAAATGCACACTTTGGTTTATAATATTATTAACAACTCCTTTTTTTCGTCTCTATGCTGGTAATGAGAATGATTCATTATTGACTGTTTTAGATAAAGTAATATCCGATCGTCAGATTTATACCGATAAAAAAAAGGCTGTCATAAAAGATTTGAAATTAAAGAAAACTCAGCAAGGAACTTTAGTAGATATGTATCGTTTGAATGCCGAAATTATTCAGCATTATGGTACGTTTGTTTGCGATTCTGCTGAACAATACATACAGGAGAATTTAGAAATAGCTAAGAGTCTTGGAGACAAAGAGCATTGGTTGGAAAGCAGGCTTCAGTTAGCTTTTGTTTACTCTTTATCCGGACTTTTTGTTCAGGCGAATGATATTTATAAATCAATTCAATGTAATAATCTACCCGATTATTTGAAAGCTATGTATTGCTGGAATAGTATCCGGTATTATGAAAACCTGATTAAATATACTGATGACGAAAGGTTTTCAAATGAATATATAGCAAAGAAGGAAGCATACAGAGATACAGTAATGAGTATCCTGTATGAAAAATCAGATGAATATTTGAAGGAAAAGGCTATAAAACTTCAAGAGAGCGGACATGTGAAAGAAGCCATTCCAATATTAACCAGAATTTATGATAAAGAAAAACCGGATACTCATGGATATGCAATGATGTCTATGGGGCTTTCAAGTGCCAACCGATTAATTGGTAATCTTGATGTGGAAGAGAAGTATTTGATTTTAGCTGCCATAACAGATACAAAATTGGCTGTAAAGGAGAATGAGGCATTATTAAGTTTGGCGGTAAAACTTTATCATAAAGGAGATATAAATAGAGCTTACAATTATATAAAAGTAGCTTTAGATGATGCTATTTTCTATAATTCCCGTTTTAAGAATACTGTGATTGCCCGTATTCATCCTATTATAGAGAATACTTATCTATATCGGTTGGAACAACAGAAACAAAATCTTCGTTTTTATATTTTATTGGTCAGTTTGTTTGCAGTTGCTCTTGCCATCACTCTATATTTCACTTATAAACAGACGAAGGCAGTTTCAAAAGCTAGAAAGAATCTTAAAGCGATGAATGAGGAGTTGGTCGATTTGAATAGAAATCTGGATGAGGCTAACTTGATTAAGGAGAAGTATATTGGGTACTTTATGAATCAATGTGCCGTTTACATAAATAAGCTTGATGAATATAGAAAGAATGTCAATCGGAAAATAAAAACCGGACAGATTGATGAATTACATAAAACTTCTTCCCGTCCTTTCGAAAAAGAGCTTGAAGAACTATATCTTAATTTTGATAAGGCCTTTTTGAAGTTGTATCCAAACTTTGTTGAGGAATTTAATGCTCTTCTCATACCGGAAGAACAATATCAACCGGAAAAAGAACGATTGAACACTGAATTGCGTATTTTTGCTTTGATGAGATTGGGAATTACAGACGTCGCACAGATTGCTGTGTTTCTGCATTATTCTGTCCAGACGATTTATAATTATAAGAGCAAGGTGAAGAGAATGTCTATTCTTGAAGGAAATCATTTCGAAGAAGAGGTCAAAAAGCTAGGTTCTCTGTCTTAAAAGTAATTCTATCTAGTTTACCAAACTGTTTTAAATGATTTTATGTATTTATCTGTTTAATAAATGTTTAAGTAATATGAAGATGTAAAATCATCTACTTTAAAGCCTACCACGCATAAGAAATATGCTTTTTCCATTTCTATATTTGCAGCATAAGATTTTTGGTAATTGAGTGCTTAATCTAAATGAAAAACAAATATGGAATTTTCTGAAATGTATATTACTTATTATTCTAAACTGGTTCGGTTTGCAAGAGAATATGTGATCTTGGAAGAAGATGCAGAAAATATAACTCAAGATGTCTTTACTGATATGTGGGAGAAACGAGGTTCAATAGATCTTATAGAAAACATGAATGCTTATCTTTTCAGACTTGTGAGAAACAGATGTCTGGATCACTTGAAACACAAAGCCTTTGAACAGAGGTACATTGAACATATACAAACTTCTTTTGAAATAGAACTAAATTTGAAATTGCAATCTTTAGATCGTTTCGATGTATGCAATATTTCAGAGAGCAATGAAACCGAAGTTTTAGTTCGTAAGGCAGTTAATAGTTTGCCGAAACGATGCCGTGATATATTTATGTTGAGCCGTGTGGAAGGATTAAAATATCGGGAAATCTCCGAACGTCTGGGTATTTCGGTAAATACGGTTGAGTGCCAGATGAGTATAGCGTTGAAAAAGTTAAGGGGAAAACTGAGAATATGTCTTGCCGCATAATTTTTTTGGAAAATTATTAGTTGTTTTTAGGGGTATTTCCTGTGATAATCGTTCTTTGATAAAAAGGAAGATTAAGAATGGGAATGGATCTAACTAAATATTTCACAGATGAGCTTTCTCTTGAAGAGAAGCAAGCAATGTTATCTGAGATTAATGGGAATGAAGAATTGCGAGAAGAGTTTCTTAAGAATCAGAATATGGTGTCACTCTTAGATTGGATACTTTTGGAAGGTGATGAAGAACTTGCTCAGCGAAAATTATCTGAATTTATGCGTGATAAAGAGGAACGCAGAAATACATAGCCTGATTAAAATACCATGAACAAGTTTTATATTATATTATTAGCAGGATTGTTTTGTACCTATGTTCATTCACAGCAAGTTTATTTTGCGGATGGATATCATGGGGGAATTTATGGTCATTATCCTGTAGAATGGAAGACGCAATTTATAGTCGATCAATTATCCCGTCATCCGGAATGGAGAATAGGCTTGGAGATAGAACCTGAAACCTGGGATACGGTGCAGGTAAGGACTCCTGAGGCATATGCTCGTTTTAAACATATAGCTACAAGTAAACAGGTGGAGTTTACCAATCCCACTTATGCGCAACCCTATTGCTACAATATATCCGGAGAAAGCATAATACGACAGTTTCAATATGGTATTAACAAGATAAACAAGCATTTTCCGGAAGTCGATTTTGTTACTTATTCGGTGGAAGAACCTTGTTTCACAAGCTGCTTGCCTCAGATACTTAAGCAGTTTGGCTTTAAGTATGCAGTATTAAAATGTCCGAATACTTGTTGGGGAGGATATACTAGTGCTTATGGTGGAGAACTAGTAAACTGGGTTGGCCAAGATGGAACCTCCATACTGACCGTTCCTCGATATGCCTGTGAGAAACTGGAAGAGAATTCTACCTGGCAGACGACTGCCTGGTGTAACGAGATCTCTTATTTAAAAGATTGTAGAGATGCCGGGATCAAGCATCCGGTAGGTATGTGCTATCAGGATGCAGGTTGGAAGAATGGTCCATGGCTAGGAAGCGGAGACAATACAAAAAATAACTCTATATATGTAAGGTGGAGAGACTATATTGAAAATATCTCCACGGGTAAAACCGATGACAATTGGCATTTTTCGCAAGAAGATATGCGGGTGAATCTGATGTGGGGGAGCCAGGTGCTGCAAAGAATAGCGCGGGAAGTCCGTACATCAGAGAATAAAATTGTAATGGCTGAAAAAGTATCCGTAATGGCTCATTTGGACAATAAGTATAGTTATATTCAAGCAGATTTGGATGAAGCATGGCGTACTTTGATGCTCTCTCAACACCACGATTCATGGATTGTACCTTATAATGGGCTGGACAAAAAGGGAACATGGGCAGATGCAATTAAGCGTTGGACGGACTGTACGAATGGAATTGCAGACGGAATAACAGCGGCGGCTATGCAGAGTTATGAAAAGGTGCAGATTCAGGATAAAAAGATTGTTTCTGACGAAGGTTATATACGAGTTTACAACACTCTCGGTACCCCCAGAAATGAAATGGTAAGTATCGTACTACCTCGTGAATATACAGGTTCGGATTTAGAAATTTGTAATTGGAAAAAGAAATCAATAGGTTACTCTTTAGAAAGAGAAGGAGATGAAGTAAAATTGTTATTTATGGCAAAAGTTCCTCCCTTCGGTTACTCCACCTATCGTGTTCGGAAAAACAAATCCGGTAAAAGAATGTTTTCAGGAAATAAAGGAGATAGAAAAGTAGACGGACAGGAATATGTGGTTGAAAATGATATGTATAAGATCATTTTTGATTTATCGAAGGGAGGAATTATTAAAAGTTTGATTGATAAGAAAGAAGGGAATAAAGAGTTTGCCAAAGGTAAAGGAGAATATTCATTAGGTGAATTGAGGGGATATTTTTATGAAGAAGGTAAATTCCATTCTTCTACGGAAGCTCCTGCCCGGATGACTATATTGAGTGATAATGATTACGAAACTAAACTACAGGTAGAGGGTGAAATCGCCACACATCCTTTTACGCAGATCATTACTCTTGTTCGTGGACAAAAACGGATTGACTTTGATCTTACCGTTCATTGGAAGAAGAACGTAGGTATCGGAGAGTACGAAGAAAAGAGCTGGCGTGATAATCGCAGGGCTTATTGTGATGACCGGTTTAAACTAAGCGTATTATTTCCGGTAGACCTTCACTCTCCCCGTGTCTATAAGAATGCTCCGTTTGACGTTTGTGAAAGCAAGTTGGACAACACTTTCTTTAATTCCTGGGACCAGATCAAGCACAATATCATTCTTAATTGGGTAGATCTGGCAGAGCAGAAAGGAGATTATGCGTTGGCGTTATTATCAGATCATACCACCTCATATTCTTACGGAGAAGATTACCCGTTAGGATTGACTGCGCAATATTCCGGTGGGGGGCTTTGGGGACCTGATTATAAGATTACCCAACCTATGAAAATCAACTATGCCATTATTCCTCATCGCGGAAAATGGGATGAAGCCTCGATCTCTGCTAATAGTGACTGTTGGAATGAGCCGTTGTTATCCGCTTTTCATTCTTCCGCAAATTTGGAATCGAAAACTTTCATTGATTTACAGGATACCGGTTATCAATTAAGTGCTGCTAACCTACAAAATGGAAAGATAATGATGCGTCTGTTTAATGCGGAAGGCGATAATGCTTCTCGGAAAATCACATTTACTATGCCATTATCCGGTGTTGAAGAAGTCGATTTGAATGGAAGATGTATTGAAAGAAAGAAGATAAGTACACGCAACGGGAAATCCGAAATCAGTGTTTCAATGCCTCGCTTTGGTATCAGGACTTTCTTTTTGAGCATAAATTAAATATTTGAAATATAGAAAATCGTAATTGTGTGTATGTGTAAAATTACTACAAATCTTCTGGTCGCTTGCTCCTTTCTATGGATGATATCATGTTCGTCTGTAAATAAGGTGACAACTGATTTTACTCCTACTGACTATGTGAATCCATTTATTGGAGCCAGTACTAGTGTTGGAGCTGCGGGTGTTTATCATGGATTAGGTAAGACTTTTCCAGGTGTTACCACTCCTTATGGGATGGTTCAGGTTAGTCCCAACACAATAACTGGTGGTGATAATGGATCAGGATATAGTGATGAACATAAAACGATTGAAGGATTCGCCTTTACACAGATGAGTGGAGTTGGCTGGGGCGGTGATCTGGGTAATTTTCTTGTGATGCCGACAACCGGTGAATTACAGAAAATAGCGGGTAAAGAAGATGGTAGTATTAAAGGCTATCGTTCTGCTTATAATAAAGCTACAGAAACAGCTAAAGCCGGATACTATTCTGTCGAACTGACAGATTATAAAATAAAAGCGGAGAGTAGTGCAACTCCTCATTGCGGGATTTTACGGTTTACTTTTCCTGCTAACGAACAATCACGCATACAAATTGATTTGGCGCGTAGAGTAGGGGGGACATCTATTGCTCAATATATTAAAGTAGTAGATGATTATACCATTCAAGGTTGGATGAAGTGTACGCCTGACGGTGGTGGATGGGGAAACGGCGAAGGAAATGCCGATTATACTGTTTACTATTATGCTCGGTTCGATAAGCCTATCAGCAATTACGGCTTTTGGAGTGCCGATATACCCGATGACTGGGTACGTAAACGCGACGAAGTGGTAAGCATCCCTTATCTTACTCGCGTATCCGAATCTCCCGTGATCCGTGATAAAAAAGAATTGGAAGGTAAGCACCTTGGATTCTTTACTGAATTTCCCACTAAAGAAGGGGAAAACGTAGAATTGAAAGTAGGTATTTCTTTTGTCGATATGGAAGGTGCTGCCAATAACTTCAAGCAGGAAATAGCTTCTAAAAATTTTGAACAAGTGCGACGGGAAGCAGATGTTTTGTGGAATAAAGAACTTAGCCGCATAAAGATATCCGGTGGAACCGAAGATGAGAAAGCCGTTTTCTATACAGCTCTGTATCATACAATGATAGACCCCCGTATCTATACGGATGTAGACGGACGCTATGTTGGCGGAGATAAGAAGGTATATACGAGTGACGGTAAGTTTACCAAGCGTACCATATTTAGCGGTTGGGATGTATTCCGCAGTCAATTCCCTTTGCAAACAATTATTAACCCTCGTCTGGTAAGTGATCAGTTGAATTCATTGATAACGATGGCAGATCAGAGCGGGCGTGAATATTATGAGCGTTGGGAGTTTCTGAATTCATATTCCGGCTGTATGTTGGGAAATCCTGCACTGTCTGTATTGGCTGACGCTTATTTAAAAGGAATCCGAACTTATGACGCAGAAAAAGCTTATCAATATGCAGTCAATACTTCGCGTAAATTTGGGAATGATTTGTTAGGCTATTCTCCTGAATCATTGAGTATCTCACATACTTTGGAATATGCTTATACTGACTGGTGTGTTTCTCAATTGGCTAAAGCTTTGGGAAAAGAAGAAGATTCCAAACGTTTTCATGAAAAAGGACAAGCTTATCATAATGTCTTTGATAAAGAGAAAGGATGGTTCCGTCCGCGTAATGCAGACGGTACATGGGTGGCATGGCCGGAAGATGCGCGTACTAAAGAATGGTATGGTTGTATCGAGGCAAATGCCTATCAGCAAGGTTGGTTTGTGCCGCATGATGTTCAGGGAATGGTCGAATTGATGGGAGGAAGAGACAAGGTAATTGCTGATCTGACTGATTTCTTTAATAAGACACCGTCCAATATGCTTTGGAACAAGTATTTTAATCATGCGAATGAGCCGGTTCATTTTGTTCCTTTTCTTTTCAATCGGCTTAATGTGCCTTGGCTTACACAAAAGTGGACACGTTATACTTGCGAGAAGGCTTATGCCAATAAAGTAGAAGGTATTGTTGGTAACGAAGATGTAGGTCAAATGTCAGCTTGGTATATTTTGTCGGCTTCCGGCATTCATCCTTCCTGTCCGGGTGATACGCGGATGGAAATAACAAGTCCGGTTTTCAGTAAAGTAGAATTCCGTCTCGATCCTGATTATTATCAGGGAAAGACCTTTACGGTAATCACCCACAATAACAATGCAAATAATATCTATATACAAAAAGCTCTACTAAACGGCAAAGAATATAATAAATGTTATCTGGATTTCACTGATATTGCAACAGGAGGAACTCTGGAACTATATATGGGCGATCAACCTAATATGAATTGGGGAATCTGACCTACGGACAATTAGCATAATAAGTAGTATTTTAAATTTTTTACCAACATGATAAATAAGTTTAAGCTTCTTTTATTGTTGGGGGTGGTTGTTTTTACCCATTCGGGATGTATTCCACAAACCTCAACGATGTCATTAAACAGTTCAAATCCTCAAATCGTCTGGCAGGTGAAACCACAGGCCGATTTGGGAACTGCTACCGGTGAGCAGATCTCTACGCCCGGCTATGAAATGACCGAATCTGTCAAGGGTATAGTTCCGGGAGCTGTATTTACTGCTTACGTTGAAGCGGGAATTGTTCCTGATCCGGACTACTCCGATAATATTTACAAAGTAGACGAGACCTATTATAACCGTCCTTTCTGGTATCGGACCGAATTTGAACTTCCGGCTTCTTATTCAAAAGGCAAACGTGTATGGCTTCATTTCGACAATACCAACCGTTATGCAGACTTCTATTTTAATGGGGAGAAGATATCCGGAACAAAGACATCTACCAAAGATGTAAGTGGTCACATGATACGTTCAAAATTTGATGTGACCGATCTGATAAAGAAGTCAGGTAAAAATGCGATTGCAGTTTTGATTACCGATCCTGACCAGAAAAAGACACGAAAAGCTACAGACCCTTATGGAGTTGCTTGTAGTCCCAGTTATCTGGCAGGTGCAGGTTGGGATTGGATTCCATATATTCCGGGACGCTTGGCCGGTATCACGGGTAACACGTATCTCGCCATTACCGGAGATGTAGTAATGGAAGATCCTTGGGTACGTTCTGAACTACCTACATTGGAAAAAGCAGAGATTTCTATTTCAACAGATATGAGAAACGCCTCTTCTTCTCCAAAGAAAGTAGTAGTTTCGGGTGTTATTCAGCCGGGAAATATTTCTTTCTCTAAAGATTTTCAGATAGAGGGGGGAACTACTTCCAAAGTTGCTATTAATAAGGACGAATTTACTCAGTTAGTCATCGATAACCCGAAACTTTGGTGGCCGAATGGTTACGGTGAACCGAATCTTTATACTTGCAAACTGACTTGTTCCGTAGACGGTGAAGTATCGGATGAAAAAGAAATTTCGTTTGGTATTAAGAAGTATGAGTATAAGATGGTTGATAATGCCGTCGGATATCCTGTTATGACATTCTTTGTCAATGGGCAAAAAGTCTTTGTAAAAGGTGGAAACTGGGGGATGAGCGAATATCTGCTTCGTTGTCAGGGCAAAGAGTATGAGACGAAGATCAGACTACATAAAGAGATGAATTACAATATGATTCGTCTGTGGACAGGATGTGTGACGGACGATGCTTTTTATGATTATTGTGACCGATATGGTATCATGGTATGGAATGATTTTTGGTTATACGTTGCCTATAATGATGTTGCGGAGCCGGAAGCCTTTAAGGTGAATGCTCTTGATAAAGTCAAACGTCTTAGAAATCATCCTTCCATTGCAATCTGGTGCGGAGCTAATGAGACAAGTCCGAAACCGGAACTAGATAATTATTTGCGGGAAATGGTTGCTAAAGAAGATAATAACGACCGAATGTATAAATCCTGCTCCAATCAGGACGGTCTATCCGGAAGTGGTTGGTGGGGAAATCAACCTCCAAGACATCATTTTGAAACTTCGGGCAGTAATCTGGCATTTAATACACCGGCATATCCGTATGGTATTGATCATGGTTACGGTATGCGTACAGAGATAGGTACAGCCACTTTCCCCACGTTCGAAAGTGTGAAGTTATTTATTCCCGAAGAGTCATGGTGGCCTTTGCCTACCGATGAGCAGTTAAAGAACGATGATGATAATGTCTGGAACAAACATTTCTTCGGAAAAGAGGCTTCGAATGCTAATCCGATCAATTATAAGAATTCAGTGAATACTCAATACGGAGAGTCGTCCGGTCTTGAAGAGTTCTGCGAAAAGGCTCAATTGCTGAATATTGAAGTAATGAAAGGAATGTATGAAGCATGGAATGACAAAATGTGGAATGATGCCGCAGGTATTTTAATTTGGATGAGTCATCCTGCCTATCCTTCGTTTGTATGGCAGACTTACGATTATTACTATGATCCTACGGGAGCTTATTGGGGAGCGAAGAAAGCTTGTGAGCATTTGCATATTCAGTGGAATGCTTCCAACAATAGTATAAAAGCCGTAAATACTACTGCTAAAGATCTGAAAGGTGCAGTTGCCAAGGCTACAATTTACGATTTCAATGGGAAAGAAGTATCAACGTACGGACAGACGAAACAGATAGATGTAGCTGCCAGTAATATTGCAGAAGCCTTTACATTGAACTTTAATCCTTCTAATCTGGCTTTTGGAAAGAATGCGGTAGCTTCTTCATCGACAGGTACTTCCAAAAATGCTTCGATGGTTGCCGACGGAGGAGCCGGAAGCCGTTGGGAAAGTGAATACAATGATCCTCAGTGGATTTACATTGATCTTGGAAAAGAGGAAAAGATTGAAAATGTTGTTCTGAAGTGGGAAGCTGCTTGTGCCAAAGAGTATGATTTGCAAGTTTCTAACGATGCGAAAGAGTGGAAAACGGTTTATACGAATAAAGCGGGAAAAGGTGGTACGGAGAAAATAGAATTAGAACCGGTTACTGCGCGTTATGTGAAACTGGCAGGTATCAAGCGTGCTTCGCAATTCGGATATTCACTGTTTGAATTGGAGGTATACGGTGATAAGTCAAAAAAGATAGATGAGCTGACACCAGTTCATTTCATAAAATTAGAATTGACAGATGCGAAGGGTGATTTGTTATCAGAAAACTTTTATTGGAGAAATGGAGTGGATGATCTTGATTATAGGTTGTTGAATACGTTGCCGGAAGCTGAACTGTCATGTAAGTTGGTAGAAAAGTCTATGTCTGATGGAAAGATGAAGATTGCATTGAAAAACAATTCTAAGACTGTGGCTTTTGCCAATCGTGTGAGACTGATCAATAAAGAAACTCAGGAGCGTGTACTTCCAGTGATTATGTCTGACAATTATATAACTTTGATGCCGGGTGAGGAAAAAATTATCAGCGTGGAAGCCCAACCTGAATTACTGAAAGGTGGAGTAAGTGTATTAGTGAAACAATATGGGAAAGCGGAACAGAATAAACTAGATATATAATATAATTATTATAACGGTACTGTGCATCGTTTTGTATATAGAGTGTTGTGGACCGTTAAGTTTTGTAAGTACATAAAAAAGAGAGCATAATGTCAATTATGCCCTCTTTTTCTTAAATATATAATAAAGCCTCTTTATTTTTACTCGTTCCACTTATTAGATAAGTCAATGATAAGATCAGTATTTACTGATCCGGTATACCATTCTGGATTTGAAACACCTCCCGTTTCAGCCCATTTAGCAAAACCTGTATATGCTTTTAAAAAATCTGCTTTTTCGATAGCATGATGAACTTCTCCGGGAATTTCAATAGCCCAAATATAGTTTTTTTCATTGCTATAGAAGTCGTTTCCTTCACCACCTTCAATATTTGTTGGATATGTATTACCTTTTAAAACAGGTTTCTTTCCTTTTTTATGGATTTCAATTCCATTGTCATTTGCCAAGAAGAAATCAAAATCTAAAGCTCCTACTTGATTCTCATTATTTCCCCCGTTTTTAAAGTCGATAGTAATAGTAATAGTTTCCGGATCTTTTATAGATTGATCAGTTTGAGTATTAATAAACTCGTAAGGTTTAGGGGTAAAATCCAAGTTCTTTAACTTAAGTGTAATGCTTTTATTTCCAGCACCATTTCCATTGTCTGTACCTTGACGAATGCGTTCTACATATTCTGAAGGAGTAATGGATGATATGTTATTAGCTGAGTTAAGGCCTTCAATACGCAGATAAGGTGAGTAAGGTAAATTTCCACCAATAGCATTGATTCTAACGTCTATAGTGATGCTTTCCAGCTTTGGATTGTTCTTGGATGACCATTTAGTAGAATACTTATAATTGGCAACAAAGTCATTGAAATCATAATCCCCTAATTTAGGGAACATATCCTCAAACATAACTGTATACCATTGACGTTCAAAAGTATCGTATTCTTCTATATCTTCTGTATCGTCATTCTTTCCTCCTCTGATTGTAGTTGTTTGGATAAGTTCTTGGTTGATACTTCCATTTTCTATCTTAACGGCCTGTGCAGATTGTCCTTGTGGCTGTACATACAATTCCTTTAAAGCAGATGGCACATTGAATACAATTGGGACCTCATTGGCTTCAGAATATACTGTATATTCACCAATTTTATTGGTACATTCACTGTCAGTGAATACAGAAACTCTGGTATTCGCGCGCGAGGTTAAATTACTTGTGACATTTTGAGTCATTTCCCAATTAAAATCAGCAGGAATGACTAGGTCTGTCATTTTCTGATTTTGCTTTGCCTGTTCAGGATCGTAGAGATCTTTTTGGCATGAACTCAGAAAACAAATGGTTGCAGTAAAAATTAGAGCTAGCTTTTTCATGAAAATATAGCATTATTTGTTTGTTTGGTACAAAGAAACAAATATTAAGTGATACTAACAAAAAAAGTTGTATATTTTATCCGAATGCTGGTTTTTATTTGCAAATATTACCTTTTTTCGTTGGTTTTGGAGAATAAACTAGCTATAAATGAGAAATAATAAAGAAGTTGCTATAGATAAATAATTAAAGAGGGGAGGAATGTTTATGGGCTTTTATCCGTGTTCGAAAAAAAATAAAAAGATTGATTTAGTGGTTTAATTCATTTTAATCGTCTTCTAGTTTAGTTGTGTTTGAATGACAATGAATACATAAATGTAAACTTACCATGAAAAAGATTTTATTATTTGCACTAGCATTTATAAGTTTAGCTACTACTTCATCTGCTCAAAGTAGCAAAGTGTATGAGACTCATACGGTGAAAAGTAAGATATTAGGTATGGAACGCCATTATTCCGTATACTTACCGGCCGGTTATGACGAGAACGATTGTAGTTATCCGGTATTATATCTCTTGCACGGGCATGGAGACAACCATACGGGTTGGGTGCAGTTCGGACAAGTACAACGAATTGCCGATAAGGCAATAGCCGAAGGAAAAGCAACACCGATGATCATCGTGATGCCCGATGCTGACACGGTACATAAAGGATACTTTAATCTGCCGGACGGAAGCTACAATTATGAAGACTTCTTTATGAAAGAACTCATTCCCCATATAGAGAAAACATACAGAGCGCGTCCGGAAAAACGCTATCGTGCCGTATCCGGACTTTCGATGGGAGGCGGTGGAGCCTTATTTTACACACTCCACCATCCGGAAATGTTTGCGGCAGCAGCCCCTTTGAGCGCAGTTTCGGGTCGTTGGACTGTAGAGCAGATGAAAGGTATGGTAGATATGTCTAAGATTCCTGCTGATAAAGCCGAAGAATACTCTAAACAGTTTGATATACAAAGTCTTTTAAACTCTTCAAAAGACAAATTAAATACGATTAAATGGATACGCTGGTACATCAGTTGCGGAGATGATGACTTTCTGACGATAGAAAATAGTCTGTTACACATTTTGCTGAAACAGAATGAGATTGGTCATGAATATCGCGTGAAAGATGGTGGACATTCCTGGAGCTACTGGCGTATGGAACTACCCGAAGTTATGGAGTTTGTATCGAAATCGTTTACTCAATTTTAAAAAACTATTGTCCCGATTGAATGATTAAGCTTCGGGTGTAGTGATAAAGTGTATAAATTAAGATGAATCACAAAATAAGCAGTAAGGTATTCTTTCTGTTGTTGGCTTGTATTTGCTACGGCAGTCTGTGGGCACAATCGGGGATACCCCCTTTTCGGAAAGGCGAACGGGTGGTATTTGTAGGGAACAGTATCACGCATGGCGGACATTATCATTCGTTTGTATGGTTGTACTACATGACCCGTTT
Source organism: Bacteroides sp. (assembly GCF_028690125.1). Taxonomy (GTDB): domain Bacteria; phylum Bacteroidota; class Bacteroidia; order Bacteroidales; family Bacteroidaceae; genus Bacteroides. The sequence continues at coordinate 75,601 of NZ_JAQVBV010000002.1, read as the reverse complement.
TCCCAATAAGCCCATCACCATTATGAATGCCGGGATTGGCGGAGAGAGTGCGTGGGACATGAAAGATCGCCTCGAAAATGACGTGTTCAACAGAAAACCGACTTATGTAACCCTCACTTTCGGAATGAATGATACAGGGTATGATATCTACTGGAAAGACAATGCAAAGGAGCTGTCTGAACGGCAGATAGAGAAATCGCTGACTAGTTACAAGGAGATAGAAAAACGGTTATTAGCCGCAGATAAAGTGACGAAAGTACTGATAGGCGGTTCGCCGTATGACGAAACAGCCAAGTTTAGCAGTCTTCTTTTTCAGAACAAAAACAATGCTATTCTGAAGATCATCGACGCTCAACGTGTATCGGCTCAAAAGAATAGTTGGGGCTTTGTCGATTTCAACCAACCGATGAGAGAAATAAGCCTGAAAGAACAGAAGAAAGATTCTACATTTAGTTTCTGTAGGTTGGACAGAATTCATCCCGATAATGACGGTCAGATGGTGATGGCTTATCTGTTTCTGAAAGCTCAGGGGCAGGCAGGAAACGAAGTGGCGGAAATTGCCATTGATGCGAAGCTGTCGAGTGTAATCACCCATAAGAATTGCAAGATCTCAAAGCTAAAGCAAGAAGAAGGTAGTTTGAGCTTTGACTATCTCGCCAACGCGCTTCCTTATCCTTTGGATTCGATACCACGACAAGGCTGGGGAAATCAAAGGTCGCAACGCGACGCCATGCAACTGGTTCCGTTTATGGAAGAATTCAATCAGGAACGTTTGCGGGTTACCCATCTGGAGAAAGGAATCTATCGATTGACCATTGATGAACAATTCATTGACGACATTTCGTCTGAACAACTGACCGGCGGAATAAACTTAGCTGAATATCCGACCACTCCACAATATCAACAGGCGATGAAGATTATGTATCTGAACGAAGAACGTTTTGAAGTGGAGAAGCGTTTCAGAGAATACTTATGGACTGAATACACCTTCCTGAAAAAAGAAGGTCTGCTGTTTGCCAATAATCAGGAGGCAACAAACAAACTTCGGGAACACTTGCCCAAAGATCCATTTCTCAGGGCTAGTTACGAATGGTACACCAAAGCCATGTATCCTGAAATACGCGAAGTATGGAATAACTATATGAATACGATAGTAAATCGGATTTATAAAATAAATAAACCTGTCAAGCATCGGGTGAAACTAACGAAAATAGATAAAATCTAAAAGAACTTGTTTTAAATGTTGCGTAGTATTCATTTATAAGTTATTTTTGAGGATATTACTTCTTTTATCCTATTTTTTATGAGAAACATAAAGTATCTGTTAGGCATCACATTGATATACTACTTTTGCACCGTATCGGCGGTGATGTATGGAAAAGATAAAAACAGTTCTTTCTCATTGGAAGAACTAAAGTGTGAGAATTTGGTCAATCCTTTGGGAATCGACAACATCACCCCTCACTTCAGTTGGAAGTTGAAAGGGAATGGATGGAAGCAGGGACAAGCCTGCTATGAGATTCAGGTAGCAACGGACAGTCTGTTGCTCGTTCGTGATAAAGCCGACTTGTGGAAGTCGGGAAAGCTCAAGTCTGACCTTTCGGTAATGGTACCCTATCAAGGATCGCCCCTGACTTCCCGGTCCCTGTGTTACTGGAGAGTACGTGTGTGGGACCGGAAAAGACAAGTTTCCGAATGGAGTCCCGTGGCACGCTTTTCTGTCGGACTTCTGGCGAAAGACCAATTTCACGGTTCCTATATCGGCTCCTCTGCGGAAGGAGGTAAAGTCTGCGCTCCCATACTCCGTAAGAAAGTGAAGGTGGAAGAGGAAGGGACAGCCTTCCTTCATGTGAACTCACTGGGATATCACGAAGTATACATCAATGGAAAGAAAGTAAGTGAGAATGTCCTTGCCCCTGCCGTGTCGCAATTAGGCAAACGTTCGCTCATCGTCACTTATGATGTTACCCCTTACCTCAAAACGGGTGAAAACGACCTGCTGATTTGGCTTGGACAGGGATGGTATAAGAAAACAACTTTCGGCGCCGCCTATGACGGACCGTTGGTGAAAGCCGAACTGGATATACTAAGAAACGGTCAGTGGGAAGTATTGGCTGAAACAGATCGTTCGTGGAGCGGACGCGAGAGTGGTTACTCGGATACGGGTAACTGGTGCGCGTTGCAATTCGGGGGCGAACGGGTTGATGGAAGTATCCTGCCGACAGATCTGTCCTCTCAAACTCTCGATAAAATGAAGTGGATTCCGGTAGAAGTAGTCGAAGTGCCGGAACATCTTGCCTCACCTCAAATGTGTGAGCCAAACAAAGTCTTTCAAGTCTTGCAACCTGTTTCTATCAAAAACCTGAACGGAAACACCTGGCTCGTAGACATGGGAAAAGTACAAACCGGATGGTTTGAAATGACAATGCCTATATTGCCTCCCGGACACGAAATCACTATGGAGTACAGCGATAATCTGACCAAAGAAGGAGAATTTGACTCACAGGGTGAAAGTGATATTTATATATCCGGTGGTAAGAAAGGAGAGAGTTTCAGAAATAAATTCAATCACCATTCTTATCGGTACGTACGTATCTCCAATCTTCCGGTGAAACCAGAAACCGGATCGATGAAGTCTCTGCAAATTCATGGAGATTATCGGCAAACGTCTACTTTCGAATGTTCCGACCCCGACTTGAATGCTATTCATGATATGATTCAGTACACGATGAAGTGCCTCACATTTAGTGGATACATGGTAGATTGCCCGCATCTCGAACGTGCCGGATACGGTGGCGACGGAAACTCGTCCACCATGAGTCTGCAAACCATGTACGATGTAGCACCAACTTACGTGAATTGGCTTCAGGGCTGGGGAGACGCCATGCGTGAAGGAGGAAGTCTGCCTCATGTAGGACCCAATCGGGGCGCCGATGGTGGCGGACCTTATTGGTGTGGATTTATTGTGCAAGCTCCCTGGCGTACCTATATCAATTATAACGACCCACGGCTGATTGAAAAGTATTATGCCCAAATGAAAGAATGGTTCAAGTATGTGGACCGGTATACGGTAGACGGTTTATTGAAGCGTTGGCCGGATACCGAATACCGTAATTGGTATCTGGGCGATTGGCTGGCGCCGATGGGGGTCGATGCCGGCGCGCAATCATCTGTCGATCTGGTGAACAACTGCTTTATCAGCGAGTGTCTGGGCACAATGAATAAGATCGCCTCCACATTGGGACGGACAGAAGAAGCACATGAATTCACTGCCCGCAAAGAGAAACTGAACCGATTGATCCATCAGACCTTTTATCGTGCAGATGAAGGAATCTACTCCACAGGTTCACAGTTGGATATGTGCTATCCGATGTTGGTAGGTGTAGTGCCCGATACGTTGTATGATAAAGTAAAGAAAAACATGATGGCAATCACCGAAGATAAACATAAAGGACATATTGCAGTTGGCTTGGTGGGAGTACCTATCCTGACCGAATGGGCTACCCGGAATAAGGAAGTAGATTTTCTTTGCCGGATGATGAAAAAACGCGATTATCCCGGTTATCTGTATATGATAGATCATGGAGCTACCGCTACGTGGGAATACTGGAGTGGGGAGCGCAGCCGGGTACACAACTGTTACAATGGCATTGGAACCTGGTTCTACCAAGCAATAGTCGGAATCCGACAAGACGAAACGGTCCCCGGATATCGTCATGTATACATTGATCCGCAAATACCCGTCGGTCTGACTTGGGCGAAAGCTACGAAAGAATCTCCTTATGGTACTATTGCTGTCAGTTGGCAACTGAAAGATAACCAATTGAACCTTCAACTTACCATTCCGGCAGGAACTACCGCTACGCTTTCCATCCCCCATCATGCTACGTCGTGCAGACAAGGTAAGAAGAAGGTTGCTCTCAAAGAGAAAACGATTATGGTAGCCGGGGGACAATCTGATTTTGTTTTTGAACTCTCCCCACAATAAAAAAACGCATTTCCTCTATCACCTATCACCGCATACTCCGAAACTCGCTGTTGATGGTACTTTCATGCGGTGATAGGTTGTTTTTTATCTATCACCCTCTATCACCTATCACCGATATTCCGTAAAGGTCTACAACCAATCTTATTTGCTACTTTGTTCCCTATCCATTCTCTCCTTGCAGAGTATTAATACTTAAGTTCCATTCTATTAGAGATAAACTTCCTTTGCTCTAATAGTAAACTTCCTTTTAATTAATTGAAATCTATAAATGCAACTTGCGTTTGTACAAATGCAATTTGCATTTATAAAAACGAAAGTTTCATTTGTAAAAACGCAAGTTTGGTTTATAGATTTGTTCCAATTAAAAGAAACTTATCTCTTAAGGAAGAACAACTTAAGTAAGGGGCACGAGGAACTTATCTATTAATCTTCTGCGTCAAGTCTTCCATTAAAGTTCCCTACCTTCTTTCTTTGAGTTAATATCCCGTCTTTTACTATATTACTCGCTATGCTCCTTGTCGGAGATGAAATACCTTCTGGGGATAATTCCCGGAGGGATTTTGTGCAGAATTTGAACATGGAACTAACAGCCCAGATGATAGAAATATTATTATTCAACTTTATATCATTATTTCTTTCATTCTTTTAGTGGTACTTTCATTCTTATTCGTTTTAATATAAAGTTCAATAGATTATTAAGGTTAAGATAAAAGGTTAGAATAGGTGTTTGAATTTCCAGAATCATGTTTCGGTCAGATTGTTAGTCTTTGTTTGATGACCGGAGGAATGGATGGAATACGTTTTGGATAGGTTTGATGTTTTTTTTAAGGTAAAAGGAACCTGTTTTCTGAAAAAGGATAACGTAAAGCAGAATATTAACGGGACAAGGGAAACAGATGAAGAAAAAAACTTTCATTCTTATAGGAGGAGGTTGCTTACTGGCAGGAATGATAGAAGCTAAGCAAACAAAACCTAATGTGATCATTATTTATACCGATGATCACGGTACACTGGATGCCAATTGCTTTGGTGCGCCGGATTTGTGCACACCAAACATCGATTCGCTGGCGGCACATGGCGTGCGGTTTACTCAATTTTATGCAGCTCCGGTCAGTTCTGCTTCCCGTGCCAGCTTGCTCACCGGACAATATACTAAACGAGCCGGATTGACCGGTAATGCCGGATGGACAGGTCTGCCACTCCATAAAGAAACACTTGCCGAACGTATGCGGAAGAACGGATATCAAACTGCTTGTATCGGAAAGTGGCATTTGGGTTCATGGAAGGAATATGCTCCCAATTCCCGTGGATTCGACTACTTCTGGGGATTTCGGGGAGGATGTGTCGATAGTTATTCTCATTTTTACTACTGGGGTGGTCCCAATATGCACGATCTGTGGAGGAACGAACAGGAAATCTATGAACCGGGCAAATTCTTCACTGCCGAAACCCTGAAAGAGGCGAAAGGCTTTATTAAAGATCGTGATAAAGAGCGTCCCTTCTTCCTGTACTGGGCTGTCAATATTCCACATTACCCCTTGCAACCCAGTGAAAAGTGGCTGGAATACTATTCTAAGTTACCCAATCCACGCCGGATGTATGCTGCTTTTGTATCTACATTCGATGACTATCTGGGCGAGCTTCGTACATTCCTGGCTTCTCAGGGATTGGATAAAAATACTATTTTGATCTTTCAGTCGGATAACGGACATAGCACCGAAGTTCGTACCTTTGGTGGAGGTGGTTATTGCGGAGATTATCGAGGAGGTAAGTTTTCGTTGTTTGAAGGAGGAATTCGTGTTCCCGCCATCGTTTCGTGGCCCGGGCATTTCCCGCAAGGCGAAGTCAGAGATCAGATTGCCATGAATATCGATTGGTTCCCCACGATAGCCGAAATCTGTGAGATGGATACGGAAGGACTAGAACTGGACGGAAAAAGTTTGGTTCCTTTGATAAAAGGCAGTATGTTGCAATCGCCTCACGAAACGCTTCATTTTGATTTTGATAACCAGTGGGCCGTCCGTAACGGTGATTGGAAATTGATAAACAATGCTATAGATGTGTTTCCAAACGATAAAAACAAAGTAATCGAAGGATTATATCTCACCAACCTGAAAGAAAATCCTGCTGAGTCCGAAAATCTAAAGGATAAATATCCCGAAAAAGTCAAGGAACTCTTGGTGCTTAGGGAGCAATATGAAAAGTCTCTTCCAAAAGAAATAAAGAAAAAATAGGAGGATTGATAACCCTAAAAAATGAATAGGACAAGAAGTGAACTACTTCTTATCCTTGCTTCTTGTATGTCTATTCCCCGAAACTTCCGGATAATAGATAGTCCGGGCAATCCTTCAGCCGATATTAAAAGTGATTGACAACAACTATGTTGTAGAATATAAAAAAATAATAGATTTTCTTTAGTGGTTTATGTCTAGCTATTCGACATACTATATATACAAATAGAATAATAGCAAATAAAGATAAAATAACTAAAACAGAAAATGTGGTTATTAACATACTATAAACTCTAAAAATGGTATTCTATGAGAAACTTATTACAAAAATGTTTTAAATGGCAATGGCTTGTATGCTTGGCAGTAGGCTGTTGTTTTTCGTCTTGCAAAGACGATGATGAATCAACTTCAGGGTATGATCCCAATAAACCGATAGAGTTGACTGATTTTTACCCGGCTGAAGGAAAACTTGCTACTCAAGTTATTTTAAATGGATCTAATTTCGGGAATAGTAAGGATAAGGTAAAAGTCTTTTTCAACGATAAAGAGGCTGCTGTGATTTCTGTAAAAAATAATAGAATGCTGGTTCTGGCTCCTAAACGAGCTTCAACGATAGAAGAACCGGCCTGTGACATTAAAGTGCAAGTTGAAGATAAGACTGGACAGTATAATAAGACATTTGATTATCATATCCAAACTACTGTAACTACGTTAGTGGGAGGAGCAACAAGTGCAACAGAGAACCCTAAAGGAATTGTGCAACTGTCTGAAGCACAATTTAGAGCAAATATAGACAGATGTATTTGTGTGGATAAAGATAAAAATGTATTCTTTTTAGTGGATAATAATGGCAAGTTTGCGGCATTCATGCTGAATGAGGAGGCTGATAAGCTAGTGTGTCTGAAGGAAGATATTAATGCAATGTTTAATTCTCCGATTTTAGGATATAATAAAAAAGATGGAATAGTATATCAGTTTTGGGCTAATAGAGACACGCATGAAGTTCTTCAATTTGATCCAAAATCAAACTATGCACCAACTACACTTATTAATGCAGTGGTATGGGACGATTCCAACTTTCCTAATATTGAAGGTTTTGGAGTTTGGGCAGCCAAAAATAACTTTTCAATGGGACCAGATGGTAAGATGTACTCAAGAATGTTAGGCGGAAACCTTGTTCGGATAGATGTAGATAAAGCTAAAGGGGAAAATCTTACAAATGGAGATTTGGTTGGAACTAAAGATGGTTCTTCTTACGGCCTTGTTTTTGATCCTAATGACGATAATATATTTTACTTCTCTGTTAATGATAAACATTGTATTTATAAATACGATTTGCGTACTAAAGAATGGAACTGTTGGGCTGGACAGGAAGGTAAAAGTGGATATTTGGATGGACCAATAGGACAAGCTATGTTTAATAAACCCGGACAGATTTGTGTAGATTCGGAAGGGAATCTTATTTTGACTGATACAGAGAATCATTGTATTCGTAAGATTACCATGAGTACGGGTTACGTATCCACATTGGCAGGAAAGCCACAAAAATCAGGTTATGTGAATGGTAATGCAGAAGATGCTCAATTTAAAAAACCATTAGGTATATGTATTGACAATGACGATGTGATGTATATCGGAGATGCCGAAAATCGTGCGATTCGTCGGTTAGCTATTGAATAAAGAATCTGTCTTAATAACTTTATATTTAATATAATTATGAATCGAATATTTGTAATTTTTGCTTTGCTTCTTTCATTTGTGATACAACTTCATGCACAGAAGGAACAGAGTTTTATATTGACGGGTACAGTCTTCGACGAATTTAACGAACCTGTTCCGGGAGCAAATGTATATGTGAAAGATAAACCGGGAGTAGGAGTAACTACTAACATAGATGGTAAGTTTCGGTTGGGGGTTAATCTCTATGATATGATAGTCGTATCGTTTTTAGGATATGAGAATTGTGAACTACGTCTGACTAAAAAACAGGAAGATATTAAAGTTACTTTGAAACCCGCTACTGAGAAAATTGATGAAGTCGTTGTTGTTGGTATGGGTACTCAGCGCAAGGTGAGTGTTGCTGGTGCCATTACAACAATAGAACCGGCACAATTGGAAGTTCCGGCTACAAATATAGTCAATACATTAGCAGGGCGCGTTGCCGGTGTGATTGGTGTACAATCCAGTGGTGAACCCGGTAAGAATATTTCCGAATTCTGGGTGCGTGGTATCGGAACTTTTGGTGCCAATAGTGGAGCTTTGGTGTTAATTGATGGTCTGGAAGGTAGTTTAAGTCAGATAGATGCTGCTGATGTTGAAAGTTTTTCGGTATTGAAGGATGCAGCCGCTACAGCAGTATATGGTAGTCGTGGTGCAAATGGAGTAGTTTTAGTAACCACAAAACGAGGCTTAGAATCTAAATTGAGGATTAATGGCCGTGCCAACATTACAATTTCTCATTTAAAACGTTTGCCTAATTATATTGATGCTACTCAATATGCCGGAATGGCAAATGAAGCTGCTGTTGCTACAGGGATGGAACCTATTTATAATTCGACGGAAATGGATATTATTAAATATGGACTAGACCCTGATGTTTATCCGAATATTGATTGGCAAGATGTCATATTGAATCCTAATTCTTTTCAACAGACCTATTATGTCAGCGCTCAGGGAGGAAGTAGTGTAGCCCGTTATTTTGCTAGTTTAGGTATGTCGCAAGAATCTTCTGCTTATAATGCGTCAAAAGATAGTAAGTATAATAAAGGGGTCGGTTATAATACGTATAATTACCGTTTGAACCTGGATATTGATTTAACTAAAACAACGAAGGTTTATATCGGTGCAACCGGATATCTGTCTGTGAATAACCGTCCAAGTATGGGTGAATATTCGAGAGGCGTCAGCCTTACAGACTGGTTATGGAGTTCGCAGGCAAAGACTACTCCGATTAGTTATCCTTTGCGTTATTCTAACGGATATTACCCGGCAGTGGGAACCAAAGATGAAATATCTCCTTATGTATTGCTCAATTATACAGGTAATGCCAAAGAACAAAATACAAGAAACTTAGTTACCTTAGGAATTACACAGGACTTATCTATGATCACCAAGGGACTTACAGCTAAGGTACAAGGGTCTTGGGATACTCAAAGTTTGTTTGGAGAAGCACGTTATAAAATGCCGGCATTGTATGAAGCGGCTAAAGAGCGTAACTATAACGGGACATTGAGTTTTGAAAAAATATCTGACGCAAAGACTGCACAGTATAATAGTGCTTCATGGGTATGGAGAAAGTTATATATGGATGCTAGTGTTAATTATGATCGTACTTTTGGTGATCATCGGATAGGTGGTTTATTATTTTACTATCTTGAAGACACATCGGAAACTGGTGCAAGCAATAGTATGGGAGCTATTCCTAAGCGATATCAAAGTCTTTCAGGACGTTTTACCTATGGTTTAAAAGATACTTATTTTATCGATTTGAACTTCGGTCTGAATGGTTCCGAGAATTTTAAACCGGGTAAACAGTACGGATTCTTCCCCGCAGGAGCATTGGCTTGGGTACCAACTTCTTATCACTTTATGCAAGAAAATGCAAGCTGGTTGAACTTTTTGAAATTTCGTGTATCTTATGGTGTAGTAGGTAATGACCGTATTGGTAGCAGACGCTTCCCTTATCTGACTCTTATTGAAGAAAAGACTGATACTTCTAATCCTTGGGGAGGAACAGGCAGTTTGACCGAACAACAAGTAGGCGGTGACAACCTGATGTGGGAAAAAGCTAAGAAGTTTGATGTAGGTATGGACCTTCACTTGTTTAGTGATAAAATTACATTGACAGTAGATTATTTTAAAGATACACGTGATGGTATTTTCCAAGAACGTAAACAGATACCTGATTATGTAGGTTTGATTCAGATGCCTTATGGTAATGTGGGACGTATGAAGAGCTGGGGTGGTGATGGTAATTTGGAATTTTACCAGCCTATAGGCAAAGACTTTCATGTAATTTTGCGTGGTAATTTTACATTGAGTAAGAATAAAATCCTGAATTGGGAAGATACAAAGAAGCCTTATGCTTATTTGGAGAATAATGGTTTTGCTAATAATGTGCAACGTGGATTTGTGGCTTTAGGTTTGTTTAAAGACCAACAGGATGTAGATATGAGCCCCGCTCAATTTGGTACGGTACGTCCCGGTGATATTAAATATAAAGATGTAAACGGTGATGGTAAAATTACGGATGACGATAAAGTACCTTTGTTTGCATATTCAGGAGTGCCACAATTAATGTATGGTATCGGTGCTGAATTACACTATAAGAAATGGACATTAAATGTATTGCTTAAAGGAACAGGACGTAACAAGTTCTTGTATGGTGGATCGGATGGCAGTAAATTCGATGGATATATCCCATTTAATCAAGGCGACAAGGGAAATGTAATGGATATTGCTTATAATCAGGCAAATCGTTGGATTTCGGCCGAATATTCCGGTGACCCAGCTACGGAAAATCCAAATGCCCGTTTCCCACGCTTATACTATGGTAAAAGCCAAAATAATACGAAACCTTCTACATTCTGGATGGGAGATGCACGCTATTTGCGTTTGCAGGAATTGAGTTTAAGTTATGCTCTGAAAGTACCTGCATTACAGCGTGTTCTTGGAGTTCAATCCATGAATATCCAGTTAATGTGTGAAAACTTAGCTGTATGGGACTCTGTAAAGTTGTTCGATCCGGAACAGGCTAATGCTTGCGGGCAGGCTTATCCATTACCTGCACGTTACTCTTTTCAACTTTACCTGAATTTCTAATACGATGTATAAATTTAATGGAGGACAATTCATGAAAAAATATTTTATATTACCGGTTATATTGTTGCTATCCGGTTTCTTCGGTTCTTGTAATTATTTGAATGTAGATGATTATTTCGAGGATACTTTCCAGGAAGATTCGGTCTATGCTAATAAACTCAATATTGAGCGCTATTTCAATGGGGCGGCCGCTTTACTTCCGGAAGTGGATAAGTTGTGTGAAGCAGGAAATACACCGGGAATCACAGGATCTGACGAGGGAGTAAGTTGTGGAGAGTGGAGCACTATGTTTGGAGCAGTGCAATATTCCGGAACCAAATTTCTAAATAATGAAATTACTGCCAGTTCATTGGGAGGCTGGGGTTGGGATTTCAACCTTTGGCCTAAATGTTATAAAGTGATTCGTAAGGTGAGTACTATTTTGCCGCATATCGAAGACGTGCCTGACATGAATAGTTTCGAAAAAATGGAGTTTCGTTCCAAATGTCGTTTTTTGCGTGCTTATGCTTATTATTTGATTCTGCAGCAAAACGGTCCGATGATTTTGTTGGGTGATGAAATCTTGAATAATAATGGGGAATCCGATTACTATGCAAGAACACGTAATACGTATGACGAATGTGTGGATTATATTTGTCAGGAGTTTGAAGAAGCTGCTGCGAATTTACCTCTAAAATTCACTGTTATGGAGCCATATATCCCCACTCAGGGTGCTGCTTTAGCCCTCGTTGCTCGGGTCAGATTGCAAGCTGCCAGTCCATTGTATAATGGTGGAGATGCTGCTCATCGATTTTTTGGAGATTTTACTCGTTGTACAGATAATGTACATTATATCTCTCAAAAGTATGATGAACGTAAATGGGCGATTGCTGCCGCTGCTGCTAAGAGAGTCATTGATTTAGGAAGATATCAGCTACATACGATTGCAGATGAAAAAGGACAGGTTACATTTCCTGCAAATGTTTCAACAAAGGAGTTTCCGGAAGGCGTAGGACTTGGGGCTTTTAAATTAGATCCGTATCGTTCTTATTCTGAGATGTTCAATGGAGAAACGGCAATTAGTAACAATCCGGAATTTATTTGGATCAGTTATTCAAGTGGCGTTGGCGGTTCGATAAGCCATATATTTCCCTTGGATTTCGGTGGAACCTCAGCTATTAGTGTTCCGCAACATATAGTAGACCAATACTATATGGCAGATGGACGTGATATTAAAAATTCCAGTGCAGAATATGCATATGTTAATCGACCGTATGATAAAGCTTGTGTGACAACAGGCGATAAAATATTGTCGGACAACTATAAAATCAGTAATGGTACTTATTTATCCTATACTAATCGTGAACCTCGCTTCTACATAAATATTGGTTATTCAAATGCATGGTGGTCGATGAGTTCTACAACTGATAATAATAAAAAAAATGTGAATATTCAATATTGGAAGGGAGGGAATGCCGGTAAAACTCATGCAGCTAGTAATGGTATTCTTTATAATGTAACCGGTTATACTTGTCGGAAGTATGTAAATCCGATGGATGCATTGACTGGTAGCAGTGCACGTACTACAAGTAAAGCATTCCCGATTATCCGCTATGCAGAAATACTACTTGCTTATGCAGAGGCTTTGAATAATCTAAATCAAGCATATGAAGTTGATGGAAAGTCCTACAGTCGTGACAAGGAAGCTATTAAATATTATTTTAATCAGGTCCGTTATCGTGCAGGTCTGCCGGGGATAACTGATGACGATTTGGCAACAACCGAAACGTTTAATGAAATTGTTCAGCGGGAACGTATGATTGAGTTATTCTGGGAGGGACAACGTTATTATGACATTCGGCGATTGGGTATTGTCGATAAATTGGAAAGAGAACCTCTGATGGGATTGAATGTGGATCAAACGGAGTGGGAAGGCTTTTATCAACCTACTATAATTCAGCATCCATCTGTACTTCAACGTGATTTTAAATCTAAAATGATTTTATTGCCTATTCATTTAGATGAGATAAGCAAGGTTTCTGTTCTTGATCAGAATCCGGGTTGGGAGAAGTAAAATTTAAAAAGAAATAAGTTATGAAACATATAAATAGATTAAATAGATTCATTCTCGGAGCAATAAGCATAGCAACTGTTGGTGTCTTTACTGCTTGTGAACAGGAATTTTATCAAGATGAACAATACCGAAAGGAAATTTATATTGTTAGCGGAGAAGATAACATCTTTCAACAAGAGTTTTCTTTCGGTGAAGATATAGTAGGATATGTCTCTGTTTATGCCGGTGGCACTACTCCGGTTGAGAAAGAGGTAGCGGTAGAACTGGAAATAGATGCGACCGCATTACAAGAATATAATAAAAAAAGATACGGAGAGTCCTATGATCAATATGCAAAGGAATTACCGGAGTCACGTTATACTGTAGATGGCTGGTCAGTTAAATTGTTTCCGAGTGAGGATACTCCTTATACATTATTTCCGATCCGGGTGGATGTGAATGGGCTGGAACCGGAGGATAACTATTTCCTTCCGTTAAGAGTTGCTTCTGTTTCAGATTATATGATCTCTGATTCCAGAAGAAATGTGTTGCTGCGAATATTTGTAAAAAATGAATATGCAACGACCAAGAAGGCTACTTATTATACCATGAATGGAACCAGTTTGAAAGTAGCTAAAGATACTTGGAAACCATTGGAAACAGATAAAGGACAACCTAAATACAACGCAATTAATAGTACTAAGCCAGTTGCTCCTATAGCAGAACAAGGTATTCGTATTTTGACCGGAAGTACAATTACGTCAGATAGAAAAGAACTGCGTAAACAAGGAGTGGCTGTAACAGTGCATCCGGAGGAAGAAGTAGATGTAGATGTTATCGGTAGTGACGGATTGCCGACCGGAGAAAAGATTAAATGCCAGAAAGTGACATTGGATAAATGGTATGATGTTGATGGAGGTATTACTGTGTTGAATATCGATGATAAGCCCTCATATTACAATCCAATGAAAAAAGAGTTTACGTTGAACTATCGTTATAATTATAAGTCAAACGACTGGTATGAAATGAAAGAGGTGATGACACCGCTGGATATTACTAATAATTAAGTGGCAGATAATAATTAATAAGCCTTATGAGAAGAAAAACATTATATAGTGCTCTATATACAGCTTTCGTTGCAGTGGCATTGGCTGCGTGTAACGATTATGATGCAGTGCAAACTGCATATGAAGATAAAACGGATGATGATGTGACTATTACTCCGCCGACTATCGAATCGTCGTGGGAATTGCAACAGATTCCAAATGTAGGCCAACACAACGAAAATGTGTTTGTCTATAAAGATAAGAAGTATGATAAGTTATTTACACGTACATTAGGGTGGAATGGTGGTTCCGGTGCACAAACTACATTATTGCCGGATGGAAATGTTTTCTGGACTTTTAATGATAGTTATTATGGAGTAGTAGATGCCGGGACCAGAGCAAGAGGTAATTGTAATGTTCCACATAATAGTGTCATGGTTCAGACTGCTGATGCCGGAAGGAAGATTGGTGAAACAGACGATAATCTGAAGTGGTTAGCTGATTATGTACAAACCACTAATCCTGACGGAGAAGGTTATTATCATGCATATGCACATATCACATCAGAAGAGAATACGACAGATGATAAGTATTTCTATCAGGCAGCCGATGCGACTGTGTTTGATGATAACGGAACTAAGAAACTTCAAATGTTGTGGAAAGCAATAGATAATCGTGAAGGTAAAATGACACGTACTGGTACTTGCTTGGTTACTTATAGTTTAGAAGGACAACCGGGCGCAGATACTTATCTTGAAAAAATGGCGAGGGATGAGAACTTTAACACGGATGCTGTAGGTTATGGTTCTACTATGTGGGAGGATGAGGATGGACATACTTATCTATATGTGACAGACAATAACAGACCTATTGTTGCACGTACTACCACTCATGATTTGACTTCGGAATGGGAATACTATATTCGGGATTTGAGTGGAAATTTTGTGTGGCAAAAAACATATCCGACTAGTGAAGAGAGAATACGTTCATCAATTATGGAGAATAATTATGTATGTAATATGCCATGGGTATTTAAAAAAGGGGACAAATATTATATGGTAGCTCAAACGACTTCATATGGCCGTATTGTTTATATTTACTGCGGAGAAACTCCTTATGGTCCATTTACCGGTCAGAAAATATTATTTAATGTACCTTATACGGTAGATAAGATAGGTAACCAGTATTATAAAAACCTGTCAATGATCAATCTGCATCCGGAACTTTCAAGACAAGGTGAATTGGTATTCTCTACCAATACCGATGCTGACGCTTCGGGAGATAATTTCAATTTCCCGGGTAGTGCTGATTTTTATCGTCCTTACTTCTATCGTGTTTTCAATTGGGAAAGTCTATATGATGAAAAAGAATAGTGGTTAGTAACCTACTCGTTCGGTAAAGTTTGTTTCGAAGGTCATCTCTTTCTACTATGAAGAGGTGGCCTTCTTTTTTGAAGGATTATAAGTACCTTGAATATTTTTCTGATAGCGATTTTTATAAGAAAAAGGTGATAGTCATAAAAAATAATAAAATCTTTTAGTGGTATATAATTTTATAATCGTCTTTATACTAAATATACGGAATCTGGTTTCATTATAAAAATAACTAATAATAATGAATTTTACCGTTTTGAGAGTTTATCAATATTTTTATTAACCGCTATTTCTATTGTATATGAAAGGCTTATTTTATTTATTCTTGTCTATTGTAGGTACGTGGTTACTAGTGTCTTGCTCAGATGATTTTCTAGGTGAGACTGAGACTACGGACTTGGACCGGGAGGCTGTTTTTAAGGATAGTACTTATACAGCAGATTTCCTAAATCAAATTTATGTGGATATTGGCTTTGATGTCAAACACGATCGCTACAGTAATCACGGAGGATTGCAGACCAGTAGTGATGAAGCAGCTTACAAAGCTAATACAGGGCTTGCGACGGATGTAATGTTTGCTACGGGAACGGTCAATCCTGTTACTGTTTCCGAAGATGATGTTTGGAGAATTGCTTACCGGAATATCCGTCGGGTCAATGTGTTTTTTAAATATGTAGACGGATCCCGGATGGTTGAAGCTGCCAAGACTGAGTATAAGGCAGAAGCACGTTTTTTGCGTGCTTGGTATTATGCGATGTTGTTGAGGCATTATGCAGGTGTAGCTTTGATTGGTGACGATGCTTATGATACTGTGGAAGAAGCGATGAAGGCACGTGACTCTTATGCTGATTGTGTAGAGTATATTGTGAATGAAGCTAATAAGGCGGCTGAAACCTTACCGATTGAAAGAAGCGGAAACAAGTTCGGTCGTATCACCCAAGGTGCTTGTAAAGCTTTGATTTCACGTGTACGTTTGTATGCTGCCAGTAAACTTTTTAATGGTAGTGATTTCGCTCCTGCTAATTATCCGAAAGAGTTGCTAGGTTACCCCAGCTATGACAAGGAACGTTGGAAAACAGCTGTAGATGCTGCTCTTGATGTAATAAAAATGAAGAAATATGATCTGTATATCCGTAATAAAGATGAAAGTGATAAGGAGTATCCGGGATGGGGCTATTACGCTCAGTTGCTACCTGCCGACTATTATGGCAAAGTAGGAACGGGCGTTTATTGTGGTACAATCCTTGAAAGGAAACAAGGATCTAGTACAGCGACCAATGTATGGTTTGCTCCTCCCAGCACAGGAGGGAATGGTGTTGGAGGATATATTTATCACGATTTAGCCGAACTGTTTCCAATGGCGGACGGTACACCGACTGCAGAAAGTAGTGATTATGACCCTATAAATCCTTCTCGTAATCGTGATCCTCGTTTCATGTTCACGGTTTCTTATGACGGGTGTAGTATGAAGAGTAATTTGCAAGATACTGAAATCAAGATATATGTGGGAACACAACAGGATGCCATTTATCGGGGAACTCCAACAGGATACTATACACGTAAATTTTTGAATCTTAATTCAATGGCTAATCAAATGCTTTATGGTGGTTCACAAGCACGCCCACTGATGCGTTATACTGAAATTTTGTTGAATTATGCGGAGGCCGCTAACGAATACTATGGACCCGATCATAAGGACGTGCTCGGAGATCAAGAGATCAGTCCTTATATTGCATTGAGAAAAATACGTGAATGTGCAGGTATAAAGCCCGGTGAGGATGGAACGTATGGAATTAAAGATAATATGACACCGGATGAAATGACTGAGGCTATTCGCTTGGAACGTCGGTTGGATTTAGCATTTGAAGGACATCGTTTCTTTGATGTGAGGCGCTGGATGATTGCTGAAGATACTGATAATAGAATGATGCATGGTTTTGAAATCACGAAGAATGAAGATCGTAAAACCGGAAAAATCATTAATACTCGTCAGCATATCTTCCGTAAAGCGATGTATTTCTATCCAATACCTTATAAGGAAACTGTGAAATCGCCCGATTTGTTGCAGAATCCTTATTACGAATAAGAATGGTTTTTTTATTAAATAGAAAGAAATATGAGATTAAAAACACAAATTACGGCTTTACTTTTCGTCTTATTGGGGCTTGTGACTGCTTGCAATACATTTAAAGACGAAATTACTCCCGATTCTTATACGGAAGTACCGAAACAGTTGGATGGAAAATGGCAATTGAAGACCGTTTCGCGCAATGGCACAGATATCACGGAAGTGATGGATTTCAGCCAGTTTCGTCTGACCATGAATAAAGATAATACATATACTATTGAGAACTACTTACCATTTTTAGTAAAGAAAAATGGTACGTGGAAAACCGATGATATAACGTATCCTTTCTTCTTGACTTTTCAGGAAGAAGGATCTACAAGAGAAGCTAGAACGGAGATCACTTATCCGATTGTAAAAGGAAAACGTCATATTACCCTTACTATCAGTCCGGGATGCTCGAGCAACTCTTATATTTATTCTTTTGAAAAAGTAGAAGAATGATTTAAAAAGAAAAGCTTATGAAATATTATTTGAAAAAACATAAAGTAAAGGCATTCTCATTGCTGGTACTCTCCTTAATAGTAATTGGATGTTCTTTTTTGATTAAGGATGTGAATGTTAGGCAACAAAACGAAGACGGGGAGATGGTGGCTTATATAAAAGCCGGTGAAGTAGCCACTTTTACCTTTAGTGGAACAATTTCTATTGATGGAGACGCGAGTAACGAAACATTTATAGTGGCATTTCTTGCTCCGAGAAGTTGGAACGTGCGTCAGAATGCAATGGTGACATATAAGGAAGATAAATATGAACCGGAGATAGATCACAAGATGACGGTAATGCAGGATAGTGAACAACCGGCGAATTATAAAGGCATGACCTGGTCGGCAGCATTGAAAAAGAAATATGGTGTGCGGGGTAATGTCTTGAACGATATGGAATGGGTGGCATTCAAATCAAATGGCTATGAGAAAGTGAATGGAACGATTAATTTCACCGTTACGATTAAATGTAATTCAGGAAAGAGTAACATGAAGTTCAGACCTAGTTTCTTTATCAATCATTCTAGTGATGGGCTTGGTGGAAATAGTGAGCGTTACGACGTGAAAGATGCCGACGATTGTTTTGAAGTATTACAAGGATCGGGCGCTACCATTGATTTCTGTTCTATGCACTACAATCAGATTGAACCTTTGTCTGCTTTGCAAGATGATTTTGTGACATTCACTTTCCAGGGTGATGTCAATTCCAATGAATTGACTAAAGCCGGGAATGTGTATATAGAAGCTACTGCCTATACGATAGAAGGGAACCAATATAAGGTTAATGAAAAGAGCGCGAAGACACTGATGGAAAGAGAAGTGAAACTATCAAGATATAATGTTACTTTTTGGCCCGGCGGTTTTTTTAATATTCCCGAAGGTGAAACCATTTCCCGTATCGAGTATATTTTCACCAATGAAGATGGAACCGTGTTCATCTCTAAGTCCGATGACAGTAGAGACAACGAAGGAGAAGAGGTGGAAGAAGGAGCCAAAGAGCCTTTCGTATTCGAACTTCAATGTGAATAGAATTTAACCTTAAAAAAAGATTATATGCGTAATATTTTAAATAAAAGAAATAGTCGGTACTGTTTCACATGGATGGTAATGTGGATGCTGCTTGGCTTGGGGCATCTGAATGGGGTGGCTCAGGAAACAGGAGGAACGGCTAATATTACCGGTAAGGTAATCGATCAATATGGTAATCCGGTATCAGATGTCGTAGTCACGATGAAGAATACCGATTTTAAAGCCGTTACCGGTGTCGATGGCACTTTCGAGTTCCAGTATAAAAGAGGAGATATGCTTCGTCTGACTCATCCGGGATTTTTGTATAAAGAGATCAAAGTAAATAAACTTAGGAATTCGGAACGTATTTTCAAAGTGACGTTGGCAGAAGAGTTTATAAAATTTCCTGATGTGATAAACGGACCGTATGATACGAAAGATAGAGCAAGTTTTCTAGGATCGGCTGCTACGGTTTATAACGATCAGGTCAATTCGATGATGGGTACTACCATTATTCCTTCGTTGCAAGGACGCTTGCCCGGATTGAATATTGTTCGGACTCGTGGAGCCCGTAAGAATCAAATTGAGGCTAGTTCGTCGGGAACGATCTTTAATTTTAATAGCCCTACGTTGGGTAAAGAAGCGTATAGTGACAATACCGAATTTACCGTTCAATCACGTCACAATGCTCCGGTAGTAGTGGTAGATGGGGTACAAAGAGAATTGTATTCTCTTGATCCGGATGCTATCGAGTCTGTATCTATTCAAAAAGACGCTTTGTCATCCATGTTCCTGGGAATGCGTAGTTCTCGCGGTGCGTTAGTAGTTACAACTAAAGACCCTATCAAAGAGGGATTTCAATTATCGTTTACCGGACGCTTCGGAGTGCAAAGTTCAGTAAAAACACCGAATCCGTTATCTGCCTTCCAATATGCTTATTTGTTGAATGAGGCATTGCTGAATGATGGTAAGAATCCCTTTTATTCCTATAATGATTTTACCAAATATCGTGACCACTCCAGTCCTTATACACATCCGGATGTGAATTGGTATGACGAAACAATGAGAAACAACTCTACTACTCAGTCGTATAACCTGAATGCTACGGGCGGTAACAAGTTTGCCCAATATTTCGTTAGTGTAGGTTATCTGGGTGAAGACGGATTATTCAAAAATCCCGGCGGAGATGCTCATAACACGAACTTAACTTTTGACCGCTATATGATCACTTCCAAAGTGAACATTAATATTACCGATGATTTTACAGCGAAGGTGACCTTGATGGGACGTGTAGAAGAAGGTACACAGCCAGGTGGAACCGGAAACGGTTATGGAGATATCCTAAGCACAATTTACTCTACCCCCAACAATGCATATCCGGTGAAAAACCCGGACGGATCATGGGGTGGGACCCAGTCGTTTACCAACAACTTGTTGTCACAAACCATTAACTCCGGTTATATCACAGACGGTGCCAGGGATGTATTGGGATCAATTAATCTGCGTTATGATTTCGATAAAGTGGTAAAAGGCTTGTCTGTCCGTATGGTGGGTAGTGTCACTTCTCAAAATCGTTCGACGACTAAACGAACCAAGGCTTCGGAGGTGTTTGATTATACCATTGATAAAACCGGTAATGATGTTTATACCCGGTATGGAGAAAAGAAAACACAAACGAATGCTTTTAGTTCTGTGTCTACCTACCGACAAATGTACGGTCAGTTTGCCGTTGATTATGAACGGCAGTTCGGCGAACATGGCTTTACAGCCAGCGTAATGGGAGATACCCGAAATACCCTTACTAACTGGGACCTTCCCGAATATCCGTCCAACATTATAGGCGATGTTTCTTACAATTATGCAGGCAGATATTTTGCACAGGCAGCAATTAGCCAGAGCTATTATAACCGTTATGCACCCGGCAGTAGATGGGGTACTTTTTATGCTTTCGGTTTGGGATGGGATATCAGCAAAGAGAATTTCATGGAAGATTTTGAATGGCTGAACCAATTAAAGATACGCGGTGTGTACGGTAAGACGGGTAATGGTATGAACAATGCCGGATATTACACATATTATCAGACTTTCTCCTCAGGAGGCGACGATTATCGTTTGGGAACAAATTTAAATAGTGGTTCGGGTAGTTTTTCGGAAAAAAGTCCGTTGGCAAATCCATATCAAACTTGGGAGAAAGGCAATAAGTTGAATGTTGGTGTGGATATTGCTTTATTTAGTAACAAGCTCCGAATAACGGCCGACTACTATAATGATAAATATTTTGATCTGTTACAGGCTCGTGGAAAGAGTATTGAATTGATTGGTCAGACTTATCCGAATGAAAATATTGGTAAATCGCGTTGGTATGGAGGTGAATTGGCGATTACTTATCAGGACCGCGTTGGCGATTTTAACTATTATGCTTCTGCCAACTGGAGTTGTGAACAAAGTAAGCTATTGTATAAAGACGAACAAAAAGTCCCTTATGACTATCTGCGTGCTACAGGTAAACCGGTGGGAGCGATCTTCGGTTTGGTGTCAGAAGGTTTCTTTACTTCTAAAGAGGAGATAGCAAAGAGCCCTGTGATTGAAGGATTTGAAAATATCCAGCCCGGTGATATCAAATATAAAGATCAGAATGGTGATAAGGTAATCAATGATTTCGATAAAGTAGTGATTGGTGGCGATAAACCGCTTTCTTACTTTGGCATTGATTTAGGCTTTGAATGGCGTGGACTGGAATTTTCTATGTTTTGGCAGGGAGTGTACAATAAAGATGTATTGATGGGTGATTGGAATCTGCTGGAAGGTTTCCAGACTCAAGGACAAGTTTACGGACAGGCGTATGAAAATATGTTGGACCGCTGGACTCCTGAAACCGCAGCAACAGCAACCTTCCCGAGATTAAGTGCCGGTGGCAATAAATACAATCAAGGTAACGGTTGGGGCTCTTCTTTCTGGTTGCGCTCCGGTAATTATATTCGTTTGAAAAATATTAGTCTGGGATATAGTTTACCCGATTCATTCTGCCGCAACTATTTAGGTGGAGCACGTGTGAAGGTTTTTGTAAGCGGACAGAATCTATTTACAAAGTCCGCATATGAATTGGTTGATCCGGAAGTTAGTTTCACCAACTATCCATTACAACGTTGCATCAGCACAGGTATTAATGTTAAATTCTAATGTACTATGATGTCTATGATACGAAATAAATATTTAACACTGATCGGAGCGGGATTGTTGTTTGCGGCTGTATCTTGTACCGATGGTTATGAACCAGAACCTGTTGAGCTGGTATCAATCGACTTTGTGTTCTCGAAAACCGATTCGCTCGGTACGAATGCAGTGAAGTTTATGAACAATATTTACTCTACATTACAGAACGGACACAATCGTGTGGGAAGTGATTATTTGGATGCTGCTTCCGACGATGCTATATCCATTAATGTGTCCGATCCGGATGTTTATAAATTGGCGATGGGACGATATACGGCAAGTACTCGTGTTGAGTCGGATATGCGATGGAAAGAGTATTATACCGGAATTCGTAAAGCGAATATCATGATTAACCATATTGATGTGGTTCCCTTTATGCTAACCTATGTAAACTCCAAAGGAGAAAAGAAGCCATTGAATTTTACAATGAAAGCAGAGGCTCGCTTCCTGAGAGCATATTTCTACTTTGAATTGGTGAAACGTTATGGCGGTGTTCCTTTAATGGGGGATGAAGTACATATATTGGGTGACGACATGGAGATTCCAAGGAATACATTTGAACAATGTGTGAAATATATTGTCGATGAATTGGATGAGATCAAAGATGATTTGCGTACTAATCCGATGCCTGATTTTGAACAATATGCACATACTCCCACTCGTGAAACCTGTCTAGCTTTAAAATCCAGAGTACTGTTGTATGCAGCAAGTCCTTTGTTCAATGAGCGTCCTATCGAGAAAGGTAACGAACTGATCGGATATGCTTCCTATGACAGCGAACGCTGGAACGAAGCGGCTAAAGCTGCCAAAGCGTTTATCGACGAATACGGACCGGATGGTAACGGAGCTTATGGTTTGACAAAAGATAATGGTCAGGATTTTCGTGATGTTTTCTTAGGTTTTTATAATAAGTCGAATAATCCGGAAGTCATTTTCTATCGTCCGGGTGGTGAGAATAAATCTATTGAAACCAATAACGGACCTTTAGGATTTTCAGCCAATAGCTTGGGTAAAGGACGTACTCTTCCAACACAAAATCTGGTGGACGCTTTCCCGATGAAAGACGGTATGTTTGCCGGAAAAGGCAGTAAGTATCAGTTTAATCAAGCCAATCCTTACGAGAATCGTGATCCGCGTTTGGATTATACAGTGCTGCATCATGGATCATCTTGGCTGAATAATACACTTGATATTTCAACCGGAGGAGTCAATAATCCGTCCAACTCTGCCGAGTACTCTAAAACGAGTTACTATATGTGCAAGTTTATGGGTAAATTTACCGGAGAGTCGGAATATAGTAACAAGATACATTTGTGGGTGATGTTCCGTTATGCGGAGATGTTATTAAATTACGCAGAGGCAGAGAATGAGTATTTATCTGCTCCTTCTAAGGATGTATACGATGCTATCATTGCACTGAGAGCACGTGCGGGGATTGAGCCCGGAGATAAATCTCTGTATGGGTTAAAAGAAGATATGACACAGAAAGAAATGCGTGAAGTGATTCAGAATGAACGTCGTATTGAAATGGCTTTTGAGGAACAACGTTACTGGGATATCCGCAGATGGAGAATTGCTGAAGATATCTTTAAGGAACCATTGAAAGGTTTGGAGATTAGGGTGAGGGGAAATAGTACGATTTTCAACGAAGTGAATGTGTTGAGTACAACATTTGATGTGAAACGTTATTTCTATCCGATCCCATATACAGAGGTAGTTAAGAATGATAACATGATTCAAAATCCGAAGTGGTAATATTATGAAAAGACTATTATTGATATTAGTATGTATAAGCCTTTTTATGTCGGCGTTCGGTCAGTCGTTTGCTTTGAAGGGAGTTATCTCTTCTAACGATGGTGAGTTGCTGCCGGGGGTGAACGTAAAAGTACAAGGTTCAACAACGGGTACAATTACCGATATGAACGGTAATTTTCAAATAAATGTGAATAAAGGTGCAGTACTGGAAATCTCTTATATCGGTTTTAAGAAACAGAGTATCAAAGTGACTGGGCAGCAAACGTTGAAAGTGGAATTAGATCCCGATCAGACAAATCTGGACGAAGTAGTTGTAGTTGGTTATGGTAAAGCGAAACGTATTACGCTGACCGGTGCGGTGAGTGGTATACAAGCGCGTGAGATTCGTAATGTGCCGACCAGTAGTGTGCAGAATGCATTGACAGGAAAACTGCCGGGATTCTTTAGTCAGCAGCAGTCTGGTCAGCCGGGTAAAGATGCCTCCGACTTCTTTATTCGCGGTGTCAGTTCTCTGAACGCCGATGGTAATAAACCGTTGATTATGGTAGATGATATGGAGTACAGTTATGAACAGTTATCTCAGATCAACGTCAATGAAATTGAGAGTATTTCAATTTTGAAAGATGCTTCTACAACGGCAATTTATGGTATCAAAGGTGCCAATGGTGTATTGGTAGTAAAAACACGTAGAGGTCAAGAGGGTAAACCGCAGATCAATGTGCGTTTGGAAAGTGGTATGCAGACTCCGGTTCGTACGCCTAAGTTTCTCAATGCTTACGAATCATTGCAATTAGTGAGAGAAGCACATGGAAATGACGGTACTTTATCGGATTTTCCCTATACGGAAGATGATATGATTGCTTTCAGAGACCGCACCGATCCTTATGGACATCCGGACGTGAACTGGTATAATGAGATATTTAAGAAGATGGCGTTTCAGGAAAATATCAATGTCGATGTTTCAGGAGGCTCTAAGAAATTGAGATATTTCGTTTCTGCAGGATACTTCACTCAGAATGGTCTGGTAAAGGATTTTGGTGGCAATTCCGGTGATGGCGTTAATCCCAATTATACCTATCGTCGTTTCAATTATCGTGCGAATCTCGATTTTGATGTAACCGATAACTTTAATATGCGTTTGGATGTCACTTCGCGTTTCATGGATATCAATGAGCCCTATAATATGAATGTAACAGGTGAACTGTATGATTTCTCCAAGATGCATCCTTATTCGGCTCCGTTGCTGAACCCCAATGGCTCATTTGCTTATTTGTATGATACGCAAGACAGAAAGCCTACATTGAATGCGCGCCTGGCAAATGAAGGATATAAACGTAACCGACGTAACGATAATAACATTCTGTATGGTGCGACATGGAAGATGGACTTCTTGACGAAAGGACTTGTGGCTGATTTCCAGTTAGCTTACTCCAACAGTGATGAGAACTTCCGTGCAGTGATGCGTACTCGTTATCCGACTTACCATTATGATTCGGCATCTGATTTGTATAATATCAATCCGAACGGGGTATATGATTATGAACAGTATTTTGTTTATAATAATACGGAAAAAGCAACCAAAGATTTGAGTGTCAAAGCTGCTTTGAAATACGCTCGTGTTTTCAATGATATACATGATGTAAACGCTATGTTCTTATACAACCGTCAGAGTACTACTGATGAAAAAGCTGCTGCTGTTCCGAATAATTTCGAAGGTTACACCATGCAGTTGGGCTATAAATATAAGAATAAGTACTTGTTAGACTTAAATATGGCATACAACGGAACCGACCGTTTTGGTAAGGACAACAATTTCGGATTTTTCCCCGCTTTGGCTGTGGGTTATGCGATTTCGCAAGAAGACTTCTTTAAGAACGTAAACTGGCTAGAGAAAAATGTGCAATTGCTAAAGTTCAGAGCATCTTATGGTCTTGTCGGTTCCGACGTGGCAGCCGGCGACCGTTATCTGTATCGTCAGGTATATAAGACTGGTGATTCATATACTTTTGGTGAGGGCAATAATTTTAGTGTCGGTGGAATTAAAGAAGGTGATCTGGGTAACTTGAATGTAACATGGGAAAAAGCGAGAAAGTTTAATGTCGGTGTAGATATGAACTTATTTGATAAGTTCTCGTTCACTTTCGACTGGTTTATAGATAAACGTTACGATCAGTTAGTTACTAGAAATGATATACCCGATATAATGGGTATCGGTTTATCTCCCGAAAATGTGGCAAAAACTACTAACAAAGGTTTCGACGGACAAGTTGGTTATCAGGACCGTTTTGGAAAATTCAACTTTAACACCAACTTCGTATTCGGTTATGCTAAAAACCGGGTAGACTACAAAGCGGAAGCTCAACAGAAGTATGAATGGTTGAGAGAAACGGGAAGACCTATAAATCAGCCTTTCGGTTATCATTGGATTGGTTATTATACTCCGGAAGATATTCAGAAGATTAATTCTGGTGCTGCAGATGCACCCGCCAAACCTGATGTCGCTGTACAAGCAGGTGACCTGAAGTATGCCGACCTGAATGGTGACGGTACGATTAATGACTTTGACAGACGGGCTATTGGTAAGCCGAACTTGCCTACAACAACATTGGGATGGAGCATTGGAGGAAACTGGAAAGGCTTTAGCTTCAATGTATTGTTCCAAGGTTCCTTTGATTATAGTTTTGCTATCAACGGAACCGGTATTGAATCCGGTAAGAGCCAATTCCAACCCCTTCATCAAAAGCGTTGGACACAAGAACGTTATGAAAGTGGTGAGCCTATTGAGTTTCCCCGTTTGACGATGAGGGATGGTACTATTAACAGTGCTTCTGCTTATAATTCGGATTTCTGGTTGATCAATGCGTGGTACATTCGTTTGAAGACTGTTGATTTGGGCTATCAGCTTCCAAAAACTGCTTTGCCTAAGTTCATAGATAATATTCGTTTCTATGTGAATGCGTATAACTTGCTAACATTTACCGGTTATGATAAATATCAGCAAGACCCTGAAATCAAAACGAATACGGCAGGTGATGCTTATATGAATCAACGCGTTATAAACTTAGGAGTTCAGTTGGGCTTTTAAAAACTGAATTCTTAAAAAATTAAAAGAGAATAATACTTTTGACAAAGACATTATTCTCTTTTAATTTTTAAGAGCTACATTTAGTGGTTATTGTATCTTTGTTCGTCATATAATAAATCGGGATTATTGTCTACTATAAATAAAAGTCATTAGTATGAATAAAAATTTTGCAATCTCTCTACTATTTTTATTTGGGAGTGCTGCGCTATCAGCGCAGGTAAAGCTATTACCCATATTTTCTGATAATATGGTGTTACAGCAGCAAACGCAAGCACCTGTTTGGGGAGAAACTAAACCGAATAAAACGGTTGAAATTACTACTTCTTGGGACAAGAAGAAGTATACTGTACAGGCGGATGCTCAAGGTAAATGGAAGGCTAAGGTAGAAACGCCAGCGGCCGGTGGACCTTATACAATGACGATTTCCGATGGAAAACCTGTAAAACTCACTAATGTGATGATTGGTGAAGTATGGGTTTGTTCGGGACAATCTAATATGGAAATGCAGGTAGAAGGTTGGGGTAAGGTTAATAATTATGAGCAGGAAAAGCAAGATGCCAATAATTATCCTAATATTCGTTTTTTACTGGTGAAAAATGCCATGAGTCCTCAACCTGTCGATAAAATCGAAGCAGAGGAGAATGGCTGGCAAGTTTGTTCTTCAAAAAGCGTAGCAAATTTTTCAGCAGCCGGATATTTTTTCGGACGTGATCTGAATAAATGCCGTAATGTACCGATTGGATTGATCGATACTTCCTGGGGCGGTACAATTATAGAAACATGGACGAGCAATGAGGCGTTGGCTACTATGCCAAGTATGCAGAAAAGATTGAAAGCATTGGAAGGGCAACCGGCGACACAAGAAGGACGTAAGAAGAAATACGAGGCAGATGTTGAGGCTTGGAAAGTGAATGTTGAGAAGATTGATAAAGGATGTGTCAATGGCGAAGCTATATGGGCAGCTCCCAATTTTGATGATACCACATGGAAGACTATGAAGGTCCCCGGTTGGATGCAGGAAAATGGATTGCCGGGATTTAATGGTCTTGTGTGGTTTAGAAAGACAATAGATATCCCTGCTAGTTGGGCGGGAAAAGAACTGACATTGAATGCCGGTACTATTGATGATAATGATTTTACTTATTTCAATGGAGTACAAGTTGGACATACAGAAGGATGGATGGCAGGCAGGAGTTATAAAATTCCGAAATCCCTGGTGAAAGGGGGAAAGGCTGTGATTGCAGTGCGGGTGCTGGATACTGGTGGTACTGGTGGTATTAACGGAAGTCCGGAAAGTATATCGCTTCGTCTTTCTGACTCAGAAGCTATACAGATGGCAGGCGACTGGAAATATAAGGTATCTCTTGATATGAGAGAGATTGATCCGATGCCTGTTGATATGTCATGGAATCCGAATTATCCTACTTTATTGTTTAATGCGATGCTTAATCCGCTCATTCCTTATGCTATCAGAGGAGCAATCTGGTATCAAGGAGAATCAAATGCAGGAGAAGCTTATCAATACCGTGAGTTGATGCCATTGATGATCACTGATTGGAGAAACCGTTGGGGATACAACTTTCCATTCTATATGGTACAGTTAGCTAGTTTTACGACTCAACAAAAAGAACCGGTTGAATCAACTTGGGCAGAATTGCGAGAGGCACAGACTCGAACTCTGCATTTAGCGAATACAGGTATGGCTACAGCCATTGATATAGGTGAAGAAGCTGACATTCATCCGAAGAACAAACAGGAAGTAGGACGTCGCCTGGCCTTAGCAGCCCGCGCACAGACGTATGGAGAAAAAATACCGTATTCGGGACCTATGTACAGAAACTATAAGATTGAAGGCAATAAAATCCGTATTAGCTTTAGCCATGTAAACGATGGACTGAAAACGAAAAATGGTGAGAAACCGAAAGGATTTACAATCGCCGGATTGGATCATAAATTCCACTGGGCAGATGCCGTTATTGAAGGAAATACAATTGTTGTATCTTCACCGGAAGTAGCTTTCCCGGTTGCGGTGCGTTATGCTTGGGCTGATTTCCCTATATGTAATATGTATAACGGAGCAGATCTCCCGATGTCTCCTTTCCGCACAGATGACTGGAAAGGGATCACCGACATTAATAAGCAATAGACATTTATTTAATTAATACATTTAATAAACCATGAAGAAACTAGTTTATTTAATTATCTTCTTTTTATATTCGACAGTGACAAATGCTCAACTAAAAGACTTGGTACAATATGTGAATACACTTCAAGGTACTGATTCTAATTTTGGTCTGAGCTACGGAAATACTTATGCAACAACAGGTATGCCTTATGGTATGCATATGTGGTCTGCGCAAACAGGTAAAAATGGGGATGGATTTAAGTATCTGTATGCTTCCGATAAGATACGTGCTTTCAGCCAGTCACATCAATGTAGCCCTTGGGTGAGTGACTATGCTGTTTATTCATTTATGCCGATGGTAGGCGAATTGGTAGTCAATCAAGATAATCGCGCAACAAAATTCAGTCATGATAATGAGATTGCAAAGCCTCATTATTATAAAGTGATGTTTGATAATGGCGTTACTACTGAAATGGCTCCTACAACCCGTGGTGTACATTTACGTTTCTCATATCCATCTACCGGTGATGCTTATCTGGTGATTGACGGCTATACGGACATGAGTGAAATTAAGATTGATCCGGAAAAAAGACAGATATCGGGTTGGGTGAATAACCAACGTTTTGTAAATGATTCTAAGTCGTTTCATAATTATTTTGTAGTTCAGTTTGATCAACCTTTTGTTGATTATGGAGTATGGGAAAATCAAAAGGACGAAATATTTCCGCAAAAAAATGAAGGAGCCGGAAAAGGTTATGGAGCTTATATTAAATTTAAAAAAGGATCTAAAGTACAGGCAAAAGCTGCCTCTTCTTACATCAGCCCTGAACAGGCTTTGGTTACTTTAAATCAGGAATTGGGTAAAGATAAGAATTTGGAAGCAACAAAAGCCCGTGGTCAAAAAACATGGAATGAGTTGCTGAATAGAATAGTCGTGGAAGGCGGTACGGATGAACAAATGAAGACATTCTATTCTTGTTTGTTCCGCGCAAATTTATTCTCTCGTAAGTTCTATGAACGCAAAGAGAATGGAGAGCCTTATTACTATAGCCCATATAATGGTAAAATATATGATGGATATATGTATACGGATAATGGATTCTGGGATACTTTCCGTTCACAATTTCCATTAACTAATATCCTTCATCCTACTATGCAGGGACGTTATATGAATGCGCTGCTTGCTGCTCAAGAACAATGTGGCTGGTTGCCTTCCTGGTCTTCTCCGGGTGAAACAGGAGGTATGTTGGGTAATCACTCTATCTCACTTTTGGCTGATGCGTGGGCAAAAGGAGTTCGTTCTTTTGATCCCGAGAAAGCTTTAGAAGCTTATGCACATGAAGCAATGAATAAAGGTCCTTGGGGAGGTGCTAACGGTCGTGGTTTCTGGAAAGAATATTTTCAATTAGGATACGTTCCTTATCCTGAATCTATGGGATCAAGTGCACAGACAATGGAATATGCTTATGATGATTTCTGTGGTTATCAGCTGGCTAAAATGGTTGGAAATAAACATTATCAAGATGTTTTCTCCAGACAAATGTATAACTATAAAAATGTATTCGACAAGTCTATCGGATTTATGCGTGGTAAAGGTGTGGATGGTAAGTGGCAAGAACCATTCGATCCGTTGGAATGGGGCGGACCTTTCTGCGAAGGGAATGCATGGCACTATACATGGTCGGTGTTCCATGATGTACAAGGATTGATCGACCTGTTTGGAAGTGACGAGAAGTTTACGACTAAAATAGACTCAGTATTTACTATTCCTAATGTCATCAAACCGGGAACTTATGGTGGTGTGATCCATGAAATGAAAGAAATGGAACTAGCTAATATGGGACAATATGCTCATGGTAACCAACCGATTCAACATATGCCTTATTTGTATACTTATGCTGGACAACCTTGGAAAACTCAATACTGGGTACGTCAGATTGTTGAAAGATTGTACAATTCAACAGAGAAAGGATACCCGGGTGATGAAGACCAAGGCGGTATGTCTTCTTGGTATATATTAAGCTCACTGGGTATATATGCAGTTTGCCCGGGTACGGATGAATATGTAATCGGTAGCCCGTTGTTTAAGAAAGCTACAATTACGATGGAGAATGGAAATAAATTTGTAATTGAAGCGGATAATAATAGCAAAGAGAATCTGTATATACAGTCGGCTACTTTGAATGGCAGAAATTTGGATAAGAATTATATTCGCTATGATGATATATTTGATGGCGGAGTATTGAAGTTTGAAATGAGCAACCAACCGAATAAGGAAAGATGTACTTCTAAGTATGCTGCACCATTTTCTTTATCTAAGGAATAAGAACTCATATAACGAAGGAAGATCAAGTGATGAAATATAAGTTTTTTTGTGCGGTTTTGTTCGTGTTAATTTTGATGAGTGGAAAGGTTGCCAAGGCTCAGGTTGTGGCAACTGATTACACCCATCAGGTTAATACACTGATTGGTACAAAAGGGGTGGGATTAGCTTCCGGATATCTTTATCCGGGAGCGACTTATCCTTTTGGCATGGTACAGTTTACTCCGTCTTACTTTTCCAAGCAGTCCGGATTTGTGATTAACCAATTAAGTGGTGCTGGATGTGAACATATGGGAAACTTTCCTACTTTTCCAGTCAAAGGAAAATTGGAGATGTCTCCTGATAATATACTAAACTATCGGATTAATGTAACGGAGGAAAAAGGTCATGCTGGTTATTATGAGGCAACGGTACAAGAAAATATAAAAGCCAAGCTGACAGTAACAGAAAGAACCGGAATGGCACATTACGAATATCCGGCAGATCAACAGTTTGGTACAGTCATCATCGGAGGAGGTATTTCAGCTACTCCGATAGAACAAGCTGCCATTGTCATTACTGCTCCGAATAAATGTGAAGGATATGCTGAAGGAGGTAATTTTTGTGGACTTAATACTCCCTATAAAGTGTATTTCGTTGCAGAATTTGATACTGATGCTTTCGAATCCGGCATTTGGAAAAGAGATGAACTGAAGCCAAATGTAACTTTTGCCGAAGGAGAATATTCTGGGGTTTATTTCACATTTGATGTAAGTAAAAAGAAGAATATTCAATATAAAATCGGTGTATCTTATGTCTCTGTAGAGAATGCACGAGAGAATCTGAAAGCGGAGAATACCGGATGGGATTTTGCTCAGATACAAAAACAGGCTGAGGCTAAATGGAATCACTATTTGGGCATGATTGAAGTGGAAGGTACAAATCTGGAACGTACTACACAATTTTATACACATCTATATCGCTCTTTGGTTCATCCGAATGTATGCAGTGATGTGAATGGTGAATATATGGGAGCAGATTTCAAAGTGCATAAATCCCGTTCAAAACATTATACCTCATTTAGTAATTGGGATACTTACCGTACGCAAATACAATTACTGGCAATGTTGGACCCGGAAGTAACATCTGATATTGTCATTTCTCATCAATTGTTTGCTGAGCAATCTGGTGGATCTTTTCCCCGTTGGGTGATGGCAAATATTGAGACAGGTGTAATGCAAGGCGATCCAAGTCCTATTTTGGTAGCCAATGCTTATGCCTTTGGTGCCCGCAATTATGATCCGAAGCCACTTTTCAAAATTATGAGAAAAGGAGCCGAAGAGCCGGGATCTAAGTCGCAGAATGAAGAGACTCGTCCTGGATTAAAACAGTATTTGGACAAAGGGTATTATAACGCTTCCATTCAGTTAGAATATACATCTGCAGATTTTGCTATCGGGCAATTTGCTCTACATGCTGTTGGTGATGAATTTGCCAGTTGGCGTTATTTCCACTTTGCCCGTTCTTGGAAGAACCTCTATAATCCTGAGACTGGTTGGTTACAATCACGTAATCCGGATGGGTCCTGGAAATCTTTGGGAGAGGACTTCCGTGAATCCACTTACAAGAATTATTTTTGGATGGTTCCTTATGATATTGCTGGTTTGGTAGATATTATTGGTGGTAAGGCAGAAGCAGAAAAACGCTTGGATGAATTTTTCAATCGTTTGGACGCCGGATATAATGACGCCTGGTTTGCTTCCGGCAATGAACCGAGTTTTCATATTCCTTGGGTGTACAACTGGATCGGTCGTCCGTACAAAGCACAAGAAGTTATCAATCGGGTGCTGAACGAACAATATTCCAGTAATATAGATGGCTTGCCGGGTAATGATGACTTGGGTACAATGGGAGCGTGGTATGTATTTGCCTGTATCGGCTTATATCCCGAAATTCCGGGGGTAGGAGGTTTTGCTGTAAGTACTCCGATTTTCTCATCGGTGAAAGTTCATTTGAAAAAAGGAGATATAGTGATAAAAGGTGGTTCGGAAAAGAATATCTACATACATTCCATGAAACTGAATGGTAAACCATACGATAGTACTTGGATTGATTGGGATGAACTTTCCAATGGAGCTACTATTGATTATGCTACTTCAAGTAAACCGGATACGAAATGGGGAACAAAGATTCTTCCTCCTTCTTTTCCTTAATTAAGATTCAATTCTAAATGGTATAAATAATGAAAAGAAACTTTTTGAATATTGCCTGTATATTGATGGCGACAGCTTTTGTCTCATCATGTGGCGAGAAGAAACAAACTTCTCAAGAATTTCCGGATTGGGCGTGGGCTGATTTTCAACGTCCCGATGGAGTGAATCCAGTTATTTCTCCGGATACTACTACCTATTTCTATTGTCCGATGCGGCAGGATTCTGTGGCGTGGGAAGCTAGTGACACTTTTAATCCGGCAGCTACAATTTATGATGGTAAAGTGGTTGTTCTTTATCGGGCGGAAGATAATTCTGCTGTAGGTATCGGTAGCCGTACTTCCCGCTTGGGATATGCTTTCTCGGAGGATGGAGTGAACTTCAAGCGTATGTCTGCTCCGGTGTTTTACCCGGGTGATGATAATCAGAAAGAATTAGAATGTCCGGGAGGTTGTGAAGATCCGCGTGTCGCAATGACGGAGGACGGATTGTATGTAATGCTTTACACACAATGGAATCGTAAGCAAGCACGTCTGGCTGTGGCAACATCCCGTGATTTGCAGAATTGGGAGAAATACGGTCCTGCTTTTGCTAAAGCTTATGATGGACGTTTTTTTGATCAATTTTCAAAATCTGCTTCTATCGTGACGAAATTGGTAGATGGCAAACAAGTTATTGCAAAGATTGATGGAAAGTATTGGATGTATTGGGGTGAAAAATTTGTAAATGTGGCGACTTCTACTGACTTGGTAAATTGGGAACCAATGTTGGACGAAAATGGAGACTTTCTGAAAGTGATGACTACTCGTGAAGGTAAATTTGACAGTGATTTAACCGAATGCGGACCTCCGGCTGTGATCACTGATAAAGGAATTCTTTTAATGTATAATGGAAAAAATAAGTCCGGTGCAGAAGGTGATACACTTTATACTGCCAATTCTTATTGTGCAGGGCAAGCTTTGTTTGATGCAGCTAATCCGACTAAACTGATTGACCGTTTGGATAAACCGTTCTATGTTCCTGAATCAGATTTTGAAAAGAGCGGTCAGTATCCTGCTGGTACAGTGTTTATTGAAGGACTGGTATTTTATAAAGAAAAGTGGTATCTATATTATGGCTGTGCCGACTCACGTGTTGCAGTCGCTGTATATGACCCGTCTAAAGAGAATGGAGATAAAAATGAATAAATTAATTTTTTTTCTTTTTGGATTGATTTGTTCTCTGAGTGCAGTTAGCCAAGAGAATTATTTCCATAATCCGGTAATTCGGGGAGATATGCCTGACCCTTCAATTATTAGGATAAAAGATACTTATTATGCAACTGGGACATCTTCGGAGTGGGCTCCCTTTTATCCGATGTTTACTTCTAAGGATTTAATTAATTGGAAACAAGTAGGGCACGTCTTTAAAAAACAGCCCGATTGGACAGTTAATTCTTTCTGGGCACCGGAGTTGTTTTATCATAATAATAAGGTTTATTGCTATTACACTGCTCGCCAGAAAAGTACCGGAATCTCTTATATCGGAGTTGCTACTTCAGATTCTCCTTTGCATGAGTTTACCGACCACGGTCCCATTATAGAATATGGTACGGAATCTATCGATGCTTTTATCTATGATGACAACGGACAGTTGTACATAAGTTGGAAAGCATATGGATTGGATAAACGTCCGATCGAAATAGTAGGCAGTAAATTATCCGCCGATGGATTGAAATTGGAAGGTGAACCATTTACTCTGTTAGTCGATGATGAATACATTGGAATGGAAGGACAATATCATTTCAAACAGGGGGAGTATTACTATATAGTATATGCTGCCCATGGCTGTTGTGGACCGTCTAGTGATTACGATGTATATGTAGCCCGTTCCAAGAATTATAAAGGACCTTATGAGAAATATGAAGGAAATCCTATTCTGCATGGTGGAAACGGTCATTATAAATCTTGTGGTCATGGTACTGCTGTGACAACTCCTGACGGGCGGATGTTTTATTTATGTCATGCTTATCAGGCGGGAGAAGGATTTTATGCGGGAAGGCAGCCAATTCTACAAGAAATGTTTGTAGGTGATGATCAGTGGGTACATTTTAAAACCGGGAATGTAGCACTAGCTAAACAGCCTGTACCGTTTCCTGGTACTGTTCAACATGAGTTGGATGGCTTTGAGGACACTTTTAAAGGAAAGAGCCTAAAACCTGAATGGAATTGGAATTACCCCTATTCCGACGCAGTAGTCACCTTGAAAAATGGGAAACTATTGTTATCAGGTCATCCTAAAGAAGGTAATCTTCATGGGACAGTTTTATGTTT
The DNA here is from genome assembly GCF_028690125.1 of Bacteroides sp. Lineage (GTDB taxonomy): Bacteria > Bacteroidota > Bacteroidia > Bacteroidales > Bacteroidaceae > Bacteroides. The sequence continues at coordinate 39,490 of NZ_JAQVBV010000002.1, read as the reverse complement.
GCGTGCAGAAACGCCGGATTACTCTTTTGAAACAAAGTTGGGCAATACTAACAAAAGCGTGAAAGGGCTAACAATGTATGGAGATGATAAAAACCTAGTCATATGGGGCGTTTCAGGTAATAAACTTTTCCTGAAAAGGATTAAAGACAATGTCGAATCTACACTGTACGAATCCGTTTGCAATGATCAAGATGTTTATCTGAAAGTTACAGTGGAAAAAGGATGCCTTATTAACTTTTATCAAAGTAAAAATGGAAAAGAGTGGAATCCGGTGCAGGACACACATTTTCAGGGACAGGATCTGGTTCGTTGGGATAGAGTATCACGCCCGGGACTGATACATATCGGTAATGCAAATGAACCGGCTGAATATGAATATTTTAAAACACAAGTAAAAAGATAGATGAAAAAGATTTTATTGATGGCAGTAGCGTCTGTTTGTTTGGCGTCTTCTGCATTTTCTCAGACTGTAAAGCCCTTTAAAGAAGGGGAGAGAGCCGTTTTCTTAGGAAATAGTATTACGGATGGAGGTCATTATCATTCGTTTATTTGGCTGTATTACATGACACGTTTTCCGGATATGCACATCCGTGTGTTCAATGGCGGTATCGGAGGAGATACAGCTTATGATATGAATAAACGTCTGGATGGTGATATTTTCAGTAAGAATCCTACTGCATTGATGGTGACTTTTGGAATGAATGATTCCGGATATTATGAGTATAATGGAGATAATGCCAAAGAATTCGGTGAACAGAAGTATCAGGAAAGTATTAAAAACTTCCAGCAGATGGAGAAACGCTTTAAAGAATTACCGGATACACGAATTGTAATGCTAGGTACTTCTCCTTATGATGAAACAGTGAAAATAAAAGATAATACTGTTTTCAAGAAAAAGAATGAGACAATTAAAAGAATGGTTGAATATCAAGAAGAGTCGGCTACGAAGAATAGTTGGGAGTTTACAGACTTGAATGCGCCAATGGTTGCATTGAACCAGCAGTTGCAACAAAAAGATTCTACTTTCACTCTTTGCGGAAATGATCGTATTCATCCTGATAACGATGGACACATGGTGATGGCCTACTTGTTTTTGAAAGCACAAGGTTTCAGTGGTAAAAATGTAGCTGATATGGAGATTAATGCTAACAAGCAACAAGTAGTTAAATCTGAGAATTGTACAATCTCTAATATAAAAAAGATTGGCAAGGATATCAGTTTTGATTATTTAGCAGAGTCTCTGCCTTATCCGTTGGATACAATTGCTCGTGGATGGGGATCTAAGAAGAGTCAGGCAGATGTTGTAAAAGCTGTTCCTTTTATGGAAGAAATGAATAGTGAAACACTGAAGGTAACTGGGTTGAAAGGGCAATATCGATTATTGATTGATGATGAAGAAATAGGAACCTGGGATGCTGCTGACTTGGAGAATGGTATCAACTTGGCGGCTGAATCAAAGACTCCTCAATATCAACAAGCCTTGGCTATTATGCATCTTAATGAATATCGTTGGGAGCTTGAAAAGACTTTCCGTGAATATGCTTGGTGCCAGTTCGGATTTTTCCAACAACAAGGATTACTTTTCGCTAATAATAGAAAAGCTATTGAAGTCATGGACGAGAATGTTGATAAGAATATGTGGTTGAAAGGACGCCGTGATATGTATTCTAAAATGATTTATGAATCAGTACGTGATGCACGCGAACAAGAAATGGAAGTATTGGTTTCTAAGATATATGAGATTAATAAACCGGTTGTGAGAAAGATCGTTCTAAGAAAGATATAAAATATTCCTCCTTATCATTAGTAAATGTAGAAGTAATATAAAACGCAGAAAATGGTGCTGACCTGAGTCAGCACCATTTTCTTATCTGGTAGAAAGATGATCAATTGATTGAAAAATTTGAAAGCTTTCTGGAAACAGTTAGTTCCTTTTCCAGAAATCTGAGCTAAAGAGCAATAATACAGTGAATAATTCCAATCGTCCAAGTAACATCAGGAAAGCAAGTAGCCATTTGGATATATCAGGAAGTGCACTCCATGAATAGGCAGGACCGAAAAGGCCAAGACCCGGACCCATGTTGCCAATGCTTGAAATGACAGTACCTAATGATTCGAGGAATCCTACTCCCAATCCCATCATGACCAATGTACTTATAATAATAATCACTATATATAAGAAGGTAAATGCGAGTACAGTTGATTGTACAGAAGGAGAGATCAGTTGTTTATTTACCCGTACAGGAAGTACTGCATTGGGATGTATGATATGCTTAAACTCATTTCTGGAAATTTTACCTAATATCACCATACGGATGCATTTGATACCTCCGGTAGTGCTTCCTGCGCAAGCTCCTATGACCATGACAATGATGAGACATCCCCATAAGATAGAAGGCCATAACATATAGTCTGTCGTAGCAAATCCTGTAGACGTGTGAAGTGAAATCACCTGGAATAATGACTTACGGATGGCCTCTTCGATGCTGATAGGGCTAGTTTCATAAAGCCAGATAGCTATGAATGCAGTAAAAAAGACTACGGACAAGAAATACCATTTCAATTCTGCATCATGAATGAACTTCTTAATTTTACCATTCACCAACAGTAAAAGTAACATGAAATTAACTCCTGAGAGAAACATGAAGATAGAGATTACATATTCTATATAAGGTGATTGATAATGTTCTATACTAGCCTGTTTGGTAGAAAACCCTCCGGTTCCGGTAGTTGCAAAAGCATGGCAAATACTATCAAAGATACCCATGCCTCCAAATACCAATAATAGAATTAATGTACCTGTCATTCCCGCATAAATACTCCAAATCCATTTAGCAGTCACACCAATACGTGGGTGAACCTTGTCGTGAGTTGGTCCGCTAGCTTCTGCAGCAAAAACCTGAATACCTCCCATACCAAAAATTGGAAGAACTGCAATAGTGAAAAATACAATACCCAAACCGCCAATCCATTGGGTCATGGCACGCCAGAAAAGAATTCCGTGAGGCATAGATTCTATATTGTCCATAATAGTAGCCCCGGTGCTACTGAATCCGGACATGGTCTCGAAGAAAGCATCTGTTATTTTAGGAATATATCCTCCTATATAATAAGGCAACATTCCGAAAAGAGAAAAAGCCACCCATGCTATGCTGACAACAACATATCCATCACGTCGGTTCAGAGATTTCACGGCGTTCTTTCCGATAGCAAGTAACAGCAATCCAACACAGCAAGTGATGGCTGATGAAAGAAGAAAACTGCTCAGGTCATTTTCGTTATAGAATAAGGAAACTCCTCCACAACACATTAACATGGTTGTTTCTATCAAGAGTAGAAAGCCCAGAATCCGGAATATCATTTTGGAATTGATCATATAAGTAATTCTCCAATGCTAGCTAATATACTAAATTGGCATACAATTAATAATGTACCAATAAGGTATATTGCCACATTGGTATATTATTAGTTAAAGAACTTTTCAATCTTTTTAATCATCATACTCAGACAGAACACAACGACATGATCCCCGGGGCGTATCAATGTATCACCGGTTACTAGTATACCTTCACCGTTGCGTATCATACCACCGATAGTGGTACCTTTGGGTAGTCCCAGATCTTTAATCAAATGTTTAGTGATTTTGGCTCCTTCTGGCACCGTAAATTCTGCCACATCCGCATTAGCAAAAGTCAGGCACTTCACGTTAGATACATCTGCGTCCAACATCATCTGGTAAATATGACTGGCAGCAATCATTTTTTTATTAATGACCGTACCGATATCAAGACTTTCAGCCATACTGATATAATCAATATTTTCTACTTCGGCTACTGTCTTTTCAACTCCCATTCTTTTTGCTGCAAGACAAGCAAGGATATTTGTTTCTGAATTTCCGGTAAGGGCAACAAACGCCTCCGTATTTTTTAATCCTTCTTCAACGAGCAGGTCCATATCTCGTCCGTCGCCATTGATAATCATTGTTTTGTCATCCAATATTTCAGTCAGACGGTTGCAACGGCTAATATCGCTATCTATAATTTTGACCTGCATATAATCCGGTACATATTGTGCGGTGCGGACAGCAATCCGGCTTCCTCCCATAATCATAACGTTACGTACATCGGCAAAATCTTCTTTACCCGCTATTTTCCGAATATAAGGGATGTATTTGCGGGTAGTAGTAAAGTATACGATGTCATGCAACTTTACTACATCGTCTCCACGTGGGATAATTGTTTCTGTTCCACGTTTGATCGCTACAACATGATAGGGAATATTCGGTACTCCCAATTGGTTGAGTGGGATATTCAGTATCTCGGCTTTCTCGCGCATCTTGGTACCGATTAGCAATAAAGCTCCCCCACAGAATTCCCACCATTGTCGTACCCAACTCATACGCATGGATGATACGATTTCTTTGGCAGCCAACATCTCCGGATAGATTAATGAATCAACGCCCAGTTTTTTGAAGAATTCTTTGTTTTTAGGTAGAAGATATTCATAATTGTCGATGCGGGCAACCGTTTTTTTAGCTCCCAGATTGGTGGCTAACATACACGCAGTCATATTTCGGCTTTCGTCGGGAGTGACTGCAATGAACAGATCAGCTTCTTTCACTCCGACTTCTTTTAAACCGGAGATGGAGGAAGGAGAAGCGGTGACTGTCAATAAGTCGAAGTTGGAACTAATAGCACTTAGTTTCTCTTCGTCATCGTCCATTAGGATAATATCCTGTTTCTCACGCGACAATAATTTAGCCAGGTGGGTGCCTACATTACCGGCCCCTGCGATAATAATCTTCATTTCTAGTTCGTTAGTTCTTTTATTTTGCTTGAAATAGGCAGAAGAGCACATTGATTCAATAGCTCTTTAGTTATACTGTTTTCATCCATTCCGCAAAGTTGGTAGAGTTGGCTCACAGTGCCGTGCTGCACAAACTTATCAGGGAGTCCGATACGTTTGATTGCCGGTGTATATTCGTGATCGGACATAAACTCAAGAATAGCACTTCCCATTCCCCCTTGAATCACTCCATCTTCTACTGTGATGATCCGGCGAAATTTGCGACCTACCTCATGCAGTAGCTCTTCATCCAAAGGTTTAAGGAATCGCAGATCGTAATGAGCGATATTGCTACCAGACTCTGCTTCTGCATGGACAATAGCCGTAGCTACTTTATTACCAATAGGGCCAATACTGATTACGGCAAGATCATCACCATCTTTCAGTTTCCTTCCTTTACCTACCGGAATCTCTTCAAACGGACATTCCCAATCGACTAATAATCCTCGTCCACGTGGATAACGTATCACAAACGGTCCTTTATCGGGTAGCTGTGCTGTATACATCAACCGCCTCAACTCATGTTCATCCATGGGGGAAGCAATCGTCAGATTAGGGATTGGACGCAAATATGCCATATCAAATGCTCCATGATGTGTAGGGCCATCTTCTCCAACCAATCCGGCACGGTCAAGACAAAAGACAACAGGGAGGTTCTGGATAGCTACATCGTGAATAATATTATCGTATGCCCGTTGCATGAACGATGAGTAAATGTTGCAGAATGGCTGTAAGCCATCTTTTGCCATACCCCCCGAAAAGGTTACAGCATGACCTTCGGCAATTCCTACATCAAAAGCCCGTCCGGGCATTTTAGACATAAGTATATTCATCGAACATCCCGAAGGCATTGCTGGAGTTACGCCGAAAATCTTAGAATTAGCTTCTGCCAGTTCTACCAACGTATTTCCGAATACATCCTGATAGAGAGGAGGCATTCCTTCCGTATTGGTAACAAAACGTTCTCCTGTAACAGGATCAAACTTACCAGGAGCGTGCCATTCGGTAGCATGTTTTTCTGCCGGAGCGAACCCTTTTCCTTTAACGGTGTGCAAATGTAATATTTTGGGACCTTGCAGATCTTTAATATCACGCAATACTCTTGCGAGGTTTGTCACATCGTGTCCGTCAATCGGACCGAAGTAACGGATATTCATTCCTTCAAAAATGTTCTGTTGTTGGGCAGCCATTGATTTCAGGCTGTTACCAAACCGGATAAGAGCCTTACGGCGTTCATCATTCAGTATTCCAAGCTTGAATAAAATACGTGAAGCTTTGAAACGTAGTTGATTATAGCGGTTCGAAGTAGTCAGATTAAACAGATATTGCTTCATCCCACCTACACTGCGGTCGATTGCCATATCATTATCATTCAGGATAATGAGCAAGTTGTTTGAAGTCGTAGAAGTGTTGTTTAATCCTTCAAAGGCTAATCCGCCACTCATAGAGCCGTCACCGATAATTGCTACAACATGCCGGTCTTTTTCTCCCTTTTTAGATGCCGCAACAGCCATACCCAGGGCAGCAGAGATAGAATTCGATGCATGTCCACAAGTGAAAGTGTCATATTCGCTTTCATCCGGTGAAGGGAAAGGGCGGATGCCTCCCAGTTTTCGGTTGGTAAAGAAGTCTTCCCGTCTTCCTGTCAGAATCTTATGCCCGTATGCCTGATGACCTACATCCCATACAATACGGTCATAAGGTGTATTGTAGATGTAGTGCAAGGCAACTGTAAGTTCTACAGTTCCAAGGCTGGCGGCAAAGTGTCCCGGATTACAAGAGAGCTCTTTTATAATGTCTTGCCTCAGTTCAGCACATACTTCCGGTAGTTGCTCTACGCTCAATTGTCGTAGATCATCGGGGGTATTGATGGAGTTTAGCAAGTTATATGTAGGTTCATTCTTCATGATTCGAGAAAATTTAGTGCAAAAATACGAAAAGAAAACAGATAGTGCCTACTTTTCGCCAAATTCTTATGCCCACCGATTCTGCTTCCTGCTGAATGTGTGCACTGACTGTGGTGGAAAGTGCTGTTGGGGGCAACGTCCTATGAACAATTGATATATCACAATGCACCCTGAAAGGGCAAGTAAATCAATACAGCACTTGAACTGCCTTTTCAAAGCAAAAACTTATAATGTCAGTGTATTTAGGACAATGCTCTGGACTAATTTAAATTAGGTTTTCAGCCTGAAGTTTGTTTTGTTGGTTTAATTGGCAAATTAGTTCATTTTCTTATTTAGTTGTATCTAACGTAGGTAAAATAATATCTTTATTATACTTTTGTCCTGCGATAAAGAATTTAAAAAAGAAAAATAAGATGGATTTTCAAACGAAGGTTGAAGTTCCAACAGGTTTGCCTTCTATCACTCATGCCGGACAAATACTCTTAATGGGATCATGTTTTGCGGAGAATATGGGGTTGCAATTGACTGAAAGCAAATTCAGAGTGGATGTAAATCCTTTCGGCATCCTTTATAATCCTTATTCTGTTTTAACTGCTTTGGTTGAAATATTAAAGGGAAAGGAATATCGGGAAGGAGATTTATATGTATATAAGGACTATTGGCATAGTCCAATGCATCACGGTTCATTTTCTGCATCTACACAGGAAGAGACACTTCAGAATATAAATGTTCGTTTGCAACGTGCTCATCATTCTATTCAAGAACTCGAATGGGTTATTCTGACTTTCGGTACTGCCTACGTTTATGAGCAGAAAGGAACAGGACAGGCTGTGTCAAACTGCCATAAGCAACCCGAGAGTAATTTTAATCGCCGACTTCTTTCGGTAGATGAAATCGTGAGTGAATATACTTCACTTATTACTAGTATGACAGCGCGGAATCCGAATTTGAAAATACTGTTTACGGTAAGTCCTATCCGACATATACGTGATGGATTGCATTCTAACCAGTTAAGCAAAGCTACTTTATTGTTGGCTATTCACCATTTGCAACAACAATTTCCAAAGTTTGTGTTCTACTTTCCTTCCTACGAAATAGTACTTGATGAATTGCGCGATTACCGTTTCTATGCTGATGATATGTTGCATCCATCCTCATTGACTGTTCGTTACTTGTGGGAATGCTTCTCGAACACCTTTTTTTCCATAGAAACAAAACAAATAATAACAGTTGTAAAAGACATCTGCCAAGATTTGGCACATAAGCCTTTTCATCCAGGTTCAGAAGCGTATCAACGCTTTTTAGGACAAATAGTGTTAAAAATAGAACGACTTAACGGAAAATACCCGTACTTAGATTTCCAAAAAGAAAAAGAACTATGCCGTATACGATTGAATCCATAGCTGAATATATCAGTGCCCGTCGTGTGGGAGAATATGAAACTACTATTGGTTGGCTGCTGACAGATAGCCGCTCTTTGAGCTTCCCTGAAGAAACTCTCTTTTTTGCTTTGACAACGAAACGAAATAATGGAGCCCGTTATATACCAGATTTGTATGATCGGGGAGTGCGTAATTTTGTGATTACCGAAGAGGATTTTAAGTCAATAGATAATGGGCAATGGATACTGGATAATGCTCAGTCATCTTCAGTCAATTATTTGATTGTTGCCAATCCTTTGAAAGCTCTTCAAAAATTAGCTGAGATACATCGAGAGAATTTTAAAATACCGGTAATTGGTATTACTGGCAGTAATGGGAAAACAATTGTGAAAGAATGGCTTCATCAATTGTTGAGTCCTGATCATTGCATTGTACGTTCTCCGCGCAGTTATAATTCTCAGATTGGAGTTCCTTTATCTGTGTGGCAGCTGAGTGAGGAAGCTGAATTAGGTGTTTTTGAAGCTGGCATTTCGGAAATGGGAGAGATGGGAGCATTAAAACGGATCATACAACCTTCAATAGGTATTCTGACAAATATCGGCGGCGCCCATCAAGAAAACTTTTTTTCATTGCAGGAAAAGTGTATGGAAAAGCTGACTCTTTTCAAAGATTGTGATGTGGTGATTTACGATGGAGACAATGAACTTATTAGTAATTGTGTGGCAAAGTCAATGCTGACAGCACGTGAAATAGCCTGGAGCCGTAGAGATATAGAACGACCTTTATATATTAGTCGGATTATAAAGAAAGAAGACCATACAGTCATTTCCTATCGTTATCTCGAAATGGATAATACTTTTTGTATTCCATTTATTGACGATGCATCTATCGAAAATGCGTTGAATTGTCTGGCTGCTTGTCTTTATTTGATGACACCTGCAGACCAGATTACGGAACGTATGGCACGTTTGGAACCGGTAGCTATGCGACTCGAAGTGAAAGAAGGAAAGAACGGATGTGTTTTAATCAATGATAGTTATAATTCTGATCTGGCTTCGCTGGATATAGCCCTTGACTTCCTGGTACGTCGTTCGGAAAAGAAAGGATTGAAGCGAACACTTATCTTATCGGATATTCTCGAAACAGGGCAAAGCACTGCTACACTTTATCGTCGTGTAGCACAATTAATACAGAACCGGGAAATCAATAAACTGATTGGAGTGGGACCTGAAATATCTTCATGTGCTGCACGTTTCGAAGGTACACCGGAATGCTATTTCTTTCCGAATACAGAGGCATTGTTAGCATCGGATATTTTCAAAGCTCTTTATTCGGAAGTAATTCTGGTAAAGGGTTCCCGCATCTTTAACTTCGATCTGGTATCGGAAGAATTGGAATTGAAAGTCCATGAAACGATTCTTGAAGTAAATCTTGGAGCAATGGTAGCCAACCTGAATTATTATCGTTCCATGTTTCGCCATCCGGAAACTAAAGTGGTTTGTATGGTGAAAGCATCTGCTTATGGGGCGGGTTCGTACGAAATAGCAAAAACATTGCAGGAACATCATGTTGATTACTTGGCGGTAGCTGTGGCAGATGAAGGATCCGAACTTCGGAAAGCAGGGATTACTTCTTCTATTATTATTATGGATCCGGAGCTTACTGCATTTAAAACGATGTTTGATCATAAATTAGAGCCGGAAGTATATAACTTTCATTTGTTGGATGCACTTATCAAAGCAGCAGAAAAAGAGGGTATCACTAACTTCCCAATTCATGTGAAACTCGATACGGGGATGCATCGTTTAGGGTTTGAAATTGAAGAAATACCGTTATTGATACGTCGGTTGAAGAATCAGAATGCAGTTATCCCTCGCTCTGTCTTTTCTCATTTTGTGGGAAGTGATTCACCACAATTCGATGCTTTTACCCGGCAGCAAATTGCACTGTTTGAGAAAGGATCGCAAGAATTACAGGCTGCTTTTTCTCATAAGATTCTTCGTCATATCTGTAATACCGCAGGAATCGAACGTTTTCCGGACGCACAATTTGATATGGTACGTTTGGGGATTGGACTTTATGGAGTTAGCCCGATAGATAATTCTATTATACATAACGTTAGTACACTTAAAACAACAATATTGCAGATCAGAGATGTGCCTGAAGAAGATACAGTGGGGTATAGTCGTATGGGGCATTTGACGCGTCCTTCGCGTATTGCAGCTATGCCTATCGGTTATGCGGACGGACTAAACCGTCATTTGGGACGTGGTAATGCTTATTGTCTGGTGAATGGGAAACAGGCTCCTTATGTAGGCAATATCTGTATGGATGTCTGTATGATTGATGTAACTGACATTGACTGTCGGGAGGGTGACCAAGCTATTGTTTTTGGTGACGACCTGCCGATTACTGTGCTATCAGATAAGTTGGATACCATTCCCTATGAAGTATTGACCAGTATATCGACTCGGGTAAAACGAGTATATTATCAAGACTAAACCCAATCGAAAATGGATACTGAATGATAGATAATGAGCCTGTGCAACCATTCGTAACACAAATTATCAATCATCCATCATTTAGTATTCATTAAAATACTTATCTTTGCGCAGACAAAGAGAAATAAAACCTCAATAATTAATTAATAAATATCACCTATGACAAACTTATTATTATTAGGCTTTTTGCCTAGCGGTTCCGAGTGGATTATCATTGCTTTAGTTATTCTTCTTCTTTTTGGTGGAAAGAAAATCCCCGAATTGATGCGTGGTTTGGGTAAAGGCGTAAAAAGCTTTAAGGACGGTGTGAACGATGCAAAAGACGAACTGAACAAAGCAAAAGACGAAATCGACAAACCGGTAGACTCAGCTAAGTAAAGAAGGGTACAATGGCGGAAATGACCTTTTGGGATCATTTGGAAGAATTGCGCTGGGTACTTTGTCGGGTTATAGGGCTTTGGTTCATTTTAGCGATAGGCTATTTTATTGCTATGCCCTATATATTCGATAGTGTAATACTTGGTCCTACCCATAATGATTTCGTTTTCTATGATCTATTACGACATATTGGACAGAGCTTAAATCTGGATGATGAATTCTTTACTCAACATTTTGAAGTAAAGATGGTCAATATTAATCTGGCGGCTCCTTTTTTCATTCATATGTCTACTGCTTTTTGGATGTCGGTAGTGACTGCGATGCCTTATCTCTTTTTCGAGATCTGGCGTTTTATTAGTCCGGCCCTTTATCCCAAAGAGCGGAGAGGAGTGTTAAAAGCTCTGACATTAGGAACGGTGATGTTTTTCATCGGCGTTCTGTTGGGGTATTTCATGGTTTATCCATTGGCACTTCGTTTTCTTTCTACTTATCAGTTAAGTGCGCAAGTTGAAAATATATTGTCTCTTAATTCATATATCGACAACTTTATGATGTTGGTACTTTGTATGGGACTTGCTTTTGAACTTCCGCTGGTAACATGGTTGCTTTCATTATTGGGATTGGTTGATAAAACATTCCTGCGGAAATATCGCCGTCATGCAATTGTTATCATTGTGATAGCGTCTGCCATTATTACTCCGACGGGTGACCCTTTCACGCTGAGTGTAGTAGCTATTCCACTCTATCTATTGTATGAGATGAGTATTCTGATGATAAAAGATAAAAAGAAGGTGGAAGAAGACGATGTTGAATCAGGAGATGAATCTGAAGAAGAAATACAGGAAGAAAAAAAGTAACCTCATAACAGGAAATATAAGCAGATTCTGTAAGAACCTTTATCTATAGTATGCGTCAAAAGAGAATATTTATTATGTTATCTCTTTTGGCGCATTCTTGTTTTACCACTACCTTTGCAATATGGATAAAAAGGAAGGAAGAGAGTCATACGAATTACTTCTGGCTGTTTGTAAGACGGAAGACGAACAGCTTGCCGTAGGATATAAACAAATGCGTGATTTACTGGAACGAATCTGTCGTATGCAAATGCAGAATGAAAGTTTGCAGATGACTGACTTGTCAGCACGTATCAGCTTTGTAGCTGCCAAAATCGGTCTGACTGTAGCAGAACAGAACCGTTTGCATACCTTCCGACTGACTTCGAATCAGATATTGAACCGCTGTCTGGAACCTACCCGTGAGCAGTTGTTGAGAGATGCAAAAACATTATCTTTTCTGGTCCGTAAACTTTCAGAAGAAGATATGCCTCAGGAACTTTATCAATTGTTACCACGTGTGGATGCTACCTATCTGGTTGCACCTCCGGCACGTAAACGGGTACAACGGATGCGTGTTTGTTTTCAATATGCCGATGAACAGTATTTGTATGTGACTCCACTGGAAGAAGTCTCCGAAAAACTATTTCTAGTTCGCTACAATATTCCTCAGATAAACGAAGAGTTTGCAGAAACTTGCCAGCTTCTTTGGAAACATGCACAAATCAATTTGTTAGACGTTGCCATAGATGAAGCAAGGGTTCTGACTCCTTCATTTATCGTTCTCGAACCGGATTATCTGATTGATATTAGTGCGTTGGCAGAATGCTTCCGCGAATATGGTCATCATCCCGCAAACTACTTCCTTTCTCGACTTCAACCAATTGAGAATGCCCGTCCCCTGTTGTTAGGAAATATAGCTAATCTTTTTTTGGATGAATGGATTCATGCTCAGGACGAAGAGATTGATTACCGGGTTTGTATGCAAAAAGCTTTCCGTCGTTATCCCATCGAGTTGGCTGCCTGTTCAGATTTACGTGATCCAGAAAAAGAACGTCAGTTCTTTGATGACTGCAAACTTCACTTTGAACATATACGAGAAACCGTAAATGATACTTTCCATGCGGCAGGTTATGAACTGGATAAGATAGATGCTGTATTAGAACCTTCTTATATCTGTGAAGCACTTGGTTTACAAGGACGCCTTGACTATATGCAACGGGATATGTCTTCTTTCATTGAAATGAAATCCGGCAAAGCTGACGAGTATGCTATCCGTGGCAAGGTAGAGCCAAAAGAAAATAATAAAGTGCAGATGTTGCTATATCAGGCTGTGTTGCAATACTCTATGGGAATGGATCATCGGAAAGTGAGAGCCTACTTACTTTATACTCGTTATCCGCTTCTTTATCCTTCTCGTCCTTCTTGGGCAATGGTTCGTAGAGCGGTTGATTTGCGAAACCGGATTGTAGCCCATGAGTACGGTATTCAGTTACGGAATAGCTTGGAATATACTGCTCAAAAGTTGAATGAAATAAACTCTTCCAACCTGAATGAACGCAAACTGTCCGGACGCTTTTGGGAAACTTATTTGCGTCCTTCCATCGATAATTTTCAGTCGAAACTGAAAACTCTTTCTCCGTTAGAAAAGAATTATTTCTATGCGTTATATAATTTTATAACAAAAGAGCTTTATACTTCCAAATCAGGTGATGTCGATTATGAGGGGCGTACAGGGGCAGCTTCCTTGTGGCTTTCAACATTAGCGGAAAAATGTGAATCAGGTGAAATTATTTATGACCTCCGTATTAAAATGAATCATGCGGCGGATAAGCATAAAGCTCATTTAATCCTATCTCAGTCTGCTACGGTAAAAGAAGATTTCTTGCCAAATTTTCGTCAGGGGGATGCCATTATTCTCTACGAAAGGAAAGATGATACAGACAATGTAACCAATAAAATGGTATTCAAAGGAAATATAGAATATCTGACTGAATATGAAATTTGTGTTCGTCTCCGGGCTACACAACAAAATACATCCGTACTTCCCGAAGACAGTCTTTATGCCATTGAACATGATACGATGGATACAACTTTCCGTTTTATGTATCAAGGACTTTACACTTACTTGTCTGCTACACAAAGTCGGAGAGACTTATTGCTGTCGCAGCGATTGCCTGAGTTTGACGAATCTTTGGACTATTTGATTTCTCAGTGCACCAATGACTTTACTCGTGTTGCATTAAAGGCAAAAGCAGCACGAGATTACTTTCTTTTAGTCGGTCCTCCGGGAACAGGAAAAACCTCTTGTGCACTAAAAAAGATGGTAGAAACTTTCCATGCAGAGAAAGAGACTCAGATATTACTACTCTCATATACAAATCGGGCTGTGGATGAAATCTGTAAAGCACTCAGTTCCATCCGTCCCGAAGTAGATTTTATTCGCGTAGGAAGTGAACTGTCTTGCGATGAAGCCTATCGTATGCATTTGATTGAAAACGAACTATCTTCGTGTGTTCGCCGTTCGGAAGTGTACGAACGCATTCGGAAATGCCGTGTTTTTGTCGGCACAGTTGCCTCCATATCTGGTAAGCCGGAACTTTTTCGTTTGAAACACTTCGAAGTGGCAATTATAGATGAATCTACTCAAATCTTGGAACCTCAGTTGTTGGGCATTCTTTGTGCCCGAGGCGAAGATGGGAAAAATGCTATTGATAAATTTATTCTAATTGGAGACCATAAGCAGTTACCTGCCGTTGTGTTACAGAATACAGAACAGTCGGCTATTTATGATGAGACATTACAGGCAATAGGTCTGACTAACCTGAAAGATTCCTTGTTTGAACGGCTTTACCGGAATGTGCGTAATTCGTCAGAACATCGTTCGTACGATATGCTTTGTCGCCAGGGACGTATGCATCCTGAAGTAGCTCTATTTGCCAATCGTACATTTTATGGAGGACGTCTGCTTCCGGTTGGACTTCCACATCAAATTGATGACTCCAAAGATATTTGCCGGCTTGCCTTCTATCCTTCTTTGCCGGAAAAGGCCGGAATATCCGCAAAAGTCAATCATTCGGAAGCACGTATTATCACCGGTCTGGTTGCTCAGATATATCATCAGCATCAAGATGATTTTGATGAAGTTCGTACACTGGGAATTATAACTCCTTATCGAAGTCAGATTGCATTGATAAAGAAATATATTGAAACATTAGGCATCCCGGCACTTAACCGTATTTTAATTGATACGGTAGAACGTTTTCAGGGAAGTGAAAGAGATGTGATTATCTATTCATTTTGTATCAACTATCCCTACCAGTTGAAGCTTTTGTCAAACCTGACAGAAGAAGACGGTGTTTTGATCGATCGAAAACTAAATGTAGCTTTAACCCGTGCCCGAAAGCAAATGCTGATAACGGGGGTTCCAGCTCTATTGAAACGTAATCCTCTTTATAAAAGTTTATTAAATTTAATAGAACGATCTTAAACCATTGGAATATTTTTGCAGATGTTAGTCTTTATTCTCTCTTTATGCAATTCATTAACACCTATTTGTTGAACAAACGCCTATATTTGCAACACGTTTTTTTCATAGAGATTTAGATTTAAGGTTAGAAGAAATGTGGAAGTCGTGAGACTTCCCTTTTTTTCTTCTTAACGTTTACTATACTTCATTTTCTTAATGTATCGTTTTTTGTTGGGTACAGAATGATCTTGCAGAATAAGTAAACCTAAAAAGCTATCTTCGGGAGAAGAGGCTTTTTATTTTTTATACTTTTGAATAATTGGTAAAAAAACAGGAGGATAGTTCTATGCTGAACCATTCTCCTGTTTTTATTATCTATTAATTTATTAGATTGTTATTTCAGTACAATTGGTTTGTATTTCGGAACTAATATCTTCATCATGATCCAACCGAGAAGGTATGCAACGGAACAAATACAGAAAATAATAAAGTATCCTGCAGGTTTACCTACAAAACCTAAAAAGGTCATTGGCTCCTGAATAACAGTAATGTCTTTCTGAGTGATAATCTTATTATTAAGCATCATCTCAGCTTCTTTTTCGGCAGTAGGCAGTTCGAGCTTTTCTATAGTCATCGGGATCTGGCTGAGTCCTGCCTTCTCTACTGCTTTTTGTAAAGGCATAGCTTCACCTTTATAGATTGCCCAACCGGCTGGAATATTTTCTGCTCCTTCATGTCCTTTCGCTACTAATTTTCCATTCAGAACAGCTTGGTTTGGTTTTGCAATAGTAATCTGATAATCCTTATCAAGCATTGCTTTATTGATTACAGCCATTTCCACTTGTCCCGCTGCAAACACAAACAGAATTCCGGCACAATACTGGAGGATCATAGAACTGACTCCACCAGCCATACCACCGATACCTGTAATACTTGCAATAGCAGATTTAGGGAACATATCACCTACTGTGGAGAAAATATTGGCTGACCAAGACTGATGAGCAGCACCGCCAATACCGATCAGAATAACCGGGAACCAGGGAGAAAAAGTTCCTAACGGCTGAGCTAATAATACCACCAACGGGAAGAATGCAAAGATAAGCATCGCCTTCATACGCGCAGCATAAGGATTCATACCTGTGCGGTTAATGAAGATCGTTGGTAGTTTACCTCCATAAATGGATAACATCGTGATAGCATATAAAGTAAAGATCAAAGCGACTCCCAGCCCTTCGGAGGTTTTTATTCCGAATTGTGTGTTTAGATAAGAAGGAGTCCAGAAAAGGAAGAACCACCATACGCCGTCAGTCATGAATTTACCAACAACAAAAGCCCATGTTTGTCTGTAGGTAAAGCATTGCCAAAATCCCATTTTCTTTTCAGTATTCTCTCCTGTTGAGGCAATGATGCCATCTTGCTCATTATCTTGTTCGATATATTCAAGCTCAGCTTTGTTTACATGTTTGCTTTTGGAAGGAGCTGTATACATAAATACCCAGAATCCCATCCAAATAAATCCAAGGGCGCCGATAACGATGAATGCCATTTCCCATCCCCAAATTTTTGCCAATAAAGGGATACTAAGTGGGGCTACTAATGCACCGATAGAAGCACCGGCATTGAATATGGAAGTAGCATAAGCACGGTCTTTTTTAGGGAAATACTCAGCAGTCACTTTAATTGCTGCGGGGAAGTTGCCGGCCTCACCAATAGCTAATATACAGCGGGCTGCGAGGAAACAATACATACTAATGGTGGCGATTGATACAATGACATCTCCTGTGGCTCCCATCAGTTCGGCTGCGCTGTGTAAGCCCACATAATGTTCGGTTATGATACCACACAATGCATGTAAGCAGGCTCCCACCGACCATACACCAATTGCCCAAAGATATCCTTTCTTAGTACCCAGCCAATCGACAAACCGACCTGCAAAAAGCATACAGATAGCATATACAATAGAGAATACAGAGGTAATGGTGCCATAGTGTGATTCATCCCAATGAAATTCGGGCTTGATAAATTCGTCCCAAGTCAGTGAAAGAACTTGGCGGTCGAGATAATTGACTGTAGTGGCAAAGAATAACATCGCACAAATTGTCCATCTGTAGTTTGTCATCTTTTCACTTGGTTTTTGAAATGCATTCATGATAATGGATTTAAATAGTTTTTAGTACGTTTACAAAGGTCGGTGTTTTATCTGTTTTTTTTATTAGAAGTATAGTTTGGTCAAAAATATAAAAATATCTTTGTCTTTACTAGAAATTTCATCAGTTTATTTACCAAATCTATATAAGTTGTATTTCTTGGGGGAGAAAACTAATAAACTCGAAAAACTTCATTCTCTCTTCTGAACAGAAAAAAGAATGAAGCTTTTTGGAAAATTAATATTTGGTGTCTTGATATACAATGGATTATCTCATTTCTGTGTATTTGATCTTATCCATATCTCCATAATCAAGGTTTTCACCAGCCATTCCCCAGATAAACATATAGTTGCTCGTTCCGGCTGCTGCATGGATTGACCATTCCGGTGACATGATGGCTTGTTCATTTTGCATCCAGACAATCCGTTCTTCTTGGGGTTCACCCATGAAGTGACAGATAGAGTTACCTTCCGGCACATTGAAATAAAAGTAAGCTTCGATACGGCGGCTATGAGTATGTGCAGGCATCGTATTCCATACACTACCCGGCTTTAGTTCTGTTAAGCCCATTTGCAATTGACAAGGACCTTCCTGTAATACATTATTGACAATTAACTGATTAATAACGCGATCGTTACTTTCCTCCATTTTCCCTGCGGGGAATGAATTGGCTTTCAGTGAGCCTTTTCGTCCGTCAATGGTTATCAACTGAGTTTTATATTCTTTATGTGCTGGAGCTGAGTTGATATAGAATCTTGCAGGTTTGTTGGCATCTTTACTCTTGAAAGTAACTTTCTGGTTACCTTTACCAACATATAACGCATCTTTGAAGTTCAAAGCATATTCTTTGCCGTCTACTGTTACGATACCTTCCCCACCTACATTGATAACACCCAGTTCGCGACGTTCGAGGAAATATTTAGCTTTCAAAGGGTCAATTGTTTCCAACACCAATTCTTTTGTTGCAGGCACTGCACCACCAAAGATAAAGCGGTCATACATGGAATAAGTAACATTTATTTCATTCGGAACCATTACTTTCTCCATCAGGAAGCTACTACGCAAGCGGTTTGTATCATACGTTTTCACGTCTTGCGGATTGCAAGCCACTTGCATCTTGTAATTCACTTGGGCAGAAACAGATATTGCTGCGATACCCAACATCATTGCAATTGCTAATTTTTTCATATTTCGAAATTTAAATGAATTATATAATTTAGTTGTTTTTGTTTATTAAAGCATCTTTCTTTGTCATGCGGATGCGGTTATAGATTGCCATTGCGAGTGCGATAATTACGAGAATAGCCGGACCGATGATTTTAAAACTGTAAGTCAGGTGGAAAATGCCCCAGCAGAAGAGACTGGAAGCGAAGTCTAAAGCTCCTCCTTCAAAACCTTCCGGAATATTAACTGTTGGGTCTCCGGTAGCAGCATATACATCTTTGGCAGCTAATGTGAAGAATCCGGCTAACTCTGTTACAAAATACAAACCAACAATCAGAGCAATCAGTCCGATGATGAATGATTTCACTACATTACCTTTAGTGATAGGCAGGATCATTGGGAATAAATAAAACATACCTGCCAGAGATGCTAAAGGCAAGAAACGGTTACCGGGCAGAATCACTGCAAGAAATATGGTAACAGGAATCAGAAGAAGAGATACGACTAAAGTAGTCGGATGTCCGATAACTAATGCCGGACTCATACCAATATTCAATCCCGTACCATTCTTATATTTTTTGGCAATTAATTCACGCGTAGCGTCAGAAATAGGTTTCAAACCTTCAATAAATAAACTGGTGATACGCGGAATCAACTCCATTACTGCACCCATTTTGATACCTAATCCTAAGATATTTGGAATGCTGTCTACTATTTCTTTCCAACTACTGCAACCTAAAGCTCCAATACCGCAACCAATTACAATACCCAAAAATAATGGTTCACCCATCAAACCAAATTTCTTTTTCATACCTTCCGAGTCAATATTCAATTTGTCGAATCCCGGAATCATATCAAGCAACTTGTTGATTACGATAGCGAATGGAACAAAACTTTGACAGAAAGGTTGTGGGATAGAGATACCGTCCATCTTATCATAAAACTTCTGAAATGCAGGAGCAGTCATATCTGCCATTACCAGTGTGATGATATAACAGATGATAGCGGCAAAGAATCCCCAAAGAATACTGTCGGAAGCAAAGTACACAATAGCACCTATAAATGCAAAATGCCAATAGTTCCAGAGATCAATATTAACAGTACGAGTTGTTTTGGTAAGCAGCATCAATAAATTAACTCCCAGACAAACGGGAATAATAAGTGCACCAACTGATGTATTATAAGCTACTGCCGCAGCAGAAGGCCATCCCATATCGAATATACCTAATTCCAATCCGTAAATTTCAACCATTTTGCTGAGTGCCGGGCCGAGACTGCTGGTCAGCAGTGCCGTAACAACAGATAAACCAACGAAACCTACTCCAACCAGCAAACCGCTTTTAAGTGCTTTGGCAAATTTAATACGAATACATATTCCTAAAATTGTGAAAATGACCGGCATCATAACTGCCGCTCCCAAACCGATAATGTACTTAAAAACTTCTTCCATTCTGTTCTATTTTTTCTCTGTTTTTAATGATATATTACTGTGTTTCCACAGAGGGTATTAGTTGTAGACCGTGCCAAAAGTACGACCTTTTCTGCTTTCTTCCAAGACGAAACTCTTAATTTATACGTTATTACATCAAAAATGGACATATTTGACGTTTACGTGCACAAAATTGATTGTTCTCGTGCACGAAAAGATGAAAATGAATAAGGTAAATTCTATAATTCTATTTGATATGGATGAAATGTACCACCACTATAGTATGAAAATCAATGGGCATAATCATTCAAATAATAATTTGTTAAATGATATTTTTTTTCTATGTTTTTTGTATTAATTACAATGAAGATAGATGCAACTTTTGAGATAGTACAATAAATAGAATCAGAAGTTTTTTAATAGGGCCATATGACTGAAATGGGATTATTGTTAAGTCTTAATGTACTTTTACCGGATATTCCAAAACTTACTTTTTGGGATATTCTCCATCTACCATATTTTGATAACTTGGGTTGTACACTAGATGTTCAGTAACATTTCATATAGTTGGAACAAAAAAAGGAACAGCTTTTTTAATTCGGAAAAATAGCAATAGATCCTCATCTTTTAATAGTGGAATCGCTGGTTTCTTCTATGTTAATGAAATCTTCCAGATTGGCAGAAGTTTGAAGGTACTTGCGCCCGGTACATAAAAAACTCCGACTGATGGCAAAGATACTTCTAAGGAATTCAAAGGCTTCAGATTTTCTATATCAAGTTCTCCCATATAGTTTTCAGGAAAGGAAAAGTGAGGTTCTCGATACCGATACCTGAAGTAGTCATTTTGATCATAAGATCATTTTTGACTCTTGGCTTTATAATATAAACCAGTTCAATAAGAACATAAACGAAAACCTACTTTGAAGAAAAGTCTTGCTGGGCACTTTATGATTTCATTCTCCTTTGTACTTATTTGCTTTTTTGTATAAGTGAAATTTCCTTTGCTTTTTCTCCGTTACGTATCTCCATCGGAGTTCCTCCTAAATGCTTTCTACAGAAAGTTGTGAAATGTGAAGTGGTAGAAAATTTGTGTTCAAACATTATTTGTTTCAAAGGAATTTCCTTTTTCATTAACTTTCCTTTAATTTGATGAGCTATTTGTTGCTGCATCCATTTATAAGGAGTTTCTCCAAAATTGATTTTGAATAACTCGCGGAAAGTTTTAATACCATATCCCAAAAGACTTGCTAGCTCTTCGGCTGTTTTTACTAATGTGTAATTAGACATTACAGCTTCTGCAAAAATAGGATTTTGACCAATGAATGGAAGAAATACTGGTATCCGCTCTTCATCCGTGTAAAAGTGTTTGAATATCAGATAAATTTCTTGTGCTTTAATCAGATAAATATGATTGCATGAAAGTCCTGATTTACGGTAATGAATTAGCTCCTCAATAGCTCGTTTCAGTTCATCCTTTATTCTTATTTTATCCCATTCATAGTGACCTTCTTTCTTTTTCTTTAAAAGTCTTCGTATACCATCTTCCATACAAGGAAATTTTATGTTATTATATTTTAGAAGAGCCAGATGTGCAGGTTCCATTACAAGACCTCGAAATTCCATATTTTTAGGAAAGAAAAACATATCACCCGATTCAAAAATTTTATTATGATATTCGCAGTAACTTAATGCAACTTTTCCAGACATTACGAATAACATATAATTGTCATTTGTGTTATGGGTAAATATGGTATTAGCTTTGGATAAGTAAATATCTTCAAAACCTACAGGGAAAATAGGAGAGAAAAACTTGCATTCAGGTTGTTCGTGTATACATAGTTTCTCAATATGTTTTTTACTTTTCATTTTTTATTAAGTATCAGTACAAAAATAAAGACTTTCCTTCATATTCCAGAATCTAGCCTTTAATATGGAACACTTATTTAGCTATATTTAGCATCTGGAAAATATCAGTTAGGTCCGTATAATGATAAAACGGCATAATAGCAGTCATCAATTTTGAAACATCATCATACGAATGAAAATGTTATAAAATGATACAATTATTAATTGCTTCTATAAGTTCTTTACGCTTTAATGGCTTTGTAATAAAAGAATTACATCCTGCAGCAATTGTCGCATTTCGATCTACATCAAAAACTTTTGCTGTTACTGCAATGATTATTATATTTTTATCAAATTCCCGTATTTTTTGTGTTGCCTCCAATCCACCCATGACGGGCATCTTCATATCCATAATGATAACGTCATAGATATTTGTTTTTGCTAGTTCAATAGCCTCTGCCCCATTATAAACCCGTGTAAGGTTATAGTGCTTTAATATTGTTTCTACAAGCATATAATTACTATCATTATCCTCTGCCACAAGAATATTCAACTTTTTTGTTTGAATATCTTTTTCACAGATGCAATCAGGTGTAACTGCTGTATGTAAGTCTGTAACTGGCAACATATCTTTTTCTATTATTTTAGCCGTGGTGGGAAACCATGCCCAGAATGTAGAACCTTTTCCTTTTTCCGATTCAAATCCTATGTTACCCTTTTGAATATCTACAATTGCTTTACATATGGATAATCCTAATCCGGTACCTTGCGCAAAATTATCCAATTTCTCAAAACGTTTAAATACTTTATTGTATTTGTCTTTGGCTATGCCGATGCCCGTATCTTCCACATAAATTTTTATGCCTCCGTTTTCATAAACATATCCCATTTTTATATATCCCGATGGCGTATATTTTTGAGCGTTCGTGATAAAGTTTGTAAAAACTTGCATAAGGCGATTCTCATCTAGGGTCACAATGCATTCACCATATGGGTTATCACCTAAAAGTTCAACTTCCGAATTGTCCATTTTCTGCTTGAATAGTGCAAATAATTCGTTGAATGTTAAAACGATATCAAAACTTTCATATTTCAATTTTATCATTTTCGATTCTAGCTTCGATAAATCCAAGATATCATTTATCAGACGCAATAGCAAGTCATTATTGGAATTAATAATTTTTATGAACTCAGCTCGTTCCTCCATATCCTCAGTTTCTAATAGTAGTCCTGAAAAACCTACAATGGCATTGAGTGGAGTACGTATTTCATGGCTCATATTTGCCAGGAATGCAGATTTAAGTTTATCCGACTCCTCAGCCTTTTCCTTAGCGGCAAGTAATTCTTCATTTATCTTGTATATACTAGTGGTATTTATAGCTATACAAAGAATTAATGCTTTACTATTTGTAGGTTTGATGATGGATTTTGTAACGTGCAAATATTCTTGTACCCCGTCAATAACAGGCTTACTTTCATATGAGACTATCTTTTCTCCATTGATTAGTTTTAAATCTTGCTGACGATAAATTTCTGCAATCTCTTTGTCGAAAACTTCAAAGTCAGTTTTTCCAATAATCTCCTCCTGACTTTTGTTTACTATTTTACAAAATGCCATGTTGGCTTTGACATACCTCAAATCATCAATGACATCTTTTATGCAAATTGCGCCCGGAATACGATCTATTATTTCATTCAAAGTCTGATTGGTACGTTCGGTTTCTTCTTTGGTATAATTAAGTTCTTGGTCTAGCTTCTTGCGTTCGGTAACATTGTTTATTTTGAACAAAGCACCTGCTATTTTGCCATTATTGCTAAAAACCGGTATGGAAGTGGCATCAATGATTAATTCTTCACCGTATGTAAACTCCTTGTATTGAACCTTTTTAGTGTTGATAGCCGCTCTAACCATGCATTCATGCTGTTTCTCGTATCCTCCCTCCAAGGAACAATCCCAATAATGACCTGCGATATAATTATTAATTTCCAGCTTAGAAGCCATTTCGGGAAAAGCATCCAAATTTGACCATTTTACCTTATAATTGGCATCTATATATACCAGACCAGAATTAATATTATTTAAAATCAAGTTATTTGTGTTGTTCTGTTCGGCAAGTTTTTTATTAATGTCCAGCCACTCGCTTACATCCCTGTGAATTCCACTATACTTAATAATATTTTCCTCGTTGTCTTTTATAGCGATACCATCATATACCAAATATCTATATTCTTCTACCTGAGGGACAAATACTCTCATTTCAAAATGGATTGTGTCAGGTTCTTTGCTATTAACGTTTTCAACGAACTCTCTAGCCATTGCCTTGTCTTCAGGGTGCACATACTCTAAGAACTTGTCTAAATCTTCTTGTAAGTTTATATTTTGATTCGGAAATAAAGCATTAGACGAGTATGCAATTATTATATGGGTATGCGGATTATAATCCCACTGAACAATATTACAAATTTCGTTGATAAGATTTGTCTTCTTATGTTGTTCTTCAAGTTCATGCTGATGTATATAACTGTTTGTTATATCTTTCTGAGTGCCTGTGATAGCCACAATTCTTCCATTCTCTTTTTTACTCAGCATACGGCTCTCATAATAGCGGTAAGCACCTGCTATATTTATATCTTTATACCTAAATATAGCTTCCGCATACTGCTGTTCATCATTAATCAAAGATGTGAATATTTCCTTCTGTATTGCTAAATCGTCCGGATGAATTGATGATTGATTTTTTTCCATAGTAATACTGCTTCCTACAAGTGCATTACCTTGAAGAGTGTAAAACATCTTTTTATCGACATCATAAGTCCAGGCCGCAACGTCTCCGGCTTTGAGTGCCAGATTTAAATCTTCCCGACTTCTTCTCAATTCATCTTCTTTTCTACGCTGTTCGGTAATATCATACATCGACCCGATTAGTCCTACTATTTCACCTTCGGCATTTTTGACACCTGAAATGGTGTGTTCAAAAGTATAATAAAAATCATTTCCATCATCTTTTATACGCATTTCCACCGAGCCCTGTTCTATTTCTCCTACTATTATCTGTTGTAATAGAGCATTGTATTTTTTAAAATCCTCAGGGTGTGAATTGGATCTATTCTCTTTTATTCCCGAATGTTTTTCCAATAATCGGTTTCCATAAAGAATATGATGTTTTTTAGTGAACAAGTCATAATCCCATGCTAGCATATTGGCTGCTTCCATCACCATATCCAGACTCTTATGCGCATGTCGCAGTTCCTTTTGTTTTAAGCACTTATCAGTAACATCCCGTTGTGATCCTATGATATAGTCTGTATTTCCAAACATATCTTTGTGTACACTCATTTCACTCTCATAATACTGATAATCTCCATTCTCATAGTAACGAAGAGTAAATCCTCCATTCTCTTGTTTTCCTGAGATCAAATCAGCAAAAGTCTTCTGCATTATCCGACGATCTTCCGGGTGTAAAATAGCATTGACTTTTTCATAAGAGAGGCCGTTACCAGCTATAGAGTTGCCGAGTATTGAGACAAAGTTTTTTTCCTTTATATTATATTTCCAAATGGAAACATGCCCTGCATTTAGTGCCAGTATGAGATTACGGTGCGATTCGAAAAGTTTCGCCTCCTGTTCTTTCACAAGTGTAACATCATTCATTTCCACCACGTATCCGATCAACTCATGAGTATCCGTGAACATTGGTGCCGCTTTGATCTCCAGAAATATTCGTTCTTTTCGCGTGGTCGGGTAATATTGGGTAGTTCTTACCAAATCAAAATCATAGGTTATACTCAGATAAACATTCTCACCATTTTTAAGTCTCTCCAGACTTTCGGTAGGAAAATTAGGATTATTATCGAGGGTAATATTACTATGAATAAGGTCTTCTTTATGTTCTATACCGAATATTTTTAAATCATAATCATTGCAATCAATCAGTACTCCGTCTTTGTCGTAGATCTCTATTCCACTAGATATTGAATTAAAGATAGTAGAAAATTTGATTCCTGTTTCTATCAGTAATTTCTCTCTTATTTTTTTTTCGGTGATATCTTCACAGATTTGCAAATATCCATCTATTTTGCCCTCTTTGTTGCGTATGATAGATTCCTTGAACGATAGGAGTTTCTTCTCCCGTAAGGATGTGGCGTAGTAAACATCATCTGCCAGTTCAAAATCATAAACTACCTCAAACTGTGTATCTTCACCACTTTTTACTTTTTCTTTAATTCTATCCGGCGTATTCGGTTCTTCGAAGATATTAATACCCAAGACACTGTTCTTGTCATCGATACCGAAAATGTCCATACACATTTGGTTTAAAGACACCAAACGTCCATTCTTATCGTAGATGACAATGCCGATGGGTATATTTTTGTACATCGAGTCGAGCAAAGTAAATTGTTGTTCAAGCAAAATCTCGTTCTGGCGACGTTTTGTGATATCAATGATAGTAGTGATGATGTAATGTCCTGTTGCTCTACTGCTTATCTTCTTTTTGGTCAGCACTAACCAACGAGACACATTACCTTGTTCATCCCGTATTACTTTTTCTAGTTTGAGTGGCTCTTGCAATTGCATCGCTTTCTCGTCAGCAGCATCATCCTCTGCCTGGTTCCAATACTGCGATTGTAATACATCTTCACTTTCAAAAAATAATTTTGCTACATCATTGAAAAGAATATATTTTTTTTCTCCATTCTCAGCAATATGTCGCATCGCAACTCCTACCGAGATGTTGTTCATCGTTACGTCACATACATAGTTGGTAAAACCTTCGCGTGCCTCAAATATATTCTCCTCGTCTATTCTGATAATATTAACATACAATAATTCATCGGGACCTTTTTCAGCATAACAAATTGCATATGTCACTGTGCCATCTTTATGTGTTGTAGCATATTCAAAATAAACATTATGATTTTCATAGTATGCTTTATGTACATTTTTCACAATAATGGCTGCAGAGTCTTTGTTAGAATCATCAGTTATTTCCTCTAAATTATTTGTATACTTACCAATTAAATCCTCTTCATTAATTTGTAAGAACGTGCAATGTTGTGGATTGATGATATCAACAATTTTTAAAGACTTGTCATAGACAATAGTCATCCAAGTTTGGTAGTACGGTCGTTTATTCATGATGATATATTGTTGTTTCCATTATTTATTTTCCAAGAAAATGTTGTTTGCTTTCATAATTATACTGTGTAGTTCATACGGATATCCCATCACTGACTTAGCAGGAGAAACCTTTCTCAGCGTTTGTTGTTTATCCACTTCATATCATAAGGAACTTTATAAAGGGTACTTATTGCCTGACAATCATTATTGGATTCCGGAACTTTTTTCAGTTTTATAACTGATTTTTCGGGATAAGATGTAATACCGCAGAACCATATGCCTGGGAATAGAAGTAACAAGTGTTTCTTAAATGTCAAAATTAAGTTCATATTTTACTTGTTTTCACTGAAAAAATAACTCCTTTCAGATTGGAGTGTATGAAGGCGTCAAACAGTTCATTTTCTGTTTAGAAAGGCCGGGGACGGGAGGCGAGTGGCTAATTATACCTTTGGGGGAGAAAAGGCAGAGGGCAACCAAACGCCTGTCCCGTGGCCATATATTCTTCTCGACACAATAGTTTGAATAACATTTTATGTCATTTTATGATTGTTCTCTTGATAGCAAAAATATACTTCTGTATATTCTACTTCTATTTAGATTACAGCCTACAAAAGTAGGCTCTTCAATTGTAGAATTCGGTGCGTATTTGGGCAATAATAGTACTTATTTGAGCTATTCCTTCTGTTTTTTATCGATTTTTATCATAACTGCATACTCATGCCTACTGTCTCTACTTGCAAATAAAGGTTTGTACCTTTAAAAAATCTAAGTAAGAAAAAAAACGAATCTAAAGCACGGGGAAATTAATACAGGATATTAAAAGAGTAAAAGTAAATAAATCCTTATTTATTGTATAAATTGGTACTGATAAAAAATAAACTATAGTTTATTTCTTCTATGTTGATATATCTATTGTAATATACTATTTTGTATATTACATATTTACTTTAATTTTCTCAAAACATATAACCATACTACTTCTTTTTTGTTATTACTGTATAATAACATTTAGATGTATTGATTATGGACGATTTTTCGAAGATGTCATCCGACCGATTGACAACAAATGAACGTAAAGAACTTGATACTTCCGAGTTTGGTATACCGGAACTTAGAGAATTTCCTATTCATGATGCTGCTCATGTTCGGGCTGCTGAAGCCTATTTTAGATATGCTCCTGAAAAGTATAAAGCACAATTAGCACGTAATATTCTGGCAAAGGCACATTTGTTGGGGGTAAATGTGAAAAGTCCGATTATTATGGAATGGGCTGAAAAATGAGACCATTTGTTTGTGTCAAAAATCAGATATCATTCTTTTTACCATCATAACCCCATTTTACATAAATGGCTCCCCAGGCAAAACCTGCTCCAAATGCTGTAAAAATCAGATTATCGCCTTTTTTGAGTTTATCTTCAAAATCCCAGATGCAAAGAGGAAGAGTGCCTGCACTCGTATTGCCGTATCGTTCTATATTAACCATGACTTTTTCGGATGGAACCTCCAGGCGTTGTGTTACCGCACTGATGATTCGTTGATTTGCTTGATGAGGAATCACCCAGTCAATGTCATCTTTGTTTAATTCGTTCCTCTCAATAATCGCTTCACAAGCACTCGACATATTAGCTACGGCATACTTGAATACTGTACGTCCTTCCTGATAGATATAGTGCATATGATTATCCAATGTATAATGAGACGACTCGCATACAGACCCACCTGCTTTTATATGCAAAAAAGGCAATCCTTTTCCATCTGTTCTCAGGACAGAGTCCATAACACCTAAATTTTCTGTTGTAGGTTCAAGCATGAAAGCTGCACCGCCGTCGGCAAAAATCGGACAAGTCGCACGATCTGTATAATCTACTATCGACGACATTTTATCAGCTCCTACTATGATTACTTTTTTATATTTTCCTGAGCGGATAAAGTTTGCTGCCGTTTCTAAAGCGTAAAGGAAGCCACTACAGACAGCTTGCATATCAAAAGCAAAAGCATTTCTCAGTTCCAGTTTATCGCATAAGATGGAAGCGGTCGAGGGTAACCGATAATCGGGAGTGGTAGTAGCGACAATCACCAAATCAATATCTTCAGGGCGAGATTGGGTACGTTGTAGCAATTGTTTTACAGCTTTACGAGCTATATATGAAGTGCCAAGACCTTTTTCCTTCAGAATATGTCTCTCTTTTACACCAATGCGTCCCATGATCCATTCGTCAGTAGTATCTACCATTTTAGAGATTTCATCATTGGTTAAGATGTAATCGGGCACATATCCTCCAACTCCTGTGATTACTGCATTTATTGTCTGCATTGATTTTATCGGTTTATTAATTTTTGAATAACTTTCTTGTATAAAACGAAAATGCGGGCGCAAATATACAGAAAAGAGGAGGAAATCCAATAGCTAGTTGATAAACCTATTGTTCTTTTATTAATGAAAAGGAAACTTTGACTAATTTTTAGCTAATTAATAGGCTTGTTTTTTCTGCGTAAAGATATGAAAGTGCGTAAAAATATAACAAAATAAAAGATATTTATGCTTTTGTATTGACATTATGTAAAATATGCCATAAATGAGTTGTTATTGCTTATTTTTGTTAGAGTTTTATAAGTACTAATCACTATCTACTTTTATGCCATTCTAGGTTTATATTTGCTTTACGTGCTTGTGAATGCTGAAATTGGCGTTTGATACTATATAACTTGTCATCTTTCACAAACTTGGCCCCGGTTTGCTTAAACCAAAATGCAATATTACTATCCACGCATACATTGTGAAGATCCATCACCCAGTCAAAATCACATGGACGGGCTTCATTACCCGATTCTCCGCCAACCACCACTTGCTCGATCCATCCGCCAATATCAAAAGGCCGTAAATCAATTTTCTCTAAAAGTGGTTCACAGATAATGACCTTATGTTTAATGGGAGATACTTTATATATAGGCAAACGGTAATCGGCACATACTTGATTCTCAACCGTACAGCAGATCGTTACATTATCATATCCATCGCCCCAATCGTTAGGCAGGCACTGGTCGAAACGGTTGATACGTTTGGTAATCATTAAAAAGTTAAGATCACTTCGTAGTTTCATCATCTCCCACGCCTCAGCACGCCATTTGTCTGCATCTTCGACAAAAAAGTCAGAAGTGAAGCAGGTATATACCAGTGTTCCCGGTGGAATTTTGTAATCACCGTTCCGCTTCTTGCGTATGGGCAGGTCGAAATTCTTTGTCTGTGTAACTACGGAACTATCAATACCCCGTTTGGCATCGCCACGAAAAACATAACAATGTTTGCAACCCGGACTCAGCTTATGGCAACCATGCCATAAGTTCCACATTACCGATCCTCTGACAATAGCATTAGTTGGCATCGTGATTATAAGCAATTGATTTAACTATCTCGACAAACCGCTGCGGTTCTTCCAGATTGGGCGAATGAGCTGACTCTTCGAAAGTAAAAAAATCCTTTTTGGGTGCATCAATCGAATCTGAATATTCTTTAGCCAATTGATAAGAGACCTGGTAATCATACTTTCCCTGAAGAATATAAACCGGAATCTCAAAACGGGTTGAAGTTTCAAATAGATTATCCTCTATGATTCGATGAAACATATTGTTGAGCGAAAACATGGTTCCTTGTAAGTAATTTAGTTTATCTTCCAAAGTATAACCCCGATAATAAAGCAGATCGATGGCAATATCGAACATAGAAATATCCTTATGCTTGATTCCCACTCCATATTTGTTCATCGAATTAGTGCGTACTTTCAACAAATAATCATTAGATGGAAAATCATCTGCATACTTATCGTACAGTTCAAAAGCCTCAATGGTTTTCTTATCATCTGCTTTGCGGGCCTCGGATACAATGTAATCATAAGCTTGTCGCTCCGACTCCAATTGGTTGCATACCTGTCCGATACCGATATATGCATGATAAAGTTCGGGATATTTTTCAATCGTTTTTATTCCCAGATATGAACCCCACGAATGCCCCATCAGGTATATTTTCTCCATACCATACCACTTCCGAAGTGAGTCAGTCATCTGGCGGGTATCTTCCACAAACTGATCAATAGTCATCGTCGCAGGATCGGTATCCGAACTGAAAGTCATACCTGCTCCCCGTTGATCCCAATAGCAAACAGTGAAATATTGTTCAAGTTGCGTATCCTTAATCATTGGCAGCTCAGGACTTCCCGGACCACCATGCAAAAACAGAATCACAGGATTGCGTTCATTTTCACTCCGGATAAAATATCCCTGTTTTATTCCGCCGATTTTCATATCCCCCTTTTGGGCTATCAATGTTTTACCTTCCGGTGTGTTTCCGCTGTAAATCCAGATAGATAGTAATAGTATGACAATCAGTCCTATTAGGCAGCCTATCATCCAAGTCAAAACTTTTAAAATCTTTTTCATTGTCTTTTATTACTATTTAAGGTTCAAATATACATAGATAGTACCTAATACACAAATCCTTGGTTGAAAACTATCTTTGGTTTGATAGTGCTTCATCTTCATTAGTATTTCTTCCTAAGTAATACATCCTAATTAATTAACATACAAGAGCCTCTGTCATCCGGAACATCGTTTTTTTCCGATAACGGGAGAGTAAAGAAGGGGAGAAGATCTCTTCTTTCGAGTTGTTGAAACAAAGAAGAGATTCTTCGTTACGCCTTGAATGACAGATACTCATGATACAGATTAATTATAAACACTTACTTAGATAAATGATTAATAGATGATGTTTTAATTGTAATGTATTCAGATGGAATATATATAAAAACCATATGGTTATATGTTCTTTCTTTTGAAATTAAACATTTATAAATATGTAGATAAAAATGAGAATGGTAGTAATTTATAATATTTAAAATAAAGGAGATATGAATAGCTTAAAAAGTATTTCGATAGTCCTGCAAAGCCATCTTTAAGTTTAAAAAATAAAAATAGGAATAGAAGTTATTGTGTCTTAGTTTTGTACCATTTAAAAACCGTGAATTAAATATTTTATAAATAGTACAAACAATATGGCTACCAAAATTTTGAGTGTGGATGATGAGCTGGATCTGGAGGTTTTGCTGACACAGTATTTCAGGAGACAAATCCGTAAAGGAGAATATGAATTCACGTTTGCGCATAACGGACTAGAGGCTTTGCAAAAGATGTTGGAAACCCCTGATTTTGACATTATCCTGAGTGATATCAATATGCCCGAGATGGACGGACTTACTCTGCTTGCCAAAATAAACGAGTTGAAGAATCCCGCACTCAAGTGCATCATGGTATCGGCTTACGGGGATATGGACAATATTCGTTCCGCCATGAACAAAGGAGCATTCGATTTCGCGACCAAACCGATTGACTTAGAAGATCTGGACAACAGCATCAGGAAAGCAATCGAACAAATAGCCTTTATCCATAAATCGGAAAGAGAACACTCACAGTTAGAGTCGATCAAGAATGACTTGGTTATTGCCGGGGAGATACAGCGTGCTATATTACCAAATCTATTTCCACCGTTTCCGGAACTTTCGGAATTGGTGGATTTGTATGCCTCCATGACTCCTGCAAAAGATGTGGGCGGCGACTTTTATGACCTATTCCAAATTGATGAAAACCGTTTCGGGTTCGTGATTGCGGATGTTTCGGGAAAAGGAGTACCGGCTTCGTTATTCATGGCAGTGAGCCGGACCTTACTTCGGGCAACCGGTTTACGTGGGGTATCTTCCGAAGAATGTATAAACTATGTAAACAAGTTACTCTGCAAAGAGAGCTTGGAAGCGATGTTCGTCACGGCTTTTTATGGAATTTATGATTGTCGTACCGGAAGTATAGACTACACAAATGCCGGACACACCCCTCCGTATATCAAACGGCAAAACAATCACGTGGAAACCGTAGAGATGGAAACGAACTTTGTAATGGGAGTCTTCGATGATTTCCAATATGCGAGTGGACAATTTATACTGGAGCACGGGGACGTGTTGGTGCTCTATACGGATGGAGTGACCGAAGCTTTCAATGCCGAAGGAAAGCAATTTGAAGCCTCCGGCTTAGTACATATATTGGAAACCTTGCCCGATACTTCGGAGGTAAAAGAACTCGCAGGAGGTATCATAGATAGCGTATATTGCTACGCCGGTGAGCAACCGCAGTCGGACGATATAACCTTGCTTGTAATCAAACGAACCAATTAATCACTTTCAACTAACTATAATACGATATGGACCCAATTGAAATTTATGAAGTGGGCGCGGTGCTTGACACTGTCACCAGCAGTAATGAACAGCAGAAAATTATGACCCTGTTTGAGAAGAATAGAAATATTGCATTGGACTTGAGCCATTGTACATACGTGTCCAGTGCCGGATTGCGAGTCATGCTTTATACGTATAAAATGGCCAAAGCTAAAGGTGGACGTTTAGATCTTGTTGGTGTGTCGGATGAGATACGTGACGTGATGGCTATGACCGGATTCGATAAATTCTTCAAGTTCTATCACACCGTAGAGGAGTGCATTAACCAATAAAGAAGAGAATATGAGTCGTGCGTTGTTTCGACCGGTTGCCGGCAGGGCAGATGAGATTATTGATTTCATCATGCACACAGAAGAGGTGTCAGCACATCCTTCTGTAGAATATGCCATTCACCTTGCGTGCGAAGAAATTATCGCCAACATCACCAGTTACGCTTATCCGGCAGGTGTGGATGGTTATATTGGGCTGGACGTGACGGATGACGGTAAAGAACTGAAGATTGAGATACGCGATGGTGGCAGACCGTTTAACCCTATAGAAAAGGAAGCTCCTGACGTGACCCAAAGCCTTGATAGCCGCGATATTGGCGGACTGGGTATTTATCTGGTACTTCAAACGATGGACCGGGTATCGTACAGTTATGAGGAAGGCAAGAACAAACTGGTTTTAGTGAAGAATATCAGCGAATCAGAAAGCCATGAGTGACGTGCGAAAAAAGATGCTGCCGGGGATACTTCTTTGCCTGACCGGTGTATTGATTACAGTGACATTAGTTCAGAAAAAGGACCACTATCAATCAGTTGCCGGACTGGAAGTGCAATTGGAAGAAGCACGAAAGCGTGAGGAAAAAGCTGTAATGGTGAGAAGTGTGAGCAAACAGATGGAAGAAATAGCCTACCAGCAGAAAGAAATATCAGACCGGCAGAGAAAAGAGGCAGAATTGCAAGCTGCTGAGAACTACCGGATGAAACTACGTGTAGAGGAGGAATGGAAACGTGCAGTCAAGGCACAGGAAGAAGCAGTGAAAGCCTATCAACTGGCAGACCGCCAAAAAGCTCTTGCCGAAGAACGACAGCTTCAGGCAGAGTATGCAAAAAGAGTGGCCGATACTCTGACCTATCTTACACTGGGACGTTCGTTAGGTTCACTCTCCATTACACAATATAAAGCAGGAAATTATGAAGTAGCCTCTTTGCTGGCATATGCTTCCTGGGATTTTGTAGAGAGATTTCGAGGCGATACTTTTCTGTCATCTGTAATCAACGCGTTGTCACTCTCTTCGGGACAACCTTCTGTGTGGCAAAAGCATAAAGGGGGGATCACCTCAATTGTTATGTCGTCTGCAATCAAAAGCGAAGCTACATTTTATACAGTCAGCAAATATGGTGAAATACTGGTATGGAAGAAGGACAGACGTGGCACTTATAATGCGAAAGTCCTGTTTGCTGATTCTCAATATGACTTTCGTGCAGCCTATACCGATGCAGATGGTGTCCTGTATGCTTTGTCATACAACGGCAAGATATTGAAAGTATCCAACGGGCAGTATAGCATTCTTACAGCAGAAGGCAGAGGTTATGTCAGGATGCTTATTCAAGATGGCAAACTACTTCTGCTTTCTGCTACCGGAGAGATTACTTATCTGAATAACAATCAGGTATATTATGCACTGCCGGATATTACCTGTATGGTACAAACCGGCCGTGGTTTGTTCGTAGGATGTAAAAATGGAGATGTTCATCTGTTGGCTTCTACCCGAAACAGGGAAGAAATACCGGGAAACTTTTATCATGCAGCAGTAACCGCACTCGGATATTGCCCCGAAAACAGACAGCTTGCCATCGGATATGATGACGGCACATTATTGCTGACCGGATCGGATGGAAAAATCATCCAGCGGCTCGTAGCGCATCGGTCAGCTATCTCCGCAATCAGCATCCGGAAAAACAAACTGTATTCGTGCAGTTATGACCGTACCATCCGTCTTTGGAATCTGGCAACGGAACGTCAGGAAGCGGTAACCATTCTTGAAAGCTCTTCCTGGCTACAGGCAATGGAATTAAGCCTTGATGGAACCCACCTGTTTGCCGGAGACGGAAATGGCAACCTTTATCAATTATCCGTTTCTCCCGAATATATGGCGAGCTTCATTCGAGGCAGACTATCCCGGAACTTCACACCGGAGGAATGGGCTTATTATATGGGAAACCGGATTCCCTTTGAAACTTATACCTTGAAATAATTCTGAGAAATATGAGAAGAAACGTCTGTATAATGCTGATGCTGTTCTATGTAGCGGATATGTGCGGTAGGGAAGGAGTACCTTTCTTCAGAAACTATACCTCATCAGAATATGGTGCACATAACCGCAATTTCGATGTGGTAACTGACAAGAATGGTATCGTTTATTTTGCGAACTTCGAAGGATTGCTCTATTTTGACAATTCCGCCTGGCACATCATTTATACACCGGGATATTCCCGTATCACCTGTCTGTTTGCCGATTCCCAAGGCTCCATATGGGCGGGGGGATATAACTTTGTGGCAAAGGTCACAACAGACAAACGTCACAGAACAGTGCTGAAACCAATCGTTTCGGATACCGCAACTATTAAGATCGGTGAGGTGCGGGAACTGTTTGAAGAGAAGAAAAAAATATTCTTCCGTACACAAGAAGGGGAAATGTATGAGATAAAGAACAACCTTATCCGGCGTGTCCCGTATGTCACCCCCGAAAATAAGGAGAAAAAGCCCTATGTTCTATCCGGTGAAAAATGGATTGGAGAGGTGGAAGTCAATCATTCCGTCCGTTTGAAATCCGGATGGCAAGCATTGGCTACCCGGAATGACGGACTGATTATTCTGGATGGCAATGGTCGTAAACTTTATGCTCTGACCGAAGCGAACGGGCTGTGCAGTAATAGCATCAGCCGGATTGCCGTAGGCGAAAACGGTGCGATTTGGGGTGTAACCGACAACGGTCTATTCTCCGTTTATATACCTTCTAAGTTCACCCATTATTCTTCCTTGGAGGGACTGAAAGGTGAGGTAATCACTATGCAACGATATGGAGGCAACCTGTATATAGGAACCTTGCAAGGGCTTTACCGGGCGGAAGAAGGAATTGTTAGACGTATACCCGCCGTCAGGCAAGCGTGCTGGCAGTTGTCACCATCCGACGACGGCAAACTGTACGCTGCAACTAGCGAAGGAGTATTTGAGATAACCGGAAAAACGGTACGGCAACTCACTTGCAACTATACTCAGGCATTGGTACAGGACAATGCAGGATGGTTATATGTATCAGAAACAGACTGCATCCGCAAACTCTCGTTGCGAAACGGGAAGAAAAACAGCCTTAAAATAGCCGATCTGGAGAAGGTCGTAACCTTAACATATAGTAATCAGACCGGGGTCACGGCTCATGACCTGTCCGGCAACCTTTTTCTAAAAAGTAATAACAGTGACACCTTCACTCCGGCAGGATACTTACCGATAGACAACCACATCACTTACCGTAAAGATTCCATATCATGGTGTACCAATACCGAAGGAAAATCTATATCAGGCATTTACACATCACAGAATAATGATAAACCGGAAAGATTGAATGAATGTTTGGCATTATTGTACAACAAAACCATACGTACCATTTATGCGGAAACGGACTCATTACTATGGATTGGTGGCGATTTTGGTGTTATCCGGGTCGATTTTGCAGAAGATGATGCGGCATTCAGACATTCGCCGCAAGTATTGATCCGTGAAATCAGTGCCGGCAGTGATTCGTTGTACTTTGGCGGCAATTATATGAGAGAAGGCTGGGATGAAACCGGACAAAATCTTTCCGCCCCCGGGTTCGGCAGCCAGACGAAGGAAATCAAATTCCGTTTCTCTTCAGATGCTCTATCCACTCTGAGAAATGTGGAATATCAATATTGTCTGGAAGGATACGATGATAACTGGTCTACATGGAGCGACGTAACGGAGAAAACTTATGCCAATCTGTTTTACGGTTCCTATACATTCAAGGTACGTGCCAAAGATGTTTTCGGAAGGTGCAGTGAAGCAAAGAAATATCGTTTTACTATACTCCGTCCGTATTATCTTCAATGGTATAGCATTTTACTATATGTCTTTCTCCTGTCTTTTTTTGTTTTCGTGTGCATCAAATGGCGATTAAGGAAACTGGTAAAAGAAAAAGAAAGGCTCGAAGAGATCGTCGCTTCCCGTACAATGCAAATCATCGAGCAGAAACAAGAAATAGAAAAGAAGTCGGACAATCTCGAAAAAGCCCTGAGCGACCTCCGTCATGCACAGGCAGACTTGCTCAGGCAAGAGAAAATGGCTACTGTCGGAAAACTGACAAAAGGTCTGATTGACCGTATTCTTAATCCGCTGAACTATATCAATAACTTTTCCCATTTGTCAGCCGGACTGGCAGATGAAGTTCGGAAGAACCTTCATGCCTCTAAGAGCGGAATGGATGAAGCAAACTTTGAAGACTCTGTAGACCTTTTGGATATGCTTGCTTCCAACCTGAGTAAAATAGAAGAACATGGAGGAAATACTGCCCGCATATTGAAAGCAATGGAGGAAATATTGAAAGACCGCCATCGGGCAAAGAGTCAGATAGACTTTACCGCGCTGTGCCGGAAATCGCTGGAAATGCTTGCAACCTATTTCAAAGAAGATATCGAGCGTATGCAAGTATCTCTGCAAGGCCACTTCCCCGAAATACCTGTCCGGATACAGGGAAATGAGGAGCAATTGGGCAAAACCCTGATGAGCCTGCTGAATAACAGTATGTATGCCGTAACCCGGAAATACGGTAAGCAGGTCTATTCACCTGAAATCAGCATTGCGATGGAAACAGACGGAGAGATAATTACTGTCCGTCTGAAAGACAATGGAATCGGCATTGAAGAATCCATTTTGGATCAGGTGTTCGATCCGTTCTTCACAACAAAAACTACCGGTGAAGCGGCAGGAGTAGGCCTGTACCTTAGCCGGGAGATCATAGCCGGACACGACGGGAGCATTTCCGTAGAATCACGTCAAGGCGAATATACGGAATTCATTATCAAGTTACCTATCATTTAAAATCAGATAAAGTCATGGAAGATTTGGCAACATTGAACAAACAAATAGAAGAAATGCAGGAACGCTTACGCCTACAAGAGAAGCTTTCGTCCCTGGGAATGCTGAGTGCGGGCATTGCGCATGAGATACAGAACCCATTGAATTTTGTAATCAACTTCAGCAAGTTGTCAGATAACCTGCTGAACGAACTCAAACAACTGCTTGGCAGCGAATGTACCCAATTGCCGCAAGAGGAGAAAGAAGAAATCGGCGATATACTGTGCGACCTGACCGAGAACCTGCATAAAATAGCCGAACATGGCAACCGTGCCATCAGTATCATACAAGGAATACTGCTTTATTCACGTGGAAAAGAGGATGAATACGTGCCCACAGATGCCGCACGTCTTACGAAGGAATATGTATGGTTGGGCTATCATGCGATGCGTGCCAACTACAAAAACTTCAACATCTCCATCCATGAAGACTATGCCGACGGACTGTCGGCGGTGAAGCTGATACCGCAGGATTTCAGCCGGGTAGTACTGAATATAATGAATAATGCCTGTTATGCCGTTTGGAAAAAAGCACAGGAACATCCGGAGGACGGCTATCAGCCGATCATACGGATAAAACTTGCGCACGAAGATAACATCTTGACGCTCACCATAGAAGATAACGGAGTGGGGATGAGTCGGGAAGTACAGCAAAAACTTTTCGAGGCATTCTTTACCACCAAGCCCGTCGGTCAGGGAACCGGACTAGGTATGTCCATTGTAAAGGACATCATCGAGCACAAACATCATGGTAGCATACACTTTACATCCGAAGAGGGACAATATACCCGTTTCACCTTTCATATTCCGATGAACTTATGAGAACGTTGTGCATAATGTTCTTTTGTCTGCTCTCTGTTGCTTTGGTAGTTCAGGCTCAGGACAGTGACTCAGGTAAAAATACATATCTGGTAGCAGAAGAAGCATACCGGGACGGTCAGTTCAAGAAAGCGATCCGCTTGTTAGAACAGGACATGAAGAACTATGATCATATACTTGTTCCCAATGCTTGCCGCCTGTTGGCGTTGTGTTATATGGCTTTGGACCGGAATGAAAAA
>NZ_JAQVBV010000149.1 GCF_028690125.1 Bacteroides sp. | reverse complement strand
TGTATATATTAATTGAAAAGTATACCAGTATTTCAATTCAAAAGTATACCAATTTATTTAATTAATTCAACCCTGAGAAGTTTTTTTAGGGGTACCCCTAAAAAAACTTCTCAGGGTTGGCGGATTTTCGCATTTTGTTGTTTCATTTTTGATTTATCTCCTTTGTTTCTCTTACTCTATACGAGTCTCCATTCATATTCACTAAATATGCTTTATGTGTCATTCTGTCGACCAATGCTGCCGTCAAAACGGGATCACCAAATATTTCACTCCAACGATCGAAGTTTAAATTGGTGGTGATAATGGTTGATTTGTTTCCTGTTCGTAACGAGAGGTGGTTAAACAGCAATTCTGAACCTTCCTTATCGAAGGATATATAGCCAAATTCATCGCAAATAACCAGATCATATTTCTCGAACCTCAGTTCCGATTGTCGTAGGGTTCGTGAGGAGTGCGATTCACGCAATTGGGTAAGTAATCGGTGTACCGTTGTAAACAATACTTTATAACCCTGCAAACAAGCCTTAAGTCCTAATCCCACAGCAATATGAGTTTTGCCTGTTCCCGGATTTCCGGCAAGTACTATGTTTTGTCCTGATTTAATAAAGTCCAAGCGTTCCAATACGGGAAGTTTGGATGCAGCATCGGGGGGAAGAAGATCTCGTTTCAAATCGTGCAAATGCATTCTGGATGGGAATCCAGCTTGACGTATTAGCTCTTTTTTTCGGTTTTCCAATCGTTCCTCATATTCTCGCTCCATTAGTTTAAGTAAAAACTCTTCATATTGAGCATGTTCTTTAGCTGATTCTTGGGCGATATCCTCATACTCATTTCTAAACACGGGCAAACGTAACTCTTTGCTATAATGTATTATCTGATCTTTTAATTCGTTTTGTATTTTCATTTTTTGTATTGTTTTTTTTGTTGATATGTATTAATTCATTATTGCTGTCAGTTCTTTGAGCAAGTTCTTTGACTGAGTTGCCGTTTCGCTTTTGTCCAACACTATACAACTGTTTTCAGGGGTCTTGTTTCCTAAAATTGCAGTTATCTTTTCTGTAGTAATTGTATGTGTACAAAGGCTTAGGAGAAGTTTTACGGTTTCTTCCAACTTTACTTGTGCCACATTAAAGCGGACACAGAATTGAAGTAAATCAATAAAATCACGAGGATTGGAACTGAAAAAATCATCGTACAACTCTTTTAGATATGGACTACTCACAAGGGCTACGCTCGAGTTCAATGCACCCGGCTTGCGCTTAAATGTGGATAAATAATGTTCAATTGAGATCAACCACTGTTGGCGACCAAAATTACGCTCATGAGTAGCTATAAGGGCATTTCTGTAGAAAATCTCCAGCTTTTTACTATACACTTTTACATCCACAACCGATTCAACCAAATGATCTGATACAGAATAATGATTAGTACCAAAACAAATAGTGGCATATTTATCTGCTTTACAGGGAATTGACTCACTAAAAGCCAGTGCAGAACCTGTTTTGTATAAATGTGGTTGTTCTTGTTTGAACAATTCATTGGCCGTCAGACCTGTTAGTTGTTGCTTGGTTTGATTCAGCCGATCAACTGTTTGGTGTAAGTGTTCTTGTGCTTGGTCGAGTGTGAGAAATGAATACTTTGGTGCAAACGCCTTGCGTCTTACATATTCAACACTTCGTTCTACATGGCCTTTCTCATTACCGCTATAGATGTTGCAGAAACGGTGAGTAA
The DNA here is from genome assembly GCF_028690125.1 of Bacteroides sp. Classification (GTDB taxonomy): domain Bacteria; phylum Bacteroidota; class Bacteroidia; order Bacteroidales; family Bacteroidaceae; genus Bacteroides. The sequence continues at coordinate 771 of NZ_JAQVBV010000149.1, read as the reverse complement.
ACAGGTAATGACCACGCATTTCAAGCAATGCCCGAGTGGGTTCTTTTTCGTGTAAACCTACAAATCGAGAAACTGCAACACGCATATTGTCGTAAGTCATTTGTTGGTACACTCCACCTATATGGCTAAAAAACAAAGTGTGTGATTCCATAAATGCCAAGGTATCTTGACGTTGAAACAGAAGTGAATATCGGTAATTGCTGTATGCAAAGGTAAATACGGCTAAATAAAACCGATTCAACACGCCATTTATCTCCAGCTTGACCTCACCCCAGTCAAACTCGCAGACATCACCCGGCTGGTATACCTGGCGGATATACGCTTCTTTACTTGATTGCCTCTTGAGTTTGGCTCGAGTGTAGTTGCAAACGGTTGTGTAACCGACCTCAAAGCCTTGTAACTGCAATGATTCTAAAATATCAATGTTTTTTAAAACCTGTTTGCGCAAGCCTGAAGCCACTTTTAATTCATTGGCTGATAAATGAATATCTATGGCCTGTGAAACTTCTTGTGTCAACTTACGCTTGGCCCCAACTCTCGATGCGTAACTTGGTGCTGAAGTCAAGCTCCTTGATAACACAATATTAGAAGGTGATTGGTTATTTACTTGTTGAAGATTCTTGTATTCATCAACATAACGCTTTACTGTCTTACGATTGACCTGAAGATCACGTGATATCTGACGTTGACTCTTTCCATCACGATAACTCTGCAGTATTATTTCTTGTTTTGTATACATGTTTATCATTCTTTTATAACGAATTTTTATTC
>NZ_JAQVBV010000037.1 GCF_028690125.1 Bacteroides sp. | reverse complement strand
ACTTCTGTCATGTATAAGTTCGACCGAATTTATTCGAGGCTTATTGCGGGCTTGATTATAATCAAATGTTTCACCAAACTCAGTCTCAAATGTCAATTCGTTAGACTCTAACACAATTGGAAATCCATCATCAGCAATACTCATCAGGTCATCACCCCACCTTTGACTACGTCGCATATAACAACTTCTTCTTTTTTAGAAGCTAATGCTGTGCCATCATTGAGTAGAATACGAACTCCACAATATGCGGATGAATATGTTCCAAACTTAAGGCTGTCTTCCTGTGAAAGTTTAAATGTTAAATTCGGAACATTGACGATTATTCCACCATCACTGAGTTTTCTATCCACAAGTATTTTACCCATCTGAGCTATCGAAATCCAAATCTCTTTTATATTATTAACTGATATCTCATCCGGAATAACACAAAACAGTTCAGGGGTAGTGCCTCTGGTTATAGTCATTAATATAACCTCCTTTTAAGCTTTAAATGTGGATATAAACGACTCAGCAACTGCGTATCCGCTTTCAGTCGTTGTGACAACTGAGGTCTTTGTATAATTCAAAGTTCCTGTGGACGGGACAATTTCAGTCGTTGCTGTTTGTACATTGTCTGTTTTCGTGAACGTCGTAGTTGATATAGCGTCGCTAGATGTTTCTACGACCGATGATACATACCCAGTCTCGTCTTTTACAACGTCAGTCTGTTTTGACATTAATCCATGGTATCTATAGAACTCTTGTTCGATGATAGCATTTATTTGGTTCTGTAAATTTCCAGCCACATCGGTACTTAACTGGCCCTTTACATTATTAAACCAAGTAATAAAATCAGTTTCACTTGCATTTTGAAACGCGGTCATATCATTTTGAAGAACCGTTACCCATGCTACAAAATCGGTTCGTTGTTGATCAACCCATGCTAAGAACGAAGCTCTTTGGTCCGCGGTCCATGTCGCGGTATCGTTCTGAGTATCGGTTAACCATTCAGACCATTGCGTTTCCCATTGAGCAATCAAACTGTCGATATTTATTGTCTCCAAAACACCAGTCACGAAAGGACACGACGCTGTACCAACCATGTTTGTTATATTAGCTTGGGTTATTTCTGTAACACCAGCCCCAACATATATATATGCTAACGGATACTGGTGTAAAGCTGGTTCACTCGCAAGTGTTGGATTTACAGGGACACTACTTGGTGTACCATTTACGATTTTAATATCATTAAATCGAACTGCTTCAGTAGCATTAACTTCTAACACGATAGCGTCAATACGATTTAACAGTAAATCGGAATCACTTAGCGTTTTTGCCAAAACGGCATCGTTGTGAGTCCAAGTGTGATCAAACCAGGCACGACCAACTCCGACATTCACTGACATTCCGGAATTAGCAACACCCATCATGGACGTCCCTATCGACATAAATATACCATCGTTTATGATACCATCAAACAAATTTGATATTTGAACAGTGTTGTATTTTCGATCACCATTCAACGAGTTATAAAACCCGCTAGTTACACTCATTTAAAACCCTCCTTTATCATATAGTAGTGAAAGTAGGATATAACTCAATACTATCAACACTCTGTGATCTTATTAATTCGACAACTCTAACTTTAGCTTCGATACCGTATTCGTTCTGCATCTGGATTATATCACCCATAAAATAGTCTTGACCATACACATACATATTAGTGGATTCTATCTGTCCATCAAAAGATATGGTTTCAACGTTAGCGGCTAAGTCTTCACTACCTTTTTGCTCGAGCTGTGCTAAATATTGCGCGTTTGATAATGTTCCGGACTCTGTCGTAGACGACACACTGGATGCGTCTGTATACATTTCTCGTCGGGTTAACCCTTCACCGGCTCCATCAGGAGACACAGCAGTTGTTGTTTTTTGAGCAGATCCCTCTCCTTCACCAGCGACCAAACTTACAGTCTTTAATGAGGTAGTCGATTCTAAATAATTGGTGTTGCGTAGATTATCAAAATTTGGAGAAAATACAACATACGGATTAACGATTTGATCATACGATCGATCAGCGCCATAATATAGTTTAAAAACAAACTGATCGTTATCGTTCAATGTTATTTTAAACCCAATGTTGTTCGATTCGCATAATGAACAAATGGTATCGTACAGATTATCGCCATAAAATTGACAATCCACCGTAAGACTCGTGATCTCTGTATCGATGGACTCTTCAAATATAAAATTTGAAATCTGCCTAGTAGTGTCAGTTGGTGAAATGATGTTTTCATCGAGCAGCTTTTTTATTCCATTTTGAAAATTACCACTCAAAATCGTTTGTGTCCAAACTATACGACGTTCGAGTATAGACTCTAAAGATCTTCCAGACACCGTTAAACGGTTTCCGTTTTCCACGTCAGACGTGATTCGAACATCCTCGATTATCATTACATATTCAGAATCTTTAAACCATAGATATCTATCGGTTTGTAAAAGACTCATCATATCATCGCTGACAACTGTGTATAATTCGAAATCTCCGAATCCACAATATCGGTCGGTCCATATCAACGATTCAAAAGTATCAACAATACCCGTCGACACCAACTGGGTATCCAATATAAGAACTTCCATACTAGACCCCCTCGTAAACTGTTTGATTTAGGATGACAAATTGTAAATTCTCCACGCCGTATTCGGTAGTGTAAGCAAACAAATTATCACCAGAAGTCAATTGAAACCAATCACAATCTTTATTGATGCAATTTAAGATGTTTATGTACTCGCCATTTCTAAGTAACGTTATACTTTTTTGACCTTTTATTGTTGAAATCGTTATTTCGTCGCCATTGATTATTTTGGATCCGGTTAATGTAACTAATCTATCGGTATCGATAGCTATCGAGGTTCGACTGGTGGCGTTATATATTGTTAAATCTGAAACTTCACCGGTCGCATTTATTAAAATAACAACGCCAACTTCAGCATCACCAGTGTAATAAATCGATTGTTCTGTCTCATTCTTTATGTCACCAAACTCGATAACGTTCTCGGTAAGGGACTCGTTCGAAAATGGAAACTCAAACAGCGATTCGACTCCATAGAAAACAGTCATATTAATTCCGTTTTCTCCAGCCGAGTAAAAATACGGGTCTGGACAAATTACAGAAATTTGCATGGTTACTTCTTTGCTAAATATATCTGGTTCGTTTGATTCAACATACCCATAAATTTCGCATATACGGTTTTCCGTTTCGAAAATCATTCGTATCTTCTTTTTTATAGGAAAATATTTGTATGATGCTAGTCTAACATCTTCCGCTGTTTGATACACATTAGGATATGCTTGTAGTTTAAAAACAATATTTCTGGAATTTACTCGTGCTGACGAATAAACAGCACCATCACTGTTTGACAACTCTGTAGAGTTGATATCGGCTTTACTCGCCCCCAGTCCAGTTATTTCGAGAACAACAAACCCGGATTTCTCCGGGTGAGTCAATTCTAGTTCGATGGACTTTCCCAGATGATTTGTTATTATTACTGATTTAATCACGTATTATCCACCTAACCTTTCGTAACGGATAGTAAATTTTTGGTGTGCCTGTACAAGTCAATTCTTGATACTGGCTTAGGGGAATAGATATTCTGTTCAAATTTGTAGGTCGATCCGGCGGTAACAATAGTTCCATTTTGATTTTCCAGAACAGAAGTCTTCGTCATACCACTCGATACAACTCCGGTTTTATCAATGGTACTCGATAGAGATATACTACGATCACCACTCAACAATGAGTTCAGTTCAAGGTTACCGGCTTTGATGTTTGTCAAGTCTAATACAGGTTTAATAACTGGTAGATTATCAAAGTCGATCTTTAACAGATCAGAAACTTTGGATATCGACGTCTGTAACGCAGAGACCGCTGTAACGCCAACTGCTTTAGCTTCTGTTGAAACTAAGCCTGCGAACTTTCTCAAACCTACAGCCATTCCTTTGTCGGAATACATACCGATTTCTTCAAAAGCTTTTGATGGTGACTCAATACCTAATTCATCTTTGGCTGCATCATAAGCGGCTTTAGCTACAGCTTTCGCGGAATCTATAACCGAATTTTTATTATTACTAAGACCGATAATCAGACCGTCACAAATATAACCGCCTAATAGTTTACCTTTTGCTTCGGATAGGTAAGTATTAAAACCGTCAAACACAACTTCTCCCAGTTTAGATGATGCAGCTTTCAACGCTTCTGCTTCTGTGGTCATGCCGGTAACTACGTTACTAACAGTATCTGATCCAAGTTTTGTAGACGTCTCAGTAAGCACTTTGCCTTCTTCGCTTTCTGGATTAGTTGTGGATTTGACCGCCTCAGCAAACTTGATTGCTGCTTTAGAACCAGCGGTCATAAATGATTGCATTACACTGTTCGATACGGAATCTGGTAAGGTTAGATATTCTTCGTACTGTTTGTTGAATTCGTCGATCTGCTCGGGAGTCATGTTCATAAATGACGTAACATATTCAGCACCATCCATACCCATTTTACCAAGTGCTTCAATTATGCCTTGTTGTAATCCGGTTTTAGATAACGATTGTATGTCTTCGGCCCATTTCTTAGCGGCTGTTAAAGAATCATCGAAATTTGAAATCAGGGTTGACGCCGTCATTTTTGAAGCTTCTTGGAACTCAGTATTAGCCGTGTTCATCTGCTCTGTTGTCATTTTTGTAAATGCTTTAACGTAGTTCGAACCCGAGGGACCCATTTCACGTAACTGTTTAATCAGACCACTAGCGAATCCACTTTCCGATAACCGATCAAGATCAGCATTCCAAGTTTTTACACCAGCAACTTGTGACTTCATATTGCTTAAAATATCGTTTACAGCCACTTCAGTACCTTCACCGAATTCAGCAAACAAATCAATGTTTGTATCGAGACTGGCCTTGAGCGGATCGATAGAATCTTTAACCGAATCACTGATTGATTTCTTTAAGTTGTCGAACGTTTCTTTTGTATGATTAGCAATATCTGTTTCATCCTGAATTATTTTTGTTTTAGTGTCGGCTATACTTTTACCGACTTTTTCTAACTCAGATTGAATATCTTTTGCTTCATCTTTAGTTGTTGATTTCTTAAGATCTTTCTCCAGTTTACTATACTGGTCCGTTAGATCAGACAGTTCTTTCTTATGTTCGGTTAAAACTTCAGTATCTGTTTTATACTGTTCTGTCTCCAAATATAACTGCTTCGAATAAGCCTTTACAGCTTCTTCTGCAGACATGATTGGTGTTGTGTCTTTCAACTTGGATGTCATACCTAAATAGCTGGACATGAAATCTTTAATCGATGATCCACTCTGAATCATTGTCTGATTCATCACCGTCGCCATGTCTTTAGCTGGAGCTAATACTCCATTTTGAAAAACAGACTTGGTTGTTTTAAGTAATTCGGGCTGAGTGCTTTTCAAACCGTTAATGTAACCCTTACCCGAAAACACACCCAAGGCGTCAAACGCTTTAGATGGTGAATGAATTTCAAGTTCTTCTGCTGTCCCGTCCAGAGCACTCTTACCCATAGCCGCTCCAGCTTTTCCAATTTCTTTAAGTGCTGATAATAAACCGTTTACTAAACCGGACACTATCGCACCAACAAGTCTACCCATGGCTGAACCGAACGCTGCTGATTTTGTTTCGATCGCATTTGAAATGCCATTTAAAAACGAAATTATGAAATCGAATCCAGCGTTGACTAATTTTTCTAGATTAGCATTAAGCCCTTCAATGAATTTAACTATCAAATCGGCCGCCGCTGTAACAATATCTGGCAATTTTTGAGCGAGACCTTGTAACAAGCTGATTATAATGTTTCCGCCGCTTTCAACAATTTGGGGTAGGGCTGACTCTAACGCTGTCAAGATATCGATTAATAACTTTATGAATAGATCAATAATCTTTGGTGCGGCTATAGATACAGCTTCGATCATTGATTCTAACAATATAACTAAAGCCTTAACAATGTCGGGAGCCGCCTCACCAATAACTTTGGCTAGGGCTTTTAACGATTCTGAAATAAGGTTGAATAACTGTGGTATGATTTTCACGGTATCCGTAATTGCCGTAGCAAGAGCTGTAACAAACAAAGCTAAATTATTCGCCAACAGGGCAATACCGGTAGCAAATAACATCATACCCCCGCCAACAGCTAAAAACCCCAAACCTAAAACGCCGATCGCGGTGGCTAACGCCAGCATTGTAACTGTCATAGGCGCTAAGACCACTGTCGCTACACCAACGATTACAAATACACCAGCTAACGCTGACAAACCTGCAACCAGTCCCATTAATGGAACACTACTTAATAGGAGTAATGACGGTACCAATAATGCGATAGCTCCGGCCATTACGGTCATAGCTACAGCACCCACCAAACCCGTTGACATGTAGTTCATACCTACCGCTAATATGACCAACGAACCACCCAAGGCTAATAATCCTCTACCTATCTCTTCAAGAGACATTTCTCCGAGTATCTTCAAAGCCCCTGATAATCCAATAAGCGCAATCGACAATATAGTCAGACCAACTGCCGATCCGATCAGATTAGGAGGCATAAGCATCATAGTCTTTGAAATTGCGAATAAAGCTATAGACATTGCGCCAAGACCTTTAGCAATGACTGATAATGGTAATGAACCTATATTTGACATTGCCTTTCCAAATATAAGCATTGCTCCGCCAAGAATTGTAAGACCAATGGCGGTTGATATAACTCCTGTACTGTTCCCAGTAGTGTTTACAAATATGGCTAACGCAGTTAAAACACCGCTTAATGCCATTAGACATTTTCCTATTTCTTTAACTGTCATGTTTCCAAACGCCGAAACTGCCACTGCAAATATATTCAACGCCACAGCCATACCTATCAACGCTAAACTTTTGAGCGGTCCTGTTTTATCAAGATCCGCATATTTCATAAACAACACGATCTCTGCAATCAACACAGCAATACTACCAAGACCTTTAACGAGAACTGGTACGTCCATCTCACCCAATTTACCAACAGCTTTCGCCAATAAATTTATCGCGATTGCAAAACCTATCAATCCGAAAGCTGCAGTACTTAAGCCCTTAGCGTTAGTACCAATAGTTTTTGCAGACTGGGCTAATACTGCCGACAACAGCGTTATTGTTACAATGCCTTTGGAAATTTGCCCCCAATCAAGAACTGAAATCTCATCAAGCGCTTTCGCCAAAATAAGTACCGCTATAGCCAAACCCTGAATTGTTATTATGGTTTTAGTAGCTCCAACTATTTTAGACGCTCCAAGAACTTTACCAAATATACCGCTCGAAATAAACATTTCAGCAAACAGCACGGTTAATGTTTCTAAAGATTTATCCAATTTGTTGGAATCTATCAACGATAAAGCGACGAGTGAACCTGCTAAAATAGCAATACTCGTAGCAATAGTCATTAATGTTTTGGCTTGAAGATTCTTTTGATATGACTCCAAAGAACCTCTAACCCCATCAAGTATTCCTGAAAAACCATCAATTATACTTTTTCCAGATCCAGTTAAATCTGAAAATTGTTTTATAAAATCTTTAACGCCTTTCAATATTCCAGCCATTAATGCACCATTCAGTAATGATATTACTGTTTGAAAATCAATAGATAATAATTCGTCAGTTATTTTGTCAACGAATTTCGTTATAGCTTGCAATACTGTTTTAGAAGCGTTAGACAAAAGCGGCATCATTTTATCAAAAGCAACACTTAATAAATCGAATATAGCAATCACTGGAGAAAAGGCTGTTTTTAACTTGGGACCAAGATTCTCAATATTCATGATATCGATAGAACCAAGTTCAGACAATGCATCACCAAAACTTTTCAATAATTCACCAATACCATTTACTGATGGTGCTAATACTTTTTTTATTGCGTCGATGGCGCCGGTAAAGGTTTCTGATTTTTTAAGAGCATCGCTAATAGCAGTTGCAAATCTACCAAGTGCTCCAGTTATATTTAATAGTCCACTCACAATTGGCGTCATGTTTGAAGCCAGTGTAAAAGCAACTTTGGTGATATTGACCAGAGCCATTCGACCAATATCTAAAATAGAAAATATTCCTTTAGCCGTAGCCTTTATATTACTTATGGTTTTACTTTCCATTTTGAATTTTGCCGTCAGATCTCTGAATTGCTCGGTTATTTCAATCAAGCGTTTACCAATGATAGACGGAAATATTTCTTTGAATCCATCACGAATAGGTTTCATGATAGATTGTAAACCTTTAAAGGCGTTCGATAAACCCTTAATAAGAGCTTCTCGCCCACCATTATCATGCCAAAACGCTAGTGATGCATTTCTAGCATCCGCTGCTGGGCCTACAATATTGTTGAAGGCATCACTTACTGCCGTTAATGTTTCGGTTGCTTCGTTTTTATTACCGATTATGTGTTCCCACGAAACAGCCCATCCCGATTGAACAGATTCTTTCATGGTGTCGAATAATTGAGTGATGGTTTTAACGTCTTGAGCAGCAGCTAATAAATCTTTATCATCTGCCATTTTTGAAAGGGTCTTGGTTAGAACTTCGGATGTCAACCATTCATCTTTCAATGTGTCTCTAAATAATTTAGATTCGTCAACGACTATACCCATACTTTTAGCAGTATCTTTCAACGCGTTTTGGAATAATTCACCGCCCATACCGGCATTTTGCACAGAATTCCAGTCTTGTAGTCTTACTACACCGGATCCAATTGCCTGGGATAATTGGTACATGGCAGTAGATGCTTGCACGGCAGTTGATCCGGATCCTGCTGCTAAGTTGGCAATACCTTTTATCGATTTAACAGAGGTATCGAGATCCACACCGGCTGCTGTGAAAGTACCAATGTTTCTAGTCATTTCTGAGAAGTTGTATATGGTTTTATCAGCGTATGTGTTTAACTCGGCCAAGGCCTCATTAACGTCATCGATCGTAGTTCCTTTACTTTTTGTATTGGTAAGGATTGTTTGGATGGCATTCATCTTGGTCTCGTATTCTTGAAAGCCAGTTTTTATAGGGTCGATAGTCAACGCCGAAGTTATTCTCTTCCCAGCATTCAACGCACTGTTTGTAATATTCATCAACGCAGTTATACCGGCAATGCCTAGTGCTGAGAATTTTGCGTTAATGGCGTCAACACCAGAAGCGATACCTTCTAACGAAAACGCTCTTCCTGCTTTATCTAAATTTTGTAAATTCTTTGTTGATGCTTCGAGGTTTAAGCCATCCCTAAGTCCAGTTAAAGACTTAATCGTTGCTTGGACGCCACTTTCAAACTGTTTATTATCGAAACGCATTTGAACAACTCTTTCGTCGACACTGTTCAACTTTTAGTCACCTCCATCCATGCTTGTTTAGCTAATCTATCAAATACCGGTCGGATTGCCGGATTTATATAATCGCGACCGGCAACATACCCACCATTATTTGTACCATGTCCATACTGTAACACCAGAGCTATCGGAACTCCATTTTGAATGTTCGAATTGGACCACGTCACAACGTATGAATTTTTTAATACACTAACTTTGTAACTCCACGAACGGGCAGTCAAACCAGAATCAACTGGTGTGGCAGAAGAAAGAGCCGTAACTCCTTCTTCACCATACTGTTTTAAAAGGTGCATACAATCTGATTTTTTTGCTCCACTTAGAAATTTTTCTAAGTTCTTAAAATTTCCATGTTGTTTTATAATTATCATATGTACGCCCCCTTTAAATAATAGATTATTTGGTTTCGATTACCGGAATCCGACCGCGAGACTTAACTTCGATGCCTGGAGCCATCATAAGATCTCTAACCTTAACATATACGTTACCATCTTTTCTAATGGCGTCCATAGCGTATTCGTTTTTGTTGATGATCACTAACTCTTTTGTAATCATTTCGTCATCCTCCTTTTTTGGTTCTTTCCAAGTCGACGAGATTTCAAAGTGCGGTTTATCAGGAGTTTCCCATGTACCACCCCAAGTAATACCCAATTCTTTTGCAATACTTCCGCATTTGACGAAGAAAGAATTATCCGAATATTCCTGTCCTTTTACATGCTTACATATATCCCAAGCCATTCTGCCCGTATGCCGACTATTTCTAGTCCAAGTGACAACATTGCCCGGACGAGTTCGACCTTGTTCATAGAGCCAATTTTGTCTAGCCTGCGGACGATACGTTTCTGTAATAAGAACACTCAATCCTGCTTTTTTGCACTTATCCAAAAATAAAGTACAAGCTGCTTGCGCAGATACTGATAATTCCGAAATATCTCGACAAGCTTTTGTTATGTCACTCATTTGAGTCGCCTCCTGAATTTTTCTGGTATTGTGTGCCAAAATAGAAAGCAATAACAACACTAAAAATTGTTAAAAATTGTTCACCGCTTATTCGACCAACAATGGCTAAGTATGAAAAAACCGCTGTTAATAATACGGTCACTATAGATTTTACAGTCAATAGATTTTGAATCGTAATACTTGTTAAATTATTTAGATTCATTTTGTAACTCCTCTCTTCTAAGTCTTGCTTCTAATCTACGGTTTGCTAAAGCGTCTTGCCGTTCATTGTGTTTATTAAATATGTTCATTACTCCACAAATTCCAAGTTCTGTCCCAAAGACAGTTAGCGCCTGTCCAACGATAGTCGATACATCGATCTGAAAACACGCCAGAAGTATACCTACAACGATAACCAAAACGCAAAATAAAAGTGATGATATTACGATGGTTGTCATAGTATCATCATTAATTTTAAAGCATTTGTGCTTATGTTTTTCCATTGTGTATCATCACCCCTTAGTATTCATAGCTTGTCTACGCTGCTCGTTTAATCGACGATTACGGTCTATTATTTGTTTCTTGTTTACTTTTTTCTTTGGTTGATTCTTTATATTACATACGTTTATTAACGTTAATAGTCTATCTAAGTGCCATTTCTGACATTCAAAAGGTATATTCAAAGCTATCATCCAATAGTAAATCACCTCGGCTGTGATAACCTCTTTATTAATTGTTTTTTCAGTCTCGGAAAATATAGTGGCAGTCATAGTTTTTTCTATGTACTGGCTAACCTGTTCGAGAATATCATTTGTTATGAATTTATAAACCTCAGGATCAACATTTTGTGTCATGGTCATACATCGTATATAATCTGTACTTTCTTCTGGTGTTTTTTTAGTTTTCGTAAGGAATGGTTTATTCCATTGCTGCTCCCATTTTGAAAGAGATACTAGAGAATGCTCTAGTTGTAATGATCGTTCTCGGATGTTAACAAACATCTCTAAAGATTCATCGTAAAGCTCAATCGCTGGTATAATAATGTTGAGCATTCTCTACTCCTCCTTTATGTTATTAGTTTGTTGTGTTTGGTACCGCTGCAATTTTAGGTAAGTGATCCTGTGGAAAAGAAGTGATTCCATTCACAAAGGCTGCTGCTGCATTAGCATCACTAAGTAATTCGACAACCAGTTCACTGTAAGCTTCCGTTTGCTGGAAAGCAATACTCATCTCTGGACTCTTCTCGAACTGTTTTCCGTCGAGAGATTTTTTACCATAAGATCTTAAAATAAGATCCTCAAAATGTTCATACATTCGTTTGGCATCCTGCTCAGCGGCGATTTTCTCAAGTGTTTTTTCCAAACCTCCGGTATAAGACAATCTCATTTTCGTAAGTTCGGCTCTCGACAGATTGAAATAGCAATCCTCGATTCTTTGATTACCATCATAGTCTGTATAAGTGATCGTTTTCTTTAACATCTATTTTTCTCCTTTCAATTTAAAAAAGCGGAGACTATATATAGCCCCCGCTAAAATGTATTAATTAACCCTGTGCGATAGCCCCAATCAATTCAATGATTTCTGTAGGCAAAGGTAATCTTGGATCCACAGCTGCAGATACCGGTTTAACTACAGCATCTTTGCCGTATAAAATTTCTTCCAGTGCTGCTAATTTGGTAGGATCACATTTTGTAGAATCGATAACCATGGTTGCGCTTGGCTTAAAGCCTGGAATTGTCACAGGTGTAGTTGTTACTTCCCAAGAGAATGTAATAGCCTCTGGAGTTTCATTAACTGTCTGGAATCCCTTTTCTGTGGGAGATGCTTTGCCGCCATACACAATATGAATTTTATAGCCATAGTCAGCTTCTTGTGTGTCATTTCCGAGAATGGTTCTATAACACAAACCAAATGTTGTACGGGTCTGCTGACCGATACTTACACCAACAGAAACTTGTGCAGAACCATCGCAAGCTGCAAATTCGTCAGGATATGTGAAAGCCTCGATTGTACAACCGAATTCCTCAGCAGAGGTCAAGTTCAAATACACGCCGTTATCTGCATATTTCTTGTTTGACTCGGCTCCTGACGGATTCTCTGATACACTGATTAACCCATTCCAAGCAACGCCTTTTGGATATGTACCGTTGGTCGCTAATTGAGGATATAATACCCCCTGATCGACGCCAGTTTCATAAGTCTTTTTTCCGGTTTCATCCCAGATAAGTCTACTCATTATTTAGTCCTCCTTTTAATAAAAAATCGTATATACATCATGATTCAAATTATCGGCAATATAGTGCCGATTAAAAGTACAATACGGTAATTTTCTGATTTCGTCTGGAATTTTACTATCCGGATTTTTATCAAGTACAATTACAGTATAACTTTTTTTACTAGCATATACAGTGTTATTCGCAAACTCCGTTTTTTCAGAATTTCGAGAATAAATTATACATGGATATATCATGTTAGTCGAAGATGGTGGTTGAAAATAAACATGGTCTGTTTTCAATATATTTTCCAGAATTGACTGTAAATCCACTCTATCACCCATTATATAACCCCCCAACAGTCAAAATTAAGCGGGGATACTGAACTTCAACACTAGTTATTTTCCACTTAGCACCCATAAATGTGACGTAACGCATGGCGTGAAAATTCTCATTTGCATACGGATCAGAGAGTATACTAATCTCATTCGAAATGTTGACGTCATCGTTGAGCTGACCAGAAGATTGCGTTTTTCGTACGTTTTTTGTCAAATCACCGAAATATGAACGCTCTACTGGTTCATCAGTATACACTCCGGGTGCTGTTTTGGTTTGAAACACGTAACCAATAACTCCATAAAATTTTGCCATTTTGAATTTTCACCCCCACGTCATGTCACCATTAAGCTACGTATTCTGCAGAATTCAACAAAGTCAACACAGCAGTAGTAGCGGTTGTTTTGTCAGCCTTAACATATGTTAATGTAGCAACGCCGGCAGAAACACTCAAGCTTGTTGCCTTGTATTCGATCCCCGTATCAACAATGATGATACCCTTCTGGAACAAATCGATCAACGTTTCAGCCGCAACCTTTACAGTTGTTGCTTCATCGGCATAAGCATAAGTGTCACCAGCTTTAGCATATACATATGTATTTCTTACATGCTGGTCTTCGTATCTTTCATAAATTTTGTTCATTATGTCATCCTCCTATTTTTTATTAGCCGGCAGCAACAACGGAAAGCTCTAATGCGATTGCAGAATAAGGCTTAGTCAAAGCGCCAGAGCAACGAGTCTCAATCAAATACTTCTGAGCATTGTAATCGATGTCAAAGTCGTCGAACATGTTGACTGCACCGCCCTTATCAGCGCCAACATTGTAATCGCTAAGATTTACAATCAACGCCATAAGTGTAAGTGTTTTGCTGGAAGCATCCACACGTGTCTGATTTTCCATGTCAGGAACAGTAATGATTTCCTTAACACGAAGAGCTGTGGCCAGCTTTGTAACGGAATCATAAATGATTCTGCCAGTGCTGTCTTCCATCAATAAGCAGTCGGTCAACACATCATCGGTTGTGAATAATGATGGTTCTCCGGAACCTTTGTAGTTTTTACGAGATTTAATAGCCGCTCTGATAAATGCTTTTGCTTTCTGATCAGGAGTAGCAGCCGCAGCAACTTCCACAGGCGTCTTGATTGTGTACAAATCTTCATCTTTCCAAATAGGACGAATGTTGGCTTCGTTGATCTTGTCATCACTGGAAGCCAAACGACCATCACCGATCAAGATAGAACGGGCAATTTCGCCATCCAACATAAAGCGCATTTCGGACTTAAGCCATGCAACAACATCAAAATCAGTAATGTCTACCACATCGTCACGATCCATTTTCTGCTTTTTGTAAACGGTCGTTGGTGTAGTTGTTCTCTTAAGTAAAGAGAACACTTCTTCTTTCTTGAGGTTGCCCTTAAAATAACCTTTCGCTCTTGCGTCATCTTCAGTAATGTCCGCAAACACAGATTTGATTCTGGAGAATGGTGTGTGGTGAGTCCCGTTCATTACTTTGGGCACCCAACCCATTTCTCTCTGAATGAACTGGGGGGTCGTTGTTACGTTTGCCGCATCCGGGAACAAATAATCAATCTGATCGATACCATGTGCCAAAGCACTGTCTTTAACGCTGCCGTAACGCTTAGCGTCTGTGAAAATAGCGGTCATGTCGGAATGGCTTAATGTGTCATCTGCTTCATAATCGTTTTCGAATACATTGTGTTTCATAGGTTCAGTTCCTCCCTCGTCTTCATCATCATTTTCCAACGCTTGTTCAACGGCCATGCCGATCATAGCGTTAACTACCGTTTTTTGTTTGTCATTAAAGGCATTGTACACGTCGGCGATGGTTTCTTCGCCCTCAGGTTTCTTTTTTGTTTCGTCCATTTTGACAGTCTCCTCTTCTAATTCAGTATCATCTGAATGGTGTAATGAAATACTTTCATCCGTGAAAATCCAAGCCTCTTCATCTGACATTTCGCCGTGACTAATAACTGATTCGATGCACGCACCCGGGTTAGCCCCAGCTAATACCAAACTAACTTCGCGAATGTTCCCATGCATTACATTTCCGCCACTTTGTTTTAACTGATTGGCGAATATAGATAGATTTGTCACATCGCCATGTTGAACAACCAATTTAGCCTGTTGACCAGAATCAGTGTCATTAAACGTTCCATATACATAAACGCCTTCTGGACGATTTTCCAGATAAGCATGTCCAAGTACATCAAACGGTTGACCATGTTGATGGTCCCAAACAAGTGGAACTGTTTTCTGATCGTTATGTTTAAATGCATCTTTTCTAATGGTACGACCATCCGAACACAAAATATCATTTCGGGTAGCCCAACCACAGAAATCAAATTTCATAGTGTTTCCTCCTTTGTTATTTCTAACTAAACAGCAACTTTTTCTTCGCCGCCATTTGGTTGACTAAGATTTTTATTACGAAGCTCATCGGCTTTTGGATCTTCGGCCGGCATTAAACCGACAACTTGTCGAATCTCATTCGAGGTCATTATTTCGTTTCTTGTAAACTTATCTGCTATTTCAGCAATTTGCGATACTGGAACAAGTTTGAAAGGATCCCTAAAGAATGATATTGATTTATTCTGTGATCGGGCTGTCTTCGTTAAAAACTTACGTTTTATTTCGTCGACAATAGCTGATATAATTGGCTCAATGGTTCGATTGTAATAATTTAGCATAGTTTTATCATCTGCTGTACCGTCTAATATACTCTGAGTTATACCTAACTGGCTATAAAGCATACTCGTTAAATATTCAATCTGAGCCATCAAATTGTTTTCAACAGAACGATTCAACTGTGTTATACGTTCAGTACCATCGGTATAAGCAATTCCAAACTTGGAACCAGCCAACTGATTTTCGATATCCTTACGCCTATCTTCAGCTTGTTTTCTACGAGCTTCTGATTTTATCACATACGGTAACTGAATAATCAAATCCAATTTACCGGAACTACTTTGTTCGTCAACAGCATCTAACAAATTTAACTTACGTATCAATCGTTGCATAGTTGAATTTGGCTCGTTTATAACTGCATACAATGGGTTTTCGACTATACCGACAATACTTTTCGGAAGTGTAACATCTTCTTTAACTCCTGTTTTGTCGTTATACACTCGCACTTTGACATGCTTCGGATACCAATCGATAATTTTACCGACTCGAACGGAATTTATGTCATAAGAACTAGTAAATTTTGGGTCGTCCGTTGTATCGATCGGAACAATGGCAATACATCCTTCATCTAACATAGACATAACAATATCTTGAATCAGGGCTCTACCTGTTTGATCGATATTCGCCTCTAACGACAAACAACTATTCAATCCAGAAGTAATCGTTGACACGTATCTACCTCCAGAATCCAACTGAACATGAGATATGTTTATAGAGGCAGTATCCAATGCTATACGATTATATACCGACGTAACAATGGAATTTTTATTACCGCGAGTAAAACGAGGACGGTCCGGACGATATGAACTGCCACGACCGACTTCGGAATAAGTGCTTGTATATCGATCGTTCACAAAAGCATTCCAAGCATGCTTAAGTCTAGATCCTAAAGCTATCTCCATTTTGAATTATTCACCCCCTTTTTATAAATTGTAAACTATGTGTAACTTAGCTGCGAAGTTTATAGCTACCATAAATAACAAGCAATGCCGCTGCAGTATTAACACCAGCTTCGATAGCGGTAGTCTTTCTTGCTTGAGAAACTGTCATGTTTTTATTGGTATTAAGCATTCGATTTATCTGAGCTTGCCCACCATCGCCCATAAGCGCTTTGTCCAGTTTACTACTTTTGTAGTTTTCGTTAGGTAGTTGTCGTTCTTTGTTATAATCTTTTTTTGCCTGCTTGTAATCTTTCTTTGCCTGCTTGTAATTTTTATCTGCTTGACCTGATCGTCTAGCTGTTTCTGACGCTTTACTCCTCACCGCGTTTCCAGAAGGACCCCAATTACGAATCGGCGATGCCAAATCGTTATATGCTGAATCCCAATCTTTAGCTGCTTCTTTTTTTTTAATTTTAGCTTCTGCAACTTTGATTTTGGCTGAAGTTGCAGCTTGTTTCTTTACGGACACCTTACTATAATTGGTAGTTGGTTTGGATACTGAAGTCGATGCTGATCCGCCTCTTCTTCTCCCCCACTTCATGCCAAGTACTCCGTGGTGTTGAAGTTCTGTTGGATTATACTGCCACATACATGTTTAGACCTCCTTTTTACTCAAACGCATCGCGATTAAGTTTGTATGCCACATAAGCATCCATCATAGCTGCGACAGCATCAATTTTTTGTTCATAACGCTTCTTAAACAACTTACGGTTACCGTTTGTATCTTCAAGAGTTATACAATTACCCATCGCAAACGTCATAAGCTCTTCATCAAATATGAGCATTCGTTCCTCGGAAAGCTTCTTTAATTCACCAAGAGGTACTGATTCTGTTTTAGCCCCCTGAATGACTTTCTCAATTCCAAAAGGACCATTTTCTGAAGTCCATCGCTCAACAAAATCTTTAGCATTGTATGGATCATAACCAAAGCATCTAACGTCATACCCACTTTCGCAAATATAAGCGTCAAGATCTTCGTAGACTTCAATCATATCCAGTACTGCACCTTCAAGAACTATCAAACTACCTTCGGCCATAAACTGATCGTATTTAATTCGCATAGCTGCCGGTAATTTCATAAGTGTTAATGACGATATGTAGTTCCTTGTTTTAACACCAAAGCACCCATTTGATAACGGGAATAAGAACGTAAACGCACAGAAGTCATCGCCTTGCGATAGATCGGCACCCATTGCACACGGTAATTGCCAGAAATTTTTCCGTCTGTGCGGTAGAGTTTCCTCGTATGTGAAGAAATATGTATAACCTTCCATAGGTAGACCGAACCGCTTAGCCAGAATATCATTCCTTGCTGCTGGAGCTTTTTCAGCTCTTTCAACTTCCAATTGATATGTTTCGTAGGTGACGGTTTTTCCAATGTTAGGATTAGCCTTAATCCACATGTCTGGATCAGCAATTTCATCGACAGAATCAAGCTTGTACCACCAAATAGAAACGTGAGGGTTAGGATAGTCACCTTTAAGAATGTCGGACAACTCCATTTTGATTGTATCTCCACTGCCGTTCCGGACAGTACCTTCGGAACTCGTAGCAATGATCAGATAATCATCTACTTTAGATGCACCCTGTTCGATAGCACCTATAACATCTTCTCGAACATCTCCAGATAACCACTCATCGACTGTCGCAATCTTAACTCTCAAACCTTGAAGCTTTGATATGGACATGGGTCTAATTTCAAGAAGAGATCCAGTTAAAAAATTCTCGATGCCTTTTTTGGTTGATGCCAACTTCATTCGTTTCGCTTTCGAACCCGTTGTGTTTTGTAATGATCCTTCTGTAAGGAATTTAAACAATGGTCCTCTTGCGCGAGTTATCGCAGTACGAATTGGCGACATAACTTCTTCTGCTTGTTTCATTGTTGGGGCGGTTGTTATCTGGTGCGTGGTTGTTACATCAACAATTTCCATGTAAGCTTGTATGCATGAATCGTAAATACTTTTAGCGGCACCTCTTCCGACTATTAAGTATTGTTTATTTACGAGACGTTTTTTTACAACCTTATTCACATAATGTCCACCCGGACCATCTGTGTATGGTTCATAAATACTTCGTTCAACAAAGTAATACCAACCGAACACTTCTTCACCCCAGAGTTTAAAACTATCAAGTAAATTTAAATCAGCGCCGTCAGTGGTTGTTAATTCGTTTTCACAAAATCGAATCCAACCTTCGACAGCTTGATCATCATAAAAAACACCAGGATTAGCTATTAAATCGTCAATTCGATTCATCTCTAATGAGATTTCTCTATTAACTGGTATTTCGCCGCGAATTACGGCATCTCTAAACATGCCGTAATAGATCGGAACGGCAGTGTTAGATAATGACATAAATCCTCCTTAATCAGACGACCTTAACAATTGGCTCCGTGATTTTGGAAATGGTTCCAATGTTGTTATACAGGGTTATAGCGGCCGTAGTCGTAACCGCAGTAGCACCGACACCTTTAAGTATGTTAGTCGTATATTTTTTCCCAATATCGATAGA
Source organism: Bacteroides sp. (assembly GCF_028690125.1). Classification (GTDB taxonomy): domain Bacteria; phylum Bacteroidota; class Bacteroidia; order Bacteroidales; family Bacteroidaceae; genus Bacteroides. The sequence goes on along the minus strand of NZ_JAQVBV010000037.1, from coordinate 31,806 downwards.
AGTCGGATTTACATCTTTGGTTAACTGTTTATATTGCTTCTCCATGTTCAGACGATTTAAGTGTTTTTTAAGCTCATCGTCAGTCATACTCTTTTCAGGATGCTTTTTCTCATACTTCTCTTTTTTGACGGCGGCTCTTGCCTTTTTAACAGCCGCCTTATCGATCTTTACCGACTCAGAATATGCTTTTTTACCCGCTTTACGCGCGTTATTGTTTGCAGTACGAATCGATACTTTGTTACCTGAGGCTTTATCTTTTGCTACAGATGCCGAAGCAGCACTTCTATAAGCAGCCGATGCTTTTCTTCTGCCCCAACGCATTCCTTTAACTCCGTGGTGTTGTATTTCTGTTGGATTATACTGCCACATACATGTTTAGACCTCCTTTTTATGAAATTAGACATCATACGTTTTATCAGAATATACTGTGATATCTAAGTCTCGATCATGAATGAATGACTGTAAATATGTCTTTCCGGTTTTAACATCATTGGAAGCCATGAGATCAGCATACGAATATTTAGTATTCATTTTTTCGTTCGCCATTACAGCTTTTTTACCTAGTAACGTCAGGTGATCGTAAGCTTCTTTTAGTTCTTTTTCAGAAGCGTTATTTTTTTTTAATTTGTAATAGCTACGGCTAGCTCTAGCCCGTTGAACTTCTGTTTCATGATATTTTTTTACGTCTTTACTCATCATTCGTTTTCTAGAACTAATCGATTGGTCTTTTCTAACCCCCCACTTCATACCTTTTACTCCATGGTGCTGTAGTTCTGTTGGGTTGTACTGCCACATACATTTTATACCTCCTTTCCATGAGCGTGACTATTAAGTTTCAAGCTGAGATATGATTCGCCATTCTTGTTCAGCAATAAGTGCCTTCAAAGATTCCAATGCTGCACCATTTGTTGGCGGATCGAATATCAGTTTCACTTTTAGACAAATAAATGATTTTACGAAATGAAGTAACGGACTCTCTGGTATAAAATCAGTCCATAGCACCTCCGGTCCAGATATTGAAAAACCTGTAATCGGTCCAACACCCATTTGAGTAGCTATAGCTAATGCTAAGTTTGTATCGACCATGATGTCGACATCAAAGTGATCGTACTCTTCGCCAACGCCTATCATTTTTTTTACGTCGGTCAATATACTACCCATAGTAAAACCTCCTTATGGTTTGACGTGGATAAATTTCTTCATGCAAAAACCATGGATACCATCAGTAGTCATTACACTGTAAAAATCATTGGATGATTTATCTAAGTCAATCAGCATCTCTGTCAAAACTGAAACCGATAATAAAATGTCTGCATTGGGGTCAGGTGCGGATCGAACATTTAACATACTACAGTCGGCTACCTGACCGACAATATTTGGTTCTTGCGTCTCGATTGGTTCTTGCGTCTCGATTGGTTCTTGCGTCTCGATTGGTTCTTGCGTCTCGGTTGGCTTTATAGTACTATCAACCATTACACGTTCTTCATCTTTCATTAAGTAATCCTCCTTTTTTGATTAGTGCCGCCATGGACAGGTGTCATTCTTCATTCGTTGAATTGGTTCTCGAATCACGTTTTCTTTCTTACCGTAATGGACGGCATTGTGTGTCAACAACGTGGTCGATATCAAACACTCAGGATCTAATACGATGGAACTTCTGTTTTTTATATCATCTTCGGTTATTGGATTCATGTGATGAACTAATATCATACCATGAATTTCGTAACCTTCAATGCCTAAGTCACAACCATTGTCTCGAACAATAACCTCATTACGAGCGGATAACCATTCTGGCAATTTGTAAAATATCTGATTCAAGTATCGATCAAAACCAAAAGTTTCTTTCCCGACAAGACCTTTCAATACCAGGTAGTCAAACCGTTCGTCGAAAGTTTTCAGCTTTGATAGTTCTGAATATGATCTAATCTTCACTTGTATCACCGCCGCCACTGTAACTTCGCATAGCATTAAGTGCTTCCTTATACATGGTGTCCATACCTTGTAATGAACGTATCGATTCAATCTTTGCATCGATTAATTGACTTTGTTTTTCGAGAATCTCCATTTCTTTTTTAGCTTTCGGAGAACCCTGTTTTAAAAAATGGGTTATGACTTGCGATGACGCGGTACCATTAGCCATCATTTTTTCAGCGAGATCCATAGCTATGGATATTACCTGATTCTCTCGAGACTCGGGAGTTAACCCGGGTCTTCTTTTTACGGTTTCGATAGCTTCGCCTTGCGATCTAACTCTTCCCATACTTATCGTCTCCTTTCGTAAGCATGTTATACACTTTATTATGGGTTTATCTTTCGTAGTGGTTACTTTTCGCATAGTTTTTAAAAGCAGCTAGTGGTTATACGCAACCTTACTATAGAAAGGAGAAGGCTAGGGGGAGTGATAAACGCTAACTGCTTTTAAAAACCATGCGAAAAGTAAATATGATTCCCAAAATATAACCGCCGGGGATTTTTTTAGGACCCTCGCGATGCAATAGGGGGTGTAAATTTTTTTAGACCCCCCTATACCTAAGACCAGTAGTAATTGTACTCACATATTCAACCAAACCATAATTAAATGCTAGTTGCATTCTGTTTAGTGTACAATTATTAATTTGTCTTAGCCTTTACTTTGCTGTAAATGTTTCTGAAATCATACTTGATTATTTCATCGATTGCTCTTGAAACTTCGATTCGATTCTCTTCTTCCGATAGCTGATCAGAAGTACGAGCAATCTTATCCAAGTACGCACAAGAATTATAACCCTTATCCATATCAAACTGGAACCAGTTGTCAAACTGATCGAATGGATCATAAGGATTATCAACAGTTGTTAACATGTATTCTTCCATTACTCATTCTCCTTTCACTAGTTTGTGTACTTTGACACAGAAGAAGTTGATTTGCCAATTGCTCTTGCAATTTCGGAATTAGTGTAGTTACCAGAAGCGCTCATAAGTTTTATCTTATTAATCTGAGCATCAGACAATTGTGTCATGGTTTTCGGTGTTGCTCTTTGACGAAGTGCATCTTGATCAGTGTACCGTAGTATCTGTGTCAATTGTGTATCACTAATGGCGCCAGCTTGAATAGCTTCCCATTCACGATCATTAATCTGTATTCTGTTTTCTTTTCCACTTGCACCAACATTTGCTCGAGCATCATACAAAGCTTGTTGTTTGGCTTTACGAATCTCTTTCTTATCCATGTCAGGATTAGATTGAATCTTAGCCTTAACAGTTGAATTAGCTACGATCTGTGCTCTACGCTCCCTAGGTGCATTCATTAATGCTACGTTAAGCTGGGCAGTCAAGTGATCTACTTCTGTCTGGTAAGTAGCCTTTGATGTTGCTGAATACTTAATGTTTCCAGCAGCCCTGTATTCGCGTCTGGCTTCGTTGGCTAGGGCCTTCATCCTATTGGCGTGATCGGCATACGCATTTTCAGGGAGGGTGCCTGACGACAATGTACGGGCGTCGGGGGTATTAATCATTATACTTACCTTGGTAGTAGCTGGTAAAATAGCACCAGTTTTCTTATCGATGTAAGTTCTACCAGAAGTCTTATAAGATACTTCACCTGTTTCCGGATCTATTCTCCCACTACCTTGTCTCTCTAATACAGCAGTTGTCTGTTTTCTTCTCGATAGTAATGTACTTGCACCACCAACTTGTTTACCTTCAGCGTTGATGTATCCTTGATACTTGGTCTTTAACTCAGCAATACCGTTATCTTTCTCTGACTTCTTATAGTCTAACTTATGTTTCTCAGCATCAATTACAACCATGCTATGCTTTACAGCACGTACAATCTCGTCATCGGGAGCACCAATAAGAGTCATATCGGTTATCAGATTGGAAATAGTACCCATTTGTTTCTGAGTATTAGCCTTGGTCATGAGCTTAACTTTGTCTGGATTACCCTCAGGAACAGAGTATTCATCCTTAGCATTAAAATCTTTAAGTCCCTTTAGCGGTTGTCTTGATTGAATTTGTGCTTTGGCGCTAATCGGTATGCAAACAGCTTGATCACCATCAAAGTCAGCTCCCGATAATTGTTCGGCTACTGACGGATGAATACCAACAGCATCCATAACATTACCCAATATGTTTTTAGCTGCTTTGTTTTTGTTATTAACCGTTAACACTGGAATTTCAAATGTTCCACCATGAGGATATCGCACCAAAGCTATTTTCTCGCCGTTTTCAAAATTGGGAGCATATATTTCAGTAGACTTTATGGATGTCAACGGTAACAGAACTTGTGTCTTCTGTCTAGGTAATGCTGCTGCTTTTAGATGGACTGTTGCACTATCACATTCGTTAGCAAAATCTAATAGCAGTTTCTTTTTCAAAGTTGGATTGGTAAGGGAACAAATTTCATCAAACTCTGATCTAGCGTCAGCATGTGTTAAATCTAGCTGCTTCTTGATAAGAGCTAATGGTTGCTTTGAAAGGAATTGCGAAGACAGATTCTTAGACATCGAATCCCAATCGCCTTCCTCTTTCAATTTGTTAATTGGGGATAATGATTGCTTTCTTCCAGTAAGGGGATCAGTGTATTTACCTTTTGGATCGTCATAATAACTTTGTCCATTGGCTTTGATGTATGCACCGAAAGGATTATCGGGATCCTCTTTTATTGGCTTCAACACTTTCATTTTGTCAACGCCTGTTTTCTTATTAGTGTTGAATACGATATCTGCGCCGGGTGGCATGTCATCAGAATACATAGCCATACCTTTAAGATAATGGGTACCATCAACAAGAATTCGAACTTGTGCATAATGAGAGTTGCCCAAATTTAAATCGGAAACACCACGACGAAGTTCAATAACACCATCTTTATCAGTGCCACCTTGATCGCCGTATCGAATATGGACTCTTTTTGAATCTAAGCTCGCTGGAGCTTCTCTTTTATCAAATGTTTTTCCACCGTCAACAGAATGGTAGTTTTGTACCATTTGTACATTAGCCATATTTGCATATACATCTTTGTACTCAACATCAGACTTACACAATACAGAGGTGATGGTTTGTTTACCTGGTCCAGTTTGAACACCAATACCATAAAGGTTGTAACCTTCTGTACCCAAAAGAAATAAAGATTCTTTCAAAGTGCTTGATGAAACGCCTAATACTTTCTCGACACCAACACCAACATCAAGCATTTCTTTTGTTTCTAATTCTTTTTTCAAAATATCAGCCGTAGTAACAGCCATGTTCTTTTTGACAGATGTGTTCTCATTAAGTAAAGCTCTAACAGATGAGTCATTATTATAACCCATAATTTGAGCAACTTCACTCAGACTTTTACCGTCTTCTCTGAGAGACTTAGCTCTAGCAGCTTCCAGGTTTCTTCGCTCATGTTTAGCAACACGTACTTGCATACGCAAATCAGTGGTACTTAATTTCATAGTTTCAGACACTTGCTTTTCAGATAACCCTTGTTTTTGAAGTTCTTCAACGCGGCTCAGAAAATCCCCAGAATGTTGGTAAGGTGAGCCACCAGAACCCCAAGGATACCGTCCACTTCTTTGTTTCATGCCATAATGCATAAGTATGTCTTCAGCAACCGGATTCATGGTTTACACCCCCTGTTCTTTTATACTCGCTATAACTTTGTCATGTGCTATAATTGTGTCCATTATCGGAAGAATTTCATCAGCCGATGGATTGTGAGTCCAAATATCATCATGCTGGTAAATACGTAACTCAATTTCTATGTCACCAGGTTTGATATGATACTCTAAACAGAACAATGCCGAATACACCAGTAATTGTTCTATGTGTGCTGGGATCTCGCCTGTTTTCAAGTCATGAATTCTAAGTACATTATTTCTAAACAAAATAGCATCAGCAGTACCAAAACAATTTTCAGAATAATAAAGGATTTGTTCTGGTATCATTTTAAAACCGATGGCGTCATTGATGTACATGTTCAATGTCTTCTGCGACTTTGGTAATTTTTGTCCACGTTTAATACAAAGCGCTGCAAATTCATGATCAGCAGTACCTTTCATTGTGGCTAAATGTTTTGCATAGGCTCTCGATACTTTATCCTCATCGTAGTTTATCCAATGATATTTACTAGCGCTGAGGAAAGCGTGCTGGCCTTCAAGCTTCAAATGTTCGTTGAAGATCATTTAACACGTCCTCCTTATTCTCTGGAGAGATGAATCTTGAAAAAGACATTTCGTTCATCAGACCAACATAATATTCTTGATTGGGCTGCTTACTAGCAGTAATTGTTTTTTTACATTCTAAAGTAGCCCATTTGTTTTTATACAAAATAAGAAGATCCGGAATACCTTGTATGTTTCCAGAATCTAATTTTGTAACGATGCATCCGATAAACAAAAGTTTTAACTCTTGTTTAAGTTTTGATTGAAAATCTTTTTCCAACATAGCAGTACTCCTTTCTCTTTAGTGTTTTTGACAAATTAAAAGACAAAAAGTAAAATAGGTCTTTATTTCTATCTCTCTTCATAAAAGGGCTTGTTTTTTTCGCGGGGCAGATTTATCGTTCTACCGAAATGGTTAAATATTGAACTGATTCGGTTTCGTTAATATTACTATCGATCGATAAATCATGACCATTAATTAATGAAGCCTTTCCAAAAATATCAACGTATTGTCCGGTCGTCCTTTCTGGACGCATGCTAATAACTTTACCAGAAGATAACGCCAACAACTCATCTTTTGTGATCACAATGTTATAATTACAAGATGGTAGAACAAATCCAATTTTCATACTAAAACCTCATAAAATATCCAAAAGCCCACTTGCCCACTTTGTTTGGCCAAAACTCTTTATATATATAATACTTTTTATCACAATTAAATAGAAATAAAAGTGGGCAAGTGGGCTTTTTGTCCTACAAAACTTAAAAAACACCCAAAATCGTCCGAAAAATGCTCAAAAACACCCAAAATCGACCATTTTTACTCAAATTTACCAATTTTCTAAGCCCACTTTTATACCACGAAAGTGGGCTTTTGCCCACTTTTTTTGGGCTTTTGCCCACTTTTTTAAAAATTTTTCATAACTTCACCACCCACTTTCACAAAATTTCACTCAAAGCCCACTTTCAATTTTTCAAAAGTGGGCAAAAAATAAGAGCGTCAGTATCAACTAACGCCCCTAAAATTATTATATTGACTCTACTAACAATCAAAAATAAGAAAGAGTCCTTGTTCGGACCCCTACTTATTTTTACGATGGTCAGTCATTGGTTCCTTCGTCTGTAATTGTTACGTTCGTACACACACCATCACTATATGCTCCTGCTTTGATATTGTCCAATATCAACTCTAACGCGCATATGGCTTCCTGATTTGTACGAGCATCAACCGATACCACAACTCTGTCACTCATGATTAACACCTCCTTCCATAATAGGAGCTGCAAAAAATGCGTGTTCTTATTTTTAAAGTCCAGGAACCTTTTTAACCAATTCAATATCTGAACAATGACCTTTAGCCCATTGTAATAGCAAAATAACATTATCAATGTCTGCATCTTCAAGCACCGCAAAATACTCATAACCTCGAGCATCGTTTGAATCTCCATCATAAGAAAAAAATTCAAAATGTCCAGGTGCTGTTGCTAATGGAAAAACTGGCAATGTACCGTTATAATGATGCACTCCTTTTTCATCAGTTTCTCCAGCATCAACTTTTATTTCATAATCGTCTTTCGGATTTCCATATGCATCACAAGGTGTAAATATTGTTCCGGCAGGCATCCTTACAAATTCTTCTGTCGCTACTATTTTCATACAGCCATCTCCATTCTATTATTTAGGTATATATATCATTTTTGATCCGTCTTTAAACCATGCAATAATACCTTGCGCCAGATCAACACCAGAATACATTTTGCTAGCAGGTCTGCAGTCTGTAATATCGTCGAGCATTCCCTCGTCAATTTTGTTTTTAAAATCTGTAAATATGTCGCCGTATGTTCTGGTTTGAATTTCTTCAAAATAATAATGAATCATCATGGAATCATACAATGACAATTCGTTAGTCCTCATACTAACCACCTTGACCAATCTATATTTATCAGCATCGCCTAAGGCTATTGTGTCACCAATATTTACGCCATCAAAAAATTGAGGGTGACTCAAAAATACAATATTGTGTTCCTTGTTGACCCAACCGTCATCAGGATGTGCAGCTTTAATGCCACGTTTTCTTAACGACTTAATCCATTCTTTTTCAGCTTCCATACGTTCCCGTACAATATTATCAAATGCTTTCATAAACTCTACGCCACCATCATTCAACATTTAAATCCCTCCTCAACTATTATTTCTCAAATACCTGATGAGAATCCAAATTAACCATAATCCTCCGGTGATGAAAGTTAAAAATACATCCAACAACAAACCACCTGTACTACGTCTTTGTCTCATACTAGTTCTCCTCTCAATTATCAAAAAAATTAACAATGCCAATCACCACTCCTGCAATACGTGTAATCTTTTTTTCATCAAGGTTTTTAATAACTTTTTTAAAACCCTTTTTCTCTTCAGTTTCAGATAACGGTGTAGCAACTTCTTCTTGCTTCTTCAATCTATTCATTACAGGTTACAGCCACGTTTGTGAACAATCTTTTATTATTGTTAATTTTAATATCCATAATGTGTCCAACGTGTCGCATCATCTCAAATCTATACGCACAAACATCAAATTTTATGCATGTACTACAATGTATTATTTTATCTTCCATAAAAACCACTCCTTTAGTAAACTGTCTTAAACTTTCTTAGCCATAGTTTCAGCCATTGACGAGTAAATTTTTGTTAAATTGGTGAGATTTTGGTTATGGTCTTCTAACATGGAATCTAGACTACCATCAAATTTTTCAAGAATATGTTCCTTGGCTTCAGCTCTGACAGTCCGCTTCAAATCGTCAATATCAATCCGAGCTACCTGCTTTGAAATTTCTTTAGCTACCGATTCAGATATTTTCTCTCGGCTAGAGCCAACTGATGTCTTGACGTCTGAATAAATTTCGTCATTTATATTTTTAAGAACAATCGCTGTTGCTAATTTGATAGTTCTGTGAACTTCTCTCTCGGCAGCTTGTTCTACCGCTTTCTCAATAATAGTGTTGGATACATCAACCTTCGTTCGTATGGAAATATCAGAAATGGCTAAATTCAATTGATCACAAATATTACCGACTCTAGCGTTTGTGTAAACCGAATAAGCTATCGCTGCCAAACTAACAGCAATACTGATTTTAACTACTGTTTCTTTTTTCATAATTATACCCCCTAGTATAAAGTTTAAAGTGATAAAAAAATAAGAGAGCCTAAGCTCTCTTAAAATATAAATCTTGTAATCCACCTGGTCTTACACTAATTTCAATTGTTCCAATACTAATCAATTCTTTAATAAGTTTAGAATATTCTTTACCTGAACATTTGAATGTTACGAACCATTTTTCTGGTTGATTTGCCCACCCGCAAGTGCTAACTACACCGTTAGCTACTATCTGATGTTTATTAATAACCGTCAAAACTGTTGTCACATCCTCTTCGTTCATGATAAAAGATCTACTATCTCTTAAAAAATTCAACATATTAATCTCTCCTTTTAATTTATGTAAACTCCATTTAGTTTCCATAATATGGATTGAAAAATACGCGTGTTAGAAAAACAGTTCCGGATGTAAGATTAAAACAAACAACTCAATAAATACTCGAATCAAAAAAGCAATACATAACGCATTTAGTATTTTTTCAAAAAATTTCATAATAATTATCCTTTATGGTAAAAAAATAATAGAGCCCAATTAAGGGCTCCATTTCTTATTTTTGACTCTTCTTATACTCTAACATAGATTTCCGAATATGATCGTACAAAGACGGATCAAAATCACAAATTTTTTCCAAACCTCTTACCGCCAGGCTATTGCTTCTAGCATAACCGAGTTTATACCCGATTACTGCTGATATCGTAATAACGCCAACTGTAATGATTGTATCTTTTCTTGTAACTTTGATTTCCTCTTTTTCTTCGTTCATAATATTACCTCCTAATATAATAGTATAATTGTTCCATAATACACATTGTAAACATGGCGCGCAAAAAAAGAAAGGGGATTACACCCCTCTCAAAATTGACATTACTTACTTATCCACACGACTGATGTGAGATCGTCCAAAATATCAATTTGGTAAGTGTTACCTCTTTCTTTAATAAATTTATCAACTACTTCTTTTGTTGCGAATGGTACTGAATAACCAGATTTAAACATTGCGCCATAAGATTCTAAAACCGCATTATCGCCAGCTACTATATCTGGATCAACATGTAGTATGTTTGTAGGTATTGTTTTATCAGCCATGTATTTAGCAAATAGAACTTTCCCAACAACCATTACAGTTAATCCTCCGATAATAGCAATCTGAACGTCATGTTTCTTGTAAAATTCTTTAACTTTGTTAAACATAATCATGTCCCCTCTCAATATTGTATTTGTAGTTTCCATAATATGAGTTGTAGAAACTGCGTAAAAAAGAAAAGAGTCCTATTTGGACTCCTCATCTTTTTTAATCAAAACTTGTTTAAGTTGAATAACACCAGCAGTTACAGAAATACCGACCAATACACCAAGCGCTAAATATTTATTTCTGGTGATAAGTTCACCAAGACGCATATTTGTCGAAAAATCTTGTATCAACACATCTCGCTGATCCCCGATAACGGGGGTATGCTCCATAGTCCTACAATCAGTGTCGACAATAAATGCTGCTAATTCTTTCATGTCACCAGAAATTTTTACCGCTTTTGCTGTAAGTTTATTATACTGTTTTTTATCCATTTTTATTCCTCCTTATAATTTAGTTTCCATAATATGCATTGTATAAACTGCGTGGTTATTTTTTTTCCCAGTTTACAGGTCTATGCGAATCGGTGTTTACTGGCTCCTCGAGACAACTATTACACGGCTCCTCAGATTCCGGCAAAGCTTCATTCTTGCAAGTTTTACAATACAGTCCAAAATATACTTCTTTGTCGTTACTTTCCATGATTTACCTCCTAACTCAAGAATAAATTTTTTCAATTTCTTCAGGTTTCAAATATATCCAATGGAAACCGAATATTACAACCATTGACGGAAATGGTGCGGCGTTATCGCTACCACCGAATTTCAATCGTCCTTTTACGAAATAAATCTCAGCAGATGTTTTGAATATATATTCATGAAACCATTTAGTATCGGTTCTGGCAGGTATCAACGCCACCACAATGGTTCCCGGTTTTCTAGATTCTTCATAACATTTTTTTATCCATTTTCCAGTGACATCTCTTCCATATGGTGGATTACAAAATACTCGATGCCCGCCCCAATCTTTAGATAAGCCGTCATCGTCTTTTGTAAAAAAATTAGTACATTTGGCATTTTCAGCATCAGCACAAGGATCTAATGTGAAATTGAATATATGATTCATCCTATCAAAAATATCTTGAGGTGTAGCCCAATTTTCAGTAGCACTACTAAATAATGCAGGATTTATTATTTTAATCACCTCCCATTAATATACTTGGTTTCATTGAAGTTCTTCTTACTTTTTAAAGCTTTGTTTATTGCCTGATCGATACCACTGTGAGACTTTATGTGATAATACCATAAGTCTGTATAAGGAGTATTTAGTCTGTCGATTCTTCCAGCAGCCTGTATCATAACCTTATACGAATAGTTCTGAGAGTAAAATATGATTGTATCAGTCTTAATACAATTCCAACCCTCACAACCAGCCGTATACTGCACTAAATATACCCAAGAGCGTCCTTCTGGTAGTGGTTGGTGTTTATGTCCGTTCCATTCCGCAATCTCCACATCCGGTCCATAATTTAGATTTCTCAGTACCTCTAGCTCATAATCAAAGTTGTAAAATATAATTACTCGTGGATGTTTTCTGAATATTTCTAATACAGCCAGCTCTCTAGACGTGTCCAAATTTACAGCTTTACGCCAAACGTAACAAAGTCCTCCGGCATTAGTTATGGGTTCTTTCTTATAAGGATCCCATCTACTCTTACCAATTTCTTTATATTTGACAGTATCATAATCAGTATAAACATCTTCGTGATGAGATATGGTCTGTCTTTGAAAATCCATATTTATTAGGATCTTATTTCGAAGCCGTACCAATCTTCCAGTATTTATATATCGGTCAACTTTTGGAAATTTGCTAAACCGACTATAAATAATATGTTGTTTATCAAACTCCGTACGATTCTTATAAAAACCATTAGCAATGAATACTGGAATATAATCCTGCCAAGTATCCCCTGGCGTCGCTGATAACAAAACCCAATCGTTATTTCTAGCGATTTTCAAGAACGCCTTAACCCAAGAACCGGAACCGATAACTCGTTGCTCATCGAATATGAAGAACGAGTCTTTGACTTGAGCATACTTAACAATGTTGTTCCAGCTATCTATAACTACTTTTTGGTTTTTGTAAAAGGTTACATCAGAATGCTTAGACATGAGAAATGGGATCAACTCGCCATCCCACTCAAGGGTATCACGTTTTCTAGCGGTTGTTATGATATATAAGTCTTTTGGTTTTTTCATATTTACATATTTACCACCACTTAAACTTTTAATATCACCTCCATTTTGTAGATAGTAATAAGCTAGTGAGGTTAAGCTCTTTCCAGAGCCAACCCCACCACATAATATACAACCAGTACTCATTTTTTCCAAAGCTGCTAGCTGATAGTTAAATAATTTTATCGCCACATCTAATTAAACCCTCCTTTACAGAAAAGAAAAGAGACCTATAATAACATAAGTCTCCATCTTCAAAGTTATTTCATAACGTAGCCTTTCTTAAATCTCTACTTCGTCCAGAAAATCGTCAGCATATTTAGCCGCAAATTCATCCTCTGCGATTGTTACATACATGTTCTTAAGATATGCCTTAATACCGCTCTTACCATTCACGTCCCACTTAGACGGACTGATAGTAAGATCAACATGTCTAATTTCAGCAAAGTCAAGAGTACCAACAGATTCCTCATCGAGCAATGTTTTCGCACGTCTGGTGACCATGACAACTTTGGGTGGGAAGTTATCAAATCTGACAGTAACCTGAATATAATGTGTAGGTTCTTCAGATGCATCGCGAGGTTTGAGTGATTTTACATTCCAACCGTCAGCTAATAACTTGTCAATCTGTCTTGGATCTTCGATGATTACACAGAAGTTACGGTCGCCAGCTCTGTTAAAATCTGTTCCTTCGCCTGAGAAATTTCTGAACGGTCCCGATAACAGTGTTGCGTTTTCAATAATAAGATTTCTTCCATCTGAAAGAGTCCGACGTTTTTGTAATTCGCCAGTTCTGAGCATTCGAAGCATCTTCTTGATCTCGAATTTGAATTGTTTTGCCAACGGCTTGCGAGACTGCATGAGCAATTCGTACAAACCATTTTCGGTAACAAACCACATTTCTCTTCTCTGACCTGCACGATATATTGTATCGGTCAGCTTTTCATCATCATCAACAAGGTCCAACATCTGTCCAACCTTATCCATGGAATACTCGATTTTTTCAGCAATTTCATTTGCTAAAAATATAGGAGTATCGATTGAGCCGTACATGTTAAAAGGCGTTCCCAATATGGTGATAACCTCTACGTTTGCTACTTCGTTTTCGTTAATTTGATCTGCCATGATTTCATTCTCCTTTTTATTGTTCTTCGTTGTAAGGGATTTGTATAACATCTCCACCAGGGACTGTTACAGATTGCATCATAATACCAGTGTCAGGATCTATGAACAGATTATCCAGCTCGTGATCCCAGTCTTCAAATTGCTCTACTACATTTTTCCCACGACTCTTTCTCAAATTGATAAGCTCGTCATGGATGATTCTCCGCCATTTACGGGCTAACGGTTTTCTACTCTCAGACAAAACATTATATAAACCATTTTCGTTTACAAAACTAACGTTTCGTTTTTGACCTGCAACTACCATCGGTAGGTTCAGCTTTTCGTCGTCCTCACATACTGACAACATGCCCCACACATTACCTCTGCTGTAATCGATCATACTGGAAATTTCAGAAGCCATGAACAACGGACTATCCAGCGATGAATATACATTGAGAAGTCTATTACCAAAAGATATAACTCCAACTTTTTCAACCACTATACTACCCCCTTATATTGTGATAAATACTCCAAACAATGCTTTGTATTATTTCTTTTTGTCGATCATCAAGTTCGTCATACAAAGTAAAACCTGTGCAACCATCGTAATCGTCGCCAAACTGTTTATAATACTCACTATGTTTCCAAGTTTCAGGATAGTCATTCTTATATTTAACAAGCTGTTTAGCCTTCACATCATAATCGTGATCGGATATAACACAACCATTAAGCTCATAATAAATATAAGAATGAACAATCATAAATCTTTGTAGAAAACAAACCTCTCTTCAGAAAGGAAGTCCATTATTATGTACCGGATGATAAGGTTCTTCAGAAACAAACCAGTCGAGCTCGCAATATTTTTCTATAGAAGAAACCGCATCATCAACAAAAGACCGATAATAGCCCTTATCAATACTATCCTCTTTTGCTAACTCTTTTACCATTTCCGATTCTAGCCAACGATATCCTTTGGAACCAGTAGCCGCTCCGTACTTACCATCTTTCTCGCGCATAAGCAATCCGCCGTCACAATCAGGTTTGATTGGGCAAAATTGACCAACCTTTCCAACAAATCGGTAGCTATGTCCAACTTCTATTTGTTTATTTAATTCTTGACATGCCGATTCGAAGCTAGTATCCGAAACCAAACCCTTCTTATACGAACTTTCAAGCTTTTCTAACTCTTTTTCATATTCAGAAACATCCGGAAGATCTTCGTTCATATCCAAATACAAAGAAGATGTAACTGATTTGGTTTCACATAAATCGTTAAAGACTATCGGTTCGTGACTGAATAACGTTTTGAAAACGTAAGGTACTGCAAACTGAGTACCAGTAGCTGTCCATTCAGATGGATGCTTTCTGTTTTTTTTTGGAATATAACCATAGAGCTGTTCACATTTCTCTTTCGAAGCATACTTTGCGATATAAACAGCATCATTAACGAGACACATTTTATCGTACGTAGCCTCATGTTCAAAATCGTATCCATAAATTTTACCAAAGTCCATTACGAACTGTATGATTTCTGGTGTGGCATCCGGAATCTTGATAGAGTCCGTTTTAATATGTGCTACGATAAAGCCTTTTGCCTCAACCGCGTATTTGAGATCAAGCATAAATAATGCCCCTCTTTTCGCAACGATGTTATCAATGTTACGAGGATCTCTGAATGGATTATCGAACCTTGCTGACGTTAATCCATACACGGAATTAATTGCAGTCTTAAGCGCATTCGCCAAATCATCGGAAGTCATCTCACCATCGAGAACTTTCTGAATAAATGGCGTAAGCACGCCATCAAGCATGTTATTAACAATATCCCATGCTTCATGTTTGATACTAACTCTACCATCAACAATTTCTTTATACCGAGTTGTGAATTCAACTCCGAACAGCACCTCGCAAATAGTACTATTCGGATGCATCGAAGCTACATCTAGTAAAGCTACATCACCATACATACCCGGTGCTGAACGTACTAAACCACCCTCACCAATTTCCTCACCACGATAAATCGATTTACCAAATTCATATTTATAACCCGGAAAATAAGGCAAAAGACTATCCCCATTGAAACTATTTCGTATCATGTCAGGTTTGGCCTTGATCAAAAAATTCATAACATCTCCGGGTAATGTTTTAACTGGTTTTGAAAGATCGCGATAATTGAATTGACTTTGAGGTTTTTTATTTTTGTCAAATATGATTCTCGTGGTTAACGAGTTTGTGGTGTCGTTATAGGACATACCTGCCAATCCAGCCAAGATTTGTCTAGCGGTCCAGTCTGCTGAAAGATGGTCAAACGTTACCTCAGTAGCGATAACATCATCATCACAATATTCGGCTACAGTATTCCACATTTCTTCTGGTACTGGTTGATCCCACGGAAGTCCCAATTCGTGATGATGAATACCTAATTCGATTTCAAATTTCTTAAGACTCTTTTTGTTGCCGGCAGATGCAAAATCATACACATCAGTATATGAAATATTGTATGCCTCTCCGAAGAAACAATTCTTACTACCTGTTATGATTCTTTGAGACAGCTCATATAATTGTTCGTTCGTATAACCCATGAGTCGAGCATACACGATATGATTATCGTATCTCCGACAGTTGAAACCAACCAATTTAAATCTGAGAAGCTCTTCAATTTCAGAAGGCGTAGGATTAATCATTCTGACCACTGGTTTTCCAGAGCCTTTAATTTTCCAACAAACGACAAATAAATTGGGAAAAACCTCAACGTCATAAAATATGATTTCTTTATCCGTCACAACATTGTCAGATGGTTCTTCGGACTTGAATTTCATTTTTGATACGAGTTTGATACAGTAGTCCGATTGGTTGGAACTACCAGCCGCGAAAGCTAAAACTGCATTTCTCATATCAGTAATATCGTATTTCAACCCGCCAGCATATGAGTCTTCTAATATTTTATAGATAAAATCAATACTGGATTTGGTTGATGGGTGAATTTCTTTGTTTAGGTTTCTTTTTATCTGAGTCCTAAGACCTCGTTCACTTTTGATCGAGTCAAAATTGACCACTTTGTTCTCCTCCTTTAATGGCAATCCGGAACTGATAGTTGCTACTGGTACATCATTACATTTAGAAACTCTACGTCTCAACGAACTATTACCAGTAAAGACTTTAATTTCGATATTGTCATCGTAAATACGACTTAGCTTTGATACGTCTCCTGAGTAAATATAATGAAGATGCACGCCGCTTCCGCTTTTGCTAAGTTCGGCATATGTAGCAGGCCATTTACTGGCCGCTTCCACATTTTTTTCAAATGATTTTTTACCACTTTTATCCTTAATGTCAAAGTCAATCACTATGTGTTTTTCCGGAACCTTGACAAAATGAACTTTAGTAGTATCGATCACACTTAATGTGGATGTTACTTTAGCCCATTTTTCAATAGGCATATCGTTTGGTGTTGCGTATTGAGCTGGACATCCGGCATATTCCAAATCAAATAAAGACTCAGAATGTGTAAAATCAATTTTACTTTCGATTACTTGTTCATTAATTTCCACATGATTTGGAACATCAAATTTCTCGGTTCTAAATCCAATATAATAACTACGAACCCTTGTGCCGTCGTCAAAATTGAATCGCTCTTTATACTCTTTAAAGTAGTTTTTCAATTCTTCTTTAAATACACGCTGAGGAAATGGAAATGCTACTTTCGCATCCTCGCAGTAATTCTTGTACATTTCCCAAGAAGCTTTAAGTGTTGTACCATCTTCTTTTTTAAAAACATGATACGCATCGATTACGAAATTATAGAAATCATTCGATGCACCAAGCATTGTAATTGGAATATAATCGTCGTAATATGCTGGGTTACTCAAATATACTTGTTGACAATGGTAAGCTATCGCTCCAAGTTCAAAATCTATCTGAGATACAAGTTTCTTATATTCTACAGATGATACTTTATTTCCGGATGGTGAAACATCAATGAGACGTCTTATAAGTCCTGATTTTGCATCCGTTATTTTTACGGGTTTGTTAGTACCCATAAACAGAAAACATTTGAACTTATTGGCGTACGTCGATTTAAACTTCTCGTTAACAGTCATCATCTCATGAGAAACAAGACTGTTCAATCGAGTGTTGTCTTCGATTTTTGATAAATCACCATCATGTTGAATTGCAATTAATGGATTCGTTTTAAATGATTCCAAAGCAAACGAGTTGCTAGACGAACCCAAAGCTTTTGCATCAAATACCGAATAATACCCTTCAAATAGTTGCTGAATAACGTTTAAAATGGTGGATTTACCAGTACCTGCTGATCCATAAAGAACCATAAACTTTTGTATTTTTTTAGACTCGCCGCAAATGATCGAACCTATAGCCCATTCAATTTTGCGACGTTCTTCTTCTGTATATATGACTGACATCAATCTGTCATACGATGAAAATGAACCCTCTTGTAACGGGTAGTTTAGTCTTTTACTAGCATAGTCTTTCTTGTTCGTTTTAGTGTTGGAGAATATAAGTTTTTCATCCAACATATGAAAAGAATCTCGCATTTGTTTCTGACAATATTTGTGCCAGGAGTCTATCATCCCTGACTCAGCGTCCCACATGTGTAAGACTTTAATGTTCGAATCAAAGCGCTGACTATTTTCTTTCGCATATCTATCCAATTCGCCGTCTATAAGCTGAAGAGCGTCTTGCTCATCTGTAGACCACAGACCAAGTTCATCGATCCAAATAGCGTAGAAGTCACCGCCCCTCACCATAAGGTCTTCGCTTTTTTTGATGATAAATTTTGGATAGATTTCTACTACTCCGCGCTTAGTACTCCGCGTTGAAATCATCAAAAAATCAATCATCGTTCATTAGTCTCCTTTTTTCTTTAATTCGGTCATTGTTTTTTCTCCCCTCGTACCCTTACTAAAACTCTTTACTGTTTCAAATCGCCAATCCATTTTTGATTTATACGTGAATATAAATTCTGCACCGTTCGATTGCTTTACTCGTACACTATTTTTTTCATGCGGATACCAAGAGACAACATGTGATGCGTACTGTGGGAAATATAAACAAAACCAATCATAAACTAATTTGGGTGTCATTGACTCATCTCCCTCCACATGATAACTCGTCCAAATACCAGCACATCTGGTACCATATTTCAACATTACGCATATCTCTTCTCGGATTCAAAACAGTAAAGAGACTACCTTCGCCATGATATCCGTAATCTCGATTTAAAAACGAATCAGTGACCAGTTGTACATATGACTTATCGAACTTCTGATCGGACATCATACCAAGACCCATATTATCAATCATTGACCAGAACCAATGTGATGTTCTATCACCGATGGTTATGTCTTTCATTATATTTTCTTCACAACGAATGGTCAACGCTATCATCATTTCTAGAATACTACATGGTTCGTCATTTAAATACTGTACTATAATTTTGTCTGAAATAGACGACTCGCATCCAAACCTGTATCTAAGGTCTACCCCATCGACCCATCTATTACTATCCATATCTACTAAATATGTGAATTCAGTGTTGTGCAGAAATGATAGTAACTTTCGATAGGATAGACCCTTAAATCTTAGTCTGTCATATACGAGCTGATACATCCATTCAAAATACTTATTGTTTAGCTCGTCTTTGTTCAAAATATCAGTCCTCCATTTGGTGTGGCTTGACATTTGCTACATCGGAGTAATTTCTCAAATCCAACAGAATTTCATAGTCTACTTTAAGACGATCATCCCTTACAAAAACTGAATCATCTTCGTACTCTCCGAAATGTTTTGCAACATCCAAACCTACAATATCACTTGACGAATCCAGTTTCTCGTCATTGTCATCGACCAAAACATTATCGGAGAATATCTTCAATCCGACTTTGGTATAATCGTTCTCGCCAAAATCTTCTGGTGAGATTATATATGGCTTACTCATGTTATCATCCGCTTCCTTTTCTTTATCAATCACTACTTGCTTTTTGGCAGAATATCGAGTATAGTCAACTCGTTCTGAAGCCGGTCGTTCTTGCTTCATATTCGATCTAGACATAGGCTCGTCACTTGCTCCTGAACCAACTCTTAGACCTCTTGTAGTACTTTCGCCGGATACCGAATCTCTTCTGGAAAATACTTCCTTTACAGATTCGATTTCTTCTTCGGCAATTCTTTCATATTTAACCTTTATATAACGCCACGTTACAAAAGACCCAATAGTAGCCCCCGCTACAAATGTTAATATTGATGTTTTCATATTCTACTCCTCTCGATTACAAGCTCGAAAAATAATGATTACCGACTTTAAATGCGGGTGTTCCGCATCCATAGCGTTCAGTTCTGAAATATACAATGTCATAATTCATTTGAAATTCCAGTTCTTCAATCACTAATTGTCGAAGTTCTTCTTTAACATAACATCTATCAGCCCGACCATTCCAAGCGCTTGAAAATTGTTTCGGACTATATATTACTTCGTTTATTGTATTCGCAAATCGTTCGTGTTCTAACCTATTCAATATAACATCTATGACCAAACGCTGACCATCTTCACACTCGCCCTCTGCCTCAGCCATGGTGATTAATGCTATCAAATCGATCTCATCATCAGCCAATCGATATGAAGTTACTGTCTCTTTCAACTCGATAACCTCGGACTCCGCTTTTTTGATTGGTATAAACAAATTCTCATTTTTACATATAGGATCTCCCAATCCATATTGGATTTCATTAAAAACAGGAACAGCTACTTCAACTGGTGTGTATATTTCATCAGTATGCCAAATAGCACATGGCGACAAAACAAGAACCAACGACATTACCATAGCTACTATAGGTCTAAACTTCCCCTTTTGTTTTTTATACATATAATCCCCCTTGAATATAACCCCTGGACTTAACAATCAATCCAAGGGAAATCTTCCATATCTTTATATGGGTTCCCATATCCAGGAACGTTTACCTCGATTCAGTCAGTCATGGTGTTTAAAATAGGACCGTCTACGTTGAAATCTAACAGAATAGATTTAGTGTAGCTGCCAACTTTTTCAAAGTTTTCTTGGAATAGACCAAAATCAACAAAGTTGTCACCTGTTGGATTCTTATCGTCATAAGTCCACCCAACGATTTGACCAGCTTTAGTTGTAGCTAAACCCAATTCTTTATATACATCATTCAAGAATAAGTGGCCTGTAGCAACGAGTCTATCGTTCGCATATTTTTGCTGACATTTAAGAAACATCATGTTGTAATCGTGATTCTCATTCCAAGCCAATGTTGTTTCTTTACTGAATAATCTTGCGTAGTCACTACCTTCGTTGAGTCCTTCGGAAACTTTAACGGTGTTGGTTACTTTTTTTTCTTTACCTTTTTCATCGACAACAGTTTCTTCGAACTTCTTTGCTTTGATGTTATATCTGAGTTCATGGTCGACTTCTTTACCGAATCTGTCAACAACGCGATTGCGATATTCTTTGAATCCTTTATCGATCGTAGCATATGCCGCAGCCAACGCTACGTTGCGCTTACGAAGAATGTTATTCGATGCTAAAATACCAGCAATAGATAAACCGCCGATGATTACTGCTGGAGCGTACAATTTTGCAATTTTAACGCCGGACTTAGCATATACGATGGTAATATCTTTCTTTGAATCTTCTTGTGTGTAATCATGCTTTTCACAGCGTTCTTCGTCTGCTGA
Organism: Bacteroides sp.; assembly: GCF_028690125.1. Lineage (GTDB taxonomy): Bacteria > Bacteroidota > Bacteroidia > Bacteroidales > Bacteroidaceae > Bacteroides. The sequence continues at coordinate 10,405 of NZ_JAQVBV010000037.1, read as the reverse complement.
AAAAGCGCGAATTACATCAAGCTGTTCTCTGGTGTCGTCCAGAATATCGCCAAGCTTGGTAGTAGCTTTACATGCAACGACAGCGCCTGCTACAGCACCAATGATGCCCGAAACTACAAGAATTTCAGGACTGTGTTTAACCATCTGGAACTTACCTTTGTTAAAGTTTCTTACTACGGTGTTAATAATTTCTGCTTTTTTCATATCAATCATTCTCCTTTTCTAAATAACAAACTTAAAATAGCAACACAACGATCAAAATTGTAATTTTTGATGCTTAGATCGTAATCAACATATGCAAAGTCGATTCGATCGTTTTCGATCCGAGAAATAGCGTCTTCTTTTTTATCACCACGTTCGATCATTCTTGAATATCTATCCAATTCGGAAACTTCAATTTTCACGAATATGGGTTGTTTATTACCATGATAATTATGCTTGAAGAACTCAACGCCCGCTGGATCTATAATGTAAATATCGCCGTGGTCAATCATCGATTCGATCGCGCAGTAACGATAACCATTATAGTTGGTGAACCCAACCACTTTTTCCAAGGCATCGAACTCCTTATCAGTTACAAATATGTGACCTTGTTCTTCTGGATATCTTTTAGGTCTTGTCGTGTAAGACGACACTATTGATAATCCAATCTTATCACACAGTGTTTCAGCAATGGTTGTTTTACCAGAACCTGATGCACCAACTAACAATATGATGCTTTCCATCATTCAACCTCCTTATAGCTTTTAAGGCATTCTTTACAGATAGCCTGCTCTTTTGCATCATCAATAGACATGTTATTAGCCTTAGCGAACCGTGAAAGATATTCGCTGCTAGGTCTAGATGAAAAGTCTGGTCCGTTTGCTAAATCTATACCCATTACACATTGTGTCTGTGATTTTATTTGTAAAGCCGATTTAAGCTCTGCTGGCGTTACAACATTTTCATGAGTAAAAAATGGCTCTATAAGATTGTCACCGGCAATCATACCATATTCCACATCAGCAAAAAATATTACTGATACTGGAGGGTCATTATCAAATATAACAACATCGCCGTAAATAATAATTGGATATGAATCATACAATATCTTTTCTACAGGATATAACCCAATGCATATCCCATTATCGTAAATTAAAATTTCTTTTTTCTCCAAAATATAACCTCCTTAATTCAATGGAACAGCTCTTGGTAACTTAATCATATATCCTCCGCCACTAACTCGTTCAACTCTAGCGGTCCGAATATCGAGCCAGCCATATTTGTTATCTGTGTAATTACTCTTAACATCAACCAAATCATAAAAATCAGCAACACTGACAACCTGATACTGATCAATGAGTTCGTCCATTCTTGACAGAACATCTTCTGCTTCGCCACGATTATCAATGATGACATCATCATAATCATAGCCGGATCTACTTCTAGGTGGGTTTCTGTCTTGTCGAGCACCACCCTTATTGTCGTAATATCCACGATAAGAAACTTTAGAGGCTGTAGCACCTCTTCTTGTATGCCCCGTTTCACCATACAAAATCATATCAATACCATTTACGATAATATCGGATACGGCTTTTTTTATAGCCGGAACAAGAACTTCCATGAGAACATAAGACTTTACATTACCAACATCTTCGGATATGAATACGTCCGTAAACTTACGAACCTCCGTTTTCTTCTTGACCCGAGCGGTACCACTAATGGCTTTTTCAACTTTCTTTTCAACAATACCCTCTTTTGATTTATGAGAGTTAGATTTATAATCTTCCATGATATTCTCCTTTCATTAAATGATCAATATCTTTCCAGGCAATGTTATCTTTGAGCCTTCTAACAGGTTGTTATTTTTTTTAAACCGATATGTCAAATTACTTCTAGCTTTATCTTCAGACTCGGCTCTAGTTGTTCCTTTCCAATTACTGGTGATACATCTATTAAAAGACATAACTGGTCCTTCGTATAAGTACAAATTCACAAACTCACCCCCGAAAACAAAAAAGAGAAAAGACCTAATTAAAGATCTTCTCTCTAAGAAATAACTATTCTTTATTCGCTTTTTACTTCATGAATTTCAACAGCTTCGCCACAAACAGTTCCGTCATCAAAAACTTCATTCTGTTCTTTCTTATCCTGTCTGTGTTTCTTGATTTTAGCAATTGTTGGTTTGATAGCATATCTGTAAGCAGCCATGCTTACAAGTACACCAAAACCAACCGCTCCCGCGATCAAGAAACCGTTACCGGATTCAGTCAAAACTTCCTGTGTTGTTTCAATAACCTCTTCGTTGTTTAATACTTCGTTGTTTTCCATTATGTTTTTCTCCTCTCGAATTATAAAAAAATTATGTTATTCTTTCCATAATATTACTTGCAAAATCTGCGGACTTACGCCAATGAAAAATTGTGTTTTGGTTGAATGCGATAATCTATGGCTAAACATGGTTCACCGTTCTCCATTAATTGTGCGCTAAAATCCAATTCAAGCAATCCGCGATCAATATTCCATCCCAAATCGTCGCCTAAAGATGTACTTTTCAAACCGATGGCGTAGTAAAAATCATTGAGTGAAACATACATTTCTTCAAGCATCTGTTTGTTTAACTCGTTCAAAGCCTTTTTGATTTTGTCAATATCAGACTTGAAATATCTACCAGATATCGAATCGTAGCACAATGTCTCACCCTTGCCAGTAATGACAACTTCATTACTTTTTACGGGGTTTCTTACAAGCTTATCTTTAGCGATAGCATCACGAACACTTTGTTCTTTCTTCTCGCCGATCGTCTCAACGACCTTATTTTTGTATTCTTTTAAAGCTGTCTCAGACAACGTGTAAGCCGTAGCTAATGCTGCGTTACGCTTATGATTTACAGAACTACCACCAATTAAACAAGCGATAGATAAAGTACCAGTAATCGCCGCTGGTAAATAACATCTCCATGTTACCTTTACATAATCGATAGGTTTTAAGTCTCGTACAAATCCGTCTGCACCATCGGCGTAAGCTCTTTCATATTTCTCATTATCAATACATTGACAAGCTTTCGGTGTGGCTCTCGCAGTCATTACAACTGTAATAATCATACCCGCAATACCAATACCCGTAAGTATTTCAGGGCTACGTTCGTCAGCAGCCGTACGTACGTTTCTAACAATTGTTTGTAAACTAAGTTTTTTCATATTCTTTCTCCCTTCGTAATTAAAAAGAAAAGAGTCCATGTTGGACTCAGATCCCTTTTTTAGCAAGTGCTTCCAAAACTTTCTGTTCTATTTTAGCATCCATTTTTTTGTCTTTGACAATGCTCAAAACGAGATCAGCTCCCATTCCAATTGCTGTCGCAGCAATACTTAATGTTTTAAGTAAACCAGGGTTCATACATAACACCTCCTTCCATAACATGAATTGCAAAAAATGCGTGAAAAGAAAAGAGTCCTTATTAGGACTCCTCTTTTGAAACAATCATTTTACTCTTTTGAATTTACGTTTAACCTTTCCAAATTTTGTTGCTACTTTTTGTCTAACCTCCGGTATAGTTAATACTGTCACTGCGAGTGTTGTCGCAGGTACAATTATCTGACCAATCCAGAGACGTAACTCTCTACTAGCTTCTATTTGTTTATATGTCATAATAAACCCTCCTGTAAATATAGATTATGTTTCCATAACATAGATTGTTAATTCTGCGTATTAATAATATGTCAATAACAAATCAAGAATACACTCAGCCGTATCTTTAGCTGTAGAAAACATGAAACTTGTTTTCTCATCATAGCATGAATACTCATCCATTTTTTTTATGAATTCCTCTACCAGCGGAATTGGCTCTAGTTCGTCATTTTCTTCAAGAATTTCTATAACCTCGTCTATAGCCCACTCTTCATAACATCTAGCTTGAAAATGTATTCTAGGCCACAGAGGACACACTTCGTCGAGACTATCAAAAAATTCTCGAATAGCCATTGCATAACTGTACATGATATCACCTCTTTCGTTTCTAAAAAATGTCATAGCATCACCTTTCTATACATATAGTAAAAAGAAAAGAGTCCTATTTGGACTCCTCTTTTCTTGATTTGGCATCGTATGTTGCTACAAATTTCAATTCCCAATAAACACACGATAACACCCCTAAACCATAAGCAGTGCTTAATGATAATAAGACTATTCCCGCATCTCGTACGTCTTTAATTTTGAACATATAGTTCGCCTCCTCTCCATAAAGTAGCTTGTATTTTTAGCGTAAAAAAAATAAAAGATGATGCAGGATTCGAACCTACTATCCAGTTTTCAGACTGAGCCTTATCCAAGTTGGCTAATCATCTTTCCATAATATGAATTGCAAAAAATGCGTAAAAAGAAAAGAGCCCTTATTAGGACTCCTTCTCAATTCGGATTGTCATATTTTCACACTTAATGTTTACTTTAACTACCTTATCAAGACCTTCTATATTCACTGGAATCTCGACGTCAACGTCAGTATTCTTAGCTTCATATAAAACACCTCTTTTTACCATAGCTGTTATAATCATATCTGTGATTTTCATATTAATCACTCCTTCCATAATATACTATGAAAATTTTGCGTAAAAAGAAAAGAGTCCTATTTGGACTCCTTACTTATACCAATCGGGATGTTTGCGTCTCATTTCTTCTTGATACTCATCGCTAAATACACTCATCGCTTTTGTCGTTACTCCAACTAATAATATCGGATTAATTTCTTTCGGCGAATATTTTTTCGCTATTTGTTTAATTTTCTCAATGTTAATGTTTTTCATAAATATCCCTCCTTCCATAATATGAATTGTAAAAAAGGTGCAAAAAGAAAAGAGTCCTAGTTGGACTCCTCCTCTTTTTGAATTTCACATTTAGGTGCTGAGACATTTATCAATGCTCCTATGAAAATTTCTCTAGCCTTACTATATCCGATACCAATACCTGCTATCAAGCTAACTGTAACTGCTGTAAAAAATTCTGTTTTACTAAACATAAACATACCCCTTTTCTAAATTGTTATTTTTCCATAATATACTTTGCAAAATCTGCGGGACAAAAACGAAAAGACCTTGTATTTTTTACGGTCTCGTCGTTTTTAAAATCTTAAAATATTATCTGGTTGGTCTAAATTTTCCGATCAAACCTCTAAATGTTGTTGAGGTATACGTACCAGTTTCTTCGAATTTAAATCCTTCTTCCATCCATTTTCTATAGAACATTAACGGCACAATAATGCTCGCCACTTCCAAACCAATTCTTAAATATCTATCTTTCTTTTGTTCGCTTAATTGTTTTTCTCTGAAGATACAGTCTTTTTCATAGATTGTGTTTGTGTTTTCAAATTCAGCGGCCTGTTTGTTTACTTGTTCAGTAAACTGTCGTTCTTTCAATTCCATATCAGAATCGAAACGTTTAACGTCAGCATCCATTTGCTGAGCCTTTAATTCTAATTCAGCATTAACACGTTCTAATTCTTTTTCATTCTTATCAACCTGTTCTTCCAATTGTTTAACTTTTAAGTCATTGTCCAATTTCATTTTTGTTTCTTCAATTCTTAGTTTGTACAATGTAGCAATATCATCCACTGCATCGTTATGTCCTTTAGTTCCGGATTCAAAAAGAGATAAACCCTTCAATTCTTTTTCGATTACCTCGTTTAACAAATTGTAATTTTTTTCGTTCATTTTTATTTCCCCTTTCAAATATGTTTTTTAATTCCATAATACAAATTGTTAATCTCGCGGAATAAAATCTTTAACTGAAACGTTAAAAGTTATTCGTTTTTTCTTGATAATCCAATCAATAGGGATAGTACCTTCCAAGAACATGTATGGGGGCTCGCTTGGATCTGACTGATCAATTCTCAGAGTACCAGAAGTAAACATTTTTACCATAATATCTCTTAGACCATATCCAACTAATACCCCCAACACCCAACATAAACCAAAAAACCAATTCATAAAACAAGTCTCCTTTCTAGAAACCATTTTTGAGTTTTTTCAACCCGGGAATTTTTTACATTTGAAAAAAGAAAAGAGCCGAAGCTCATTCCCTAAACATCTTAAACACAATAATCTTAAATTTAATGTAAAAATACAATTTTATGAACGGTACCATTAAAAATCCGATACTTCCTAAGATTACATAGTAAGGTATGAATATCCATAAAGGAACTTCTCTACCCACTAGTTCACCTAAAGCGTATCTAACGTTAACGAAATCTGTTCTAAAAAAGTTCATCATAATAAATTCCTCCTATAAAATGTTTTTAGTTTTCCATAATATGAGATGTAAAAAATGCGTAAAAAAAAGAAAAAGCCCTTGTTAGGACTTTCTCATTCTATTTCTCAAAATATCAAATTCTTCTACAGATTTACTTTTCATGACATCATCAATCAGTTTTGAAGCTTCTAACTTTTCCTCCGTTGTAGATTTGTGAGTTTTGCCCATATTAGTGTGTACTAATGCGACTAACCCTCCAACTACAACAGTTGTACTAATTACAAACTTTACTAATTCTTTTTTCATTTTAAAAATCCCCTTTCGAATTGTATTATGTTTTCCATAATATAAGATGCAAAATCTGCGGAGTTATTTATACATTATACCGAAATCATCCAGGGACTCGTCTATTCGATTGTTCCATCTATGATACTTCATCTTTGCAATACCAACATCAACTTTAAGATGTAATACCTTCGCAACCACAGCTACGTCCGTAAACTCTTCGATGATATGATTCATTGCATCTTCTGGTTTTACTGGTGTGGGGTTTTCACCGCGTATAATACGAGCCACCTTTAAAGCCGCCTGTGCTAATTCTGCAGCTTCTTCTGCCAGTTGCTCATATGTAGCAGCTTCACCTATTTTTAAAACTATGTCTTTCATGTAAATCACTCCTTTTGTATTTTAATAAAAAAAAGAAAAAGCCCTTGTTAGGACTCTTTCTCATGAATAGGTAAATATTTTTTAAGTAATCTCATCGCCTCAACCAAAACTTTCAATTCATCCTCAGTAGCACCACATTTCTTGGCGTGACCAATAAAAATTTTCCATTTTGATTCCATGCTTGATAATTTCATAAATATCACTCTCCTTCATAATATACTTTGTTAACTAAGCGTAAAAAAAGAAAGTATATGTACGTCCGGTTTGACTCTTAATCTTCATCGCGTACTGTTACCATCGCCAGGGACTTAATGCCCTATATACTCTTCCATAATATACTTTGCAAAATCTGCGGGACAAAAAATAAGAGACGTGGTTTTACGCACGCCCCAAATTGTTATTCGTTTGGTATTGTCTTGTGAGACTGATCATATAAATACGTCTCAAGACTTTCTACAGCTTTCGTTACTGGCCCGTTGCATCCCTGCTCTTTGAGACCGTAAAGACAAGCTAATATACTTTTTAACAAGAGCTTTCTCTCTTCGATACTTTCGTTGATACTTTCAGTAACATCGTCGATGGCGTGTTTTTTCCATTTTTCAAGTTTGGTAACTCGCTCTATCAATTTACCAACAACGATGAGATATGTAAGACCACCTCCAACACACGCGGAAACCACGGATGTTAATATCACATTGATAACTGATTCATACATTCGGTCACCCCTCAGCTTAAGCCATCAAAGCTACCAACTCGGTGTACTGTTCCTGCGTGATTCGGTTGTTGAGAAGATAAATATCCATCTTTCTCAACAAATCCTCTTTGTCGTAAGAACCTCTTGTAATCATTTTTACTAAGTTTTTGTACAGCATACCAACTCCTCCTTTTTAGTTGTTTAATTCCGCTGAGCACATTAAGTACTCTACGTTGAGTGATGTTTCAAGGACTGTCTGTTCCATTTCAGTAAGTGGTGGTTCCGGAACGGGCTCAACGGGTACTTCTTCCCACGTGCCGTTATTATATTTTTTACCGACGATCGATGTATCCATAAAATCCAGATTTATTAAATTACCATCAATGCTACCAGATAATTGTGATACACCAACACAAATACTTTCGATATTTAACTGTGCGTAAAATTTACTCATTTAATTATCCACCACCCTTTATGTGTTTTCTACCACTTCCCAAAAAACTTTATTTTGAGCACCGCTTAAATCGGTAAGTGTCAATTTGTTGAATATGATACTTCTTGAAACGCCCATATTAGTGGCGTTTATATTTATAGTACATTTTTCAGGAATCACGTTAGAAATATCAATGTTTACAGTTGCATTTGCTGCAATTAAAATATAGCCTCTTTGAATACTTTTTACCGAAGAATAGGCTTTAGACACAATTTTTTCAGCATCTATTATTACGTTTGCCACTTTCGTATAGTTACCTGTTGCAACATGAACATAATAAGTGCCAGCTTCGATATTCCCAAGGTTTAACACATACTCCATGTTGTACCAGCGTTGATAAGATGCTATTTGACCAATCCATCCACTGTTTACAATAGTTTCTGCGTCTGCACCAATTGCTGACACATATACTGACGATGGGTATTTCTTTGATACATATATTTTAATGTAGGGAGAACTTTCTGAATTTGCAAAAAACATTCTATAGCTCATTTTTAAAGCATGCAAAAGCTTATCAAATTCGTCAGCAATAGAAAAAGAACCAACAACCGCTGTCATGGATAAACCTGGTGCAAATAACTGGGTTGTATTTGTCAAAAATGGCTGTTCGACTAAATCCTCGTACTCAACTTTGAAGCTGTTGCAGTAAATACTTGTTGAATTTTTTGCCAAATGAATATAATAAGTTTCGCCAGCATTAAGCACTGTTTCAAGTGTGTATTCGGTGTATGTCGTCGTCTTATTTCCAGTGTCTGCAAGTATAGAGTTGCTTATTAAAGTAGTATACGGCGTTGAAGTAGAGTGATTTAAAATAAATAAACCTACTGGTTTGCTTGTACTATCAGCCTTCAATGACATAACAAATTTAGCTTTCACTGTTTCATAATCAGATGGTATAGTAAACGAACCAATAACGTCACTGCCGTTTTTAGTCGTTGACACATATTCAGTGCCGCTTGGTATAACTACAAGATTTTTTGTGTAAATTTGTGTGTTTGGCAAAAATCCATTGAGGTGCTCGGAGTATCCAGCCACACAGCCGTCTATAACTTCATCCAAAGGCTTTTCTTCCGGAGTCCCAACGGTACTATTCATCTTCAAACTCAAAGCATCGTTGGAATCATTAATCGTCTTTTTAACATCGTTAAGTAGTACAAGTGTTCCCGGCCAATCACTATTACTCATATTTCTAACCTCCTTTTATTTAGGTTGTGTTTCATACGACTCATTTGTAACGATACTTAATACGTTAGTCGTAACGATCGTGGTTTTAACATATTTTGAACTACCAGCGAATGGTACAATCACTTCGGTAACTGTCGTGACATTGTCCGTCACGGAAAAAGTAACCGTAGAGGTTACTTCATCCGAGGTTTCTACAATCGATGTTATGTTGCCGTCCACGTCTTTATTCACAGTTGTAGTTTTGGAAAATAAGCCATAATATTTGTAAAACATCAAAGCTTTTATCTTTCCCCAAAAATATGTCAAACCGTTCATATCTAAAAAATTAGACATATTTTACCTCCTTTTAGGCGGTAATTGTATCAATCTCCGCAGTGGTGATAGCTGACAAATCAGCCTTGGCCCAATACCCAGATAAGTCCACATCGGTCGTACCAATCTTTTCCCATTTTGAATCTATGTAGATAAATTCATCATAGATATTCGTTGCGGCTCCGGAATTGGCTAACAAGTAAATCGTACCGTTGACACCTGTCGTAGGTAACGAAGCCACGATGTCAAAGCTAATACCGGTAATACCAGATAATGCCGTCGTAATTGACGATTGAACTTGTGATCCTGTCTGGAAATCAGAACCATTTGTTAGCTGAGTAGTGTTTGTTGGAACTGTAAGATTTACAGCTTTAGTTGTAACTGTTTGACTAACACCGTTCACCTTTACAGTTTCAATGACGTTGACCTGAGCTCCAGTAGACACACCGCCAAGTTTTGTTTTCTCAGTGGTTGTATAGTCATTTGTAGATAAGCCCTTACCGTCGATCTTGTCGACTTTGGTACCCAAACTTGTGTTGGCGTCGGTTTTTGTTTGGAAAATGTTAAGTAAACGTCCATAAAAATAAGATAAACCAGTTTTGTTAATGTATGACTCTGCCATAAATTATCCCTCCAAATTAAATAGAATATCGTCTATTTCAGAATTGCTTAAAACGTTCATTTTACTTTGAATACCTAATTCGGTGGGACTTCTGTCATGTATAAGTTCGACCGAATTTATTCGAGGCTTATTGCGGGCTTGATTATAATCAAATGTTTCACCAAACTCAGTCTCAAATGTCAATTCGTTAGACTCTAACACAATTGGAAATCCA
>NZ_JAQVBV010000074.1 GCF_028690125.1 Bacteroides sp. | reverse complement strand
GCCATCTCACTGTAGCCGGCAACACCCATAATCGCTTTTATTGATAAGTTGGCATTATGTGCCCAATGCCCTGCAAAGTCGTCAGTGCAAAGTTGGTTCTCAGGGTCCTGTCCATACCGCAGACAGAATAGATAATATACTAAATGTCAAATTATTACAATGTACAAATATTGCTTTCGTATTGTCATAGAAAAATTTATTTGATGATTGACTAATAAATATTGTCAAACAAAATAACTTTATTATACTATCATTTTATCGTTTATTAAAAACAGGGAGAAGGCTTGTAAAGTTACTCAAATACATTTGTCAATCCATTATGACCTGGGCAAGATCATGAAATAACAAAGCGATAGCTCATTTCAATATAAACCAATAAATCAAGGAAAGTAAAGTTTGTATATAGAGAGAAAAAATAATAGACAGGAACGAGATAGAATGTTGTTATTTCTAAACATGTTATTTTTCTTCGGATAATGACTATTATAATGAAAGCTTCAATGGATCATATAGCGTGTGACCCATTGAAGCTTTCATTATAGTAGTTTTATATTATCTTAGGTTACAAGCATTATAAGTCTTTAAGCATTTTCTCAAGATACTCCAATCGTGCCTTATACCACGATTTCATAAATTCGGCTTCTTCATTAGGCTCTGCATAGCCATACATCCATTTACCGGACCATTTCTGCCGGTCTCTTTCCAAAGAGCCGGATTCCACAAGCTGACGTTTGTAATAATCTACTTTCTTTGCCATATTCTCCAGGCTTAATGCCTTGTCTTTCACTTCCATAAAACGGTGGTAAATACGTTGTTTGATATGGTTGGGGTTTTCGTCTATGATCCGTTCAAAAGGGCGGAAATATTTGGAATTGGCATCGGGGCGTAGTACCAGTCCATCATCAAATCCATGTCCCTTCTCTGGGTTAAGCTTGATAGCGTCCCAGGTACGTCCTAACGTACCGTCCAGGTCCCAGGGTTGAATAAAAAACTTAGGCACGGAAGTTGCTTTGGCATCATAAATCCCCCAGAAAATATTTCGTCCGGTATTGTCATAAGCCATCAGTAGATTGATGAAAATAAAATAATCTATTAATGAGGAGGCGTCCAGACGTTCTTCAAAAGTAGCGGAAAACTCTTCTCCGGAAGCTTTGCTAAAGAACCAGATAAGATCCGACAAATATTTAAACTCGACACCACCTATCTCGTCTGGATAATCCGATTCAAAACCATTCCATTCAAGTCTCGAATTGTCATATGAGGAGGTAATTCCTTGCAGCTTGCATTCGTCTGTCCATTCACCCCCTTTGTACAGATAGCCTCCTTTTTTCTTTAATTTCAGCTGTTTACGGTCAATGCGGTCACTGAGAATATACAGACCATGATACGTGCCGTCCAGAAACATCTCAACCGGATAACCATGAGTGGCACCTACCGCTTTGGGTTCCTCATTTATATAGTATAAAGTGTGCAGATCATTCCAGAGGTCGAAACAGACTCTATTGCGCATTTTTGCACAATCCAGCCACATCGCATCAAGAATCCAGGACTGGTCTTCACGCATTCCCAGCAGTTCGGCGTCAAGGTTCTCATTGGTTAGTTTATCCTTCAGCTTAAAGCTATAGGCTTTCTTTTCGTAACGTTGTGCCCCCGCTCCGCGGATCTCAATTCCTCCATAGCTTTCAAAGCGGATTTGTGAACCATTGGTCCGTCCTTTGGGATCAGTTAATACTATTTCGCATGGAAGTTTAGGGTCATCTACGATTCCATCGGGAGCTATGATATCTATGATAGGAACTCCGGTAACAACCAGTTCACGGGAATTAGGTTGGGGGACCAGCCTGTTGCATACTTCAATCTTTATAGTCCGGTTTGCTTTCAGATCTGGTAATGATACACTTTCCCCGGAATGTATGTCTTTGCCATTGATGCGGATAAAATCCACTCCCAGGCCTTCAAATTCTATTTTTACGGCGGAAGGAGTATTTGTATCCATATCTATCGGTAAATAATATTTTTTATTTGTATAATCAATAGTGGTACGTATCCCATTAATAGACAGCTTCCTTAAGCAAAGGAAGCCTCCTTTCTCTTCACCGGATACTTGGGCTACAAGTAGCTCGTTCCAGTCGCCCGAACCTTTCTTGCGATAGTGAACAATACCGCAACGGTCAGTTACTGATTCATTCGGAAGAATGGTCATAAGTTGGGACTTGTCTTGAGTTTCTTTCAACTTAATCCAATCTAATTGTTGATCATTGATTATTTCATAAGATGTGCCATTATTACTTGCAGGAGATTTAATTTCTCCAGCATAAGTGGTTTGGTAAAAAGAGATCGGAAAAAATAATTGCTTTTGTGCTTTCTGGATTATAGAGACGCTTTTTACCTCTTTAGCGGCTTGGATAGAAACTTTGCCAGTTCGCTCTTTAGCATAATCATTCACTTTTACCTTGATGGTGATTTTTGATGTCCCCATTTTACCGGAAATAGGAGAGATCTCGATCCAGTCTTGTTTAGTAGTAGCAGTCCAGTCTTTTTCTGAATAGATAGTCACTTGTTCTTCTCCACCGTTAAGAGGAATTTGTATTTGGTATGGAGATATATTCAACTGGAGTAAACCGGAGGTATCCTCATCTTTCGAACACGAGTATAAACAGAATAGAAAAAGAAGTAAAAGATAGGAACTCCGTTTAGTAGTATAAAAGCGATGTTGCATAATATTAGGTTTTAGATAAAAATATTCTGTGTCCAAATATAGTCATTATTTATCTCTCAGACATAAATTTAAGTAGGGCATCATTACAATTAAATATGAAAAAAAGGAAGTTGAAAAAATAATCCAACTTCCTTCTTCCTTTTACAAAAAGATTATGTTCTATTTGAACAATATTCTTCTCATTTTAGTTATTCAAATTACTCCCATTCGATTGATTGATCATCATCCGGTATTTGAGTATTGATTTGGCGTTCCATCGTAAGGTCACCCACTACATGATACTCAAGTTCCGCATTAGGAACAGTAGTATAGTCTACAAAATTATAATCAATATCCATGATGGTAACAGTCTTATGCAGCAAATAAGGGCGAAGAGGATCCATCGTTTCTTCAACATAGAAAGTAGGAGCCTTATTCAAACGAAATTTCATGTTATCATTTTCAGCAGTAAGCTCTACCCTATTTCTACCTCCTTCTGTTACAAAACGAGCTTTAATTTTATAATTCTTACGATCTGTACGTGTTTCATCTACTGTTCCGGCATAAAAGAATACTGTTTCATGATCTACTACATAAGTCATGATCAAACTCTTTACGATAGCTCCCTCACCTTCAGCACCAGCTATGTAACTTTTATAGTTTACACCACTATAGTTACCTGAATAGTCATTGAATGGCATGATTCGAAGCAATGCTTTACGGTAGTGTTTACGATAATTAGGAGTATAACTTCCATCAGGAGCATCTTCAATTGTCAAAGGCAATACCCATTTATCTGTTAAATCCAGCCCATTCAAGTCAAATTGCACCGGTAATAGAGCTGTATTTTCTCCAGCCTTTATTTCTACAGTTTCCGGGAAAGAGAAAAAACGAGTATCTAGAGCTTTATAATAAAGATCCTTACGATTATTAAAACGTTCATAGTTCAACACGTCTAATGTATCTGTATCTATACCTATACGTACAGTATAATTCCGATCATTAATAATGGATCCACTGACGATCAACGGCACTTGGTAAGTAGCAGGTTCCGTTGTTTTATAAGGTACATTGATTCGAGATACCCCTTCGCTATTGATCGGAGCTTTGAAAGAAATGTAACGTTCAAATTGCTCTTCGTTCCACTCATCGTTACATGAACTGCACACAACCACTGCGGCAAGTGCGCATAATAAACTATATTTTAATCTCATGATTATCATTCTTTTTTAAGTTAATCATTATACGTCCATCCCGGATTCTGAGTCAGACGTTTGTTACGCTTCAGTTCGCTGTGCTTAATCGGCCAGAAATACATCTTTGGAGAGAATGTCGATGACAAATTAGAGATAGCGATCGGAGTGTGGAACAAGTCTCTCTGACCCTTGTTCATTAAATAGTTGCAACCATAAATCGGCACTGCTTCTTCACCTTCCGCATCTTTCCAACGGCGAAGGTCATAGTAACGTTTACCTTCTGCGAACAGCTCAATCTGACGTTCACGTTTCAGTTTCAAACGGAACTTTGCCTGGTCACTATAGGTATTGCTATCATAATCGGGTACACCGGCACGCATACGCACAGGCTTAATACCCTTTTTCATTTCGGCTACATCGCGTTTGATGGTATAAATTGAAGCTCCGTCCCAAGAAGAAATTTCATAAGATGCCGCTGAAGACAATTCATTTAAAGCCTCTGCATACATCAGCAAAATATCTGCATAACGGATGGCTGGCTCGTCTTTATAAAGAATTCTATCACCCCCTGCCGCTTCTGTATTGGTGTCATTATCATGAATATATTTCTTTATACCAATACCTGTACGCAAATAGAATTCGGAGTTTTGATATCCGTTACTTTCTCCACGATAGTAGAAGATTTGCTTATTTCTATTTTCAGGAAGGATTTCGTTTCCTAAATACCAATGAGATCCGTTATAAGCCACAGATGCGTAAAAACGTGGTTCACGATCGGCATATTGCAAAGAAACACCTGCTTCCAGTGGTTGGTGATCCATACTGTTTTCTGTAAATCCAGTGGCACGTGGACGGGAATCTACACGCCCCTCGTAGGCTGCGTACCCTGTATATTCCGAATACATACCAGGGCAATCTCCACCATCATTCATATAGTACGTATCGACTTGCTTCTGTGTCATTCCATGAGTATTCCAGCCGGCAGGACCCACTTTAGGTAACTGATGAACCACAAACGCTCTAGGACCTTCGCCACTAACATTTTGTCCGCGAGTGAAAATTAACTCTGGATTTCCAATGGTTGTCAATTGTCCATTGAATACTGAACGATATGATTCATATGGATTAATATCCGCCCATCCTTCAGGAAAGTTTTTCTTCGAATATTCAGGATGTTCAGGAATTGTTGGAGTTCCTTCTGTAATAGCTCCTGTGGTATAAAGCTTATATACACCTAATTCCATTATGTCTTTACAAGCTGCCGCAGCTTTTGCCCATTTAGATTCGTCATAATCAGGAGAAAGTAATCGATTTCCCTTATCGTCTACTAATTGCTGCGCATAGGCATCATTGTTACCGTTCATCAATGGACTAGCTGCATAAAGAAGTGCCAGAGCACGAGCTGCTAAAGCTGCTCCTCGCGTCGGACGATTACTTGAATTTTGTCCTCTCAATAATGGCAGATCTTTTGCCGCCAGAATCATTTCACTTGCAATATAATTAGCACATACATCATAAGGACTACGCGGAGTAGCTACATCATCATAGGAATCATTATAGTCAAAACCATCTTCCGGAGCCAAAGGTATCGGTCCATATTTCCGGAGAAGAATCCAGTAAAAATAAGCTCTGACAAAACGTGCCTGCGCTTTAAAATCAATGATTTCTTCAGCCGTATACGTCTTGTTCATATCAACATTTTGCATAAAAATCGTAGCTTGGCGAATCCCTTTGTAACAATCATCCCAAGTGCCTTGGAATGCTCCTTCGTCATAATTACCTTCATGGAACTTATTGTATGATATTTTATCATCACCACGGGCCGAATTTATAGTCTTGTCATCATCGCCATAGTACATGCAGTCATCAAATACAAAAGGTGTGGCACGTTTACTACCTACATCCAAGCATTGATCATTTCTAAGAAAAGAATATGCGTGTGCCAACCATTGTTCAGTCTTGTCATGGTCGGTAAAAACTTTCTCTATAGATTCGCGGTCATTGAAAATGTAATCCGAATCCAGATAATCGGCGCAAGAGGTCAGTCCTATGCAGATAACCGTCAATATTAATATATATAGTTTTTTCATCTTATTATATTTGGTTTATAAATTAACACTTACACCTAATGTAACTGATTTAGCCAAAGGATATGATTCGCCACGCGGATCGCCAATTTCCGGATCCCACAGTTTGAAATTTGACCAAGTAAGCAGGTTGGTTCCAACCATAAAAATACGGATGTTGTTGAAACGGATCTTATTAACCCATGCTTTAGGCAGAGTATACCCCACATCCACTGTTTTCAGACGAATATAAGAACCGTCACGCAACCAATAAGTTGAATTGCGATAATTATTGTCATACTTATAAATAGTCGTATTACCATTACCTTGATCCGTATAGCTCAAACGAGGATAAGAAGCATTCGGATTCTCATTAGCAGGGATACCGAGTTTTTGAGCAGTTTCCGCATCTACCCATCGATCGTCCAACATACCTTTGATTATATTACCCCATTGACCCTCTGTGAACGCCCATACGCACTTACCGTATGTGAAGAACTGAGATTTTCCGGCTCCCTGGAAGTGAAGATTAACATCCAGACCTTTCCAATTAGCAGTAAGACCAAGACCATAGATCAAATTCGGACGGCTGGTAGAACCAACTGCAACAATATCACCATCGTTTACAACTCCGTCACCATTAACGTCTTTGTACTTAATATCACCGGGCATTACCGGTCCATACTGTTGTGTCGGGCTATTACGAATATCATCATAATCTTTGAAAAGACCTAAAGCAACCAAACCTTTGTTTTGATCGATGCGATAGCCTTTCTCCATTTGATATTGATAAACATTATTTTCTTCGTCTTTTTCCAGAATTTCACTCTTACTGTATGTGATATTACCACGTACGGTTAGATTGACAGTGTTTACTTTCTGTTTGTAAGCAAAGTGACCATCGAAACCTTTTGAACGAGACGCACCAACGTTAGCTCTGGGGTTACTGTCCAAACCAGTCATATTCGGTAAGAATCTACGTTCCATGAAGATACCGGTACGTTCCTCATCGAAATAATCGACAGTAGCGGTAAATTTATCATTGAAAAGTGCCATGTCAATACCAAAGTCTTTCTTGGTCGCAACCTCCCAAGTCACATAGTCAGAAGCTAGCCCTGTATATTTCATACCGACGTAAGACTTGTTAGAACCATTTTCGGCCCAATTATACCCCGGATAATATATAGTTTCATTCTTATCATTCTGATAGCTATTGGCAAGAGAATAGAGGTATGGGAAACGAATATCTCTTCCTGAACCATCTTTCCCTAAATTGTCATTACCCACTTTACCATAAGAGAAACGAGCCTTGAACATATTCATCCATTTCAAATTATCCTTGATAAATTTCTCTTCGGCAATGTTCCATGCAACAGAATAAGCCGGAAAGAAACCGAAGCGATGACCTTTGGCAAAATTCTCTGAACCGTTATAACCGAAATTAAAGTCGAAAAAATAACGATAGCTGTAATGATAAGCAGCACGTCCTGCCACACCCATATTTCTCTTGTTAACTCCATTCTTCAAATCGTCACCTAATTGCTGAGTTTGAATGTAAGAATCTTGTGTGTATTTTACAGTACCATTCACATAGTGATTTTTGAATCCGCGATCCCAATTAAACATCACGTCAAAAAACTCACGACGACTACCACCGGAACCACTTTCCTGATACATATTCCTGCTTTCCGAAACACGACTGGGTTTTAATTGTCCATTTTCATCGCGAACACGTTCCATTCTCCATTGTTCGGGCCATTTACGACGATTAATCCAGTTATCATTATATGTATCGTAACCGAAACGTCCGATAAACCGAAGTCCCTTCGTGATAAAGTCAAAGTTTTGTTCCAATGTAACATTGGTTTGGATAGCATTTTCCCAATTCTCGTTGAATCCGGTTTGAGTAGCCGCTACCCATGGATTCGTTTTATTTCCGGTACCAATAGCCGGTACATAACCATTTGAAAATAGTAACGGAGTTTGAATAGGCGTGTAACCGAAGAGTTCTCCCCATACATCATTATCACCTAATCCCGGGCTATTTCTCTTGGATAACCATCCCGCTACTCCCACTTTCAATAAAGTTGTTTTTGTAATATCAATATCCGTATTCAAACGATAGTTGTAACGTTTGTAATTCGCGTTCGTGTTATAATCATCCTTTAATGACTTATCGGTATTATACATACCTTGTTCTTCCACATAACTTGCCGATACAAAGTAACGGGCAGTTGTTCCACCACCACTCATATTCAGATTGGCACGATAACTCCACGCTCCATCTTTTAAAAGAAGATCTTTCCAATCCACGTTCGGATACAAATCCGGATCTAATCCGCGACGAAGGATTTCCAACTCTTCCGGTTGATAAACCGCTTCATAATTACGGGTAATGCGAGATTCATTCAGATAACTGGCATAAGAGGAACCATTCTCAAATTCCGGCGTGATGGTACGCATATTATAAGAAGTTTCTACTTTTGCGTCAATGTTGATCTTACCAGGTTTTCCGTGTTTTGTCGAGATTAGCACAACACCGTTTGCACCCTTCGAACCATAAATAGCCGTAGCAGAAGCATCTTTCAAAACAGAGAATGACTCAATATCCTCAATATTGATTTCCTCCATACTACGTTCAAAACCATCCACCAAAACATAAGCTCCGGTGCTGGCACCAAATGTAGAGATACCGCGAATCCAGAATTCAGACATGTTTTTGCCCGGTTGTCCGGAAGTCTGACGTGCCATAACACCGGCAACATTACCAGCCAAGGCATTGACAATACTACTAGACGGGTTAGATTTCAGGTGATCTACATTCACCGTAGTGATCGCACCGGTTTGAGTCAATTTTTTTTGGACTCCGGTACCTGTAATAACAACTTCATCAACTGCATTGGTAACGGCTTCTTTCATTACCACATTCAATGTTTGCGATTGATCTTTGATTAATATTTCTTGCGTTTCATAGCCTACATAAGTAAAAATCAATCGGCTATAAGGCGCAACTTTGATTTGATACTTACCATCAAGATTGGTTATCACACCTAATCCTGCAACATCTTTCACAGTTACATTGGCACCAATGACCGGTAATTTACTTTCATCAGTTACAACACCTGAAACTGTAATAGTTTGTTGTGCTAGGGCATCTATCGTTACCCATAGCAACATTATACATAAAATAAATAATTTTTTCATGTGTGTTTATTCATTAGTATCTTCAATTTCTTCCAAACCGATTCTACGAATACTACGGTTCATAGAATCGCCCACATAAAACACTTTATTATTAACATCATAAGCTAAACCTTTCGGACGTTCGAAACGAGCTTCTTCACGTAGATCACCGTTCACATTTCCCCAAGGATTAGAATTCAAAGAGGCACTACCGCGACCGGCATAAGTCGAAACTTTACCTGAAGGAGCCAAAATACGTACCGCATGATTGTGTTTGTCGCAGAAATAATAATCATATTCATCATCTTTTCCGGCATAATCAGGATTCTTTACAAAGATACCTTGATTAGGAGAATAAACGCGAGCGCGTGTACCGACTCCGTCTTTATATGCATCAGCAGCCTGTGGCTGACCGAGTACCACATACGGTGATGTAAAGGTCTCGCCATTAAAGTCTGAACGTACCATATAGTTTTTGTTCACCACTGTCACAATGCAATACTTGCCTTCCGGATGCATGGTAAAATAGCATTCCCAACCATCATCTTGGATTGTGAATAACTCTTTTACTCCATCACCGGGTTTAGCGGCTTCACGTTTTCCATCTACAATATCCTGAATAACTTCTCTTTTTACTTCAAAGAACTGTCCGTGCTCATATGAATTAAAATACATATCACCCGTTATTGGATGGAAAGCCACCGTATTACATTGCTTATATCTCGCTAAGATTTTTCTGTTACCCCACTTGAAACCACACGGTTTGCTCTCATCCGGAATTCGTTCGAAAATAGTAATCGCATTATTATCTGGATTTCCCTGATCAATTGCAACGCACATGCGGGATTTTCCATCCTTGTCGGTAAAGAAACCAATGGAACGAGGACGCCTACCATCAGTCCCGATGTCGCCTGGGTTAAGCATTGTATATAGACGTTTGTTTTTGAAGTCAATACAACGGATTTTACCATCGCCACCGTCATCACCATCAGCGTCTTCAGAAGTATATAAGAGGTCTGGATATTCAGGATCCCATGCCATCCAGCAGGTATTTCTCAGTCCGCCGCAGTCATCAAATGGACCGTCTTTGACTTCCCAATTTCCATACTGGTCTTTCTTTCCAAGCATAGTACTAACGATTACCAATCTCTTATAATCAAACTTTACATCAGTTTCCTCAGATACATAAGTATTTTCTTCATCCTTCACCTGGACTTTAAGATCTCCCCCAAATGCTTTAGAAGGAACCAAGCAATACATACAATCATCATTCACATTTACGACAGGAGCCTTTTTCCCGCCAATGTAAACTTCTATTTTTGTTGGATCATTACCAAAATTTTCTCCCTTAATAAGCACTCGTTGTCCGGCACTTCCCGTATTAGGAAAAATACTACTGATGCGTATAGGTAAATTGGAATTGAAAGGAGCGCCTCCGCTACCAGAAACAATACCGACCTCCTTGCCATCATCACAGCTCCCAAAGAAGAAGGCGAATAACATGAGCATGACGTACGATACACGCCGAAACTCACTTTTCTTGAAATCTTTGATTTTCATAATTCATTAGAATTTAATTAGTAAATAAGTTGTCATATTTTATATCCACTTAAAAGGTTATAGTTTTAATGATTTGATATTTTATCCATTAATACCTGCATCCAATACCCCCCAATCACTGATCGAGCCTTAAAACCAACCCATTCACCACTATCCGTATGATGCCAGTCACTGATAGGCACACGAGATTCAGTCTCATTGATATATTTATAAAGAGGATCAATAAACTTCTCAAAAGTACTCCTGTCCGGGGCCATAGCCGCCGTCCAAATAACCCAGTCGGATTTAGTGTATTCTTTACGGGAATCAAGCGGTAGTCCATAAGGGTTTTGCTTGGTCAGATAATACTTGATTTCTTTGTCGATGACATTATTGGGGAATAAGTTCAGGTTCCACATCTTGTCCCAAACCATATTATATTTCTGGCTCCATGTATTCTCACGGTCGAAAGCCAACCGGTAATGGTCACCCTCATTCGCCATGGCTTCCCATTTCACTGCCATGTTTTTAGCGATACCGGCATATTGATCGGCAACATCATTCAGACCGAGCAGGCGAGCCATCTCACTGTAGCCGGCAACACCCATAATCGCTTTTATTGATAAGTTGGCATTATGTGCCCAATGCCCTGCAAAATCGTCAGTGCAAAGTTGGTTCTCAGGGTCCTGTCCATAC
>NZ_JAQVBV010000148.1 GCF_028690125.1 Bacteroides sp. | reverse complement strand
ACCACACCTTTCATCTCCTTGTAAGAATTTTTAGTACTCTTAAATCTTACAAGATATATTTCAAGGTGGTAAACTAATTCGCTAGCGAATCGGTTAAAAGTGGTCAACTATTATAATAGCGTTTACAAATAGCAAACAAAACTTTTATTTCTCGCTCATCCATAATGGTGTGGAGAAGAAAATCATCCAATATCAACAGATCAAGTTTCGAGAGTAACGTCATCTTTCTATCATATTTTTTGTAATCCGTTTCTTTCAGTGAAACCATGCCTTCAAGATAAGACTCACAGTGGTGATATTCCACCTTGTAATCATTACAGGCAGATATGCCCAACGCCTTAGCAAGATGTGTTTTACCACTGTCTGACGGTCCCAGAATGCATACATTGAGTCCATCCCGGACAAACGCAATGGAAGATAATACTTCGATAATTCCAACCGGCAGATACTCTCTGGTTCTTGAATTTTGGCATTCTTCAAGTGTTTGAGGGCATCCAATCAGTTTTGCATGACGAAGTCGGTTGTTAATGCGCTTGCTTATTTTATCCTCGTATTCTGACCCAATCAGTTCCGACATCAATGTCAAATGATCCAACGATAGAAAGCGTTCAGAATGATATATTTTGTCCAATGTGGCTGCCATGCTCCTTGTAAGAATTTTTAGTACTCTTAAATCTTACAAGATATATTTCAAGGTGGTAAACTAATTCGCTAGCGAATCGGTTAAAAGTGGTCAACTATTATAATAGCGTTTACAAATAGCAAACAAAACTTTTATTTCTCGCTCATCCATAATGGTGTGGAGAAGAAAATCATCCAATATCAACAGATCAAGTTTCGAGAGTAACGTCATCTTTCTATCATATTTTTTGTAATCCGTTTCTTTCAGTGAAACCATGCCTTCAAGATAAGACTCACAGTGGTGATATTCCACCTTGTAATCATTACAGGCAGATATGCCCAACGCCTTAGCAAGATGTGTTTTACCACTGTCTGACGGTCCCAGAATGCATACATTGAGTCCATCCCGGACAAACGCAATGGAAGATAATACTTCGATAATTCCAACCGGCAGATACTCTCTGGTTCTTGAATTTTGGCATTCTTCAAGTGTTTGAGGGCATCCAATCAGTTTTGCATGACGAAGTCGGTTGTTAATGCGCTTGCTTATTTTATCCTCGTATTCTGACCCAATCAGTTCCGACATCAATGTCAAATGATCCAACGATAGAAAGCGTTCAGAATGATATATTTTGTCCAATGTGGCTGCCATGCTTGGCATTCCGATTTCATTCAGTTCATCAACAAGGTTGTTTACCATTTTTTCGCCTGTGAGCATAATCACTTTTCCTCCTTTCCAACGGTATGTGCCAGATTCTGGCTTTTGGAAAGAAGTTTATTGATGTCCATGGCACTTGCATCCATGACATATGCACCTTTGTTACGCTCTTCGTTGATTTTTACTTTTGTTTCCGGCGATGTGAATTCTTCTGCAATAGCAGGTATAGAATTCTTTATGTAAGTATAAGTTACTTTGTTTACTGATAATGCCTGCCGACAGCATTCTTCCAGGGCTTCCTTTCCGTATTTTTGAGAGTAGTTTAGTATGCCAAGGCACATACGATAGGTCTGAATCTCCAGTTTACGGCATGCAAGGACAAGTTTTATTACGTCTACCGTATGTGGCCCAATGGTCATTGCCTTACGAATGAAGTATTCGGCATTCCATTCACGGTACCCATTGTAGTCTTTTGGCAGGTGTTCCGGATTGGTACACCATTGTCCTTTATGTACAGCCCGCTGGTGTTCGCAAATAAACTCACCGTTCTTTGAAAAGATTCTCACTTTAGAAGAAGTTGCTCTTATCGATACTTTTTGATGCTTAAATGCTTTATCTACGCTATAATAAGCATTGTCAAAGCGTACGTGGAAGTCGCTTGATACCTTTGCCTCTTTCCTCTCCATGTACTCGTAAGGTACTGGAGGGAGGGGCATTAACTCAGTCTTTTCTTCTTCCCAGTAGTAGCATCGATTATGCTCCTTGTTCTTAAATGGTTCATGGTTTAACTTAGTGATATTTTCCCACAATTCAGCATTAAACTGTTCGATGCTGAAGTAGGGATGCTCTTCCATGTCATGAAAAAATCCTTTTTCGAGAATACCGACTGCATTTTCAACAGAACTTTTAAATTTGGGTTTCCGAACTTTAGCCGGTAGAATAGCGGTATGATTATGATCCGCCCATTCTGCATAATCCTTATTTAATTCCGGTTGTATCCAGTCGATGTTGGTGATCACAGCCTGCTTGCAATTATCACAGATTGTAAGTGGCGTTACTCCACCGAAATATGCCAGTGCATTATTATTGACCTGGATCCACTGTGGTTCTTTTGTTGATACCATTCCTTCCGCATAAATATACTGTGAGTATGGAAGGATGGAGACGAAAACAACAATAGGTATTATCTCTCCAGTCAGTCTGTCGGTCAGCTCAAATGTCTTACCAGCGAAGTCAACTTCCATGGTTTGCCCAATG
>NZ_JAQVBV010000147.1:1754-2537 GCF_028690125.1 Bacteroides sp. | reverse complement strand
GCCAATGAGATGCCGATTATCTCTTTTAGCCCGGCAATAGCGGACTTGAATATTAACCAGGATGTTACCCTTAGTATGAATGCAGATAAATTTTCTGCAGGATTGGCAGGGTTTAATATATCTGTCTTTATCCAGGATTCTGCTATAGCTGAGATCACTGGCATTACTTTCCCTTCTTGGGGAAATTTACCCCGGAATTCACCTCTTCCTTCAGATTCAGTCTGGATGAAAGTAGGGGACTTCGGGCAGATTGAAGCAGGGGACACCGATGTGAATATCGGATCCATTAAGATATTAGGTAAAACACCCGGGACAACAAACATAACTGTTTATGTAAATCAAATGGACGACGATTCCGGTGGAATAATTACTCCGAAGATAATCGAAGCCAGGTTAACTGTAGTTGGCCCTCCGACTGCGGATTTCTCCGCAAACAGGACCGAAGGCCCGGCCCCGCTTACCGTGAAATTTGAGGATAATTCAACTGGTTCTCCGAATTCCTGGGATTGGGACGTAAACGAAGATGGAGTAAAGGATTCTGATCAGGAAGAGTTTGAATATGTTTATAATACACCAGGCATTTACAATGTCACCCTGACAGTTGTAAACGACGAAGGAACAGATACAGCAACAAAAACAATAACAGTTTATGGAATCCCTATTGCAGATTTCACCCCGAGCACTACGGAAGGAGATGCCCCACTTAACGTTCAGTTTAAGGATAAATCAAAATATGCAATTTCATGGGCCTGGGACTTTGATGGGGACGGAAATGTGGATTCA
>NZ_JAQVBV010000147.1:0-1654 GCF_028690125.1 Bacteroides sp. | reverse complement strand
ACAAAACAAAACGATACTTTCACATACAATAATAAAGGGATCTACACTGTCAACCTGACCGTCAAAAATGAAATTGGAACCGTAAACACAACAACTGATACAATAAAAGTTTACGGCACCCCTGTTGTTGATTTCTCTGCAAGCTCTATAGCAGGCGAAACTCCCTTAACAGTAGATTTCACCGACGAATCCGAAAATGCAGTTGAATGGTCCTGGGACTTTAACGGTGATGGAGTAGAGGATTCAACAAAACAGAACGATTCCTTCACATATGAAACCCCAAAAACCTATACTGTTACCCTGACCGTCAAAAACGAGGGAGGGACACAGAAAACGGCAACAAAAACAATAACAGTTTATGGAATCCCTGTTGCAGATTTCACCCCGAGCACTACGGAAGGAGATGCCCCACTTAACGTCCAGTTCACGGATAAATCAAAATATGCAATTTCATGGGCCTGGGACTTTGATGGGGACGGAAATGTGGATTCAACAAAACAAAACGATACTTTCACATACAATAATAAAGGGATCTACACTGTCAACCTGACCGTCAAAAATGAAATTGGAACCGTAAACACAACAACTGATACAATAAAAGTTTACGGCACCCCTGTTGCGGACTTCTCTGCGAGCCCTATAGCAGGTGAAACTCCCTTAACAGTAGATTTCACCGACAAATCCGAAAATGCAGTTGAATGGTCCTGGGACTTTAACGGTGATGGAGTAGAGGATTCAACAAAAAAGAACGATTCCTTCACATATGAAACCCCAGAAAACTACACTGTTACTCTGATCGTCAAAAACGAGGGTGGGACTTCGAACAGCAAAACAAAGGAAAATTTCATCATAGTTGCAAAATACCTGCCTCCAATAGCGGAATTCACCGCAAACACCAGCTATGGAATAGGGCCATTAGTCGTCGAGTTTACAAACATGTCCTTTAAAGCCAATTCCTTATATTGGGACTTTGGTGACGGACATAACTCAACTGAAGAGAAACCGACCAATACGTATTCTGTACCCAAAGGCAAGTATGCCAAATATCCGGTTTCCCTTACCATTAATAAAGGTACGATAAATGAGACTACAAAAACCACTGAAAACTGCATCCTTGTGGTAAACGAGACCGCATTAGAGCATGATTCCTGTAATGTATCCCTTGAAGCAGCTCCATTCAAATTTACCTCTAAAGAAGGTATAAACTACACCGTGGACAGTTTCACCGACCTAGGTGCTCTTATCGCAAGCAAAATTCCGGCAAATATCAGTGATGCAGGGTATTCCAATACAGGGGTCTTCTCCCTTGAAAGCCTCGGAGAAATCGAAAACGAAGCTTTTACAGAAAACCACGCTTACTCCTGGTGGATATACATTAATGATGAGCAGGCAGAAAACGGTCTTGGTGAGAATGATCTAATAAATGGAGACAATGTATCCTTTATTTATGCACCCTATGAAGACGGAGAAGCTCAGACAGACCTTGCAGCCTATATCCATAACATAACCGTACATGCAGTGCCGGAAGCCAAATTCTCTGTGAATGTATCCAAAGGAGTCGCCCCTCTGACCGTTAACTTCACAGACCTGTCCGAAAACGCAACGGCATTGCTCTGGGAATTCGAAGACGGAAAGAATTCCACTGACAAGAATA
>NZ_JAQVBV010000036.1 GCF_028690125.1 Bacteroides sp. | reverse complement strand
TAGATGACGGAGAGCCGGCTATTGATTTAATGGAGAATATCTATTCTAAGGATTGGTCCAATACAGTAACCCTAAGGCTAGGCGGAAATTTGCCGGGCACAAATGGCAAGAGAGGTCTGTACAGTGTAAACGGAAAGTTGCTCTCTGTAGACGCAAACAACAACAAAATATATGAAATTAACCCAGACGGCTCCGGTATGTTTGGGTTTGGTGCGTTTCATTTTTCTAAAGATGGCATAGAATTTTCCAAAGATGCAAAAATAACTTGGAATAACTTCATTGACGAATACATAGCCAACGGTACTACTATCGGCAGCAAATTTGTAGCTTCTCCTACAGGATTCTTTGGAAGCAAAGCAAGTAACGGCAAATTAACAGGAGTATTAATGGGTAAAAATGTAACGGTCAATGGAGTAACAAGGACAGGTATATTCGCTCTGGTGGATGATGTTCCTGTGTTTGAGCTGGACCCTATCACCAAAAAGTATAAGTTTGAAGGAGAGATTAAGGCTACGAGTGGATCGTTAGAAGGTTTGAACGTAAATAGATGTAAGATAGAAAATGCGTTTATTCAAGGTGCTACTAAATTAGGAGAGGTCGATTCATCCAAAATGAAAATAACTAGCAACTTTATCGTATTTAGTAATTTAAGTAGCGCATATCCTATATTAAGTGTTCCGACAACTGACGTCGCCGACGGTCTTGACCTAACATTAAATGCTCCTGTTGAATTCAAGATAATGAATATTTCCGTAGCAATAATCAAAATAATGTTTGCTGGTAATTCTGATAATACCAGCACTTGTTATGCTTATAATAAAATGGGTACAAGTGGCATTTATTCTGACCAAATAACCTTTAATGTATTACACATTCCTTCCAGTTGGCGTAGTACTTTGATTTTTATACCAACCTCTAAAGCAGCTGGCGAATACATAGGGAAATGGTATTTACTTGATTCTAACAGATATCAGTTGTATTATAACGCAAGCGTTTCCGCTAATTTCAGATATGAGATGGCTCCAATAGCAATCAACAGCACTATTAATAAGTAAATTATAAAAACAAGTATTAATATAAAACTAAAAATTATGGAAAATCAAGATCTTAAGATTAGTAACGTGACTACAGTCATGAAAGTAGAAAAAGAAGTCAGCGGTTTCAAAGTATCAGGAACAGTTGAAGTGTACAACAACAGCAAGGAAATTAAGAAGATCGACGCTAGAATTATTGCTTCAAATGAAATAGATTCTATGAAGTCTTACAACTATAGTGTTAATCGGTATGTATCTAATCCGATGGAAGGAATTTCATCAAGTAATGAAGATTCTATTCCCATACTTGCAGTTGGAATAGAGTTTGAAAAACTTATTGAAGCAGCAATTGCAGCTAATCAGTTAAATACAATTTAAATCAATAATAATCTAAAATAATAGGAGAAATAAAAAATGAAAACATTAGATGTAATCAACGTATACAAAGTATTGAATGAAGCCAAACTGTCTAAAATGGATGATTCTGATAAGTTTAAGGTGATTAAGGCTGTCAGGGCGTTAAGAGCTATAGCGAATGACTTTGAAGAATTGGTGAAAGACGTTCAGGAGAAACTGAAAGATGAGTCATTTGCAGAAATGCAAGCTAAAGCGCAGAAATGGCAAGACGAAGGAGAAAAAACTTCTCTTTCAATTGATGAGCGCAAAAGTATTAATCAATACTTCAGTGATTACAGTAACAAAGTCGATAAGTGCTTGAAAGAAGAAGGAGAGAAAGATAATGAACTTACTTTCGAAAAGCTGACTGACGAAGCATTAGATAAGCTAGCTTCCTCCAACGACTGGAATGTTAAGACTGTCATACAGGTCCAAGACGCTTTGTGTTTGTAATATTAAAAGCTGTCCTGCTCTAACGAGTTGGACGGCTTATAATACTAAAATAAAAAATCACATTTCGTTTTGTGTTAATGAGGCTAAAATTGAAACAAATCGTTTTGGTAAAGTGTCACAAATCGTTTTGTGGTTTCTAGGTTAGCCAATTTTGGACATTCCGTGACCTGTTTTTCTGAATTTTGTATTGGTCACGAATTGGTCATAGAAGTGTGTCTTTTCGTGACCTTTTCGTGTCTTTGGTCACGGACTATATACAAAGAAAAACTCCTGCAATACCTTGATATTGTAGGAGTTGTCTAATTCTTGTCGCCGTTTGGCTTCTCTTTCAGTGATCCGCCTGGGGCTCGAACCCAGGACCCCAACATTAAAAGTGTTGTGCTCTACCTGCTGAGCTAGCGAATCAATCCTTATTGCAAATCAGTTATTTCCTGATTGCGGGTGCAAAGGTAGTCACTTTTATTTAAATTGCAAGTGTTTTGTGGAAAAAAGTGCTAATTATTTTCTTCTTTATCGTTTGTTTCTTGATTATCAGATACTTCTACTTTATCATATTTTATTTGTTCTTTGTTAATAATGAAGCGTTGATAGTATGAAAGCATCAAAGTTGTAAGTGGTAGAGCGATAATCATTCCTAGCATTCCCATTAAAGAACCCCAAATGGAAAGTGACAAAAGGATAATTGCGGGATTTAATCCTGTGATTTTTCCCATAATTTTAGGAACAAGGAAAGTATCTTGTATGGCTTGAACGATAATAAAAACAGCTAATGCACACACTATAATGATCCAAAAATTCTGTCCAGTATCAGCAGCTTTGAGGATAGCTAACATTATAGTAGGGAGAAAACCTATAATTTGCAAATAAGGTACCATGTTTAGAGCACCGATGAAAAGTCCAAGTGCAATAGCCATTGGGAAATCGATAATTAGAAAACCTATACTGAAAAGAATTCCTACACAGAATGCTACTAAAGCTTGACCGCGAAAATATTTGTTCATGCCATTCTGTAAGTCGTAAACTAGATTAGATGCGAATTTACGATATTTGTTAGGAAGCAAATGTAACCATCCTTCAGCGATAGCTTCATAATCCAATAATATAAATATAACATATAATAATATAATGAAAGAAGCGAAAATACTAAATATGATATTGATGGATTCTGCTACTAAAGCCCACATTCTGGGAACTGTATCCTTGATAGCGGCGAGAATGTTTTCTTCACTCAGAAGACGATTTAACGCTTGGAGGTCAATGTTCTCATGGATGAATTCAGAAAGAGTCTTGGGAATATTGTTTCCTGCTCCATTAGTCAGGTAAGCCATCAATAAATCATTCATTCTACCCATTTCAGAGATCATTGGTGGTACTAATAGATAGAATAAAGCGACTCCGACAACTGTAATCAGAAACAATGCACAAAAAATGGAAAGAATTCGACTCTTTAACCGTAGCTTGTATTGGAAAAATTTCACTAAAGGATAGATCATATAGGCAATTAGCCAGGCAATAAAAAAAGGTAATAGCACACCGCTTAGTCGTTGTACCAGCATTAATATTCCAATTACTAATGCAAATCCGATAGAAGCACGTATAAAACTGTCAAATGTGATCTTCTTTTTTTCCATATCTATTTTTATTAGGATTATACCTGTTTATCCTTTTTTAATGCCTGAAGATAGCATTCTCTACATAAAGGCTCATATTCAGCTGTTTCTCCTAAAAGAACTTGCTTGTCGTTTTTCACAGTTCGATGTGAAAAAGATGCTAGCTGACCACATTTTACGCAGATTGCATGTACTTTAGAAACTTCATCTGCAATGGCGCATAATTGAGGCATCGGGCCGAATGGATTCCCTTTAAAATCCATATCCAATCCTGCAATAATTACACGGATTCCATTATTAGCAAGCTGCTTGCATACATCAATCAACCCATCATCAAAGAATTGTGCCTCGTCAATACCTACAACATCTATCTCAGAAGTGAACAACAGAATACTGGCAGATGAGTCTATGGGAGTCGAAGCAATGGAATGACTGTCGTGCGAAACAACTTCTTCTTCGGAGTAGCGCGTGTCAATGGCAGGTTTGAATATCTCTACACGTTGCCGGGCAAATTTTGCTCTCTTCATTCTTCTAATCAGTTCTTCTGTTTTTCCTGAGAACATAGAACCACAAATAACTTCTATTCTACCTCTTCTTCTAGTTTCTTGTATGTGATCTTCTGAAAATAAAACCATGTGATTTTGTGTATCTTAATTAAATGAATATATGTACAAAGGTAATATAACCTTGGAAATTTCTTCATTAATGGAGAAACTTTATTTTTCATATTCCTTTATTCTTTTGATTGTAGAAAAATATGCTTCCAGACATACATATGGGAGACTCTCATATGTATGTCTAGGAAAGTTATTATAGCATAATTTACGACCTATAAGAACTGTTAAATTATTCTTTATTTTAAGTTATTGCACAATTTATTCCTACATTCGCATAATAAATAACGATAAAAGGACATGGAACAGAAACTATTAGCAGATATAGAGTTGGATGTTCAGGAGTTGAAATGCCTTATGAAGTCATTTTCTCAGGAACCGAATTCGACTTTAACTGAATTGTTGAAGCGGAATATCATGCAAATGCAGGGACGCTTGGAGCAACTGCTGCAGAAATTAAATTCTGATCGAGAAATTCCATTGGCTTCTATTACCACTGAAAAAATAGTGAAAAACTCATCTCCTATTATAGAGAAATCTTCTGATAAAGAAATCGTAACTACTGCTATAGAATCTTTTTCCATTGAAGAAGCGTCTGCCGTTGTGAAAGAAACGGTGGAAGAAGTTGTAAAAGCCACAACCATAGTTACGGCATCATCATCATTAGCAGCAGAACAAGAAGAACAAGAAATTACTGAGTTAAAAAAAGAGGAACTTCCAGTTGTGAAGGAGTTTTTTGTTGTAGAAGACCTTCTTAAAAATGAGGAAGTTAATAATAGGAAAAAAGAAGAAGTTAATAAAGTAAAAGAGCCTTTGATTAAAGAAGATCCGTTTGTTATCAAAGAAACTCCTATCATAGAAAATACTTCTATCATAGAAACTATGGAAGAAAAAGAGCTTGTTGTAGAAGAAGGTGATAATGATCTTCCAGCTCACAGAGAAGAAATTAAACTTTCTGTTTTAGGAGAAAGCATACAAATCTCAAAAGGTTTACGCTCTTCGATTAGTTTGAATGATTCTTTCCGATTTTCACGTGAACTATTTGATGGTGACGGTAGCCTGATGAATCGTGTTATTGAGCAAATTTCGGTCATGAATTCCTATAAAGCAGCCATGGTCTTTCTCACCTCAAAAGTCAATATCATTGAAGAAAATGAGACACACAATGACTTTCTTGAGTTACTAAAGAAATATTTTAATCAATCAGCATAAAGGATATATGGGAAAGTTGTTTGTAGTACCTACGCCGGTAGGAAATTTGGAGGATATGACTTTTCGTGCTATCAAAGTGCTGAAAGAGGCTGACTTGATTTTAGCGGAGGATACACGCACTTCGGGAATCTTGTTAAAGCACTTTGAAATAAAGAACGCGATGCAATCTCACCATAAGTTTAATGAACATAAAACAGTAGAGAGCGTTGTTAATAGAATAAAGGCGGGTGAAACGGTTGCACTGATTTCAGATGCCGGTACTCCTGGGATTTCCGATCCTGGTTTTCTGGTTGTCCGTGAATGTGTCCGTAATGGTATTGAAGTACAATGCCTTCCGGGGGCTACAGCATTTGTTCCGGCATTGGTCGCCTCGGGGTTACCAAATGAAAAGTTTTGTTTTGAAGGCTTTCTTCCTCAAAAAAAAGGGCGTCAAACACGGTTGAAAGGCTTGGTCGAAGAACAACGTACAATGGTGTTTTATGAATCCCCTCATCGATTATTGAAAACGTTAATTCAGTTTGTCGAATATTTTGGTGCTGAACGTCAGGCAACTGTGTCTCGAGAAATATCCAAGATACATGAAGAAACCGTTCGTGGAAGCTTGGCTGAATTGGTGGAACATTTTACCGTTGCTGAGCCACGGGGTGAAATAGTGATAATACTTGCAGGAATAGACAATTAAAAATAACTTCATTTAAAAACGTAAAAACGTAAACGTATGAAAAAGTTAGCAATTTTATTTGTATGCGTAGCCATGTTGGCTTCGTGTGATGGTTTTAAAGGTGGAAGTAAAGACCTGAAGGCCGAAAATGATTCTCTTTTGATGGAATTGACACAGCGCAATGCTGAATTGGATGATATGATGGGAACGTTCAACGAAATCCAAGATGGTTTCCGTAAAATCAATGCAGCTGAAAGTCGTGTAGATTTGCAACGCGGTACAATTACCGAGAATGCGGCTAATGCTAAACAACAGATTGCCTCTGATATTGAATTCATCACTAAGCAGATGGAAGAGAACAGAACCCAAATTGAAAAATTACAGGCTCAGTTGAAGAGTAGTAAATCTAATTCAGCTCAATTGAAGAAAGCAGTGGAAGCTTTGACAGCAGAATTGAATGCTAAACAACAGCGCATTGAAGAACTTCAGACCGAATTGGCTTCCAAGAATATCCGTATTCAGGAACTTGATGCCGCAGTTAGTGACTTGGCTGCTACCAAAGAAACTTTGGCAGCAGAAAACGAGGCAAAGGCTAAAACTGTTGCTGAGCAAGAAAAAAGCTTGAATGCTGCATGGTTTGTATTCGGTACAAAATCTGAATTGAAAGCCCAGAAGATTCTGGAAAGCGGAGATGTACTGAAGAGTGCTGATTTTAATAAAGACTACTTTACTCAGATTGATATTCGCACCACGAAAGAAATCAAACTATATTCTAAACGTGCTGAGTTATTGACTACTCATCCTACAGGTTCTTACGAACTTGTTAAGGACGATAAAGGTCAGCTGACTTTGAAGATTTCCAATCCTACAGAATTTTGGAGTGTATCTAAATATTTGGTTGTTCTGGTGAAGTAAGATAGATAAATCTTTTTTAGAATAGCCAATGTGCTGATCTTTTTAATATCAGAGAAATTAGCACATTGGCTTTTTTATTTTCCTGATAGATACGAAACTACTGATGAAATATAAGAACTTATTTTTTGATCTCGATGATACGATTTGGGCTTTTTCTCAGAATGCCCGTGAAACATTTGAAGAAGTATACCATAATTATTCGCTGGATCTTTATTTTGATTCATTCGACCATTATTATATGCTTTATCAACGGCGGAACACAGAACTTTGGCTCGAATACGGTGAAGGAAAGATTACGAAAGAAGAACTGAACTATCAGCGTTTCCTATTTCCCTTACAATCAGTTGGCTTAAATGATGAGGCTTTCGCGAAGCAATTCTCAGAAGATTTTTTTGCAATTATTCCTACTAAAACAGGTTTGATGCCTTATGCAAAAGAAGTATTGGAGTATTTGTCTCCTAAATATAATATGTATATCCTTTCTAACGGTTTTCGTGAACTACAATCACATAAGATACGTTCGGCAGGAGTTGATATTTATTTCAAAAAGGTAATTCTATCTGAAGATATAGGCAAATTGAAGCCCTCACCGGAAGTATTCAACTTTGCTTTATCTGCTACTCAATCCAATTTGCGAAGATCCTTAATGATTGGTGATAGTTGGGAAGCTGATATTACGGGAGCATACAGAGTTGGGATGGCTCAAGCTTTTTATAATGTAACAGAAAGGACATCCTTTCCATTTCATCCTACCTATCAGATTCGCTCTTTGAAAGAATTGATGGATTTATTATAGTTTTTATGGATTAAGTCGTATTTTTGCCGCGTTTAATAATTGCATGAAAATACGATAAAATCATGGATAGTACGCTTCTGCCATTCGCTTTACTTTGTTTTACTTCATTTTTCACACTGACCAATCCTTTGGGAACAATGCCGGTATTTCTCACCATGACTCATGGGATGACAGATAAAGAGCGTCGGTCAATAGTACGTCGGGCTACTATTGTGTCATTTATCACAATTATGGTTTTCGTTTTTGCCGGTCAATTCCTCTTTAAATTCTTTGGTATTTCAACCAATGGTTTTCGTATCGCGGGAGGAGTCATTATTTTTAAAATAGGCTTTGATATGTTGCAAGCCCGCTATACGCCCATGAAATTAAAAGATGAAGAAATCAAGACTTACGCGGACGATATCTCCATAACCCCACTTGGCATACCGATGCTTTGTGGACCGGGAGCAATCGCCAACGCCATTGTGTTAATGCAAGATGCAAACTCTTTCGAGATGAAGAGCACATTGATCAGCATTATTGCTCTAATTTATTTGATTACTTACTTTATTCTTCGTGCTTCTACACGCTTGGTTAAAGTTCTGGGAGAAACCGGGAACAATGTAATGATGCGCTTGATGGGGCTGATCTTGATGGTAATTGCAGTCGAATGCTTTGTGAGCGGAGCAAAACCAATATTTATAGATATTGTAAAAGAGGGAATGTTAGGAATGATTCAATAACGTTTTGCAGATATTAAGGCTTGTTCTATTCTTATATTACATGAGGCTACATCTAATTTGTTCATAGTATTAGTTAAAAATTAAAAGTATGGAAAAGATTAGCTATAGTCTTGTGTTTAACCGGAAAAAGAAACTGAATAAAAAGGGAATAGCACTTGTACAAGTGGAAGCCTATCTGAATAAAAGGAAGATTTACTTTTCAACCAGAATTTATCTCAGACCTGAACAATGGGATGCAAAGCGGAGAATAGTCAAGGAGCATCCTAATGCAGAAGCTTTAAATCGGATGCTTTATGGGTATATAGCTACAATCGAACAAAAAGAACTGGAGCTTTGGCAACAAGGGAAAATTATTTCCTTGCAACTATTAAAAGACTCGATAATCAGATCGGTAACTGATAGTAAGCATTCTTTTCTGACGTTTTTCAATGATGAAATAAAAAACTCATCATTAAAAAAATGTACCAAACAAAACCATCTTTCCACCCTCTGTTTATTGCAGGAATATAAAAAAGAAATTCTCTTTACCGATTTAACATTTGAGTTCGTCTATTCATTTGATAGTTTTCTCCAGTCCAAAGGATACCATCTCAATACGATTGCCAAGCACATGAAACATCTGAAACGTTATGTGAATGTGGCTATTAATAAAGAATACATGGATATCCAAAAATATGCTTTCAAGAAATACAAGATAAAAAGCGTAGAAGGAAAACATACACACTTATCACCGGAAGAACTTCGTAAAATTGAAAATCTGGATTTAGAAGGGCGGTTCGTAAAGTTACAACATTCCAGAGATGCCTTTCTTTTCTGTTGCTATGCCGGATTACGATATTCTGATTTTGTAAATTTGACGTCCGCCAATATTGTGGAACTTTATCAGGAAACATGGCTTATCTATAAATCCGTAAAAACTCAAATTGAGGTACGTCTTCCACTGTATTTGTTATTTGGTGGGAAGGGAATACTAGTTCTGGAACGTTACAAGAATGCTCTCAACGACTTTTTTAAACTGGGAAATAATTCGAATGTGAATAAAGAATTAAATAAACTGGCCAAACAGGCAGGAATTGATAAACGTGTATCCTTTCATACAGCTCGTCATACCAATGCTACTTTACTTATCTATAATGGAGCCAATATAACGACTGTACAAAAATTGCTCGGGCATAAAAGTGTGAAAACAACGCAGATTTACACCAATATTATGGACATTACTCTGGTGCGTGATCTGGAACGGACAACTTTTTCGGGAGGCGAGTGATATAAAAACAGAACCCAACAGATATGAAAAAAAGAGGAATGCAACAATGTCCTCTTTTTTTTTGTTATATTTGCCGTCATATTTTTATATAGAACAGAAGAAATGAAAGAATTTGTAATCTCCGAAGCCCAGGTTGAAACAGCTGTACTGGTGGGACTCATCACTCAGACGCAGGATGAGCGTAAGACCATTGAATATCTGGATGAACTGGCTTTCCTTGCCGAGACGGCTGGGGCGGAAGTAGTGAAACGATTTACCCAGAAGTTGCCGACTGCAAATTCGGTGACCTATGTTGGAAAAGGTAAACTGGAAGAAATAAAAGAATATATTCGAAACGAAACAGAGGAAGAACGTGAAGTGGGAATGGTTATCTTCGATGATGAACTTTCTGCTAAGCAGATTCGTAATATTGAGGCTGAACTGAAAATAAAAATACTCGACCGTACTTCTCTGATTCTTGATATATTTGCAATGCGTGCGCAAACAGCCAATGCCAAGACGCAGGTAGAACTTGCTCAATATAAATATATGTTGCCCCGTTTGCAACGATTGTGGACACACTTGGAACGACAAGGAGGTGGCTCCGGTGGTGGAAGTGGCAAAGGTGGTTCTGTAGGTCTTCGTGGACCGGGTGAAACACAACTCGAGATGGACCGTCGTATCATTCTAAACCGTATGTCACTGTTGAAAGAACGTTTGGCCGAGATAGACAAGCAGAAATCGACTCAACGTAAAAATCGTGGAAGAATGATTCGTGTGGCTTTGGTAGGGTATACCAATGTCGGAAAATCAACCATGATGAATCTGCTGTCAAAAAGTGAAGTATTTGCAGAAAACAAACTTTTTGCAACATTGGATACGACTGTTCGCAAAGTGATTATTGATAACCTGCCATTTCTGTTGTCCGATACGGTTGGATTTATCCGTAAGTTGCCGACGGACTTGGTAGATTCTTTTAAATCGACTCTTGATGAAGTACGTGAGGCTGACTTGTTGCTACATGTTGTCGATATTTCGCATCCGGGATTTGAAGAACAGATAGAAGTAGTGAATAAAACACTTGCTGATATTGGTGGTGCCGGAAAACCTATGATACTTATATTTAATAAAATAGATGCTTATACCTACGTGGAAAAAGCACCTGACGACCTTACCCCCAGAACAAAGGAAAACTTAACACTCGAAGAACTGATGAAGACGTGGATGGCTAAGATGGAGGATAATTGCCTTTTCATTTCCGCCCGCGAGCGAATCAATATAGACGAACTGAAAAGTGTTGTATATCAACGAGTGAAAGAACTACACGTTCAGAAATACCCCTATAACGATTTTCTTTATCAGACCTACGAAGAAGAGGAAGAATAATTAATCAAATGTACCGTTTTGCAAATTGGGGAGGCGGTACATAAATTATATCTATATGAAAGATTATCGTAGATTGACTGAAGACGAGGTGCTTCAGCTAAAAAGTCAGTCCTGTCTGGCTGATGACTGGGGAAATGTTTTAGTTGCCGAAGGTTTTAATATCGAGTACGTTCATCACACCCGTTTTTCGGGAGTTGTAAGACTTGGTGTGTTTGACGCTGAATTTACATTGCCGGGAGGAATCAAGAAACATTCGGGATTACGCCATGTCACTTTACACAATGTGGTAGTAGGAGATAACTGCTGCATCGAGAACATCCAAAACTACATCGCTAATTATGAAATTGGAAATGATACATTTATTGAAAATGTAGATATCATTCTGGTGGACGGACTGAGTACTTTCGGTAATGGGGTAGAAGTTACTGTCCTGAATGAAACAGGTGGGCGTGAAGTGTTGATAAATGACAAACTATCAGCTCATCAGGCATATATATTGGCTTTATACCGCCATCGTCCGGAACTTATTAACCGGATGAAAGCGATTACGGATTATTACTCCAACAAACATGCTGCTACGGTTGGGAGCATAGGTGATCATGTGATGATTCTCAACACAGGATCTATCAAGAATGTTCGTGTTGGGGATTATTGCCACATCTGCGGGACATGCCGCTTATCAAACGGTAGCATTAATAGTAATGTATCAGCTCCTGTTCGAATTGGTCATGGAGTAATCTGTGATGATTTTATTATCTCCTCCGGTTCTCATGTAGACGATGGTACAATGCTTACCCGTTGTTTTGTTGGTCAGTCCTGTAAATTGGGACATAATTATTCTGCTTCCGATTCCTTGTTTTTTAGTAATTGTCAAGGTGAGAACGGTGAGGCTTGTGCAATTTTTGCCGGTCCTTTTACCGTGACCCATCATAAGTCTACACTATTGATTGCCGGAATGTTCTCGTTTATGAATGCCGGTTCGGGTTCTAACCAGAGTAACCATATGTATAAGTTGGGACCTATTCATCAGGGAACTATGGAAAGGGGAGCGAAGACTACTTCTGATTCTTATATCTTATGGCCGGCACGTGTCGGAGCTTTTTCTTTGGTCATGGGACGCCATGTCAATCATGCTGATACTTCTAATCTTCCTTTCTCTTATTTGATTGAACAACGAAATACTACTTATTTGGTTCCAGGGGTAAATCTGCGAAGTGTCGGTACAATCCGTGATGCCCAAAAGTGGCCGAAACGTGATAAACGAAAGGACCCGAATTGTTTGGATTATATTAATTATAACCTATTGAGTCCTTATACTATTCAGAAAATGTTCAAAGGGCGATCTATCTTGAAGGAACTTAAACGAGTATCGGGGGAAACTTCAGAGATATATTCTTATCAGAGTGCTAAAATTAGAAATTCTTCTCTAAATAATGGTATTCGTTTTTACGAAATTGCCATTCATAAGTTTTTGGGTAACTCTATTATTAAACGGCTGGAAGGTATCAATTTCCAAAGCAATCAAGAAATACGTCAGCGTCTGAAGCCGGATACGGAAATAGGAACGGGAGAATGGGCTGATATTTCTGGTTTGATAGCTCCAAAAAGTGAGATTGATAGGCTGCTGGATGGTATTGAAACTGGCTCCATTAATCGTTTGAAGTCAATAAATGCTTGTTTCTCTGAAATGCACGATAACTATTATACTTATGAATGGACTTGGGCTTATGATAAAATTCAGGAATTCTATGGATTGAATCCAGAGACGATTACAGTTAAAGATGTGATTCATATTGTGAAAGCTTGGCAAGAAGCAGTAGTTGGACTAGACAAGATGGTGTACGAAGATGCAAAGAAAGAATTTTCACTTTCTTCGATGACGGGATTTGGTGCCGACGGTTCGCGTGATGAAATGAAGCAAGATTTCGAACAAGTTCGTGGTGACTTTGAAAGTAATACTTTTGTGATGGCAGTGCTGAAACATATTGAAGATAAAACAGCTTTAGGAGATGAATTGATTAAAAGGATTGAACATATTGAAGAGTAACTTTTAGATTCTTTGAGGAAGCATATTCATTGAACAATATATATTAATTATGGGCTGGAAGTCTAAGTTTAAATTAGGCTTTCAGCCCATGTCTTATCAAGCGGATTTCTATCGGTATTATGGGGATATGGGTATTTTAATCGGCCTACTTTCAGCCTCCCATACAGTTGAAAAAAGTATTTTTATCAATAGCCTTTTTTCTTAGTCTGTACACTGTTAATATCTTGCTTATTAACTGTTTATACTCTATGTTTAGGTTGTTGATAGTCTATGTATCAACTATCAAAAGCCTGTTTTTGGGACAAATATTTTCTAACTTATCCCCATATTCTGTATGAAACTATATTTTTCAATAACTTATTTAGTAGCTAACGCTTTTTCTGTTTCGCATAGTGGAGCAACTTGTTTTAACTGAATCAAACAAACTGAAACAACCGAATTCTCCGTTATTCATTCTTAATTCTTCTTTTTTCATTCTTAATTCTTCATTCATATTTATTACCTTTGCCTCACTAACTAACATTACGTAATAAAATAAGAGACTTATGGCAACACCTCTGTTTAAGTATCAGCCCATGTTTGAAAAGGGGAAAGATACAACTGAGTATTATCTGCTTACAAAAGACTATGTATCAGTAAGCGAGTTTGAAGGAAATCCTATCCTGAAAGTTAAGAAAGAAGGTTTGACTGCGATGGCTAATGCTGCTTTTCGTGATGTATCATTCATGCTTCGTCGTTCGCACAACGAGCAGGTTGCTAAGATTCTGAGTGATCCGGAAGCAAGTGATAACGATAAGTATGTAGCACTGACTTTCCTGCGTAATGCAGAGGTGGCTGCAAAAGGTGTATTACCATTCTGCCAGGATACAGGTACAGCTATTATTCACGGTGAAAAGGGACAGCAAGTATGGACAGGCTACTGTGATGAAGAAGCTCTTTCATTAGGTGTTTATAAAACTTACACAGAAGAGAATTTGCGTTATTCACAGAATGCACCTCTGAATATGTATGACGAGGTAAATACAAAATGTAACCTGCCTGCACAAATTGATATCGAGGCTACCGAAGGTATGGAGTATGAATTTCTTTGTGTAACGAAAGGTGGTGGTTCCGCAAATAAGACTTATCTATATCAGGAAACAAAAGCAATTTTGAATCCCAGTACATTGGTACCGTTTTTGGTTGAGAAGATGAAAACTCTAGGTACAGCAGCTTGTCCTCCTTATCATATTGCATTTGTTATCGGTGGAACTTCTGCTGAAAAGAACTTGCTGACTGTGAAATTGGCTTCAACTCATTTTTATGATAACTTGCCCACTACAGGGAATGAATTTGGTCGTGCTTTCCGTGATGTTGAGCTTGAAAAGCAAGTATTGGAAGAAGCCCATAAAATTGGTTTGGGTGCACAATTCGGTGGTAAATATTTAGCTCATGATGTTCGCATAATCCGTTTACCTCGTCACGGTGCTTCTTGTCCGGTAGGGTTAGGCGTATCTTGTTCTGCCGACCGTAACATTAAATGTAAGATCAATAAAGAAGGCATCTGGATAGAAAAACTTGATTCTCATCCGGGAAACCTGATTCCTGAAGAATTGCGCCAAACCGGTGAAGGCGATGCAATTAAGATCGACCTGAATCGTCCGATGGCTGAAATCCTAAAAGAATTGACTAAATATCCGGTGGCTACTCGTCTGTCATTGAATGGAACCATTATTGTAGGACGTGATATCGCTCATGCAAAACTGAAAGAACGTTTGGACCGTGGAGAAGATCTTCCTCAATATATCAAAGATCATCCTATCTACTATGCGGGTCCGGCGAAGACTCCGGCAGGTATGGCTTGCGGTTCAATGGGTCCCACTACTGCAGGACGTATGGACTCATATGTTGAGTTATTCCAGGATCATGGTGGTAGCATGATTATGCTTGCAAAAGGTAATCGTAGCCAGCAAGTGACCGATGCTTGTAAGAAACACGGTGGTTTTTACCTTGGTTCTATTGGTGGTCCGGCCGCTATTTTAGCTCAGAATAACATTAAAAGCATTGAATGTGTGGAATATCCAGAATTGGGTATGGAAGCTATCTGGAAGATTGAAGTTGAGAATTTTCCGGCATTTATCTTGGTAGATGATAAAGGTAATGACTTCTTCAAGCAGATCAAACCACGCTGTGTCAAATAAGAAAAAGGCTGTGTTTACAGCTTGAATAAATAAATTCTTTAAGGGATACCTGTAAATTTTTGTATAGGTACCCCTTTTTTACTAACATCCTATTCTAATACCAACCATTTTATGAAGCAATCCGCGACAGAATTACCTAATCAAAAGAACCAGCATATTGTTTGGCTGGATGTAGTACGCTTTATTGCAATGTTTACTGTTGTTTGTTGTCATTGCACCGATCCTTTTAACTTCTATCCCGGGACGGCTCCTAATATTGGAGAAATAAAATTGTGGGGAGCAATATACGGTGCGGTATTGCGTCCGTGTGTACCTTTATTTGCGATGATTACAGGTGCATTATTGCTACCTGTTCGGGGTGATGCTTCCACTTTTTATAAGAAACGTATACCCAGAGTCTTTTTCCCATTTCTGATCTGGTCAGTATTCTATAATCTTTTTCCCTGGATAACGGGATTGTTGGGTCTGAGCCCTCAAATAATTCTTGATTTTTTCCCTTATGCTGGTGAGGATGTGATGCGTCAATCCTTCTCAATAGCTATGGAATATATAGCATCTATTCCGTTTAATTTCTCAATTTTGGCAGTACATATGTGGTATATTTACCTGCTCATCGGACTCTATCTTTACTTGCCAATTTTTTCTGCATGGGTTGAGAAGGCTTCAGAACGTGCTAAATTGATGTTCTTGTTGGCTTGGGGAGTAACATTACTTCTTCCTTATTATTATCAGTTTGTTTCCGTTTATTTATGGGGAACTTGCTCTTGGAATTCATTTGGTATGCTTTATGCTTTTGCCGGATTTAATGGATATTTATTGTTGGGACATTATTTGCGTAATCTTGAATGGAGTATGCGCAAAACATTGATTATTGGTATTCCGATGTTTGCGGTTGGTTATGCTATAACTTTTTTTGGTTTCCGTCATATGACAGCTCTACCGGATTTTACGGATGAAATGCTTGAATTATTCTTTACGTATTGCTCTATTAATGTAGTAATGATGACAATCCCCGTTTTTATGCTCGCAAAGAAAGCTAAAATACGTTCAGAGAAGTTGAAAGAAGCATTGGCAAATCTTACAGTTTGTGGCTTTGGCATTTATATGGTTCACTATTTCTTTACCGGACCTTCAGTAGAGTTAGCGAGAGCTATTCATGTGCCGATTCCTTTGCAAATACCTGTGGCAGCTGTTGTTGCTTTTTTAGTTTCCTGGATATTGGTATGGCTTATATATCGTACAGGAAAGATTGCTAAATATATTGTGGGATAAATATATAAATCAGTCTGTGAGGTGGTAGTAGGTAGGCAAAAGCAAGAGTATCTTATTAGCTACTTTTAATTCGGTAAGAAGCTAAAACTTTTCAGGGTGGGGGAGAATTTTGAATTTAGAGTTGATTTGTATATCTTTGTAGGGTTAATATAGAATCATACTAATATGAAACACATCTTCATCTTTACAGTAGCGGCTTTACTGGCTATTTCAAATGCGCTTTTCGTCTCAGCACAAGGCA
Organism: Bacteroides sp.; assembly: GCF_028690125.1. Lineage (GTDB taxonomy): Bacteria > Bacteroidota > Bacteroidia > Bacteroidales > Bacteroidaceae > Bacteroides. The sequence goes on along the minus strand of NZ_JAQVBV010000036.1, from coordinate 34,654 downwards.
AGATTACTGAGTTGCAAAATCTACCTATAACCATTAAATCAGGCCCCTATAAAGCAGGTCACATTCAGGGTATCGCTGTCGATGCTGAGCGTAAATATATCTATCTTTCGTATACTACTATGCTTATTAAAGCAGATCTTAATGGTAACGTTATAGGATCAGTAAAAGGACTTTTAGGACATTTGGGATGCTTAGATTTTAATGAGAAAGATGGTCGTGTATACGGCTCGCTGGAATATAAGGATGATGGTATTGGTAAAGGTATCTTGCAGATGGAAAAGAGTTTGCGAAAACTAGATAATGCCTTCTATATTGCTATTTTCGACGTGGAACGCATTACGCGTATGGATATGGATGCAGAGAAAGATGGTATAATGTCCACAGTTTATTTACCCACGGTATTGGATGACTACCTTGCTACAGTTACTACCGTTGAGGGTGAAAAACCTCACCGTTTCGGTTGTAGTGGTATAGACGGTGTGAGCTTCGGACCTCGCTTCGGAAAGAAGGACGGTAAAGAGTATCTTACGGTGGCTTATGGCATTTATGGTGAGGTGGAACGTTCTGATAATGACTATCAAGTGTTGTTACAATATGATATTAGCAAGTGGGGTAAGTATGAGACCTCGCTCTCACAGGAAAATATGCATACTAATGGTCCTGCACAGCCTGACAGAGAATATTTTGCCATGACAGGTAATACCACTTATGGCGTGCAGAATTTGGAATATGACGCTTATACCAAGAGTTGGTTTATGTGTGTGTATAGCGGTAAGAAGAAGCATTTCCCAAACTATTCCCTTTATGCTATAGATGGTGCGGCACGCCCTGTGAAGCAGCCTCTTAAAGGTGTACCTTACATCAAGAAAGGCTTTGTTGTGCCTCTCAAGGCTGCAGGTTTAAAGGATGATTCAACAAGTATCCATGGTTGGAACTTTAATATAGGAGCGACAGGTTTTTGTTCGTTGGGAGAAGGTTATTTCTACATTTCACACAATTATCGCACCGCTGAAGGGCAGGGCAGTAATATACGTCTCTACCGTTATACAGGTGAAGTGCAAAATCCATTTAAATTAGTAGAATAGTTAAAGCTTAGTTTCCGGATTCGAGATATTGCATTACTTTGCCACTTATTTGCAATAGTGAGATTTCACAAAGTTTGGTGTTGTATTCAGCCGAAAGAATGCGCTCTTCCGCGTCAAGTAAGCTTTTTTGTGCTTCACGTACTTCGAAGCCGGAAATCTCACCTTGTATATAACGTTCCATAGCAATTTCGTGGTTGTCTTTAGCAGTTACGACATTCTGTCGTTCCAGATTTAGTAATTGGAGATTGTTGCGATATGCTTGCCATAGGTTACTGAGATCTGAACGGAGGGCTAACTCAAGTTCTTGACGTTCCAATCGGCTATTTTTGATGGCGAGACTTGCATTTCTTTTTTCACGCCGACGGTTGCCGTCAAATATATTAAAACCAACCGTGATTCCTGCATTGAAACCTAAATCACCTCTTCTGGTGTTCGCATTGATATCATACTTGTTGAAAGTATACCCATATCCAGTGTTAAATTTAAGATACGGATAATTACGGGAATTTATTTTTTTATAATCCAATTGAGAAAGGGTTGTATTCTGATCGGCTCGTAATAAAGAAGCATTAATTGTCAAAGTTGATTTCCACAATTCATCAAATTTCAGATCGCTTTCAATGTTAATAGTCGAATCTTTAATTATAATGAATTGATCTACATTCTTGTTAGCCATAAGTTCATTTAATTGGATACAGGAAGAGTGTAACAATTCTTGCTGTTTAATATATTGAGCGCTGTCTGCATTGTAGTCTACTTTTGCTTGTTGATAATCCAACCCCGAAAATTTGCCTACAAGATGGCTCGCTTCTGCTATGCGCAAACGCTCTTTAGAGAGTGACATAGCATACCGAAAATTTGCTAAACGGATCTTTTGTTGAATAAAGTTGTAATACTCGGAGGTCATGCTAGCTATGAAATCTTCAATAGCAATACGAGTATTAGTTTCGCCTTGACGTTCTAATATTTTTAACTGTCTGTAAGTTGTACTGATATTGAAACCGTCAAAAATAGTCCAATTCAGGTTAAGCCCTACATTGACAGTCTGGTCATATACTCCGTTGTTGTTTGTTACTTCTCCGGTTGAGCGAGATTTAGTTTCAATATTGTCCAAATTACCTTTGTAACCGGCTGAAAAGTCAAGAGTTGGCAAATAACCGGCATTTCCTAAAGTAGCATTGTTTTTGCTTATTTGTTCCTCATTGTGGACAATACTGAGTGAATAATTATTCTGTAATCCTTCTTCCAAACAATCCTTTAATGTGCGAACCTGCGATTGTGCCATCGCACTGGAAACCGTCAGAAAGACACATGCAGTGATAGTGTATAAATTAAACTTCATGCAAAAAACTTTTAATTTCATTCTTTTAGCTTTTTAATTCGATTCGTTGAAATATAACTATAAATAGCAGGAACGATATACATCGTGAGTAGTGTCGAAACCACCATTCCGCCTACTACTGCTGTACCCATAGCAATACGCTGATTGCAACCTTCGCCAGTGGCAAATGCCAATGGAATTAATCCAAGTACAGTAGAAGCACTTGTCATTAAAATTGGACGAAGACGTTGTAAAGCCGCATCTTTGATAGCGGTCATTTTATCCTCGCCGGCTTCTTGCTTTTGATTGGCAAACTCCACAATCAAAATTCCGTTTTTAGCTACCAGACCGATTAACATGATAATTCCAATCTGGCTGAAAATATTCATTGTAATATCACTAAAATGCATGAATACCAATGCTCCGGCTATGGCTAAAGGTACAGTTAGCATAATAACAAATGGGTCTTTGAAACTTTCAAACTGTGCTGCCAGAATCAAATAAATCAAAAGAATGGCCAATATAAATGCAAACATGAGGCTTGAAGAACTTTCTCGGTATTCTTTCGAGTCTCCGGTCAATGCCGTACGGAAACTATCATCCAATGTCTCTTTGGCAATTTTATCCATCTCTTCCAATCCTTGCCCAATTGTTTTCCCTTCGGTTAATCCCGCGGATATAGTAGCAGAAACAAAGCGGTTGTAACGATATAGTTTTGGAGGTGCGATACCATTTACCAATTCTATCAGATTATCCAACTGCATCATGTCCCCATTTGAACTCCGGACATAAATAGCTTTCAAATCAGACGGTTTATTACGTTGCTGCCGATTGATTTCACCCAAAATTTCATATTGCTTTCCGTTCATGTAGAAGTAACCCATACGCTGGCCGCTCAAACCGTATTGTAAAGTTTGAGCTATGTTTTTGGTGCTTACTCCCATAACACTAGCTTTGTCACGGTTAATTTCAATTCGTGCTTCCGGTTTACTAAACTTCAAGTCTACATCTGCCATTTGAAACATCGGATTTTCATATACCTTTGTCATGAATTTAGGTAAAATCTCTTGTAACTTTTCCAGATTAGTGGCTTGGAGTACATATTGAATTGGCATACTTCCTCGTCTTCCTCCGAAAGAAGATTGCTGTTGTACAAATGAACGTGCCATTGTTTTCTTTTGTACTACTTTTGAAATCTTTTCGGCAACTTCCATCTGAGTATAGTTACGGTCTTTCATATCTTTCAAAGTAATCTGAACGTTTCCGCTGCCACTGGATACACGAGCCGTGACTGCCTCTGCATCAGGCAGTATGGAATCTACGAGCTGATTAATATTTTCTGTATAATCACGGATATATTCATAAGTGATACCTTCGGCACCACGAGTATTAATGGTAATTTGTGAGCGGTCCTCCAAAGGTGCCATTTCTGCGGGAATTGTATTCCATAAAAAACCGATCAGGCAGATCATGATAATTGTAAAAGGAACAGCAATCCAACGTTGATTCAGGAAGGCTGCAAGTGATCGGCTGTATGCTTTGTTCATTCCATTGAAAAATGGCTCTGTTTTACGATAAAACCAGTTTTGCTTCTCTCTTTTTATAAGTAACTTGGTTGCCAACATCGGGGTAAAAGTTAATGCGGCAAAAGATGAAATAATTACAGAACCTGAAATAACAATACTGAATTCACGGAACAAACGTCCGGTTGTACCTTGCATGAAGACGATAGGAAAGAATACTGCTACCAGAGTAATGGTTGTTGAGATTACAGCAAAAAATATTTCTTTTGCTCCTTCAATACCTGCTTCTTTAGGACTCATTCCACGTTCAATTCGTATGTAAATGTTTTCTGTCATTACAATAGCATCGTCCACTACAAGTCCTACGGATAACACAATGGCTAACATGGAAAGTACATTGATGGAAAACCCTGCCAGATACATTACAAAGAATGCACCTATCAGCGATACCGGAATCACAATACAAGGTACCAGCGTGACTCGCCAGTCTCGTAGGAAAAGAAAAATAATAATGATTACTAATATGAAGGCTTCATATACGGTTGATTTAACTTCGTTAATAGATGCACGAATGAATTTCGTATTGTCAAATCCGTAATTATAATGTACATCTTCCGGCAGATCTTTCTTCATCTGCTCCATACGTTTATATACAGCATCGGCAATTTCGATATGATTGGCACCAGGTTGAGGGACTACTACAACGCCTACCATCGGTACACCATTCATCTTCATGTAACTTTTAATATCCGCAGGACCCAATTCAGCTCGTCCAATATCGCTAAATCGAACAATCTGATTGTTCGATTCTCTAATGATCAGATTATTAAATTCTTCTGCGGTATGCATGAGACCTAACGTACGAATTGTTAATTCAGTAGTATTTCCCTCGATACTACCGGAGGGAAGTTCCACATTTTCATTGTCTACGGCATTTTTTACATCAATAGGAGTAATACCGTATCCCGCCATTTTTACCGGGTCCAGCCATAGACGCATAGAATAACGTTTTTCTCCCCAGATGGACACACTACTTACATCCGAGATTGTTTGTAGTTGCTCTTTTACAGTCAAATCTGCGATTTCACTGAGTTCAAGTAGCGAACGTTTGTCACTTTGTAGAGCTACCATTAAGATAGGTGTAGCATCTGCATCCGCTTTCGATACGGTTGGAGGGTCACAGTCGCGCGGAAGATATCGTTGAGCACGAGAAACTTTATCTCGTACGTCATTCGCTGCAGTTTCAAGATCAACTGATAATTCAAATTCTACTGTGATACGGGATTGTCCTTGTTGGCTAACACTGGATAATGAGCGGATGCCTGGAATACCATTGATATTTTGCTCCAATGGTTCAGTGATCTGATTTTCTATAACGTCCGCATTAGCTCCTTGGTAAGAACAGCTAACTGAGATAATTGGATTATCTACCGATGGGTATTCGCGGACACCCAGATAACTGTATCCGATAAATCCAAAGAGAAGAATAATAATAGTGAGTACCGTGGCTAATACCGGGCGACGTATGCTTAATTCGGATATATTCATAAAGCGGAAGTATTAATCAATGTTATCCAAAGTAACAGGTAAACCTAGACGAAGCTGCATTACTCCGGAAGTAATTATAGTATCTCCTATCTGTAATCCTCTGGTAATTTGTACTTCAGCCTCATTACGAATTCCTGTTATAACTTCCACAGGTTCAACTTTGCCCGATTTATATAAGAAAACTTTGTCTTTTCCCATTTCCGGTTGAATTGCTTCTGTTGGAATAGCAATGGCGTCTCGTATTTCTTCTTTTTTTAACAAAATACTGGCGTAACGGCCGGGAAGTAATGCACGATTGCTATTTGGATAAAGTGCACGAGCGGTAAACTGATGTAGATTAGGATCAATAGTAGATTCTACTGCATATACTTGTGCGTTGAAAGCATCTAGTTTCCCTTCGACCTTAAAACTTAAATTTGTACCTTTTTTTATTTGTGTAGCATAACGTTCAGGCACAGAAAATTCCACTTTGAGCGGTGCAATTTTAGTTAGCTTGGCAATTATGGTAGTTGGCGAAGCATAGGAGCCGACACTGATTTGTCGAAGGCCGATTATACCGTCAAACGGAGCGTGAAGTTCTGTCAATGCAATGTTTGCTTTCACTATTTCTATATCTGCATTGAGAATAGCCAGATCGGTTTTTACTTGTTCATAAGCTTCTTTGCTGACAGCATCTCGCTTTAATAAAGCATCTTGGCGGAATACGCGGTCTTCTGCTAATTTTAATTGTGCCACTAATCTTTGCAGTTGTGCTTGCAGTTGCCGATCATTTACCTTTGCGAGAATTTGCCCTTTTTTTACGGGCGTACCTTCTTCAAAGTTTATTTCAATTACTTTTCCGGATGTTTCAAAAGATAAATCAACCTCTTCGTCAGGTTTAAGCAAACCTATAACTGGAAATCCGTCTGTTAATAGTTGTGGTTTTATGACTTTAGCATTAACGTTCAGAATTTTCTTTCCATTCTTCTTATTAGTGCTCATTAATTTGTCAGCAACTGCCAGTTCGTCGTTCGTTTTTGGTAATTGTGAATAAATTCCTCCAGCAATGATTCCGGCACCTACTAGTATAATGATGCCCCATTTTGTCTTTTTATTCATGGTTTAGTATCGTAAAATATATATTATATTCATTTGTGTTAGACAATATCAAATGTGAAAGGTTTAATAGTAGAAAAGATAAAATTAGGTTAAGAAAAATAGAGTAAAAGAAATAGTTTATTTGAAAAACAAGGATCCTTTTTTTGTTCGCTATTTATCTCTCTTTTTTATTAAATTTGCTAAAAAAGACAATCTCTTACCAAATCGCTAATAAAGGTTAAAGTTTTGGCTGCCATTATTTGACTTTTGGAAATCAGATCTTTGCTTATGTGCCGGTAATTGGTGCATTGTTTTGTGATTATTACCGGTTTATTGCTTATATTGCTGACTATATGCTATTTATTAAGTTTTTGAAAAAAAAGTGCATATAAAACTAAAACCTGAAAAATTTGCGTATAATTATAAAGGTTTATAATTTTGCAGAGTTTTTAGGAATTTATAAACAAGGACAACACAAAGTTAAAATACACATTCTTTCTTTATAATAGCCTAATACATCCAATTGTGAGTTTAATGTATTTATAAGATATTTAACTTATTAACTAAGTGTTATGAATGAATCTATTGTGAGGGTAGAGCATCTTTCACATCGTTACAGTGTGCAATGGGCTATTCGAGACATTAATCTTGAAATCAAGAAAAAAGGTGTTTTCGGTCTGTTGGGCTCCAATGGTGCAGGGAAGTCGACTACTATGAACATCATGTGTGGTGTGTTAAATCAAACGGAAGGCGAAGTTTTTATAAACGGCATTAGTTTGAGAGAAAATCCGGTGGAAGCCAAAAAGTACATAGGCTTTCTTCCTCAGAAACCGCCTTTGTATTCTGATTTTACGGTAGACGAATATTTGGTTTACTGTGCGCAACTTCGCCGTATGGAACCAAACAGTATTAGAGCAGCTGTAGACTTTGCAAAAGAAAAGTGTGGTATCATGCACTTTAGTAAACGTCTTATCAGTAATTTGTCAGGTGGATACCAACAACGTGTAGGTATTGCACAAGCAATCGTACACAATCCACTGTTTGTTGTATTAGACGAGCCGACTAATGGACTTGATCCTAATCAGATTGTGGAAATTCGTAACCTAATCAAAGAAATAGCTGTAGATCGTGCAGTGATGTTGTCTACTCATATTCTTTCTGAAGTACAAGCTTCATGTGATGAGATTAAAATGATTGAACATGGAAATGTTGTGTTTTCAGGTACAATTCGTGATTTCAATAATTATATGGCCCCCAGTACTTTTGTTGCTATATTTGAGAATCCTCCGTTAGTAGAAGAACTCGAGAAAATAGAAGGTATCTTAAAAGTAGAAAAATTGACAGCTGCTCGTTTCCGGTTCCACTTTGACGGAAATGATCATTTAATGACACGTCGTATCACTGAAATGGGAGTAGAAAAAGGGTGGCGTCCCAGTGAAATTATTCTTGAGCGCGATTCATTGGATACTGTTTTTGCGCAGTTGTCTGGAAAAGGAATCAAAATCGATTAATCACATAAATAAAGCATTTATATGAAAACTACATATCGGATAGCCATTGCCGAACTGCGTTCTTTGTTCTGCTCTCCGGTGGCATGGCTTATTTTAGTTATTTTTGCTGTACAAGTAGGTGCAGCATTTGGTAATGCGTTTGACCGACAGGTACAGTCACAAGCATTAGGGTATGGCTTATGGGATGTGACTGCTAACATTTTTACGGGTTGGCTCGGCATATTCCCAGGCTTTTTGCGTAACCTTTACTTATACATCCCTTTGTTGACAATGGGATTGATGAGTCGGGAATATAGCAGTGGTTCTATAAAGCTGCTCTTTTCTTCTCCGGTGACTGACAGCCAAATAATCTTTGGTAAATATATCTCAGTGCTGATTTATAATCTGGTATTGATTCTTCCTTTGTTTATAATAGGTCTTTTTTGTAGTATCTTTATTAAAGACGCTGATCTTGGATTACTTTTTACCGGAGTTTTAGGTATTTACTTATTGATCTGTGCTTATGGCGCAATTGGTTTGTTTATGTCTAGCATAACTTCTTATCAGGTTGTTGCGGCTATGGGTACATTGGCTGTTTTAGCTGCATTGAACTATATTGGTGAAGTGGGACAGGATTATGCTTTTGTACGGGACATCACCTATTGGCTTTCAATCTACGGACGTGCGAATGAATTTATCGGAGGTTTGATTTGCAGCGAAGATTTACTTTATTTCTTCCTGATTATCGCATTGTTTTTGATTCTTTCGATCTTGAAACTACGCGCTGGACGTCGCAAAGTATCTCATGGAAAGACTTGGGGAACTTATGGCATAGTTGTTTTAATTGCTATATTGATCGGCTATTTTTCTACTTTGCCTTCAATGAAGATTTATTATGATTCTACGGCAAATATGCGTAACACATTAACTCAGGCAAGCCAGGATATCATGGAGAAACTTGACGGTGAATTGAAAATAACCAGTTATGTCAATCTCTTGGATGATAATTACTCTATCGGGTTGCCACGTCAGTTAAAATTTGATTATGAGAGGTTTGAGCAATATATCCGTTTCAAACCGGAAATCAAGATGGATTACGTCTATTATTATGACGAGGCTAATTCTCAACTCGATTTTCGTTTGGAAGGTTGTAATACCATTGAAGAAAGAGCTCAAAAGATGGCTAAGATCTTGAATCTAGATATTAAGATGTTTCTTACTCCCGAACAGATTCGTGAAAAAATCGATCTGTCATCAGAAGGAAATCGCTTTATTCGTGTTGTAGAACGTGAAAATGGTCAAAAAAGTATTTTGCGTTTATTTGATGATAATGAGAAACACCCGTCTGAAAAAGAAATATCTGCTGCGCTCAAGCGCTTTGTAGTGGAATCACCGAAAGTCGCTTTTTTGACAGGACATGAAATGCGTGAAATCACCAAGACAGGTGATCGTGATTATAATCAGTTTGCAGAAAATCAGTACTTCCGTTATTCTTTAGTTAATCAAGGATTTAATGTTGTAAATTTATCTTTAGTAGAACAGGAAATTCCGGAAGATATTGATATTGTGGTAGTTGCTGATATGAAAACAGCGCTTAATGAAGTTGAAAATGAACGTTTGAATAAGTATATAGCCCGTGGAGGCAATCTTTTTGTCTTAGGAGATGCTCGTCGTCAGGACGTGATGAACCCAATTGCAAAGCAGTTTGGAGTTACTTTCATGCCAGGAACATTGGTTGAAATGAAAGAAAATGACTCTCCTACATTGATTGTTGGTCAGATAACTGAAGAAGCTGCGGAAAATTTTAAAGAGTATGCTCGTCCTCGTGAATTTGGATATGTAGTTACTATGCCGGATGTAGTTGGTTTATCTTTTGATGCTTCTAAAGGTTTCAAGGCTTTGCCTGTGATTGTAACAGATTCTTTGTGCTGGAATGAATTGCAAACAACTGATTTCTTGGATGATATGCCGAAACTTAATCCTGAAACGGGTGAAACACAGGGAGTCTTTCCTACTGTACTTGCTTTAAACCGTAAAGTGGGTGATAAAGAACAGCGTATTGTGATTACTGGTGATGCCGATTGTGTGAGCAATGGGGAAATGAGCCGTAATCGTAATGGATATTCATCTACTAATTTCACAATCATTACCGGGACTTTCAAATGGCTTTCTTATGACGAATATCCATTGGATACAGAGCGTCCTCGTCCGACAGACAATGAAGTATATATCGGACGTGATGCGCGTAAACTGGTAAGATATGGATGGTATGGAGTTATGCCAATAGTGTTGGCTGCCATTGGAATTACTGTCCTGACTCGTAGAAAGAGAAGATAATAAAAATGTGTATCCTGTAAAATACAAACGTATCATGGAAGAAGTTATTGTAAGAGTAGAGCACCTTTCTCACCGTTACAGTGTAGATTGGGCCATTCGCGATATAAATTTTGAAGTAAAAAGTAAAGGCGTTTTCGGTTTGTTGGGTTCCAACGGAGCCGGAAAGTCTACAACAATGAACATTATATGTGGTGTACTGAACCAGACCGAAGGGAATGTTTGGATCAATGACATCAGCTTGCGTGAAAATCCGGTAGAAGCGAAAAAATTTATCGGATTCTTGCCACAACGCCCGCCTTTATATCCCGACATGACTGTTGAGGAATATTTGATTTATTGTGCTAACCTTCGTTTGATGGAGCCTACAGAAATCGGAAAAGCGGTAGAACGTGCTATGGAACGTTGTGGTGTGACTCATTTCCGTTCTCGTCTTCTTCGCAATTTGTCAGGAGGATACCAGCAGCGCATTGGAATAGCACAGGCCATTGTTCACCGTCCTAAGTTTGTAGTGTTGGATGAGCCAACAAATGGGCTGGATCCGAATCAGATTGTTGAGATACGTAATCTGATCAAAGAGTTGGCTACAGATCATGCAGTTATGTTATCTACTCACATTTTGCCTGAGGTTCAGGCTACTTGTGACGAGATACGTATGATTGAACAAGGAAAAGTAGTCTTTTCAGGAACAATGAGTGAGTTTGATAATTATGTAGCACCTACTTCTTTTACTGTTACATTAGATAAAGCGCCACTTGTTGAAGAACTGGCTAAACTGGAAGGTATTACGAAAGTTGATGATTTGGGTGAACGTCATTATCGTTTCCATTTTGCCACAGACAATAACATTACCGAGAAAATGATTGCTACTAGTGTTGCTAAAGGATGGCAGTTAGAAGAGATTCAGTTAGAACGTCTTTCATTGGATGAGATTTTTGCTCGTCTTTCAGGAAAGAGGTAATCAAAAACTTTGAAAATAGAAATAAGTATGAAAACTATATGGAAAATAGCAAAGGCTGAACTGAATACGCTCTTCTGTTCACCTATTGCATGGCTAATTCTTATTATATTCGCATTTCAGGCCGGACTTACTTTTTCCGATCTGATTGCTGATCAGTTACGCTATTTAGCGTTGAATTATCGTCCTTACAACCTGACAGGTTCATTATTAGTGGGTTATACGGGCGTGTATTCTGATATGCAGAATAACTTATATCTGTATATTCCGCTACTCACTATGGGATTAATGAGTAAGGAGTATAGTAGCGGTTCAATAAAACTGCTCTATTCTTCTCCGATCACTAATATTCAAATCATCATAGGGAAGTATATTTCCATGATCGTATATGCGTTAATTCTGGTTGTTATCTTGTTTGCCTATTTTATATATACGGCATGCGTGGTAGAGAACTTTGATTATTCGTTTGCATTGACCGGTATTTTGGGAATTTTTCTGCTTGTATGTGCTTATGGCGCTATTGGTTTGTTTATGTCTACATTGACTGCCTATCAGGTAGTTGCAGCAGTTGGAACTTTGACTATACTTGCTGTATTGAATTTTATGGCTAATGTAGGACAAAATATTGATTTTGTTCGTGATTTGACTTATTGGTTGTCTTTAGCAGGACGATCAGATAAATTCCTGCAGGGAATGATCTGTAGTGAAGATGTATTCTACTTTATTATTGTAATTGCATTGTTCTTATCACTTTCTATTTTAAAATTGAAATTTGAACGTTCTTGCTCTAATAAATTTGAAAAGACATTCCAATATGTTGGTGTGTTGTGCGTGACTCTATTATTAGGTTATGTTACTTCTCAACCGAAATTAATGTGCTATTATGATGCTACGGCAACTAAAGCGAACACTCTGACACTTCCAAGTCAAGAAGTAATGCAGAAAATGGATGGTGGATTAACCCTTACTACTTTTGTTAATTTGCTGGACGACAATTTCAATAGAGGAATGCCTCAAAACAGGAATTGGGAAATCCGGAAGTTCGAAGATTATATTCGTTTCAAACCGGAAATGAAGATGAAGTATGTTTATTACTATGATCATGCTGATAATCCTCGTCTTTATGCTCAACATCCAGGAAAAACCGATAAAGAGATAGCTCAGAGTTTATGTGATAACTATGATTATGATTTTGAAATGTTCCTATCTCCGGAAGAACTCAAAAAGATAACTGAACCTAAAGGCATTGATCTAGAAGAAGAAAGAAATCGTTTTGTTTACTTGTTCGAGCGTGAAAACGGTCAAAAAGCTTTCCTCCGTATATATGACGACAATCAGCGTGACCCGTTCGAAGCTCAGATTACATCTGCTTTAAAGACAATGGTTGCTGAGGCTCCTTTGGTAGCTTTCGTGAATGGTCATGGTGAACGTGATATATATAAAGGTGGTGAACGCGATTATAGTGCTTTTGCCAAAAATCTTACTTTCCGTCATTCATTGATTAATCAAGGTTTCTCTGTTACTACTTTAGATTTGAAGGCAGATTCAGCTGCTACTGATATTCCAGAGAATATTGACATTATAGTGATTGCAGATGTTCGTGAAGAATATACACCGGAAGAAATAGCTAAAGTTCAACGTTTTATAGCTCGTGGAGGTGATATGGTTATCACTTGCGAGCCACGTCGTCAGCCATTGATGAATCCGTTAGTTGCTAATTTAGGTATTACGTTTATGCCGGGCATTGTAGTTGAAGAAACTGAAGGATATGCTCCTAACCAGTTGTTCCTCAATCCTACAGAAACAGCCATGAAAGAAAATCAAGAATTTTATCGTATGGTACGTTATGGGTCTAAACTTGCAATGCCCGGTGCTGTTCAATTTCAGATAAACGATAGTTGTGGATTCAAATCTTCTGTCTTGTTTGCTACTACACCGAAAGCATGGAATGAGTTGCAAACCACAGACTTTGTAGATGATAAACCGGTGATTAATCCTGAAACAGGTGAAAGAGCTGATTCTATTCCATTGGTTGTGCGTCTGAGCCGTCAGGTGGGCGACAAAGAACAGCGTATTTTTGTATGTGGCGATGCCGATTGTATGGCTAACAGTGAGCTGACTACCAGTAGAAATGATATGCCTACTTCCAATTTTACATTGATCAGCGAAATATTCCGTGAACTTTCTTTCAATGAATTTCCGGTAGATGATAGTCGTCCTCATCCGTATGATGATAAAATGTCTATTGGTCAGGGAGCTTTGATCTGGGTACAGATTATTTTTATGGGGCTTATTCCTGTAGGTTTGTTGGCTGGTTATGTAATAACTTGGTGGCGTCGTCGTAAAAAATAATTAGAATATAAGATTTGTTGGATAGCAGTATATAACTAAACACTGTATTTATGAGAGAAAAGCGAAGTTTTATTGTAGGTTGTTGCTTAGCAGCCTCCCTGTTGGTGTGCACTTCTCCTATGAGTGCACAAACAACTACGGTGACTGTAAAGGTAGAGCACCAAAGTAACCGTATCATTAAAGGTACGGTTACAGATTTAGAAGGACACTCTTTACCTGGAGTGAATGTGGTAGTGAAAGGATTTCAAGGCGGTACAGTTTGTGATATTGATGGTAATTTCAAAATCAGTGCCCCGCGTGAGGATGTCGTACTGAAGTTTTCTTATATTGGTATGCTACCTCAGGAAATTACTGTGAAGGCTAATCAGAAGAAGGACCTTCAGGTTCGCATGAAAGAAGATGCAAATGAGATTAATGAGGTTGTTGTAACTGGTTTTGCCAATATACGCAAGGAAAGTTTTACAGGTAATGCTATAACTGTAAAAAGAGAGGATATTCTTAAAGTGAATAAAACAAATGTTATTGCAGCTCTTCAAACTTTCGACCCATCTTTCCGTATTGCAGAGAATACAACTTGGGGTTCTGATCCTAATGCATTACCTGAAGCGTATATGCGAGGTAAATCAGCTTTTGGTACGAAAGAATTAGATTTGGACGTTACGAATAAATCGTCATTGAAAAATAATCCGAATCTTCCAACATTTATTATGGATGGTTTTGAAATTGATGTGACGAAACTTTATGATTTTGATCCTAACCGTATTGAGAGCGTTACCATGTTGCGTGATGCTGCTGCTACGGCTATGTACGGTTCTCGTGCTGCGAATGGAGTTATTGTTATAACGACAGTTGCTCCGAAACCTGGTAAGTTGAACATTGCATATAGCTTGACCGGAGAGGTTGAGATGCCGGATTTGAGTGATTATAATTTGATGAATGCATCAGAAAAATTGGAAGCAGAACGATTGGCTGGTTGCTATGATATGAAAGAAGATATGACTATAAGTAAATGGGTAACTCTACAGAATGAATATACTAATAAGCTTTTTAACATACGTAGAGGTGTGGATTCATACTGGATGAGTAAGCCTTTGAGAACATCTTTTAATACGAATCACAGTCTATACATTGACGGTGGTACCGAACAAGTCCGTTTTGGTGTAGAAGTGAATATGCGGCAGAATAATGGTGTTATGAAAGGTTCTTATCGTAATGTTTGGGGAGCGGGTACTTATATTGACTATCGTATTGGCAGATTGCAAGTGCGTAATCATACTACTTTTAATATTAGTAATTCTGCTGAATCTCCTTATGGGTCGTTTGCCGACTATACTAGTCAGTCACCTTATGATGTATATGAAGATCAAAATGGAAAACCATTGCAAACGTTAAAGGAATGGCATCAGGTAAGTTTTACTGATCGTTATAATCCGCTATATGAAGCAACATTGAAGAATTATGATAAATCTTCTTATGAAGAACTGGTTAATAATCTTAGTGTTCAATGGAATATTATCGATTATCTTTTGTTTAAAAGTACATTAGGACTCACAAGAAAATTTGAATCAAGCAAAAGATTTCTTGATCCTAACTCTATAAAAAATTCTACGCCTCTTAGTCAAACCAATCTTTCATCAGGAGAATTGACTACAGATTCTGGGGATTCATTTACATGGGATTGGCAGGCTTCTTTAGCTTACAACCGTTTTGTTGAAGAGCACAATATTAATGTTTCATTAGGACTTAATATGAAAGAGGATCGCTATAAAAATACATCTGCTTTTTATAGAGGTTTTCCTTCAGGGGCTTTGAGTTCTCCTAATTATGCTCAGGAAATAGTAAAAAAGCCGAAAGTTTCAGATTCTCATGCTCGTTTGATAGGTTTAACAGGGCTTGTGAATTATAGTTTTCAAGATATTTATTTGTTCGATGCGAGTATGCGTTTAGATGGTTCTTCTAAATTTGGATCGAATAGTAAATTTGCTCCATTCTGGAGTTTTGGTACTGGTTTGAACTTAAATAATTATGAGTTCATGAAAAATCTCGAAATAGTAAATTTATTAAAAGTACGTGCTAGCTATGGACAAGTAGGTAAAGTGAACTTCAGTTCTTTTGCCGCTCGTACTACGTATGAAATACTCTCTGATGAATGGTATAAAACCGGTTATGGAGCTGTTTTATACGCATTGGGAAATAAAGATTTAACTTGGGAAACGACCAATACATTTGATCTTGGTGCTGAATTGCGTATGTGGAATGGGAAACTTTATATTAGAGGTAATTATTATAATAAAAGAACGGTTGATTTAATTAATGATGTAACTATTCCTAGTCATACGGGTTTTACTACTTATAAAAATAATGTGGGTGAGATTGAGAACAAAGGATTTGAACTAGATGTGCGTTCTGATATTTTCAGCAATAAAGATTGGTATGTAGCTGTATTTGCAAATTTAGCGCATAACCAGAATAAGATATTGAAGATATCTGAAAGCATGAAAGCTTATAATGACCGCGTAGATGCTTTTTTAAATGATACGAAACAGAGTCAAGCTCGTTTAGGGACAGGTTCAAAAAGTTATAAAAAATATGAAGAGGGCGGTTCTGAAAGTTCTATCTGGGCTATGCGTTCTTTAGGTATAAATCCGGCTAATGGAGAAGAATTGTTTTTGACCCCTGATGGGAAGGTTACAAATGTTTGGAATTCAGCTTATCAGGTGGTTGTTGGTTCATTAGAACCGGATGCTCAAGGTAGCTTTGGAGTGAATGCCCGGTGGAAGAATTTTAGTTTATATGCAACATTTATGTATGAATGGGGAGGACAACGTTATAACCAAACCTTGGCTGATAAGGTAGAGAACGTAAATGTTTACGAGAAAAATGCGGATAGACGCGTCTTGACTGAACGTTGGCAGAAACCGGGTGATATTGCTATGTACAAAAAGTTAGAAGCTGGAGATAATATTAGTACTACTAAAGCTACTTCACGTTTTGTACAAGACTATAATTGGCTTTCTCTAAATTCTATCACTTTAGGATATGATTTTGATAATAAGCTGATTACGCATCTTCATCTTAGTATGTTACGTTTTGAGGTGGGAGCTAATGAGCTTTTTCGTATCTCTTCTATTAAGCAAGAACGTGGATTAAGTTATCCCTACTCTAGAACTTTGAATTTTTCACTGAAAGCTAGTTTTTAATAAATATAGATTTACCAATATGAGAATATATAGTTATTTTGTAGGTCTGATTTCGATTTTTGTGCTGACGGCTTGTAGTGATTGGTTAGACATACAACCACAAGATACTACCGAAGACGATCAACTATTTGAGACAGGTGGTGGATACCGAAATGCTTTGAATGGGATTTATCGGCAAATGTCTAACTCAAGTATGTATGGAAAAGAACTTACTTGGGGAGCTTTAGATGCTATGGCACAATATTACTCACCGAAATATGGAACCAATGAGGATTATTTTAGTACGTATAAATATACAGGAAGTCAAATTTATCCTGTAGTTCAGGATATGTGGTCAAAAACTTATAATTGCATAGCAAACTGCAATAATTTGATTCAGCGAGTTAGTAAAGAATCTGCTACTACTTTTATAAAAGGTGAAGAAGAAAGATTATTAATTGAAGGAGAAGCTTTGGCACTTCGTGCAATATTGCATTTTGACATGTATCGTTTATTTGCTCCAGCGAAGGAAGACGGGAAAAAATATCTTCCTTATGTAGATATTTATCCTTGCACATTTAAAGAATATATAACGAGTGAAGAATTATTGCGAAAAGTAACGGTAGATTTAAAAGATGCAAAAGATTTGGTGGGACGTTTTGATATTCCGCGTTCATCTTGGATGGAAGTCGGTGTGCGATTTAAAAATGATCATCAAGGTATTACAACAACTGAAAAACCGAATGATTTATTTTTTGCGTATCGTGGTTATCGATTGAATTACTATGCTATTTGTGGTATGTTAGCACGTGTTTATTTGTATCGTGGAATGTACAAAGAAGCTTTTGATGAAACGGAACTTGTAATAAATGCAATAAGTGATAAATATGGTTCGTCATTGTTTGACTTTACAAATTCAAGCGAATTTGGTCAGGGTAATAATAAAATGTATGATGAACTTCTGTTTTGTCTTTCTAATCAAATGTTGGCGGATAATTATCAAAATTATCGTTATGCTAATTCTCTAAATTTATATTCCTATAACCCTAAGGGTGATTGGTTCGATGATGATTCGGGAGACATCCGTGGAAAGGTAATTGCAGCAGATGGATGGTATTATTATTGCACGAAGTATTTGGTGGCCGATGGAACGTTGTCCAAGTATGCAAAAGATATGATTCCAATGCTTCGATTAGGAGAAATGTATCATATTCGTGCCGCTTATTATAATAATTTGGCCGAAGAAGCTACCGATAATGAACAAAGTAAAGCATATAAGAATAAGGCTGTAGAAGAAATTGCTGTTATACGTCGTGGTCACGGTTGTGCTACTGATATAGTAGATAGTTCAAGCAGTGATTGGTTTAAAACAGAACTTATTAAGGAGGCTAGGCGTGAATTTATGGGAGAAGGACAATTGTTTTACTATTTTAAGCGACTAAATGTACCTCCTAAAAGAGGATTTAAACCCGAAAGTTTTGTGTTACCATATCCTCAAAATGAAACTCTATAATTCATTAAAATAAAAACGATTATGAAAAATATATATATATGGAGCATGAGTTTTTTTCTACTTCTTTTTGTTTCATGTACTCAAGAAGATTTGATGAAATACGATCAATCTGAACGAACGCTTTACATACCATCGTTGGGGAGTGACCAAGCACCTCCCTTTTATTCATTCCGGCATCATCTTGATGTAGATAATTGTGAGGCTCTCTTTTTGGTAAAGTTGAATGGACAACTTTTAGAAGAAGACAAAAAGTATAAAGTAGAAGTTGTAAAGGAAAAAACAACAGCTTTGCCAGAAGATTATACGCTTGTATCGGAACAAGTATTTCATGCAGGTGTATGGGAAGATTATGTTCGTGTCATACTACATAGAACAGCTCATCTTGCCGTAGAACAAGTTGGACTCACTATTCGGTTAGTTCCGAATGAGAATTTTGGACTATCTCATTATATTGGAGATACGGACTTTAATTATATTCCAGTTGAATCTTTATCATTCACTATAAACTTTAGTGATATGATAAGTAAGCCAGAGTGGTGGGATGATCGTATTACATCTTTTTATCTGGGAGAATACACTGATGATAAATATACATATTTTATGGAAAGTTCCAAAGTTTCTGATTTAACAGGTTACAGTTCTACTGAAATTCGAAAAATGGTACTTAAATTTAGAGAAGATATTGAGGCTAATCAATGGATAGATAGTGCCACTGGCTCTCTGATAACTGTTGTTATATATTAAATTTATTTGTCAATGAGAACAATACAATCATTATTTATAAGCATTAGTTTATTAGGCTTGTTGTCTGCATGTTATGATGATAAGGGCAATTATGATTACAAGGATTTAACTGAAATTGAAATTGCTAAAGAAAACCCTTTCTCAGTAACGATAGGAGCAACGGTGAAGATAACTCCAGATATAACATATTCGAAAGAAAATCCCCGAATGAATCTTGTTTATACTTGGACATTGGAGGGAGAAGTTATTAGTACCAGTCCTATACTAGAATGGGTTTCTGATCGTTATACTACCATTGCTAGTGATAATTTGATACTTGAGATTACAGATTTGGATAACGATCTGGTATATAGACGAGACTATACTTTAAAAGTGAAGCGAAAATATGATACGTATGGATATTTTGTGTTAGCTAAGAAAGATGGCAAAGTATGTGTGCATATGATTAAGGAAGCTGAAGATGAGGATGGCAAAAGAACATATATTCCGGAACAGGATATTTACTCGTTAGAAAATAATGGCGAATTATTACCTTCTGCTACTTTTAAACTACATGAGCATTTTTGTCTGAATTTGGTAAATGCAACCGATAAGGACCCTATAAATCAATTAATGTTTGTAGCTCCTGATCAAACGGTAGAAGTGGAACCGAGTACTTTTCAAAAAGTAGATACAGAACTTCAGGATATGTTTGGTGGGGCTCTGCCTAGTGGACTTATGGTTTCAGATATTTATTTTATGCAATTTCTTAATTTGATTAAAGACAGAGAAGGACGTTTGTATTCTCGCATCAAATCTAGTAATGAATTTTTTCATATAGATCAGTTTTTGCCGACGCCTTTGATGTTTGATAAAGAAGAGTTGCGTGATATCGAATTTATTCCAAGTCACTTATCTTCTCAACACTGTTTGTTGTATGACAAAAACAAGAAGCGATTGTTAATGATTTGGGATTTTAAAGATTATTATGGTGAAAACTATACATTAGGCAAGATTGAGGAAGTATCTTCTAAATTGGCTAAAAATGCAGTTTGGCCGGATAAAGTTCCTACTATTGAAGATGCGTTCAAAAATTATGAAGTGCGCCATTTAGCTTCTTATAAAACCGAATTTAATTCTTATGGTGATGGATTAGTAACCCACTATTTTGCAGTATTAAAGGATCCTCAAAATGGAAAGTTATATCATTATAAATTTGCTTTGCAGCAACAATATGAAGCTCCGGTGATGCAGTTGTTTGCAGAGGATGGAACTGGTGGAAGTAAGGTGGTTTCAATCGAATTTAAAGAACTCACAGGAAACGTCTTTGATTTGTTTAATAAACCAGAAAATAAAATATTTACTTTACCCACCCGTTATTTGGGATATGGTTTCTATGGATTTTTGACATTAATAGCTCAAGGACAGAATTTGTATGTTTATAATCGTGCAACTCCTTTAAGTGATAAGCCTGATAATAAAAATCCGAGATTATTATGTTCTTTCGATGCTGAAATAGCTTTTATGGCAGGTATTAATAGTAGTCATTACTGGGGAGAGTATATGGGAGTTGCTTTGAAAGATGGAAGTTTTGAAGTTCTTTCTTTAAGAAATGCTAACTATTCTAATTGGAATGGACGTGTCTGGAAATCTACAGGGCTTAATTTGGGAGAACCTATTGATCTCATCTATAGTGTTAAGAGCCCAAATTTGGACAGCTGGAAATAATTATATATTTAACAGATAAACAAGATTTATCTTATTTGTAAGATAACTTTTAAATATCGGTGTTATAATAGAAATCGCTATAGCAACTAGAAAAAAGGCTATAGCGATT
The DNA here is from genome assembly GCF_028690125.1 of Bacteroides sp. Taxonomy (GTDB): domain Bacteria; phylum Bacteroidota; class Bacteroidia; order Bacteroidales; family Bacteroidaceae; genus Bacteroides. The sequence goes on along the minus strand of NZ_JAQVBV010000036.1, from coordinate 13,714 downwards.
TTTATTTTGAGAAGTTCCATTAGTTCTACTAAATTTTAGAGTCGTTTATAGGTAAAGATTCGATAAACTATCCTATAAAAAATGGCTATAATTATAGTTTAGAGTATATAACCAATGTATTATTTGTGCTAATATCAGTCCTTGGGTCTCAGCTTTCATTTGTACAGCAGCAGTTGTAGTAATTTATTATAACTTACAAGTTGCTGCAATATTATTAATGTGACTATATTCTATTATGATCGCATCGCCGTCATGAGAATATAAAGTGAACTTAACAGTGCTTAATTTGCAGGCATCATTTATCGACTACACGCCATGTTTAGTCTTGGAGACAGTAACTGTTATATGCTTTCAGGGAGCAAACCGATATGAGAGAAAGCTTTCATTTGATAAAGTGTATCTATAATTCTTAGTACGCCGCCCGATACTTTCCCTCCTCCTTATCCTCCAACATATTCAAATAAGAAGTATATCGTGACTCACTGATAAGATGTTCCTCTACCGCCTTGCGCACTGCACACCCTGGTTCATGCCGATGAGTACAATTCCCATATTTACATTCTGCAGAAGCCTTGAATATCTCAGGGAAATAATGTCCAATCTCTTCTTCCTCCATATCAAAGGTGCCAAATCCTTTGATTCCGGGAGTGTCGATGATATAACCATCTCCATCAACAGGGAACATTTCAGAGAAAGTAGTTGTATGCATACCTTTATTATGATAAGTAGAGATTTTACCTGTCTTGGCATCAACTTCCGGTAAGATTGCATTAATAAGCGTAGATTTGCCTACCCCTGAATGTCCGGAGAAAAGAGTAATTTTTCCTTGTAATTCTTTTTTTATAATATCTACTCCGATATCCTCTTTTGCAGATACTTTGAAGCAGGGGTATCCAATATAAGTATATAAATTGATAAGTGCGTCCATATAATGGAGTTCGTCCTCATTATAAGCATCAACCTTATTGAATATCAATTTGACCGGTACTCGATATGCTTCTGCAGATGCAAGAAAACGATCTATGAAAATAGTGGAAGTTTCGGGATAATTCACCGTTACTATCAACATACATTGATCGAGATTAGCGGCAAGGATATGAGATTGTTTGGAAAGATTAGAGGAACGGCGGACAATGTAGTTTTTCCTATCCTCTATTTCATTGATAAAAGCAGTTCCTTCCTGGTTGAGTATAATCTGAACACGGTCGCCTACCGCAACGGGATTAGTGCTTCGGATACCCTTTAGTCGGAAATTTCCTTTGATTTTGCATTCGATAAATTGGCCATCATCAGTTTTGACTTGATACCAACTTCCCGTATTTTTGATTACTAATCCTCTCATAAATTAAAAATGAAAAACGTTAAAAATGAGGAACTAAAAAAGAAGAATGAAGGATTGTGATGTGTTATAGAAACACGCTGTATTAATCCTTCATTCTTCATTCTTTATTTAAACTGTCATTATCTCTTTATCTTTTTCAGCCAACAGATCATCAATCTGCTTGATATACTTATCATGTATTTTTTGCAGTTTTTCTTCAGCATTCTTTTGTTCATCTTCAGCTAAACCGTCTTTAACAGCTTTCTTTAGAGCATCAATGCCGTCGCGACGTGCATTACGTACACTTATTTTAGCAGTTTCACCTTCACCTTTACACTGTTTAGCCAATAGTCTACGACGTTCTTCGGTTAGAGGAGGAATACCGATACGAATAATCTCACCGTTATTTTCGGGCATAATGCCTAGATCAGAATCAATAATTGCTTTTTCGATGATACGAAACATTGCTTTGTCCCAAGGCTTGATGGTGATACTACGCGCATCCGGAGTATTTACGGCTGCTACGTTACTGATAGGCACCATACTTCCATAAGAATCTACACGGATACCATCCAACAATCGTGTACTCGCTTTTCCGGCGCGGATATGTGCCAATGCTTCTTCCAGATACATTATAGCCATATCCATTTTTTCTTGTGCATTGCCAAGACAAGTCTTTACGTCTACCATATTTTTGATATTTAAAAGTTGCTATTTGTTTGATCAATTAGCAAAAGTATACTATTTTTTATTTATCTGCAACATCATACTCATCTTTTTTATAAGCGTCTTGCCAATGATAATCCTGGTAACTGCAATCATATTTATTAAAATACTGTTTATTAATTGCGGAGTAAATTTCTCATTGAATAAAAGAACTCCTCCCAAAATACAGTTTTCACAGTTTTTAGGGACTAAAAATGATAGTGAGAGTACAAAAGTACAGAGTTCGAGAATGATAAAAAAACGTTTATGATGCTGATCGCATAATTTAATCTTTTATATACTATCAGTTCAACTTTTATTTATATAAAATGATCTGTGACATAGCATTACTTTACTCAAATTATTCGACTCATACTCAAATATTTGTTTTCTAGTAATGGAGTTCTTTTTTTGTAGTAGCGGAAGGTTGTATGACACCCGGGTCTCGTGCAGTTCGACATCCGGGTGTCAGTATGCTTGACACCCGGGTCTTGGTATGTTTGACACCCGGGTGTCAAACAGTATTTGGATACTAATGAAAAAGAATTGCTTATAAGCCCATTAAAATTTGGTATGCTTATCAATAGAAAGCGCCCCGATAATTCTATCGAGGCGCACAACTTATCAATAATCAGTAGCTTCAACAATGTGAATTCTGCAGCACAGGGATAAAGTTTGTTGCTTTTTTAATTATCACAAGATTTCTTATCAGATAAACTTGCTTGAATCACGGATTATAATCTCACCGGCAAGATTTACGGTCACCGGAAATACTGTCTTGTTTTTGACTCTTCTTAACATTAACTCAACACTGACATTTGCTATTTCTTCGCAGGGTTGTTTAAAAGAGGTCAATGAGTGCTTCAAATGCATGGAGTATTTCATGTTGTCATAACCACAAATGAGGAGGTCCGAAGAAATCTTCCAACCGGCCTCTGTAAGAGACGACATTAAAACTGCGGCGGTGGAATCATTTGCACAAATAATTCCTGTTTTTCCGGGAATAACTTGTATTTGTTTCACGAAATCCAGATCCTCCGGGTTACCACAATGAATATTCTGATCGTTGAATGGCAATTTATTTTGCTGCATCACCTCTTTTATTCCTATTAAACGCATATCGACAGAATAAGCAGAATCCGGTCTGTGGAAAAAATGAATATGAGTACATCCTTGTTCTATCAGGTGTTGAGCCATGACACAACCAGCACTGAAATTGTCCAAACAAACAATATCCAGGTTGCTTCTCTGGGGAAACTTGAAAATATCTCTGTCTATTAGAATAATTGGAATTCCCGCTTCTTTCGTTTTTTCGCAAATACGAATATTTATCTCATTCGCATCTGCTACTCTTTCTAAAGGAGAAAAGAATATGCCATCTACTTTTTTACTTATATAGTCGTCACAGCATCCGTCAATTAATTCCCTTCTGATATCCGCATTACTTGCGGTTGCACCTTCCCATAAGCATTTAAAGTTGCAGATTTCCGATTGCTGTAATAACTGATCGTTGATGATGGAAAATATTTCAGATTCACCTGCTCCGGGAAGAAGTAATCCGAATGTAAACGAGTTGGAAGTCTGTTTGTAATTTACAATCGTACCAAGACCTTTTTTTTTCGTAATGTAACCTTCGGTTTGTAATTGGTTGTAAACTTTTGCTATAGTCGGCCTTGAAACGGAATATTGCTCAGCAAGCGTCAGTTCTGTTGGTAGTAAAGAACCTGTGGGGTATGTACTATTTAAAATATCCTTTTTTACTATACTGTATATTGATTTGAAACTTAATTTTGTTTTCATTGTAACGGGCTTTGCTATGATATAATAGTGCAAATATAATAAGATTTTGCGGATTTGCAGCTTTACATATCAGAATAAATCCTGAAATGATATTAAACTTGTTTTTAATTGGATTAAGTGTTATGTAATCTATATTGTTACATATATGTATCTAATAAATTTGATATTTTATTTAAAAATATTACATATATGTTTGTATAATGTGAAAATATGATTTATATTTGCGAGCAGATAGTTTACAAACACCTAAAAAGATAATATTATGAAAATGAAACTACCATTGATTCTTCTTTTATTTTCTGCGAATACTTTTGCACAAGTAGCAAAGGATTATAATCCCTCTATTCAAAGAAAAACGAATATTCAGTATTTCAAGCCTACAGAAGAACATCTGTTCACTGGTGATTGTATGCCTTATTATCATAAAGGTACATTTTATATCTATTGGTTGCTGGATGAGGGACATCATGCCGGTTTAGGAGGTTTGGGCGGACACCAATGGGCATTAAGTACTTCGAAAGATCTTGTGGAATGGAAACATTATCCTGTAGCTGTGGGAGTTGATGAAGATTGGGAAAAATCAATTTGTACGGGTTCTGTACTTGCAGATAATGGTAAATTTTATGCTTTCTATTCAACGCGGGTGCAGGATGATGACGGGAAAGTACATGAACAACTAAGTTATGCTATGAGTGAAGACGGAGGGGTAACATATGTAAAGCAACAACCTAATCCATTTTATTATGCTCCGAAAGAATGTGTTAGTCGGGATTTTCGCGATCCTAAAGTTTTTAAAGATAATAAAGGAACCTATCACTTGTTTATTTCCGGTTATGAAAAAGAACCTGAATTAGAAGGTTTCGGAGGATATCTGGTACATCTCGTGTCCAGCAATTTAAAAGATTGGCGGGAAATTGATTCACCATTGAAAGGTCAGGTAGCTACTCCTGAATGTTCCGATTATTTTTATTGGAACGGTTGGTATTACTTATTATATAGCATAGGTGGTGATACCTATTACGTTAAATCAAGAAATTCTTATGGACCGTGGGAATATCCTACTACTCAGGCTTTTGTAGAATCATGGGCAAGTGTATATAAAACAGCAGAATACAAAGATAATCGGAGAATAGCAGTGGCGTATATGCCTTGTAGAAGTAATAATAAGGATTTTGACGGACCAATTTGGGGTGGAAATATGCTTTTGCGGGAAGTTGTGCAAGAACCGGACGGGACATTAAATACAAAATTCTTATCGGAATCTCTGCCTCCTGTCACTCCTATTGAAATGCCAAAATTTGAATTTCCTGAAAACAGTAAAGCTGTTTCATATTCGAATGGGAAATTGACTCTAAATTCTCCTAATGGAACCAGTGTGGCTTCTCTTTCTGATTTACCGGTGAACTATCGCATTACAATGAAAATAAGAACGTTGAGCAACTATGATGAAGTTGGTCTGTTTGTAAGAGCTACAGATAAAAGAGAAAGAGGATATAAAGTCGAACTGAATGTTAATAAGGAGAGCGCTTTTATTTATAATACCGGAATAAATGCCGTAAAAGATTTAAGGGGAACAATTATTCTGGATGTGATATTGAAAGATGAGTTTATTGATATGAATATTAATGGAAAAAGGTCTATAATAAATCGCTTGCCAGAGAAAAAAGGGCAGAAACTTTTCTTCTTTATTAAAAACGGAAGTGCGGTAATTGAAGATATTAAGATTAGTCGATGGGATAATACGGTTTGGGGGAATTGAAGTAAAGATTGTTTTTAGGGTAATTTTTGTAGGTACTTATACTTCATAGTCTGGTAGCATCTGTCATCCTGAACTTGTTGAAGGATCTGCTCTTCTGTACACACAAAGACGAGATTTTTCCTTTCTGTGGTCGTTTGACTATACCGTAATATAAAAATCAAAAGTTGTTTTGAGCGAAGCTAATGACAGAGATAATCATTTCGTTATTGGTAAGGAAGTGAAGAATGACAAATACTGTCATACTCTAAATTAATGGCAATGATATACTTAATGTAAATATTCTGATCTTATATAATTTACATATTGGCGGAAAATAAGATGTAAATGTTAGGGCAAAGTATCATTTTTGATAGCTTTTGAAATAAAAATTATATTTCGATGGGTACACATTTCATAGATTTGCACCGAGCTGATAACTAATATCTGAACTATAAAAACATTATTATTATGAATAGTACTTAATATTTATTTTCTGTTTTGATCTGCGAAAATCGGAACTAAATTGGTTGAACCGGCATCAAAAATAAAATGCTTTTGATGCTAAAGACAATGTAATTTTTCAATTATAAACCTATCGTTAATCATTAAATGTAGAATTATGGAACATTCTAAAAACACGAAAAAAGAATCGGTCGGTATTCTTAAACTGTTTTTGCTGTTACTTTGTATTGCGGGGACTTCCGTTTTTAGTCAGGTGCTGGCGGCAACTGATCAAGAACCGTTGAAAGTGACAGGCGTTGTGTTTGATGAACTGGATTCCCCTCTTCCGGGAGTTACCGTTCAGGTAGACAAATCCACTAAAGGTGTTATTACTGATTTGGATGGAAAATTTGAGATTGAAGTATTGCCGACAGACAAACTACTTATTTCTTATGTGGGGTATGAATCAAAGTTAATCACTATTGGCGATAAAAAGTCTTTAGTCGTGAAACTGGAAACGAAGGCTAATGAGCTGCAAGATGTGACCGTTGTTGCCTTTGGAAAGCAAAAGAAGGAAAGTATGACTTCGGCTATTGAAACCATTGATCCCAAAGAACTTAAACTTCCAACCGGAAACTTAACGGCAGCTTTGGCCGGGCGGTTGGCAGGAGTTATTTCTTATCAGAAAAGTGGAGAGCCGGGTAAAGACAATGCTGAGTTTTTTGTACGCGGTGTGACTACTTTCGGTTATTCATCTTCTCCTTTGATTTTATTGGATGGTTTTGAGATTTCGGCTGATGATTTGGCTCGTATACAACCCGATAATATCGAACAATTCTCAATTTTAAAGGATGCGACTGCTGCCGCACTTTATGGATCGAAAGGTGCAAATGGCGTTATTATGGTGACAACTAAAAAAGGAAAGGAAGGCAAACCACGTGTGTCTTTCCGTCATGAATCACGTTTCTCTACGCCTACTAAAATTCCTGAAACAGCTGATGGCGTTACTTATATGAAACTATATAATGAAGCACAGTTTAATGATAACCCTCTGTTACCTCCTTATTATGAAGCACAAAAAATTCAGAATACGATTAATGGAGTCAATCCGTATGCTTATCCTAATGTGAACTGGTATGATGAGTTATTTAATAACTTTACATATAATCAATATTATTATTTGAATGTAAGTGGTGGTAGCAAGGATATTCAATACTATTTGGCCGCTGCTTATACCAATGAAACCGGTATCTTGAAGAATGAAAAAAAGAATAATTTTCAGAATAACATTAATATCGGTACCTATGATGTAACGGCAAAAGTCAATCTGCAATTGACAAAAACGACTTCTTTTGAGGTTAATATGAATTCTCGTTTTCAGAATTATACGGGTCCTTCGGTTCAGGCGAATGATATTTTTAATAGGGTAATGGATGCTAATCCGGTCGAATTTCCTAAATATTATATGACGGACGAGCAACATCGTTTTGATGAGCATGTACTGTTTGGAATGAATCCTCGTAACAGTATGGCCAATCCGTATGCTGATATGGTGAAGGGATATAAGGATGGGTTTTCAAGTAATATCTTGTCGCAATTTTCTCTCAACCAGAAGTTAGACTTTTTAACCGAAGGACTTGCTTTTCATGCTAAAGTTTCTATCAAGACGGATAGTTCACATGACAGTAACCGTTCATATAATCCATATTTCTATAATATTAAAGATTATGATGAACTGTCTGATATCTATACTTTGTCACAAATAGCAGAAGGTACTAGAGTACTGGGCGATCCTGCTAATACCCGTACAGCTAACAGTCATTTTTATTTTGAAACGGGCTTGAGTTATGCCAATGTATTTAATGAGGATCATGAATTGGGAGCCATCTTGGTATATACACAGGAGGAAAATAAAAATACAGCGGCAGAAGGAAGTATTCAAGTTACATTGCCACAGCGTAACCAAGCAGTACGTGCTCGTGCGAATTATGCTTATAAGTCTAAATACATGGCAGAGGCCAGTGTGACTTATAACGGTTCTGAGAAGTTTGATGCGGATCATCGTTGGGGTGTTTTTCCTGCAATGGGGGTAGGCTATATGATTTCGAATGAAGATTTCTGGCAACCGTTATCAAAGGTAATGGATAAATTCAAACTTCGCTACTCATACGGCTTAGTAGGAAATGATAATATTTCGGATCCGAGAGATCGTTTTTATTTTTTATCGGATATAAAGAGAGAAGGCGGATATACATGGGGAAAAGATTTTCTGACATCTTATAGTGGATTGAAAGTGAATCGTTATGCTAATCCGGAAATCACATGGGAGATTGCTCGTAAACAGAATCTTGGTGTAGAATTTAATTTATGGAGAATGTTGGATATTCAACTCGATTATTTCCTCGAAAAACGTGAGAAAGTGTATGAAAAACGAGCACATATCCCAGCAACAATGGGAATTATAAATGATATTTGGGGAAATGTTGGAGAAGTAAAATCATGGGGATGGGACGGCTCAGCCGACCTAAATTATGCGATCAATAAAGATGCTTGGATTACAGGCCGTTTCAATTTTACTTATGCGAAAAATAAGGTTACGGAAAGAGAAGAGCCCGCTTATCGTGATGAATATCTGAGAACTATAGGATGGCCGGTGATGCAACAATGGGGATTGATAGCCGAACGTCTGTTTATTGATGAATATGATGTAGCCAATTCTCCGGTTCAGAGTTTAGGAACAAAAGCTCAGGCGGGAGATATCAAATACAAGGATATCAATAATGATGGAATAATCAATGATAATGATAAGGTTCCTATCGGTTATCCGTCAGTACCCGAGTTGAGTTATGGTTTTGGTTTGTCGGCAGGATATAAGAATTGGGATATTTCCTTCTTTTTCCAGGGACAGGGACATTCTTCTTTCTTTATAGATCCTTATAAAATATCTCCGTTCAGGAATTACCGGAATGTAGTATCTTATATTGCTGATGACCATTGGAGTCAGAACAATCCGGTCAGCCAAGCATTCTGGCCTCGTTTGACTACACAGGATAATTCGAATAACTATAAAAAAGAATCAACCTGGTGGTTGCGTGACGGGCGTTATCTCCGTCTGAAAACGGTAGAACTTGGCTATTCTTTGCCTAAACATGCTTTACATAAGGTGGGATTGGGTAATGTACGTTTTTATTTCACAGGCTTGAATTTACTGTGTTTCAGTTCGTTTGATTTATGGGACCCGGAAATGGGAGATAACGGACTGGGATATCCTTTGCAGCGAGTGTATAATGTAGGTGTTCAATTAGATTTTTAAAAAGTAGTAGCAATGAGATTTTCATTAAAACATATTATGGGAGCGATGGCTGTCATCCTAGGGATGGGCAGTTGCGATTATCTGAATATTGTTCCGGATAATACCATTGAGTTGGAAAGTATGTTCGAGACGCAGCAACAAGCTTATGGAGCGTTGGCGGCTTGCTATGAGTATATGCCTAATTACGGTTGGCTTAACAATTCTATGAACCTTGCAGGAGATGAATTTATTGTTCGTCTGGACGGAGGTGAAGCAGGACATCGTGACCGTATGCCCGGTGAAAAACTGATGAAGGGATGGAACAGTGCACAAGATCCTTTTTTATGTTATTGGAACGGAAATAAAAATGCGGCCTCTTTGTATGTAGGTATCCGCTATTGTAATCTATTCCTGGAGAATATTCATCTGGTGAAAGACATAAAAGAGGAGGACAGGAAGGACTGGATTGCGCAGGTAAAGGTACTGAAAGCTTTTTACCATTTCTATCTGACTCGTCTGTATGGTCCTATCTGTATTGTAGACAAGAACCTGACACCTTCCACTTCACCGAGTGAAGTACGTTTGAAACGTCAGCCGGTAGATGTTTGTTTCAAATATGCGGTTGATTTGATTGATGAGGTATTGTATGATGAAAACGGAAACGAGAAAACAGACCTGAAAGACGATCGTCCCAATGAATTTTTGGGAATGGTAGACCGTACGATTGCTAAGGCGATTAAGGCTGTTGTATTAGTGACTCAAGCCAGTCCGTTGTTCAATGGAAATGCTGAATATTATAGTAACTTTAAAAATGTGGATGGCGAGTTGTTTTTCCCGATGGAAAAAGATAACGAGAAGTGGAAGAAAGCGTTGGATGCCATAAAGATTACTATTGATGCGGCTCATGCAAGAAACAAAAAACTGTATAAATATAATGCTGAAGGTGGAGCGAATATCGAGTTTTTTGATAAAGACATCTGGGGGAAATCGGAGATTATAGAATATTGTTATAATAATCGTTATTCCATTGTCGATCCTTGGAATGATGAATTAATATGGGGATACTCAAATGTTGGTGGCTTCGACCAAGGAACTTTTCAACACGCTTCTCAATGTCGCCGTATGGACAATCAGGGGATGTCGGAATATAGTTGGCAATGGCTGTGCGCTTCTTATCGGATGGGTGAGTTGTATTATACAAAAAATGGAGTACCTATCAATGAAGACCAGACCTTTGATTATGACAACCGTCTGGATATAGTCACTATTCCGGATGATACTTATCATATGGGCTATATGCAGGCAAATGAGAAAACTGTTAAGCTATACCTGAATCGCGAACCACGTTTCTATAGTTGGATTGCCGTTGATAACTCCTATTGGCGTAATCATCAGAACAAACTGGAAATGCATATGAAATATGATCAATACCCCGGTGGACGTTACGGTACGAAGCAGGATGATTTCTATTGGTCGGGTATTGCAATTAAGAAATTGGTGCATCCTGAATCATTGAATGAATATGCAGTTCGTATGGTTCGCTATCCGAATCCCATTATCCGTTTGGCAGATCTTTACCTGCTGTATGCAGAAGCATCTAACGAATATTACGGACCGGGTGAAGACGCTTATCATTATTTGAACGAAGTTCGGAAGAGAGCCGGTTTGCCTAAAGTAGAAACCGTTTGGAGCGATGCATCTATCGTGAAGAATGTGAATAAGCACCAGACACAAGAAGGATTGCGGGAAATCATACAGACAGAACGATTGATTGAACTTTCATTTGAAGGACATCGTTATTTCGACCTTTGCCGTTGGAAACGTGCTGATGAATTCTTCGTATCGTCAGTGAAAGGATGGAATGCCCGTACAGGTCGTACTTATGAGGACTTCTATCAGGTGACTGAACTGCAAGCTCGCGTATGGGAGACTCCAAAGAATTATTTATTCCCGATTCCGTTAAATGATATCAACAAAAATCCTAATCTGGTGCAGAATCCGGGATGGGGAAAATAAGTATTCACTTAAATATAAATAGGAACATGAAAAAGATATATTATGGCTTAATGTTGCTTTTAAGCGGAATGTTTATGACCACTACAAGTTGTTCGGACGACGATGAAGGGGGAAAGGATAAGGCAGCGCCGGGACAAATCTCTAATGTACGTTTTGTTCCCAATTACGGCGGAGGATATTTCTTATATGATATCCCGGATGACCCGGACTTCTTATATGTACGTGCCGACTATACAGTAGATTCCGGTGAGAAAATATCTAAGACGAGTAGTACATATACCGACACATTGTTTATCGAAGGATTCGGTCAGGTGAAAGACTATGAGGTGAAACTTTACTCTGTAGACCGTAACGATAACGTATCCGCACCGGTAGTCGAAACCATCACTCCGATGGAAGCGAATACGAATATGGTTGCTTCTACATTGAAGATACGCCCGGGTTTCTCTGCATTGATTGCCGAGTGGACCAATGAGTTGAAGCAAACAGTAGACGTATATGTGCGTCTGAATGATGGAGAAGTAGTTGCCGAGAAAGTACTTTCATCCAACTCAAAAGATGGCTTTTTCTTGGTGGAAAATTTGCAGAATAAGGATTATACGGTTTCTACTTATGTGAAAGACCAGTACGGAAACATTTCAGGAGTACAGGATTGTGGAGTATTGAAACCCCTTTCAGACGCTCCTTTGGGTAAATCCGGATGGACGTTCCTTGCCAATCAAAAGTTGTATGGAAATCGTTGGGATTATGACATTGATCCGAATCCGGACAAACAGCAACCTTATGAAGAGTATATGGAGGCCTTCACAAAAGACAGTCTGCGGAACGCGCCACCGGCTGCTTATGAAGGTCGTATTGAGAAATTCTGGGATGATGTCACTTATAAATTGAATCCGGAGAATTATAATATCTTCAATACAGGTGAATGGGGCTATCCTTACTCTTATTTCATCGATTTGGGACGCACGGTTAGAGGAAGTCGTGTACGATACTGGCAACGTTTATCCGACAAATATGGCAATGAGAATGTGCAAACATTCCAACTATATATCAGTGACGATAAGGATCCGACGGACGGTATAACAGACTGGGAATTCGTAGGAACATATAAAATCATTAAACCGGCGGATTCGTATGAAGCAGACCAGGAGGCGATAGCCGGACACGAATTTATCTTGTACCCGAAAGAAACGAAATATACCAAGCCATTCCGTTATTTGAGGTTTAAAGCCATGAAAGGATTTTCGGAAAGAATGGTGTCTGTAGGTTCAGAGATCACGTTATATGGTTTGGAAGGTGAATGATCAATCTAAATAAAAACAGATAATTATGAAACGTAAATATATTTATATCGTTGGAAGTTTGTTGTTATTTACCGGTCTCATTGGCTGTGAAGATATGGATGATAACTATAAACAGTATTTGCAGGAATATAACTATTCCGGTAAGGTTGTGGCTTTGCGGAGTTACCTTGGATTTGAACGCATAGCATTGGCTTGGGATGTTCCGAAAGATCAAAAGTCAAAACAAATTCTGATTGAGTATGGAGCGGATAAGCAACAGAAAGTATTTGATCATATGATGGATTCTGTTGTGATAGACGGGCTGGATGCCGGTACAGGATATGATTTTGCTGTATATACTTTGGATAATGCGGGTAATCGTTCGGTTCCTGCCACTATTACAGCTTTACCTATTTCTCAGACTGTAGTGGATAATTTGGTTCCACCGACCTGTTCTTATGTTAAAGTAGACGGAGTACCGTCTGTATATTGGGCGGGACTTTCGGCGGTCAGTATGGCTTTCTGTAAGTATAGTTATATAGATTATCAGATTATGTCGGAAGACGGAAGCGAAGTTATAACAAAAGGTTGTCTGAAAAATGCAAACGTAACAAGTTTGAATCGGGTGAATGAATGGACATTCCCTGCTCCTCAGTTGAGTAAGGGATCGACTTATTATGTTGATTTTACAGCCTATGTATATCCTATTTCAAGCGATATTGTTACTATGGATTCGGTTCCGGTCAATAGAAGGACCAGAATAATGGTAGAATAATGCAAGTTTTTGAACGGGCTGACCAAAGAGTCGGATAGGTTGTTATCAATTCATTCTTTAGATATGTCTAAAAGATATACCATAAGGACTTTTGGTCAGCCCGTAGCTTGAAACTGTTAGTTCTAAAGTACGAAACACTTTGTTCCAAGGTATTAGAACACTTTGTTCTAAGGCATAGAACACTTTGTTTCAAGGTACGGAACACTTTGTTTCAAGGCATGAAACAAAGTGTTTCAGAAAGATATGCAAAGGTAGCGCAAACTGATTAAAATTCAAATAGTTATAAAAGCTATTTCTTGGTCAGATACGGTAAATAAAGCTAAATAGCGCATATTTGGAAGCG
>NZ_JAQVBV010000073.1 GCF_028690125.1 Bacteroides sp. | reverse complement strand
GGATATACATGGGGCAAATATAGCGGTTTTTTGCTTGCGCCACCCAAAGCCACCCTCTTTTATATATTAATCATCTGATTTTCAATCTATGCTATGTGATGGCGCAGAAAAGTGATGAAGTCAGGAAATAATAGGAGAAATATAATTACTAATAACAGATTGACATGACTATTCCTAAAATCATACATCAAGTCTGGGAAGGACGTACAGAACCATGTATGCCCACACGTTTGCAAATCTTAGCGAGGACTTGGAAAGAACAGAATCCAGATTGGGAGTATCATCTTTGGAATGGAGAGGAAATGGATAAATTGGTAGAAAAACATTTTCCGGAGTATCTTGCTATGTACAATAGCTTTCCTTATAACGTGCAGCGTTGGGATACGATACGTTACATGATATTATATGTATATGGTGGCGTATACACGGATTTAGATACGGAATGCTTTAGATCTATAAACCTCATATTGGAAAATGTAACGATTGGATTTGGAGAAGAGCCTCCTATTCATACAAAGCCCGTACGTATAGGCAATGCTTTTTTAGTCTCTGAAAAAGAAAATTTGGGTTGGCGGACTATCTTGAATGAGATTTTAAGAAATACGGTAGAGAAAAAGTCTGCGATTGAAACAGTCATGCATTCGACTGGTCCTAATATGATCAATCGGTTGTTTGATCGCTTAAAAAAGGAGAACGGAGCTTATGGATTCCCTTACTCGCAAGTAACTCCCGTCTCTAAATATGATATGCATCGATACATCTTTCAGGGAGAAAAAGAGGTGTTCCTCGAAAAAATAAGATATGCCTATTGCGCACACTACTTTTTTGGGAGTTGGGATACTGAATTGGCTTTTTATTTATAAGATAATATATGAAAAACTTATTTATACAACATAAAGAAAAATTAAAAGATCTTCTTCGTTTCGGAGTATTAAGGACGGAAGAATTGAAAAATCCGGGATTATACAATGGTAAACTGGGTATGATCATTCTGTTTTACGAATATAGTCGTTACAGCGGGGATATTCTGTATGAGCAATTCGCTGATGAGATGATGGATTCTGTTTTAGAACTACCAGATTCTCTACCTTTTCGATTTACGGATGGCTTGACCGGTATAGGATGGGGTATTACCTATTTACTGCGAGAAAAATTTATAGAAGGGGATATTGAAGAGATTCTCTCAGAGGTGGATGAAAAACTGGCAAATTTAAATTCGCATAAAACGGCGTACAAGGAAGACTATGACCTTTATTCGGCCATACGTATGAATTATAAAACATCTGCGGTTGCAAGGGTATTGATACCTGATCCATCCTCTGATGAGGAAAAAATAGTAAGACAAATCTGGAATAGTTGTTTTAATCTATCTAAATAATGCGTTGAATACATGAGAACGATATGTAGTACACCATTTATTATTATACTTTTATCTGTTTTTTCGGCGGGATGTAATCATTCGAAAGAGCACTCTCCTTCGAAAGGTTCAGCCTCCTATATCGTAGATTTCGAGCAATGCATGAATACGGAACGGACGATGCGATTATCCGAGATCGCTGATACCATAGAGTTTTTAGAGTTAAAAACGCCAAAGGAAACAATCATTACTCGCATTTGGGATATTATCCCAACGGATGAGTTCCTATTTATCTTTTCACGTGATGGAGTTTTCCAATTTACCAAGAATGGAGATTATATAAGGAAAATAGGTAGAGATGGACAAGGTCCCGGCGAATATACATTGGCTATAGGAATGGATATAGACTTTGGAAAACGGGAAATCGTGATTTCGGATGTTGCCCAAAAGCTATTGTTTTATGATTTTGACGGTAATTTCCTACGAGAGGAAAAATGGGGATACCTTTTCAATATAGGCTGTTCAGATTCAGTTGTATGGGTTAGTGAGTTTGTGAATCAGGGATGTAAGTATATCGCATTTGCCTTAAATTCAAAGGGAGATACGATAGCATCCATACCCAATCCGCACTATGGAATGAAAAGTAAAGATGATGGCGCAGGAGCATCTATGGCAAAATATTTGAAACCTTTTTATCGCTATAAAAAGGATCTCTATCTAAAAGGGAAAGAGGTCAATGATACGATCTACCGGGTTTCAGGAAAAGATCTGACCCCCTATGTAATATTCGACATGGGCAAATACAAGTTACCCGTAGAATACGAGGCTTGGTACTCTTACGGTGATCATTACAAGTATGGGAAACACTATTGGAGCGTGATTACTGTAGGAGAAGATGACCATTATCTATTCTTGATGTCGCTTCGGTGCGCCCCCGTAGATGAGAATAGATATGTGCATAATGAAGACAATTATAGATACATTGTTTACGACAAAGAGAAGAGGAAGGGCTTCGTGACAAACGGAGAACAAGGGACGAAAATCATAGATGACATAATGGGTGGTCCGGCGATCTGGCCTCGTTATGTCACGGATGATTATTATATGTGCACGGTAGAATGGTACAATTTATCCGAAGAGATCAAGAAGGGCAATTATAACTTGGCACCGGCCTTGAAAGAACAATTCAAGAAATTCGGATATAGCACGAACGAGTTGATCGTGATGTGCCGTAAAAAGAAATGAGATGAAGAAAAATAGATTAAAAATAATAAAGCCTAAAAATAGTCTTAGACTATACCTGCCAAACACACATGGCATGCATTTTTAGGTAAAAATAGATTTGTTTTAGATAGTTGCAACAGGAATAATTAAGAGGTCACACTTGTTGCAACTATAATGAATTATTCTGTCATGAGTAAAATGTGGCATATGTTATTGTTTAAAGGCTAAATAATTAGAGATATGAAACAGGTTAAAAAACTCAAACTAACAGAGTTGTCTAAGAAAGAGTTGAATGAGAGACAGCTAAAGGAATTAAAAGGTGGTGATTATTGTCGGGACAAGTGTGGCTCTTCAAGCCCGACAATAGGTACTGCTTACGCAGAATGGACTGCTTACTTCTAACTACAATCAATTGGAAGCTGAGAAGAGATTATTTTTCTTAGCTTCCAATTAATAACAATATCATAATGACTTTTATGAAAGTAAAAATAGATGTATTTTATTTGGTATTTTCTTTATTGATGATAGTTTTAGGTTGTAATCAGGAAGAGAAAAGGACTGATATTGTCATTGTCGATTTCGAGCAATGCTTAAATAAGGAACAAATCGTTAGCATATCAGAGATAGCGGATACGATTGAATATATAGAATTAAAAACCCCAAAGGATATTATCGTGACCCGAATTTCGGATGTCTTGAAAGTGGATGATTATTGGATTGTCCGTTCATTGGCTGGTATCTGCAAGTTTTCGGAAGATGGAATGTTCATTCAGTCAATAGGCCGTAAGGGACAAGGCCCGGGGGAATATCTAGGAATACGTGGAATAGACTATGACCCGAAAAGGAAAGAGGTCCTTGTGGCCGATGCCAAACAAATCCTGTTTTATGACTTGGAAGGCAACTATATTCGTAACGTGAAAATCACGGAAGATTTCTTTTATAATGTCGGAATCTCTGACACGGTTTTATGGACTACAGCTTTAGGGATTCATCAAGAAAAATATCTTATCCACGCCTTCAATGAGAAGAGAGACACGTTGTGTGCCGTTCCCAACCCGAACTATGGAACTCAGGTAAAGAACACGGACGGTGTCTATTTCGTCCATTCGCGCCATGAAAAAGAATTTTATCGGTATAAAGCCAATCTGTATTTGAAAAACAGAGCCTCTAACGATACCGTATTCCGTTTGTCTTCTTCCGATATGTATCCACATATCGTTTTTGACATGGGAAAATATAAATTGCCGATTCAATACGAGGCTTGGTTTTCTAATACAGACTACGAGAAGCATGCGAGTGCCTATTGGGGAATCCCAAACGTCATAGAGGATGATCGTTTCCTCTTCTTGTCATGTCAGCGCAGGAATGGAGTCAGCAACAATCCCTATGAGACTAGTGAGGACGATTGGCGATACATGATCTACGATAAAGAGTCAGGGTTTGGCTTTGTGGCTAAAGAGCAACTCCAGGACGATATACATGGAGGTCCTTCTGTATGGCCCCGGTTCAGTACGGAAGAATATTATGTCGGTACGGTAGAATGGTATGAGTTGTATCCAGACGTAAAAGCGGGCAAATACAGTTTGTCGCCAGAGTTGAAGAGACAATTCGACAGCTTCAATTATGGGACAAACGAATTATTAATAATTGGCAAAAAAAGAACAAATAAAAAGAAGTAATCATGAAGAACTTTCAATTTAGACAATCAAAGGTTTTGAGAACAATCAGCTATTTCATCGTGTTGATCATGTCGCTAACGGTTTATGCACATTCTACTAAAGCGGATGTGAATCCCAACCAATCTGATGATAAGGTTTATAAGCGGGTAAATGTCATGCCATCTTATCCAGGAGGCGCAGAGGGGATCTTATCATTCATAGCAAAGAATATCCGATATCCAAAGGATGCGTTGGAATCCGGTAAACAAGGTACGGTGATCTGTGAGTTCATAATCAACAAAGATGGCAGTTTCTCGGATATAGTGGTTAAAAAAAGTATTTTTCCCTCGTTGGATAAAGAAGCGATTCGGGTCATCAAGTCCTTCCCGAAGTGGAAACCCGGCTTAGAAGACGGCAAGGCTGTTCGTATCTTATATTCGCTTCCTGTTAATTTTAGAATTAGGTAACATCATTATTAGTAAAGAATGTGAATGGTAGTTGGAACTCGTATCTGATTTTATTACGAGATTAATAGAATCCATAAACAATCTTTTATAATATTTAATTATTAAAATTATATACAATAATGAACTACAATTTGATTCAAAATAATAATGATATTTCAATTCAAGTTGAAAAAGAATATGATTTGATTATAAGAAAAAATAATGCTGATATTACTATTTGTAAAAGAAAAAATAATTCTTGTTATTGTGATATAAATAACGCTAATTATTCATATTCTTTAAATGGACAAATTTCCGCAGTAGATGTTAATCATAGTTTAGCAAATATCAGACATATTGGTTTTGAAATTACAGATTCATGTAATCTTGATTGTGTTTATTGTATATATGGAAAATTTTATCACAATCATGATGTTAGATCTAATAAGAAGATAGATCCTAAGAAGGCTAAATTATTAATTGATTATCTTGTAGATAAATTAGACTCTTCTGCAAATATTTCTCCAAAAAATGAAGTATTTATTAGCTTTTATGGAGGAGAACCCTTACTAAATATGAAGTTTATTAAAGATATCGTTGATTATACTCAAAAAATACAGAATAGTCATGTGCTTTTTAAATATATGATAACAACAAATGCCATATATCTGAAAAAGCATCTTGATTTTATCATTAAATATAGTTTTATTGTAACTGTTAGTTTGGATGGATCAGAGAAAAACGATGCGTATCGTAATTTCCAAAATGGAAATCCATCTTTTAAGATTGTTTACGACACATTGAAATACATACAAAAATATCATTATGATTATTTTGATAGTTGTTTGCAGATTAATTCTGTCATACATAATTTAAATAATCAACAAGAGATTTTTTCATTTATCTATCATGAGTTTGGTAAAATTCCGAATTTTTCTATGCTTAATTACACAGGTGTTAGATCATCGATGATTAATGATTTTAATATTATGGCTCATCCTAAATTGGAAAAAATGGACAATAATATTAATGAAGAAATGAATAAAATACTTGATTTAGAATCAAATGATATAAAAAAATTGCAGTCGTTTGTTTTTCATTATTCCGGCAATGTATATGAAAATTACAATGATTTATTGATAAACAAAGGAGGTGTTGAACATTTACCAACATCTACATGTTTACCATTTTCTCGTAGAATATTTATGACAGTTAACAATAAAATATTGCCATGTGAAAGAATTGGACATGAATTTGCATTAGGGGAAATAGAAAATTCAAGGGTTAATATTGATTTGGAAAATATAGCTTTTAAATATAATAATTATTATAATTCGATAAAGAGTTTATGCGCAAATTGCTTTTATAAAATGCATTGTTTGATGTGTATGTTTGATATTTCTAATATAGGTGAAAATCCGATTTGTGAACGAATGGCAGACAAGCAAAAATTTAAAGAATATCTTAACGATAGCATGAGAATACTTGCTAAAAGATCAGAATTGTATAAACGTATAATGAATGAAATTATTTTAGTATAATTAAACATAAAAACATGAAAATGATCTGGTTGTATCTTTATCCATTTGTCTTTATTAGCGAAGACTTAGATAATTTTCTATTTTATAACTCATTGATATTTAAAAGAATATGTTTTAAAAAAAATACAATCTTGGTTTCAATCGTTAAACAATTGCAGGATATTGATCAACTTTATAGTGTAAAGATTCATGTAAAAGATCTAGAAGATGTCCACTTA
The DNA here is from genome assembly GCF_028690125.1 of Bacteroides sp. Taxonomy (GTDB): domain Bacteria; phylum Bacteroidota; class Bacteroidia; order Bacteroidales; family Bacteroidaceae; genus Bacteroides. Next base: position 5,053 of record NZ_JAQVBV010000073.1, on the reverse strand, counting down.
TTGAATTTTGTGGAAACTATCCAAGCTTTGGGCTTAGGAGATATAATAGAAGGAAATTTAGAAAAACCCCTTATTATGCCTCCTGTCTTGAACCTACAAAAAAGTGCAGAGCGTTTAAAAGAACACAAGGTTCCAATCGGTGAAAATATTCTTTCTTACCTACATGAGGTCTCTATCTATGTGAGCGGTACATGTCTTTTTAATTGCCCTGACTGTCAAGATCGGTATAAACAATATCTCTGTTGTACAAAATCAGCGGATGTACTCGATCCTGCTTTATTGAAAAACTTCTTATTTTCTACCTATTACACAGGAGCGGCGATAACGCTTTCGGGAGGAAATATATTTCAATACAAGGGATTAGAAGATATATTATCCATTCTTGAAGGAATAGATGCTATACATACATTAGTTTCGGACTGGCGCAATATACCGGAGGATTTAAGGTTGCTAAGTAGGATTAGAAAAGAGAGCTTCCGACTAAAGATCCTCGTAAACGAACTGGCAGATGTGTCTTCAATTATTGCTATTGCTCAAAAGATCAAGAATCTCCAAATCAAGCAATGTTGGGAAATCGGTATAACTTCTTTCCCGGAATATGAAGATGCTGAAATCTTAGGCGAACAGTTGAGTGGACTGGTAGATGACGTGACAATCCGGCCATTTTATACCGGAGAAAACATAGACTTCTTTGAGGAATGTATCTTTATCGATCAAGAGGAATTGGATAATATAGAACTCGACAAGCAAGGAGTATTCGCCCTTCAAGCGCTCAACACAAATAATTTCGGAAAAATAACTATCTTGTCAGATGGCAACGTATACGCAAATGTAAACGAAAAGCCTCTCGGTCATATTCAAGATCCTATTAAAGAGATGTTATGTGAAGAACTGGAAAAGGGAACATCTTGGCGCCGCACACGCTACGATCTAGAACCTTGCTCCCAATGCCGCTATAAATTAATTTGCCCGTCCCCCTCTAATTATGAGTTAGCGATCGGGAAAAACAATTTATGTCATATTAATCCTTTGTAAAAAGTGCTTAAACCCTTCCCTACATATCGCCAACTCGACTCGATGGACTGCGGCCCCACCTGCCTCCACATGATCGCCAAGCATTACGGACGGGCCTACTCCATCCAGAACCTACGAGAGAAAGCCTTTATCACCCGGGGAGGCGTGTCCATGCTCGGTATCAGCGAGGCGGCGGAGGCGATCGGGTTCCGTACGTCAGGCGTGCGGATCACCATCGACGAGCTGGAGAAGGAATGCCCTCTACCTTGCGTATTGCATTGGAACCAGCATCATTTCGTGGTTTGCTACAAGATAAAGAAAGGGAAGTTCTACATAGCGGACCCGGCGGCGGGACTGCTTTGCTATTCGAGGGAGGAGTTCAAGCGGTGCTGGGTCAGTACCAAGGTGGACGGGCAGGATACCGGGACGGCGCTCTTGCTGGAACCGGGGCCGGAGTTCTACGGGATGGAGGACGAGGAGGGAGACAGGAAACGTAACCTCAGATTCTTTTTCCGATATCTGTCGCCCTACAGACGGGAGATGGTACAGCTGGTGCTGGGCATGGTGACGGCCAGCGTACTGCAACTCATCCTGCCTTTCCTCACGCAGAGCCTGGTGGATACCGGTATACGGGACAACAACCTAGGTTTTATAACCTTGATCCTTATATCGCAATTGGTGATCTTTATCGCCAAGCTGTCCGTGGACTTCATACGGAGCTGGATATTGCTGCACGTAAACACGAGGATCAATATCGCCTTGATCTCCGATTTCCTCGCCAAGCTGATGCGACTGCCCCTGCATTTCTTCGATACCAAGATGGTGGGCGATATCATGCAGCGCATCGGCGACCATGACCGCGTCGAGGCGTTCATGACGGGGACATCCATCAATACGCTCTTCTCTTTCGTCAACTTCATCGTGTTCGGGTTCGTGCTCGCCTATTACGACTGGACGATACTGGGACTCTTCTTGGTAGGCAACGGCTTATACGTGGCGTGGGTACTCGCCTTCATGCGATGGAGGAGGGAGCTGGACGTAAAGCGTTTCTCGCAGGCGGCCGGGGAGCAGAGCAACCTATTCCAGCTCATCACCGGAATGCAGGAGATCAAGCTCAATAATTGCGAGACCAAGATGCGATGGAAATGGGAACGAATACAGGTAAAGCTTTTCAAGATAGGGATCAAGGGGTTGGCGTTACAACAATATCAGCAACTCGGGGCGGTCTTTTTCAACCAGACCACGAACATACTCATCTCCTTCATCGCGGCACGGGCCGTCGTGCAAGGGGATATGACACTGGGTATGATGATGTCGGTGACCTACATCGTGGGGCAGCTCTCCTCGCCGATCGAGCAATTGATCGATTTCTCACGGTCCTTGCAGGACGCGAAGATCAGTTTGGAGCGGCTCGGCGAGATACACGGGAAGGAGGACGAGGAACAGGTAGGCGGGATAAGACTGAATGTTCTCCCCGATGACAGGACGCTACGGCTGGAAAACCTCAGCTTCAGCTATGACGGGGCGGACCGGGATTACGTGCTGGAGGATATCAACCTGACGATACCCCATAACAGGGTGACCGCCATCGTGGGGGCCAGCGGAAGCGGGAAGACGACGATCGTGAAACTCCTGCTCGGTTTTTATAACCCCAACAAGGGGGATGTGAAGGTGGGCGATACCTCCCTCAGGAACCTGAACCCGCACGTATGGCGTAGCAAGACGGGTTCGGTCATGCAGGATGGTTTTATCTTCTCGGATACGATAGCGAACAATATAGCCGCCGGCGAGGAGGTGGTGGACAAGGAACGCCTGCTGCATGCCGTGAGGGTGGCGAATATCCGGGATTTCATCGATTCTCTCCCGCTGGGATATAATACGAAGATCGGCATGGAGGGGAACGGGGTGAGCCAAGGGCAGAGACAGCGGATCCTGATCGCCCGGGCGGTGTACAAGAACCCGGACTTCATCTTCCTAGACGAGGCTACGAACGCCTTGGACGCGAACAACGAGCGGGAGATCATGGAGCAGTTGCACGCCTTCTACAAGGGACGGACGGTGGTGATCGTAGCGCACAGGCTCAGCACGGTGCGGGACGCGGACAAGATCGTGGTGCTGGACAAGGGACGCGTCGTGGAGGAAGGGACGCATCAAGAGCTGACGGCCTTGCGGGGGACTTATTATAGGCTGGTGAAGAACCAGTTGGAGCTTGGGAGTTAAGAGTTGACAGTTGATAGTTGACAAGTGACAGTTATGGAGAGAGATTCCGGTAAAGATATAGAGCTGAGGAGCGAGGAGGTGCAGGAGGTGATGGGGCAAGTGCCGGCCTGGATCGTGAGGTGGGGGATAACGTTGTTGTTCGTCGTGGTGATGGCGTTGCTGGTGGGAAGCTGTTTCTTTAAGTATCCGGACGTGATCACGGCGGAGATGACATTGACGGGGCAACATCCCGCAACGGCGGTGGTGACACGGGCGGAGGGGAAGATACAGGAGCTGCTCGTTACGGATAACCTTCCGGTAAATACTGGCGATTGGCTGGCGGTCATAGAGAATCACGCCGATACGGAAGATGCCATCTATCTGGAGAAGACGTTGGAACGATCCGGGATGGACGTGGATAGCCTGGACAAGGCCTTATCAAGGTATAAGGAGCTATCGCTGGGAGATATGCAAGGGGCTTACTCGGGGCTGCTGGCGGCACTCCACGCTTGTATCAACTATAGGGAGATCGATTATTATCCGCGAAAAATAGCTTCTATACGCAAACAGATCACGTTGTATAAGGCTTATTACAACAAGACGGAACGGCAGCGGAAGACCCTCTCGGAGCAATTCGCCTTGGCGGAACGGCAATACGCGCGGGATTCCTTATTATATAGCCAGTCCGTGATCTCCTCCTACGAGCACGAGACGGCCCGGGCTTCCCTGCTGCAAAACCGTTATTCGCTGGAAGGGGCGGCCGCCTCCGCCGAGAACCTAAGGATACAGATCGGAGAGCAAGAGCAATCCTTGCTGGATCTGACGCTGGAGCGGAACGAGAAAGAGTTTACGCTACGGCAGGAATTACAGACCGCCCGGGAGCAATTGCTGAACAGCCTAAACGAGTGGAGGCTGCGCTATTGCCTCATCGCCCCGGTAGGGGGTGCCGTGACATTCACCAAGTATTGGAACGAGAACCAGTATATCCCATCCGGGGAGGTGGCTTTCACCGTCGTGCCGCAGGGCGAGAACCGGTTGATGGGGAAAGTACGGATACCGATAGCCCGCTCGGGAAAGGTAAGGAGAGGCCAGCGGGTGATCGTACGTTTCGCTAATTTCCCGGATCAGGAGTTTGGCGTGGTCAGCGGCGTGGTATCGAATATCTCCCTGGTCCCCACCGATGAGTACTATACGGCGGATATCGATTTCTCCGAGGGCCTCAGAACTAATTACGGTATCGACCTACCCGTCTCGCCCGAGACCGGGGCTTCCGCCGAGATCGTGACGGAAGAGTTACGCCTGATCGAACGATTCTTCCTCCCGGTCAAACGGATCGTGAAGGAAGGGTTCTAAACAAACCGGCAACGACGTACATACACCGGCACTCGCCGGCACCTTATTCGGGGTAGATGACAAATAGAAGTATCGCTCTTTGTCCCTTCGGGAATAATATATATCTTTGTCTGTAAGTCTCATTAAAAACAGCACGATATGAACCGGACAATTTATCCCATCGGCATACAGAACTTCGAGAGCCTTCGCAAAGACGGTTATCTTTACATCGACAAGACCGCCTTGATTCACCAAATGGCAACTACCGGACGATATTATTTCCTCAGCCGCCCCCGACGCTTCGGGAAAAGCCTGTTGCTATCCACGCTGGAAGCTTATTTCCAAGGAAAGAAGGAGCTGTTCGAGGGGCTGGCGATGGAAAAATTGGAGAAAGACTGGAAAGCGCACCCGGTACTTCACTTAGACTTGAATACCCAAGAATACAATACGATAGATAGCCTGCGGGAACGCTTAGAGATATCCTTGCACGAGTGGGAGAAGATCGGCG
>NZ_JAQVBV010000146.1 GCF_028690125.1 Bacteroides sp. | reverse complement strand
GGTGGATTGTTGGTTAAAAACAGATGCTTGCCGCCAGAAGCTGGAGACGAAATAGCATTTAATTTGTAAAATAGGGGACGGTAAATTACCGTCCCCTATTTTTTACGCTTAGTCTCAAATGCCGATTCGGTGGAATGTTGCGAACAACTTCATCCCTTTCGGGTGCTACTTTGGCCGTCCACCTCGACATCTACTACTTTAGCTTACGCTATCCGTAGATACATTTTACTTTCATACCGCTCAACGCTCGTTCCTGCGTTGTCATTCAGTATGTTAATGGCTCCTACAATATCTCTGTGCTGCGTGTAGCCACAAGTACAAGAATAGTTCCTACTCGTGGGTTTATTCAGATTGCCACAGAGAGGGCATTTCTGACTTGTGTAATACTCTTTGACTTTTACCATCTGAATGCCATAGCGGTTGAGTTTGTTTTCCAATTGGAGTGTAATCAAACCGTGTGACCACTCGGATAGCTTCTGACCATTATGTGCCTTTACTCTCCCTTTTGTGCTTCTGGTTGCAGAGTCTACATCGCCATAATACACCGTGCCGATTTGATTGTTTAAGCAGTAGTCAAGATAGAGTTTTGTAATCTTGTGTACAGCGTCAAGGATTTTCTTGTCAGTCTCATATTTGAGGTTGTATATCGCTCTGCTGTATTTCTTGTACTGATTACTACCCTTGGTGCATTTACTGCGCTTACTACGGAGTTTACCAAGTTCCTTATCACGCAGCCGCTTAATACTTCTCAACTTCCGTCCGGTGATTATGATTGCGTTGCCGTTGTTGTCAATAGATGTAATGCTGTGAATCTCCCCAAGATCAATGCTGGCTACGTTTTCGCCAACGGATTGAATTAAATCTGGCTCTTTATATTTGATTGCGAGTTTTAACCCTCGCCTGTAGAGCAATTCAATCTCAACAATATTTTGAGGAAGTGTCTTTGCGTAACATCTAACTGGTGGTTGATGCTTACCGTAACCGCCTATACCAAGTTGTCTTTTTGCAAGTTTGATTTCACCACGCTCGTAGTCAATGCGGATCGCTTGATAGTCCCACATAGTATTGAAGAACTTCTTTGGCTTGTACGGCATTTTAACTGTACTACTTCGCTCGTGCTTGGCTTTTATGGATAGCCACATTGCTTTTCTGGAATGAAAATACTTCAAGAATACCATCTGTATGTTCTTAGAAGATAAGTCATTATAGTTTTTAACTGCTGATTGAAGGTCTTTGAATTTCATCTGCTTACCATTGTTCTGCTCTTGGTGTTCCTTATCAAGTTGGACACAGTAATTCCATACGTCGGCAGACAATTCATTGCAATTCATAAGATAGGAGTAATCTGACTTATTACACTGAACTGGAATAATCAAGGTTTTATAAATGGTATCACCTCCCTTCTACCCTCAAATTGCTTATTCCGTCCACATGTCAAATTCAATAACTACATTACCCTTAAACCTGACGATGGGCGCATATGTATCCAAATCTTCTACGCTCTCTAATCTATCTCCCGGAATTTCAAAATGGCTGCTGTCTATGAAGTAAATCTCCAGTTCTACACCTTCATAGGCGACAGTTTCAAGCAACTCGCCTTCGTATGTAAAAGTATTAGTGAACATTTTCATAGTTCCACCGCCGCCATTGTCGAGAACTTCTTGAAGATTTTCGGCCAGCGTTATCAGTATTTCATCTTTTCGGTCTTCAGTTAAGCCTATGTACTTCTCTGTTACTTCCGTGCTATTGTGTTCAATTTTCATGGTTAACAACACCTTTCAAAGTTTATTTTGTTGTGCTATAGTGTAAGTATACACTCTATCGAAACAGTTGTCAACACTATATTGAAACTTTTTATTCGCTGTTGATATTTTTGTTGCGTTATAGTATAATATCTAAGAGGTGATTTAATAAGAATGCGAGATGAAAATGAAATTAGAAACGAAGTCAAGAGTTATATTGCCGCAAGTGGCTGGAGTTTAACCGATGTCGTAAAGGAACTGAATAAGTGTCGCTCCGATTCAGAACAAACCACTACCCAGAATATTTCAAATAAACTTGCACGTGGAACTATCAAATACAGTGAGATACTGGAGATAGCGAAAGTAATTGGATATGAAATCAAATGGACTAAAAGAGATTTGGATTAAATTCAGATCTCTTTTTTTAATATATCAATTCGTATGCCTCTAAAGTGAAATTCTGTCCATCTCTTTGTGGCATTCGAGTGCAACGGATAATATCACCTTCAGTAATTGGAATTTTGTTAAATATCCTGTTCCAAACGGTATATCTCGTTTCAATTCCACTTCCAATAGATTGTGCCACAATATTGTATCCACATAATGCGCCATCTTTTTTTCTGTGAATAGGAAAGGTACTTTTTACATAGAGCTTTGGTCTATCCTCTTCGTTTCCCGTGACTAAAGCAACAAATCCAAGGTATTGTTTTTGATTCTCAATTTTATTTCGATAGTCAAAGTCAGTTATGGGCAATGACAATATATACTGTTCAGACTCATCTAAAATTGCATTCATATTCTTAATTTTAAAAGACT
>NZ_JAQVBV010000145.1 GCF_028690125.1 Bacteroides sp. | reverse complement strand
TTCGGCAAAGGTCATTTATCTCCATCACAGTACCGGCGGAGTCATCTGGGGCGGTGGGGTAGACACTACGATTGCAAACTACAACACTAATCACGGCACAAACTACAGTATAACACAAACGGAATTTCCGAAATCATCCCCCTATGGATGGAATAACTATCCTTATGATTATTGGAACATCTGGGTCAATCATGCCGGCGCTTCTGCCTATATGGAAGAACCGACCTTAGAGATGCTGACTCAGACTTATGACGTCATCGTTTGGAAGCATTGCTTCCCGATCAGCAGCGTTGCTGCCGATACCGGTTCTCCGGATATAACTTCCAGTGTCAAAAGCGAAGAGAATTATAAGCTGCAATACAACGCCCTGAAAGCGAAGATGCATGAGTTTCCGAATAAACGTTTCATCGTTTGGACCGGTGCAGCTTTGGTCGAAAGCGAGACCAATGCCGCAGAAGCCGGAAGAGCAAGAGACTTTGCGAACTGGGTCAAGACAACTTGGGATGAACCCGGCGATAATATCTATGTCTGGGATTTCCGCGACCTGGAAACCGGAGGCGGGCTATATCTCTTGCCGGAAAATGCCGTATCAACTTCGAATTCTCACCCTAATTCCATTTTTGCCGCTTCCGCCGCTCCACTGATCGGCCAGCGTATCATTGATGTCATAGAAGGACGAGGTGATAATTAGTTTTATTCCAAAGCTTGATCATCCTTTATCATAAAACGCTTTGTAAGGAGTCAGATATCCAGGCATAAAAAAATAATCCCTCGCTCGAGGGGTTATTTTAGTTTTGCAGCTATAAAATTTCCATAAAATTTGGTTTATTACTAAAGGACCAATAGGTCTTACAAATAACGATGAAATCCTGTCGACTATAACACATTTCCATATTTCCAAGAATTGTTTGGGGTTTATTACTCTCGATAATTTACTCTATAAAATCGTTTCTAAATTCGAAAATTTTCTTTCATGTTAGGCAGTATCTTCCTTAGTTCCGCATTTTTAAGCGCATAAATGTCGCCTGATGCCGGCTCATGCGCTTAAACTTAAGCACATCAGTTGCAAGATAGAATCTATAAACCGCAATCATTTGACATCACCGATTTGCGGAAAAGAATATATGCGCCTAAAAAGGCGGAAGTTAGGTATCTTATTTAGTCGTCTTTCAAAATCGTCATCGGTTAAACGTGCCTATGCGTTTGAGCTCAGGAACATTCCAGAGACTATGTAACGCTTTTGAAAAATGACTATCGGGCAACCCTATATTTTGAACCCCTATATTTTGTTTCAATAAGAGCTAAAAAATTAAAAGAGAATCAAGATGATTCGACCATGATTAATCAGCTACAAGCGAGGCTAGAAGAGAAGGAAAACTGGATAAAAGAATTACAAGGTCATAATGAAATTTGAAGAAAGAACTTGATAAGGCAGAGTAGGATAAAAAAGATCTTAAAACGATGTTTAACAATCATGTGCTGCAGGTCCAGACTCTAATCAATCAGAAGGCAATTGAAGCACCTAAAAAACTGTTTTGGAAGTTTTGGTAAGTTCGTTTATTTAAAAAGTAATTTTGTGATATTTATAGAGGATTTCGATAAACCTCTGATTTCAACAAAATGCTTATATACTCTTTTATATACAACCAGCTAAAAATTGGGATTTATCGAAATCCACTATAATATTTGAGCTAGACAGTTTGTCCCATATACACCAATAATTTTTTTAATCATTTTGTGTCTTAAACCGACAATTACATCTATAGAACATTTAAGACACGTTTGTATGGAGTCCAGAATTACTATACAGAACATAGTGGCATCCACCACGCTGGCAGAAGATTTCGACCTGGGTAAGATCGAGACCGAGCTGGAAGGTGCAAGATATAACAAAGTGAATTTCCCCGGCCTCATCTACAGAATTGAGAATCCCAAGGCATGCTTTCTAATTTTCACTTCCGGAAAAGTGGTATGCACCGGATCAAAGAACATCGAGAACGTTCACACGGCTATAATAAATCTGACTAATACACTCAAGTCCATAGGCTGCGAAAAAATAAATCCAGAACCGGAGATTCATATTCAGAACATTGTAGCCTCCGCTGATTTAAAGACGAATTTGAACCTGAACGCTATTGTTATGGCCTTTGGCATGGAGAAAGTTGAGTATGAGCCAGAGGTATTTCCCGGGCTTGTTTATAGGATCGAGGCTCCCAAGGTAGTAATACTCATATTCAGCTCCGGCAAGCTGGTAATCGCAGGTGGAAAATTTCTGGAGGATTGCGAGGAGGCTCTACGGATCATCAGGACAGAGCTCAATAACTTAGGACTTCTTTATTAAATAGGGCCTCAAAAAATGATCCAATTTTTAAAGATTATTGTGCCTAATTTACCAGATTAAAGGTGCTATTGTTTCCCCATTAAAATAACTCGAGAAGGCCAGCTTGGATAAAGAGGATCTCAAAACCGCATATGACAATACTTTTTACAGGTCCAAACTTTGATTACTCAAAAGGCAATTGAGGCGCCCGAAGAAATATACTCGTTTTTTCAGAGTTGATCA
>NZ_JAQVBV010000144.1 GCF_028690125.1 Bacteroides sp. | reverse complement strand
TATTGAATAATCTTGCTATATTTGAGCCATCTGTCCGGTCATAGTGAGCCACCCTTCCGTTTTTTATTGAGCCAGCATACCGGTATTAAATGAGCCATATTATACATTTTACTTTATAATGATTTTATGCATCTTTTAGATGCAAATTCATTATAAAGGAGGTCATTATTATGACCAAGTACCGTGAAATTCTCAGACTTAATAGTCTGGGGTTTAGCGAAAGGAACATTGCATTTAGTATTCCATGTTCTAGGAATACTGTATCAAAGGTTTTAAAGAAAGCTCGCGAATTAAATATGTCGTGGCCGCTTCCAGAGGAAAATACTGATGCAATGTTAGAGGGGATTTTATTCCCTAAGTCAGTTAAGGGTATTCAAACTAAGCGAATGCCTGACTTTGCCCTCATCCGCAAGGAGCTGCTCCGTAATGGGGTAAGTAAAAAGCTCCTGTGGACAGAATATATGGAGGAGTGCCGCCTTAATAACGAAGAGCCACTCATGTATTCTCAATTCTGCTATTACATCCAACAGGATGAACAGAAACGCCGCGCTACCATGCATATCAATCGGAAGCCTGGCGAACAGGTGGAAGTTGATTGGGCCGGAGATCCGGCACATATCATTGATCCTGATACCGGTGAAATCATCAATGCCTACGTATTTATAGGTGTCATGACTTATAGTCAGTTTACATATGCGGAAGCATTCATTAATGAGAAACAACGAGCTTGGATTGCTGCGCATGTGCACATGTATGAATACTTCGGAGGTGTCGCAAAGATACTGGTTCCTGATAATTGTAAGACCGCTGTTGTTCATAATGGTGGCTGGTATAATCAACAATTAAATACCGTATATCATGAAATGGCAGAACACTATGGAACCGCCATTATTCCGGCAAGGGTTCGTAAGCCAAAAGATAAACCCAATGCAGAAGGAAGCGTAGGAAGCATATCTACATGGATTATAGCTGCGCTTCGAAATGAACAGTTCTTTTCTCTAACTGAGCTAAATCAGGCAATTAGAGAAAAGCTGGACGAGTTCAATAAAAGGCTCTTTCAAAAGAAAGAAGGTAGCCGATTGGACCTCTTCCGCGACGAAGAACTGCCATTGCTGGCTCCCCTACCTGCTACCTCATACGAACTGGCGGAATGGAAACAAGCCACCGTTCAGTTCAATTATCACATATCTATCGACGGAATGCTATACTCAATTCCATATGAATATATAAAACGCAAAGTCGATGTAAGGGTAACAGATAAGACTATTGAAGTCTTCTACAATCATAACCGCATCGCGTCCCATCGAAGGCTTCATGGTCGGAAGGGACAATACAACACCATCGTAGAGCATATGCCGGAAGATCACCAGAAATATCTGGAATGGAACGGTGACCGCTTCCGTAAATGGGCTGAGCAAATTGGAAACAATACGTACCAGGTAGTGGATGCGATCCTTACCTCCAAACGTGTGGAACAGCAGACTTATAAAGGCTGTATGGGACTTCTGAAACTGGCTGACAAATATTCAGTCAAACGATTAGAAGCCGCCTGTGAAAAGGCTTTGAGCTATACAGCGACACCAAGCTATAAGAGTATAAAAAATATACTCACTGCTGGCCAAGATAAGTCTTTATCTGAAGAACAACCAGAATCCACACAGAATAAATACGGCATCACCAGAGGTGCCGGCTATTACGGGAGGTAATCACATATGACAAACCAAAGTACGATTGATAAATTAATTGAAATGCGCCTGACAACAATGGCTGATGCATTCCGTACCCAGATGAGCGATTCAAAGATGAAGGATGTTCCCTTTGAGGATCGTTTCGGTATGATGGTGGACATCGAATTTAGTAGCCGCAAAAGTAACCGCCTTAAAAGGCTTATTCGGAATGCTGAGTTCGATCAGCCAGATGCTCATATCTGTGATATCAATTACACTTCAGGTCGCAAGTTAAACAAAGCCCTTATACAAAGGTTGGCGACCTGTGAATATATAACTGAACACCGCAACTTATTTATTACTGGGGCAACAGGCAGTGGTAAGACTTACATGGCTTGTGCTTTTGGTATGGAAGCATGCAAACAGCATTTTAATACAAAATATGTCCGGCTTCCTGACCTTCTCATAGACCTTGAAATGTCACGTAACGAAGGTACCTATAAGAAAATCATGGCAAAGTATGCAAATCCGACTCTTCTTATTATTGATGAATGGCTCCTGCTAAAACCAAATGAGAAGGAGCAGAAAGATATCTTTGAACTTCTTCACAGGAGACGTAAGAAATCTTCTACAGTGTTTTGCTCTCAGTACCAGAACGATGGTTGGTATGAGCAGCTTGGCGGAAGTGCAAGCACTCTGGCTGATGCGATTTTGGATCGTATTGTCCATGATGCATATCGTATCAATATCGAGAGTATCGATCAAAGCAAAGATATCTCAATGCGCGAGATTTACGGTTTGGATAAATCCTTGCGAGAGTAGACTTACATTACTAAATTTTTAGCGGTGGCTCAGCTTGTTCCGGACAAGTGGCTCACGCCACACCGGAACGGCGGCTCTGCCGCACAAGAATATTCAA
>NZ_JAQVBV010000035.1 GCF_028690125.1 Bacteroides sp. | reverse complement strand
GACCATCACCGATGACAATACCTTTTTGATCCTGCATACTGAGAGTTGCGTATAGCAAAACATCTTTGCTACCACCGGAGACGTTGAGGACGTGACGGTTGGAAACAGCATTGTCGTTTGTCAGTTCACTGTACCAGTCAGTATCTGCACCGAAATCTTCACCTAAACCATATTCGATATATTCACTGGAAGAAAGAACTTCCGGACGTTTGCGAACCTTTTCCATAGATACCTCACCTGTATAGGTTACTTTGATGCTACCTTGCTTCGCCTGTTTAGTCGTAATAAGAATAACACCACCGGCAGCGCGTGTACCATAAATTGCTCCTGCAGAAGCGTCTTTCAATACATCGATTGATTCGATATCTTCTTGATTCAGTGCACGGATATCGCCACCGGGTATACCGTCAATTACAATCAACGGACCTTTGCTGGCATTAACAGAAGCTACACCACGTAACTGGAACCCGTTCGAACTGTTCGGGCTGGAAGTGCCGTTGATAACCAATCCCGGAACTTTTCCCTGCAATGCAGTTGCAATAGTAGAACCACCTACACCAAGGTTCAATGCCTCTCCTTTAATAGATGACACGGAACTGGTAACGGCACGTTTCTCCATGCTACCATAGCCGACAACGACTACTTCTTTCAGCATTTCTGTGTTCTCATGTAATACTATTTTGAGATTTTTACGACCTTTGACTGGTTCTTCGGCATTAGCATAACCAATATAGGTAAATTTCAGTGTTGCGTTGGGAGCAGCTTTTACTGTGAAGTTTCCATCTATGTCAGTAATAGCAAAAACGTTTGCACCGACAACTGCGATATTTACACCCACTAGCGGTTCTCCTTGTTCATCTGTAACAGTACCGGTGATAGCACTTACCTGAGCAGAAAGATTGGCAGGTAATAATGCAGTCAGAAAGATGAGGGCACACAGAATCAGACATCTTTGAAACTGATTCCGGTTTGTTTTTATATAAATTTCTTTTTTCATCTTTAGCTTTTTAATGTTTTACTTTCGATTAATTGGTTGCTTTTACCATTTTTACGTTGTCCAGGAACCAACGGAAATAACCGGTTACTCCTTGTTGGGTAGAGCGAATGACTATTTGAGATTTATCAGTAAGTCCGTACAGTTTTACAGATTTACCCGCCCATGCTCCGTCAGTAGTCAGTCCTATTTCAATAGGCTCACTGATAGTTGAGTTTTCATTGTTTACACTACCCGGTCCTTGAGTAATTTCAACGGTAATGGTTACCGCGTCCGCACCACCGCCACCAATGTTGGGGGCAACATCAAATGTCAATTCGATGTCTGTTGATTTTCCACTAGTCAATTGAGGAACCTGAGGAATGACAATACCGGTTTGGTTGTTTCCTTTGCCCATTTTGAGATAGTGCTGTGCTAAATACATACATTTGCCGTTAGGATTCAAGTCTTGGATGCCTGATTGGTCAAATGCAGCTTTGGCATTGATCTCATTCTCTTTGCTTCCATAGATACCAATGGTGGTAGATTGACTCTTATCGGCTACCTGATCTTGTCCTCCGAAAGGACGGCACCAATCGAAATCTTCATTCATGTACACAAATCCGGCCGCTTTGCCATCATCTTCATAAGCACTTGTTTTGGCTGTCTGTACGATGGATACTTCAGCTTCCAGTCCATCGGTCGTATGGATGGTAACTTTACCTGTACGTTCAGAGTTGCCTGTATTCGCGTCAAAAGTCAGTGTAATCGTCTCTTTTCCGATTTCTCCGTTAGCTTTGTCTGCATGAATCCAGCTATCGCTGCTGAGTGTCCAATTACTGGTTGCCGTAACATCGAATGTAGCAACTGTGCCATCGATGGTTCCTGTTTTATTTACACGGATTTCTGAGATACTTGTTTTCAGACCTTCCAGATTCTGTGTTACTGTGATTATTTTATCCAAGCTGCCACTGACGATTTTAATTTCACCGGTACGTTCACCTGCCGTCTTGTTCTGTAAGACTGATAAAGTGATCGTTGCACTACCGGATTTACCTGTCATTTTATCTGCTGTGATCCATTCCGGTATTTCCGTAATGTTCCAGTTGGAGTTGGTGGTCAGGTCGATAGTAGCTCGTTCTCCGGTGGTAAGCAAACCTGATTTAGTCACTGTGATTTCAGTCGGAGAGACAGAAAATACATCGACTTTCAGTTTTTGGGAAACAGAGACTGTTTGAGTGATTCCGCTACCTTCGATGACGATACTTCCGTCACGGTCGCTGCCGGTCAGATTTTCTTCCACTGTCAGGAAGATGCTTGTTCTGCCTCGCTCTCCTTCTATATGGTTCAATGTGATCCATTGATCATGTGACGTGATTTTCCATGAACCATTGGAACCGATTTCAAAGTTGGCATTGTTACCGCTTTCTGTCAATCCGTTGTAGTCGAGGCTGATGCGTGAGGTAGACGCTTCTAGGAACGAGTCCATGTCATCGTCAGAGCAACTACTGATAGAGATTCCTGCTATCAGAGTCAGGCAATAGAAATATATCGCATTTAATTTTCTTAGATTCATACGAGTGTTCTTTTAGATTAGTTCTTTGATTAGTTTCCTCGTGGAGCTTTTACCATTTTTACATTGTCGAGATACCAACGGTGGTAATCCGTCATTCCTTGCTGTGTGGAGCGAATGACTATTTTGGTCTTGGCAGTTACACCGTAGAGAGTCACCGTCTGTGAAGCCCATTGGTTCCATGAAGTAACGCTGCTGAGTGACAAGATACCGCTAGCTGTAGAAGTTGCGTCATTGATACTACCGGGACCCTCGAGTTTTTCGACGGTGACAGATGTATCGTCAATACCTCTCAATGTGATGCCATCGCCTGTACCATCTACTGAAACAATAGGAGCCGCATCAAATGTCAGTGTGATATTGGTTGATTTACCGGGTTTGATATTTTGTAGTTGGATGGTCAGACCATTTTGCTGATTCTTCTTACCCATTTTCAGATAGTGTTTAGCCATGTACATACAACTGCCATCATAGTTGAATTCTTCGTATCCATGATCCTCGAAATACTTTACAGCTTCCTTATGGCTTCTTACCGCTTGTGTGCTACCTTGGTCCGGGTAAGTCATCTGGTCTTGTCCTCCGAATTGCTCGCAGAACGAGAAGTCTTCCTCCAGATATACATAGCCGATACTTTCGCCGTCGTCTGTATCAGGATCCATTGTTTGAGTAACTGTTACCGTTTCTGTCAGCCCGTGGCTTTTGACTGTAAGATGTCCTACGCGAGTGTCTCCTGTTTCATTCACCGCAATGGCTAATGTTACACTTACGGCTCCCTTTCCGGCCGGTTTGTTGGGAGTGATCCAGGCAACGTCGCTGGTAATTTCATAGCCGAGGTTGGCTACGATTTTAAAGCTGGCGCTGACACCTGTGCTCAATGTTCCGGTCTGGATTACATTGATGTTGATTTTGTCTACTTTCAGGCGTGGGGATGCATCTTCTGCATTGTTTTCTACGCAGGCAGAGAATCCCATTACCAATAACAAACCAAACAACACTTTAAGTGCATGTGTTTTCAGGGTTTTGTTCATAACTACTTTGTTTGAGATTAATAAATTTATTTCATTGTGAATTCAATTGTAATTTCTTTATTGATAGGCTGTTTCTGTATAGTGATACAGTTGAGGCCTGTTGTAGTGTCAGTGCCAATGGTAGCTTTTGCACCATTGGTTTTTACTTTTCCAGCAATGTGAGTTACGGGTAATTCTACGATGTAACTCCTTTGCAGTACCTGACCTGTGTACTGTCCTTTGGTTGGGGCAATGGTGATTTTTACACGTTTGCCTGACTGCTGATAGTTGAGGCCGGTAATGGCGTATTTCCCTTTTTCGTAATCCTGGCTGATACCATCGTCTTCATAAAGTTCATAGGTATTATTGCATTGGTCTTTACCCGGATAGCAACGCATGATGAGCGTTTCCAACGAAGTAGTGGCGGGACGTTGTGTGTAAGGTTGCAACGGAAGCAGATATCCCCCTTTTACAAAAAGTGGAAATGTATCAATATCTTTTTCAATGGTAGTTTCCGTACCTCCTTGGTATGCTTTGCCGTTAAAATAGTCATACCATGTATCAGTTCCGGGGAACCATACTTTCTGCCCGGCAATTTTCTTGTCTCCTTTTCCGGCAGTGGTAATAGGAGCTACCAGTAACAGATCACCATACATAAATTGCTGCGGATTATTATAGGCACGTTCGTCGTCATTATAATCTATATACATGGCACGGTTTAACGGAACCATTGTTTGGTGCGTCTGCCATACGCTTGAATAAATGTAAGGCATTAGTTGTGAACGGAAATGATAGGCTTTTTTCATAGATTGCAGTGCCATATCTCCCCAAAGCCAAGGACGTCTGTCTAATTTGGCACTTTTTACGGAGTGGATTCTCAATGCAGCAGATAGTGCACCGAATTGTGTCCAACGTGCATACATCTCAGGATCTTCACCACCATAAAAACCACCGATATCATGTGCCCAATAGTAACATCCTGCATTTCCGCTGGTTGCTGTCAGCTTTACTTCGAAAGCAAGCATATCCCAATTGGCAACGGCATCACCGGAGAACTGGATGGGATATCTCTGATCACCAAAACCTGCCCAACGACTATATCCGGCTCCTCGTTTGTCGTTACGTTTGGACTGATCGAAATATAACTTATTGATCCAGGTCAGGCTTTTTGTATGTGTTCCACGCACATAATTATAGAGATAATTCTGCTGCCAATCCAACCACCAGAAATCAACTCCCATTTTTTCAGTTTCTTCATGAGCAGCCTTGAAGAAGTTCTTCATATATACGGAATCTTTCAGGTTGAACAGGATATTCTTTCCGTTTGCAATTTCCTGAGGAGTAGCTCCCATACTTTCCATAAACTCTTTATACATACTTTCGTGTGGGCGGATTCCATCATGAGGATGGTCGTTCAATGAGACGGTAACGTGCTCATCGTGAATAGCTTTAATCAGTGCTGCCGGATCTTCAATCAGCTTTTTGTTCCATGTATATCCGGTCCAACCACGGTTGCTGGCGTGTCCTGTTCCGGTGGTTGCTTCTTTTTGAGTATGCCATCCCATATCGAATACTATATTATCAAGGGGAAAATCGTTTTTCTTGTATTCGTTCAGAAGGTCGATATAGTCTTGAGAAGTATAATCCCAATAACGGCAGTACCATACTCCATGGATGTATTTGCGAGTCATAGGGGTATTCCCACTGACTGCTCCTAAAGAAGATAAAGCAGCCCGATAATCATTACCATAAACAAAACAATACTGATCTTGTACATGGTTATCCGGACGTTGTGACAGCCATCCGTTGATGAGTAAATCATTTCCTTCGTCATCTATGATGTACCAACCGTCACGACTTAACAGACCTTCGTCCAATGGGATTTCTTTGTCTACACGGTCGAGGGTAGAGATAGCCCCACCCAGATTCTGTTTTTGTATATTGCGGTTAGTGAACTTTTTTTCTTTGCCATTCATCTTATAATAGACTTGAAAGTTGTGTAAGCCGAAAGGAAAGTCATCGTGATGATATACCATTCGTAGCTCGGAAGTGGTTATTTCATATTGATTGTTTCCTAAGTCTTTTACTTGAAAGTCTTGAAGTACGTGCTCGTTTCTATTATTGTAGGCGAACATTGTCGGCGCATCAATAAACTTAGCACCTTCAGCATATTCTAAACGGAATAGGGTAGGGGTAATCAGTGTTATTCTATTGTTTCCAAATACAATCGGATTTGAATAGTCTCCGGAAGCATAAGTCGAAATATGACTTCCTAAAAATAAAATAAATAAAAGAAGGTGTTTTAACATAAGTCTTTTAAATCTTGATTTGTAGATAAATATTTACTTTTGTGATTTTATACTATAACTCATACTATGTAAGTTATGCCGGTTAAATCACTATGGGGCAAAAATAGATAAAAGCAAATGATAATATCAGATTTATACCATGTATCCAATTGTAATATAGATATATGATGAGGTAATATATTGATAAATAGTTTGTTGTTGGAATTAAATATAGAAGTAGTATAGATTTGATGAGATTGATAATGCTAAAAGTATAGCCATTTAATTAGGTTTGTTACTCGTTTGTAACATGATAGTAATTCATTTGTAAGATACAAATGTGCAAATAGAAAAATTGTATGAAATAAATTGACTTTAATTAATAAAGAATAAACGGGTCTGTTAGCAGATACTTAGAATTTGCTCTTCGAATTTGTCGCGGTTGATTGCTTTGTTTTTTACTTTATTGCGATAAGTATAAATTGTATTGACAGAGTAATGTAGGAAACTGGCAATCTTCGAACTGTCATCAATTCCTAGACGTATTAATGCAAAAATACGCATTTCGTTATTTAATAATTCGTCTTGTTTTAAGTGGAAACGTTCTTCAGGTTGGAGTAATTTATTGAATTCTTCTACAAAGTTGGGGTAGAGATGCAGAAAAGCAAGGTCGAAATTACTATAGAACTCTTTTTGTTCGCTTTCGACCATATCAGGTGATTTGGTCATTTTTAGTAATTCATCTATCTGTCCGGCAGTGATTTTTCTATTGACAGTGCGCCGGAAGTTATGAAGTTTACCTATATATGCCGAACATAGATACAAAAAGTGACGGATGTACTCTTCCTTAATAAGATTAGCTCGATTTAATTTTTCTTTAGCTACAGAATATTTCTTCATTTGTTTGTAAGTCATGAATATAGCAATGATTAAAAACAGGGAGAGTATACTCGTGGCTAGCATAAAAGAGAAAATCAGTCTTTTATGCTGGACTTCCTGTAACTTATATGCGTCACTGATGACCGGAAGTATGTAAGAAATTCGGGTAGTACGTAGTTTGGCGTTACATAAAACTGCATCTTCCAATGAATACATGATGTATTTGTAGGCTCTTTTAATATCTTTTTCTTTATAAAGATATATGGCTAATGAATATAAAGCTGCATTTTCCTTTGTCACAGCTTGTATATCCGCCATTGCCGACAAGGCCATATATTCCTGGTATTTATCCATTTTATTTTGTTTGTAATATATGTCGGCAAGTCTGAACAACATGGGGGCACGTTGATTTGACATTTCAGGTAATTTTTCTAATAATGATTGGATAATCTTTTCTGCTTTCGCATATTTCTTGTTAATAATCAGTATTTTAGCATTGTTGTATTCAGCCTCTATGGACGATGGTGTATATACGGATTGTAGAGAGTCACCATAAAGGTATTCTAACCTAGTGTATTCTTGTGTATAAGGGGAGTTATAGGTGTAGAGCGCAAGGTTATGATTGAGTTGCTGCTGGCATTGATACCATAAAACCAATAAACTATCTGGGAGGGTATTTCTGTTTATTTTTTGTTGAACTTCTACAGCTTCTTTATACATACCCCTTATTACAAGAGCAGAGATTGTATGCATATTGGCTTCATCTTTCCAAGCTTGGTCTTGAAGCATTTCGGCTATTTCATGGCTTTTCATTGCATACAATAAAGACGAATCAGAGATATATGATTTGTACTCTTGGCAAATCTCTCTGTTTAAAATGTATTGTTGTTTTAAAGAGAGGTTTGAAAAATCTAATTGATTTTTTAGACTATCTATACGTGATTCTTTGATATTAATATAATAGTTTTGGTTCTCTAACATCTTATCAAGACGGGTGAGTGCAGAAATAACCTCTTTTTGGCCATAAGCTAAAAATGAGTTCCTTAATAATAGTAATAGAAATAATAAGACTATTTTCATACGAAAAGGCTGTTTCTATTTGCAAAGATATACAATTCAATATAAAAAGCAAATTATTTAAATCAAAAAGAAATAAAACGAAATAATAAATTTCTTTTTGATTACGAATCTATTTCAAAACTATTAAGTTTTGTTTGGGCGTATGAAATATAAAGTTCAATGCTTGTTGCTTGAATTAGAGACCTTCAGTCAAATACCCTGATCTTATAGTTGTACCAAGCTGGTGTCACAGCTGTGCAAAAGGCGAGGTGCAGCTATGTCAATACTACGGCGCAGTCATGCCAAAATGGTGGCAATTATATTGATATGACTTTTTTTCCTAAATAGGTTTGTATAATTCCACGCATGGAGAGATAAATAAGAAAAGCTAACCATAGTGCATGATTGCCAAGAATATGATGAAATATATAGTAAACTCCAAAGAAGCAAACGGATGCAATGAACATAGAAACAAGCATTTGGCGGGTAGCAGTAGCGCCAATAAAGATTCCATCCCATAAAAAAGCGGAAAAACCTGCGAGAGGAATAGCAAGAACCCAATAAAAATAGGAGTTTGCTTCGTTGATTACCGAAGATTCATTGGTTAATATACCCAGAAAAGCTTTTCCACCTACTAGGTAGAGTAGTGTAAATGCTAGCGAAAGACCGAAGCCCCAAAGGAATAACTTACGTACAATCCGGCGAAGGGCCATTTGGTTTCCTGCACCTATATATCGTCCGGCTAAAGCTTCTCCGGCATAGGCAAAACCATCCATGATGTAAGAGAATAAAGTAAATAATTGCATGAGTAGGGTGTTTACGGCCAATACAATTTCCCCTTGGGCTGCTCCGGCAGAAGTGAAATACATGGTTACAACTACCAGGCAGAGTGTACGGAAGAAAATGTCTCTATTAACTTCGAAGAAACGGTTCATTGCTTTCTTTTGCAGAATATCTTTCCAGCTAATGCGCTGTCTCTGGCGTTTATAGTAGCGTAAGTATAATAAGATTGCCATCAAAAATCCTGCATACTGCGCTATTAAAGTTCCGGTGGCTACACCTGCTACTTTCATATCCAACAAGTAAACCAGACTAAGACTTACAACGATATTCACAATGTTTTGAGTGATAGCAATGTACATCGGAAAACGGGAGTTCTGCATTCCGATGAACCAACCGGCAAAACCATATAAACCTAACATAGCAGGTGCTCCCCAGATGCAAATGTAAAAGTAGAGGGTAGCCAGCTCTTTAACTTCGTCGGTAGTATGTATGAGCATAAAGGCTATCTTACAAATAGGATATTGGAGTAAAAGTAAGCAGAAAGCTAAAAATAATCCGATCCCTACAGACCGGATTAATAATCGTGTTACTTCGGTTGAGTCATGCTTACCGAAAGCCTGCGAAGTCATTCCGCTAGTTCCCATACGCAAGAAACCGAAAATCCAATAAATGATATTGAAAAGCATACCTCCTACCGCAATAGCCCCAATGTAGGAAGGTGCTCCCAAATGACCGACAATCGTTACGTCGATAAGCCCCAATAACGGTACGGTAATATTGGAGATGATGGACGGAATAGCTATCTGGAGAATACGTTTATTTGCGGTATTTTGCTTTATTTTAATCATTCCCGGGCAATACTTTGATCTGGTTCTTTATGAACACAACAGCAAAAGTACTCTTTTGTTAGCTATTCCTAAAGCAAACTTTTTATTTAACCAATAATTTTTGTAATTGTTCCGGCTGGTTGGTGGTGATATAGTCTACACCTAAACCAATAAAGTATTTCATATCATCTTCTTTATCTACAGTCCATACATTTACTTCCAGACCGAGTTTATGAGACTCTTTTACCCATTCCGGATGTTGCTTTATCGCACCCATTGAATAATCAATACCCGCAAAACCTAATCTTTTAATCTTTTTCGGTTCCATATCTCCTTCTAAGTAATAAATCTTAGTATCGGGAAGTAACTTCTTAAAAGCCAGACAAGCATTGATAGAGAAAGCAATAATATCAGTACGGTCGAGTACCTTATATTTCTTTAAAGCTTTCACAATTTTAGCTGCGGCTTCATCTTCTCTTTTGATATCTGTTAATGATTTCATTTCCAGTACAAGACGGGTTTTGGTGTTAGCTGCTGCATATTTTAAGTATTCATCCAGTGTCGGCAACTGTTCTCCATTATCCAGATATACTTTGCGTATTTCCGCAAATGGAGTTGTTTCCATATTTACACCTTTAAATTTCTTGTCGTGATTGACTACCAGTTTGCCATCCGTAGTCATCCAGACATCGAATTCAGAACCAAATGCGCCGATAGTATCTGCTTTTGTAATGGAGGCCAATGAGTTTTGTGCAGAACCCGGAGTAGTCCAATAGCCTCGGTGTGCTACCACTTTGACTTGTGCACATACCATTGTGCACACTGCAAGCGTAAATACTGTAAAAAATGCAAATCTTTTCATCATATTATTTGATATTTAAATAAAACTATTCTATTTCTTTTCGTCTTCTTCGTAGCCATTAGCTTTCGCTTTCCAGGCGAACATAAAGACAATTGCTCCCATAGAACCGAAAATAATCAAAGCACCGATGGCATAGTTCCAACCCATAGTTTGAGCTAGTAGTCCCAGTCCCCAACCGGAGATCAATGTGCTAGCGTAACCAAACAGCCCGGTGAATCCTGCTGCACTTGCGGCAGCTTCTTGTGTTGCAATATTGGCCGCGGCAATTCCTACCAAGGCTTGCGGTCCGTAGATAAAGAAACCTGCGCAACCCAGAATCAAAGCCGCCATCCACATGGGTGGATGATTTAACCCCCAGAATAGAGTGATAAATACAGTAGACATAATCATGCAAATGACACAAACACGTGGTCCGCGTCCGCCAAAGAAACGGTCGGTTGCCCATCCTGCTACCAGCATTCCGACGATGCCGGAGATTTCAAATCCTGCAACCATCCAACTGGCGTGTTCAATCGAAATACCTTTCCATTCTCCCAATAAGGTCGGTCCCCAGTCGAGTACGGCATAACGGACGGTATATACAAAGAAGTTGGCAAAAGCCAATATCCATATATAAGGATTGCAAAATACTCTTTTGCGAATGATTTCTTTGAACTCTTTTGAGTTTTCATTCTTCTTTTCATCTTTGGTGATGTTCAGTTCGGGGAGTCCTACTGAACTCGGTGTGTCCCGCAGAGCAAACCATAAAAATACTGCACCTAGCAATGCAACCATGGAAGGAAAGAAAAAACACCAACGCCATCCCATATTGACTACATAACCACAGATGATAACGACCAAACCTGCCCCGATTGAGTGCGATGTGTTCCAGATAGACATTTTGGTGGCCAGTTGTTTGGGGGGAATCCAATGCGTCAGCAATCGTACGCAAGGAGGAAATCCCATACCTTGAAACCATCCGTTCAGCACCCACATGGTGCCTAACATCAATACGGTGGAAGAAAAGCCGAAGAGAATATTGCAAAAAGCACAGAGAATCAGACCTGTAACCATGAAGTAGCGAGAGTTTACCCGGTCGCCTAAGATACCGTTGGCAAAGCGTGATACGCCATAAAGTAAGCCATGCAAGGTTAAAAATAATCCTAGGTCTGCTTTAGTGATACCTAGTTCGAGTTGCATGGCCGGCATGGCGATGCTCAAGTTCTTACGAACAAAATAGAACATTGCATATCCTATCATTGTGGCCACAATCGTTCGGGTTTGCCAATATTGGAATCTTTTAGCAACATCTTGAGGCGCAGTTGTAAGTTGTCTCATTTTCCTGTTTTATTTTAAAGGTGTATTTTGATCATAGTAACAGGCGGCTTTTTAGTCTGCCAGATAAAACCGTTTTGAAGTATTCTTGTTTCGAATACTTTCGATTAAACGGATTGAATTATTTTATGTGTCGCAAATATATGGAAAAAGAAATGTTTGCCAATGGAAAAAGATAATTATTTTCTTGAAAAATGCATTTGTATGTGTACTTTAAATCCAAAAAGAAAGTTTATGCTTCGATTCTATTACTTTTCGGTTACAAAAACAAGTTGAGGGCTTTACAAATAAAATAGCCTGAGCTTACCTCTTATCGGTAAACTCAGGCTTGCGTTTTCAATATCTATACCTTATATAATATGTGTGAAATCAGATTTCCCAGATTTTTCCCTTACCGAATAAGCCATTCAGCCAGGTATTCATATATCCGGTGCGGAGTGCCAGGTCGAGTACAGTGAAACGACGGTTCATATATTGAGTGCATAAAAAGGTCTGGCGCAAATGTGTTCGTGAAATGCCAACTTCCTCAGGATTGGTCGGTAGACCTATTTGTTTCATTTTTGCTTTCATTTCTCTGTAAGGAATGAGTTGCTGTGACAAACGTTCACGAATCTCCGGCCAGTATTCTTTTAATTGTTGAAGCTGTATGCCTAACTGTTCGCGAGATATATATTTTGCTTTTGCTTCCTGAATGCAAACATTTAAGCCAATTTCGGAAATGGCTTCTTTGGCTTGGCGTTCATATTCTTCTGTATCCGGCCAGTTGGCACAACATTTCTGTATATCCAAATCTTCAAGCGGAGCATTTACTACCCATTCGTAAAATGCTGTAATAGCAAGAATACCAATGCTGAGAAGATCTCCATGACTGACTGCCTTTGTCTTTTTGATCCGGCGTTCCAACTCCCAAAAATTGCTAAGCAGATGTTCTGCGCCCGAAGCAGGACGGTTGGTCTTTACTAGTTGCATAGCAAAACCACCCAACATAAGTCCTTCCATTAATTTAGCTATCGTGGTGTGTTCATCTTGTACAGAAGCCTTTTCGGTCAGTAGTAAGGCTTCATGGAAACCGCTTTGAGTGATTTTCCATGCCTTTTCATCTATTGGTTCTACTCCCAGCCAATCGGCTATAATCCAATCGGCTCCGGCAGTCATTTTTGCGAGTAAGTCGGCATAGCCTGAGGTTGTCATCTTTGTCGGTGACTGCAAAATGATGTCTGTGTCTACCAGAACGGCTTGCGGGGCAACACATGGAAATAATTGTTTGATATCGTTTGCACGAATAGAAGCTCCGTAAGCTGTGTATCCGTCCATAGATGCAGCGGTAGCTACACACATATATCTTTTTCCTGCCAAATGAGAGGCAAGTTTTGTCAGGTCATTAATTGTGCCGGAACCAACTGCGATAGGAATTGCTTCACATTTCTTAAAGCATTCCACTAATTCGGTCACACAACTATATTCTGCATGTAAGGTTGATGATTCGAAAATGAATGGAGATTCCTGTTCGATGTCCGCTTTGCGAAGAGCTTCCTCTACTCGTTTACCGGCAGCGGCATATGTATTGGTATCGGCTACAATGATTGCTTTTCTTCGCGGGAATTGTTTGGTGAACAAGTCTGCGACTTCTTCCAGTATTCCATCTCCCAATCGGAGTGCTCTGGTATCACTGGTAGCTTCCAAGGCTTGTTCTATTCTTAACATACCTCGTCTGTATGGTTTCGGTTTGTAGTCCGGATCTTCTTTTATAATGGAATAAATCCGTTGGATGATTTCAGGGTTAAATTCAATTGAGATTTCAATATTCTCCATAATTCCTTTATATAAATCAGATTAAACATTTCATTTGACTAACTAAATTTCGTTTTATACTTTCATTCATTCGCTTATTAGTTCTTATGAAGGCTACAAATATACGTAGAAAGATAATTAGTTTAATGAAAATAGCTCTTCTTTTTTTCGTAAAAGAAAGTTTTTTTGTTCTTTCCTTTTAAATAAGGTTTTATTTGAAGAAAAAAAGAAGATGGTTATGGGTAAAAAGAAAATGTAAATGTTTCGTAATATCGGAAATAATATCTATTTTTGCATCGAAACGAAATTATAAATATATAAATCGAAATATATATAGGTTGTTTTATGCCTAAAAACATAAATGTCGATGGATAATAAAGAGAATAAAGAGCAATTTGATGTAATTGTTATTGGGGGAGGTGCAACGGGAGCCGGTACAGCTCGCGATTGTGCGATGCGTGGTTTGCGCGTGCTGCTGCTGGAACGCTTCGATTACACGAATGGCGCAACCAGTCGTAACCACGGACTACTCCATAGTGGGGCCCGGTATGCAGTGAACGACCATGAATCGGCTGCTGAATGTATTAAAGAGAATATGACACTGCGCCGTATAGCAAGTCACTGTGTGGAAGGAACTTCCGGCTTATTTATTTCTTTGCCGGAAGACGATATAAATTATCAGACCACATTCATAGATAGCTGTCGGAAAGCGGGGATTGAAGCCGAAGCAATTGATCCGAAAGAGGCACTTCTACTAGAACCTTCGGCAAATCCTGCTTTGATCGGGGCAGTAAGAGTTCCGGATGGTTCCGTTGATCCGTTCCGATTGACTATTGCCAATATTCTGGATGCACGTATGCATGGAGCAACTACTTTAACTTATCATGAAGTCATTGAATTTATCAAAGAGCAGGATCGTGTAGTCGGTGTTTGTGTGCTCGATCATAAAACGAAGGAAAAGAAGAAATTCTATGCCCCTGTCACGGTGAATGCCGGCGGTATTTGGGGACATCATATTGCAGAGTTGGCAGGAGTCAGGGTAAATATGTTCCCGGCTAAGGGAGCTTTGCTGATTTTCGGTCATCGTGTGAATAATGTTGTGTTGAATCGTTGCCGTAAACCTGCCGATGCGGATATTTTAGTGCCGGGGGATACCATTTGTGTAATTGGTACTACCTCCAGTCATATTCCATACGATGAGATTGATCATATGCATGTTACGCCGGATGAAGTCAGAATCCTTTTGGAAGAAGGAGAAAAACTTGCACCTTCTTTAGCTACTACCCGTATTCTTCGTGCGTATGCCGGAGTGCGTCCTTTGGTGGCTGCCGATGATGATCCTTCCGGAAGAAGCATTAGCCGGGGTATTGTGTTGCTGGATCACGAAAAACGTGATGGACTTGGTGGCTTTATAACCATTACAGGTGGAAAGTTGATGACTTACCGCTTGATGGCGGAATGGGCTGCCGATTTAGTTTGTAAAAAGCTAAGGGTGGATAAGGTTTGCCAGACAGCTGAAATTGAGCTACCCGGATCGAGAGGAGTGGTAGACGTAAAAGATAAGAAAGAATCTGTTACTATCTCAATGGTGAGAAAGGCGGAAGAAGGTCGGCACGGTGAACTTGCCAGCAGGATTGCCAATAATAATAAATTTGATGACAGTCTTGTGTGTGAGTGCGAAAGTGTAACAGTCGGCGAAGTGGATTATGCTTTCAATGAGTTGGATGCTGATACATTGGTTGCACTTCGTCGTCGTACTCGTTTAGGGATGGGAACCTGTCAGGGAGAACTTTGTGCTTGTCGGGCTGCCGGATTATTGGGGAAAGCACATCAGTGTTCCGGTCGTGCAAAAGCGGATTTGGTTACTTTCCTGAATGAGCGTTGGAAAGGTATGTATCCCATTGCCTGGGGCGAATGTCTGCGTGAAAGCCAGTTTTCGGCGTGGGTGTATGACAATGTATGTGATTTAGGCTCGACTGACAAAAAATGAGATAGACTTATGAAATTTGATACAATCATAATAGGAGGAGGGCTTGCCGGATTAGTTTGTGGCATCCGTTTGCAAGAGAAAGGACAAAACTGCGTTATTATATCTACCGGACAAAGTGCATTGCATTTTTCTTCGGGATCTTTGGATTTGTTGGGTAAGTTGCCCGATGGTTCCGAAGTCATTCATCCGTTGGAGGCTATTGGACAATTAGAAGAGGTTCATCCTTATCGAAGGATCGGAATAGAGAAAGTAAAGCAATATGCTGAAGATACCAATCTTTTCATGGAACGTTGCGGAGTCTTGGTGCAAGGTAATTCGGACAGAAATCATTATCGGCTGACGCCGATGGGAATGTTGAAGCAAACCTGGCTTACATTTGAAGACTTTACTACGTTTGAAAACCGTGAGAAATTTCCTTGGTCGCGTGTAGCCATTATTAATTTTGAAGGTTTTCTGGATTTCTACACACAGTTTATTGCAGACTCCTTTGAAGCACATGGAGCGACGTGTACAGTTTCTTCCATCAGTTTACCTCCCGTAGAGAAATTGCGGTGTAATCCTACGGAAATGCGTTCGGCCAATATTGCCCGCGTATTTGATTCGTACGAATCAATCAATCAGTTGGTTGAGGCACTTCAACCGATGTGTGGCGAAGTAGATATGGTAGTTCTTCCTGCTGTTTTCGGTTTGTCATCTCCCATACCCATGCAATATCTGAAACAACGGTTGGCCAGACCACTTTCTCTGGTGGCTACGATGCCCCCTTCCGTGCCGGGAATACGTACCCAACAACAATTAACCCGTCATTTCATTGGATTGGGGGGGACCTTTATGGTGGGGGATACTGTAGAACGTGGAGTCATTACGGACGGACAGATAAAAGGAATCGTTACGACGAATCACGGTGATATTGAATTGTCGGCAGATAATTATGTACTGGCTTCCGGAAGTTTCTTTAGCCGGGGGATTATTGCCCGTCCCGATTCAGTATATGAACCGGTGTTCAATGTAGATGTCTACTTTGATGAAGATCGTGCCAAATGGTATCAAACCAATGTTTTTGCTTCTCAACCCTATATGAACTTTGGCGTAAAAACCGATGCGGATTTCCACCCGATGATACAAGGTAAGAAAATTGATAATTTATATGCTATCGGCTCTATTCTGTCGGGATTCAACCCCATGCAAGAAGGGTGTGGCGCGGGTGTTTCCATCCTGTCTGCCATGAACGTAGCCGATAAAATAGTTAAATAAGAGTATTATGAACTCACAACAATATAATATAAGTAACAACAACTTTGAGCAATGCATCAAGTGTACCATCTGTACGGTGTATTGTCCGGTAGTACCTATCAATCATAACTTTCCCGGCCCTAAACAGGCAGGTCCGGACGGAGAGCGTTTCCGGTTGAAAACGCCCGACTTTTTTGATCCGACTCTTAAATATTGCCTGAATTGTAAACGTTGCGAAGTCTCTTGTCCTTCGGGGGTACGGATTGGTGATATTATTCAGGCGGCACGTATTAAGTACAGTCGTTCGAAACCGAAACTGCGCGATATGATGTTGGCTAACACTGACATAGTAGGAACGGTGTCTACCAAACTGGCTCCGGTGGTGAATGCAACGCTGAAGTTGAGTCCGGTAAAAAAGGTCATGGATACTGTACTTCAGATAGATCATCGGCGTACATTCCCCCAATATGCTTCGCAAACTTTTGAGAGTTGGTATCATCAGCAAGCGGAAGCAAAGCAGGATTCTTATCAGCGTCATGTGAGTTACTTTCATGGTTGCTACGTGAATTATAATTTTCCGCAGCTAGGAAAAGATCTGGTGAAGTTAATGAATGCAATCGGTTATGGAGTGCATTTATTGGAACACGAAAAATGTTGTGGAGTAGCGTTGATCTCTAATGGACTTATTTCGCAAGCTAAAAAGCAGGCATTGCACAATATAAAGGCGATTCGTCAGTCGGTGATTGAGAATAATCGTCCTGTGTTGGCGACTTCGTCTACCTGTGTGTTTACTCTCCGTGATGAGTATCCTCATTTGCTGGATATTGATAACGCCGATGTTCGTCAAAGTACGGAGCTTGCGACTCGTTTTATATTCCGTTTGGTAGAATCGGGAGAGGTAAAACTAGCTTTCAAGAAAGATTATCGCAACAGGATTGCTTATCATACTCCCTGCCATATGGAAAAGTTAGGATGGTCTATTTATTCCACTGCTTTGTTGCGAATGATTCCGGGGATGGACTTTGTGATGCTTAATTCCCAGTGCTGTGGTATTGCGGGAACCTATGGGTTTAAAAAAGAGAATTACGAAACTTCTCAAGGAATCGGGAATCCCCTGTTCCGCCAGATTCAGGAGTCGCATATCAGTTACGTTGCTACCGATTGCGAAACTTGCAAATGGCAAATTGAGATGTCTACTCCGACACGTGTCATGAATCCGATCTCCATCTTGGCTGATGCGCTGGATGTGGAAGCGACCGTTGCACTAAATCGGCATTAAAATATAAGAACGGAAAACACATTACGAAAAACGATATACTATGTCACACTTTCTAACTCCCCCTGCTTTTAAGGCTGAAATGCCGGCAGGAAAAATTGATAAACAGTATAAAAGACTTCGCTTACAAGTCTTTATAGGAATCTTTGTAGGCTATGCCGGATATTATCTGGTACGTAAGAATTTCACGATGGCTATGCCGGAATTGGAGCAGATGGGGTACGATCACGCCGCTCTTGGTTTTGCCATTTCTGCCAATGCCATAGCTTATGCTTTGTCTAAGTTTTTAATGGGTAGTGTCTCTGACCGCAGTAATGCCCGGAAGTTTTTACCTTTGGGTTTGTTGCTTGCAGCGGGAGTTACCTTTATTTTAGGTACTCAATGGGGAACATCATCTATTCCTATGATGTTCACTCTTCAATTTCTGATTGGTTGGTTTCAAGGCATGGGGTGGCCTCCTTGCGGTAGGGTGATGACCCATTGGTTTTCAATCAAAGAAAGAGGGACTAAGATGTCTATCTGGAATTGTGCACATAATGTAGGAGGAGCGTTGGTAGGACCAATGGCGGCTTATGGGCTGATTTGGTCGGGAAGTTGGCGTTTCGGAACTTTCTGCTTTCCGGCTTTTGTGGCTCTATTTATTGCTGTACTTGCTTATCTGCTGATTCGTGATACCCCTCAATCCTGCGGATTGCCTTCTATTGAGAAATATCGAAATGATTATCCGAAAAATTATAGTGCTAAGAATGAGGAGGTACTGACTACCAAAGAGATCTTTTTCAAATATGTTTTGAATAACCGTACTCTTTGGTTTATAGCCATTGCCAATGCTTTCATTTATATGGTGCGTTATGGTTGTCTGGATTGGGCTCCTACTTATTTGCAAAATGTGAAGGGATATAACTTAAAGGATATTGGCTGGGCTTATTTTGCTTATGAGTTTGCAGCCATTCCGGGAACAATCATTTGCGGTTGGTTGAGTGATAAGATATTTAAAGGACGCCGTGCCATTACGATCATGATTTATATGGTGCTGACTGCCGTATTTATTGCTATCTATTGGTTTAATCCTTCGGGACATGCCATGATTGATGTTATTTGCCTGATCATGATTGGTTTCTTAATCTATGGTCCTGTCATGCTGATCGGAGTTCAGGCTTTGGATCTAGCCCCTAAAAATGCAGCGGGAACTTCAGCCGGTCTGACCGGATTCTTCGGCTATTTCTTTGGTACTGCTTTGCTGGCTAATATAGGTGTCGGATTTGTAGTTGATCAATTTGGGTGGAATTGGTATTTCATCATGATGTTGATCGCTTGTGCGCTGGCATTTCTGTTTGTGACATTTACATATAAGGAAGAGCAATATTTGGTAAAGGGAAATAAATAATAATAAGCGTGTTTTCTACATATGTCCGGCATGGTGTGTATATGATTCTGTACATATCTTTGCCGGACTTACTTTTTTATCTCGTTTGTTTGAACGATTGTGTTTTATTAGACATTATATATCCCCGGTTATAAATTTACTATTGAAGTAAATTATAACAAATACTTAAATAAATCGCTTTTTCACTGAACAATGATCTGTTTTTTATTGTATCTTTGTGAAGTCGCAAACTAAATGGCAATATAACAGATTATGAGAGTCTTAACTATTCTTTTTTTCTCTTTATTGACAATGCCGTTAATGCTCAGTGCTCAAACGGTAGAAGAGATGTTGTCTAAAGTATCAGTTGCTATCGAAGCAAATCAGCAGGGGCAGGCTACTAGCTACTTCCGTCAGGCTATTGGGGTGGATATCAGTCGTTCGGAAATGTATTATTGGACAACTGTGGATAAGAACAGTGTTATCTGTTCTAAGTTGGCAAATGAATTAGCTGTCGGCTTCAAAAAGAAGCGCAATTACGATAAATCATATTTATTTTATAAGGAACTGATACAGAAAAATCCCGGTAATGTGGATTATATGGAGGCTTGTGCCGAAATGCAGGTTTGCCGGGGGCAGGAGAAAGATGCTTTACGGATTTATGAACAAATATTGAATCTGGATACTGATAACTTGGCTGCCAATATTTTTCTAGGTAATTATTACTATCTGAAAGGAGAGCAGGAAAAGCAAAAGTTAGAAAATGATTATAAGAAGATCATCTCTCCTACAAAGATGCAGTATGCACGTTATCGGGACGGATTATTCCAGTTGTTTTCCTCTGAATATGAGAAAGCGCGTGCATCTTTACAGAAAGTCGTTCAGAAATTTCCTTCTACCGAAGCTAAAAAGACCTTGGATAAGATATTATCCGTAGAAAAAGAGGTGAGCCGCTGAGAGAACTGATTATTTCTTATGTTTTAAAGGACTAAGAATACTTACCATCTACCACATAATAAGATTGAAGAATTTTCTCCTTTTCTCCACATTTTCAAAGTTAGAAAGAAGCATTTTAGTATATTCATAGCCATTAAAATGGGTATTTATTACTTTACCTTAAATGAAGAATATAAGAAAAGAAGAAGTAATAAAGAAAAATGTCTATTAAGTATTGATAATCAGATTTATAAAGTAAAAATGTGGATTTAGAAAGTGACAATAGATATTGTAATGGAGTCTATTGTCACTTTATTGTCACTTTTCCTTTCTGATTATTAGCTTGTTAGCTTCAAAAAAAGACAAGTGACAAAAATGGAAACTTTAAATTCTCTAAGTATTATTCTACAATCCGTATAGGTAAATCAATAGGACCATCGCCGGCCGAACGGGTTTTTGCTGATTGGACTATCTTAGGTCCCGGTATTAGTGGGCTATACATTAATACGTGCCGAACACGGGCGAATTGGTCAGAAGTAAATTGATTCAAATAACCATAGGAATAGTCCATGATATTGTAGGAGGTAAACTTGTCTTCTGTATTACAATCCACTCGTAATGCAAGTGTTGCGAAAGAAGAGGATCCATAATTCTCTGCTAGCCACTCTTGATATTTTACCTTATTATAGGGAGGCGTATCTTCGCAATAATCACTATCAATACAATTATCCACTATTTCTCCGGTTCTTTTATTTTCATTAAACACATGATGTAATCCTAAATAATGTCCGAGCTCGTGTGCTACAGTTGCATTTATGCCATCTGATGATTTGTCGTTAATATATAGACTGTTGATGGATACGCAATAAGGGCTCACTAAATTTTTCTTCTTTAAGAATGAATAGTTTGATGTATTAAGTCCATCAAGATAACCTTCTCCATTTGTGGTAAAAGGCAGATTTGATATTCCTAAAATAATACTATTTCCTTCTTGTTTAAAGTTGTAAACCATTACATTAATATATAAGTTAGGTTCCCATAGATAGTTTACATATCCTTGCTTTTCATCGTTCATAAAGGTCCTACAATTTATAGGATAACTGTCTGACCATTCTATATACTCCACCCCCGGAGTGGTTAGTTCGTTTCCTTCTGGGTCAATAGATGCAAGGCTGAAAGTTAGGTTCATGTCTATACTCTTACTTGCATCTTTATAAAGTTTATTGACTTCATTAAGTATTTCAGAAAACCGGTTTGAATTGACATACTGCAAAGCTTCTGCTTTATTCTTGTAAAAAACATGAAAAATGACCGGAAGGTTATAATGATAGTTTTTAGCACTAATGCCCAAAGCCTTTTGATTAATTTGAATCTTTTTGCTGGCTTTGCTGCTCATAATAGTTACAGTAGCATCTCTGGAACTGCCATCCAGATTGGCTAAAACAGACAAGACTAATTCTCCGTCGCTATTACCTTCTTCTTTATAGGGAAGGCACCATTGTTTATCACTACTTACTTTCCATGTAGAATTACTTTGTATCTTTATTTTTAAAGTTTCACCGTTTGCATCCACATTCTCAAAGGACGATTCGGAGACTGTCAGTGGACTCGAATCTGTATCAGAATCGGTACAATTAATAAATAACAGTAATAGTAGTAAGAAGAAAATTAATTTTGTTTTCATAAATCAGACCTTTCTAAATGTAACATTAATCTCAAAGATAATATTTTGTTTTATAACTGGTTATCTTTCTAAAATATATTCTACTTCTTTAAACATATAATTCCGTTTTCTTTGGTTTTCATCTTCCAATATTAATCTTCCTTCTGCTTCTACTTGTACAATACGTGCAAGAAATATTCCATTGACATCTTTATATAAATGTAAACCTTCTTTTCTGAAAAGAGCCTTTTCATAGTGGTTGGCAATCCATTCAACCTGATTTTGTTGAAGTAAAGTATAATAATCCTGAATACGATGCATAATGTTTTTTAATATCGTAAATAGATCATACTTTTTCTGCGTGATTTGTAGTAATGATATTGGATTGGGTGCTGGACTGAAAAAAGATTCCTGATTGATATTGATACCGATTCCCGCAATACTTTGGCTGAGCTGTTTTCCCATTAAATCATTTTCAATTAACATACCACATATCTTTTTCTGTTTCCAATAAATATCATTCGGCCATTTAATAGAGATATCCGGAGTGTAAGTATCTAATTCTTCTTTAATTGCTAAAGATATAATTTGAGAAATGAGAAATTGCCGACGCGCTTCCAGAAACTTTGGGAAGAGGACAAAACTGAAAAGAAGATTCTTCCCGATTTCAGATTCCCATGAATTGCCACGCTGACCCCTTCCGGCTGTTTGGAAGTCGGTAATGACCGTTGTAAACTCTTCTACCAATTGTGCATTGCAGAGTGACTGTAAATAGCTATTCGTAGAATTCGTTTCATCAACATGAACTAGACGGAAAGGAAATGGTTCAGGGGAGAGAGTCATATTCGGCACGTAACTTTTTAGTAAACTTCTTGATAACTTCTTCGTAGGAATGATCCACCAATTCTTTCATTAATTTATCATCCACATCACTGTTAAAACAGACACTATTCCAGTATTTCTTATTGAAATGATAGGCTCCTTCAATGCCTGAATAATGTTCACGCAACTCGATAGCCCGATCCGGATCACATTTTAAAGAAATTGTTTTTGCTTCTTCCAGATCAATGAGAGCAAACATTTTATTCATCACTTTCATGACAAGTGATACGTCATCAAAAGGGAAAGACTCAGTTACTCCTTTCTTGCTCAAACAATATTCCCTGATTGTTTCTACATTCATAGCATACACTTTATTAAAATAGAGGAGGATAAAACGCCTCCTTTATATGTTCTATTCTAAAATCTTTTTCGCTGCCTACTACTGTTATAATATCGAACCGTACAGAAGCATCAATTTGAAATAATTTGATATAAGTATCGGCAGCGCGCACTGTTCGTTTTATTTTTGGCAAATCAACAGCATCTTCCGGCATGGTAAATTGTGTGTTGCTACGAGTCTTGACTTCCACGATCACTAACTCGTTATCTTTTGCTGCAACAATATCCAGCTCGAAATGCCCTTTTCTCCAATTCCGGTGTCGGATGATGTAACCACTATTCTCAAGATAAGCAACAGCGGCTTTTTCACCAGCTTTTCCCAATTCATTGTGTTCAGCCATCTTTTTTCGCAAATTTACTGCTTTTATTCTTTGTTTTTAAAGAAGTAAAAGTAATTTTGCAGATAATATGAGAAAAAGGAGCAAAAAATGCTTGAAAATGCACGTCGAGAGTATTAAACGAGAACGACGTATGAGCATTTTATTAAGCGAAGAAGAGCAGCAGATTGTTGATCGTTATCTTGAAAAATACAAGATAACAAACAAATCCCGTTGGCTTCGCGAAACGATTCTCATGTTTATCCATAAAAATATGGAAGAAGATTATCCTACCCTTTTCGGAGAACACGATATGAGACGTTAATGTTATGCTGGACGATACTTATTTCATGAAACAAGCTTTGGTTGAGGCACGTAAAGCCGGTGACCGGGGAGAAGTACCTGTGGGCGCTGTAGTTGTCTGTAAAGAACGGATCATTGCCCGTGCACATAATCTTACGGAAACGTTGAATGATGTGACTGCCCATGCTGAAATGCAGGCTATTACAGCTGCTGCCAATGTGCTGGGAGGTAAATACTTGAATGAATGTACATTGTATGTTACCGTAGAACCTTGTGTAATGTGTGCCGGGGCTATTGCATGGGCACAGACCGGTAAACTTGTTTTTGGTGCTGAAGATGAAAAGCGTGGTTATCAAAAATATGCTGCTCAGGCATTACATCCCAAAACTATTGTTGTGAAAGGGGTATTAGCAGATGAATGTGCAGGATTAATGAAAGATTTCTTTTTATCTAAACGAAAATGAACGTTACTACATAATAAAGGCAGTAAAATAAAGGAGGATAAATTACTATTTATCCTCCTTTATTTCTTCAAAATCCACATATTCTCCGTCATCCTTTGAGAATATTTTCTTATGCTTGTGAGCTCTGCTATTCTCCGGGGCCACTTCTTCCGTCTTGTCAGATGAATTATTTGTAGTTGAATTATAGCCGGAACGCTGTTGTTGCTGATTGTTATTACTATATGCGGTTTGTTTTGGACGAGAGGAAGAACTCCGACCAAATCCGAAAATAGCTCTTAATATTGCTCCAATAATTGAGAGGCCAAATAAGATAATAACGCCTAGAAATATAAGGAAGAATAAAATGATATACATTGGGCTATGATTTTTATATTGTACTTTGATGAAACCTATAGTACAACAAACGTGCCAAGAGATTGTTTATTTACTTTTTCTTGTAAAAAGTGAAAGTAGAATATACCAGACGATGATTGCAGCAAACCCACTTATCCCTAAGAAAATGATGAATGGAATACATACAATCAGGAAAATGAAACTTATTTTATTACTGCTCCATGATAGATTTTTAAACTTCAAAGAGAACATCGGAATTTCTGACACAAGTAATCCGGAAAATAAACAAACCAGAATCAATAAGTAGACAGGATGGCAGTTATCTGAAATTAGCAAATCATGAGCTCCTGCTACTAAAGACGCCCAGAATAGAGCATTTGCCGGAACGGGCAGACCAACGAAAGAACTGGTCTGGCGTGTATCATTATTAAACTTAGCTAAACGCAATGCTGAGAAAACCGAAAGTAAAAAAGCAGCATAAGGTAAGTAAGGAGCTATAAAGCTAATACTTTCGGGATAATACATTTCTTTAAATAAGGAGAAGACGATCAATGAAGGTGCTACTCCGAAACTGACATCATCTGCCAATGAATCTAAGTCCTTCCCAATCACAGAATGTGCATTTAAAGCGCGTGCCAGTAAACCATCGAAGAAATCGAAAACAGCACTTAAAATAATAAAAAGCAATGCTAGTTCATATCGGGCTTCGAAAGCCATGACACAAGCAATACACCCGGAAAAAAGGTTTAGGCAGGTTACTGTGTTAGGTATATTGTTCTTAATAACATTTGTCATTGTGACCGGATTATTTAAGTTTAGCGATAACCGTTTGGTTACCCGTTGTTAATTGTCCCATGCTGACACAGATCTCTGTGCCGATAGGAAGATATACATCTACACGTGAACCAAATTTAATGAATCCCATGTGTTCGTCAATGTAACATTCTTCACCTACTTCTGCGTAGGTAACAATACGGCGTGCTACGGCTCCCGCAATTTGGCGTGCGAGTACTTCCACTCCTTCAGGTGTTTCGATGACTACTGTAGAACGCTCATTTTCTGTGCTCGCTTTCGGTAGCCAAGCTTTCATAAAGTTACCATTGTGGTGTGCAACCTTCTTAATGGTACCATCTACCGGATACCAGTTGGCATGCACATTAACGATACTCATGAAAATGGAGATCATCAATCGACGATCATGAAAATATTCATTTTCTTCTACCTCCTCGATAACAACAATTTTGCCGTCAGCCGGAGCAATAACTATTTTCTCCGTATCCTTTCCGAATAAACGGATGGGGCAACGGAAGAAATTAACCATCAGCAGATAAACTGTGATACTGGCTACTGCTATTATATAAAAAGGTATCTTGCAATCGATTCCCCAATAAAGAGTCGCATTGATTAGTAGCAATAGCAAGAAGCTAGCCCATAATATATGTGTTCCTTCGCGGTGAATACGTATCTTCTTTAATTTCTTTAGTCGGCCCATGAATGCTGTTTAATGATATTCTGTGCAAAAATATACTTAATTTAAAAAATCAGCAAGTAAATGAGCATAGAAATGCAGGTGTTGATAACTTTTTGAGGATTATTTTTGTTTATAACCGCGGACGTACTAATTTTAGGCCTTCAATTTAACTACTTATTATTATGCAGGATTTCGTTCATTTACATGTTCATACCCAGTATTCTCTTTTAGATGGTCAGGCTAGTGTAGCTCGTTTGGTTGATAAAGCCATACAGAATGGAATGAAAGGCATTGCCGTGACCGATCATGGAAATATGTTTGGTATCAAGGAATTTACGAACTATGTTAATAAGAAGAATGGTGGTCCGAAAGGAGAAATCAAGGATCTGAAGAAAAAGATTGCAGGGATTGAAGCAGGCACAGTGGAATGTGAAGACAAAGAGGCGGAGATTGCTGTATGCAAAGCTAAAATTGCAGAGGCGGAGAATAAGATATTCAAACCGATTATTGGTTGTGAAATGTATGTGGCACGCCGTACAATGGATCTAAAAGAGGGGAAGCCTGATCAAAGTGGTTATCACCTGATTGTATTAGCTAAAAATGAGAAGGGTTATCATAACCTTATTAAATTAGTATCACATGCGTGGACGCGCGGGTACTATATGCGGCCACGTACTGACCGGAGTGAGTTGGAAAAGTATCACGAAGGGCTGATTGTATGTTCGGCTTGTCTTGGTGGAGAGATACCAAAGCGGATTACGAATGAACAGTTTGCAGAAGCAGAAGAAGCGATCCAATGGTATAAAAATCTGTTCGGAGATGATTTTTATCTGGAGATGCAGCGTCATCAGGCAACAGTGCCTCGTGCGAATTATGAATGTTATCCATTGCAAGTAAAAGTAAATAAGTACTTGCTGGAGTATTCCAAAAAATTCAATGTCAAACTGATATGTACCAATGACGTCCATTTCGTTGATGAAGAAAATGCTGAAGCACATGATCGACTGATCTGTTTGAGTACTGGCAAGGATTT
Source organism: Bacteroides sp. (assembly GCF_028690125.1). Classification (GTDB taxonomy): domain Bacteria; phylum Bacteroidota; class Bacteroidia; order Bacteroidales; family Bacteroidaceae; genus Bacteroides. The sequence continues at coordinate 26,011 of NZ_JAQVBV010000035.1, read as the reverse complement.
GGATGATCCCACGCGTATGTTGTATACCAAGCAAGAATGGATGAAAACTCGTGAAGAGATGAATAAACTCTTTGCGGACGTGCCTGAAGCGTTGAGCAACACATTGGAGATCTTGGATAAAGTAGAGATGTATTCTATTGACCATGCTCCCATCATGCCTACTTTTGCCATACCCGAAGATTTCGGAACGGAAGAAGAATACCGGAAGAAATTTACGCAAAAAGACCTGTTTGATGAGTTTACTCAGGATGAACATGGTAAAGTCGTTTTGAACGAAGAGGAAGCAATTGCCAAAATTAAGCGTCTGGGAGGATATGATAAATTATATCGTATTAAACTGGAAGGTGATTATTTGGCTAAACTAGCTTTTGATGGAGCTAAAAAAATATATGGTGAACCTCTGTCGGATGAAGTCAAAGAACGAATGAACTTTGAGTTGTACATCATGAAGACGATGGGTTTCCCTGGATACTTTCTGATTGTGCAAGATTTTATCAATGCTGCCCGTAAGGAACTGGGCGTATCGGTAGGACCGGGACGTGGTTCGGCTGCCGGTTCGGCTGTGGCATACTGTCTGGGAATTACAAAGATCGACCCTATCCAGTACGATTTGCTGTTTGAACGTTTCCTGAATCCGGATCGTATCTCATTGCCCGATATTGATGTTGATTTCGATGATGACGGTCGTGGCGAAGTACTTCGTTGGGTAACCAATAAGTATGGTCAAGAGAAAGTAGCCCATATCATTACCTATGGCACGATGGCAACGAAATTGGCAATCAAAGATGTTGCCCGCGTGCAGAAGTTGCCTCTTTCCGAATCAGATCGTTTGGCAAAGCTTGTCCCTGATAAAATTCCCGATAAGAAATTGAATTTGCGGAATGCTATTGAATATGTTCCCGAATTACAGGCTGCTGAGGCATCTTCCGATCCTTTGGTTCGTAATACGATTAAGTATGCAAAGATGCTTGAAGGGAATGTACGTGGTACGGGCGTTCATGCTTGTGGTACGATTATTTGTCGTGATGATATAACGGACTGGGTGCCTGTAAGTACGGCAGACGATAAGGAAACCGGTGAAAAGATGCTTGTGACTCAATACGAGGGTTCTGTAATTGAAGACACAGGATTGATCAAGATGGACTTCCTCGGTTTGAAGACCCTTTCTATTATAAAGGAGGCAGTCGAAAATATTCGTTTGAGCCGTAGCCTGGAGATTGATATAGACCAGATTGAAATTTCCGATCCTGCTACTTATAAGCTATATAGTGATGGACGTACCATTGGTACTTTCCAGTTTGAATCTGCCGGTATGCAGAAATATTTGCGTGAGTTGCAACCTTCTACTTTTGAAGATCTGATTGCCATGAATGCTCTCTATCGTCCGGGACCGATGGATTATATACCTGACTTTATCGACCGTAAACATGGTCGTAAGCCTATCCAATACGATATTCCGGTCATGGAAAAGTATTTGAAAGATACGTATGGTATTACGGTTTATCAAGAACAGGTGATGCTTTTGTCACGTCTATTGGCTGATTTTACCCGTGGTGAGTCGGATGCACTTCGTAAGGCGATGGGTAAGAAGCTGCGCGACAAACTGGATCATATGAAGCCTAAGTTTATTGAAGGTGGACGTAAGAATGGCCATGACCCTAAAGTGCTTGAGAAGATATGGGCCGACTGGGAGAAGTTTGCTTCTTATGCTTTCAATAAATCCCATGCTACTTGCTATTCGTGGGTGGCTTATCAGACAGCTTATCTGAAAGCGAACTTCCCGCCGGAATATATGGCGGCTGTGATGAGCCGAAGTTTGTCAAACATTACCGATATCACGAAGTTGATGGACGAATGTAAGGCAATGGGTATCCAGACGCTCGGACCGGATGTGAATGAGAGTAATCTGAAATTCACCGTAAACCATGATGGTAATATCCGTTTCGGATTAGGAGCAGTGAAAGGAGTGGGTGAAGCTGCTGTACAAAGTATTATGGAGGAACGTGAAAAGAATGGTCCTTTTATCGGTATCTTTGACTTTGTACAGCGTGTCAATCTGAATGCATGTAACAAGAAAAATATGGAATGCCTCGCGCTTGCCGGAGGTTTTGATAGTTTCCCTGAATTGAAGCGTGAGCAGTATTTTGCTGTTAATTCAAAAGGAGAGGTATTCCTGGAAACATTGATGCGTTACGGTAACCGTTATCAGGCGGACAAATCGGCCGCTGTCAATTCTCTCTTTGGCGGTGAAAATGTGGTTGATGTGGCTACTCCCGAAATACCTCAAGGTGTGGAACGTTGGAGTGATCTCGATCGTTTGAATCGTGAACGTGAACTGGTTGGTATCTATCTTTCTGCTCATCCGTTGGACGAATTCTCTATTGTTCTGGAACACGTTTGTAATACACACGTGGCTGAACTGGATGATAAAGCAGCTTTGGCAGGTCGTGAGATTACTATGGGAGGAATTGTGACAAGTGTACGAAGAGGAGTCAGCAAAAACGGCAATCCGTATGGCATTGCCAAGATTGAAGACTATTCCGGTTTCACTGAATTACCTTTCTGGGGAAATGATTGGGTCACTTATCAGGGATATCTTAATGAAGGGACTTTTTTATATATCAAGGCTCGTTGCCAACCCAAGCAATGGAGACAAGATGAGTTGGAGATAAAGATAACTTCTATGGAACTCTTGCCCGACGTAAAAGAAGAGCTGATACAGAAAATCACCATATTGATACCCCTGTCAGTGTTGAACTCCGAATTAGTAACAGAACTGGCTACATTAACAAAAGATCATCCTGGTAATACGGAACTTTATTTTAAAGTCACCGATGATTCGGATGTTCATCATATGTCGGTTGATTTAATTTCCCGTCCCATCAAGCTTTCGGTGGGTAGAGATTTAATAACGTATTTAAAAGATCGTCCTGAACTCGGATTCCATATAAATTGATTATATTTGTAGCGAAAATCATTTGGAAATCAATTATAATTAACACTTAATATTTAAACAAAATGGCTTTAGAAATTACAGACAGCAATTATAAAGAGCTTATTGCAGAAGGCAAGCCGGTTGTGATAGATTTTTGGGCTCCTTGGTGTGGTCCTTGTAAAATGGTGGGTCCTATTATTGAAGAACTGGCAGCAGAATTTGAAGGACAAGTACTAATCGGCAAATGTGATGTGGACGAAAATAGCGATGTGGCTGCTGAATATGGTATCCGTAATATCCCGACTGTTCTATTCTTTAAGAATGGTGAGATTGTTGATAAACAGGTAGGTGCTGTCGGCAAACCTGTATTTGTTGAAAAAGTAAAAAAGCTCCTTTAAGCGGAGTTTTATTATACTTATATACGTATCACTTAATACCTAAAAATCATGGGAGTGGAAGACGAATTTTTATTTGAAGATGTCGATGACGAAAAGACCATCGAATTCATCAGGAATTATCTGCCTCAAGAACTGAAAGACAAGTTCTCGGACGATGAACTTTACTATTTTCTCGATTTAATTGACGAATACTATTCAGAAAGTGGCATTCTTGATGTTCAGCCGGATGCAGACGGTTACGTTGAGATAGATTTGGATAATATCGTTGAGTATATCGTGAAAGAAGCCAAAAAGGACGAAATGGGCGAATTTGATCCTGAAGAAATCCTCTTTGTGGTTCAGGGGGAAATGGAGTATACTGACTCTTTGGAAGAAGGAAACTAAAAAAGTTTATTCTGTAGATAAAAATTGAATGGAAGGTGTGTCAGATTTGCTGGCACACCTTTTTTATAGTTTTACTAGTAACTTCACAAAGTAGAATCTCGCTTTCTTTCTCTGGGTCACAGAAGTATTCAGGAGATGCGTATCCATTAGTAATGCAAGGGTTTCTGGTAATTGCCATAGTGCAGCATATGCTTTATTCTATTATGCAAATAGAATTATTATAAAGTAATAATGCAAAGATAATAATGTCTTTTCTATATGTAATTAAAATTAGATGAATTGTTTTTTAGGAGAGTAGACTTATACCTTTTTTTGTTTGATCTCTCATTACTCTCATCTTTTGTTAGTAAATATCATTAAATCAATGATATATTTGAATGAGAGATCCTTATGAGAGATCCATTTCTGCTGGAGATCTCTCATACTTTCCGTACACCTGATACAGCGTTCGGATGAGCTGTATGCTGCAAACAAAATATTATATCTTTTCATGAAAAGTATTGTACAATCATTTGTTATTCAGTAATAATTATTGTATCTTTGAAGGTAGATAACATTCGTTTTACTCCAGTGCATAGAACTCAGCACTAGTGTGATGAAAATTGTGCACTAGAGTGCTGTGTTTCGTTTACTAGAGTAAAATGAATATAATATCAGTAAGAAAACGCTTGAATAAAGGCTATATAACGTGATAATATAAGTAACATCATCTATAAACTATCATTAAATTAAAACAAAGGTGGCAATACAATTTGAATTCTATAAGAATCCCAAGCAGGATGAAGAGGGAAGAATGGGCTATCATCCCAGAGTTGTCAATTTTCAGCACGTCACTACGCAAAGGTTAGCTGCCGAGATTCATTCGGCAACTACTTTTGGCAAAGCGGAAGTGGAAGCTATGCTGATGGAACTTAGCCGATGCATGGGGAATCACCTTTGTGAAGGTGAAAGAGTGCATCTGGATGGAATTGGTTATTTTCAAGTGACGTTGCAGGCTGCCGAACCGATACATTCCATCGCTACAAGAGCCGATAAAGTGAGAATCAAAACAGTCAGTTTCCAACCGGACAAAAAACTAAAAAGCACATTTATGCATGCTCATGCGCACCGCTCGAAACTGAAAGTACATTCGCAATCTCTTTCGGAAGAAGAAATAGACAGAAGGCTAACTGAATATTTCGTTACGCGCCCTGTGTTGAGACGCATTGATATGCAATCGCTTTGCGGCTTCACCGAAAGCATGGCTTCCCGACAAATACGGCGATTGAAAGAACTCAAAAAACTGGAGAATATAGGAAGACCTACTCAACCGATCTACATACCGGGAAAAGGATATTATGAGAGATGACATCTGCTGATGGATCTCTCATGGTGGATCTCTCATTGTATATAGACTTGTATTATAACATATTAGATGAAAATAATGAGAGTATGAGAGACTAAATGCGGAAATAACTTCTTTTAAAAGACGAAAAATGAAAATAACACAAATAAGAGACGATGGCAAAGCAAACACCTTGCGTACGTTGAAGATGGAACAGCTCGTAGAGCACATGAAAACGGAAACCAAGGCAAAACTCGTCTCAAACATGAGAGAAATTCTGCCGTTTATACTTCCCGGTGATAAAAACGAATACGTTCAGAAGGTTCCGAAGATACTTCCTGCCGCAGTTTTCACTCGTAAAGACGGAGTGATGATGATGACCGAATATACTGGAATTGTCATGCTTCAGGTAAATAACCTTTCCGGCAGGGTAGAGGCGGACGAGGTAAAAGAGCGGGTAATGGAATTGCCGCAGACGTATCTGGCCTTCATCGGTTCTTCCGGGAAATCGGTTAAGATATGGGTACGTTTTACATATCCGAATGACAAACTGCCCACTACTCGTGAACAAGCGGAACTGTTTCATGCATCTGCCTACCGATTGGCGGTGAAGTTCTATCAACCCCAATTACCTTTCAATATCCAACTGAAAGAACCTTCGCTCGAACAATACTGCCGTTTAACCTTCGATCCGGCACTGTATTTCAATCCGGAAGCAATGCCTATTTATCTCAAGCAGCCCATTGCCTTACCGGGAGAGACTACTTACCGTGAACGGGTACAGACGGAACCTTCGCCTTTGCAACGATTGGCACCGGGATATGATCATTACAAGGCACTTTCTTTACTTTTCGAGGCAGCTTTCGCTCGGGCGTTGGAGGAACAGGGAAAGTCCGGTCCGGATGACGATGTACAATCTTTACTCATTTGTCTTGCCGGACACTGTTTCCATGCCGGAATTCCCTTAGAAGATACAGTGAGGTGGGCACGTGCGCATTCTCGTTTGCCCAATGATGATACGCTGATACGAGAGACAGTAAAGAATATATATGATACAGGTAAAGGATTTGGCAGTAAGAGTAGTCTGTTGCCCGAACAGTTGTTTGTGATGCGGATGGATGAATTTATGAAACGTCGTTACGAGTTCCGTTTCAACCAGCTGACCAATGTGGTGGAGTATCGGGAAAGGAACAGTTTTAATTTCTATTTCCGTCCGATAGATAAAAGGGTGATGGCGAGCATTGCCATGAATGGGCTGTATGAAGGAATCAAACTTTGGGACAAAGATGTGGTTCGTTATCTGAGTTCGGATCATGTTCCGGTTTACCAGCCTGTGGAGGAATATCTTTACGATCTTCCGCATTGGGATGGCAAAGATCATATCCGGGATTTGGCGGAACGAGTTCCTTGTGACAATCCGTATTGGGCACAATTGTTCCGTCGTTGGTTTCTGGGTATGGTAGCCCATTGGCGTGGATTAAATAAAAGATATGCTAATAGTACTTCTCCTTTGCTGATCGGTCCGCAGGCTTACCGTAAATCTACTTTTTGTCGCCTGATACTTCCGCCATGCCTGCAAGCGTATTATACGGATAGCATCGATTTCAGTCGGAAGCGGGATGCCGAACTGTATCTCAATCGCTTTTTGCTGATTAATATGGATGAGTTCGACCAGATAGGAATGAATCAGCAGGCTTTCCTGAAACATATTTTGCAAAAGCCGGTGGTCAATACGCGTCGCCCCAATGCTTCGGCAGTAGAGTCACTGCGACGTTATGCCTCCTTTGTCGGTACGAGCAACCATAAAGATTTGCTGACGGATACCTCCGGTAGTCGCCGTTTCATCGGTGTGGAAGTGACCGGAGTGATTGATGTGGTGCGCCCTATCGATTATGAACAGCTTTATGCGCAAGCGATGGCTGCCCTTCGTAGTAATGAACGGTATTGGTTCGACGAGGAAGAGGAAGCTCTATTGAAGGAGGCTAACCGCGCATTTGAGCAGTCGCCCGCTATTGAACAGTTGTTTCTTGTTTACTTTCGTGCAGCACAAGGCGATGAGGAAGGAGAGTGGTTGCTTGCCGCAGATATTCTCCAACGAATTCAAAAAGAGAGCCGGATGAGGTTCTCGCCCGGAATGGTGGCGCATTTCGGACGTATCTTGCAACGGTTGGGGGTGGAGTCGTATCGGAAAACGCATGGGGTGTATTATCATGTGGTCGGTATTAAGTGAGAATAGAAATAAGATGAATATATTTATTATTTATACCTTATACTAATATAAAAGATTTATAGAACGAACATTTCACTTTATGTTTTGTTTTGTGAAAAAAAATCCGTTTTTGTATACGTTGTATGAAAATAATTTGCATCTTTGTAGTGCTTTACAATTCTGATGACGTGTAGTGATAACGCTGCCGTTTAAGGCCCTACGAGTGTGCGTTGTCGCACTCGTAGATGGGACCTTTAGATAAAAACGGTTCCTATCCCCGCGTGGAACGTTAATGCGTCCACTGATCACTACTCGTTAGGATTGTAAAGCGGCGGGTTAGTAGGGACCGTTCATTTTTTCCCGCTACACAACGTTGCGTTATATGGCTAAAGTTTATACAATTGAAAGTTTTTGCCTCCGTAAAATTTCCGGCAAACCACAATGCTATAAATTATACATTAGCTTGCAGCAAGGCAAACGAGTATTTCAATATCTTGTGCGGTTGAGGGATGAACTTTGTGCAGACGCACTTCGCTCATATATTTCAGTAGAACGAAACGAACAATTGGTTCTGATTGTGCGAGCCATTTTTATAGAACATCATTTAAGTTATCCCATCGTTAAAGTTTCACATAGCTGTGCCTATCTACATAGATTAAAGAAGCAAAGCTATGTGATGAAACGTTTCCTTGGTGCTTATATCGCTATATGAATGAAGATGAATATACATGGGAATCTCGATGATAAGCAGATTCTGCAAACCTAATTCACTGTCACGACAACAAACCGAATTATCTCCCCCCTCTTTCCTGACCGTTGCATTTCTCCTCCCCCAGAGTGCAGCGGTCTTTTTTGATTAAGTGGCTTTCCCAGACACATTAATAATTATCTCAAAGAAGAAAGGGTTCGATTGATCACTAAATAGAAAAGGCGAGACAAATGTCCCACCTTAAATGTTTTCACAACGGAATAATCCTTATTGTGACTTGCTTCAAATTAGTGATGCAAAGATATAAATCCATTGTTTTTCCATTTACAATTATAATAGTAAGCGGTGTTACGTGGGGTGAGATCTGAAGGAAGTATTTGCCATTGACAGACGGTCTTTACCCAATAAAAGATCGCATTAAAAATAGAACGGAGAGAATGTTTACGGTTACGTTCTTTACCATCTAAAAGATTTTCTATAACTTGTCACTGTTTATCCGATAAATCTATTTCAAAGTGGTTAGAAAGACATGATTTATTTTTTAGCTTAGAATACAGTTATAGTTTATTTATTTCGCCCAGCAATAAGAAATAACTGATTTTCCCGGAACATCGTGCGTAAACTGATGATGACCGTCGCTGACGGTGATTGCCTGTGCTTTTTCATTTCTGTTGAGCAATACCAAAGCATAGGTTCCATCCACATTCTCAAAAGCTGAATATATGATGTCTTTCTCGATTTGTCCCAATGCACCGATACGGTAGGCTCCAGGTTTTACTACTGTCGAAAGATGAGCGATGATATAATAATGAGAATTACGGATAATCGTCTTGTAGTCACTGTTATTGATATCTACTGCGCCATAACACGTTTGACATCCTCCTTCACGGTTAGGTCCGCGATCATTATCAAGCATCAAGTTCCATACGATGACACTTTTGCACCAGTTGTTTACAGTGCCCAATGCCACTTCTCTCATATCGTCCATCAAACGCATGGGTAGGTCGCGCCCACTGTTCCACGTACCGATAGAAGTTTCGGTAAACAGAAGTTCCTTATCAGGATGGGCATTATGCACATTCAATAACTCCTTTCGGTCACCACCATAGTTGTGAAAGGCCGATCCTGCAATGTATTGGGAAGCATTTGTATCCTCGTAAATTTTACAAGGATAATCCTTTTGAGATTCTATATTATCGTAATTATAATTATGGTCGAATGTATAAATCCGGGTTGTGAGTCCTGCAGCTTTCATTTGAGGACCTAGTGCCGTCTTAATGAAATCTCTCTGTTCTTCCCATCCCATATAGAGTGAGGCAGAATTTTTACGGTTTAGTGGTTCATTTTGTGGAGTGACGGCATAGATCTCAATCCCTTCAGCATTAAATGCTTGTATCCATTTTACGAAATAGGTGGCATAGTCTTTGTAATAGATCGGATTCAGTTGTCCATCCGTCCATGAATCCAGAGGTACAAGGGTATTCAGACTTTTTACTTTCATCCATTTGGGGCAGGTCCAGGGAGCTGCCATAATCTTGATTGATGGATTGATTGTCAGTATCTCTTTTAAAACAGGAATTATATAGTCGGTTTCTTCGCTCTGCAGAGCGAAATTTTCCATTCCTTTCTGGTCACAGCAGGTATATTCACTCAGTGAGAAGTCGGAACAACCGATAGAAACACGGATATAACTAAATCCGAATCCTTTTTTACTGGAGAATGTCTCTGTAAGGAAGGCGCGACGGTCTTCTGGTTTCATCATTAGCAGATTGTAGCAGGTAGACCCAGTAATGGCTGCTCCGAATCCGTCCATCTCCTGATAACGGACGGCAGGATTTAACACGATGGTTGCAGGAGTTTGATTGTTTTTCTTGTTGAAAGGGATGGATTCACGTGTCAGGTCATGGGTTAGGTTGGCAGTAGTTACATAGAGTGCTACATCCCTTTTTCCTTTTTTCGCATCAATATCATTTTCAAATGTTGCGGAATTCTCGTCATATACTCTTGATAATGAGTTCGGATTCTGATTGCATATAACAGGAAACGTTATATGTTTTTGTAATTCAGATATTTACAATATAGCTTAGGGTGAGGTGCTAACGGATTTGCAACGTGGTATATTCTACTTACTGCTTTTGGTTGCATCGCAGATTTGCTGCTTATAGCGTTCCTTGCTCGTGAGAACAAAGATAAGTAAAATGGATGAATTTACAAGAAATCCACCCATATATTTGATTTACTCGGTTTCTTTTTTATCCTCAATACTCTTGTGTATTGATTTAGCATTGAGCAAAGTGATTATTTCTCTCTAATAACTTGTTCCATTTCAAGGTGTACATTACAAGCTAAACCTTATAATTCTACTGCACTTCCAAATACTCCTGTATATAGTCAAACATATCAGGATCTAACCCCATGTCACCGTGATAGTGTATGTTGAAGTTAATTTTTGTCTTCATAAGCGAGTTGTTTACAGAGAATAGATAGTCGTTCAAAGCGATGAGCTCCGGAATGAGCCATTCATGTTTCTTCATCATCCATTTACAAAGAATTGCGCACGAATCTTGATTGCACTCCACTCTCGGCTTGCTGCCGTTTTTTATTTCTATGCTGATGCAGTCATCTCCCATATTGCATTGGCAACTTTTACAAACATTTTTCTTGGTTGCAGAAGTTAGTTGTTTAACATTCAAATACAGATCAAGATTTATATTTTCAGAAATGGGTTTCTCATCCAACCCCTTTCCCATATCTCTATCTACATTATAAATTGTATTCAACACAATCCTATCTGTTACGAGGTGTGAAATCCAATGAAACTTTGAAGTTAACGATAAGTGCTTCAGATTCTGCCGTAGAAGATGATAATTCACCCTGTCGTTTGCTACATCGAGAAGGTCTGACAAGCGGATAAGTATCATTAGATATTTCAAGCTGACAGTATCGTCTTTTGCCCTTGATTTCAAACCATATACATCATACACATCATAGCCATGACTTTCTGAAACCTTCGCTACGAATGATAGTAATGTCGGTTCAAGGTGACAGAGCAATGTATTAGACCTTTCGCGGATGAACTTTGCACTATCCATAGCATGATGGTCTCTTACCTCTCCCTCAAAGTAGCCATATATCTCATTGAAAATAGACACTAAGAACTTGCCTGCATTCTTCAATCGAGCATTCTTACGATCTTTGGGTTCTATTTTATTAAAAGTTTCCAACTCAGCCTGCATTCTCATCATAAGGTCAGATATGATAGCCATATTCTTACCTTCGGCGGAACTCATCTGACCAAGATCTGGATGAATCACCATACTAATATCATGTAAATAACAAGCTAAAAATAAGATATAGTAATCTATATCTTTTAATACGAAATAGTCTATTCTATTTGTTAACTCTAATGACTTATTAATGAGAGTTACTGCATGTTCCTCATTGTGGAGAGTATATGAATTCAAGAATTTAGAACCGTTATACCACAAACCTTTTGTCAGTCGATGAGTGAGAATCAAAGAATCTACCCATTCAGGCTTGCGAACATGATTGATGAATCTGTTTAACACATCGAGCAATCCCATATCAATTCCCATGCAGTTTGAAATATCTTTCTCTCTAATATGTTCAACGAACTCTCCGAACTGCTCTATATTAAAATCCTTATTTCTTAGGTATGCCAGTATTCGAACTTCAGTATAGCAGAATCTACGGGAATTAGTCTTTGTGAATATCAAAGCATCAGAAGGAGTAACTTCTATGATTTCCGAGAAATAAACATTCAAGATTCGTCTTTGGTATTCTGAAGATGATTTCATCACGAACTTTGTAAAGTCTTTCTCTTCATATCCCTCATTCTTCATCTTATGCATTGATGTATAAGATAATTGTTCTTTCATGAATGCGCGAAATTTCTCCATCTGCATTTCAGAATTAATGCTTTTAAGCCCACTAAAATTCTCTTTAGACCAACGAATGAGTGAGGAATAAGTATTTCGAGATAGTGATTTCATCATCACAGCACAGCTCGCATCTTTAGCAAAAAAAAGATTCTTATATCTTTTTTTATCTTCTTTTCCACCAAGCTTTAATGCAGTTTTCTCGAATTCTTCTATGAGTTTACTTAACTCTTTAGCTTTAGCTTTAGATTCTTTTTGTATAAGCAATCTATATTCAGATTGGAATATATCCTCATTGTTTTGCTTAAACCAATCTGTAAGATTATTTACATCATCCAAGAAACGTTTTCGAAAATCATGAAGTAAAGCTTCATTTGGTCCACCTTCATCTCTGATTTTTAATAACCGATTACGATAAAGGAAAAATTTCTTAAATCTGCGAAGAAGTTTCAATCTTGAAGTTTCCATGCACTTAGATTCAATACCAGCTTCTTCTTTTTCTATTTCGCGAGAAATTACTTCATCAAGAGCTTTTAACTTTCCGAGAGATATTTGATCGTCTATTTCATCCAAATTCCATGAGAGTTCGGAGGACATAGATGTCTCTCTGGTTAGATTCAAAATCGGACCAAATTGATTATCAGTAGTGTCAATAGGCGCAAATACGCTTTTCCCTTCCTCGTGAAACTTAATCTGATACTTCAGTCTTGTGTGAAAATTCAAATATTCCTGCGGAACGAAATCTCCTATATCGCTCTTATCCAATTCTGCCTTGTGACACCATTTAGAAAGGTCTGCATTAAGTACACCTATTCTTTCTTTGAATGATTTTCCATCCAACTCTGCTTGAACATAAATAACCGAATCATCAACATAGAAGTAAGCATCACCTTTGAAGCATTCATCTTTCATAAGTAAATTCTTGACTTCTATCATGCAGAGATTACCAAAGAAGTAAGACTGAGGCAATCCTTGCGGAATACCACAATTCATGTACAGATTGCCAGCTGCTGTTTCAAAATCTTTTGGATAGTAGCAGTCTTTCCACGGTTCAATGTTGTCTTCCTCTAATTTAAAGAACAGTAATTTTGAGACGGCTTTTTTTAAGGTATCTAAGTCATCCTTATAACTTAGGGAAAGCTTCTCTATGATATAGCTATATAGCAATTTTAATGGGATGGATGGAAAAAAGTTTTTGATATCCAAAGACACCTCTGTTAAATAATTATGATTGTTCTGATATGATCGGCAATGGTCAATCACATTTTCTGTGTATTCTTTATACTTTGTTTGCCACTTATGGAATAGGAACTGCACATCTGTGCTTGGTATGTTCCCATAAAAATTGTGAGGTACAAGCTTCGATAAGTCTGACAATTTTCTCTTGCCTTCTTCGTAGTTGTCCTCATACATCAAGATGTTCAGAATGCTAACCATACAGATTAGATCAGTTAGTCTAGCTGTATGTAGTGGACGAAATTTTAACTTCTCGTCGTCATAATTCTTTAGCTTGAAATATACTTTAGCCTCAAATAGGTTGTTGTTGTGCGAAAAAATCCATTGAAGTTTCTGTTGGCAAACTTTTATTACCTTTTCTATCAACTCAACATTATGTTTATCTGCGAGTGCGTAGTATAATTCCAAATCATTTTGGGCTATTACGTCAATTACTTCGCCAAATTCATTGCAGAGTTCAACCCGTTTTTCAGTATCTAGCAAACCCTTTTCAAAGACGTACGACTCCATACAGAATATTGAATTGAAAACATTCTGGCTATTAAGAATTTTCTTATACAATTTAGATTTAGTCATTTCTTGCATCATAATCTATGCTTTATCCTTTTGTTCGCCCCCTGCAGCTAAAATTTGCTTAACTCTATCATGGAACGGATTTAGTTTGTTGCTATATTTGCGGTGACATGTCAACAGAGTAGTTTCGTCGATTTTGACGGATAGATAGTATCCATTTTTGACTTTGTTGATTTGAGAGAAGTTCTCCCAGTGTACAATAGTTTTTATAAACGGCTTGTCATCGATAAATGTCACGTCAAACAACTCATTTAGCTCAATATGTAAATCCTTGTTTCCGCAGAGATCGGCTCTCATAGAATTTATGTCATCAAGAGCGTAACTCATGAATCTGTATGTCTCGAAGAAGAAATCTACATATTTGTCCATTTGCTTACGTAGGTAGCTCCATGAGTAATCGAAATTTTTATTTGATGACAAAAAGAACGTGTAACCAAACAGAAGCTCATTTCCGTCCACACAGAGTTCAATTGCTTCTTTTATTTCTTCCATATTATCTTTATCGAAGTTATATGGTGGAAGTTTCATGAAAAAAATAGACTGAAATACTTTCAATTTGTGATTAAAGTCACGACAAGCCCTCTCACCTTCTTGAGTATCTTCAACCGCTTTTTCCAAAGCAGTCTGTATGTCTTCAAATAATTCAGCTCGTGTGTACAACACTGGCTCGTGTGCTTTTTTTGTCTTAATATTATTGTTTTTCATACATCTTTATATAATATTCACTGTAATCCTTCACTCCATCGGGTAGAGGTTCAGCTTTGAGCATTGCATAGTGATTGACAAAAAATCTTTTGAGGTTAAAATACGCTTGTTTCCCCGCATTATCCCTATCAGGATACATGTGTAATTTGTAAGTTTTCAACTTGATCAAATCAAGCTGTGGAAGTATCGTTGCACTCGGTATTGCGACTGCTTTCTTTCCAGCCGAAAGCAATGCCAAGCAGTCGGTTATCCCTTCACTTATGTATAAATCATCGCCATATTTCATCGTATTCAAGATGGGCAAATTAAATAACCTTGTTCTCTGCGCTGATATAAACTGAAAACGAGGAGCATTCTCATCTTGACCTATATATCGTGATTGCATTCCAATCAAGGTATTGCTTTTATCGTAATAAGGAAATATCAAACAAGGTGTGAAAAAGCGGAAATATAACTTCCCATTAGTTACAGCTACAACACCACTATCCAACATAGTTCTATAATCAAAAGTTTTGCCCATCATCTCAATTAAAAGTTTGGAATCCTCAATTGACACAATACTAAGTTGTTGAATTATGTCAATATTGAGATGACGATTCCCAATAAGGAAACTCCAACCTTTCTCTGTTAGCGAATTATTGTCTAAAATCCATTGAGCCACATCTTTTGAAAACGGTTTGTCGTTCTCTTCTGATTGTTGTTTCTTTTTGATACGGACTCTCTTTGCACCTATATTTATTGGTAAATAATTGTCAGTAAGAATTCCGAACGCCTGACACAACCACTGACACGCTTCCACGAAGTTAAGCTCCGAGTATTCAGTCACAAGATCTATGGCGCTACCACCTTTATTGCAGACAAAGCAGTTCCATCTCTCCCTATTATTGCCGAAGTACGACAAACTTGGGTGATGGTCGTCGTGGATAAAACACAATGACTTATGTCTTTTCACCTCGATACCAAGTCGTTCTGCCACTCTCTCGCAAGAGAGCAAACATAAGTGAGATATAGTTTCTTCTGAAATTCTTGCCATATAAATAGATATATTCTTAAAACTTATTTATGCTTAGTCGTCAATTGCACCCATATCTAAATCTGCCCTCCTATACCTTTAAACTTCTCAACAAAAGAAGCTAATTTCTGGAATACACTTTGCTTTTTAGTTAAATATTGAGGGTTTAACGGACTCATCTTTGGCAGTATACTATTGAGCTCCGTTCCGTTTTCGCTTGCATACTCACGCTTTAAAGAGGTTGATATGTAACGTTTTGCCTCTTGCTCATTTAGGTTCTCATCTACAATCAACTGTGCAGCCTCTACTCTCAGCTTTTCTTGTGCATAGCTGTAGAACGAATCCAGAATACTTGGTTTATCACAGATAGCGTCAATATCTGTTTCGTTGATATAATCAACCACTAAGCTCTCTTTGGCTCGGTTTCCGATACTGGCACGAATAACACGACGGATTTCCTCTATCAAAGCAACTTTGTCGCTGGTCTTTTTATTATGCTCAAATATTAGTTCGAGAATGTAGTCGAGGTTTATCTCTTGAGATTTTAGCAGATCGACCTCAAAGACTACATCATCCCAATCGACTTTTGATTTCTCTTCTTCTTTGCCGCTTCTCTCCCGTCTTAACCAGTCACGAATATCATTATAAGTAGAGCGATAATCTTGAATCGTGCGGTCAGGCAATATTTCAATTTCTTGCATTGTGGCAATATCCTCGTCTGTTACGAAATAAGCCTCTTTGAATGCTTCAATGGCTTGAGGATCGTTTATATCTATTGCTTGAATTGCTTTAAGGTGTGTAAATTCATCGTAGTTTTGCAGAATGTTTTCCACACGCAAATACTCACCAAATAGTTTTGTGAACTCCTTTTTATCTTTCTCCGTGACTATTGCTTCTGGATTTGGGAACTTTTCGTTTAGCTCCTTTACAACTTCTATATAACCTCTACGTGCTTCACCTGTAACAATATCCGTAAAACCTTCCAGATATTCTTTGTAGCTTTTTTCAAGCACTACATTTCTTGTGCTACTATCCCCGAATGTTCTAATAGCCTCAATGGTGGCAGCCTCCAAATCTCTAAAAGTAACGATATTACCAAAAGTCTTAGTAGCATCATAAATTCGGTTGGTGCGAGAGAATGCTTGCATAAGCCCATGATAACGTAGGCTTTTGTCTACAAATAGCGTATTGAGTGTAGGAGCATCGAATCCCGTGAGGAACATACCTACAACAATAATAAGGTCAACCTCTTTGCTTTTTACTCTTTTGGCAAGGTCACGATAATAGTTCTGGAACTCTTTACTATCAACACCATAACTTGTTTTAAACATTGTGTTGTAGTCATCAATAGCCTTTGTTAGGAACTCTTTTGCACTCAGATCCATTGCTGATGGCTCAAAGGTCTCATCTGGTATTTCACCTACTGCATTTTGCTCTTCATTGGCAGCAAAAGAGAAGATTGTCGCAATCTTCAGTGGTTTCTCACTCTCCTTTTGCAGACGGTTCAACTCCTCGTAATAGCATTTTGCAGCATCGACACTACTTACGGCAAACATCGCATTAAAGCCTTTGCCTCCTCCTTGGTTTCGGTGGGTTTTGATTCTGAAATTCTGCAAAATATATTGCGATACCTCTTTTATACGAGCAGGGTGAAGCATCGCTTTCTTATATTCTGCCGAACTTAGCTTTTCTTCATTTTGCTCTGATTCTAAGTCTTTAAATTTAGGTCGGACATCGTTGTAATCAACCTTAAACTTTAACACCTTTTCATCTCTGATTGCATCGGTAATGACATACGAATGCAATTCACGTCCAAATACACTTGCGGTTGTCTCATCTCCCAAAGCATTTTCAGGAAATATCGGCGTTCCGGTGAAGCCGAATTGATAGTATCGTTTAAACTTCTTTCTTAAGAGCTTTTGAGCCTCCCCGAATTGAGAACGATGGCATTCGTCGAAGATGAAAACAACCTGTTTTTGATAGATTGATAGTTCACCTTCGCTTTTCATTAAGTTATTTAGCTTCTGAATGGTGGTGACAATGATTTTATTATCATCCTTGTCGAGATTTCTTTTTAGCCCTGCCGTGCTATCTGATCCGTTTACACTGTCGGGAGAGAATCTTTGATACTCCTTCATTGTTTGAAAGTCCAAGTCTTTGCGATCCACAACAAAGAAGACCTTATCAATAAAGTCAAGTTCTGTCGCCAGTCTTGCTGCCTTAAAGCTGGTGAGTGTTTTTCCTGAGCCTGTCGTGTGCCATATATATCCGCCACCTTCGGGCTTAGACCACTGTTTAGCTTGAAAGGAGCTTTTGATTTTCCACAAGATACGCTCTGTCGCTGCGATTTGGTATGGGCGCATGATGAGAAGCGTGTCGCTGGTGTCAAAAACCGAGTAGGTGAGTAACACATTTAGGAGTGTGTTCTTTTGGAAGAATGTAGCCGTAAAATCCTTTAAATCTTTGATTAGCGAGTTATCGGCTTTTGCCCAATTCATCGTAAAATCGAAACTATTTTTATTTCGCTCTACAGTATTTGCAAAATAACGGCTATCTGTTCCGTTCGAGATAACGAAGATTTGCAGGTACTTAAATAGAGAATTTTCTTTATTAAAACTCTCTTTTGTGTAGCGATGCACTTGATTAAAGGCTTCTCGGATAGCTACGCCACGCTTTTTTAACTCAATTTGCACCAATGGCAACCCGTTGACCAATATGGTAACATCATACCGATTGGCGTGCGTTCCCATTTGCTCAAATTGTGATATTACCTGTAATTTATTACGAGTAACATCCTTTTTGTCCACTAAGTAGATGTTTTGAATATGCCCATCGTCGAAAACAAAGTCGTGGATATAGTTATCGTGTATTTTTCTTGTCTTCTCAACGAGGTTGTCGCTTGGTTTATCCAAATACTCTTCCACATAACGAGCCCATTCGCTATCACTAAACATCATATTGTTAAGCTCCTGAAGCTGTGTTCTTGCGTTAGCAAGCATTGCTTCAGCACTCTTTAGCTTTGGATTTTCATAACCTTGATTGATTAGATCCTGTATAAACTCACGTTCAAGGGCAAACTCCGTTTGATAACCAACAGGAGCCTCGCTGACCATTGAGTACTTGGCATAATCATCAAGAACTATGAAGTTTTTCGATTCTGCTATGGTTCTATACTGTGCCATTATTTATTCTCGATTATGTTATTTGTAAATCTTTTTATTTAAAGCCGTAGACTCTTTTTATCTCTCGCACTAAGAAGCTTAACATTCTTTTATCATCATCTCTGACAATCGCAATCTCTTCTCCGCTGTGTTTGGAATGACTATAAAGATTTATTATCCTATTACAGTATGCTTCGCGTGATTCTTCTGGCAAAAGTTCTCGCCAACTTGCATAGCCGAGAAAGGTCGATGTTTTTTCTAATATATTGCGCAGAAAGTTAAAATGATACTTTTGCATATCGTTTGACTCTATCGCTTTTTCAAGTTCAGATAAAAGTAGCAGATGATATGAAAAGGGAGAATCTGTAGCTTCCTCCAATAGGTATGTGCCATCCTCCAGTTTGTCAAATCTGCTTTTTAATATACGCTTTACTCCATTGAATTCATTAAATAGCACATTGTAAAATAATGGATTATGCGTTGTTATAATAAATTTCAAATCTGACTTACTTGATTTTATTAAATCTGCAATATTTACAGCCAATTCGATTAAGTGATTATCATCTAATGAACTTACAGGATCATCAATAAAAACATATTGCAATTCATTAAATTTATCGGTATCTCGTTCTGCTGGTTCTGGAGTATTCAAACTTTCAATCACTTGTTCAAGAAGGCTATAAAATACACACCAAATTAGACAACTCTCTTCACCCTTTGAAATCTTTATATTCACAATCTTTTGCTCGTTACCACCCTCAATAGAGAAGGTAACTTCAGAATACGCTTTTACAATAATATCCTTACCATCCTTATCTTTTATGGTGTACTGTTCGTTAAAACGAGGAGTGAGCTTATCATTTGTGTAACGCTGAAAATGAGTTATTATGTTGTTTCCTTGTCCTTGAACACGAAGCACCCAGTCTGTAAATTTATTTGGTTGTATTCTTAGTTTCCTATCTGAATCTGCACCTAAATCGTTATCCCAATAGAACAAATCTTCAGTAAAAGCATTATAATAAATAATTTTACCTGCTGATTCTATTTCTTCCGGTTCTTCTTTGCTGGCATCTTTTGGTGCTATCAACTCTTTAAATTCACGAGACAAACGTGTCTTACCAGTACCATTAAAGGCGTAGATTAGCTGCACTTTTTTATTAGCTGCTTCAAGTTTTTTTGCTATTTCTGTTAATGTCTGTCCCATATTATGCCTCTATGTTATCGTTTGGAAATGTTAGTAACATATCTCGGTAGTATTCATACTGTTTTTGCCTTTGTTCAATCTCTTTTGGCAGACCTTCGGTTATTGAGGTTGTAAGAGTGTCGAATTTATCGAGAATAGAAACAATACGTTCTTGTTCTTCTAGTGAAGGAATAGGAATAGGCATTTTTTCAAATGCTGTTTTTGATAAACGAGGTACGCTTGAGCGTCGAACTTGACCTGCTATTTTCTGCTGTTGAGTTAATAGGAAATAGTATAAAAACTTACTTTTAAAATTTTCTGGGGTTGTGAAATAATAAACATCATCTGCCGCCCAAAAATTAATACTGCTATAGCCGATTTCGCCAGCAGAACCCGCACTTATAACAAATGTAGTATCAGCATTTACATTGCTTTCATGGTAATATCCAAGAGGAATCATACAATTTTGGAAAACTGCATACTTCCCAGTTTCCTCTAATTGACTTTTAATTAGTCTTCTACCACGGTTAATTCCAATAATTTCACACAATGGCTTCCACTCCACGTTACCAACTTCAAAACTTAGTAACTGGTCACGATAGTGGTTATACTGCTTTTTGCGAGCTGTAAGCTCCGCTGTAAGCTCCGCTGTAAGCTCCGTAAAAGTATCTAAGATACGAACAATTTCTTTTTGAATCGCAAGCGATTTTTCAGGATTTTCAGGACACGGAATAGGAATCTGGATTTCTAAAATTTCATTAGTACGTAATGCAGGGATACCAGCACCATGTTGTTTAGTCATCAACCTTTCTTGGTTTTGCTTTAAGAAATGATAAACGAATCTACTTTCAATTTTATTGATGTTTGGTAAGACTACATAACAATGTGCATTCGCATAAAACTTTGTGGTGACAAAATTGACAAAACCTGCGGAAGCACCCCCTTGACTGATTATAATAGTATTTTCATTGTAGTTATATAAATCAGTAAACCCCGAAAATGAAATGCCACCATTATAAGCGGGATAAAGTCCATTTTCGGAAAGTAATTCCTTGTTAAGTTGTTTCCCTTTCTCGAGGTTAATTACCTCCCCTAAGGCTTTCCACTCAACCTTAGCACCAGCTAATAATTTATCTATATAACTCATGCCTCAATCTCCTTTACAATAGCATCAATATCAGTTCGAAGAGTGTTTATCTTTGCTACGGTTTCTGAAATTTCTGCATTTAGTTTCTTAATATCCACTATTTCACGATTATCCTTCGCTTCCACATAAGAACTAACCGAAAGGTTATAATCGTTCTCGGCGATTATTTTGTTGTCTATGGATTTTGCTATATATTCTACATCCTCTTTGCGGTCGAAGATGCCCATAATTTTATCAATATGTTTATCTTCAAGCAGATTGTTATTAGTTACTTTCTTGAAGAACTCTTCGCCACTTGCATCTATAAACTGCGTTTTTGTATCTCGCTTGTTTTTGGCAAGAACTAAAATATTTACAGCGATTGAAGTACCATAGAACAAGTTCGGAGCAAGTGAGATAACGGTCTCTACAAAGTTATTATCTACCAAGTACTTTCTAATCTTCTGTTCTGCACCTCCACGATAGAAGATACCGGGAAAGCAGACAATAGCCGCCCTGCCTTTACCTGAAAGATAGCTCAAAGCGTGTAGCACAAAGGCAAAATCCGCTTTTGACTTAGGAGCAAGCACACCAGCAGGAGCAAAACGGTCATCGTTAATCAAGGTAGGGTCATCCGAGCCAATCCAATTTACCGAGTAAGGCGGATTGGAGACAATGGCATCAAAAGGCTTATCGTCACCAAATTGAGGGTCTCTAAGCGTATCGCCAAGTGCAATATTAAACTTGTCGTAGTTAATGTTATGCAAAAACATATTCATACGAGCAAGGTTATAGGTCGTGTGGTTTATCTCTTGACCAAAGAACCCCTCTTCAATAATATGATTATCAAAGTGTTTTTTTGCTTGCAAAAGCAATGAACCCGAACCTGCGGCAGGGTCATATATCTTATTAACACTTGTCTGCTTGTGCATAGCAAGCTGTGCGATAAGCTTTGAAACATGTTGCGGTGTAAAAAACTCACCTCCCGACTTTCCTGCATTGGCAGCATAATTAGAGATAAGAAATTCATAGGCATCGCCAAATAGGTCTATCTGATTATCTTCGAAATCCCCGAAATTCAGATCCTCAACGCCTTTCAAAACCGCTGCTAAACGGCTATTCTTATTTTCAACCGTATTACCAAGCCGTGTGCTGGTAGTGTCGAAATCAGCAAATAATCCTTTTATATCTTGTTCGGACGGATAACCATTTGCAGAACTCTCGATTGCGTCAAAAATCGCTTTGAGGTCTGTATTAAGATTGGAATTTGTATTGGCGTTTTTTGCAACGTTTACAAAAAGCTGACTGGGATAGATAAAATACCCTTTCGTTTTAATTGCATCATCTTTAATCTCCGGTGTTATTACGCTGTCAGGTAAATTAGCATAGTCAACGCTATCATCACCTCCCTCGATATAATTAGAGAAATTTTCGCTTATAAAACGATAGAAGAGTGCACCCAGCACAAACTGTTTGAAATCCCACCCATCAACAGCACCACGCACTTCGTTGGCTATTTTCCATATTTTAGCCTGCAATTCGGCTCTTTGTATTGTACTTGTCATTCTGTAATTTTTTAGTGTTCAATAAGTAGTTACTTGCTTTTATTCAGTAATTCTCTGCGGTCAACTGATAAAAGTTTTGCTATTTTCTCAAGTGTAGGGATTGATGGCTGAATAACATTTGTACACCATTTTGAGACTGTAGAAGGGTCTTTACCCAACTGTTCTGCCAACCATTTACCTGTTTTCCCTTGTTCCACAAGCACTACTTTTATGCGATTTATATTTTCCATTATATCACCTTTAATAGATATGTAATACAAAGATATTGAAAAATTCAGTCGCTTGTATCAACTTTCTAAACAATTATTTAACTACTGGCTTTGAGTGCGGAAATCAAGGCATTACATTCGCCTTCCTTTCTTCTTTTTGCGTTGCATTCGTCGGCGGAACATTTCTTCTTCTGGGTCATCTCCATTGGGCAATATTGGTATATCGAAGAGAGAACCTATAGAATTACCAATTCCACTGCTTTCAGGGTGCTGTTCCGTGCGGAGAATTGGTTGTGTCTCTTGCGTTGGATGGGGTTGTTGCTGTGGTGTAAATTGAGTTGAGTTTTGAGGTTGTGTAGTGGTGGTTAGATGCTCATGTTGGCGAGGGTTTTCAATCCTATCAACGATTGCGTTTGCTGCGTACTCTTTGCCTAAGCGTGAGCCGTTGAGGACTACACCTGTGTTGTGGTCAATGAAGGTTACACCGTAGAGACGACCTGCTGCGTTTTCTCGGTAGACTACACCGATGCCGTCTTGGAATAGGTTGTATTGGAGTTGCTCTTTAGTGGTGGCTCCTGAGAATGCTTTGTTGATGGCTCTCTTCAATGGGGCGGCTGGGCGGCTCTTTTCTATGTGCTCTTTTGAGGCGAGGTATTTTTTCTCCAACGCTTCGCTTCCTGCAAATTTGCCAAGCGTTGCTGCTGAGAATGGATTGCCCACTTTGTTGTCGTCATTGTCGGTTGCCGAGTAAACGATGCCACTATAAGAGGTCCCATAGTGCGAACCTTTCACCTCCTCGGCTGCAATATTGAACTTCGTGAGCACCGCTTTATACTCCGTAAAGGTAAGGAAATGGTATTTACCCATCACCTCACGAACAACATTTTCAACCTGTTCTTTGATATTACCCTGATTAACATCAACCATTTTAAGATCTGCTTTTTTCTCTTTTGGCACCTTTTCTGCTGTGTGGAGTCCATATTTCTGCTCCAAAGAACGAGTTATATCCTTGCTTCTACGTCTCTCAAATTTGTCGTTTATCTTCTTTCCTTCCTCATTCACACGCACCGAAACGATGTGGAGATGATGGCGACTTATGTCCTGATGCTTGAAAACTACATAGGGTTGAGAGCCATATCCCATACGCTTCATATACTCCTCAGCGATTGCTGAAAGTTCTATATCTGATAGTTTATCATCGGGATGTGGGTTGAGCGATACGTGAAAAACAGGGTTTTCGGTGCGGTATCTTTGGGGCATAAAGAGCTCAAAATCCTTCATCATATCATTCGCCTTGAACACTTCGTCCTGCTGTGGACAGAGCATTTTATTGGTTAGAATTATCTTGGCTGTGTCGGCTTTGAGCTTGTTCATATTGTAATTTATCGCTCCTGAGAGTGATCCGCTGACGCTGATTTTTGCAACCATAGTTCTTTAAATTTTAGTGATAATGCTGAGATTTGTCGGCTGATTTGAACTAACTCCACCGTCTGCTGTTCCAATTTATAGAGCATGGTAAGGGCTTTTCGTTCCTCAAATTTACTTTTGAGAGTAGCAACGGTTTGGTTATAATTTACCCCAATTGCTCTGTATTGGTTGTAAAAAGAGGATAGTTGTTGCGTGTAATCAAGCAACGAGCCATCAACTTTTACCACCCGAAAGGTCTCGTTAAAGATCCGTGCCTTGATGAACGATGCCATACTGTGAACCCCTGACTTCTCATAGAGCGTAAGGAAATCCGCATACTCAATATCGCTCAAATTGACGCTAATGCGATTATTGGCAGGGTCAGTTTTTGGTGGTCTGCCACCCATTTTATTCTTTATTCTATTCATTTTACATACGACTTTGGAGTGTGTAATTAATTCGGTGTCGAGCGTTCTCGACCGAGGCTTTTGCGTTGCGCAAAAGGTTTTCCGCAGCGGAAAACACACCTCGCCTATATCTTTAATCAAGATATAGAGTTCGCCCCGAAAGGCGAACCTATGAATCTTCGATAATTTAGTGTGCTACATTCGTTTCCATCCGTCGAGTTCACTGGCATATTCACTTAGATGCGCACGGACAAGGTTTTCTACAAAACCCGATACGCTCAGTTTTCTGTCTCCTAACCGTCTGACAACTACATCGACTTCGTCTCGTAGTGTTCGGCTGATAAATACAGTCTGCCTGTCAACTATCTTTGGAGTAGTGAGATAGGTTTGTTGATACTCCTCCATAGATGCTCTGCGTTGCTTGGACGAGCTACGTTTAATCTGTTCGCCTTGCGTGGTGGGTGTAGTAGGTAAAGTTGGTACACCCTGCTGGGTTCGCTCATTTGCGAAAGAAGGATTCTTTTCTTCTGGCACATCTAAAATTTGTCCGGGCTTGATGAATTTTTCTAAATTGTCTGACATCGTTTTTACTTGTTAAATTAATACTATTTTGCTGTGCCGAGTTTACTCTCTCGACACGATTTTCAGAGCAAAGTAATAGCGTTAATTTCCAATATACAAGCAACTTAGATGAATTGGATAACTCTTCACGATATGGCTGCAAATTGCATTTGGTTGCCTCCATCGAGTCGGTTTTATTTGCGTTATATTGCGGAGTGACCAAGTTGGTGGATTAAATTTGTTGAGTCGGCAGTGCAATCACTGAAAGTGCAGATAGTTGAGTTGGTTAAGATAGCAAAGTGGGGCAATTTAGTGAATAAGAACCCATTGGCGTGCCGGATTTGTTATTATCAAAAAAGATTTGCTACATTTGCCCTCGAAGCCCTGAAGCGCGCCCTTGGATAAGGCGAAAAAAGCGAAGGGCATCATTTTGTTATGGATTTTAGTGGTGGTTTAACTCGATAAATTATTAACGATTAAATCACTAAAACAATGAGAATTTTAAATATTGAAGAGAGTGCCTTTGAATTGATGATGGCACGTTTTGAGGCTCTTGCCCAAAAGCTGGAGCAGCTATGCAGCAATGCTGGCGACAAGAGAGCAGAGAAGTGGTTAGATGCTACTGACGTATGTTTTTTGCTTAATATCAAGAAACGACAGTTGCAGAATTATCGTGATAGCGGTAAAATCGGCTTCTCTAAAATCGGTAACGTGATCATGTATCGCCCCGATGATGTTATGAAACTACTAAAAAAAGCGGAGTAACGATGTCGGAGATTATCACACAGCAGAGTGAGAGAGTAACAAGGTTTCTCTCTACTATTGACCGCATAATGGGGGTTTTAGATAATTTATCTAAGAGCCATGCTCCACGATTTGGTGGCGAACATTATGTTACGGATGCTGAGCTGACCGAGATGCTCAAAATCAGCGACAGAACCACACAGGATTGGCGAAGTAGCGGCAAGATTGATTACATCCAATTTGAGAAAAAGGGCAAAATCCTAT
>NZ_JAQVBV010000072.1 GCF_028690125.1 Bacteroides sp. | reverse complement strand
TAATCAGTATGCTACACTCCCCATTAGGTTTCCCCTTTGAATAAACTGATTGACGATAGGATTATATCGAACCCAATCCTAACTTCTTGCTATAGAAGTATTTATTAAGCGACCAATCTGGGCGCACTCGCATATATTTGAGTGGTTCTGATATTGGTATGACCTAAGATTTTGGAAACAGTTTCGATAGGTACACCATTGCTAATCAGTACTGAAGTTGCACAAGAATGACGCGCAACATGAAATGTCAGGCTCTTATTTATAGAGCAAATAGACGCAATTTCTTTCAAGTACTCATTAACTTTTTGGTTGCTTATAATCGGTAAAATCATCCCGTTTGGTAACTTGTCTTTGTACTTTTCAAGGATAGCTTTTGGGATTTCGAGTAACCGGACGTTAGAAGTTACATTCGTTTTGTGTCGTTTAGTCATTATCCACAAATTACCATCGAATGAGATGCGAATATTGTCTTTGGTAAGTTCGCATACATCAATGTACGAAAGTGCCGTATAGCAACTAAAAATGAATAAATCCCGTACCTGTTCCAGCCTTTTAGAAGCAAACTTCTTATTGTAGATGGTAGTTATCTCTTCCATTGTTAGATAATCCCTGTCCGTCTGCTCAAACCTTACCTTATAATTCCCGAAAGGGTCAGCAGTAACCAGTCCTGTATTCTTGGCGAAGTACACAACAGTTCTAAAGCGTTGTACAAACTTCATCGCTGTGTTGTGGGTGCATCCGTGATGGTTCTTGATATACAGCAGGAAGTTGTCAATGAACACCACGTTTATTTCCTTGATAAGCATATCTGAAACTGAATACTTGAACTTCATAAACTCAATAAGACGTTTCTTTGTCAGTTCGTAACGAGAATAAGTCTTATCTGCTGTATTCATCTTTACCTTCTGCAAGTATTGTTCATTGTGCATCTCAAAGAACTCAATTAAAGTTTTACCCCGTTCAATCTTACCTAAAAAGGCGTTTTTTACCCGTTCAGAGGTCACATAACCGTCCTGTTCCAACAAAGCATGATAATGTTGGTGTACGGTACTGCGGATGCTGTCTAGCATGGTGTTGATACTTATTGCTTCGGCACTTCTTCCGGCTACCTTTCCTGCGCTCACGCTCCAATTAGCGGGATTTATCTCCATTTGGGTGTTAAACTGCGATACAATTTGGTCGATGGTTATGCGTGCGATGATTGGTGCATTACCGTTCTTTTTTGCTGCGTTGCGTTTTACGAAAAATAATAGTTTGAAAGTTGTTCTCATAATCTCATTTTTTTTAATTGCAAAATTACTTTTATTGATTGTAAATGAGATATTTGCAGTCCGGACAAATATGGACAGAGGTTTAGGGGGGACAATACGATTTGTATGGAAATTATGCAGTAGGTGAATGAGGATGGAATGCCGATGAACACGCTGGTTAGTGAAGATTTGAGGCGTAAACCTAAATCAAATCAAAATGTAACATTGGGCAACATTTGTGTTACGTTTGAAGGGAAATCGAAGCGATTCTAAACACTTTAAACGACATCAGGGTAAAGAATGGGTTGTATTGATGCTTTTGAGGTGCGATACAGCCCATTCTCTTTTGAAATAGCGAGACTACTCCTATTGTGCATTACGAATAAGGTGTGACTGCCGTATAATGGCTTTCTGGGTCAATTTTACACCTCCATCGGTGAGACCGGCGTGCTGAAGGCTGCTAAGTTTTATACCTATTTGGGTCTCATTTAGGACTGTATAAATGGCACTGATGCTACCGAAATAATAGTCCTTCTTTTCAAAAATCAGATGTACATGAATCACTTTGGTCATATCGTTATTATTTGGAAGTTTATTATGCAAAGATATTCTATATAATAATTATATGGAAGTATCTAACATGAAAATATAGATAATTTAGATTGTTTAGATGAACTGAATAAACTAGTATGAGACTATATGCAGATCGCTGATTTCTGGAATGTAAATTATGGGTGGACAAATTGTTAAATATGGCATAAGGGATACTTTAAGAGATACCGATAAGGGATACCTATTTATAGATATATTTCTTGTAGTTATGGAATTAAGGGATACCTTTTTAAATGGTTTTAACATAAAGTTTAAGCGTCATATTTCCAGTATTGTGTTTGTTTAGGTGTTTTAATGTGTTTTTGTAGGTAGGATATTACGCTGTTTTATCTATATACGCATTATAACAAGATATTATAAGTACTTGAGTTAGTGCAAAATATGGTATATTCGTGCTATAAACGTGCGTGCGTCGCATAATATTGTAGGGTGGAGCAGTTGAGTAGCTCACATGATCAGTGCTTCGTCTGAGAGAATAAAACGTGCGGAGAGAAGGTAAAATGATTGTTGAATAGAAAAACTCCCGGTACAATTACTGGGAGTTTTAATCTGTACAGTTATCATCAGTGTTGTGCAAAATAAATACTGGCTAAGAGAATTCCTGCCAAGATCTCAATAATAAAAACTATTCCAAAAAATGTAATCCATTTTTTAATAGTTTTTACACTTTTAAACAAGGCATAATGCTCTCTCAATTCTACATGGACTCCGAATTTATCAATGAATTTTCTAATGAGTTCGTCATCTTTTGTGCTTTTATTTTCATCAATAAACTTAATTATATCATACATAAATGGAGTGGTTTCCATTTCTTTAGGATTAAAATCAATATTTCTGATGTGTCTTTCTATTAAATCATACGTTTTCATTGTACTTATTTTAATTATTGATAATCTTACTATGTTTTTCTTTTTTTATGGGGCAGTGACAGATGTCACATTGTCGGCATTCGGCGAAGAAGGTTTCTTTGTAGAAGCATTCTTCGCATGGCCTAAACCCTCAGGATGATCTGCCGTTGTTTCCGGGTACTTGGCTTTGAGGGTAGCAAGTTCTTCGGTCATAGCACGGAGTTCCGTTTGGAGTTGGTCGATTTTGGTGTCTTTCTCATCGAGTTTATTTATAAAGCGAATAGTTAAGGCAGAATCTGTGTGAGTATCTTCTATATTATATAAATCAAATTGGTTTATTTGATATATCTCAATAAATTTATCAAGGAAAGAATCCGTAAGACTCCTGCTTCCATTCAATACGGAGTTAAGATACTGAGGTTTAATGTCTAACGCCCTCGCAATGTCAGCTTTAGATACATTGTCTTTGGCTAGTCGTTCAACCTCTTTTTTGAACCACCTCTCTTTAAGTAAAGCAATATTTTCCATTTATAGCGCAAAAAGATTTATAAAAGTTTGCATATATAAACCAAAATGGTTTACTTTGCTGCCGTTACCAAAACAGGTAACGCCACAAATATACGAAAGAAATTTAAAACGTGATATATGAAGACAGTAATTATCAAGGAAGTAGAACTTCCAGTTCTTCCGCCAAGAGGATGGAAAAAGAAAGTAGCAGAAGCTGCCGGGTGCAGTGAGAAAACAGTGTATAATGCTCTTCGGGGAGATATCAAAGGACCGCAAGCCAATAAGGTGATGAAGGTATATGAAGAATTATTTGGAAAAGTCACGAAAACGGAAACCATTAAATAAATAAAGATATGAAAGTAATTAGATGGATTCAAAATGTAGTTGCCGCAGTGGCTTTAGTAACTGCTATCGGTATGGTAGATAAGCTGGAAGTTCCTTTCAAAGATGCTTTTGCCGCTGGCTTGCTGGTGATTCTGGCAATGGTTATGTTGCTGGGACGGGCTTTGGAGGAAGAAAGGAGAGCTGAGTGATGAAGTCAGTCAAGATGAAGCTGGACATTATTCTGTTACGATTTTGTCTCTTGCCAATTTCTAACTTATGTTTACGTATCCTTGCGATTGTAACAACTCTATTATACCGGAGAATATCTTCACAGAGGATAGGACGTTCTTATACTGGAGGAATTTACGTTCTACTACAAAAATATCGGATTCAGTTACAGCCTGGTCCATCGATTGGGAAGGAACACGTAATTTACTCGCTCCCCAGGCAATGTTATACCCAAGCGGTTTCACGAAACACTGGAAAGTCTGATCTATATGCTTATGAAGTAGAACAATCTCGTCTGGATGAGTTCTTAAGTACGTTATAGTTACCGTTATTTTAAATAAGAACATAAATAATTGAATTTTAGTTTGACATGCTACAAATATAGCAAAACTATTCCGGTTCGGGATGAATAGGGATAGTGTTTTTCAGATAGCAGTTTAAGAGCAACCATGCGGCTTACATATTCGGTTCGATGCCGAACACTTGCACTAATAAAGATATAAAAGTTTCTGATTATGGAAATGTACGGTAAAATAAGATGTGTCACTTTTCCTGAACTGGTATCACAGGGAGGGATATTGAGCATTCCAAGCTACAAAAAGAAAGTTCGCGAAGGAAAGTTGCGGGTAGTTCGTCCGGGTAAGGGAGCCGGTTCCTGCGCTCTTATCGACTACAACACCCTTCCCGAGTTGATTCGTCAGGCGTACGACCGCCTTTACCCTAATGCCAAAGAAGAATTGAAAGAACAGTTTATGAGTAACTTTATTAAATCAGACAGCAAAGCCATTGAGTTTTATAAGACATACAAACCGGCCATATCACTGGAACGTCAGTCCGAATACGTGCTCAACGTCGAAGTGATGAATGAAATGTTTCGCGTAGAAAAAGAGACTGAAGCCATGCACAAGAAATGCGGCTACATTCGTAAATCAGTGGTTTGGGAGACAGTACTAGGCACTTGCGAGAAGTTACGCGAACGCTACAACCATACATTACCCGCGAATGCTACCCGTTTGCGCCAGAAATACAATGCTTACAAGCGCATGGGCTATGTAGCCCTGGTGAACCGTAACACTGGTAACCAAGCGGCGCGCATCATCCTCGCTGATGAAGCCCGCCTATTACTGAAGCTGCGCCGCAGTATCGTACCACGCTACACCGAATCACAAATATTTGAAGAATACAACCGTCAGGCAGTGGAACGAGGACTAAACACTATCAAATCACCCACTACCGTAAAGAACTACCTGAATGACCCGGCCGTTATGCCGATGTGGTATGCCGCAGTTTATGGTATGCAAAAGTGGAAAGCGAAATACGCCAGTCTGCTGAAGACCGACCTTCCCCAAATGCGTGATGCGCTTTGGTATGGTGACGGTACTAAAATCAACCTCTATTATCGTGACGCCAACAATAAAATGTGTACCACTAGTGCCTACGAAGTGATGGATGCATACAGTGAAACCCTGATAGGATACGACATCGCTCCGCACGAGAATTTTGAAAATCAATATCGTGCCTACCGCATGGCAGTAGAGTTCGCAGGAGTTCGCCCCTACGAGATTGTAACCGACAATCAGGGCAGTCACAATAAATTAGCATCCGAAGGCTTCTTTAAGAAAATTTGCCGTTTGCATAAGCCCACGATGCCTTACAACGGACAATCAAAAAGCATAGAAAGCACTTTCGGTCGCTTCCAACAACAAGTGCTACACAAACTTTGGTTCTTCACCGGACAAAATGTGACAGCCAAGAAGCTAAACAGCAAACCAAACCTTGAATTCATCGAAGAAAATGCCTATGCGTTGCCCACATTGGAAGAAATGAAGAAAATCTATAAACAGTGTCGTGAAGAATGGAATAACTCCCAACATCCGGCTACCGGCATATCGCGCATTGAAATGTATCAAATGAGCGAGAACCCCGAAGCGCAGCCAATTACCGACGCGGATATCGTTCAAATGTTCTGGCTGACAACTGCAAAACCTATAACCTACACCAACGATGGGGTAAAACCGGAGATCAACAAAAAGAAATACCATTACGATGTATACGCAACCGACGGTATGCGCGACGTCCAGTGGGCACTTCGCAATACCGGTCGTTCATTCCAGATAATGTATGACCCTATGGACATGACCCGCATCGAACTGTGGGAAGTAACCTCCGGCGGATTAAAGTACAGCACTACGGCCACTCCCAAAGTCACCGTCAGCCGTGCCACACAAGAGCGCACTACCGGAGATACCAGTTTCATCTTCCGCACCATTGAGCAGAACCGCCTGATCATGGCCGCCATCCAGCTCGAAGGTGAACGTTTCGATCTGGACGAACACATCGCTGCTGAACTCTTTGGACTCTCCACACCGAAACCGAAGAACATCAGCAAAAAGAAGATGGGCATATATCGGGAGCAGAACGACCGGGGCGAACTGGATATTCCACTTTCATTGCCACAGAAACGCATGCAGGAGGAAGAGGAAACAGACATGGCCTTAGACTATTCTACTACGGGCGAATACACCAAGACAGTGTCCAATCTTACCATAGACGATGTCTATAACCGTTTTTAAACAGCATTCAACAATCATTTAAATCATACGTAAACAATGAAACTAACTTTAACCCACAAAGATGCCATCCGTGATGCACTGTTGTCCTATTGCGACAACTACCCTTCACGCAGCCGCGCCAGCGAAAGCCTGCAAGATGTAAGTGCCGCCACCGTATCGCAAATTCTAAATTCCAAATATACAGCCATCAGCGACGATATGTTCACCCGTATTGCCGTGCAGATAGGCTTTAGTCTGGACAACTGGACATTGACCGAAAGTGACAATTTCCGCATGGCTACTTATGTGTTCAGTGATTCACAGATGTATAAGAACGTCACCTGGCTGGTAGGTGATGCCGGATGTGGTAAAACCACCACTGCCATTGAGTTCCGCCGCTCTCACCGCAACGTGTATTACATCCTCTGTTCCGAAGACATGAAACGTAGCGACTTCGTGCGTGAGATTGCCAAACAAGTAGGTGCGCCCACCGACGGAACCAACTTGCGTGACACATTGGAATACGCCCTGAGCATGATTTCATTCCTCGACAACCCATTGCTAATATTCGACGAAGGCGACAAACTGACGGACTGTGTACTGAATTACTTCATTTCTATCTACAACCGTCTGGAAGGACGTGCCGGGATTGTTTTCATGAGTACCGACTACATAAAGCGCCGCATGGAAAACGGTTTACGTTACAACAAAAAGGGTTATAAGGAAATCAACAGCCGCATTGGTCGCCGATTCTTTGATCTCAATACCACTACGCAAAACGATATCTATGCCATTTGCAAGGCTAACGGATTGGAGAATGAAGCCGAAATCAAACAAGTGATCAAAGATGCAGCCAGTACAGATAATGATCTTCGCCGGGTAAAACGAGTGGTTCATGCCCAGAAACGTCGATCTGAAAGCCGTGTTCAGAAAGGAGAAGCGGAGTGATGGAAGGGAAAAGAACATTCGACCGAAATGCTAAAGGAGTACGTGAAATGCTGAACATGAAATACAACACCTTTCCTTTTACCGGTGAGTGGTATGATGCTTTCGGACTTCCTGAACGCAAAGGCGTTTGGCTTATCTGGGGGAATTCCGCCAATGGAAAAACCTCCTTTGCCATGCAACTTTGCAAATACCTTTGCCAGTTTGGACGTGTGGCATACAATAGTATGGAAGAAGGTGCCAGTCTGACCATGCGCAACACATTGGAACGATATGGAATGATGGATGTAAACCGGCGCTTCCTGCTGATTGATAACGAGAGCATAGAACAACTAAGCATTCGCCTGAAGCGACAGAAAAGCCCGGACATCGTAGTGATAGACAGTTTTCAATATACACAGATGACCTACAGACAATATATAGTGTTTAAGGAGTTGCATAAAAACAAGCTGTTGATATTTGTCAGCCATGCCGACGGACGTTTACCCAATGGAAGATCAGCGAAAAGTGTGATGTATGACGCTTCACTGAAAATCTATATCGAAGGCTATCGGGCTTTCTCCAAAGGCCGCTTCATCGGACCGGTGGGACATTATGATATCTGGCCGGAACAGACAATGAAATACTGGGGAGAAGAGAAACTGAACGATTAATAGAATTGAGTATGAAAACAACCAATGACAAACCAATTACCCCTCAGCAACTCAAAGCATTGCACGCCACCTTCCACGCTCATGGGATGGACGACGAAGCCCGCCACGAGTGCATTGCCTCCTTCACAGGCGGACGAACTGCCAGTACCAAGTATCTCACCATGAACGAGGCCCGCCTGCTGCTTTCTCACCTGAATCGGGAAAACGAACAGGTACGAAAGATGATGCAGCAAGAAGCCAATGCCGTACTCCGCTCCATCTATCACCTTTCGATGCGAATATCCTTCCTTAACAAAGGATTTCCTTCTGATACCGAAGATGACAAGCAGATGAATCTGGCAAAGATAAATATGTGGTGCCGTTCCCGGACGAAATACCGTAAGACTCTTAGAGAAATGAATCCGGAAGAACTCAAAGCAGTGAAGAAACAACTGGAAGCCATTGTTCGCAAAGAACCCGATAATGAATAAAAACTTAAAACGATATGCGAAAACAATCAGAAATCAACCAGGCTATAAAAATACTCCGTGACGAAGGCAGCCGGATCAGTCTGGAACAGGCAAACGTCCTCAGCCACCGGTGGAACGAACGCTTCGTGTTCGAGCAATATGTTAAAAATGTATCGGAATCAGACCGAAACGAAGAACTCTTCTTCGCCGCTCGAGATGCTGCCCGCTTCCTGAAGGGAGACATCAGCCTTGAAGTACTTGCCCCCTGGATGGATGAAGTGGAATTCCCCGGGCACGAAGAGGAAATGATAACCGTATCGGCAAAGCAATTCAATGGGATCATCAAACGCCTGGAGCGTCTTGAACGTCGAATGAAACTGTCCAAACCGAAAAGTGATACAAAGCGGAAAAGTATAAAAGACGCTCCCGACAACGATCTTATTTCACAGGCGGAAGCTTGCAAATATGTCGGTTGTGGTAAAACCACCATCAAGCGTTGGGCGAACAATGGATTTATAACCGGTTACCTGAAGGGACTCAATGTTTATTACAGCAAGCACGAGTTGGACCGTAGTGCTGTAGTGAAAGAACACCGTTCAAAAAAGGAGGAAAAAGATTATGGGAAGACTACATTATGAAACCGGTTACACCATGACTCTCCGCCAGCAGGAGCTCCTACAACTTGAAGAGCGGATCACGCGCGACGAATCGCGCATGGATGAGATAACGGAGAAACTGATCGAGTGTAACTTGCTGGAACCTTCACGCGAAACGGACGAATTGATACAGGAATGGCACAATCTTAATTCCCGAATTGAACAAAATAAAAGTAATATGGCGCAACTCAAAGCCCCCTCCCAACTGACGGAAGAAGATCAGGAACGCCGTAAAAGAGAGACAGATACCAAAGAACGATATAATATCAAGTATTAATCATAGTATGAACCATTTAATCAATCAAAATTGTATGGACATCAGTAAATTATCAAAAGAAGAAAAAGCCGCCATTAAAGCCCAGCTCGAGGCGGAAGAAAGAAATGAAAAAGAACGCGTTGCCCGCGAGCGTGAGAATTACAAGCAACTGGAAGACGTTACCGTAAGAGAAGAGGTGAAAGAACTTATGAAACTGTCTTCTCTGATGATGGAGGCCAAGGACCGCGTATTCAAAGCTATCGGAGCCGTGACGGATATGCAAGAAGAACTTTTTAAGGTGAGGATCAATCGCAAAAGCCGTACCTACAACACCATGGACGGTTCTATGAAAATCACGCTAGGCGTACGTACCAACGACGGCTGGGACGACACGGCACAAGTAGGCGTGGAAAAAGTAATGGCATACCTGCGCACGATGGCAAAAGATGAAAACAGTGCCGACCTGGTTGATACCGTCATGGGATTACTTTCTAAAGACAAAAAAGGAAACATGAAACTTTCTTCTATCCTCCAACTGGAGAGAAAAGCGGATAAGTCTCATGACCCTGAATTCATCGACGGAATCCGCATTATCAAAGATGCTTATCGCCCGGTAGACACCTGCGCGTTTATAGAGGCAAGCATGCGCGATGAGAACGGGAAAGAAAGAGGTATACCACTGTCCATGAGCGCCATTAACCTTGAATGATCACGAATGTAATGCGCCTGTTTCCCCGGTTGGTCTCCGCACTGGTGGAACAGGCTCTAGCCACCGATGCCCCGGTGTAGCTAATTATTCGACAGAAAGACCATACGGACCTGATGCATGTCACCGCCCGTTACGAAGACGAAGCGATGTTTAATGAATTGCTGGAAGCAGCGAAACGTAAATTGAAAGAATATGAGTAAGAAAATACAAGTCCATGAGGTTTACCCACCAATATTTCTGAAGGAGCATCCTTACGAACAGGATACTTATTATGGATTAAAGTGCAGCCAGTGTCATGGCAATGGCTGGTATCCGGTGTTGGGTGAACGGAACGAAAGTATAAGGGAGGTATGCCCGGTATGTCAGGGCAGTGGGAAACTGAAAGCGGTAGTCACTACAAAGTGGATGCCGGATAAGAAAGAATAATAAGTCATGTTCTACCGTGATGCAGTTGATATTATCATCTGGATAGAGAATTCTCTTCTGGGACAATTAGTTTACTATTGGCTTTATTACAACAGTCCCTGCGACTTGCTCCAGCAAAAAGCAAAGACACAAGGGCTTACTGGAGTCCGGCTCAGAATTGACAACCCCGATACTGCTTCTTTTGTCTTTGTACTGGTGGAGCGGTTACAAGTCAAGCTTTATGATAAGGATAAAAAGCCGATAGATATGAAAGATATAATGTAAACCTTTAAAATGAAAAGCCAAAGCAGTATTAGCAGTATCATCTCCGGTCCATGAGGCAAAGCCAAAAAAGGACTACATTAACCATTTCCGGCAATCCAAACCCTTGGAAGGAATTTACTTCACTACGTTTGCCCGGGAAATACTTGAAAAGAAAAGCAGACGCAAGTCTGAACACTATGCAGCCGTGTACGATGCGATCATAAAGCACATTGATGCTTTCTCTGTTGAGTTTGATTGTGATATATATACCAATTCTGTTACGGCAGAATTCTTGGATGACTTCATAATCTACTTAGAAGATCAGGGACTCCGGCATAATACGATAGTAGGGTATATACAGAAGATTCAAACATTAGTCAGAAGGGCAGCTATGTACAATTACGCAGTAGACAACACTTATAATGAGATCGACCTTGAAACAGAACCAACAAATGCTGTGTTCCTATCGATGAATGAGATTACAAGGATATACTACTACAAATTTGTCAATCAGGACAAACGGATGGCAAAAGAGCGGATCAGAGACTTATTCGTCTTAGGATGTTTGACAGCCCTTAGATACTCTGACTACTCCACTCTGACAGCCGACAACCTGCAAGACAGATACATCGTGAAGCGTACTAAGAAAACCAATGTAGATGTTAAGGTCCCGGCGCATGACTATGTACTGGAGATATTCGCAAAGTATCACGGATGCATCCCCTGTAAATTATGTATTCAATATTTCAACAAATATTTGAAGGTAATAATGAAAGAGATCGGACTAACAGATAAAATCGCTTATTCGTTTACCAAAGGCGGTCGTCTTCAGACAGTCACTAAAGAAAAGTGGCAGTTAATTAGTAGCCATACCGCTAGGCGTTCAGCAGCAACCAACATGTATTTAACTGGACGAATGAAAACACTTGAAATCATGCGGCTGACAGGACATCGTACTGAACAAAACTTCTTCCGGTATATCCGATTGACGAATGATGATACCGCACGGTCTATTTCGGGAGATATGTTTTTTAGAAAGTAATAACCAAGCGTCCTTCTTATTTTTGAGGGACGCTCAATACAAATAAGTAATGAGGTAAATCGAGCCTCTGAAAATCGGTAATTGTTCTTTGACGTATTGGATTTATCGCTTTATGTTTATATTTGCATAAAACATTTTAAATTATGGATAAAAGATATGAAACATTAGATA
>NZ_JAQVBV010000143.1 GCF_028690125.1 Bacteroides sp. | reverse complement strand
TGTATATTCCGATAAAAGTGAGCCACCGTTCCGGCAAAGTGAGCCATTTGTTAAGACATGGTAAATTCGCATCAAATGTAAATAAATTATTTGATATTTCTCTTTCTCATAGATTCACCTTTCAACTCATAGCGATGTGCAGAAGCTGACAATCTGTCCATTATAGCATCTGCTATTGTTGATTCATTGATATATTCATACCAGCTTGCAACGGGTAATTGCGAAGTTATGATGGTTGATTTTCGCCCATATCTGTCTTCTAAAATTTGTAAGATTGTAAGTCGTGCGGTTTGATCCAGTGGCTGCAACCCAAAATCATCGAGTATTAAAAGATGTGTTTTCTCAATATGTGACAAAAGTTTTAAGAGCGTACCTTCGAGTTTGGCAACAGTAATTTTCTCGAGGAACTTACTCATAGAAAAGTACAAAGTTCTGTATCCAAAGGCGCATGCCTGCCGACCTATAGCACAAGCTAAAAAGCTTTTACCACAACCGGCAGCTCCTGTAATAAGGATGTTTTCGGCCCGTTTTACAAAGCCGCAATCTGCAATAGCCTGTATAGATTCCAGGGTAAGGTTTCTGTCTGCGGTACAATGTACTTGTTCCAGCAATGCATCGTAGCGCAATTTGCTTGTTTTTAGATACATCTGTGTTCGGTTGTGTAGTCGTGCCTGCAGTTCTGCCTCTGTTAAGTTGGCCATCAGTTGATGGATTCCCGGCTGCTGATGTACGGGCAACGATAGTACCCCATTGTATACTTGTTTCATACCGGAGAGTTTAAGTCTCTCTAATTCGTAAATTGTGTTTTGAGTATTCATGTCGAAAAAAATTAAAATGTAATTTGTCAATTTGCCTTTTATGTGTAGGATTCTTTTCCCCGTATATTCTCATGTCTGGGAAGTGATTGTTCTACCGATTGAGAGGCATTATCCATATCCCGGTTGTTTTTTAATATGTTTGCCACATTGCTATATGTAGTTGTGGGTAATGTCATGGACATTGTACATGCAGCTTCCAATCTTATTTTGCCATATTTTGTTCCTAACGACAGGAT
Source organism: Bacteroides sp. (assembly GCF_028690125.1). GTDB lineage: Bacteria > Bacteroidota > Bacteroidia > Bacteroidales > Bacteroidaceae > Bacteroides. The sequence goes on along the minus strand of NZ_JAQVBV010000143.1, from coordinate 1,629 downwards.
TCCTTTACAAGCGTTATAGGTCTGCTCAGGGAAAAAGCTTCTTGCCAACAAGCGCGCTATTACCTGGCGTGTATTGGCACCTATCTTTTCACCCTGTTCTAAGAAGTAGTCGGCATCCCAACCCAGTGTTTCTTTGTATTTCCGGTGGTTCTGCGGCATGTGTTCCTCTCTGGTTGTATAACCGTTTCGGCGCATATCTCTGCTATGCCGGGCAATCCGTTGCATTTCAAGAAATACCTCTACTTCCAATGCATCATACACTAAGTGAACATGTTTTCCGACATGGATATAGGGAACACTGTATTGATGCATATCTTCTCCCAGTAATACATGGTAGTTGGGTTGTACTTTTGCTTTGGTACGATGACGGACAATAAAATCCATCGCCGGAAGAGGTTTGAGAAGATGCTGTTCTTCCCTATAAAACAACTCATCGCGAGAGTGACCAACACGCTGCATTGGTGTTGTGTTGTGCACCTCCAGGCGTTCCATGACAGCTAAATTGGCACTTTCAACAGAAAAGAACTCCCGATTACGCAATGGTGCATAGATACGCTGATAACTTGTACTAACCTGTTTTTCAACGCTTGCTTTATCGCGTGGCCTGACCACACGGGTAGCTAATAAACTGGTATTGTAATACACCGAGAACTGTTCTGCAAGTTCATTAAAGGTGGGCTCATACCGATTACTTCTGAGAACAAACTGTTTCATGTTATCGCTCAGGATGGCGCGGGGCACACCTCCAAAATACTTCAGACACTGAGCTAATGCAGTATAAAGATAGTATCCGCTGGCATTTTCAAGAATCTGAACATAGCTCTTTCCGCTATAGGGAAGGACGCACACCAGAACAGGATGTTGGTGCATGACACCGGTAAGAGGATCTGTAACAGGGAAGGTTTTACCGGCAAAATCAACCTGTAATTTATCTGCAGGCTCATGATCGAGGTGCATGACAACCTTTTGCAGGCGTGTTTGTTTGGATAAGCGTTCACAAAACTGACTGTATTCATACCCCTGAGGGTGGACCTTGTGATATTCTTGCCATAAAAGCTTACGGGTAACACCGGTGCGTTTTAGCTCTTTAAGAAAATAGTCCACCTGCAAATCGAAAACAGCTGCCCGTGTATCCTCTTTCAGGCTTTTTGCCTGTTCGGGATAAACAAACTTTGCAAGATCAGTGTCGTTGAGCAGGAGTAACTGACTAAGGGTAAGCCCGCACAGTTTAAAACGACGTGCGTAATGATCAATCGTATTACGGCTAAGACCTAATTGACGTGAAGCCTCTCGCTTGGAGCGACCCTCCTCTAATAATTGAAGAATTCTTCTGACTTGTAACATTGTTAATACTTTATTTGCCATGGTATCTTTTTTATCTCAAAGATACCAGGCTGTTACAAATCTACCATGGTGTTTTTAACATGTGGCTCAGTTTGCCGGAATCGGAATCAATCCCTTGAGTACATTCTTAACAAATGGCTCACTTTGTGCCGGAATGACAGCCCAAACAAACGACAACATAAACCAAAAAAACAACCTAAAATCTTAACAAATGGCTCACTTTAACCCGGAATGGTGGCTCACTTTGGTTCGGAATGAGTGGCTCAGTTTAGTCCGGAATATTCA
>NZ_JAQVBV010000142.1 GCF_028690125.1 Bacteroides sp. | reverse complement strand
AGCCCGATCATCAATACTTTCCTAACTACTGCCGCCGCGCTTGAAGATGATCTCGTTGAATTCTACAAGGAGGATATGGGTCTATGACTTCCGCCAGAAAGAGCGAAATTGCTGGGTTTCTGCGCACCGCATACATAGAAGCCGATCCTCAAGTGAGGCAAGTCCTGTTTGAAATACTAGAAGAAATCAAGCCCAATGATGACACTCGGCCACGTAAGTGCATCATCTGTGGATGCATCTCCTATTTTGACCCGATCACTCAGCGTCATCGCTGCAAAATCTGTGGAACTTGAGGTGTTATGAAAACAAAAATTCTTAGGGTTAAAGGTGACTGGCTGGAAGTATTGAACGACTGCCGCGCAACAGTAGGGAAGGATGCAAGAGATTCAATTCCTTCCATTGATTTTAGAAAGCGAATCCTTATCGCGGAGCATTCTCCAATCCGCGACATTTCAATTAAATGGTTCTGGGACGGAATTAAAAGTTTTTCAGCCACACACTTTTCAAGGCACAAATGGGAGTGTTTCATTGAAACACAAAGAAGCGATAGGACTGGAATTCCAAGAGATGAACTGCCGCAAGGTGCGCTTGTTTCTTTTACAGGAGAAGCAAACTCGCAACATGTCATCGACACTAGCAGAAAAAGACTCTGCTATCTTGCCGATCCCGATACGCGAGAATATTGGGAAGATTTAAAAATTGAGTCGCGCAAGGTTGAACCCGAATTATCAGACGTTTCCGTTCCGAATTGTATATATCGTGGAGGATGCCCCGAGATGCAGTCATGCGGATTCTTCGAAGCATTCACAAAGAAACATGGTATGTTCTCATCAATTCAAGATCGGTACGACGCTTACAACGATGATTTTTATAAGCGAGTAAAGGAGAAACTATGAGCAACGTTAATCATCCCGCCCATTATAACACAGGTAAATATGAGGTAATTGACGTAATTGAAGACTGGAAACTAAACTTCAATCTTGGAAATGTAGTCAAGTACATTTCCCGCGCTGATCACAAGGGAAATGCCTTAGAAGATCTCAAAAAGGCTGCTTGGTATATCCAAAGGGAGATTGGATTGCACGAAGACACTACATATAGTAGTGATCCGCGAGATTAACATACTATATATTGTATGATTATGAAACGCCGATTTGATTCAAAGGTTGTGATAAAATTTCTAAGTATACAAGCGAAGATTTGAAGGTTATGCAAGGCTGGAGCTTTGAACGAAAAATTCAAGTTACGCAGTTGCGGATTTTGGAATGGTATGAAAAATGGGGTGGAAAAGTCTACATATCGTTCTCTGGCGGTAAGGACTCTACAGTGCTTTTAGACCTTGCGCGCAGGATGTATCCGGATGTCCCAGCGGTCTTTTGCGACACCGGGTTGGAATACCCCGAAATACGCGAGTTTGTGAAATCAAAAGATAATGTAGAGTGGCTACGTCCCATGCGATATAACAAGAGTACCAAATCGTGGGAACCCACCAACTTCAAAGAAGTCATTAAAACCGAGGGATACCCACTCATCAGCAAGGAAGTAAGCAGACATATACATGATGTTAGAAAACTCGGAAACGACTGCTTTGCGGCGAAAATGTTTACAGGTGAACGAGGACAATACGACATTAGCAAATATAAGTTTCTTATTTCTGCGCCGTTTGACATATCAAACAAATGCTGCACGATAATGAAAAAGAATCCATTCCACGTCTACGAAAAAGAATCAGATAGAAAACCGATTATTGCTACGATGGCATCTGAGAGCCGCCAGCGCAGAACGCAGTGGTTACGGGATGGCTGCAATAGTTTTGATGGGAAAATATCTTCAAAGCCAATTTCTTTTTGGACGGATCAGGACGTATTACGGTACATAAAGACGTTCAATATTAAATATGCCACGGTGTATGGGGATATCGTAGAAGATGAACGTGGACGCCTACTGACAACTGGAGAAAACAGGACTGGATGCATGTTCTGCATGTATGGTTGCCATTTAGAAAAAGAACCAAATAAATTTCAAAGAATGAAAATCTCTCATCCTAAACAATACGACTACTGCATTAGGTCTGTAGATGATAACGGGTTGGGGCTAGGTGAAATCCTCGACTATATAGGAGTGCCATATAAATGATGATTTACTACGCACATCATATTTGGAAGTATGGAACAAAAATCGAAGATTTCGAACTGTTTGTAATAAACAAACACTTTCATGACTCATATATCCACAATCCGGCGGTCTTTGTAAATCCTAACGAGAGCGAAGAATCCATAATGCGCGATTGTTTCTCGAAAATTGATGCCTCTGATGCTCTTGTGTTTAGCGATTTGAGCGGAGTTGCCGGCAAAGGTGTTATTAGCGAAATCGAGTACGCCCAGAGCCTTGGTCTAAGGGTTTACCGCATCGTAGCCAACCGACTGGTCGAAATCACAGAAAAAATTCGCTACAACCTTCTTAACACTGGATGCAATCGAATTTACGCAGAAATAGTGGCGTGACGGAGACGGACACACTATATATAGTATAATGCGTAAAGACTACACCACTACATATAGTATGTTCATAGATGACCAATTTGGTATTACAAGGGAGGTTGATAGCCACGATCTATCCAGATAACTCATGGCTCCGCTGGCTCGTCGCGCTCTTCATGATTACGCTGATTATTCTCTCCTTTCAACACGCTCGTGCTTCT
>NZ_JAQVBV010000141.1 GCF_028690125.1 Bacteroides sp. | reverse complement strand
CACCATAGTGGAAAAGTTTATCAACCTGGCCTTCGATTTCATGGCCTAAAAGGACAGCTACTACTTCGTCCTTCAAATCTTCTTTCAATCTGGTGGATTCGCCGACCAGTTCAAGACCTACGTTCTGAACTTTACCGCTTCTCTGTTCAATTACTACAAAAATACCTTTACTCATTGTAGGGTTTCCTCCTTATATTCCAAATTTAGTATATAGTTCTTTCTGTTCGATTGAAGTTGTCAACAAATTAGATGATGAACTTAGCTTCCAACTTTTCGATAATCGCCTGAACTGCCTCTTCTGCGGACAAATCCTTCAGAACTGTACCAGCGCCCTTAACTTCTTTTGTGAAGGACTGATATACGTTTGTAGGGGAACCCTTTAAGCCGATCATGTCAAGTTCAAGTTCATCTTTCAAATCTTCAAAACCTAAAGTTTTGATTTCTTTTTCGTAAGCTTCAACGATACCTCTTACTGACATATATCTAGGAGTAGCCAATTCAGCAATTGCTGTCAACAGGCAAGGTGTTTTGATTTTGATGATGTGGTAACCATCTTCAAACTGTCTTTTAACAACAACATATTCTTCAGTAGCTTCCTGTACTTCTTCAACGTAGGAAACTTGAGGAACCTGCAATTTTTCACCGATCTGAGGACCAACCTGAGCTGTGTCACCATCGATAGCCTGACGGCCTGTGATAATTAAATCATAGCCGATTTTTCTTAAAGCTGCTGCCAAAATACCGGATGTAGCATAAGTATCGGAACCGCCGAATTCTCTAGCGGAAACTAAGTAAGCTTCATCACAGCCCATAGCCAAAGCTTCTCTCAAAGCAACGTCTGCCTGAGGGGGACCCATGGATACAACGGTAATAGTGCCACCCAATTCTGCTCTTAACTGAAGAGCAGCTTCGATACCTGTTTTGTCATCATGGTTAATGATAGAAGGTACACCATCACGAATCAGTGTGCCTGTCTTAGGGTCAATTTTAACTTCAACTGTATCTGGTACTTGTTTAATACATACAACGATTTTCATTATAGTTGTTCTCCTTCCAAAATATAGTAGTATCTCGCTTCGTATCTAGATTCAGAAACTATTGATCAAACTTTCATTGCGCCGGAGATAATCATCTTCATTGCTTCGGATGTACCTTCGTAAATTTCTGTAATCTTAGCGTCACGCATAGCTCTTTCTACAGGGTATTCGCGGCAGTAGCCGTAACCACCAAGCAACTGAACACAAATTCTTGTTACTTCGTTAGCTACTTCAGAGCCAAACAGTTTACACATAGCTGCCAAAGGAGCAAAATTTTCATGATTGTCTTTTGATGTTGCTGCTCTCCAAACCATCAATCTAGCAGCATCAACCTTTGTCTGGCATTCAGCAAGCTTGAACTGTGTGTTCTGGAACTTGTTGATTGTTTTGCCAAACTGCTTTCTTTCTTTAACATACTTCATAGCTTCGTCGATAGCGCCCTGAGCGATACCTACGGACTGAGCACCGATACCGATACGGCCGCCAGCAAGACCTTGCATAGCGATCTTGTAGCCCAGACCTTCTTTGCCAAGCAATCTGCTAGCAGGTACTCTTACGTTTTCGTAAGCAACTTCACAGTTGGAAGCAGCTCTGATACCCATACGTTCAATATTTTCACCTACAGTAATACCAGGCATTGTTCTATCCAAAACAAATGCGGACATACCTTTAGGTCCTTTGGACTTGTCTGTCAAAGCAAATACAACAAATGTATCAGCAAAGCCGGAGTTTGTTGTAAAGATTTTTGTACCATTGATGATATAATCATCGCCATCTTTAAGTGCTTCTGTACGAACGCCGGAAGCATCAGTACCTGCACCGGGCTCTGTCAAACCAAAGCAACCAACCTTTGTACCATTTACCAATGGTCCTAAAAATTCATGCTTTTGTTCTTCTGAACCAAATTCGTTGATGCAAGAGCAGCAAAGGGAAGTATGCACGGAAAGAGTGATACCTGTGGATGCATCAATTTTAGATACTTCTTCCATAGCTAATGTGTAAGTAAGAACATCTGCGCCCTGACCGCCGTATTCTCTGGAATAAGGAATGCCGAACATACCAGCCTTCTGCAGTTTCGCTACAAGGCCCATATCGTATGCTTCAGACTCGTCCATATCCTTAGCAATGGGTTTGATTTCTGTCTCAGCAAATTTTCTGAACAACTCTTGCTGAAGCACTTGAGATTTTGTTAATTTGAAATCCATTTAATATTCCTCCTATTTTTAAAAAATTTTAAAACAACCGATGCGGGTCACCGACCATTTTATTTAATAACCTACTACTTCCATAAACGCTGCCGTTGGACGTTCCTTCATCCTTTGTCAAATTGTTTGCACAATAAGAAAAGTCCTTCAGCACGTCCATCATGAATATAACATTTTTGTTTAAAAATTGTCAACTGATTTGTTAATAAATATTCCATAAAAAACGGCCACGTTTTATGGTAATACCGCCGTATTTTTCGGCAGAATTATCATGAAAAAAAACACAAAAAAGCCGTATCGCAATTTGTATCTTAATAGGCTCATATACCTTGTTCTGCATGGTTTCTTTATTATATTTGTACAAATACTGAAAAGAAAGTCAGGCAGCCTAATATTTAGTATGCAAGATATATGCTTTAAAAAAGTACACATTACCACAAAGGCACGTGCAAATCTAGCTTTTTTGTCCATCTCCACTTTACACCATTGTCTTTTCTATGTCAATATATTTCGCATAGAAACAAAAAATTAT
>NZ_JAQVBV010000140.1 GCF_028690125.1 Bacteroides sp. | reverse complement strand
ATTGAAGCACTTGCTAAAAAGGACGATAGAAGCACAAACAACCTGATAATTAAGATTCTTTCCGACTATGTGCGCTCCTTGACCCCATAGCTAAAGCAAGGGGATTGCGGAGCGTTTTTCGTTCATTGCGCTCTTTACCCGATTAACACGACTATTTGAACGTCCTTGACTATCTTCTTTTCCTCCGCCCATACCCTCGGAAAGCCACAGGCTGATATTTCGAAAATCCTTTTTCGTCAACTCAAGGATTGATCTATTCTTGTATTTCTCCAAGATATGAATCATGACGAGGCGTAGATCTTGATAGTAGCCTTCGATTGTACGTTTAGACTTTTTCCGCTGCTGATATTCTAAAAGAAAATCATTCATGATTTCTTTATTCTCTGGATTCACTTTTTCCCATAATTCTGGAGTGTAAGTTTTATTGTACCGCCCTGTTCCTCTAGCCACTATCAATCGCCTCCTTTACACCATTGTATAAATAATGTCTGTTACATTCCTATTATCGTTAATTATAAATGATTGACTAACGCTGTTTGATCCATAATTGTTTTCGCAAGACCATGATGATTTTCCGCTTATTGTAGGCAGCCTTCTTACGGTTATATTTCGCTCCTGCCTTACTATCTCAGTGTGCAAATGCGACAAAAACACATTAATAAACTTCACACCAGCTATAATGTCGCTTGCTTCATCAATCACAACATTGCCTGTCTTGTCAATTTTTGCATCGTGCTGAAACATCATGAGAGTATTTCCGAATCGGAAATATTTCTTCGTAATTGGAGAGTAGTCCACATTTACGCGGCCTTCACTGTTTTTGAATTGCGTATAAAGGTTGAATAAAAAGTAGAACGTTACCTCCTTGTCGTGATTGCTTGGAATATACAGTACTTCAACTGGTGCAACTACCGACAGTTTGGTGAGAGCGAAAACCATAATTTCAAAGAGTTCAGTGTACGCTTCACGGATGTCTTTTTCGTTGTTTTGTGGAGTCCCCTTGAATGTAGTACCATTGATCCCATTAGCGTTGAACAAGTCATTACCCAATGGAAAAATAATCTTGCTTAACTTCTTGTTTTGAACTCTTTCAATAACATCGTCAATCACGGAAAGAAATCTGTCTTTTGCAATTTGACAATTGTAATCATTGCCGGTAATAAACCGCGTTGCCAGAAGATTATAATGTAAGTCAACAATAGGCAACACAAGGCAATTGTCTCCAGAGCCGTATTCAGGCGTGATTTTTGAATAGCGTATTGGCTTAGGCTCAAACTGCTCAAACCAATTCTTCAGCCACTCCAAACTGATTTCGTCTTTACCAAAAGGTTTCACGGTAATTCGGCTCTGATACATGATTAGGCGCTTTCCGCCTTTAATCTGCGAATGCCAGTACGTATTACGGTATGCGATTACCTTCCAATCCTCCGCCGAGAGGTTGTGTGCTTTTAGTAGAAATTCTGGAGTGATGGCTTCGCCCTCAGAAATCTCAATAAGCCTATCAGACAGCGCAGTTCCGTCAGGCTGAACTTCCAGCGGCTTGAGGATTGGAGCATCCATATTTTCAGATACTTCTTCCGGTGAAATCAGTGTCCACCCCGCGTCAAGGTATTCGTTGATGATTTTTGACCCTTTGCGAACAGTGTCTCTGTTTTCCTGTGTGCCGAAGAATTGAGCGCGCATATCCGTCAGGTCTTGATATTCCAAATCTGGATTGATTATTTTTTCAACTAAAAAATCCTTCTGTTTTTGAAGGAACTCATTTAATGAAATTCTTGAATCAGACAGGGGTATTCATCCTCTCTCAATCTAAATCCTCCATATGGACTACAGACATACGTACTTCTAAATCAACGAAATCCTTAAGAAAATCAGATAAAACATAGGGTGTTTCAATATCTTCCACTCTGATTTGCAGCACTCCGTTTTCATGTTCTAAAATTCCCTTGATATTCGCAACGCTGCGCTTGCTTACTTTAGAAGCCATTATTAATCTCCTTCTATTGGATACTGTCGGCATGGGAAGAAATCCACCCGCGATAATTCTTAGATAGTGTGCATACGGCACACCGAGCATCTCCCTTAAAATGATCGATGTATCTGGAGAACCCATTGTTATTTGTGCGATCTGAAATGTCCACCTGTCCGGTATGCCCCAAAACTACAACCTTGCACGAATCGTGAAAACGTGTAAGAATCAGTTTTAATTCTTCAAGCGTGAAGTTCTGACTCTCGTCAAGGATGATGTACTTATTTTCGTAGTTTAAGCCGCGCATATACAAATGCGTGACGCAATCTATATAACCGCAGCCTTCCTTCTGGTTGATGATTGATTTTTGATTTATTGCCGTGTTTATCTGAATATTTGCTTTCAGACAGGCTTGATAGAATGGCTCAAAATATGGATCTGTCTTTTCCTCATAGGTTCCTGGCAGGAAGCCAATTTTCGCCTCTCTGGTAGGGCATGCAATATAGATCATTCCCTCGTATAGGCGGTATCCCGTCAGAATGTTTCCGACCATCGTAGCGATTGTTGTTTTTCCTGTACCCGCAACGGCGTTACAGAAAACAATGCGGACGGATTCATCGTAGAGAGCATCCCGGAACGTCTTCTGTTCATCATCGAGAGTCATCCCATAAAAAATGTGGTCATCCAGGTTCTTTGGAGGCGTTCCGATAAACTGGTTGGTCGTAGCGGTTGATTTCGTCTTCGCCATACGTCACCTACAGGATTAGGTCGAGATCGGAAATAATCTCGTCACAGATTCCAAATTCTACGGCTTCTTTTGCGCTGATAAACCATTCGGTAGTGATGCGCTCCTCCAAAAG
>NZ_JAQVBV010000139.1 GCF_028690125.1 Bacteroides sp. | reverse complement strand
ATAGATACAATGATAAGAAATAATCCTATAACGGTTTACTGTCTGGTTCGATTCCAGACATAGGAACAAATAACATAAAAACAGAGATATGAAAACATTAAGACAGTTTATTAACGAGTATTGCCAAGAGAATGGCTTAATACCAAAGAATGTACCTAGCGACACATTCGTAGACATTGAAAACGATACTAAATGCATTTCCGTAAGGAAGAGAAACAACAAGGTTACTTTTAAATGCAACAACGCTTTAGTGAGATTTGTAATTGTAGACGGTTATTTAACATACTTATATCTATAAACATGAGCAACGTATCAGACATGGAACTTATCTACACGCTTGTAGGTAATCCGGCAGCAGAGTTATTACACATGGCAGATTGCAACCTTAACAACCTTGCAAAAATGAATGCCAGCGAGCTATCCAGAGTAAAAGGTATGACAAAGAAGAAAGTAGAGATACTCATGGCCACACTAGAAATATCACGCAGGAGAATATCTGCAGAGAAGCATAAAGGAGAATCTATTAGATGCTCGGAAGATATATACAAAATTATGTACCCGCTTCTCGCTGATTTAAGGCATGAAGAGGTATGGGCCATATACTCCAACAGTAGTGGAAAAATTATTAAGAAGATGCAACTATTCAAGGGTGGAACAGCCGAATGTATTGCAGACATCAAGATAGTACTTAAAGGGGCAATAGACTGTTTAGCTAACAGAGTGATACTTGTGCATAACCATCCTACAGGCAACATAAAACCGAGTACAGCAGATGATAAACTAACAAGCAAACTAAATGAAGCCTGCAAAACGATGGATATTTCACTTCTTGACCATGTAATAATATCAGATGGTAGTCATTACAGCTATGCAGACAATGGCAGATTGTGGTAATGTTTTGTATCGCCCCGAGAGATTCGTTGTAATTGTTTTGTTATAACGAATCTTTCCATATATTTGCCAACAAAATAAACAACATGATTAGACAAGCAATAGTAACAGCACTAAAAGAATCCGGCATAACAGCCTCGGAACTGGCAAGAAGAGTAGGTATAACCAGAGGACCAATGAGCCTATATCTAAATGGAAAGGGGTCCCTATCGGATGATACCAAAGAGAGAATATTTCAAGAGCTAAACATCAAACTGGTGGTATGCAAGCCGGAAGAGTCAATACAGATAGTAAGGAATGCGACAACCTTATAAAAAACAAGAAAGGGGACCAAATCGGCCCCCTTCTTTTATTCAAACTACATCAACCTACCTTCTTACGCTTTTCCTTACTCCTATTAACGCTTATCAGCCTAGATTTCTTAATAACCCACGCTTTAAAGACATACTTCACTACCTCTGCATTCAGCTTGTCAACCGGAGCATAGGACTTCCTTATATATCCGCTAGTCACTTTATGGGCCGAAGCATGATTCAAACATAACGCAACCTGCTCTGTAGATGCCCCACAATCGTTTTGGGCGATTGTGGCCCATGAGTGACGGAAATAGTATGCTGTTATACCGCCAAGCTCGAACCGCTTGCAAATTGAAGCTAACCCCTTATTTACAGCTCGTGTTAGTTCGTCAGGAACATAATAGCATTCGCTGAAATTAAATAGATTATCCTCAGCACCCTTATATCGTTCAAATAGATGCTTTATATCATTAGGCACCTTAACCTCCATATAGGCCAACCTACCGGATGGGCCTCTTGTTTTCTTTCTGTTATAGCATAGCTTCCCATCTTTGTAGTTGTCCTTTTTCAAATCGTATAAGTCTGCAAGATTTATACCACATAAGTAGAACACCATCTTACATACATCAACTGCCAATTGTTCCCGATTATTCCTTTTGTCTTTCCTCATAACAGGTTTATAGTTTAATATCCTCCTAACATTCATAGGAGATATGTACTTTTCAGTTTTGTCCGGAACATCTTCACGAGCTATTTTAAGTCCATCAAAGGGACGTACTTTTATCTTGATGATATCTAGGTCATAGTCATTATACTTATTTCGACCATCATTAAACATAGCCCTAATGCATTTAGGGTATAATGATCTCGCCCTTGACTTATCTGATATAGATTCCAGCCAAGCACTAACATTCTTTTTGGTAAGGTCAGAAAACAATACATCTTTCTTCTTTAAGAAAGCTGAGAGGCTATTTAAGGCCGTACGATAATTTCCGGACGGTTTTACCCTTCCCTCTTTTTGCATATTAAATATAAATTCTTTCGCATATGCAGTAAACGAAAGCTCTCCCCCTTCATCCTCAAGAAATTTTTTAATTTCTGCTGCAGACCATTCGGCATAATAGACCTTATTCAATCTATCTATATAATCGTTTATCAAACCTGCCGTTTCCCTTATTATGAATGTGTCTTTTATTTCTCCGTTCTTCACCCCCTTAGCTTTTACAACTAGTTGAGTTCTTATGTATGCATTCTTCCTGCAATGCACAACAAGGATATACACAGGATAAGTTCCATCCTGCTTTAGACTCCTTACACACGCTTTAAATGTTGCCATATCACTATAAAATTTGTCTGTTTTTTTGTGAGCTATTTGTGAGCACTTGTGAGCTATTTGTGAGCAGAAGTGCAAATAGTCGTATAAATCGAATGCTTTTAAGTGTGATTAAATTATCCTAGTTAATGCAAAAACAAAGAGAATCGGTAATGTAACTGCCTCACTTACAGCTAATTTACCGATTCTCAATTTTACAATCAGGACAAAATTAAAGTCCGGGAATACCAGCCTAAAAGGCTGCCGGATCAGCGTAAAGGAATATACTGAACAAAGGCCTCGATAGCTTCGTAAGATGCAAGTCCGAGGTCGTTGTAAAGTTCGGCAGTAGCACGGTTACGATCTTCGGCACGTT
>NZ_JAQVBV010000034.1 GCF_028690125.1 Bacteroides sp. | reverse complement strand
TTTGAAAGCATGAAAAACTAAGTGTATCTAAGCACTTAATTCTTACTTATCTACTGCCCGTTTCATGCGAGATTCTTCAAAAACTATTGATAGTCAATTTAGTATCCTCAGACTACCACAAATATAGTGAAACTCTATTGATATTTATCTGAACATCCATAGAATCAGTAATATTGGTTCGAGATTCCGTAAGGTGTGTTAGTACGTGCCATCTGTTAAATCACAATCAGTAAAATCGGTGTTTTAAACCGTAATTCATCTATGGACACGCATCGGTATGCCTCCTATCTTTGCAGAAATAATTTGTAGGTATAATCAAATTGTTAAAACAATCATGCGAATAAAAAAGATTATTTCACTCGTGCTTGCGACTTTCATCGTAACGTCTGTATCAGCACAAACTAAACAGGAGATAACACTGCTATCATCTTAGACAGAATTCGTTTGACAGCTGTTGTCGGTGGCAACGAGGTGGTTAATCCTTTTATGGTGACAGAGGTATATGTATTAGTAGATAGCAAATGGAAATTAGGTTCATTGTCGTTTACCCGGCTGCTTGGAGAATAAGCATTTATCCAGATATTGCAAAATTGGCATTAAAAATAAATATTTGTTTCCAATAAGTCTTTTCAACACTCGCTTCAGGCGATTGCGGCAACTTCTTATCCAACACTCTCTCCATTATCTTTTCGATAACGGCTTCTGTAGTTACAATCACTGTTTCCATCTTTTCTTTTCTGATTAGAATTTTTGTATCTATTGTTAGAGCTAAATTTTATTTCTTATCTTTGTGCCTATAGATATAGAAAGAATATATTTAAAGCTAAACTATTTATTTAGTGTTTGAATTTTAAATACAATCTTACGGTTCATCTTGAAAGAATAAAAGAGTTGTGCGAAAAGAAAAACGTAACAATGAAACAGGCTGCCGTCGAACTGGGTATGACGGAGCAGAGTTTGCACAAAATCATCAAAGCGAACTCTACCAAGATAGACACTCTGCTGACTATGGCTCAATACTTTAATATAGAGCCAGCTTACTTCTTTGATAACTACTCTTCTGATACTACGAATGGTATATGCATCAATAAGGAAGAGTTAGAAGGACTCATTAAAAAGGTAATAGCCTATTCAATTCACGGCTTCGGGATGGTAAAACTCGAATGGAATGCCCAAGAACAGAAGTTTAATTCATACTTCGATATACTAAAGAAACAGTATAGTCCTGATGCTGCGGATCTGAAATACATTTCCTCATTATTAGAATCAGAGATTTCAATAACAGATAAAACCACCCCGAAAGATGTGGCAAGGGTATTGATGTCTAAAGATGAATTCGACTTTACATCTACCTACTACTATGCCATCCGAAAGATGGAAGTACAGGAAGAACTACAGAAACTTATGTCTTTTTTGGATAAGCACAATATTCCTGTTACTGATTCTATCAGGAAGGATATTGATGAACTGAAAGGTAGGGTTAAGTATTATGAAGGGAAAAGTATTATAGGGAACAATAAAATCTAACCATAGGCTACAATTGTTTTATGATTATGGAACAGATATTTAATAAAGAACAGCAGGAGAAAGCGCAATTCATTTTGAATCATCCTTTAGCTAAGCTATCGGATTTGCGCTCAAATGAAATAAAAGATTTGGCAGTGGTGTGGTGTTACTATTCAGGTAAGATTGAAGGTAATACCTATACTTACGTGGAAACAGAAGCATTGCTCAAAGATGGTATTACTTCCGAAAAGAAGTATGAAGATGCCCAGATGCTGAAAAACCTATATAATACTTTTATTTCCGAAGTGGAGTATATCAATAAAGGGAAGAATCAAGAAGTGATAGATGAGCGTACTTTGTTCAGAGTACATCAATCTATATCTACTGGCTTGGTTTCCGATGAAGAATCGGGCTATTTAAGAACAAGAGCCGTCCGTATCAGTGGTACGGAATACATTCCCCCGAAGGACTTACACGATATTCGGGCTAAGTTGAATGAAATACTTTATCAGCAGGAGCAATATATCAATCCATTGGAACGGGCTGTTTATCTCCATTGTAACATAGCTAAGTTGCAACCTTTCATTGATGGCAACAAGCGTACTTCCCGAATGGTGGAAAGCATCGCTTTGATGAATGCTGACATTATCCCTGTCTATTCCTCCAAAGATGCCGATATACTGAACTACAGGAAAGAGTTGATTGCCTTTTATGAAATGGGCGATTATTCTCCTTATGCCGATTACTTGCTGAACAAGCAAGTGGAACGAATTAAAGAAATAGAGTAACCATGAATGAAGATGTTAAGGAATTACTGAATGAAGTAGATGTTCTCAAAGAGCAACTATCCTCTTTGCGCCCACTTCCCGAAGAAGCCTTGAAAAAGATTCAGGATGCTTTGGATATTGAATATACCTATGAGAGTAACCGTATAGAAGGGAATACGCTTACCTTGCAGGAAACTGCCCTTGTTGTAAACGAAGGTGTTACGATTTCGGGAAAGTCAATGCGTGAACATTTGGAAGCTATCAATCATACAGAAGCCATCAATTATATTAAGGATGTTGCGAAACAGGACATAGAGATAAGCGAGCGTACCATCAAAGAGATACACGCCCTTATTCTTCATGGAATAGATCGTGAGAATGCCGGAAGGTATCGCACCGTTCCTGCTATGATTTCAGGTAGTACGCATATGCCCCCACAACCTTATCTGATAGAGAAGCAGATGGAAGATTTCATGCTTCGCTTTCGACAAATGGAAGAAGAAAAGGTACACCCTGTACTCGTAGCTGCTTACTTGCATGATGAACTGGTGCGTATTCATCCATTCATTGACGGCAATGGTCGTACTTCCCGACTGTTGATGAACTTGTACCTTCTTCGCAATGGTTATGTTATTATTACCCTGAAAGGTAGTAATGATGCTAAAATCAACTATTACAAGGCATTGGAAAAGTCACACACGGAACATCTGACGGAAAACTTTCAGCAATTGGTTGTTGAAGCAGAGATGGCTGCCTTGCAGAAGTATTTGTCTATCATGGCTTAACAAGCTATTTGAGAAGAAATAAATTGTAGACACATGAATATTAAGGATAAAATAAATCAAACCCTCATAGGTATAGCTACTCAATTGCAGGAAATAAATTCAGAGTTCTATATTATAGGTGCATCTGCTATGATTTTGTCGAATATAGAGATAGGGGAAACATCAGATATTGATATTCTGACAACTGAAATGAATGCATCTAAGTTGCAACATTTGCTGAAAGTGTATATGGAAGTTGCTCCTGAAACCAAAGAGAATGATTTATTTCACTCTAATTTTGCCAGATTTAATCTTCCTCTAATGGATATAGAGGTCATGGGAAACCTTCATATTAAGAAGAACAATATTTGGCAACCTGTTTGTGTACAGGAATATAGAGAAGTTTCAGTTGGAAAAATGATTGTCAGAATACCAACAATTGGAGAGCAAAAAAGAATTTTATCTCTTTTTGGTAGAGAAAAAGATTTTAAAAGACTTCAAATATTGAATCAGTACCCTTTATGATGCGTCACATAGGGAGCATCTAACGGAAGACTTTCAGCAGTTAGTTGTTGAAGTGGAAATAACTGTTTTGCAGAAATGAAAGCTATAAAATATGATTGAGTAATTAAGAATTAAAGAAGCCATTAAAGAATATGGGATATCTATTAATGAAGTGCCTCTTTATCCTGTCCTCATTGCGGTAAGTCAATATCATTAAAAGCTGAATAAGTATGAATACAAACGAAATTGATAAATAGAACCTTATAAAAGCTTATGCCTTGTTTAATACTGGAGATATAGATAGTATCGAAGTAGGTACAATAAAAGGATTATGTGATATCACTACCTGTTTGATAGGCTGTATAAGTTTGCTGAAAAGATGCGCACCTTGAATGTATTAAAAGGTAATTTCCGTTTCGCCAACTGTATGTACCTTGATGTTATGTTGCCAGTAATAGAAAAGATGTTGGAAACGACATTCTACCGTGAACAGTGGTGTTGGGATTTTGTTAATATGAGTAGCGGTAGGCATAGTTGTGTTTCGTGAGTGGAAAAACTGATGGTTAATAAAAATGCCGCATATAGCGGCATTTTGTTTTTAGGAGAGCCTCTTGTCGGATTCGAACCAACGACCCCGAGATTACAAATCACGTGCTCTGGCCAACTGAGCTAAAGAGGCATTTTTTTCTTTTGCGGGTGCAAAGGTAAAAATAACTTTTTAATTTGCAAATACTAAGTTTACTTTTTTATATTTGCAATCTAATTAATAGTTATAAGAAGATGAAAAAAAGAATGATGAATGTATGTGGTATGGCGTTTTTAGCCATAAGTCTATTTGCTTGTTCCGGGCAAAAGAAAGGGACAGAAACGGCTGAGGCAGTGGTAGGTAGTGGGAAAATAATGAGTGATACGGTTACTGTTCAAGCAGATAAAACAGGGTATATTGTGAAGGTAGGTGAGATGGCTCCTAATTTTACCATTATATTAACTGATGGTACACAAGTAACTTTATCTTCTCTCCGTGGTAAAGTGGTTATGCTGCAATTTACGGCAAGTTGGTGTGGGGTATGTCGTGCGGAGATGCCATTTATTGAAAAAGATATTTGGTTGAAACATAAAGACAATGCAGACTTTGCCTTGATTGGCATTGATCGTGACGAACCGCTTGATAAAGTTCTTGCTTTCGCTAAGTCTACCGGAGTTACTTATCCGTTGGGGTTGGATCCCGGAGCTGATATTTTTGCTAAGTATGCGCTTCGTGACGCCGGAATAACAAGAAATGTTTTGATTGACCGTGAAGGACGGATTGTGAAGCTAACCCGTTTGTATAATGAAGAGGAATTTGCCTCTCTTGTAGAGAAAATTAATGAAATGCTGAAACAGTGATATTTATATCTCTCTTAGTAAAATAGGTCTGTATAGTGAGCGTTCGGTAAGAGCAGCTTAGAGATATAAGTGAAAGTAATGCAGGCTATGAGAAAGATTTTCCAGACGCGGATGACGCGGATGGGCACGGATATAAGAAAAAAAATCCGCGTTCATCTGCGTCTAAAAAATAGTATAGAAAAGCATTTGGTCTGTTATTATAAGTTTGCTCTTCGACCTATCTATCTTATGCCATTTATTTTTGGTAGATTCTTTACTCAATACTCAATTTAGCCAAATAGTCATAATGTTTCCCTTCTTTTATTAGCTCTGCTTTAAATCCGCATTCCGAAGCATATAGACTAAGTGTTTGGAAATCGACATATAGCCAGTCAAACGGTTCTCCCTTAATCTCCTTATATTGCATTTGAAAATCAATTTCTCCATAATAATCTCCGGCAAGATCGATCAGCATACTTCCATCTTCTTCTTCAAAAAGATACCGAAGATCGCTTGAATCCATTAAAATACATCCGTTTGGACGTAGAATACGTTTCATTCGCTGGAAAAAAGATGGCATATTATTTAGTCTTCCGATGATGCCCGAACCATTCATGAGCATCAGGATCGTATCGAATGTTTCGGTGAATGTTTCATCAAAAAGATCGATGAGACGGGAATCCTTGACGCCACGTTTTTTCATGACATCAACAGAAAGCGGTGAGATATCAATCGCACATACATCTTTTTTTATTTCCTGAAGTGCTAAAGCGTGGCAACCACTTCCCGCACCTACATCCAAAATACGTCCCGTTGCCATTTGAAGTGCAGTGCGTTCTAACAAAGGCATAGATTGCATACTCCGAAAAAGTTGTTTAACCGGAATCTCATCTTCATCGAATTGAGATGAGAATACACGTAGTTTATCAGCTTTGTGATGATTGAAATAATCGGCTATTGCAGCACCCATCGGGTCTTTTTCAGTAAGGAGGGTCTTTATTTTCATTTTGGTAATAAATGATTGTTTAGTTAGCAAAGATAGATATTTCTGTAGAAAAGGGTTATCTTTGCCGTTGAAAAATATAAATCACTAATAAGTATTAGCATGAGTATAGAAGATGCAATTATGGGCGGAATCGTTTTTAAGGGAAAGAAAGACGGTCCGAAACAGGAAGAGAAGGTGAAAACGAAAGCTAAGAAAGCAACATATATTCGTGGACAGCATGGTTCGGGAGCTGCGAAGATGAAAGCAGAGATTCGAAGGAAAAGAGCTAGTAGACATAAAAAATAAGGATCTATGAGTGTCATTATTAGCATATTGGCATTCATGTTAGGTTTGAGAGGTTTTTTTTATGCTGCGTAATATGGAATATTTAAGAACCGCTCTGAAGGCAACGCTATCATAGTTTGATGGCAAGGTTTGTGGTAAAGTAGTGGAGGTACATTTCTATACGAAGGGAATCTAAGGAAGAGATGTTCAACTATGCGAACCTAAAATTGAATACCAATTAGAGGGACAAGGCGAGATATGTTGCCATAATTTTTTTTGCCCAGTTTTTTATATGTTTCGATTGCTATCTGATGGTTATAAAATAAGCAAGTGATATAAAAACAGCAAAGGCAGGACGATTGAGTCCTGCCTTTGCTGTTTTTATAGGGTTACTTCTGTGGAAGAATCTCAATCCAATAATCATCCGGATCATGGATGAAATAAAGTCCCATAACAGTATTCTCAAAGCATACACAGTTCATTTCTTTATGATATTGACGTATCGCTTCATAATCACCGGCTACACGAAAGCACAAATGACTCTCATTTTCTCCCAGTTCATAAGGCTCTGTATGAGCTTTCAACCATGTCAATTCCAATAGAAATCCGGTTTCGTTGTCCGTCAGATATACCAGAATGAACGAACCATCGGAAGCTTCTTTGCGGTGATGTTCCTTCAAACCAAGCGCTTTTTCATAGAAAGCGATGCTTCGTTTCAGGTTCGTTACATTAATATTGAAATGATCGAATTTGCTTTTGATTTCCATTATGTAATTCTATTTACTTTTTCATTAAAAGTTTAACGATTTCTCCAACATAAGTGCGAGGTTGTCCCGATTGAGCCTCTTGTGCACTCAGTTTCTTGCATTCAATAACAGCTGCCGGAGTCGTTTGGTTCGGTGCATAAAGCTTCAATGTGTAATTGGTTGCTTTATCCATAGCTTCATAAGGTTGTTCAGCCGAAAGTGTACAGTAAGCTACTGCTTTACCGGATTGGTTACCCAGAGCACCACCTCCGTTAGCTGTCATATTTGTCATGTTGAATTCATCATTGCCGATGGAAATTACTAATTTGCAGTTACCCATCAAAGCATACAGTTCGCTTGGAATCTTTTTCAGATCGACTTCTGTATATCGCGGCATATCAGCAGATTCTTTTCCTGTAGAAGTAGAGATCTTACCACCTTGACCTATGACAACAGGACCTGCTCCAGCTACAAGAGCCGTTGCTTTATTTTCTTCTTCTTTTTTCTTCTGTGCTTTAGGACGAGTATCCGGTGCACCGAATGCTACAGCAACATCAAAGAACAAATCATCGGCGAAATCTACCGTTTTTCTGCGCCATTTAGCCATTGCACGCATCAGTTTCTTTTTGTCTTTTTTGAGTGCAACTTTGTCAGTAATCCATTCTTCTGCTTTATACTTTTCAGTATCACGATAAGTATAACGAATCTTTTCCAGTTCGACAAGACAGCTATTGGGCTTACAGGTGACCGTTATTTGATATTCCATTAAAGAACGGTCCAGCATAAGAGCTGCAGATCTGAATACTAACCACTCTTCGCCTATTCCGGCAATGCTTCCTGTGGCTTTATCTTCATATACTACGCGGCTTTCATTATTGCCATTTTCCTTCAGACGTTCGTTCATCCACTTCTGCATAGTGCTGTAGATTTGGTCCTGACTCATACCTGGAATTTGGAATTCTTTAGAGAATACGACTTTGCCATCGACTTCGGGCACAGCTCCAGCAAGATATCTGGAATCATCTTTTTTTTCTTTTTTTAAGGATGCAGCTCTCGTTGCCATTGGCAAACCTACGAGAAATAGTGTCAGAAACAGAATTGCTAAATTTTTCATAATTATTATGTGTTTATTTGGTTATATCAAAACTTTCTCCCCGGTGGGTGATACTGATAAAACGGCACCCGGCTTCTTCGGCAAATTTACGGAATGCGTTACCGCCTTCGTAGTCTTCACTGAAGTGCATGGGCACAAATATAGTAGTTTTTATTTGTTCGATGAACTGTTTTGCACCTTTCATGTAATCTTTTCCCATTCTGAAGTCCACCGGGAATAGTGCCAGGCCGATTTTGGGTGCTTTTTCTTTTAAATATTTAACTTCTGCAAGGAAATCTCCATTTGCTTTTCGTATCTCTTCTTCGGTAGATTCTTCGCTCCAATGCCAGTTATTCAAGTCGCCTGCATGAAAAATAGTCCAATCTTGCAGATGGATCAGGAATGAACTGCCCACATCTGTTGAGCCGAAAGCGTCGATACGGATTACATCGTCTTCGTATGTTTCTCCTTTCTGTATATAAATGGCATCTTCGGCCTTAGCTCGATGATGTTTTAATATATCTCTAGAGAAAATATAATGTATATCAGGTCGTTCTTCTTTCCATGTTAGTATTTCTCTGTTGAAATGGTCTGGATGAAAATGAGTGGACAATACATACAATTTACCCGGTCTTTTCAGGAGATAATCGTGTACGATTCCCCGGTTTCGTTCCGTTTCCGAGGAATCTTTATAGTAGTCTATGATCACCGTTACGCCTTCTGATTCAATAGCGAAACCACTGTGATAAATATAATCCAGTATCATAAAATGTTCTAATTATAGGTTGCAATATTACGTATTCTAGTTGGAGTAGCCAAAAAAAAACGACGAAATCAGGGAGCACGACGACTGATTTCCCATTTACCGTCTGAGTTGAGAGTATATAAAAAGCGGTCGTGCAGTCGATTGGGTCTTCCTTGCCAGAATTCTATTCTTGTGGGAGTGACGGCATATCCGCCCCAATTCTCAGGCCTTTCCACTTCTTTGCCTATCCATCGGGCCGCCTCTTTTACGAAGGCACGTATCAATTGCATCCGGCTCTTGATTGGCTGGCTTTGTGGGGAAATCCGTGCTCCGATCCGGCTTTTGTATGGACGCTTACGAAAATATTTATCCGACTCTTCTTGAGGAACTTTAGTCGCAATTCCTTCTATATGTACTTGTCTTTCAAGTTCGTGCCAGACGAAAGAGAGTGAAATAAATGGGTTATGTGCCAATTGCTTCCCTTTTCGGCTTTCATAATTAGTGTAAAAAATGAATTTTCCGTCATGCAAACCTTTTAGCAAGACAGTACGTGTAGAAGGTTTTCCTTCTGCTGATACACTACCCACAATTACGGCTGTCGGTTCATTCACTTCTGCATCAATTGCTTCCTGCAACCACCGACTAAAAAGTAAAAGCGGGTCATTGGGAAGTTCACATTCCCTCAACCCGCTTTTAGTATATTCCTGCCGTATGCCGGCTAGATTTATTTCCATAAATTGAATAGTTACAATATACAAACTTTTTCTACATAGGGACCTCGATCAACAAGATATACGAATCTTTTAATGTTTCCAGCTCAAAACTCATGGAGTCATAAATACCTATTCCATCACGACGTTTCAATACTTCACCATCTAGAACAATTTCTCCTTCGATGAGAAAGATGTATGCTCCGGCATGACTTTGATGCATATGATAACCAAGTTTCTTACCCGCTTCTACTTTCCCGATAGAGAACCAGGTATCTTGCAGCAATGAAGCAGGAGTACTTCCGTCTGGTGATAGAATGACTGCCAGTTCATTCGGACGCTCTAATTCACGGAAACTGAAATCTTGATAAACAGGACGTGTATTACGTTCTCTTGGCATGATCCATATTTGTAGAAACTCCACCGGCACTACGGGACTTGCATTCATTTCGCTATGAAAGATTCCGGTTCCGGCACTCATCACCTGCATTTCACCAACAGTGATAATCCGGCTGTTCTTCTTACTATCCCCATGTTGCAGATGCCCCTTTAAGGGGATGGAAACAATCTCCATATTTTTATGAGGATGAGTTTGAAAACCTTCTCCGGGTGCTACCTTATCATCATTCAATACACGAAGTGCACCGAAATTGATGCGGTCGGAGTCGAAGTATTCGTCGAAACTGAAAGTGTGGTAACTATCTAGCCAATCAGTTTTCGAATGCCCTCTCGTATCTGCTTTATGTATTACTTTTTTCATAAATCTCTCCTTTTTTTAATGTTTATATGCTTGCTGAACAAAAGGTGAAATGGAAAAGTTCTATCTCTTCACTTCATTTAGCAAAGGCTTATGATTGATAAAATCTATGATGTTTTGTAATGTTGTCATAGCGATATTCCCCATTGCTTCCTTGGTAAAAAAAGCTTGGTGGGAAGTGACAATCACGTTGTTGAATGAAAGTAGACGTGCCAATACATCATCGTCGATAATACGGTCGGACTGATCTTCATAAAAGTATTCGCTTTCTTCTTCATATACATCCAGTCCGGCAGAACCAATCTTTTTGTTTTTTAAACCTTCAATCAGCGCGTTGGTGTGAATCAGCTGTCCGCGACCGGTATTGATAATCATTACACCATCTTTCATTTTACTGATAGAATAGTCGTTAATCAAGTATTTGGTCTGTTCGGTAAGGGGGCAATGAAGAGAGATGATATCGGAACTATGGTACAATTCGTCCAGTGAAGTATATACGATCTGTTCTTCACGAGCAAAGTTATAGTCCGGATAAAGGTCGTAGGCTAATATATTCATGCCGAACCCTTTCAGAATATGAATCAGGATTTTGGCTATTTTACCAGTGCCGATGATACCTGCAGTCTTTCCATGCATATCGAATCCCATTAATCCGTGAAGTGAAAAGTTGCCGTCTTTGGTACGCCAGGTGGCACGTGGTATCTTTCTGTTTAAGGATAGCATGAGGGCAACCGTATATTCGGCTACAGCGTAGGGCGAATAAGCCGGTACACGCACAACGGTAATGTTGTTTATGGCTGCTGCATTCAGGTCTACGTTATTGAATCCGGCACAGCGCAGAGCAAGTAACTTTACTCCGTTAGCCGCCATAATGTGCATCACTTCTGCATCGGCTACATCATTGACAAAAATGCATACAGCATCTACTCCTTGTGTAAGAAGTACATTGTTTTTATTCAGATGTCCTTTATAATACCGAAGTTCAAATCCGAACTCTTTATTTTTATTATTGAAAGAAGCTTCATCGTAGGGTTTTGTCCCAAAAAAAGCAATCGTATAGGCCATAATGATCTGTTTTTATTATAGATAATAAACGTCTTCATTCTCTGATTTGTTCATCTTTTATTTTAGCTTCAGGCTATACGGTTTCTAATGAAACAGTTTTTATTTTCAATTAAAATAGAGAAGAAACGAAAAAAAATGCACATATGTATTTTCTATGTGCAAGATTGTTGTAACTTTGCGCCCAAAATAACTTAAAAAAGATTTAGATGAGAAGATTTTCTTTGATTAGCATTGTGATGTTAATCGTTTCAATTCCAACTTTTGCAGGCGGTATCCTGACAAATACAAATCAGCATGCTGCATTTCTTCGTATGTTATCTCGTGGTGCTACTACCGAAATAGATGCTGCTTTGTCTAATCCTGCCGGTTTGGCATTCTTGCCTAATGATGGTTTTCATATGGGTTTGAGCATTCAAAGTGCTTTCCAAACAAGAAATATTGATGCTAGTTTTTTTACTTATAACGGTTTTGATGGTACAAAGCCTACTGTTTCCGACCAACCGTTCAACAAGTATTATAAAGGAAAAGCTGCTGCTCCGATTATTCCCAGTTTGTTTGCTGCTTATAAAAAAGGTGATTGGACAGTCTCCGGTTTCTTTGCGATTACTGCCGGAGGAGGAAAAGCTTCGTTTGACGATGGTCTGCCTATGTTCGAATCATTGGCTATGGCAGGTATTTTCCAGACAGCCTTGAAGAAAGAAGGCAAGATTGTGACTCCTGATATGTATAACATCAACAGTGCGATGGATGGCAAACAATATATCTATTCTTTGCAATTGGGCTTGACTTACAAAATCAATGAATGGCTTTCTGCATTTGCCGGTGGGCGTATGAATTACTTTACGGGTGGCTATAAAGGCTTTCTGCGAGCTAATTTGAAGGATGCTTTAGGTGGTGCGCAGCTAATGGATCCTCTGGAACTGGACTGCGACCAAACGGGCTGGGGATTGACTCCGGTTATCGGTGTGGATGCCAAGTTTGGTAAGTTCAATATTGGTGCCAAGTATGAGTTTAAAACGAATTTGAATATTGAGAACGATACGAAAGAAAACACAGCTGCTGATGGTGCTCTAGCTGCCTTTAAGCATGGTGTGAATACTCCGAATGATATACCTTCTATGCTTTCGGTAGCAGTGGCTTATGAGTTTATTCCGACATTACGTGCGTCAGTAGAATATCATTTCTATGATGATAAGAACGCAGGTATGGCAGATAACAAACAGAAATTCTTGACCAAAGGAACTAATGAGTATCTTGCCGGGATTGAATGGGATGTCACCAAATATCTGACGTTGAGTTGTGGTGGTCAAATCACAGATTACGGATTGTCCGATAACTTCCAAAGCGATACCAGTTTCTCTTGTGACTCTTATACTTTGGGTTTTGGGGCGAAGTTGAAGTTGAGTGAAAGAGCTGCTTTAAACGTGGGTTATATGTGGACTAACTATGACGATTACACGAAAACTTCAAAGAACTATAACAATACCGGATTGAGTGGGACGAATGTATATAGCCGTACTAATAAGGTATTTGGTGCAAGTATAGATTACAGATTTTGATTTCATAATCCAACCTTTAATTATAGAAAAAGCCGTCTCGGACATTGTCTTGAGACGGCTTTATTATTATTTAATATCATGTAAATTCGGTATAATACATTCAGGCTGAAAGCTTGACATAGAATCTACGATTCTCCAATCGGGCCTAAGTTAGATTAGAAAGAATACTGTACTAATGCATTCAACCGATTGGCGTGACGGGTTGAAGAGCTAAAATCTGTACGCCATCCTCTCAGATATTCTACACCTACTTGCAAATTACTGCTGACATTCCAGAATGCATTAGCAACAAAATATTGTCCTTTGCGATAAGCTTCCGGGTTTGAACTTGGATAGTTGTGTTCGGAATAAAGTCTGGATAAGCTATAGGTTCCGGATACAAATATATTCGGAGTTATGTTATATTGCAATCCTGCATACCATCCTAACATTGGGAGAACCTGCATTTTTCCTTCATTTTCAGGATCAGGTACAATATCTACATTTAGATTACTAAAATCATTTAGATATGTACCGATTCCTTTGCCATAATTAAACTGTCCGTATACTTGCCATTTTTTAGTAATATTGAATGTACTGGATGCTTGCAAACCGAATCCCGTACTGGAGAAAGCTTTATCATGTACTGCACTTGAATAGGTCATGCTGCGAACGATAGCTGCCAGTTTGATGTGACCATTACTATTCCAGTTGTACTGTGCAGAAGCTGCGAAGTCCGGCATTCGTTGAGTACTGATGGAAACATCATTATTGGTTGTACCATCTACTGAAGGCATTTCCATAGCTACACCGAGTTTCCAGTTTTTTAGTTTATTATACATATAGCTTAATTGAGTTGTGCGGTAGAAGGCAGAGCCGTTGGGACCCGCAAAGTCAATTGTAGGAGGCAATGCGGAAAGATCCATGAACATACCATAATTATATCCGATGGTGAATCCGAGGAACTGTGCATAAGCGTTTTGCAATTCAAATGTATTTCCGTCACCACGGAAGTTTCCGGCAGTATATATGACGAAATCACCAAGATGTTTGGTGTGTCCAACCAACTTTAAAAATAGAGTGGTGGTGGTGATATCCATCTGAAATTGATTTCTGGCAAAATTCCCACTTCCTTTTTGGGGGATTAATGCGGGATAAAAATCCACGTTGTCCACTATACCACCGAAATCATATTCAGCTGTAGCACGTACGTAACCACCGATACCCAAAGCAAATTTCCCTTTTTGGTCGGTTAATAAAAAACGAGGAGCATTCGGGTCGTGAAAACGAAATTGCTGCCGGTCGTTCATGATTCGGATAATTTCATCTCCTGCCTTGTCGCGTGAGACAAACATGATGGAATTAGGTTCCTGATCTTCTATAATTACATTCTTCTGTGCTTGGGCACACAAGGGGAAAATTCCTACCCCGAGTAGCATCAATACCATTTTAAAGCTTGTTTTCATTATCAGTTAAGTTTTAGGTGAATGTCCAAACAACAACTAAGAAAAGAAATGGTTGAGAGGGGTAAAGGAAAAATAGCCAAACTTATCGGAAGAATTGCTATTTATAATCATTCTAGAAAAGCGGATCTTTGTATCGTGCTAATTAGATAATTTAAATACGACAATGGAAAAAAGAGATTTTACACAAGGAATATTAGCGATGGAATCGGATTTGCATCGTTTTGCATATAAATTGACGGCTAACCGGGATTCTGCTAATGATTTGGTACAAGATTGCGTGTTGCAAGCATTAGACAGTCATGAGAAATTTACTCATGCTAAAAACTTGAAAGGGTGGATGTATACCATTATGAGAAATATCTTCATTAATAACTATCGTCGTGCAACTCGTGAGATGAGGATGATTGACGATACTTATTCCGCCCAACAACAAAATATGATAAAAGATGAAGAGGCCGAACATTTTGAATTAACATATGATATAAAACAACTATACCGTATCATACATACTATACCCGAAGATATGAAAATACCTTTCCAGATGTTTGTTGCCGGATTTAAATATAGGGAAATTGCCGAGAAATTAGGGTTGCCGATAGGAACTGTAAAAAGCCGCTTATTCTTTATACGTAAGCGATTGAAAGAAGAATTGAAGGATTTTTCATGATATACCAATGTCTCTATGACAATTGTGTAGTTTAAGGTCAAAGTGATGAGCCTTCCTGTCGTATTGATAAATGACGGGAAGGCTTTTTTAATATTCTTCTAAAATGTTTGGTTTATAAAATAAACCTATTTATATTTGCACCGAAGTAAGGAGATGCGCAGCTCCTTGCTTATTTTTATCTGTTTTTGGTTTATAAAATAAACCATTTAAATATTATCAACTAATTTAATAAAGACAAATAAAAGATGAAACGCTTATTAATCATTGCATTAGGACTCATTTGTTGCCAGACGGTTGTCTTTTCCCAAGAGGTAAAAGTAGAGATTCGTGGCATTCGTAGTGCTAAAGGAAGTATAATGGTGATGGCTCAGGCGGATTCTGAATCAAAGCCTGTATACGCCATGTTGCCTGCCGTAAAGGATACGGTAACTGTTATTTTGAAAGATGTTCCATGGAAGAAATTTCTGGTATCTCTCTATCATGATGAAAATGCTAATTGGGAACTTGATATGGATGATAAAGGGATTCCTGTGGAAGGATATGCAAGAGAAAAATGTAAAAAGGAGCAGGATGCTCCGGCAACAATGAAGGTTAAGATTTATTATCCTGTTCAACAATGAAAATACTGACTTTACTGTTACTAGTTGGAATGACTGGAACAACCTCTCTGGGATATGCCCAAGGTAAATCTCAGAATATATTTGTAAAAGATTCATTAAATAAAGACTCAATATATCAATTGCAGGAGGTGGTTATACAAACAAGTTTGGTGAAACGAAAGGTTGATAGGTTTGTACAATCCGTGCCCACTGGTTTAAATAAAGATGGAGTTGAACTCTTACAGCAAGCACCCGGTGTATGGCTATCCGACGAGCGAATATCTATCAACGGTTCTTCGGGTACGAAGGTGTATGTTGATAACCGGGAGATAAGACTTACAGGAGAATTGTTGATAGAGTATTTACATTCATTAAAATCGGATGATATAGCACGTGTTGAAGTGATACCAATGTCAGGAGCAGATAAGGATGCAAACGCACAAGGTGGTGCTATCCATATTATAATGAGACGTCGGATGGAAAAGGGATTACAAGGAAATCTTTCTATGAATACCTCTTTTGCATCGTCTTTGCAATCTTATCAGCCGAGTGGAAGTCTGAATTTCCATAGTGGGAAATGGGATTTGTATGGATTTGCATCCGGTACACTGATTCCACAAAATAAAGGTGATTTATATACAACACGCGAATATATTAACGGTGAAAAAGATTTTTCAAGTAGGACACTCATGAAACAACCTTCGCGCTATGGAACCGTGAGGACAGGGGCTGTTTATACAATGGATGATTCCAACAGTGTAGGAGTGGAGTTTGAGTATGTGCGACGCGGATTTATTTCGCCTTCCCAAAGTTATTCATCCCTTTTTGTTGGTCCTACAGAAATGGAAAGCCAGGGTATATATCGCCAGAAAGAAATGTATAATATGTATTCGGGTACTGCCAACTATGTGCATAAATTGGATCAGGAAGGCTCTGTTTTGAAGCTCGTAGCTGATTATATTTCAAAAGATTCCAGAGGTAATAACCAATATCGGGTCATTCAGCAAATAGGTGCGCTTGACAAAGATACAGTTTACCGTTCTCACTCCGATGTTACTTATCAAATTGCAACAGCCGACTTTTCGTGGAAGCAGCAGCTTAATAAGAAATCCTTTTTACAGTTAGGTATGAAGTATACATATATAGGTATGAAAGATGATGCTTTATATGAAGGTCGGGAACCGGACGAAAGCTGGAAGCCAAATGTCGAATATGGTTATGAACTTGATTATGGTGAGAACATCGGCGCTTTGTACGGTACTTATTCTTTGGATATGAAAAGAGGAGCTATCCATCTCGGACTTCGGGGGGAATATACGCAAACTTCTAATGATACTGAACAGCAAACACGGAAATACTGGGACTGGTTTCCTCATATGGACGGTAGTTTCTATTTCGATGAAGTTCGGAAATGGATGCTTATCGGACAGTATGGGCGGTACATTGAACGACCGGCATTTACCGCTCTCAATCCTAACCGGATTCAGACATCTGATTATAGTTATCTTATAGGAAATCCTACATTGCGGCCTACTTATATTAATAAGTTCAGTATGACTTTGGTTTATAACTTTCGATATACATTAACGGTTGGTGGAAACTTGCATCGCGATCTTATCCGGGAATTTGGGAAAGAAGACGCTGTGAACTCGGACATCTCTTATGTTATTAATGAAAATCATAATCGGGAAAATCATTGGTTTGTAGCTGTCAGTGCTCCCTGGCAACCTGTGACCTGGTTGAATCTGAATGCTAATTTGATCGGAGTAAGGCAGGATATACGTATGTATAAGGAAAGTGATTATATGAGTCATTATCTCTATTTTGCAAATGCCAATGCAACTTTCAATTTGCCAAAAGACTACTCGGTGGAAGGACAATTTAATGGTGCCAGCCGTTTATTTTCCGGCAATAGCGGAATTGAACCCCATCATACGTTTAATCTCCATTTGCGTAAAAAATGGAACGATGGTCGCTGTGTAGCTACTCTTGGAATAGATAATATTTTTGATCGAAGAAATTCTTATTTCAGCAATGTGCCAAGTTATGATTCTATGAGTCATTTTGCATTAGCATCGAAGGGAAGGCTTTTAAAATTGACATTTACTTGGAATTTCAAGCAAGGCAGTAAATCCAGAGCAGTGACTGTGGAGAAACAATCTTCCAGCGAAAGGAATCGTTTGGAGGGTAGTAAATAGTACTTTATTTTGGGTATATTAGATAAAGATATTACTTTTGAAACAAAATTCATTGATTTTAGGTATGGAAGATAAAACGATTTCTGAAAAAGAGAGTTTGGAACTGATAGCCAGAATGATTCGGGAGACACAGAGGCATACAGCCCGTTATGCAGCTTATCCATTGTTGATATGGGGATATACTACTGTTGTTATATCGCTCCTTGTATGGTATCTATCTTTGCAGACGGAAATGTGGCAAGTAAATTTCCTTTGGTTTGCACTCCCTGTTATTGCGGGTCCGCTGACTGTCTTTTTTCATAAAAAAAATGAGGAAAATGGGACGAAAAACTATATAGATCGTGTTAAATCCCATATATGGAGCGTGTTTGGAATAGTAGGCTTCTGTCTGTCGTGTATATCCTTTGTGGTTCATATCGATATATTATTTGTTATCTCTTTGTTGATGGGGATGGGAACTACTTTGACCGGATTAGTATGTAGATATAAGCCCCTCAGTATATCAGGAGTAATTGGTATTGCTCTTTCTTTTTCAATGCTTTTCATTCGAGGAAGTGAAATTTATCTCGTATTTGGACTGATCTTTATAGTGATGATAATTGTTCCCGGACATATTATGAACAAAGAGATGAAACAATGTTTAAAGAACTGAATCCAATATTACACTCTCAGCTTCGTTTGGCAATAATGTCTATACTTCTGACGGTTGAGGAGGCAGAGTTCGTTTATTTGAAGGAGAAAACCCAATCAACGGCAGGGAACCTTAGTGTGCAATTGGATAAGTTGAGCGAAGCGGGGTATATCGAAGTAGAAAAGAGCTTTGTCGGAAAGAGGCCACGTACTTCTTGCAGGATGACTTCTGAAGGCCGGAAGGCAATGGAGGAGTATGTGGATACGTTGAAAGAGTATCTTTCGGGATTCTGATTGGGATAAACAGGAAAGTATGTGTGCTGAGCAACTTTTTCTATGAACTGTTGTTAATCAATAAATCATGAAGTGTTATTCATTATGAAGAAAGAAGACTTTAGAAAAATTGTATTCTTGTTGTTGGCAGGATTTTTCTTTGCTTCTTGCCAGTATACAGCAAAAGATTATGTGGCTGATATGAAGGCTTTGACAACGAAGGTCATTAAAAATGGATCAAACTATACGTCAGAGGATTGGAAAGAAGTTACCCGCGAATATCAAGAACTGAATAAAAAAGGAAAGCAGGTAATTAAGAATTTGACTCAAGAGCAACAAAAAGAGCTCAAAGAGTGGAAAGAAGAAATGATGAAAGAAGCATCTAAATTTGATAGTAAAGAGTTGAAAGAGACATTTAATAATTTGATGGATCAGGCCAATGATTTTATAAAAGATACATTCAAGAAGGAATAAAATAAGAGAATTATTTCTTATCTTTGCCCCCGAAACTAATTAAAAGATGTATGATGCCGTGAATAGCGGTCGTGTATTCTAGAACACCACGTAAAAAACAGGAATTATGAAAGAAAAAGTATCCGTACCTTTTATGCTGCTTGGTATTCTGTTTAATGTTTGCCTCATTGCAGCTAATCTTCTTGAAACAAAAGTAATTCAGATTGGTAGTCTGACTGTGACTGCCGGATTATTGGTTTTTCCCATTTCTTATATTATTAATGACTGTATTGCCGAAGTATGGGGGTTCAAGAAAGCGCGTCTCATTATCTGGAGTGGTTTTGCCATGAATTTCTTTGTAGTAGCTCTCGGATTGATTGCTGTTGCAATACCTGCGGCTCCCTTCTGGGAAGGTGAAGAGCATTTCAATTTTGTGTTCGGAATGGCTCCCCGGATTGTAATGGCAAGTTTGATGGCTTTTCTCGTTGGTTCATTCCTCAATGCCTATGTGATGAGTAAGATGAAGATAGCCAGTCAGGGGCGAAACTTTTCGGCACGTGCCATTATATCTACGATTGTTGGAGAAACAGCCGATTCTTTAATCTTCTTCCCGGTTGCTTTCGGAGGTGTGATTGCCTGGAAGGAATTGTTGATTATGATGGGAATTCAGATTGTATTGAAATCTATGTATGAAGTGATTATTTTGCCGGTGACTATCCGGGTGGTGAAAGCTATCAAAAAAATAGATGGTAGTGATGCCTATGATACTGGAATATCCTATAATGTATTGAAAATTAAAGATATTTAGAATGTACAACTAATGTATGAGCGTGTCATGAATAAAGAGAGTGTATTAGTGGTGTTCAGTGGAGGACAGGACTCGACTACTTGCCTGTTCTGGGCAAAGCATAACTTCAAAAAGGTATATGCGCTGAGTTTTCTCTATGGTCAGAAACATGAAAACGAAGTGGAACTGGCATGGGAAATAGCTCGGAAAGCAAAAGTAGAATTTGAAGTGATGGATGTTTCCTTTATCGGGAAACTGGGCCATAACTCTTTGACAGATACCACTATGATAATGGATATGGAAAAACCGGCGGATAGTGTTCCGAATACATTTGTGCCGGGACGTAACCTGTTCTTTCTGAGTATTGCCGCAGTTTATGCCCGTGAAAGGGGAATTAATCACATAGTAACGGGAGTTTCTCAGACAGACTTCAGTGGTTATCCTGATTGCCGGGATGCTTTTATCAAGTCTCTCAATGTCACTTTGAATCTGGCAATGGATGAACAATTTGTGATTCATACTCCGTTGATGTGGATTGATAAAGCCGAAACATGGGCTTTGGCCGATCAGTTGGGAGTGATGGATGTAATTCGCAAGGAGACATTAACGTGTTATAATGGCATCCCCGGAGATGGTTGCGGGCATTGTCCGGCTTGTAAATTACGTCGGGAAGGGTTGGAAAAGTATTTAAAAAGTAAGAATCAATAATCTCTCTATATAAAAAGTTCAAACGCATTTTTTCTTTGTGTAGGGACTAAAATTAAAGTGAAGAAATGGCAGAATTGAAAGATCAACTTTCCTTGCTGGGAAGAACAACAGAGTATAAACAGGATTATGCTCCTGAAGTGTTGGAAGCATTCGATAACAAACACCCCGAAAACGATTATTGGGTACGTTTTAATTGCCCGGAGTTTACAAGTCTTTGTCCCATTACCGGACAACCTGACTTTGCGGAGATCCGTATCTCTTATATTCCCGATATTAAGATGGTAGAGAGTAAAAGTCTGAAACTTTATCTATTTAGTTTCCGAAATCATGGAGCTTTTCATGAAGATTGCGTCAATATTATAATGAAAGATTTGATTCGCCTGATGGACCCGAAATATATTGAAGTAACCGGAATCTTTACTCCACGTGGCGGAATATCAATTTATCCGTATGCCAATTATGGTCGTCCGGGTACAAAATATGAGCAAATGGCAGAATATCGCTTGATGAATCGGGAATAGGAAATAATGGAATTAGTTTTATAGATTTAATTTGATGGCGTCGAAAAGTCTGTAAGCCTTATATCTGTCATTCTGTTTTTTATGAATACTTTAATATTTCACACTATCCTTTATTAGATAAAAGATAGTGTGAAAAAATATACAATTAAAATGAAAATAGCGATAAATCTTCTATTTGTTCTTGCCATATGTATAATGAGCTCTTGTAATAACAGTTCGATAATGAAACGAGTTTCACCTATTTATTCTTATGAGATAAATACGGATAACGTTTCTGAACTTAATTTGCAAAAGATAGCTGATCTTGATAAAATAATTCCTTTGGAAACAAAAGATGAATGCTTAATTAATTCTATCGGAAAAGTATTTATAAGTGATTCTGCACTTGTTGTATGGGATAAAGGTAACAATAATATTTTTGTTTTTGATAATGCTGGTCGATATCAACGATCCATAGGGCGCAGCGGTCCTTCTCCTGAAGAATATATTAATATTGGAGATGTTCAGATGCAGAATGATACAGTACAGATATTAGATGTAGCAACTCGTAGAATATTAAATTATAATATTTCGGGGAAATTTATTTCTTCCATTCAATCAGCTTATTATTTGTATACATTTTATGTGGTACCGGAAGGATGTTGGGGTATCAATGTATATCAAAATAAGGATCATTATAATTTGATTTTATTAGATGAAAATCTTCAGAAAATAAAACGAGGATGTTTTGCCAGTGATCAGGTTCTTCCTTTATGTCCTACCAATAATTTTTCTAAAAACGAGAAAAATGGGGAGCTAATATTTCACTATCAAGACAATGATACTATTTATAAAATACAGGAAGATAGTATTTTACCATTTATTGCGTTAGAGTTTGGAAAAAATGAAGAATTGAAAGGTGGGGATGTAGAAAGTTCTAAAGGACATATTCATGATGTTCATCTCTATGGAGATCATTTGTTTTTTTCTTTTAGCCATGCTTTAAAAGATAAAATGCCGTATGTAGGATACAATTGCTATATCTCTTTAAAGAATTCGGAGATGACAGTTTATGATTTTAATGTTGTTCATGATGAAAAAATATTAGTTTCGCCATTACCTGAAATTGTAAATATTTCAAAGGGAAAGCTTATCTATCAAATAGTGCC
Organism: Bacteroides sp.; assembly: GCF_028690125.1. Classification (GTDB taxonomy): domain Bacteria; phylum Bacteroidota; class Bacteroidia; order Bacteroidales; family Bacteroidaceae; genus Bacteroides. Next base: position 35,906 of record NZ_JAQVBV010000034.1, on the reverse strand, counting down.
TGGGGAATTTCCTGAGAAAGTATTTGATAGGCTAAAAGAAACATCTCTAGGATTTATGAATAATGAGTCAAATCCTGTACTAATATTGTATAATTTAAAAGAATAGTAATTGCTAGACAAGATCAAAATTAAAGCCGAATGATTAATAATATACCTGTTCATCTGTGTGGATATATCCAACACAGCATTATACCACAATATGCCGGATTTGACAAGGCACATCAGATAGACCATGCAGAAAGAGTTATTGAAGAAAGCCTAAAACTAGCTCTTAGCTACGACGTAAACTACTCAATGGTTTATACGATTGCTGCATATCATGATTTGGGTTTATGTGAAGGCCGTGAGTTCCATCATTTGGTTTCCGGCAAAATATTGCAGGCGGATGAAAAATTACTTCAGTGGTTCACTCAGGAACAGGTTGTACAAATGAAAGAGGCTGTGGAAGATCATCGTGCTTCTAATAAGCAAATTCCTAAAAGTATTTATGGCAAGATTGTAGCTGAGGCTGACCGGATAATTGATGTGGAGGTTACTTTGCGTCGAACTGTTCAATATGGGTTATCTCATTATCCGGAAATGGATAAAACGCAACAATATATCCGTTTCCGGAAACATCTCTACGAAAAGTATGCCGAGGGCGGATATCTAAAACTGTGGATACCTCAATCGGATAATGCCGGACGGTTGGCGGAACTTCGTCAGTTGATTGCAGACGAATCGGAACTTCAACGAGTGTTTGATGAGTTATATTCTGAAGAGAATTATTGATATATGGCTGTGGAGATTTTATTCGTGATGATACGGCCCACCATTCAATATTGTCATCGCTCTGTACATCTGCTCTACGAAGATCAGTCGGATCATCTGATGTGAGAAAGTCATCTTCGACATTGAAATCTTCTCATGTGCTGCTTGATATACCTTTTCTGAGAATCCGTAAGGACCGCCGATGATAAAGACCAGCCGTTTATTTACCGTATTCATTTTTCGTTTCATGTAATCGGCAAATTCAATCGAGCGCATTTCTTTCCCATGTTCGTCGAGCAGTACAACTACATCTCCCGGTTGCAACGCTTTGAGAATCAGTTCGGCTTCTTTCTCTTTCTGTTGTTCCATAGAAAGATTCTTCGTATTCTTCAGTTCGGGAATCACTTCCATATCAAACGAAAGAAAGTATTTTGTCCGCTGGATATAGTCGTCAATAGCAGTAATAAAATGTTTTTCTACGGTCCGTCCTACGACGAGCAGAGTTGTTTTCATGTGTCTACAGTTCTGATTACTGCACAAAAATACGCATTTTTTATGTTATTATGCAATTAATGATTACCTTTGCCTATCATTAGGTGAAAGTTTAATGCATAAACTTCAACCAAAAAGCTTGGATTTATGAAGAAACGAGTGCTTTTAGGAATGACCGCTTTGCTTCTTTCAATCTCATTGCTTATGGCACAGGAGGTACCGGAAGGCGTGATAACGGCATTTAAGAGAGGAAGCTCGAAAGAGCTCAGTAAGTATATGGGAGACAAGGTAAACTTGGTGCTCCAAGGTCGTTCGACGAATCTCGACAAGCAGAAAGCTACAGCTATGATGCAGGATTTCTTTACTGAAAATAAAGTCAATGGTTTCACGGTAAATCATGAGGGGAAACGGGATGAATCGAGTTTTATTGTTGGCACATTAGCCACATCCAAAGGAAAATTCCGTGTGAACTGCTTCCTGAAGAAAATGAAAGATCAATATTTAATTCATCAAATAAGGATTGAGAAAATCAATGAATAAGGAAAAAGAACTGATCGACAAACTGATCGATCTTGCTTTTGCAGAAGATATTGGCGATGGCGATCATACCACGCTTTCGTGTATTCCCGATACGGCTATGGGAAAATCTAAACTTTTGATTAAAGAAGCTGGTGTATTGGCCGGAATCGAAGTTGCCAAAGAAATTTTCAGCCGCTTTGATCCCACAATGAAGGTTGAAGTATTTATCAACGACGGAACTGAAGTAAATCCGGGTGATGTAGCAATGGTTGTTGAGGGTAAAGTTCAGTCACTGCTTCAAACGGAACGCCTGATGCTGAATGTCATGCAACGCATGAGTGGTATTGCTACTATGACTCGTAAATATGCCAAACAGTTGGAAGGTACTCATACCAGAGTACTGGATACTCGTAAAACAACTCCGGGTATGCGTATCCTTGAAAAGATGGCAGTGAAGATAGGTGGCGGAGTGAACCATCGTATTGGTTTGTTCGATATGATTCTGCTGAAGGACAATCATGTGGATTTTGCAGGTGGTATTGATAAAGCGATTACTCGTGCAAAAGAATATTGTAAGGCGAAAGGTAAAGACCTGAAAATAGAGATCGAAGTTCGTAACTTTGACGAACTGCAACAAGTACTCGATTTAGGTGGTGCAGACCGTATCATGTTTGATAACTTCACTCCTGAAATGACGAAAAAAGCAGTAGAAATGGTTGCAGGTAAATATGAAACTGAATCTTCCGGTGGTATTACCTTCAATACTCTTCGTGATTATGCTGAATGTGGAGTAGACTTTATATCTGTTGGAGCCTTAACCCATTCGGTAAAAGGACTTGATATGAGCTTTAAGGCATGCTAATGGTTTTTATTGCAATAATTGGCATGTAGTATAAAATAGAAAGATAGTTGAAACCTTTCTCTATCTCTTTCTCCTTGAGAGAGGGTAGGAGAAAGGTTTCTTTTTTATTCTTTAACACTTTTCGTTGCAGCATTTTTTTAATACTTGCGTCTAAAGAACAAACGACGCAGACATACGTTCGATTAAAAGACATTGACTTTGGAAAACGAGATAGAATTGATACAAGGCTGTCGGGCAGGAAAGGATTCAGCCCGTAAGGAGCTTTATACCCTCTATTCCAAACAGATGTTAGCGATATGTTATCGATATACGGGCGATATGGACGCGGCGCATGATGTACTGCATGACGGTTTCATCAAGATCTTTACCAACTTTTCCTTTCGGGGAGAATCTTCGCTCAATACCTGGATTACCCGGGTGATGGTGACACAATCACTCGATTATCTGAGGCGTGAGAAAAGAGTCAATCAGTTGGTGGTGCATGAAGAACAGCTTCCCGATATACCGGATATTTCGGTGTCGGGAGGAGGAGAGGGGTTCTCCGAGGAACAATTGATGGCTTTTGTTGCCGAATTGCCGGATGGTTGCCGAACCGTATTCAATCTTTATGTGTTTGAAGAGAAATCTCATAAAGAAATAGCCAAAATGCTTCATATCAAAGAGCATTCGTCTACTTCGCAGTTACACCGGGCCAAATATTTGTTAGCAAAAAAAATTAAAGAATATAGGAATCATGAAGAAAGAAAAAGATGAAATAACCGACCTGTTTCGTACACGTCTCGCCGATACCGGGATGACTGTCCGGGAGGGATTTTGGGAAGAGCTTTCGCAGGATATTCCTGTGGCTTGCCAACATCGTCGCCGGTTGTTGCTTTTCCGTGTGGCAGCTGCGGCATCCGTATTGTTGGTTTTGGCTGCATCATCGGCTACGTTTTGGTATCTTTCACCAAAAGATGAGATTGAAGAAGCGTTTACTCAAATAGCGGTAACGCACGGAGGAGCTTTGGATGGAGACGGAGTACGTGTCAATCAGTTGCCTCAGCCTGTGCAACCGGTATTGGCAAAACCTTCACCGCGATCTTACGGAATGCTTTCACAACACGTTGAAGCCGAAGACTCAGTTTCAATTTCCTTTTCTATGTCGTTTACCTTTTCTTCGACAAGTTCTGTGGGTAACGATAGCCGGATGAAAAGGCGTAATGACTATTGGCAAGCAACCAACGAGCAACCGGATTTAGAAACAGTGACAGAACAGAAAGATGCTGCGAATGCTCCGCTTCAGGCAAAAATGGAGAAGGAACATCATTGGGCAATGAAAGCTCAGATAGGGACTGCTCTTCCGGCTGAAAACGGTACATATAAAATGCCGGTTTCTGCAGGTGTAACAATAGAGCGGAAATTGAACAATTTTCTGGGAATAGAAACAGGGTTGCTCTATTCGAATCTTCGTTCCGAAGAACAAGCTTTACATTATTTGGGAATTCCGGTAAAACTGAATATTACATTAGCTAATACGAAGAAGGTGGATGTTTATGCATCTGTAGGTGGCATTGTAGATAAATGCATAGGCGGAGCACCTGATAATAGTTTTAAAGAAGAACCTATCCAACTGGCAGTGACTGCCGGTATAGGAATCAATTATAAGATTAATGATCAACTTGCACTTTTTGCCGAACCAGGTATTTCCCATCATTTCAGCACTGATTCGAAACTTGCTACGGTACGTACAAAAAGGCCGACTAATTTTAATTTGCTTTGCGGAATTCGCATGACGTATTAACCCTTATGAAAATGAAAAAAACACTTATTATGCTGTGCATGGCCGTTAGCCTGATGGTATCTTTGATAGGATGCAGCAGCGAAATGGATTATAACAATCCTGATGTTACCCTTTTTGTGAAACAATTGAAGGCAGGAACATATAAGGTGCAGAATGAGAAAGGGGTGGTAGATGTACCCCATTTCACAGAAGAAGATATTCCTGAACTTTTAAAATATGCGGAAGATTTAACCATTATACCTTCCTTTCCCTCAGTATATAATATGAATAACGGAAAAATCCGTTTAGGTGAGTGTATGCTTTGGGTAGTAGAGTCTATTCGCCAAGGTACGCCTCCGTCGTTAGGATGCAAGATGGTATTGGCGAATGCTGAAAATTATGAAGCAATTTATTTCCTGACGGATGAAGAGGTCTTGGATGCTGCTGCTTGTTACCGCCGTTGGTGGGAAGGGCGAAAATATCCGAGAACAACCTGGACAATTGATCCGTGTTATGATGAACCGCTTTGTGGAACAGGTTACCGTTGGTGGTAACAACGAAAAAAAAGTTTTCGGACAATAAAGATGAGCAAAAATGTGGGGTCGTTTGTTTATATCAGTAGTTTTAATGCTGCTGACAGGGGCGTGCTACGCTCAATGGAATGCAGAGGATTCTCTACGATTGAAGAAATCACTGGAGAATGGTGAAGAACTCAAATTAAACAACGAGGCTGTTAAAAGTATTAAGTTCGATAACAGTAAGGAGACTCCCCGTATGTCTAATGAGAAAAGGTGGATGCGTTTTGATGAATCGCTTCCACGGGTTATTTCTCCTTCTGAAGTTGTGGAATCAGACTCATCGTACAATAGCCGGAGACTGTCTGATAGAAAGCTACCTCTTATGATGTTGGAAACCTATAAGCTTGTTTATATTCCCTTGCCTTTGGATACATTGCAGACAACGATGGGTATATATTTACCTCCTCCCGAAGGTATATCGTTAGGTAATGGAGTAAGAGTGAACGGAGGATTGTTTTTTGGGTTAGACCTGCTGCAAGTTTTTACTAGAGATTTCTGGCAGTTTCGGAAAAAACAGATGCGTACGCATACATTGGAGGTGCTTAAGGATTATAATAAACATAAGTGAAAAGAATGGATGGATTGATAAAGCGGATTGTTATAGCTATGGTCTTGTGCTTAACAACTTTATTGGTATATGCGCAAGAATGGACTGCGAAGGATTCTTTGCGTTTGAAAAAGTGGTTAGATGGTGATCCGGAGTTGAAACTGAATCCTGATGCTGTAAAGTCAATAGATCTGGGCAATGGGACAGGATCTCCTCGGATGTCTAAAGAGAAAAGCTGGATGCAATTCGACAAATCTCTTCCTCAGGTTTTACCTAAACCGAAAGTCATTCTCACATTAAAGCCTTATACTGCTACTACCCCCTATGATTGGGATCCTATTTATCAGAAAAAAATAAAAGTAACTAAAAACACCTGGCGTGGAGATCCTTTTTATGAACTTCGTCAGTTGCTATATACCAAAAGCTCCAATATCTCTATTGGTAAAAGCGGGGTATATATCAGTGGAGGGGCTATCGGAGGTCTTGATTTAATGGCTGCCTTTACGAAAGATTTCTGGAGTAAAAAGAGACGGGAGGCGCGTGACCGTACGTTGGAGGTTTTGAGTACATATGGAGATTCGACTACCGTGCTGATTAATACTCCTATTGAACAGATTGCCCGCTGAAGATGTTATTATTACATAAGGCAGTACATCCTAATTAGTTTATTATAATATACAAGAGTCTCTGTCATTCGGAACGTAGTGAATGATCTTTTCTTTCTTGTTATTAAAACTAAGAAGAAATGTTTCACTACGCTCCCTTAGATTTAATGACAGAGAGCATATGGAACATTGGCTATTAGCACATAGAATGATATTAATTATGAATAGAATTACTTCTCTCTTTGGGATTCAATATCCTATAATTCAAGCAGGAATGGTGTGGTGTAGCGGTTGGCGGCTTGCTTCCGCTGTAAGTAATGCCGGAGGTTTAGGACTGATTGGTGCTGGATCAATGCATCCTGAAACTCTTCGTGAGCATATTCGTAAGTGTAGTGCTGCAACAGACTATCCTTTTGGAGTGAATATTCCTTTGATGTATCCTCAGATAGAGGATATCATGAACATTGTAGTAGAAGAAGGGGTAAAGATTGTATTTACTTCCGCCGGAAATCCTAAAACATGGACCGGATGGTTGAAAGAACGGGGCGTTACAGTTGTTCATGTTGTTTCATCTTCTCGTTTTGCTGTGAAATGTGAGGAAGCAGGAGTCGATGCTGTGGTAGCCGAAGGATTTGAAGCTGGTGGACATAATGGGAGAGAGGAAACAACAACATTTTGTCTGATTCCTGCTGTACGTAATGCAACTACACTACCGTTAATTGCCGCTGGAGGTATTGGTACGGGTGAAGGAATGCTTGCCGCCATGGTATTGGGAGCTGAAGGAGTACAAATAGGAACTCGTTTTGCATTAACGGATGAAAGTTCAGCAAGTCAGATTTTTAAAGAATATTGTTTGAGTCTTGGAGAAGGGGACACTAAGTTACTATTAAAGAAATTAGCTCCTACACGCTTGGTAAAGAATCATTTTCGCGATGCGGTAGAGAAAGCAGAGAATGAAGGTGCTTCAGCCGAAGAACTGCGTGGTTTGTTGGGGAAAGGTCGTGCTAAAAGAGGCATCTTTGAAGGAGATTTGGAAGAAGGTGAATTGGAAATAGGACAAGTTTCCGCATTAATTTCACGTCAGCAGAATGTTGAAGAAGTAATGCGAGAACTGGTGGAGGCTTTTCAAAGAGCGGTAGCAAAAGATTATAATTTATAAGATTATAGTTGATTGAGGATTAACATTAATAGTCCCATGAATAATCTCTCTTTGGAAGGAAGATTACTTGTTTATCTCTGAAATAAAACTTATTTTTATGGTAATAGAATTATAATCGCAGGCTCCGTTTATAAAATCGGAGCTTGCGATTATGTAATCAAAAGCTTCAATTATATAAACGGAGCTTGCGGTTATAGTTTCCTTTAAATAAAAAACATTTTTTCATTTAAAGGAAAACAAGATTTCTCCTTATCCCAAAAATGTTTGCTCTTAGTTTTTGTTACACCAGTTCGCTATCGAGGACGTATGTCTGTTCGCATAGTTACAAAAATAGGAAAAGTACCGGAAATACTGTTTATACACCTGTGTGTTTCTCCCTCCATTGGGCTGGTGGAAGTCCCTCCTCCTTTGTGAATAGGGTGGTGAAATGAGTGTTGGAAGAGAATCCCGCTTTTTCAGCTATCTGTGGAATCGTCAATTCCGGCTGGTCAATCAGCAGCTTTTTCGCCTCTTGGGTGCGCAGTAGCGCAATCCACTTGTAGTAGGTGCAGCCATATTTTGTATTGATGAAACTGGACAGATAGGAACGGTTCGAACCTATTTGTAGGGCAATATCTCCCATATTTATCTTGGACTGCAGATAGCCTTTTGCCGCGATCCAGTCTTGCAGTTTTTCTTCTATCTGCTCATATGTCAAAGTCTTATCTGTCTGTATGTTCGAAGTTTCGATCTCGGATTCCTCCTCAATGGCATTGTCCACCATTTCGTAGTGAATGAGATAATCGAGGAAGCAGACAAAAATATAATAGAAGAAAGGAATACTAACGGTAAGATAAATGGTAATCATCCACTTGGGAGCAAATGCCATTACAGAGCAGAGTAGCCCCATGACAATAGTAAAAAACACACTCTTGCTGACCCATCGGATAAAGCCGTCTACGTCGTCGGAATGATAGTTCTGTATCTTCTGTACTGCGTTGCGATATGTTTTAAAAAATACCCATGACAGGCGACCCACGTACACAAAAAGCCATCCCGCAGCGAATATGAGCACCCATATTGAGACACTTCGTGGCAAAAAAGCCACAGAAAGCCAAACGATAGTACTTATAACAGCCCAAAAAGAGAGGTGTGTCACCGTCCGTTTGCGGTTCATATACTTCTCGTTAAGTAGTGAAATAAACGAAAAGCCTACCATAATAGTTGATAAATAGAAGAAGGTGATATTCAGTGCCGATGCCACTATTGGAAAGGCATCTCTGGCATTAAACTTCCATTGGATGAAAAATTGCATACAGAACACAAGAAAACCTCCTCCCATTATCTTCCTCGATTTGCGGTATGTATCAAAAATTGATTTTTCCGGAACCTTTCCAATCAATAAGTGACTCCCCGTAGCCAGTAAAAGCACGCACACTGCGAACTGTATATTGCTATAATAATCTTCTATCATTCTTTTGCTTAATTAACGCGTGCAAAGGTACGGGTTTATTTATTTTAAGCCAAATAAACCTCTTTCAAATACGTCAATTGATGCATTTGAAAGAAATAAAGGCGAATTTACGTATTTGAAAGGCGGGTTTTTACGTATATGAAACACACCAATGAAACGCAGTGACTACCTTTGTGCCGTGAAAACTGCAATGTGTAGTTTTCATTTTTAAGAAGAGATAACAACTCGTAAATATTGCTGAGTGACAAAATTTCAGACTTTGCCAATGCTTACCCATCACATGAAAAAAATAGATGTAATATTGATCACCAATAATCTGGTGATGTCGGATATTTATGTACATTCTTACCTACAATTAGTAATTCGTGCAACGCGTGCAATAAACAGTTCCTTGCCACTCGTGCTTACGCTTTTAGCCCTTACGTTGGCTGATTGTTGTAATTCTGTTTATGACCACTATGCCAAGAAACTACTCTATATCCGTTGGTTTGCCACAGCTGCTGAGTACAAACTCCATCTGGATAGTGCCTGACAGATCAGAAAGAAGATACAAAAATTGAATTCCGAATGAAACAAACTGAACAACAATCGTTCGACTATTTAAGTACGCTGAACGCTACCATTTAAGGATGAACAGCAAAAGAAACGATAAAATGAAAAAGATAGATTATACCGTAGCCCGCCATACCTTCCGCTTACAGATGGAAGCTGGCTCTCCCTTGTGGGAGTGGCTCACCGCCTATGCTCCCTTTGAAGCAAAAGCTACCGATGGGAAAGCGAAAACTCTTGATGAAACCGGACTTGTTTTCACTTTAACTGTCTGCAAAGAGCTGGAAGCAGACGATGCCACCCCTGTCTTTATCAATAGCGACAGATCGGAAGAATCCTCCCGGCTAGATGTATTCCGCACCAGCGGTGGCTATCTGTTTGAGTTCTACCCCGCCTTATCCGGCGAGAAGAACTGTCGTCTGCGTGTCTCCCCCGATTTCACCCGTTCCGAAGCTGTCCTTTACGGTTCGCACCTGCACCAACTGATAGGACTCAACAGTGCGCTCATGCTGCTTTTTGCCCTTTCCACTGCCGGAACGGGCACGGTACATACCCACGCCTCGGCGGTAATGCTCGAAGGAAAAGCCTATCTGTTCCTCGGACGGAGCGGCACGGGCAAGAGTACGCACAGCCGACTTTGGCAACACTATATAAGAGGTGTAGAACCCCTCAACGACGACCACCCCATCCTGCGCATCAACGAGACGGGCGAGGTCATTGCCTACGGCAGTCCGTGGAGCGGCAAGACACCCTGCTACCGCAACGCCTCCGCACCCGTGGGCGGTATTGTGCGGTTGCGCCAAGCCAAGGAAAACCGGATAAAAAAGCTCTCCACCCTAGAGGCATACGCCTCACTCACCCCCTCATGCTCGTGTATGAAGTGGGAAAGCGGGATGGCGAACGATGTGCACGCCACTATTGAACAGATTATAACCACTGTCCCCTGCTACCGCTTGGAGTGCCTGCCCGATGAAGCGGCGGCACAGCTATGCCACTCCACCGTTGCAGCACCCAAGCAGGAGACGGAAACCGGAAATCCCGGAAGAAAGGAGTCCTTATGCAGCGAGTGACCGTACCCAACGAAACCTTGCTGCCCGAAGTAGGGCGAATGGTACAAGAGGGGCTTTCCGTCACCCTCCGTGGCAAGGGAAACAGTATGTTGCCCTTCATCGTGAGCGGACGGGACAGTGTCGTACTGCAAAAGGCGGACCGTCTGCAAACGGGTGACATCGTGCTGGCAGAGATTGCGGAAAGGCACTATGTACTCCACCGCATCATCGCCCTCGACGGCGACCGTATCACCCTGATGGGTGACGGCAACCTGAGCGGCACGGAACAATGCACCCCCTGCCGGGTACTTGCCAAAGCGGTAAGGATTATCCGGAACGGATGCCCTATTGACACCGACAGCCGAGGTGAACGCTGCAAGGCGGCATTATGGCGCAGATTACGCCCCATGCGTCGTTGGTTGCTGGCAGGGTATAGAAGAATAGAAAGGGTTAAAGGAGTTATGAGGAGCTAATAAAAACAGATAACAATGAAAATTATAGAAGGATTTAAATTAAGAAGAATCGGCACGGAATACATCGTGACCGGCGAAGGACTGGGACAAGTGGACTTCAACCAAATGATTGGCATGAACGCATCTGCCGCCTACCTGTGGCAGCAAGTGGAGAACAAAGACTTTGACACCGACACCCTCGCCAGCCTGCTCACCGAGCACTATGAGGTGGACGAGGCAACGGCGCGTGCCGATGCGCAAGAAATTTTGCAGAATTGGGCGGATGCCCGAATCATAGAATAAGGAGAGGATATGACACAAGCAGACCCTACGGAGGCTTTCTTCACCCTGCTGCGTGCCGGGCTTTGGAATGAAGCGGCAGACAACGAGCGGCTGTTCAATCAAGATACCGATTGGAACGTCCTCCTAACACTTGCCGAACAACAGACGGTGTCGGGACTGGTAGCCGATGCCATTTTCCGTCTGCCGGCGGAGCTGCAACCCGCAACGGACACGCTAAGGAAGCTTACCGGACAGGTGGCTGCCATCGCCCGCCGCCACGCGCTGCTCAATAACAGGCTGGTCGAGGTGGTTGGCTTGCTCCAAGCCGAGGGCATTCATCCCGTACTGCTCAAAGGGCAGGGCGTCGCCACGCTCTATCCACACCCCATGCTACGGATGTGCGGAGACATCGACCTCTATATCGGTAAGGAGAACTACCCCCGCGCGTGCCGGCTGCTGAGGAAGCGGAACGGAGAAGAAACACCCTATACAGAAAGCGAGAAGCATTTCCATACCACCTTCGGCGGTGTCACGGTGGAGCTGCACCGCATCGCCGAAAAGCTCTCCAATCCGTGGCAGGACGCGCGTTTTCAGCGTTGGAGCACGGACCATCTGCAAGAGGACCAAACGGACATCGTGCACATAGAAGGAAAAGAGATACAAGTGCCCTCCGTCTGCGTCAATGCCGTGTACATCTTCAACCACCTGTGGCACCACTTCATCGCGGGCGGTATCGGGTTGCGGCAACTTTGCGACTGGGTCATGGTGCTGCATCGTTTTTACGAAAAATCAGACCTTGCCGAACTGAAAGAACGCCTCACATCCTTCGGGTTGTGGAGGGCGTGGCGCATCTTCGGCTGCATCACCGTGAAGGAGCTGGGACTGCCCGAAGCGGAATTTCCGTTCTTCGACGCGAGCCTACGCCCACAGGCGGATAAGGTACTGGCACGCATCCTGTCCGAGGGCAACTTCGGCAAGTACAACACCGCGCAAAGCGGAAGACCGGACGGCATCATTACCGGAAAGCTCCACTCGCTGCGATACATCAGCAGCCGAATCATTGGGATAGCCTCCGTGTCGCCCCTAAGGGCAGCGGAGTATTACGCGCGCTTCCTTGTGCAAGGTATTAAAGGGCTGATACAAGCCCTAACAGGTATGGGTTTCCACTATTCGGAAACAGAAAAGAAAACAGAGAATAAAGACAAAAGAATAAACATAGAACAATGAAGACAAGAGACTGCATACAATGGCTTTGGAACACCTCACAGGGCTTCCGTCTTTCCGTTTCGCTCAGCGGAGCGGCAGGAGTACTGTGCGTATGCGCCTCGCTTGCCTTTGTGTGGTTCACCAAACGCTTGATAGACATCGCCACCGGAAACACTGCGCAGAGCTTTACCCCTTATATCATAGGGATGCTCGCCTGCATGGCACTGCAACTGGCTGTTTCGGCAGCTGCCTCCCGCATCGACACCAAGAACAGCGTGCGCATGGGGAACGCCCTGCGCCACCGCCTCTTCTCCCGACTGATGGAGAGCCAATGGACGGGACGCGAACGCTTGCATACGGGCGACGTGCTCAACCGGCTGGAAGAGGATGTGCGTGTAGTGACCGATACCCTGTGCAGCGCCGTGCCATTCACCCTCGTCACCCTGATTCAACTCATTGCCGCCTTCTGCTTCCTGCTGATGCTCGAAGCACGGCTGGCATGGACGCTGCTCGCCATCATGCCCGCAGCTCTCTTGATGAGCAAACTCTATATGAAGCGGATGCGAAGCCTGACCAAGGCGATACGCACCACCGACAGTCGGGTGCAGGCACACGTGCAGGAGCACCTGCAACACCGCACCCTGATCAGCACCTTGGAGCACACGGAGCAATCCACCGGCACGCTTGCCGCCTTGCAAACCACCCTGATGCGCCAAGTGATGCAGCGCACGGACTTCTCCCTCTTCTCGCGCACCGCCGTGCAAGGTGGGTTTGCCGCAGGCTATGCCACCGCTTTCCTGTGGGGCGTCTTCGGCTTGCAGAGCGGAGCGGTGACCTTCGGCATGATGACCGCCTTCCTGCAACTGGTAGCGCAGGTGCAGCGTCCCGTGGTGGAGCTGAGCCGGCAGATACCCGCCTTGGTGCATACGCTCACCTCGGTGGAACGGCTGGCAGAACTTGACCACCTGCCCCAAGAGCAGCAGGGCACGCCGCAGCGGCTCAACGGAAGCATCGGAATCAAGATGGAGAACGTGAGCTTCGCCTATCCCGATGGCACACGGCAAGTCATCAAGAATTTCAGCCACCACTTCACGCCCGGCAGCCTGACCGCCATCGCCGGCGAAACGGGAGCGGGCAAGAGCACCCTGATACGGTTGGCGCTTGCCCTGTTGCAGCCCGATAAAGGAAGCATCACCCTCTACAATAAGGAGAAAGAGAAAGCGGTATCGCCGCTTACCCGTTGTAACTTGGTGTATGTGCCGCAAGGCAACACACTGATGAGCGGCACCATCCGCGATAACCTGCTGCTGGGCAACCCGTGCGCCACGGAAGCAGCACTGCAAGAAGCCCTCCGGACCGCCGTAGCGGAATTTGTGTTCAGCTTACCCGACGGTTTGGACACTCTTTGCGGAGAAGGGGGCGCGGGGCTGAGCGAAGGGCAGGCGCAACGCATCGCCATTGCCCGCGGGCTATTACGAAGCGGCGGCATCCTGCTGCTGGACGAGCCTACCTCGGCACTCGACGCGCAGACGCAGCAACTGCTGATGCAACGGTTGAAAGCAGCGGCCACCGGCAAAACGGTACTTGTTATCACCCACAGCCGCGAGGTGATGCCGTGGGCGGATGAAACGGTGGAACTAAAGAAAGCATACTAACAATCAATTGAATAATAACATTTTTAAAAAGTAAAATTATGAATGAATTAAAAAGTACAGAACAGAGTCTGGAAACCAGTAAAGAAACGTATGTAAAGCCTGCTATCGAAGTGATAGAGATGGAAGTGGAAGATGCCGTACTTCAAGGATATGGAGGTAGCGGAGAATACGGCGGAACATTCGGAGACGCATCTCCCATGAATTCTACCCGAGAGTTCCCTTGGACGGACAATTCAAAAATGGCATAAAACAGAAAGAGAATAATAAGATGATGAAACAACTTAAAATCAAACATATCGGTGCGGCATCGTTGGCTGCACTGATGTTGCTTTCGCTGGCTGCTTGCAGCAATGAGGATGATGCAGCCACCACACAGCCGGCTGGAAAGAAGCTGGTGATGACCGCCTACAATGGCGAAAACGAACAATCAATGACGCGTGGGGCGCATTGGGAGGATAACAATACCCACACAGGCGGTCTGTCTTTTCATTGGGATGTTGCAGGCAATAATCAAGCAGGCGATGAACTTTATGATATTTATTCTATGGTCATTACTAAGGATGGAACAATCGGTGCATCATGGAGTACAGAACCGGATAAGAATTTTAGTATTCCATACAGTTCCTTAAAAATTGAACTGACCGGCCAACCGGACAAAGCTACACTTACTTCCAGATATTATTTAGATGCAAGTAAACATTCCGCTGGTAATGCGATTTATTGCATTACTCCTATTTTAAACGCTCCTGATCCTGATATTCCGAACTCTTTTTATAAAAATTTGGCTATGCCTACTGATTTTACCCAAGCTGCATCGGGCGATGCCAAACACCTGAAAGACTATATGTATATGACAGGGACAGGCACACTTAAGGGAGAAACTGACCAACAACTGACATCTTCGGACCTATACTTCAAGCACATACCGGCTACTATCCGCATAGCACTGACCAACCAGCGTCCGGAGGCAGCAACCGTAACGTCCATCGTGATGCGCGAAACGAATGGCAGCAAAATCTTCCCCAATGAAAAACAATGGAAGTGTCTTATGGGTACAGTGACAGACGAAAATACACGGGTCAGCATCCTTGAACCTACGGATAAAACAGGCTATACCTCGTCCGTTACGCTCAATTTGACAGATGCCAACATAGCAGCCGAAGGCAAATACTACGGCTATATGCTCGTACTTCCCCAAGATGCCGAACACGCTTTGGCAGACAAGCATCTGACGTTCGACATCACCACCCAAGACGGAAACACCTACACCTCTTTCAGCATGGATGCTTCTGAGTTGAAAAAGATTACCAAAAAGCAAAACTTTGTGAGCGGCTATGTTTATACCTTCAATCTGACGTTGAACGATAAACTTACCCTTTCGGGCGTAGAGGTAACCACTCCTTCGGGCAGTACCACTCCGCTTCCCGGCTGGGGCACAGAAGACGGCGAAACCGAAATTAAATAATCAGATAGAAAGAACAGAAAAATGAAAAAGTATAGTTTCAAGATACAATCGTTGTTAGTGACCCTGCTACTCTGCACACTGACAGCTTGCTCTGCCGACGATGAATTGGCAGACAACGGCGGCAACGCCACGCTCAACGGCACCCCAATAGAGGTAGGTGCCTTCCCCGCATTTACCGAGAATGTCGCTACCCGTGCCGTCGGAACGTTCGATGCAGGCAAAACCGCTTGGGCAAACAGTGATGAGATTCTGCTCAAAGTAGAAGTTTATCCCGGCTTTGATGATGTAACAAAAGCCTGCACAGGCAAGGCTGTAAGCACCGAGTGCTACAAGCTGACCTATAATGGCACTTCTTGGACAGCCGATAAAGCTATATCCCTCACTACCTCCACCTACGAGGCAGGTATAAAGACCACCGCCTATTATGCGCCCTGCTATGAGTGGAACACCGCCTCAAAAGAGTTAGCATTGAAGACCGACAAAGCAGCCGGAACGGACGAATACCTCACTGCCGAGAATCAAATGCCTTATACTTCGCTCACAAAAGAGGGTAAGTTAAGCATCGCTTTCCCCGCGACGAGAACGTACAGCCGCCTGCGTGTAGCAGCTACCGCTACTAATAAGGTAACTCTCACCTCAGAGGCATTCACCGCCAACGATGGAATCACCACTGCCGCCACCGCAATCTCCGCCACTGCCGACGACAAAGGCAATGCCTACTTCTATGGCTCATGGACGAAGGGTGCTAATTTTACTTTTGCTATAGTCCAAGACGGATCAACGTATAAGATTGAAAAGACCGTCACCGATGCTTCAGTGAATGGACAAAGCTATGCTGCAAATGCCGTTGTAACCAAGGTTCCTGCTGAAGGTGGTACATATAGCAGTGGTTATATCTTGATGAGTGGCACCTATACGGGTACCGTATCCATTACGGGCGATGTATCTGTCTTCTTGAAGGATGCAAGTCGCACTGTCTCTGATGGTGTAACGAACGCCATTGCAGTAACCCAAGGAAGCCCTGTGATTACAGTAATCGGTACAAATAACAATTTCAAGGGCAATGGAGCGGGTATTCTCGTCGGCCCCGATGCCAGCGTAACTATAAAGGGATCAACAGAAAATGCTGCGGACAGCAAATTGACCATTCATGCAGGTACATCTACACAACCCGGAATAGGCTGTGATTCCGAAAAAGAAAAAGGATGCAAAGACATAACAATAGAAAATGTCACACTTGATGTGACCGGAGGCTATGGGGATTCTGGCGGAGGCGCAGCTATAGGCATGGGGCATGATGGAGCACATGCTAATATAAATGATATTCTTATTAAAAATTCCATTATAATTGCCACCAGTGGACCAATGGCGGCTACCATTGGTTTTGGATTTAGTGCTGCCAACTGCAGTATAAACAGCATAAAAATTGTCAATTCGCCAATTACAGCTTATGTTGAAGATTATATGGGTTTTAAAATGTGTGGTGCTGGTATAGGCTTTTCTTATAGGACAAATGGAACACAGACTATCAAGAGCCCCATTGTGATAGAAAGTACAAAGACAGACCCGGCTGTGTATTTTAGTGATTTCAAAGCAAAGAATAGTAATGGAAGTCTTACTGGTACTGAAATCCGTAAAGTCGGCAAAACGAAGAATACGGATCCACAATATCTTCCTTTAGAAGTTTGGCAGGGTGCTACGTTCAATGGGGAGCCTCTTGGAACAACTGATTTGGGATATTAAGGATAATGCAGTCCGTTGCGGCGGATTTGCAATCTGCCGCTCACAGTAACTAAAATTGTCAAATAGATACAAGACTAAAAAACGAAATAATAAATAGTTATGAAACGAAATGTATTTTCCTTATTGGCTGCGAGAGCAATGGTCGCTGAAGGCACTGACGCTGCATACACCGGCACCAACCTGTCATTGAATGTAGACTATGGCGAGGGCGACAAGTACTCCCGCCCCAACATCCGCTTGAGCAAGTTCACGGTGAACCGATAGAGCAAGGAAATTAATCTTAAAAACAATCAGCCTTATGAAAGTACTTATAGACAATGGTCATGGCAACAACACACCCGGCAAACGCTCGCCCGACGGGCGTCTGCTGGAATGGGCATATACCCGTGAGATAGCCGACAGCGTAGTAGCCCGCCTGCAAAGCGCCGGCATCGACTCTTTGCGGATTGTGACGGAAGACACCGACATCTCCCTCGAAGAGCGCGTGCGCCGCGCCAATGCCGCCTATGCCGAAAGCGGCAAGCAGGCGATACTTGTCTCCATCCACTGCAATGCCGCCGGCAACGGCTCGGCATGGATGAACGCCGGCGGGTGGAGCGTCTTCGTAGACCCCACAGCCTCGGCGGGCAGCAAGCGGTTGGCAACCGCCCTTGCCGATGTGGCAGCCACGAAGAAAGTGAAGGTACGTACCGAAGCCGCCGACCACAACTACTGGACGAGCAGCCTCTACATCTGTAAGCATACCAACTGTCCCGCTGTGCTGGTGGAGAACTTCTTCCAAGACAACAAGCAGGATGTGGACTTCCTGCTGTCAGAGGCAGGCAAGCAGTGCGTGACGGACATCACCGTGGAAGGAGTACTTGCGTACCTGAACCAATAAGACTGAAACAAGGATGATAAACAAGATTCTGACCTATTACGCCGAGCGGCTGGATGAATACCTCTCGCACCTGCACCGTCAGCCCGAAGGACTGGCGGAAGCGGGAGTGGTGGGCAACGGTGTGGAAGAGAAGCCCAACAAGATGGTGGTGTCGCTGTTCAGTGTAGAGCGCGAAACATCGGGCGGCATCTCCGCACCCGTGCAGCGCACGGCAGAAGGCTACACCCGTATGTCGCCCCCTCTGCTGCTCAACCTCAATGTGGTGATTGCGGCGGTGTATGACGCACGGCGTTATGAACTGCACCCCAAAAGTTGGACACAAAACTTTAGGAGTGCAGTTCATTATTCGTAAGGGGATATTTTAGAAAGGGATTGTGTCGTCTATTTATCTTATGTCCGATTTTTAAGAATTAAAGACCACCGTCAAGTATCCATATTTTCTGATCATTGTCCTGACGCAGAACGACATAGTTCATTTGGGATGTTCCATCAGGTTGAGTCAATTTATAAAATACGAATACACTTGCATTGTTTTCTTTCTTTTTAGGCATACTGAACTCTGAAACCTTGCAGCCACTTAACCTTTTAGAAAGTTCTGCCCGGTCATAGGTTTGGAGAGCTTCTTTGGCTTGTTCCGGGTTTCCGTTAGTAAGTGCTGTTAAAATTCTACGTGCTGCTTCTGTGGCTGTTTCATTTTGTAGAGCTTTTAAATGCGCTCCTTCTTTCAGTAGTGGCTCCTCGGCTGATACCCATTGTGATTTGTCAATATTAGGAAGGCATAATAAGTCCTCTTTACGTAATAATGTATTATATTTTATCTCAGAACTGCTGAGAATCAGAACCTTTTTGCCATTTTGCTCTACCCATACCCGTATTTCCCGGAGTAGACCATCGTTCTTGGTAAACACATTTTCGATTATACATTTATGCTTTCCCAGTTTGGAATTATGGAGAAGTGAATAGAGGTTATTGTCGTACATTTCTGTATATGTTGTTATGACTATTTTTGAGTCAGTTTCTGACATTTTCACATCTCCTTTGTTATTATTGGCTATAGCCGTTTTTTGTTGTTCCAGAAGTTTTTCGGGTTCGAGTAATGAAGCGAAACTTTCCATAAAACCAGTAGTGGCTGAGCCGCGTACTTTCAGACCGATATTATCCCACATATATTGTTCTCGACCATCGAACAGGATCGCTCTTCCTCCTTCCTTTTCTAATCTCCAGAAAGTAGAATCATTTTGGTGCAGAACTTTTAAGCTAATATTTACGAATTCGGCATCAGGATTAAAGTAAGCCATATTCTCGTTTGGTAGAGTGCGTGCATTCATGTTGATGATAAAACTACCGGCATTGTGTACATTTCTGATAGCCTGTTCGAAAATCAGTGATGGTGATGGAATAGCTTTTGCATCCGTTGAGAAAAGATTGCTTAATCCTGTCATTATACCTGCCACGAAGATAATTAGAGCTGCTGCTATTTGTGTAAACCTTATGCGCAACTGTTGAATTTTGTGTTGTTTTTCACTAGATTTTCTTTCGATAGCAGATGATTCAATCTTTGTTTCTGGTGACTTTGATTGTATTGCCATAGGTGCATAGCGTGGGCACAACATACTTACAGTTGCCATATAATCCTCGTAATATGATTTACATTCGAGGCATTCTTCCATATGGTGCATACATTCGTCTACTAATCTAGGATCTGTATTTTTATCACACAGCTCCACTATATTCTTCTTGAATTCTTTACATTTCATGGTGTTACAAAGTTTATTGTTCTTTTACTTTTAGGGACTGTTGTTCCTTCAATCCCTTTCTTATTTTCTCAATTCCGTATTGAAAACGTGACTTAACCGATGATATAGGCATATTCAGTATTTCTGCTATTTCGGCAAAGCTTTTGTCACTATGGATCCGTAGTCGTATCACTTCTGCCTGTTCTTCGGGAATGGTAGAGAGCAGAGTTGATATAAGGCGAAACTCTTGTTCAAAGTCTTCGGGGGTGTCTTCACTGTAATTGATAACTTGTTCCAGTGATACAAATTGTAAGCATTGTACTCTCCGCAGACGATCAGTGCATAAGTTTGCCAAACTTCGATACAGATAGTTACGCATATTTGCCGGTGTCTGACCTTTATGGTCTCGTTCTCTGATATGCAACTGTACGAAAATGTCTTGTATGGCGTCTTCAGCGTCGGCAAGATTACCTATT
The DNA here is from genome assembly GCF_028690125.1 of Bacteroides sp. Classification (GTDB taxonomy): domain Bacteria; phylum Bacteroidota; class Bacteroidia; order Bacteroidales; family Bacteroidaceae; genus Bacteroides. The sequence goes on along the minus strand of NZ_JAQVBV010000034.1, from coordinate 15,689 downwards.
CTGTAACAGGCATACCGTAGTAAGTGTGTCCTTTCTGCTTCTATAAGCTCTGCCAGTTCACGACTTAGCACATCTTCGTTGTTGAGGATCGATTCTTGTTTCATGTCTCATTTTTAGTTATTCTTCTTTTTAAATTTTATGACCGCGATCTATTATAATGACGCAAAAGGAGACGAAAAGACGTAAAAGATAAGATGTTTTTTCGTTATTGCAAGAAAAATAGTTGAGATGGATGTAAGTAGAGTATGGTGGATAACATTATGTAAAGGGGGAGTGAAAGAATAAATTTTAAGTGATAGATATAGGTTTTAGCTCTTATTTTTTCATATATTGAATATAAAAATGAAAGGTGACTTATTTATGTAATAAAAAAGAGGTTGTACTTGATGTTTTAAAATAGGGTGTTAGTTTTTCTCTTCTCTATTAAGATTGACTAACAAAAGAGGTCATCTCAATTTTGAGATAACCTCTAATATCAAATCGTTTATAAGTAAACAGGTATCACTTAGGTGTTCATTTGTACCAGAAACCGATTGCAACTATAATAACTGTATAAGCTAAATAATCGTATATTAGTTATGTAGTTAATCCATTAAATTAGGATTAGCATTAGTTGCACTTAGCGGGATTTGCAATGTATAGCGAACGTCATCTTGTTGTAAAACAATGGTCTGTTCATTGAATATTTTTTTGATTTCTGGTCGGGTAGTGCGGCGCAAATCAAACCAACGGTGACCTTCAAAAGCTAATTCACGAGCACGTTCATTCAATATTTCCGTGATTAAATGAGCTTGATTCATATTGCTTACTTCATTTTCTTTCTGCTCGTATGCAGTTGGAGTATATCGTTTTTCCATTAGTTGTAACAAACGGTTACGTGCTTCTGGTAATTTATTTAGATGAGCAGCAGCTTCTGCTGCATTCAAGTATAATTCCGAAGTACGGAAACTACATTTGTATTTACTAGTTCCATCATTTTTTATAATGGGATAATTGCCATCTGCATTTACTACGTCAATATATTTTGCGAGACGAAGATCACCTTCTTGGAACATTTTTACAAATGCTTCTGTAGCTTGTGAAGCTTTGAGTGTACTGTTATTATATACATTTTCATAAGCAGTGATAGATTCCATGGACTCGTATAAATTTGGCATTTTGAAATCGGAACTATTGAAATCTTCTAATGTTGATTTTTGTGCTAATAAACGCTCGGTTACATCATAAGCAGTTTTCCAATCACCTTTATAAAGACACACTCGTGATTCGAAAGCATCTACTGCTAACGTACTAAAGCGATAATTAAAACCAGTTTCCCACTCTGTGCGGTTGATGAACTTGCGTGCATTTTCAATATCGGAAAGAATCGATATATATATCTGTTCCACAGTATTACGCGTTGGTAATTCTTCTAAATCAAGTGTTAGTTTCAGTGGAACAGCCTTTGTCATCGGTGCTCCTTCCTTAGTATATGGTTGCCCAAAAAGATTGACTAGTATAAAGTGCATATATCCTCTCATAAAATAAGCTTCTCCAACTAATTGGTCAATATCTTCTTTGGTACCTTCAGTAATATCATTTTGTTTATTTATGATAGCATTAGCATAATAGATGTTTTCATAATATGAAGACCAGCCAAATTCGGTCCCGGAAGGATTGTTGGCTACCCATCTCTCAATGTCTCTGTAGGTACTTTGATCAAATTCGTCGTTCCGGATTGTAATATCACCTGTACGCATATCACAAAGACTTCTGTCTATCAATCCTTTAGAATAGACAGTAGTCATAAGTGCCCTGTATTCTTCCAATGTATTGGGAATCACTTTTCCTGTGGGCTGTATGTCTAAAAAATTGCTGCATGAGGTTATAATAAGACTTCCGGCAAGCATGAAGTATATATATAATTTTTGAATTTTATTCATATTCACAATTATTTTTTAGTTTAAAAGTTAAGACTAAGATTGAATGTAAACGATTTAGCCATTGGGGTAGAATAAAGATTTCCCATTGATTCTGGATCCATATAATTCTTGTAGCTGGAACCGAAGACAAACAGATTACGTCCTTCTACAGCAACTGTTGCTCCATGAACGCTGAACTTACGTAGCCATTCTTGTGGTAATGTATATGCTAATCGTATATTCTGGAGTCGTACGTAGTTAAGACGTTTTACCCATAAATCCAAGTTTCTGTAGAGTGCTCTCTCGTTTCCGAATAGATAATAGTCCGCTGAATAATTGTTTCGGTTAAGTAAAGCAGGAAATTGTCCATTCTTGTTTTCGGGTGTCCATCTATTGAGAACATCTCGGTTTGCATTATGTCCTGGGTCGAAATCAACAATATCATATGAAGGACTAGTGCGAACGTGTGCTCCAATGTTATAAGCAAAGTTAAAACTTAACTCCCAATTACGGTAGTTGAAAGTATTGATAAATCCTCCGGTGTATGGTGCTTCAGTTGTTCCGACAGATGTGTATAACTCTCTTTGGAAATCAGCTTTTTCATTATATGTATAGTAGCCGATGCCACTTTCATCATACATATCGAAGAGAGTTTCGACATTAACTGGCTCGGAGCTTCCTTTTGGATAGATTAATATACGTCCTGTTTTAGGGTCTATTTTACTTTTGATGGCAAAAATTGTACCTACTGGATATCCCTCCAGTCCTGGAGTTTTGCTATCTGAAGCTGTTAAGACTTTCAATACTTTATTATAATTATATGCGAAATTGAATGTAGTATACCACGAGAAATTACGTGTAGTAATGTTGCGTGTTTGTAAATTCACTTCTACACCTTTATTCTCCATACTTGCCCAGTTGATTGTCATGCTTTCAAAACCATTCTCCAGAGGTAGATTTTTTTTACCAATAAGATCTGTTCCTTTACGATAATAATAGTCTACACTAAGATTGATTGCAGAATTGAGTACGGAGAAATCAATTCCGGCATTGTATGAAGCTGTTTTTTCCCAGCGTAATTTGTCGTTAGGAGCACCCGAAATATCAATGCTTGTTTCTGTATTGCCTGGAAGTATAGTCTGGTTACCGTATATCCCTACAAGGAATGGAGAGGTGCTTTTGTCTATATTTCCTTGTAGTCCGTAGGATAATCGCAGTGACAAATTATCCATCCAATTCTTAGCTGATTCAAGGAATGATTCATTGGAGATACGCCATAATCCACTTATGGAATAAATAGGCAGGAATCTATATTTTTTATCCACTCCAAAAAGATCAGAGCCATCCATACGGATACTTCCTCCTAATGTATAGCGTTTCATTAAAGTATATGAACCGTTTGCATAAAAGGACGCAAAAGCGTTTTCAATATAACTTTTCGTATGCAATGGATAAGATTTGGCTTGATCTTCATCTTTAAAGATGAGTGGTTTTGTTGTAAGTGTTTTCGGATCATATCCGTAAGCATTAGAGGTCAGTGACTCATACCAGTTTTTCCGAATTTCTGAACCAGCCATAATCTGAACTTCATGGATATCTTTAAAAGTTTGATTCCATTCGCCTTGTACTTTCCACGTTATCTGTGATGTTGTAGAGTTCGCTGCTTTGTGCATTCCTCCTTCAGGGATGACATATTTATATACCTTATTTACGTTATCCCAGTATTGGCTACCTTCACGCATATTACGAGTTGTAAATGTGTTGTTGCCAACATATTGTTCCAGCCCTGCCTGCTCCCATTGCAGACCAACTTGAGATGATAGTTTCCAGTGGTCGTTAAAGCGCAAATCTGCACTAAAGATTGCATTAATTGCAGTCGTTAGTGTTTCTTTACTTGTATTAGCTCTTTCTTCAAAAATATTAAATCCTTGTTTAGGATTAGGTATGTTACTGTTTGAAATATCATAATCATATAAATAGTTCCCATCTGAATCGTAAGGTTTCAGATATGGATTGGCTGTGCGGGCATAGTAGATAGGATTAGCATAGCCATATTTATCTGTTACATAGTTTGTATTCTTTCGTCGGTTAGCAAAAAGTGACATACCAATTTTGAGCATCTTATTTGCCTGATAGGATGTTTTGCTTGTAAGATTGAAGCGACTCATACTTACACCTGGAACATTACCATCTTCTTTTGAGTAGCCAAGTGAGTTGTAGTATGTAATTTTTTCGCTTCCACCTGAAATACTAAAATTATAATCTTGTGTGAAAGCGTCTCTAAACAAAATATCATTCCAATCTGTATTGATTGTTTTTAATTGGTTAATCGCATTTTGTGCTTCAGCTGTCAAACCGTTCCAACCTTTTTCCTGATAAGCATCAAACAATTTATATTGTTTTAATATGGAAGCCACACCTCCTTTTTGATAAAAAGCCGGAATGCCTAGAATTGGATCTGCCGGTTCTTTCATTAGTTCCAGCTCTAAATCGATTTTCTCTTGTGAATTAAGAAGATTTAATCGGGACGTATCAAGATTAGGACTATAAGTCAGTCGTGTATTAAAATTAATTACGGGTTTCCCTATTTTTCCTCGTTTTGTTGTCACCACAATTACGCCATTGGCAGCACGCGCGCCATAGATAGCTGTAGCAGCTGCGTCTTTCAGAATAGTGATACTTTCAATATCATTTGGGCTAAGTCCGGCAATTGAAGATTGCTTCATATCAACGATATTATTATCATTGTCTCCTAAGCTGGGAATATCTGTTCCTTCCAAAGGAATTCCATCCAATACCCACAAAGGGTCTTGAGTTCCATTCAAAGAAGCAGTACCACGAATACGAATACGTGCGGGAGATCCCGGAGCACCGGAAGTATTAGTGACAGCTACACCGGCAATTTGTCCTGCCAATGCCTGATCGATACTTTTTGCAGAGCCTAACATAGCATCTGTTACATCTACTTTGGAGATAGCGGCAGTTAATTTGCGGCGTTCCAATTCCTGATAACCTGTAACGACTACATCTCCTAAGGTATGTGATGACGCTTGAAGTACAATACGGTAGTTGTTTTTTCCGGTCTGTAATTTGATTACCTGTTCTTCGTATCCAATGTAACTGCAATGGATATTTGTTATATTTTCGGGAACGGAAAGAGAAAACTTTCCATCCAAGTCAGTAATAGTACCTAAAGAGGTTTCAGAGGCACCGACTTTTTGTAATTCGTCGGAGGGCACAAATATAGAAGCACCGATCAATGGTTGATCATCTTCACTGGATAGTACAACACCTGTGATTGTGCGATTATTGGCACCGGCCATTGCCAATGCATTTGCGAGAAAGCATATAAGTATGCACAAATGTTTTTTTCTCATTAATTGTAGATATGCTTAAGTGATTAATTTTTTATTTGATTCCCAGTGCAGTATTGATACGTAATATCATATCCTCATAATGATATCGTGTTGCTGTATCTGAACTACTGAGGCGATTCTGCAAGAGTTTCTTGATACGGAGCAATTCACCGCGTTTTACAGAAATTGCATCTGATATACGGTTAAGTTGGCTACCGTAGAAATTCAATACTCGTGGAGCACCCATCCGGCTTTCTTCGTGGAGAGTACGCTGTTCGGCAGCATGGCAACTACAGAAAGGAGTGGAGTGATCGAGCAGGAAATGTTCGTCAGCCAATTTCTTGTTGATTTTAACAGCTTCGGGTTCAGCAGCTGCTGTAAGTAAAGCATCCAGAAAGTTTTTCTGCAAAGAACGCTCCATTACATCAGGATTTCCTCCCCGTTCCGTAATACCGAAAATGTTCTTGTGAAGCGCTTCCATAAATTCTACTACCGTAAATGCTTTCTTGCCATTTACTGATTCATTTTCAATCATACGCATCAGGCGATTATTGCCTAGCAGATCCCAAAGGATATATGCCTGCGCATTTCTCAATATCTGTGTAGGCGCATTTTCTTGTTTGCCGAGTGGAGTGTTGCGAAGTAAAAAAGTATATTGCCCTACTTCCGTATCAAACAACCATTTGGGGTAAGTCAGTACTTCGTTCATCAGGAACTTCAGGGAAGCTTGTTGTTTCTCCTTCTCCACAAATGTATATGTTTTGACACCATCACCTACAGTTGTATTTTCAATATAGATACCTCCTATATTGGCAAGTACATGATACAAGTAATTGTTCCATTGATTGATAACACCGTAATATAAGCGAGATGCGTCTTCATACGTTTGTCCTTTCTCTCCGGTGGTAGTCCATTGGATTATTTGAGGAACGATACGTTTCAGGTTTTCAATACCGAGTAGAGAAGAACGAACCGGATCATCTCCCAAATCTTCGTTCTGTGCCCGCGGATCAACAGCATCCCGTATATCTTGTGCTTCACTATACTTGTAAAGGCGGTTAGTATGTTTACTCAGGAAATTGAACAGAAGATTTTTTTCTTCCTCCGGAGTGTTTTTACCATACCAGCGATAACCATATTCAATGGCAAATTGGTCATAAGGACCGATATGCGGAGAAAGGACTTTAACACCGTCTCCCGGTTGGGCGATATAGTTGAAACGGGCATAATCCATGATAGATGAAGCGGTGGAATTCATCTTAGATGTGAATGATTCAGAGCGGAGAGAGTCTGTGGGAAATGCTGCTGATCCCATCATATTATGGCGTAGCCCTAAAGAGTGACCTACTTCATGGCAAGCCACAAAACGGATAGCATCCCCCATCAAAGAATCAGGCAATTGTACGTTACGTGCTGCCGGGCTGACAGTTCCGGTTTGTACAGTGATCCATTCGCTTACCATAGAGAGTACATTGTGCCACCACATGATATCTGCTTCCAGAATTTCTCCTGAACGTGGATCGAGGATGGAAGGTCCCATGGCATTCTTCTTTTCCGAAGCAGCATAAGTCAATACGGAGTAATTGACATCATCCATATCTATCTGCATACTATCGGTAACTTCTCTGGCGATGATTGCATTTTTGAAACCTGCTTTTTCAAAAGTGGCTTGCCAATCTTCAATACCTTTTTTGATGTAGGTACGCCATTGATAAGGAGTTGAGCTATCTATATAGAACACAATAGGTTTAGCAGGTTCTACAAGTTTACCCTTCAGATATGCTTCGCGATCTTCCGGTTTAGGCTCCAAACGCCAGCGGGTGATATAATGTTTCGTATCGGAACCTTGCTGTGCATCGCTGAAACTTAAAAGGGGATTAGTAAAATAGCCTACCTTTTGATTGTCGAAGCGTCCCATCATAGGAGTTTCCGGCAACAAGAGAATAGATGAACTTACTTCTACCGTTACGTATACACTGGTCGTTCCTTCCGTTACTTTAGTTGTCAGTTCGGAAGTTGCTACCACATTGTTCGTGAAAGATTTTATAGACAGAATACGTGAAAGATTTTTAATAGCTGAGGTCCCCAGATTGATATTGGTAAATACATTATTTATACTGGTTTCCGTGCCGTCATAAATATCATTTACTTTAATTACCAATGCAGTAGAATCCTGATTGATAGCTTCTATCTTAAATGCGGCAATCAGTGGAGAGATAAAGTTATCTTTTACCGATTGGTAGATTGCATCAGTTTTGGGAGCTAAAGGCAAAGGGCGTTGCTGACGAAACATTAGCTTTTTGCTAGCCTTGTCCCATTCAACACTGATCATTTGATTTTCGTAATTTACACCACGGTTTACACCGGCTTCATTCAGCTCTGCGGGTACCCGTTGTAACTTATTGACCACTAGTAGGTCACGACCTAACAAAGAGGTAGGAACTTCGAAATAAAAATCATTTTCTTTCTGGTATACGGTAAACATACCTTTGGTAGCTTTGCTTCCTTCTACCAGTTTCTCATAGTCCGTTTTGGACTTTTCTTCCTGTTGGAGTTTCTTCTTTTTCTTCTTCTTCAACCAACTTGCGTGTTCTGCGACGGAGGATTCTGCTGATGCCATGTGGGGGCATACAACACCCAGCAGTACGCAGGCAACCACCGTTGCCATTACTCTCTCATAAATTCTCATTGTTTTTTTCGATTAATTAAAAATAAGAAATAGCTTGCAAAAATACAAATATAATTCATAAGTTACTTTCAAAATGAGATATAAATGCCAAAAATAAAAGAATTATTAACTAGAATCAAATGAATCATTCTCTCTTGGACATTTCGTAATCTACTTGAAATAGTGTACTTTTGTAGAGTTTTAAAAAGTATGTATTATATGAGACAATATATTGCTATCCTCTTGCTTGCTTGTAGCATACAGGGGTATGCACAAGAGAAAACGCAAGCGACCTTTACACCGCCTTTTGATTTTCCTATCACTTTAAGCGGAAATTTTGGTGAGATCCGTTCTAATCATTTTCACGGTGGATTAGACTTTAAAACTGGAGGAGTGATCGGTAAACCGGTACATGCTCTTGCTGATGGTTATATCTCGCGTATCCGTGTCACTAATGGCTCAGGATATGTATTGGATGTTTGCTATCATAACGGATATTCAACTATAAACCGCCATCTAAGTGGTTTTCTTTCTCCAATTGCTGAAAGGGTGGAAAAACTTCAATATGAAAAAGAAAATTGGGAAGTTGAGATTATTCCCGAACCGGAAGAATATCCGGTAAAAGCGGGACAGCCAATAGCTTTGAGTGGGAATACCGGATATTCGTTCGGACCTCATTTACATCTGGATGTATTTGAAACAGAATCAGGCGAATCTATTGATCCTATGCCTTTCTTCAAAACTAAAGTCAAAGATACGCGTGCTCCTAAAGCAGATGGTATCATGCTTTTTCCACAGTTGGGTAAAGGCGTGATAGCAGGGAAGCAAGAGAATCTGGTCATTCTACCGAATCGTGAACAGCCGGTGGAAGCCTGGGGAATTATAGGGACAGGCATTAAAGCATATGACTATATGGATGGTGTGAACAACCATTATGGAGTATATTCTGTAATTCTTACTGTAGACGAAACAGAAGTTTTCCGTAGTACTGTAGACCGCTTCTCTCCGAACGAAAACAGAATGATAAACTCTTGGACTCATGGACCATATATGAAATCATTCATTGATCCGGGAAATACCTTGCGTATGCTGAAGGCTTCTAATGGGAACCGTGGCTTGATAACCATTGATGAAGAACGGGATTATCAATTCTTGTATACTTTGAAAGATATTTTCGGTAATACTTCCCGTTATCACTTTACAGTGCGTGGACGGAAACAACCTGTTAATCCATTGGAACATCCTGATAAATATTACTTTAGATGGAATAAAACGAACTTTTTACATGAACCGGGATTAAGCTTGGTTGTTCCGAAAGGAATGCTTTACGATGATGTTCCACTTTATTATGAAGTAAAGGCAGATAGTGGAGCTATTTCTTTTACTTATCAGTTGAATGATAAACCGGTATCTCTTCATGGAGGTTGTGAACTGCGAATTGGATTGCTTAGGAAACCATTGGCAGATACTACGAAATACTATGTAGCTTCTGTTAGTCCCAAAGGTGCTAAATATAGTGTAGGCGGGAAATATGAGAACGGTTATATGAAAGCAACAATCAGTGAACTGGGTACTTATACGGTTGATGTTGATACCATACCGCCTGAAATCGTTCCTATCAATAAAAATCGATGGGGAAGAAATAATAAAATTGTTTATCGTTTGAAAGATAAGGGGACAGGTGTCAATTCTTATCGTGGAACGATCGATGGAAAGTATGCACTTTTCGGACGTCCTAATATCGTAAATTCTTATTGGGAATGTGAACTTGACCCAAAGTATGTGAAGAAAGGAGGGAAACACATTGTTGAATTGACAGTAACCGATTGTTGTGGCAATGAGACTGTGTCCCGTGAAAGTTTTATCTGGTGATTACTAAAAATGTGAATCATATATTATGAGAAGAAAAATTGTCTCTTGTGCTGCTATTTTATTGGCAGCCGTGGCGAATACGTTTGCCTGTACTAATTTGATTGTCGGAAAGAATGCTTCTGCTGACGGATCGACTATAGTTTCATATTCTGCTGATTCCTATGGATTGTTTGGAGAGCTTTATCATTATCCTGCTGCCACTTATCCTAAAGGGACGATGCTGAAAGTGTACGAATGGGATACAGGTAAATACTTGGGAGAAATAGAACAAGCACGCCAGACTTACAATGTGAATGGAAATATGAACGAGTATCAGGTGACTATTGCTGAAACAACTTTTGGCGGTCGTCCAGAGTTGGCGGATTCAACCGGAATTATAGATTATGGGAGTTTGATTTATATCGGTCTGCAACGTTCGCGAACTGCGCGCGAAGCTATCAAGGTAATGACTGATCTGGTACAACAGTATGGTTATTATAGTGGAGGAGAGTCATTTACGATTGCCGATCCTAATGAGGTTTGGATTATGGAGATGATTGGTAAAGGTCCGGGTATCCGTGGGGCTGTTTGGGTGGCTGTTCGAGTGCCGGATGATTGTATCTCGGCTCATGCCAATCAATCCCGTATTCATCAATTTGATATGAATGATAAAGAGAACTGTTTATATTCTCATGATGTTATTTCTTTTGCGCGCGAGAAGGGTTATTTCAATGGAGTCAATAAAGATTTCAGTTTTTCTAATGCGTATGCACCACTTGATTTTGGTGCGCGTCGTTTCTGTGAAGCTCGTGTTTGGAGTTATTTTAATAAATTTACTGATCATGGAAAAGAATATCTTCCTTATATAGAAGGTAAGACTAACGATCCGATGCCTCTTTTTATCCGTCCTAAACAGAAACTTACCGTTCAAGATGTGAAAGACATGATGCGTGATCATTATGAAGGAACGCCGCTTGATATTTCCAATGATTTTGGGGCAGGTCCTTATAAAACTCCTTACCGTCTTTCTCCGTTGAACTTTAAAGTCGGTGATAAAGAATATTTTAACGAACGCCCTATTTCTACTCAACAGAGCGGTTTTGTATTTGTGGCACAGATGCGTGCTAATAAACCCGATATAATTGGTGGTGTGCTTTGGTTTGGTGTGGATGATGCAAATATGGCTGTATTTACACCCGTTTATTGTTGTGCGACTAAAGCTCCGTTGTGTTATACACGTGTAGATGGGGCAGATTATATTACTTTCTCCTGGAATTCTGCTTTCTGGATATTCAATTGGGTATCGAATATGGTTTATCCTCGTTATAGCCTGATGATAGATGACGTACGCGCTACTCAAAAAGAGCTGGAAACAACTTTCAACCAAGCACAGGACGGTATTGAAGAAATGGCAGCTAAACTATTGGCAAAAGATAAGAATGCTGCTATCGACTTTCTTACTAACTATACAAATATGACTGCACAGAGTACCTTCGACACTTGGAAACAATTGGGTACTTTCCTGATCGTGAAGTATAACGATGGAGTAGTGAAACAAGTGAAAGACGGAAAGTTTGAACGTAATTCCATTGGTCAGCCTGCCGGAGTAACTCGTCCGGGATATCCGAAGGAGTTTCTCGAAGAATATGTAAAACAAACTGGAGAAAGATACATGGTTACAGAATAATTCTGTTATTATCGTTTTTTCTGTTTAAAATGTTGTCCACATCATTCAAATAATTTGAGGGATGTGGATTTTTATTTGATTAATAATCAGGTGGATATATATAATTGATTTGTCCATCTCTAAAATTTGCTTTTTTTCTCAATACTTCCTACATTTGCATAAACCAGTAAATCATGATACGATGAAAGTCACCTCACTTTTATATATGCTAATTTCGGGAATTTTCTTTTTCTCTTGTCAATCTTCGTCACAAGAGAAAAATATTCAAGAAGAAATGCATTCTTTATTTGAGAAAGGTGATAGTTGTAGGGAACATGGGGATGAAGAAAATGCAGTAATTCTCTATAATCAATCCTTGAATTTAGTAAAGCATGAAAAAAACTCTTGGTTGGAGGCTACTCTTTATAGTCGGCTTGGCACTATATATATGTATCGGGAGATATATGGTGATGCTTTGGAAATGTTTAAACAGGGTGCTTCTATATATGCAACTATTAAGCCTTGTGTGGAAAGAGCTATCACATTACGGAATATTGGCAGGGTAAATTTATTGCAGCATCAATCTGATAGTATTTTTTGTTATTATGATCAGGCTTTGGAAGTTGCGATGCAGTTATCTGATGAGGAATTACAGCATAAAATATCATCAGAATTGGAGGCTATATATTCGAAAGTCGGACTTTTTCATTTTTCTACCAGAATATTATTGAGATTTCTTGATAGCTTGGAGGATAAAGCTTCTACTTATTTGTTACTCGGAGAATATGAATCTTTTCAAAATCGAAAAGATGACGCGAGAAAATGGTTATTGAAGGCTACTCAAACGGATGATATGTATATTTGTTCGAATGCTTATTTGCAATTATATAAATTGGAGAAAGAAGGACAATGTTGGAAAGCTGCAGTTCATTATGCTGATTCCTATAATCAATGTAGAGATTCTTTAGAACAGCAGTTATCTTACTCTTCTGATATTCGGGTTTTGGGACAAAAATATGAGAAGGAACGTCTTCAGAGCCAAAATCGAGAATTACAGAATGAGCAATTACGACGAAGAATGCACTATCTAATAGGTATATTGGTTGGTTGTTTTTTGTTTATAATCGTTTTGTTCTTTTATTATCACGAGAAGAGGAAAAAAGAGGAGGAACTCTTTCGAATCATGCAGAGATTGAGAGAAAATGAACAACAAATCGGTGATTATACTTCTTTGTTACAAGAAAATAAACGAATGATTGCCAATTTGTTGAATGAACAGAAAATGAACTCTGTGTTGTTGGAGGAGAAGGGGATGGAATATGAAAACCTGAAAGAACGAAATAATCGATTATCGACAGAACTCAGAACTTTACTTTCAGATAGAGAGGGTATATTACGTCGGCTTAATGTAGGGACTTTGGAAGTGAACTTTTCTGAACAGTATATGGCTTATAATCATCTCTGTCAATTGAAGAGTGAACCTTACTATGGACTTCTTGAAACTCAAAAGGAATGGGAACAGTTATATGCATTAATAGACTTGTTATATGGAGATATTTCCGGGAAGCTTAGTAAATGCAGATTACTGACAGAACAAGATAAAAGAGTTTGTTATTTACTTCATATGGGTATTAATAATATGGATTTGGGCAGACTTTTTAATATAGATTCTCGCTCTGTAACCAAATCTAAACAACGAATCAAGAAGAAAATGAATCTTGCACCAGACGATTTATTGGAAGAGTTTTTATCAAAATAGTATTTGTTTCACCTTTTAAAATAAAAGACCATGAGAAAACTATTATTGTTATCATTTGCGCTGTGCATGGCGTTTAATACATCTGCACAAATTAAGAAACAGGTTACAAGTAAGGCTTTGCCGGTAATTGATGTTACGAAAGATTATCCAAAGAAAGAAATTACATTGAAAGACTATGTTACCACAGAATTTATTCCGTTGGAGACCACTGATGACGTATTACTTGATAACCTCGTTTATTATAGTACCACTTTTACAGACCATTATATTGCGACCTGCAATAGACAAGATGGTACTATTTTTGTCTTTGATCGGGTGGGTAAAATTAAGCACCATTTTAATCATAAAGGGCAGAGTGGAGAAGAATATATTTATATATTTAGTTTGCGAATAGACGAAAAAGCAAAGGAATTATACTTATTGGCTGGCAGTAAAGTTTTGGTTTACTCTTTGGAAGGGAATTTTAAACGTCGTTTACCTGTTCCTAGAAATATTAGAATCGGCGAGATGTATATTTATGATGATCAATCGTTGATATGTTATGATGGTTACGATTTAGATAGGATGGGAAAGGTTTCAAATGATTGTCCTTATTTCTTGATGTCAAAGAAAGATGGCACTATTTCACGTCTTCCGATAACAATAAAGAATCGGATTGGGAATATGATTTATACTAAGGATACACCGGAAATGACCTCAACATATTCAATAACTGCCTCACCAATGGTTAGTAATGGTACTGAATTTATTCTTTCAGACTTGGCGGGAGATACTGTTTATCTTTATAAAAATAAGAAAATTACTCCTTTGTTTGTTCGTACTCCGAAGTCGGCAGAAACTGATCCTCGTGTGATGTTCTTTTGTAATTCGAAAGTGGGGAATTACCTCTTTATGTCAGCAATTCCGAAGAAGATTTATGAAGAATCAAGAATTAAAGCAAAAACATTTGTATTCGATCTTTCAACTAGAGAAATATATGGAAGTTTGGAAATAATGAATACTGATACTTCAAATAAACGCCCGTTTATGATTGACAACAGTGATGTCCAATTACCGGAGAATTGTACTCTTGACTGTCATGATTCAGAACGTTTGCTCAAAGCTTATAAAGAAGGCAAGCTGACAGGTAAATTAAAAGAGATTGCTTCTAAAATGACTGAGGATGATAATCCTGTATTTGTGTTGTCTAAATTCAATCTCAAATAACTATGAAGTTCGTATGGTTTCTTTTCTCGCTTAGTTTGTTGGCAGGATGTAGCCGTCAATCGGTAAAAGTTATTCCGGACTCTTCATTACCGGTTCTGGATATCACCGCTGATTATCCGGAAAGAGAAATAGACTTGGCAGAAGAGGCTGAAATCGAATACATTCCTTTGCAATTTCAAGGAACGGAACGGTTGGAAACATTCGATCTGTTGTATGGAACAATATCAGAAAATATGATATTTGCATATAATAGGAAAGGAACTGTTTTTGTGTTCGATAAGACAGGAAAACAACTACATCAGTTCAATCATACTGGGGGAGAAAAGGAACAATACGACTATGTTTTTTCGATTTATGGAGATGAAGAGAATCAAGAGATATTTATGAGGACTTTTCGTTATAGGATTCAGGTTTACTCCTTGGCTGGTGAGTATAAAAGGAGTTTGATAGCTTCTTATCCAGTGTCATTTAATCAAGTTTTCGGGTATAATAAAGACTCTTTGGTTTTTAGTGATGGGATAAGCGAAATCAAAGATAGGTTTGATAATGGCATTTATTATTATAAATTATCCAAGAAAGACGCTGGAATATCTCCTTTTCCGTTTTATGTGAAGCACCGGATTACGAATGTTTTTACCTGTGAAGTACGGGAAGAGAAACAAATTAGCAGTTTGAGTTATACAATTACTATCGAGCCGATGATAAAGAATGGAAATGAAGTGATTCTTTCAGATTTCGCCTGTGATACTATTTTTTCATTCGATGGTAATAAAAAGAAGGCTTTGTTACGCCGAACTCCTGCCGTTCGTTCTACTTTTCCTCTGAAGTTGATAGGAGTCAGTATAAAGACTGATCGTTTTATTTTTATGGATATTATAGAAAAAGTATATATTCCCAATGAAAAAGGAGTGAAAAATAAATCATTGTTATTTGATTTGAAGACACAGGAGGTTTCTGTTCCTATACTCATAAATAAAGAGTTTACTCCTCCGTTTCCTGTCAATATGGGAAATAGCAATGGGAATTTTCCGAAAAATACTTGTATATCCGCAATACATTCGAAAAAACTACTTGAGTTATATAGATCGGGAAGATTATCCGGTAAAGCAAAGGAAGTGGCTTCTCGTTTGGGTAAGGATGATGCTCTCGTTTTAATCTTGTATCATTTCAAATAATAGTATGGGCAAAATCCCCTTTTTAGGTGATTAAATTTAGGTAAAATGTAGGATTTATAAACTTATTCTTTTACATTTGTATGCTCAACTTGCTAGCTGGATTACTT
>NZ_JAQVBV010000071.1 GCF_028690125.1 Bacteroides sp. | reverse complement strand
TCTTGTGTTCTTATTCCATTAGCTTCAATACCAAATGAATATTCGGTAGCCGTCTTTTGTCCTTCAATCGTAAATGATTGATTTTCTTTCTTTACTACAAGTTTCATAATTCACTACGCTTACCTATACAGCATTAGGTTCTTTTCTATTTGGTTATTCGTTAATTTTCAAATTGGTAATTTTTACCCATCCATAGAACTGCCATAGCCTGTCCCTTATACAGTCTTTAATTTCAGCTTTCAAAGCTGGTTTACGTATTTTATCATCATCCAGTAGACTTATATCAAGGTCAAAGGATATATGCAGCTTCTTTTGTTTCATATTTTATTGTATTACGCTATTTGACATTCTGAATATTCACACTATACGTTGTAGCCTTACTTTGCGAACGCCCACTTTCTTTTCTGTATGGTCGGGTAAAGTCTCTGATATGATCAAGCACATCGTCAATTTCCGTGTCAGTGAAATCTTTCGATTTAGCCCATTCTTCACGGGCCGGGTGTTTCATATCTACCTCTATTTTTATAGTGATTACTTTTTTCATATTTATTTGATTTGAAGATTATTTAATCAATTCAAGGCAGATTCGCACCCCATCCATAATATCGTTTTTGATGGATAACAGACGAAGTTTAGCCTCCATACATCCTACATCAGAGAATTGCTTCTCTACTATTTCTTTCGCTTTAGCCAAAGCCATCTCATTTGCTTTGGCTAAAATTTCTTTTTCATTCATATCTTTATTGTTTTACTCCATCTCTAAAGTCTGATTAATTGAATCCGTCAAAGCCTTATATACCAATTGTTTATTACCCTTATCGTATTCCAACTCCACAGGATTTTGCAGTGACCCATTAGGCTCTCGATAAGGTCTACCGACTGATATGTTTACCGGAAGGTTTTTCTCTAAAACCATCTCAATAAAAGTACCACACACCTTTGAATGAATTTCTAATTTGTCTTTCATAAGCTACCATTTTATCTTTTACTTTACTCACTTCTTTATGAAACCCGCCCGACAATCGCTATTGCCAGGCGGAGATTCTTCTTGTTTCACCTTACACCTAAAGTATTTATCTTTAGACAGTGCAAAGATATATCATGAAATACACTACTCATGTGTATTTTATGATGTTTTATAGCATAAAATACACATAAACAACAGCAAACACACCGAATTTATCTTTTATTATATACATTTGCACGTGAAATAAACAGGAATATGGAAGAACAAAACGAATCGAAATCAGTATCAATAAGCGATTTCATTATCACTCAAAAAGTGGATGCTTTTCATAACACATACGTCAATACAGAAGACGAATCTACTGCTGACAATGTATTTACAGACTCAAAACTAAGGAAGTATTTTCATGCTTACCCACTAAGTATGGGCGATCCGTTGGCGGAATATATCAATCTACTAGGGAACCACGGTTTCAAGATGCAAACCAGCATAACCGGGGAACCGGCTATTTTCGTAAGACTAAATCGTGTTAAGAACAACTTCGCACTAGAAGATGCTTTCGGGAAAGAGAATGAAGAAGGGCAAAACGAAAGACATCCGTCACTCTGATAGAGCGTGACGGATGCCTTCATTATTCTACAAATCAGTGATTTCTCAGGCACTCAATAGGGCGCAGAGAAAGGCTACTGCCATACTTCAGAATGCCTACTGCGATACGGTGGTATCTCAACTGCGATACTCCGGTATCCCTACTGCGGTTTTTCGGAGGCTTCCAGAAGCCTATTTTTCAACCTCGCCGTATTGCCGTTTCATTCCATCCGGCAGAGTCTGGGCATAGAAGTCGGCCATCTCGGCCATCGTTGTGTGCACCAGTGCTTCCCAATCTTCGTTGACCTCTTCGTGTATTGTTTCGAGTGTAGCATATAGCTTCACATAAACACGGAACCCTTTTGCCTTGCCCACCAGACAGGGCTTTTCTATACTGGCGAGAAAAGTACGACGGCGTTCCTCACCGGCAGGCGTGTCTTGGAACATCCAGGCTACACCAACGAGCTGTGGGTACTTGGTTTGAATCACCAAATCTTTTCCTTGCACCAGCTCCGGATGGCGGGCGCGAAGGTAGGGCTGCACTAATGACTTCATGGCTGATCTTCTTTATAAGAGTTCATGACTGCAATGCCTGTAACATAATTCTCTTTATACCAATCGAGCGCTTGACTCATGACGCTGTTTGCATCTGCAAGTACTTCTTTTGCATTTACCTGATTGGTTTGGATATTCTGCAAAGCGCATGATAAGCGAATGACAATACGATATCCGGCTATCTTCAAAAACTTCTCTTTCGACATTACCCGGAAAGCATCATACTGATTCTGGCTGTCGAAAGCGAGTATCTGATAGAGGTATTGGTTTCCACCGGCTTGCAGGATAAACTTGCCGCTATCCAGCGCTGGACTCTCACAAAGGAGAAATCCGATTTTCTGTTGTACTATGGTATCTGACATAATTTTTTTTGTTATAGTCGTTGCCTTTCCACAACGAAGCAAATGCAACGACAAATATACTACTTTTTACTACTTCAATTAGATGGTTTCCAAAAAAGAATTCAGGACTCCAATTCGAGCAATGAATACTTATGCCTTTCAAAAGCACACCATTGCCACTCCCATGAGCAGTAAATACCTGCATCTTCTCTTTCTTGAACGATTTTCTGAACTTTTTCCCAATACGCCCGACGCTCTTCAATGGGTTTGCTATTCATGTCTTCAATGAAAAGTCTTTCACGTTCTCTTATCTCTTCGCTAGTTATACCGGAAGGGTTAAACGTCTGTCCAGTCATCCGGCTTTTGGTCTGCCGACGTTGGATAGCAATTTCTCTACGTAATGACATCTTTCTCATAATTGTTTCTTTATTAAAAAACTGTGATTTTTCAGAATCTCCATAGGGCTGTGCGGCTTCCGGAAGCAGTGATAATTCGCACAGTCCATAGGAAGGATTCTATGTTTACTTTCTCTTTGTTGGCAACTCCCAACCTTTCGAACGGGCTACCTCTATATTGAATTTCATCCAAACCTTTTCATCTACGAACTCAAAGTGCATGGTTCCTTTCTTATATCCACGAATCCGGAAGAATCCCCACTCATACCACTGCCCCCAATTCATCTTCATCCGGTTTACGAACGAATAAAGGTCAGTAGTATCGTCGTAATTCACACCAGTGAGATGGCACAAAGCTTTTACTATGTCATCAATTCCACCACCACGTCCACTGAAGCCATAATTCAATTCCACGCTCGTTCCCGGCCATCGGGTGTCATAACGACATACGTATGGCATGATAAACTTCCGGTTCACCATATAGTTGGCATTGGTTTTCCACTTCTCCCCGGCAGTAGAGTTCTCGGCACTAAACGAACAAATCTTATCAAAAGCATCAATCAATACTTGATTCATCCGTTGCCCATTGGTCTGCACAATGACATCAATCATCAGATAGATGTTTTTCATTGTGAATGGAATGTTGGTTTGCAACTCTATGAAACGGTTAATCTTTTCCATCACCCCACTAGTGACGTATTTACGCATATTAATCTTATCGAATAGAAACATCCATGATTCACGTTGAAGCCTCTTTTTGAAGAAGTCTCGTGTAATAGTGGTACAATAATCATTCCTGTTCGTTTGGTAGGCCCCAAAACGAATGCTGCTGCCTCCAATAAATCGGGTTAGTTCGTTTATTTCATTAGATGCGGACATAACTGCATCAAACCGAGTAACGGCATCTACATATCGGTTCACTACATCACGAATCACGTTGTATGGCATCAGACCTTCAGTGCCGCCATATTCCTCCATGTCTTCTTCCTCACAGAAATATCCGTCGAACTCTTCGTCGCCTGTGCGTGGTTTAAACAAACGGACGCAAGCCACCTGTACATTTGTTTTTCGTTCAGCACTGGCGAAACATTCACCCAAGTCGCGATAGTATCCCCTATCCTCAATAAGTTCTTTTAGCTTTGTACGAGTAGAATAATGACTGTTGGCCACCGTCTCGAAATTGCATAATGCTATGATTTCGCAACCTCCGGGAGCAATTTCATAAGCATGTAAAATATGCTTTGCATCGGCACTGAAAGGGGGATTCATCACAATCATATCAACGTGGCTTATCAGGTCGGGGGTCAAAAGAAGAAAATCATCTCCTATCAAATTACACTTTGTGCCAAGTATTCCACGCAGTTTGCTGTTCGTCTCGCAGGCTATTACTTCTTTGGCTCCATAAGATTGCAACCACTCGACAATGTTTCCGCTTCCGGCAGATGGTTCAAGGATTATTTTACCTTCCACTTTAGAATCTGCCATCATCATGTCTATAACTTCTTTGGGGGTGGGATAAAAATCCCGTTCGAATATACCTTCCATATTATTGTTGTATTATAGTTTATCTTTTATCTTAAATTCTCTATCAATCCCATACTTTAAAGATTATACATTATCTTCCTTTATCGCTTCTCTTAAATCCAAATACCTTCCAGCGTATAACATTCCACACTCTGAATGAAAGTTTATATCCGTAAGCCTGTATTCAATAAGCCTACAAATAACCCAATCACCTTTTTGCCTAGCTCTTTCGTGTTTATTTGCCAATTTACCCAGTTCCTTATAACTCATACAATAATCATTCCGTCTATTCAACTCCCTCATGGCCTCTTTATCCTCTTCCGGGAGTTGAACTTCTTCCGGCGTATTCGGTGATTTCTCACAAACCCCATAGGACGCCGCTACGGGAAACGCTTCTATCTGCCTAAGCGCTACTGTCCAGTTCTGAATTCTCCGGCGGGTACTTCCATCGGCCGGAAGCGTAAACACATCCCGATGACGGCTGACAGTATCATAATCAAATGCCATCGTATCACCGCTGACCATCGAAATTGCGAGTCTAACCTTCACATCACTTTCACGGATAAAGAAATATTCCATTAACCGGTCCCGGCAGAACTCTTCCACCTTTGCGAAATACTTCCGGAATGCAACCAAATCCGACGGGAAAAGCTGTGATTTTTCACCCATACCATAGGCTGGTTTATCGACCGCAACTACTTTAGGTTCTTCCTTGACAATTTCAATCGCCTCCGGCTGAACAGTCTGAACCTTTCCAGATTCACCGAACGCAACATCAATATAAGCATCAAATAACAGTGCAAACTTTTCGGCCTCTTCCCTGGTAGGATACGGGTACAGCTCCGAGCGTTGGAATTCGTTCATCGGTTTAAAACTTACCAAATAATCATTCCTCATATCGGCCGCCTCTAATTTATAGAACACATACGCCTCAAAAGCACGGGCGGAAAGTTCTACCATATCGCCCCAATACTTGCGCCCTTTGTACGTATCAATCCGTCGGCTACGGATGGCAAAGGCAGACTGCTCGAGTGCCTTATAGAGATTATAAGCAACTTGCATCAGAACTTTATTTTTGAGCTTCATACATCCGGACACGGAAAACAACATCGGATTTCCATCCGCACACATCATCATATTATCTAAGCTATGCCACCACTCATGAGCCAAACATCCGACACCGTTTAGCTTTGTCAAATTGATAACCCGTTTCCCTGACTCATAGTGTGCGGCCGCTTTTGCGATACCACGCGAACCAAACGCCAAAGATAACTGCTGATTGTGCGTCAGTGCATCCGTCCGCAAACCTGTGATTTTTGCGAGGTCACATAGAGCATCTGCACAACGGTTCAAACATTCAGCACGTTCTTCCTGGTTTACCCAATTGCCAAACTCAACCCCACGAAATGGGAACTTTGCTGCAAATGCTTCCGGTGTCATATCTTGACCGGCCCGATAGTCTTCCCCAAACCGAAGTAATTTAGCGGCATTGTCGCGTACTTCAGGAATCGTGCGCAAACGTTCATACTCCGCCCGTAATTCATCGGCATCTTCGTTCCTAACCCGGCGTGCTTCTTCGCTATTTTTCAATCCACGACGCAATACAATCTCAGGTTTTCCTTTCGGACAAATAAAATACTCCTTGCTTGAAGTCCAAAAGCGAACCTCCAAAACCGGTGATTTCACAGAAGTTCCATAGGAAGCTGCCATGCGTCTACGGATGTCTGCCACGGCTTCCTCGACGGTTAAATGATAGGCTCGATAATATTTTCCATCGTTCACGGCATAGGGCTTTTCTGAAATATAACGAGGCGTTAATACTACGCTATAAATACCCCTGGCGTATTCTTCTTCCGGCCAATTAGCAGCTTCCATTTCAGAGAAAAACAAACCAACAAGATCACTAGCTATATTTGAAGTGAATACACCATCTAACGTAATACGATCAGCGGAAAGGATATCCTGAATAATCTGCAATAAGATTCGCGTTTCTTTTACCCAACGTTGCACACCGTGAACCTTTGGTTTAGTAGTCAATTGATTCCAAACAAACCAACACATACGCGCCTGATTGGCCGATATAGCACCGGATAAGAACAGGCTGCGAAGGTCCGGCAAACGGTACACCTTGCTCAAAGGTTGCACTAACAACGCATCATCGGTAATTTGTGATAGGATCTCAATGTTTTCACGGATTAAATCTTTGCGGGCACCGCCAATCTTTTGGCCGAAATCGCCAATTTTTTTTGTAGTCTTCATAATGAAATAAAATTTAGATAAATGCCGGGGAACCGCCCCGGCTCGGTTATTAATTATTAAATCATTCGTTTATCTTTCCGTAGTCACTTGCGAAAAGTTGCAAAACTTCGATCAGGAAAGGGATCTCGGACGTTGGTATTACCATTTCCGACTCACCAGTAACGATGTGAGTAGTCGCTTTTTGTTCTTCATCTTGCTTGTTTGTTGAGATGGAATATTCGTGTATCCCATTTTCGCCATCTTCGAGCGTGTAGCTAATCTGGCGTTCTACACATTTGATATTCATTTCTTTACGTTTTAAAATTTGTATTAAACAATGTTGGAATTAAGCCTATTAATCGCCCTAGGCTCAACAATCATTGTTGTTTTGCGTTTCACAATCGCCATCAGGATGTGTTGTTCGCTCCATGGATACGGCAACAAGAACTTTCTCTTTTAAAAAATCAATATGCGCGCAAATATTTTATATTACAGTATTCTGTTTTTAAGTATATAACAAAGAAAAAGCCCTGAACATTCCGGTGACGCCAATCAACACACAAGATCGAAAGAACTTGTGTACACGGAACTTCAGGGCTGTATCTATTTCCTTCAGTTCTTTCAACATCAACCCCGCATGAGGGCATAATGCTTGTATGTTGATTGGCAACACAAATTTAAACAAAATATAGTTAAAAACAAACCGCGCGCTTGTTATTTTTTAGAAAAAGCAGTGATTTCTCAGAAGCTCCATAGGAGAGGTTTAAGCAGACTTCTTGAAATCGCGCAAACCGTTAAGCATTTCATCGAAAGAGATACGACCCTTTGCAAAGCAATAATGCCCAAGCCATGTGAACGTAGCACCATCGTATTTATATCCACCGTCCTGTATCTCAGCATGGTCAAACCGATCTCGTGCACTCACATCTTCCATCATATATTGAAAACAAGCGTTCAAACGCTCCTCACGGCTGTTTCCAAAAAAGAGACGGTATAAACCGCTTTCTTTTATTTTTAATGCCGTATTTTTAAACCTGTAGGGTAATCCTGCGATCATGTCTGCTAAATCGGTGAGACGGGCGTTAGTCTCTAAAAAAGCGTTCCGATAGTCATAAAATACCTTTTTCATACCGGGTGTACGAAGAATAGCTTCGGCAATTTCTTGACATTCAACGCCTAACGCATCGCTATCAGCGGCTATTTCTTCTATTGTCACCTTCCATGCTGCATTATCTTCATTAATATACAGATTCGGTGATTTCTCAGAAACTCCATAGGAATCGTTATACCATTTCCTGAGCTTCGCCAAATATTCGAAAGCGTCTATTGCGTGTGCCTCGAAGCATTCCGCGCAATGTCCATTGAAGCGATAACGCGCATCTTGGTCGTCAATGGTAAAATACATTTCTTCATCAACGTCTACATTTCCTTCTTCCATATTCAGAATATCGCCATACGCATTTCCAAAAAAAATTTCCATGTCAGTATATCTGATTACAAACGAATCATCATACACTCTATAAACGTCTATATAGGAAAAGCCCGATGTGCTATATTCCAGTCCATTACTTAATTTAATAATCGCTGCTGTTCTTAATGTTTTTGAAGTTTCCATATTCTTTATTTTTTAAAATTTATTGTATCTACTTTATAACATTGCATTCTAGTACCGGTTAGCCCATCCATGCGGAACCATTTCCCGTAATAATACTTATGCGCTTCCATTTGCGGTAAATTAACGGGGATGGTAAAGGAATCAGTGTTCCCGTACCGATCTTTCAAATAGACTCTCACGGTGGTTACAAACCCGGAGTTATTCATCAATGCTTTCATTTATTGTTATTTTAATCAGTGATTTCTCAGAGCTGCCATAGGGCAGTATCTGTCAGAAGAAAAAGCGTTCTCCCGGCTTGCGGAAAAGAAGGTAGCACACATATAAGCCACCAAACAACATTAGTGTTTCAATCATGATTATTAGCATTTCAGATTAACACAAGCCCGCAACACCCGCCAAAGTATAAAACTCGCTTTCTGAAATGAAAGGTATTCCAAGTTCATCGGCCTTGTCTTCTTTTTCGCCGCAACACTCGCCGCGAAGTACATAATCTACTTTACCGGATACCTCCCGAACGAAACGCCCGCCGTGTTCCTTTATAAAGTTCACATACTGTTTTCTGCTATGTCTCAAAGTGCCGGTAATACAAAAACTTTTGCCTGCAATGTTATTAGTTGCCATAATAATTTTCTTTTTGATTTTAATATTTAGGATGGGTGAAACGAAAGGGCGTAACTCTGGCCGTAACAGTACAAAATTGCACCGTTAAAACACAACTAAATACACCCTAAATGTAGATTAGATTCTGTTATCAAGAACCCATTTACGACGGTAATACATTGAATCTGTATTACGCCACCATGTACAGGCATTTATGATATTCAGGATACCGGAAACGAATGATCCGCCATTTGCTATAGCTTCGCTTTTCGCTCTCTCTTTGGAAAAGTAAACGTCTACATGAGAAGTAGATCCGTTGGAAATGTAAATAACTGCATAAGTTTTCATAAAGGTTTCGCAATTTATGAAATTAAACAATAAAAAATGCACTCTAAAAAGTTCGGCTGCGAAACCCACACAACCTGACGGTATATGTGTTGAACTTAATAGAGTGCTAATCTCTTTTCGGTCATCCTCTTTATAGATACAACAAAGAGGGCTATGTGGGTTTCGCATTACAAAGATACGGATAATAATTGAGCTACCAAACGAAAGAACGATTATTTTTAAAAACCGTGCAATTATTTATCTTTTTTCTCAAAAAGTTTGATGTTACTCGGTAGGATTACTACTTTCGCAACGTTTCACCAATAAAATCAAACAATTTATGAAAAAGTTATTATTACTATTAGTAACGATATCACTTACTACGCTTTTAACTCATTCTTGTTCTGAAGATGGAGAAAGCATTGACAAACAACAACTGATAGGTACATGGTCTATTTATGAAAGAATGGGAGATGTAACAGGCGTTAAAATCTCATTTGACAACTCTGGCTATTTCGATTTGCGTTATGACAAAGATCACGGACATACTGGTGATGGAAGGCCGGTAGCTATAGGCATGAGCCAATACGGAGAGTACTCCTTAAAAAAAGGACAAATAGTCTTAGAATGTAATTCCTCCAAAGTTTTTTATATAAAAATAAAATCCGCAAATGATACTTCAATGGATGTTGAAGTAGATACCGGATCAGGAAAATATAAGGTAACAGCTAAGAAACAATAAAGCACATATCAATAAGTAGTTAAGTACAATTTACTCGTACTTAACTACTTAAATACACCTTTTTCACCCCGCAACCCATCTATAGAAATCGCACCTATCCAGAAAAAATAACGTTTCAGATCGTCTGCTTTCTTCTTATTGAATAGGCATATAACGTGCGCCTGTTCTTATTTCAATTTCGCAAACTCCATAACCTGCCTGCGTCCCTTCGCTGATAACTTAAGATAATCACCTTCTTTCCCGCCACGAGGTGCGTCATTTCCACGTTCATAGGCTATCCCTATCGCGTCCAACGCATTAACATACACATCCATGTGCGACACAAACTTGCAATGCCTTCCCGATCGATTCCACCGGTTAGGATGCACCATCATGTCAGGATTTTTCAATAGTATTATAACTCGCTGATATTGTACACACAAATTGCCCGCCTTTGAATAAAGGTTCTTTTCGATTCTTGACTGTAAAGTAATTGCTTTCATAACATTTTTTTGTAGTAAAATAAACTTTGTGATTTCTCAGAAACTCCATAGGGTAGATTATCGGGGGAATAATCCCCCGATAACTTTTGTTTAGAGTCTGATTTCCTGAAAAGTATTCAAGTTAAAAATGGCTATCTGATTATTCAGTCTTGCAATTTGCAACGCCTCGGCTTCAGTATTGACAATAATAACGGCGTCGTAGTAATATAAGCCACTTTCATTATCTAGCCAACCGCCCACACACTTCACTCGGTCAATGTTTGCAGCTACATAGTCTACTACTTTTGCAAGTCCATCAACACCGAATGCGTTTTGAGTTTCTAAACAGGCAACAGCGTAACCTTCTTCTTGTACACTGAGTGTTTCTACATTAAAAGTAAATCCTTCAGGATTAATTGCAGCGATTGCAGCAATGGTTGAAAATAAAACAATTTTATTCATAATTAAAATATTGAAATTTACGGAAAAGCGTTCCGCTCGCTTGTCATTTGACTATACAAATATAGAGAATATTATTGAGACACACAAATTTTAAATAACTATTTTTCAGTCACTTGCATATATCATAACATCAGTCTACCCGTGCGCCATCGCCGGTCGTAGCGTGGCGGCTGGTTATCTTCAAGAGATGGATTCGAAAGTAGGTATATAGCATTTGAATAACAGATAATTAGTCGTTGTTTTAGCAAACCAGACCACAATATGTAAAGTGTATAGATTGAAAATAAAATGAAATAGAAAAGTGACATATATAATAAAAGCTCAATTCCTAAGAACTGAGACCTATACTCTTGCGCTACTACAAGTAAACCTCTATAATACAATACCTACTTATTTCTAAACTTGGGCGCTGTCCAACGAATTATAATCAAAACTATGACTCCTATATAAACCTTATCCTTATTAAAATTCCATCATGAAGATTCTACAATCTTATTCTTTGGACTTAATATTACAGAAGCATTGCAAGATGACAACCACATTATTGACCTCAGGGAAACGATCAGATATTTGACAAAGCTATTAATGAATTTAGCGGCAAAAGTTTTTCTGTATATAGTAAATCGGTCACTTATATCAATCCGAAGCTACCTAAAAGTGCTAAGTAATTTGAAAAAGGCAATATACAATTAATTAAAAGGTAACTTATCCGATTCCCTTATCTTTATTACTTTCTATTTTAAATCGAAACTCCCGTAGTTGGTCAATGGCGGGGTAAAAAGTGTGATTCTCCCAGTTTCGGTTAATCATAGAGATCATTGATTCGAGATATTTGCCACAGTCGAGGATAGTAGTACTCTTATTGAGTTTATAACGTCCTTCCGGATAAAATTTATCTTTGAGAATATTTTGCGCCCATGCGAGTAGCTCTTGGACTGATTCGTTATCGTAGTTTCTCTCCATAATATTATTTTTTCTCTGTATTTCTTCGCCTTTCTACTCCTGCATCACGAAGTATTCGATAAACTGTCTGTTCTGACTTAACCCCACTCTTATTCTTAATTTCAACTATCGACACTCCATCATTATACAACTCTACTACTTTATCTTCCTGTTCTTTCGATAATCTTTTTCCTTCCCGAAGCGGAATATCCCTTCTTTTTAAAATAGCTAAGACGGTAACGTGTGATAAATTGGCAAAAGCAGCTATTTTCTTTAGATTCCAATTAGCAAGATATTGCTCACAAATGAGTAATTCCTCTCGTTCAGTTATTACTTTACCTCTTAATCCCATCCTTAGTTGATTTTAAAAGAAACTCACCAGCCTTCCTCAAAGCAGATGTCATTTCACTTATAGAACCCTCATCCACCCATTCAATATTTTCTATATCAGACAATTGCCCGAATGTTATCTCACCAACGAAACGCGGTGGTTTAGTTCTTCGGATCATCTTTTTGTCGCAAACATCAAACAACTCGTACACAGCCTGTTTATTTTCATTGCGATCGCAATCGCATAAAGAATAATCGGGCAAATACTCTTTTTCGCTTGTAGAAGCTAATATATCACCACATAGAGGGCACTGTAACACCCACATTGCAGACCCTATTTTCTTTTTATTTGTTACTTTCATTTCGCTAAAGTTACTTTGATCTTAACACAATCATTTATCATACACTGAGCAAATACCTCATCTCTATAGTCGCAGGCTTCTTTAATATTGTCGGCTGTGATCATTTTTGTATCCAGCTCATTATCATCTTTATCTAAATAAGTTAATTTGTAAGTCTTCATAACGTGTAAATTTCAAATTATTTTTTTATATACCAACTAGTACCGTTGGCATATCCAACCTCTTTATAAGTAGTATTCTTGGCTGGAAAAATGACGCCACCGATTCTTTTCACCTCTTCTTCGCTTATCGCTGAAGGATATTCAGCAAGTATATGCTGAACGGACATATCTTCTTTGTTGCTTAGATATTTTTTATATGCTCTCTTGACATCGGATATTTCAACGCCTTCGTTCAATTTTACAAAGAAATGTTTTTTGAAAGAAGCGCCTACGTGATGATATTCATAATCAAATGTACCAAATCCATTATCTTCTATATAATACCCAATAGCCGGGTTTAAACCAATATCAGTCAAACCATCTTCAATAGCCTTAAGCGCTCTGTCTGATAAAGAAACTTCTTTGCCTTTAACCTCTGATTTTGTATATCCATTGTTGCTTTTCATAACATTTTACAGTTTTAAGTGTGTCTCACTGTTTTAATTTGATGTCACAAATATAGGATTTATTGTGATTGGATACAAATAAAAACAGGAAAATGTTTAGTTGAAAATGATGATTTAACATATACAAACAAAAAGCCCTGACCTTTCAGCCAGGGCAGTTACCTGTCCGCTGACAAGTAAGCTTCTACTTCTTTCTGATCCGATAAACCATCCACCCAATAATAACCAAGCCAAATACTATGATAATCCCCAAAGCCCAACCACCTAGCTCCATCTTTATTGAC
>NZ_JAQVBV010000138.1 GCF_028690125.1 Bacteroides sp. | reverse complement strand
TTGCAGCAGGCCCTTACTTTGATTGCCGGAAGTTCTGCCCAACATTGCCGAAAGTTCTGACAAACCGTTGCCGTTTCTTCTGCTCTTTCGTTGCCGAAAACTCTGCACTTTGCATTGCCGGTTACAAAGCCTTAACAAAAGGAACAATATACCCGATAGTTAAGAAAATAGCACAAGCTATAGGCGTAAAAATGACGAAGGATATATTTGCAAAGGGAGTTAGCAAGGTTATTCCAGTCATAGGAGGAGTAGCGTCAGGCGGATTGACATACGTCACTTTTAGGCCAATGGCATATAAGCTCAAGAAGCATCTTTCCGAACTGAAATGGGCAGATCCGGAATTCTACAAGGATGTTATCTATGTGGATCCGACAGTAGATGAGAATAAGGTTGATTGAAAACCATAGTTGTCTGTCCGGCACATAACATCGTCTCTGCACCAGGCCAAAACCGGTGCGCGTCGCGCGCCGCTGAAGAAGGGCGCTGAGGTCCCGGTTGCGGCCCGCCGCAGAGACATTCACGTTAGCCGACAATACGAATATACCGCGTAAAGGAGTAGCTATGAGAGAAATATACATAAACGCGTTCAAATCGGCATTATCTGAAATCGAAGAATGTTATTATCATGTTCGAACTACGTATTGTGATGAGGGAATTGTTCGCGAACGGGTTTTCTGTTATGAACTGTATCATAAACTGAGGTCAGCAGATAATGATAGAAGGCAGTTATCATTATCTGCTGAAATAGATAAACGGGGACATATCGGCTTTGCTCCTTCTCATCAAGCCAATCCAGACTTTGTTCTTCACAATCCAGGAACATTCAAAAATAATGAGGTTGTTGTTGAAGTAAAAGGGAAAATGGTAAAAGATGGCGTGATTAAGGATCTACGTACGCTCGATAATTTTTTGAGTTTATATAACTATAGATATGGATTTTTCATTTTGTACAACTATAGTATTCAGCAACTTAAACATAGACTAATACTTTGGGCACGAAACGGCTCTTTTGATGAACGAAGTGATAAGTTCAAAGATATTATTGTTTTCTGTAAGCAAAATGCAAAAACTAATACTGAAGTTTCGACAATAGGTAGATTGTTGGGTGATATCGTCGGCTAACTACGTGTATTCAACAGCCTAAAACCGGTGCGCGTCGCGCGCCGCTGAAGATGGGCGCTGAGGTCCCGGTTTCGGCCCGCCGCAGAGACATTCACGTTAGGTGGCATTGGGCGGAGCAATCCTGTTGCGCTGTATGGTGATGATCCCGCTGTTTGGATCGCATGATTCCAATTTGGTAGTGTTGTGGTAAAATATAGGCATAGACTTAAGTTGGGTGGTGAGATTTGTATGAATACTGCAAAAGATATAATTCAGAAATTGGTAGATGAGATTCCAGAGACTAAAGCAGGGGAAGTTATTGATTTCCTTATGTTCCTCAAGGGGAAGAAGGAGCAGGACTTGTACCTAAGCCCAAAGGAAGAAGAAGAGATGTGGCACATCATCAAGAATGATGAACGCATATCGTCTGATAAAGCAAAAGAACTCCTTTTAGGAGAATAGGATGAGAAATATAGCATATTCCAAAACAGCAATAAAGGCGCTTAGTGAATATGATAAAGACACAAGACGGCGTATAATTGACGCAATTGATAGAATCCCACAAGGCGACATAAAAAGACTGAAGGGCATCAAGAGCCCATTTCTCTATCGCTTGAGGGTTGGAAAATACCGTGTTGTGTATCACATTGATAATGATGATATAGTCATTGCAAATATTGATACCAGAGGAGACATATATAAGTGAGGCGACCTTTTTTGGGAGCCTCACTTTTGGCATAATCAGCCACCCAGCGCCACCTAACATCGCCTCTTCAAAATGCCAAAACCGGTGCGCGTCGCGCGCCTCCGAAGCGGGAGCAGCCGTGAGTCCCGGTTTCGGCACTTCGCAGAGGCTAAGACGTTAGCTGAAATTGTAACCAATATGTTCAACCACCGCGTCCTGCGGCGGGGTACACTTGAAAGCAGAACGTAATTATATGAGTATTCGTAGTATATATTTCTTTTTTTGTGGAGGCTAAAATATGGATTTAGTAACCAAAGTTCGAAGGGTTGCGGAAGCACAGACAAGAAGATTTCCAGAAGGAAACGACCCTTTTAAAATTGGATGTAGGATATTAGAAGAAGTTGGAGAAGTGGTATGGGAACTAAACCACTATGAGCGAAAAGGCATTCCTATTTCGGAGAATTCAAGAGAAAACAAAGAGAACTTAGTGAATGAAACATACCAAGTTTTTGTTGCGTTAACCCAGTTAATGAAATACTTCGATTTGTCTTCTGATTTTGAGAACAGAATTGATGAAGTATACCAAGAATACATTGATAAAGGGTATTTGTCTAAAAATGGCTAAATTACAATATAGGCGTAATATTTAAGAGATAAGTTGAAACACTATTTTACATATGGTGAAGTAAGTGGAGGTAATCCTGATGTTGAAATATGAGATTATCCTTTACTGGAGTTCTGAAGATAATGCGTATATCGCAGAAGCACCTGAGTTGCCAGGCTGTATGGCGGATGGGGCAAGTCCTCATGATGCCCTAAACAGTATACAAGGTATTATGGAAGAATGGATTGAGACTGCAAAGGCACTAGGAAGATCAATTCCAGAGCCCAAAGGACGTTTGATGTTTGCTTGAGTGAAACCGCCGAATAGGCGGTTTTATCTTAATACAGGGGGATGGTATCACGTCCCATAACATCGTCTCTGCATCAGACCAAAACCGGTGCGCGTCGCGCGCCGCTGAAGAAGGTGTAACCGGCAATGCAAAGTGCAGAGTTTTCGGCAACGAAAGAGCAGAAGAAACGGCAACGGTTTGTCAGAACTTTCGGCAATGTTGGGCAGAACTTCCGGCAATCAAAGTAAGGGCCTGCTGCAA
>NZ_JAQVBV010000033.1 GCF_028690125.1 Bacteroides sp. | reverse complement strand
CTATTCTTGCTCCATCCATATGGACATACATACCATTCAGATGGGCAAAGTCCGTCAGTCGTTTTAATTCTTCAGGAGTATAAATTGTTCCGAGTTCAGTACATTGAGATATATAAAGAGCTTTGGGTTGTGAATGATGCTGATCGCCGAAACCATGAAGATAAGGTTGCATGAGTTCAGGAGTCAATTTTCCATCAACTGTTATGATAGGACGAATCTGACAACCTGTCATCTTCACCGGAGAACCACATTCGTCTACATATATATGAGCAGTTTCAGCACAGAAAATAGAATGGTACGAACGAGTCATTAACTGTAATGCAACCACATTACTACCTGTCCCATTAAAAACAAACAACGGTTCACAATCGGAAGTGAAAGCTTCCTTGATCTTACGGACAGCTTCTTCTGTCCATTTGTCATCACCATAACCCAATGCATGGTCCATATTCGCCCGGTTCAACGCATCCATCACCAACGGATGCACTCCGGAATTATTATCAGAGGCAAAACTTCTCATTGTCACTTCGCTTTTTAATCGGAATGCAAAGTAACAGAATTATTTTCAGATATGTATCTTTTATCCTATATAAACATTCACACAAAGATATATATATAACTCATCATCACATTGATCAAACTCTATTTTATCTTCTCTGGACAACCAGCCTAAGGCGGCACCTAATTCTTTATCTTTTAGCCCGGACATTCTTTTCAGAACACCATAGCTCCATTTTTCATTATTACTTAACAACTGCCAAACCTTACCTGCATTCAGTCCAATCTCATTCTTATCCATTTTCTACTAAATTTTTTATAGGTTAAAACATTAAGTTACAATTTCACCTGTAAAAATAACCAATTGGTATGTCAATTGTTTATTCGTTTCCACTAAAATATTGTTACAAAGTCCCTTTTAACACAAAATAATGACGTTATACCTCCAAAAAACAGGTTCATTAGCATACATTAAAATAGAACTTTTCTCAATAAACATCTGTTATTATCTCAATTATCCATCAATAATCAATAAAGATATGGCAAAGAAAGTAGCAGATCAACTGATTGAGACATTAGCAGAATCGGGTATAGAACGCATTTATGCAGTTACCGGAGATAGCTTGAATGAAGTAAATGAAGCAGTTAGAAAAAATGATAAAATAAAGTGGATACACGTCCGACATGAGGAAACCGGTGCTTATGCTGCCGGAGCGGAAGCACAATTAACAGGTCGTCCGGGATGTTGTGCCGGAAGTAGTGGTCCGGGACATGTTCATCTGATTAATGGACTTTATGATGCACATCGATCAGGTGCACCAGTTATTGCAATTGCCTCAACGATTCCCACCAATGAATTCGGAACAGAATATTTTCAGGAGACGAATACAATTAAGCTGTTCAACGATTGCAGCTATTATAATGAAGTAGCAACCACTCCCCAACAGTTTCCCCGTATGCTTCAATCGGCTATTCAAACAGCTGTCACCCGTAAAGGTGTTTCTGTTATCGGGCTTCCGGGAGATTTGGCAAAATCCTCCGCCACCTCTGTAGATTCTTCTACTCATGCTTATCCTACAAAATCGGAAGTCTGTCCGGCAGAAGAAGATCTGGCACAATTAGCCGACCTACTGAATAAACATGAGAAAATCACACTTTTCTGTGGTATCGGTTGCCGGGGTGCACATGAAGAAGTAATTGCTCTTTCCGAAAAGTTGAATGCACCGGTTGCATACACTTTCAAAGGAAAAATGGAAGTGCAATACGAAAATCCTTATGAAGTTGGAATGACCGGACTATTGGGAATGCCTTCAGGATATTATAGTATGCATGAAGCCGAAGTGCTTGTGATGTTGGGAACTGACTTTCCTTACTCAGCTTTCCTGCCCAATGATATTAAAATAGTACAGATTGATATCAAACCGGAACGTTTGGGCCGTCGTGCCAAGTTAGCTATGGGACTGTGCGGAGATGTAAAAATGACTATCCAGGCATTACTGCGTTTACTGAATCCCAAAACTGATGATACATTCCTGCTTAAACAGTTAAAGCGATATGAAGGAGTTAAAAAAGATTTGGCTACCTATGCAGAAGATAAAGGAGAAATCAGTAAGATTCATCCTGAATATGTGATGTCAGAGATTGACAAACTGGCTTCAGATGATGCTATATTTACTGTGGACACAGGAATGACTTGTGTATGGGGGGCACGTTACTTGCAAGCAACAGGTAAACGACATATGCTGGGCTCGTTCAATCACGGTTCTATGGCAAATGCTCTGCCACAAGCTATCGGAGCAGCTTTAGCTTGTCCCGAACGGCAGGTACTGGCATTATGTGGAGACGGTGGATTATCGATGACATTAGGAGACTTACAAACTGTTGTTCAATATAAACTACCTATCAAAATCATTGTATTCAATAACCGTTCTTTGGGGATGGTCAAGCTGGAAATGGAAGTAGACGGTCTGCCGGACTGGCAAACAGATATGCTGAATCCCGACTTTGCACAAGTTGCCGGAGCGATGGGAATGACAGGATTCAATGTAAGCGATCCCGAAGAAGTATTGACTACATTATATAACGCTTTCGAAATTGACGGTCCGGTACTGATTAATATCATGACAGATCCGAATGCACTTGCCATGCCTCCTAAAATTGAATTAGGGCAAATGGTCGGTTTTGCACAATCAATGTATAAGTTATTGATTAACGGACGGACACAAGAAGTAATCGATACGATCAATTCGAATTATAAACATATCAGAGAAGTATTTTAAAGGAGAAATAAATTACTTCTAATTAGCGATTTATCACTTGTTTAATTAAGGTATAGTTTGTCTATTGATTCACTCAAGATAAAGCAGACTATACCTTTTTATATACTTCCCTAGGTAGAAATCATTTTATTTTCTTATGTTTGTAAATCATCAAAAAAAAGCATATGGAAAAGCCCGACTATTCATCTTCCTTCCGCCAACCAATGTACGCAAATAAAAAACAATGGAATCAGTTTCTTTCCATCTTCTTATTAACAGCCGGCATTGGTTTCACCGTTGCAGGAATTATCTTTTTCTTTGCCTACAACTGGGATGCACTACCGAAGTTTGTCAAATTAGGAATGGTAGAAGTATTATTAGCAACCACAGTCTTACTAACAATTTTTACCCGTTGGAATCTACTCACTAAACAGATTCTACTCACCGGAGCTACCTTTCTGACAGGTACTCTTTTTGCTGTATTCGGGCAAATTTATCAAACAGGTGCCGACGCCTATGACCTGTTCTTAGGCTGGACACTTTTCACTTTTCTTTGGGCAATTGCCATTCGTTTTGCACCACTCTGGCTGACATTTTTGGGATTACTCTGTATCACATTATGGCTCTACACCTTACAAATCATTCCCGGAGAAATCGAAAAAGTAGCATTATTGACTAATGCCGTAACATGGATTTGTGCTTTGGCAACGATTCTGGCGGAACGTATGAATGTAAAAAGGAAATTAGCAGAACAGAATCACTGGTTTATCAAAATATTGTCTGTAGCTACTATTATTCATGCCAGTTACCTGATAATCGCAGCAATTGTCGAAAAAGAGAATTTGATTTTACTCCCTTTGGCCAGTGTTATCCTTTTATTTCCCATCGGACTATGGTTTGGCTGGAAACAAAGAAATTTATTCTATCTTTCAATCATTCCTTTCGCAATCCTGATGATTTTATTATTCCTATATCTATTCCGCAGTCAATTAGGAGATACAGAACTGTTTTTGGGTGGAGGACTCATTATGATTACCGGAACTACTTTACTTATATATGCAATACTGAACTTAAAAAAGAAATGGTATGGTACAGAAGAATAGCCTGACAATACAAGTCTTATCAATCATCGGAGGAATCCTGACAGCCATTCTTTTCCTGGGATTCCTTGCAGTTAGTTCTTTGATTAAATCGCAGGACGCAGCATTAATAATAGGAATTATATTAATTATTAGTACGCTTACCATCAACCGCTTTTCCATAGCTTCCTTTCTGGATGCTATGAATATTACCTTGTACATAGCCGGAGGTATGCTAATAGCTTATGGACTCAGCCGGGACTTGGATATCCTTTTCATAGTACTTGCCGGAATCAGTATTCTCACTTTCCTATTATCGAAAGGATTCATTCTCCCTTTCCTCTCAGTTATCTTGTTTGTCATATCTCTCATCGGAGAAGTCATTCATTTATCTTCTTCATGGAAACTGTTGGAAGTCGGTGTGATCCTCATTTTAGGAACTTTCCTTCTGACAAATGTATACGAAACGAGGGTCTCTCTCTTTTTTAAGAAGCATATTGCCAAATATAGACCGTTCCATGCCGGACTATTTGTTTGCTGTATTGTTTTATTAGCAGTATTATCCATCCGTTCCTGGATCATTGATACCGACTTTTTCTGGATATCATCCATTGCCATTTGGATAGGAATCTTTATCATTACCCGACAAATCATGAAAGTAATGGAAGTGCAGTCTACAACCAAACAGGTAGGAGTTTATGCTATTTGTCTCATTATCTGTCTACCCACCCTATTTGCCCCATACTTATCAGGTAGTCTGTTTCTTATCCTGATCTGTTTTCACTATGGTTACCGGGCGGAGTGTGCTACCTCACTTCTATTATTCATCTATGCCATCTCCAAATACTATTATGATTTAAGCCAAAGTCTGCTTGTAAAGTCCATCACCCTCTTCTTCACAGGAATTGCTTTACTAATTGCATGGCATTACTTCACTCAAAAAAGAACGAAACATGAAAAGATATAGCCGGATACTGATTATCGTAAACCTTATCCTTCTATTAGGATACTTCAATTGGTCTGTTTATCAAAAGGAAAAGATATTGGAAAACGGGCAACTGTTGTTATTGCAATTAGCTCCGGTTGATCCCCGTTCTCTGATGCAAGGAGATTATATGCGCCTCAGCTACGAGGAAGCAAGATCAGAACTGATACAGGAAAATACACCTGCACATGGATACGCTATTCTGAAAACAGACAGTAACCAAGTGGGACAAGTCATTCGCCTGCAAGAAAATCTGGAGCCTATATCAAAAAATGAGCTGGCTATCAAATATAAAGTAATTGATTCCCGGTTATTCTTTGGGGCAGAATCTTTCTTTTTTGAGGAAGGGCAAGCCGATGTCTATGAAAACGCCGTTTACGGAGGATTAAA
Organism: Bacteroides sp.; assembly: GCF_028690125.1. Classification (GTDB taxonomy): domain Bacteria; phylum Bacteroidota; class Bacteroidia; order Bacteroidales; family Bacteroidaceae; genus Bacteroides. The sequence continues at coordinate 54,742 of NZ_JAQVBV010000033.1, read as the reverse complement.
AGTGGATAGAAAAGGACAAAGCCTGCTGATCGGATTGTATGATGAGAAATTTCAATTGATTCAACCGAAGTCTAATAAATAGTTATCCATCAAAAGAAAACAACCGATATCCATTCACAGATAGCTATAATGTCATTATAAAAGAGTGACGGTATATGGTCAGGATGGCGTCACCATCCTAACCATATACCGTCACCTTCTTCATAGGATACCGTCACTATCTTAGAAAGACAGTTTCTGGCCTTTTTAAAAGTTCCGAAAACTAAATTTACACTTCTTCAATATGTAAGCAATAATTGCTTATTTCTCTGTTAGGAACATAGGCTGTAATAACTGCAAATCTATTTCCTGCTGAGGTTTGAATTTGTCTGAAGCCATATATTCCAACAAACTTTGTCTGAACTGCGCTACAGATAATCGGGTATCCAAATCCGTCTCTAAATCAACACTACAAACCATCAGCTTGCCTTTACCGACCTTCCCTTCAAAAAGCATTCCCAATTTTCGATTTTCAAACCAGTCGTCGATGATATATACCAACGGGCGGAAATCATGTGGGAAATCGTCCATTACCATCGCATTGCAATTCACGGCAAGGTCTTTCCACTGGAAATCGGAGTACCCGTCGTTGGGGAAAGAAGCAAAGGCGTCGTGTTTGGGATCGCACAAGAAACCTAAAGTGTGGGGAGGCTGATGTCCGCTCCATGCCAAATTCCAGAAAATCGGTGTAAACGCAACTACCGTATTTCCCCCTTTTTCCTGAGCTACTTTCCCATGCGAAAGCAACAGTACATTTTCTCCCTGAGCCAACTTGGAAATTGCCATATTCAGATTTGAAGTAATATATGGCATCTTTTCAACCACTTTCTTTTCTGCCGGATATACCCATATATGCCAATTGTTTGCAATTTCCGTATCTTTAACACCAACTTCTAGTGTCAACTGCGTAGGCACGGTTATATCACTCAAAGCACAGTCGATGTCCCCTACCCTTATTCCGCTTCCGATTGGAAGGTCACATTGGAAAGAACCCGACTTGAAAGCTTCACCTGACTTCTTCACCAATTTCCATTCTACAGTAACTCCACGTAATGGTTTCTCTGCATATTGAGCAAACTCAACGCTTGCCTTAAAGTGCTCATCATTCGTCAAAATCTGCTTTGGCATTCTAACTAAAGGTACAATCTGGTTACAGAACTGACTATATTCCTTTTCATCCACATATCCCTTGTTTTCCCAAAAAGCATTCAAGACACCTACCAAAGCCGTTCCTTGTCCCGGAAAATCATGCAGGTCCAATAACTGAAAACCTCCTAACTCTTCTGTCCTTAATGCCATCTCTATTTCCGCCTTATAGCATAATGTCTGCAAACGTCCGGAAGCATATAAGAATTTCTCTCCCATATCTTCCATTCCAGCTTCTTTCAACGTCTCCTTAAAAATTTCAAAGTTCTTCGCTTTTAAGACACCTTTGTATTGATCTATTTCCTTAAAATCGGGATAAACACAGTATTGACCTATCTCATGACTGACCGTCGGCATCTCTTTACCAATCCCTTGATGGTCATAGTCTGTACGCGGCACGGAAGTGTTAATTATATTATTCGGAAATCCACCCACACGCGGATTAGGTGTATTGAAATAATCAGCATTTGAGATATAGGGCCACCCCGCAGCACCAGTATACAACCTTCTGTCGTCTTTTTGCTTCCAATGATCGATAAGGGCATGCAAATAATGCGACTGATTGCCACCTCCCGGCTCATTGCCATAAGCTAGCATGCAGAAAGAAGGATGATTGCCATATTCTTTCAATATACGATCGCTCTCTCTCTTAAGCCATACATCCTGCTTAAGTCCGTCTCCTATCAACGCCCAGCCACCGCATTCTACCTGCAAATACATTCCAAGGCTATCCGCCACATGGAAAGCCGCTTCCGGAGGGCACCAAGAATGAAAGCGAACATGATTCAACCCATACTTTTGACAAGTAGTGTAGATTTTAGCCCAATACTCATTATCCATAGCCGGATAACCCGTATTCGGGAAAATGCAGCATTCCAATGTACCGCGAAGAAAGGCGGGGCGACCATTAATGGTGAAATGACTACCATCCGTTTTAAAATCACGGAATCCAAAATCCACAGTTTTCACACTATTACCGTCATGAGAATCCAACACAGCCTGCAATTGATACACATTAGGAGTAAACTCAGACCACGGCTCCACTTCATCATTCCATACAAGAGTGGTTTCTATACAATCTCCACCATCGGGCGTCACCTCTATCTTCTTCTTTAAGACAGTGCTTCCCTTCAAAGATACCTTCAACGATAAGTCCACATTCTCCGGCTTTCCGTCCAAATATACCTTTACGACAGCTTTCCTGTCCTTAAGGTCGGGATAGATCTGGATATCCTCAATAGCCAATGAGGGAAGAGCGCGCATATTCATCTTTCCGATCACTCCATTCCAATTGGATTGAGTGTGGTCGGATACACTGTGAGCGTTCCTGCCGACATCCACATTCACGCGGTTATCGACCCTCAGCGTCAGCACGTGCTTTCCCGGAGCTAAGGAAGCGATCACATACTGATGAGGAGTGTGCAAGGCGTCCCGGCATCCGACCCGTTGTCCGTCTATGTAAAAAGTAGTCTCCCAGTGAGTACGCTCAAAGTCAAACTGAATCCGCTTGCCTTGCCATGACTCTGGTATCTCAATATCTTTCTGATACCACGCTACGCCCACATAATGCTTGTCAGGAGTCAGCCAAAAAGGTATTTTAATATTTCCCGGCTCACGAAACTTAGCGTATCTATCTTCCGTATACCATGATTTATTATTCACATCTCCCGTCCATTGCGTATTGACACTAACGTCATCCCCCTTTCCCTGTGCTTGTAATGAACCGGGTAAATTTACCCATTCTTCAAAAGTCCTTTCGGCCCAACGCTCGGTTTCTCCTACATCGTTCCTGTCTAAAGCAAATCTCCACTCACCTGCTAACGAACAATCTCTATCCGTATTCGTCTGACAAGCATATATTCCACACAAAGCCAGTGTAAATAAACCAATTTTTAATAAATTATTCTTCATTTGTCTGTTTTTATTAATTTAGCATACTACATTTATCTTAATAATCTCATTATTACTTTTGTTCTATACCATATATATTTATCTCTGAGAAGGCGACACAATCGTTTGCATTAAGACTTTCAGTAATTTCAATCTTTACATATTTCCCTTCAGTCGGAGTAATGCTAAACATCTGTACAGCATCAGTATCCGCAATGGTAAATGTTCCGACATTAACCCAAGAGTCTCCATTATTGCTCACATAAAAATTACCACGATGAGCATTTATAATACCTAATCTACGTTGTAACATAACCTGAGTAAATGTGTGTGTCGCTTTAGTATCAACAGTCAACACATGCGGTAATGGAGCAAATCCTCCGTCCCATTTAGAATGCCAATAGGTATTAATGTTACCGTCAAAGACATTGGTAGCCGCTCCGTTTCCACTTCCTTCTACAGTCTCTGAGCTCGGTATAACAGTCCATCCTTTCCTATCCAGTTGCTTACCTACAATACGAAAAGCTAATACATACAAATCTTTACCTTCCGCAGGAGCAAACATCGAGGTCTCCTTTAAACGGATAGGCAACATATAATCACCAGGTTGTAAATTGGCTTCATCAATAGTAACTTCTAATAACGTTTCTGTTGTTCCCTTCGGCAAAGACATCTGTTCTGACAGTACGTAACTATTACTATCTAACATTCTAAATGAAGTTTCATGTTCCTCATTATATGTATTTACATACCCAGCATCTATTGTGAAATTACAAGTTATGTCCCACGATGTATTCTCTACATCAAGCTGAAACGGGATTTTTTGCACAAAGGTTTCTACTGCCCCATATTGCCTTTCCAGCACGCTTATATTGGTATTAGAGAATTGTATCGTTGGAGTAACTATTTCTTTAAACTGTAGAAATACACTATTTCTATCCGCATTTACCGAATCCTCTTCACTGACAACATATAAAGGCAAAGTCCAAACCGCAGTAGGATCTGTCTCCATTTCCTCCTTTAACATTTCAGGATCAACAGCAACTGTCACGGTTTTATAACGGTCTTCCGAAGAAAACTCCATGTGAGTATTTTCTAAAGAATATACATTCTCTGTCAGCAGTTTATAGTTAACACCTTCCAGTTCGCCATATAGCCGGGTTAATTCTTCTTGCGACAAAACCTTTACCTCCGCTGTAGCCGACAAATCCGGATTACTTCCACTCTTGACTACCGCATAATCAAACCGATTCTTTTCACCTGTATTATATAATACAAGTTCCTCTTTACCTGTTGTTTGCATATAAAGGATCTTATTGTACATTTCCGGTATTTGTTTGTCAATATCGTATTCATCCCTATTACAGGATGTAAAAATAAGACCTTCTATTATGCAAAGAAATAAATATAGTATTTTTTTCATAACTCTTTTTATTAAATGGGTTAATATCCTGGAGACTGAAGCAATTGAGGATCATTGGCAACCTCTGTCCATGCAATAGGCCATAAATACATGCGATTATCCCATTGGAACGGTTGATTGATAACTGTCCGTTTATTAAATTCCTCAAACGAAGGATCCTTTCCTGCTCCCAACAAATTCAATCCTTCACGTGCACCAGCCTTTAGTTGCTGAGGAGCCAGCAGCCAACGACGTACATCATAGTAACGGTGTCCTTCACCCCAAAGCTCAATAAAACGCTCACTACGTACCCAGTCAGTAATTGTCATTCTGGAAGCTGCAACATCCTGCTCAGATAATTTCTTTACTCCAGCACGCTCACGAATCCGATTTAAATACTTTAAAGCATTACCTACCTCACCTTTTGCTGCATAACATTCTGCCACATTCAAATATAATTCAGCCAAACGAAATAATGGTTTTGCCCAATTTTCATTATTACCTTGACCTGTTACTGCAGAATATTGCACTTTTGGAGATATATATTTTTTAGTAAGATAACCCCCTTCAATATAATTATGCCCATTTTGATCCCATCCATAACCTTGAGCTTTACTACTCATCATATTAATAGTCAAAGGTTTACCATCCCTCATAAGAGGAGAATAATCATCTCCATCAAACGAGAATGTCGCATAAAAACGAGGCTCCCTATTTACATTCAGTTTAATCACGTTCTCATGTCCTGTCAATAAAATCCCCGCTTTCTCGAAACGAGCGTCTACTTGCGGAAAACTCAAGTCATTATCAGGAAGTAATCCATCTTTCGTATAAAAATGCTCTATAGAATAAAGAGTAGGATTAATAGCTCCCCAACCATCTGCCCAACTGTTATCAGCCTCATTATAACAAATTATACGAGGGGGACATTGAGCAAAAGTCCATCTGCTATTATCTCCTTGAGGAATCACCCCCCAGATCATTTCCTTATTACCATCATCCTCATTTGAAGAAGTAACAGAACGAAGCATTAACACCCGTTTAGCAAACTCCTTTCCTTCTACAGTAGAAGTATCCACCCCTGCAATATAAGGAATAGGCACATCACGTATATTGCTCGGTAAGTTATCCATATCTACCAACTTCCGCTCTCCTGTACTTTCCGCCACTTCCAAAGCCCTTAAATTAGCCTGCAAAGCACGATCCCACTTACTCTTATCTTCTTGATGGCTTACCAATTCATAACCATATCCAGGAGTCTCATAATTCATATTTTTCCAATCCGGATAAGGGAATTTACCATTCCACAAAGGAGAAGCGGCATATAATAACAAACGCCCTTTCAGCGCCAATGCAGCAGACTTGGTGGCACGTCCCCAATCGTCTGCCTTACCCACATCAGGAAGAACATTGATTGTTTCGTCACTCAACTTCTGATTACAGATATAATCTACTACATAGTCAAAATGAGAACGTCCAGGAAACTCTCCAGGTAATGTAGATTGTGGCATACGGTCATCCATAATGGGAATAGGTCCGTACATCTCCAATAAACGAAAATGATAGTATGCTTTTAAAAATTCAATTTCCGCTCTCCAACGAGTCTTATCCTCTTCAGTTGCTCCTGTAGGATTTGATTGATTTAACAACTTTAAAAACATATGACATTGCCCTAAATAATTGTAACAATCTCCCCAATAACCTGCCGCATCCGTTTCTGAATAAAGATTCCATGCAGCTTTTTGACATTTATCTTGCCAGAATTTTGATATAACAGACTCATCATTTGCCCATTCATAAGTTAAATACCCCATAGGACTTGTTGACTCTACAGCTATATAACAAGAGTTAATGAAGCCTATCGCATCCCCTCTATCTTTCATTGTATCAGTTGCAGTAGGCTGCTCAGGAGGTACCACGTCCAAATAATCACATGCCACACACAAGCCTGATAAAAAAGAGACCATCATTATAACTTTTTGAAAAGTATATTTCATAATTCAGAACTTTTATATTAATTAAATATTAACTTGTACACCCATATTAAATGTTCGTTGTAATGGATAAGAATTCCATCCTAGTTCCGGATCCCATAGTTTAAAAGGACTCCATACAGCCAAATTATCAGCACTAAAGAAAATACGACAATGTGGTAATGTATATCCAAGCTCTAAAGTTTTAAACCGAATAAAATTACCATTGCGTAGCCAATGAGTACTTGGTTGAGTATTATTATCAATATCTGTATGCCTTAATCCCAATCTTGGGAACTGAGCGTTCGCATTCGGATTATCTATCGACCAATGGTCATCCGCAATACATTTCATAACGTTGTTGTTACGCCATCCAAATGCGGTCATAGCTTCATTAATCATGATTTTCCGTTGAGCTGACCCATTGAAAAAGACTCCAAAGTCAAACTTCTTATAAGCAAGATTCACCCCAAAGCCATATTGAATACGAGGCATAGAACCATAAGGAGAAATCGTTATAGCATCAGAACCATTGATTATTCCATCCCCATTAAGATCCGTATATTTTATATCACCTGGTTTTGGCTGACTACCTAATCCCGTCTGATCCGGCCAATGTTTAATTTCGTCCTCACTAGTAAAATAGCCTTCTGAAACATATCCCCAAATATAACTGAGTGGCAATCCGTCTTTTCTTGTCCATACCGTTTCATATTTAGGTTCGTCAAAGTAGACATACCTATTTTTATTATAAGTAAAAGTACCCCGAAACTCCATCGATAGATCTTTTGCAATCTTTTTCCTCCAGTTTGCGGTCAGTTCCACTCCATGATTATCCACTTCTCCCACATTACTCCATGGAGTTGCACCACCATATCCCATCAATATGGGCCAAGATCCACGTCTCATGAATATTTTATGACGATGATCATAAAACCAATCAAAAGTCAGGTTCAATTGATTAAAAAGTTCCATATCTACACCGATATTCAATTTATTCACACGTTCCCAACAAGCATTTTCTACCGCATACGTACTAAAATTAGGTCCTACATAATAATATCCACCGTCATATCCAGTGTGAAAACCTCCTCCATTCAAATTAACATTATCCACATACAAGAAATGCCCCGCACCTTCATCCATTCCATCATTACCAACAACACCATAAGAAGAGCGTATCTTCAAAAAACTGACATAGTCCTGCAACGGTTCCCAAAAATCCTCGCCATTGGGAACCCATCCCACAGACATTGCAGGGAAAAATTCAAACCGTTCTCCTTTTTTTAAGCGTTCTGTTCCATTATAGCCAAAGTTAAACTCAGCCAAATATTTATGTCCATAATCATAAGTAAAACGCCCTGAGAAGCCTTGTAATCGATTGGGACGAACCCCACTTCTACTTTCACGTTGCATATACATCAGCATACCCGTTACATTATGATTGCCGAATGTTCTATTGTAATCCAAACGAGCATCTAAATAAAATACCTGACCTGACCGATATCCATTATCATGCTCATTAATATAGTCAGTACCTGAGGTACCTACTCGTTCTAAATCATATACATCCGGAGAATCAACATGCCATGTATCTTTCACCATCCGATAATAATACGGGTCAATAGAACGAGTATAGTCTGTTATAGACCAATTATTGAAGTTGACAAGAGTTGTCGCTTTTAATCCCTCTGTAATAAAGCTAAAATCTTGCTCTATACTCAATATATTATATATCGAATTAGTATTATCTTCTTTAAAACCACTGAGCATTTTAGCATATGGATTAGTATATAAATCATTATTAGATACAATCCAATTATTACCAAACCGAATATGTTCATCACCTTCACGAGCAGGGAAAGTGGCAGGGAAAGCCGTAGGATTAGTATCACGTGCAGCACTAAACAAATCGTTGACTCCATAAGACGGACCTTTCCAATTATAAATCTGAGCATTCATCTTTAAACCAATCTTAGTAGTTGGAGTCAAATTATAAGCTATATTATTCTGAAAAATGTAAGTCCAATGATTTATATTATTATCATAAGAATATGTTTTCGGGATATCCAGCATACCAGTATCATGATTTACCTGCAAACTCATATAATACGTCATTCGAGCACCACCACCAGATATATTGATATTGGCACGCTCGTTCCATGTATAATCCTTGAACATCATTTCCTGCCAATCCATATTCGGATAACGATACGGGTATTTATGGCTACGAGTCAAGTCAATATCTTCTTGAGAATATACAGCACCACCATCACGAGCTATAGATGCCTCATTATATACTTCCATCCAACGTGCACCGTCCACATATTCTACAAACTGCATAGGCTGTTGTACAGAAGCCTCAAAATTGACATTGATTTTTGCTTTTTGATTCAACTCACCACTCTTTGTTGTCACCAAAAGCACTCCATTCGCTCCTCGCGCACCATATATAGCCGTAGCAGAAGCATCCTTCAGCAAAGAAAAGCTCTCTATATTTTCAGAAGGAACACGGTCTAAATCTCCTGCAGATATTTCTATTCCATCCAACAAAATCAGCGGTGTGGTACGTCCTGCAAAACTGCCAATACCACGAATATAAAATCCGGCAAAAGATCCGGCTTCCCCACCATTAGTATAAGCAATAATACCTGCCAGTTTTCCAGCCAAATTATTTGTTAATGAGGAGGTAGGAGTTCGTAAATCAGAACCCTTGATAGTCGTAATAGCTCCCGTAACAGAAACCTTTTTCTGTATACCAGCACCAACAACTACCACCTCGTCCAACATTTCATTATCTGATTCCATTTTAATCTTAATCTCTCCCTGATCGGAAATCAAAACAGTTTGTGTCTTATACCCCACATAACTAATTTCAAGTATTGTATTTTTCCCTTTAGAAACCTGAATCTCAAAATGTCCTTCTGAATCGCTAATAACTCCAACGTTTGTTCCTTTAATTTTGATAGTTGCTCCAATGATAGGAACATTGTCAGTATTATCTACAATCGTACCGAATACAGTTCGTGTCTGTACTTTCTGTTGCATATTTTCAAGTACTTCTGCATTTTCCATGTGTACTGCGATAGCTATGCTATCAACTGCCTTTACAGAAATAGGGCATGCCAATAATAAGCAAAACAAAGGACACTTTAACCAACCCGTATTTTTCAATATATATTTCTTTCTCATGTTTTCATTCTGAATTAGATAGTTATAAATAGCTTATTTTACGAATTCAATTTTTCAGTTTTTGTTTTTTAGTTCTCAAACTAATAAACAAAAGACCATACATAAGCATACAATATTTTCTATTGGCTCTCTTTCACGGAGGAACCATATTTACATTATAGAACATAAGCATTCTTTTTATATTTACACTAACATTTACTTATCAGATGAGTTAAGGATAGAATTCCCAGATGGTTAATATCCGTTTTCTCTATCTCATGCAGTAACCTGATGGCTTTTTCTTTTTGCCGTAGTCCCCAATATCCTAATGCCATCATGTATTTGCAGTGAATCACATTACGCACACTCAAATCATCTTCCCAAATTAACAGATCGGGTAAGGATACGGCAAAATAATCTACTTTTATCTTATCGAACAGATGTTTTTCTCCGTATGAGACTAATTTATGAAAACGCCCGTTAGCTTCATCTATACGACCTAATTTTAACAGGGCTAATCCCTGATAGAAGATCTTATCCGATTTGGCATCATTATAATATAAGGCTGCTGCAGGTTCGGTGGGACCTATGACAGCTTGTTTCCAACAAGTTATCGCTATTTCTTCTTGACCGAGCACCTCATAAGCACATCCTAAAAAGTAGTAAAAATCATTTTCTTGTGCACCATGCAGCTTACCTTCCCCCAAATGATGCGGATATTCCAAGCACTCTTTCAACAACGTAACCGCATCATCAATCTTACTTGTTGCCAACGCCTCTTTCGCCAACTCTAAACGGGCAAACTGATATTGGGCAGAAACTTTCCCTTCACCACCTTCCCAAGGATGAAAAATATGAGCGTCGAGAAGTTCTTTAGCTTTTTCATATTCACCGATCTGATTCAACAAAGTTATCTTTTCCAATACCAAATCGTCACGTTGCATAATTAATTCAGGATACTGCTGCAAAAAAGCCAAGCGGTCTGCATGTGAACGACACATACGTTTATAAAGCTGATCAAGTTCCATTAGAATACGTGCATCCGTCGGATTGAGTTGAAAAGCACGCTCCATGTATTCCATTGCTTTTGCCTTCTCATCTCTTTTATTGAAATAGGCTAAAGCTAAATTACGCCATACGGTCGGAAACTTATCATCCAATTTGATGGAAGTTTCCCATGCTTCAATGGCCAGATTATATTGCCTTTTGTCATAATATAAATTACCCAAATAGTGAGAAGCTTTTGCATCACATGAATTCTCTTTCATAGCACATCGCAAGGCAAGAATTGCTTCCAGACGGTTAGGGAAACAATAGTCCGGACATATGTTGGCTGCATCTGCAAATGCTTGCTGTACCCCATCAAATTCTCCTTGCAACAGACTCCATCCTACATAATAATAAGTCATCGGAGTGATAGCAGCCTCATCGATCGCTACTTTCCATAAAAAAACCGCTTCCGTCCAGCAACCGGCTCCACAGTAATCAAGTGCTATTTCATCATAGTTGTGAGCCTCCTTGCGTAGCATTCCTTTCAAAACAGCCAAGTCTTCAGAAGCATTGGTAATCAAATACTTCTCATAATAACAACCAAAATTGAATTTATCAATCGATAATGAGTCTTTAATCCATTGCATGGCTTCTTCTCTCCTACCCATCCGACGGAGAATTACTATTTTCAAAGCGCGGGCTTTATGGTTATGCCAATTACGAATCAACGAATGATTTATTTCATCCAAAGCGTCTTCCAAACGTCCCTGCATTACAGAAATCTGGGCACATGCAAAATAACCGGCGTCTTGCCAAGCCGCATTCCAACATGACTTGTAAAACCAATCATAAGCCTCACTGATTTTCCCCTGATACTTCAATGCAAGTCCCAGATTATAAATCGGTTCTCCATCGTAAGGATTCGGATTACGTTTCTGTAAAGTTTTTACAGCTGTCCGCAAATACGGTTCGGCTTTATCAAAACATCCTTTGCGAATATACCACAAACCAAGTGCATTGTTGTTGCGAACATCGATCGGATCACGGCGTAGAGCTTCTTCATAGTAATCCACCGGATTATAAGTAGCGTGCCTATACTGCTCCAAATGCAAACCTGTCAGATAAAGTTGCTCCGTTGTTTTTATTTCTTCCGGTAACAATGCAGCTTCTGCCGCGTCGGGAATAGGTTTCACTTCATCCAGTTCCGCATGCCATGATAGCAATTCTGTTCCATCTCCAAAGATTCCAAGAGTCAATTCACTAAAATCTTCTCCCCCTGTACTTACTGTTTCATCCAGCAGATTTTCCGGAGTAATAGTAACCTCTTTATTGAAATAAACGTTACCGTCTTTCCCTTTCAAAACCACTGTCACAGTCTGGTTGGAAGTAGCAAATATTTTAAATCTCACTTGATGTTCATCTACCGGATCAATATTCATCAGTAAGTCTTTACTTACATTTTTTACAATTCCTAACTCCCGGTATGGCAAAAAGTACTGGACAAAACTCTTTTCTTCATAAGGTTGCAGCCATGTAAAATCCGGTTGGTTCTCAGTATATACACCTGCCATAAGCTCAATGTATGGTCCGTCCTCATCAGTCAGGTTGCGATCCCATGCCCGGCCGAAATCACCATTTCCCCATGTCCATTGCTTTTTACCCCGAGAAATGTGATGGTTGGCTACGTGCAGCATACCTGCACGGGTATCATTTTCATAACCGCCCACAAAGTTGAAGCGGGAATTAACGGCCATATAAGAAGTAGGGACTTTAATATTCTTATAATTTGAAATATCTACACCTGCCGAATAATCCATTTTATAATAAGTCCCCGTAGCAACCGGAAAACTTGACACTGCACGTTTACCATGATCAAATACAGCGTTAATATCGGGGGGAAATACACTTTGATAATAGTCATTTACTGCTACCGCCGGATTTGCCCACCACAAGAATGTCTGTGGTATCTCTGTACGATTATAAAGGACTCCTTTAATCTCAAGATAAGCATGTCCGGGACGAAGTGTGAAACCTGCCATCCCTTTCTGATGGAACATACGTTCCATTTCACTTACCCATATCGTAACACTGCCATCTTCATTCTCTTCAATAGCTACATCTACCGGCATAAAGGTGCTGGGACGATGATGTTGGGGCCAATTAAACTCTATACCTCCTGAAATCCACGGACCGGTCAATCCCACCAAAGCCGGTTTGATCACATGATTATAATAAATAAAATGACGTTGCTTGATTTTATCGTATGCCATCTGTATACGACCACCCAACTCAGGCAGTATCATCACTTTAATATATTCGTTCTCCAGAAAATACGCGTCATACTCTTTATCAACCTTCTCATCGGAGATCGATTCAATGACAGGATAGGGATAAACCACCCCGCTACTACCTTGATAAACGCGCTTCTCTAAGAAAATCGGATTCTTTTCCGGTCTCCCGATCTCATAGGTAGGAATTACCTTTTTTTCTTTCCATGCTCTTACCATACTATCAATTATTACTATTTATTAACGCGATTCTGAAAAGCCTTATTCCAGACTTTCATGTTCTTTATTTTACTAATCGTTTGGGAAATAAACAGACAAAGAGTACCCGTGACAAGGAAAAGTAGCTTTTCCCTGCCTTATCTATTTACCAAACTTATATCAACCTTATTTAATCAGCCCGTGATATGCAAAGCTTTATTTTATTAATTCTTTTTCCAATGCCTCCAGCGATTTTCCTTTTGTTTCAGGAAGCCTGCGAAGAAACCAAAAACCGGCTATACAAATTAAGCCATAGATCCAGAACGTACCGCTACTTCCCAAGAAACTATTTAGTAAAGGAAATGTATATGTCAAAATGAAACTAGCTACCCATAATGCAAATGTACAGGTTGCCATAGCTACAGCACGTATACGATTGGGAAATATTTCAGCAAGTAGTACCCAGGTGATAGGTCCTAAAGACATAGCATAACATGCTATTGCCATTACTACCAGCACTATCATGAAAAAACCGCTGACTTGAAAGAAATAACATGTACCTAAAATCAAATAAATGCCAGCTAACCCTCCGGCTCCGATAAGCATGAGTACACGACGTCCTAAGCGTTCCACTGTATAGATAGCTACAAAGGTAAAGATTACATTCGCCACCCCCGTTATCACAATATTGAAAAGTACATCACCCAGTGAGTATCCTGCGGACTGGAATATTTCCTGAGCATAATTAAAGATCACATTTGTACCGCACCACTGTTGAAATACGGCTATGACAATACCAAAGATCAATACCTTACGATACGGCCGACTGAATAACAACCGTAATCCACCTCCATTTTTTCCTGTAGCAGTTGTCTCTTGCAACAAACGAAGTTCTTGTTCCGCATAACTTTTCCCTCCAATTTTACAAAGTATATTTTCAGCCTTTTTCTGCTTATCCTTCATGGCCAACCAACGGGGACTTTCTGGAATGAAACAAGTAAGTAATAAGAATAGTGCTGCCGGAAAAGCTGCTCCCCAAAACATCCATCGCCATCCCATTTGTCCATTCCAGGATGCAGCAATGTCCGCACTGGTAAAGTCTGCCGGAATAGGATCGGCAATCAGCCAATTGGCTATTTGTGCTCCAAGAATACCTAATACTATAGTCAGTTGATTCAATGAAACTAATTTACCGCGAATTGAAGTCGGAGCCACCTCTGCAATATACATAGGTGAAAGACCTGAAGCAATACCGATGCCTATACCTCCCAAAAAACGAGCAATCAAAAACCAGCTAAATACAGAAAAAACTCCGGTGGCATACGCGGAAACCAAAAATATAATAGCTGAAACCATCAAAAGAGGTTTTCGTCCGTAACGGTCGGCCAACATACCACTTAGCATCGCACCGATCAGACACCCCAACAATGCTACACTCATAGCCAATCCTTGCATTGTAGGTATATCGGCAATATCAAAATAAAGTTCATAGAAAGGTTTTGCACCTCCAATCACTACCCAATCATATCCGAACAACAGTCCTCCCATTGCTGAGACCAGACAGATAAAATAAACGAACTTCTTATTATAATTCTTCATATCACTAGAACTTAGATTAATTAACGCTACAAAAATAATACGAATCAAAAATAGAAAAAATAGAGGATCATCTTATAAAGATGGACTATTTTATTTTTCCACATATTTTCCCAGATAGCACTTGATAAATAGATTCCGATGTCATATATTTGTGGAGCACGACCATTTAAATTAAAAGCTATGATAAAACTAAAAGATGGATTTTCAGGAGAAAGGGCACTAGTTGTTCCCCGTATGATTATCGACTTAATGGAAGAAGATCCTTTGGTATCTATGCTGCACATAACCGACATAGGTTATTACCCTAAAGCCAAACATCACTTTCGTGAACGTAATGAACCTATCAATCAATATGTATTCATTTATTGTATAGATGGGGCCGGATGGTACCGGGTAGGTAATCAAGAATATACTATTTCTGCCAATCAGTACTTTATCCTTCCCGCAGGAGTACCCCATGCCTATGCTTCCGATAAATCTTGTCCATGGACTATTTACTGGATTCACTTTAAAGGTACGCTAGCGCCATTTTATGCCAAAGAAGCCAACCGTCCGATGGACATCAAGCCTTTACAGCACTCGCGTATCAATACCCGAATCGATTTATTCGAGGAAATATTCAATACTTTGAAGAATAGTTATAACCTCGAAAACCTGCGGTATGCTTTCTCCATGTTCCATTTCTATTTAGGAACATTGCGTTATATACAGCAATATCGTAATGCAACGAATAATAGTCAGGAGGATAACGAGAATATTGAAGAAATAACCATTCATTATATGAAAGAAAACATTGAAAAGCATTTAAGTTTGGAAGACATTGCCAAACAAATAGGTTATTCTCCTTCTCACTTTTCTATGTTATTCAAGAAACAGACGGGACACAGCCCGCTGACTTATTTCAATTTACTAAAAATACAGCAAGCTTGTCTGTTACTCGATACAACGGATATGAAGATTAACCAAATATGCTATAAAATAGGTATAGAAGATACTTATTATTTTTCTCGTTTATTTAGCAAAATAATGGGAATGTCTCCAAGAGAATACCGTAAATCAAAGAAAGGATAACTAAATATCCCTCTATCCATGACCTGTTAGACACTTGCCTACGGACTTAATCGAAAAAAAGTTTGTCAGCAAAACGCTAAATAAGACAGAAAGAATTTAAAGCAAAAAAAGAACCGCCTCCTTTTACAAGGAAAGCGGTTCTAACTTTTTTATATGTTATTCTAAAGAAGAACGATATTACATCATTCCGCCCATGCCTCCCATTCCGGGATTACCCATCGGCATTTCAGGTTTGTCTTCTTTCTTTTCTACAACCACACATTCAGTTGTCAGGAACATACCTGCGATAGAAGCTGCATTTTCCAAAGCAACACGAGTTACTTTAGCCGGATCTACAACACCTGCTGCATGCAAGTTTTCGTAAATATCCAAACGAGCATTGTAACCGAAGTTACCTTTACCTTCGCGTACTTTCTGAACAACTACTGCACCTTCTTTACCAGCGTTAGCTACAATCTGGCGAAGTGGTTCTTCAATAGCACGTTTGATGATATCAATACCTGTTGTTTCATCAGCATTGTCACCCGTCATACCTTCCAAAGCGTCGATAGCGCGGATATAAGCAACACCACCACCAGCAACGATACCTTCTTCGATAGCAGCACGAGTAGCACGCAATGCGTCATCTACACGGTCTTTCTTTTCTTTCATTTCTACTTCAGAAGCAGCACCTACATAAAGTACAGCTACACCACCTGACAATTTAGCCAGACGTTCCTGCAATTTCTCGCGGTCGTAATCTGATTTAGTAGCTTCAATCTGAGATTTGATCTGACCACAACGTTCTTTGATTGCAGTTTTGTCACCTGCACCGTTTACAACTGTAGTGTAATCTTTAGTAACAGTAATCTTATCAGCAGTACCCAACATTTCGATAGTAGCTTGTTCCAGTTTCAGACCTTTTTCTTCGCTGATAACTACACCACCTGTCAGGATAGCAATATCTTCCAACATTTCTTTACGACGATCGCCGAAGCCCGGAGCTTTCACAGCACAGATCTTCAATTGAGAACGCAGACGGTTTACAACCAACGTAGTCAATGCTTCGCTGTCTACATCTTCTGCAATTACCAATAAAGGACGTCCTGACTGTACAGCCGGTTCAAGAATAGGCAAGAAATCTTTCAGGTTAGAGATCTTCTTATCATAGATCAGGATGTAAGGTTTCTCCATCTCACATTCCATCTTCTCTGTATTCGTTACGAAGTAAGCAGACAAATAACCACGGTCGAACTGCATACCTTCTACTACACCGATAGTAGTATCAGTACCTTTAGCTTCTTCGATAGTGATCACACCGTCTTTAGAAACCTTACGCATAGCGTCAGCGATCAATTTACCGATCACCGGATCATTGTTTGCAGAAACAGCAGCAACTTGTTCAATCTTGTCGTAGTTGTCACCTACAGTTTCAGCTTGTCCTTCGATTGATTCTACCACTTTGGCAACAGCCTTGTCAATACCACGTTTGATATCCATCGGGCTTGCACCGGCAGTTACATTTTTCAAGCCTTCAGCTATGATAGCCTGAGCCAAAACAGTTGCAGTAGTAGTACCGTCACCTGCATCGTCACCAGTCTTAGAAGCAACTTCTTTAACCAGTTGTGCACCGGTATTCTGGTAAGCATCTGACAATTCGATTTCTTTTGCTACTGTCACACCGTCTTTTGTAATGTGCGGAGCACCAAATTTCTTTTCGATAATAACGTTACGTCCTTTCGGGCCAAGTGTTACTTTTACTGCATTTGCCAACGCATCGACACCTTTTTTCAATTGGTCACGGGCATCGATATTGAATAATATTTCTTTTGCCATAATGATATTTACAATTTAAAGATTTATAGTTTACTATTTTAATTAACCCAAAACAGCGACAACATCGCTCTGACGCATAATCAGGTATTTTGCACCTTCAACTTCGAGTTCTGTTCCGGCATATTTGCCATAAAGAACTGTATCGCCTACTTTCAATACCATTTCTTCGTCTTTTGTTCCGTGACCTACTGCCACAACTTCACCCTTCAAAGGTTTCTCTTTTGCCGTATCAGGAATAATGATACCACCAATTGTTTTTTCTTCTGCAGGTGCAGGGAGGATAAGCACTCTGTCTGCTAACGGTTTAATGTTCATAGTTTTTTTTGATTTTATATTGTTATACATTTAATAGTAATAGTTGCCCGCTTTTTCGAGCAGAACGTTAAGCATATTGCGAAAAGCGTGCCAAAGTAAAATAATGTTTGTTTGGCAGAAATGAACTGACAAAATGACCGTCCATTCAGTTTGATTCGCAAAATGTGCATTTGTTCCCTACTTTTTAAACAAAAGAAGGAGATTATTCCTTATATTAGCGTATATTCGTAAATGGGCTTTTAAATGAAGTATATGATAATGAAAAAAATAGGAATCGGCATATTTACTGCCTTTTGCACACTCTATTCCTGCACCTCACGTACAGGAGAGGTTTCTACTGTCGAAATACCAACAATGGATTCTGTGATACAAGACACGATTGAAATACCTGTTATCAAGAAAATTACTGCGGAAAACATTCATATTGGCAAAGAATTACTGTATGACAAATATACATTGGAAGATACATATCCTTACAAGGATACGACCCGCAGCTTTCAGTGGGACAAAATTAAAGAGCGGCTTGCTTTGCTCGAAACACTACAATTGCAACCATCGCAATGGGCTATTATTCAAAACTATAAGAATAGGAACGGAGAAGCACCTCTCGTAAAAAACTATAAAAGAAATGCATATAAGCGCATAGCAGATACGCTTGGCGTGGAACGATATCAATCGATCCCACTTTATCTCCTGACAGATACGCTTGTACCCGAACGTTACGGACAAGATGGAGAACTGACCCGTTTCTTAGAAGACGGAGATGGTTTTGTAAGAGTAGAACCTATATTCACTGGTGATGAATGGATGGTTCCTAAAAAGTATGTCAAAGTGATCGGTGATACCATCGTTTTCAACAAAGCTATTTTTGTGGACCGCCATAATCAGAATATTGCTACTTTAGAACGTACAGGAGAAGGACAATGGCTGATTCGTAGTATGAATCCTGCTACCACAGGGCTTCATCGCCCACCTTATGCACAAGAAACTCCTTTGGGAATGTTTGTATTACAAGAAAAGAAAGTCAAAATGATATTCTTGAAAGACGGTTCGGTAGAAACGGGAGGATATGCTCCTTATGCGAGCCGTTTCACCGACGGGGCTTATATTCATGGAGTACCTGTCAATGCACCACGTACCACCCAAATAGAATACAGTTGGTCGTTGGGAACTACTCCGAGATCGCATATGTGTGTACGAAATGCGACGTCTCATTCCAAGTTTATTTTCGATTGGGCGCCTGTAAATGAGACGATTATTTTTGTATTGGAATAAAATTTTCTATATTTGCCACATCGTTTTTTATAGAATATCTATCATGTTTCAGAAAATCGCACTAAGTTGTTTACTTCTTTTCATTCCACTCAATACTATCTCTACCAGAGATACCGAGGATAATACTGTACTTTCTTCTCTTCCGGTATCGGAATTAGCAGCAGGTGAACAGCTTTACGAAGAGATGGGATTGGAAGGTATGGTCAATTTTATCGCTTTTCGTCAGGCCGTAGCAGGCTACAATCAAATCCACGAGAAGAAAAAACCTATACTGACGTTGATTGACTTCTCCAAGCCTTCCACAGAGAAACGACTTTTTGTCTTTGACATAGAAAAGAAAAAACTCCTGTATAGTTCTGTTGTCTCGCATGGAAAAAATAGCGGAGAGAATTATGCGACTTCTTTCTCTAATCAAACCGGCTCTTACAAAAGTTCATTGGGCTTTTATCTGACAGAAAACACTTATCAGGGGAAAAACGGATATTCACTTATTCTTAACGGACTCGAAAAAGGTATCAATGATAAGGCAAAAGAACGTGCGATTGTAGTGCACGGAGCTGCTTATGCTAATCCTTCTGTGATTACTTCCGGACGTTTGGGAAGAAGTTTCGGATGTCCTGCACTTCCGCAGACTTTGACAAAGCCTATTATTAATACGATCAAAGACGGGAGCGTCATGTTTATCTATGCCAATAATGCCAAGTATCTGGCTCAAAGCAGTTTATTAAAAATGACTTGGATTACCGACGCATCAAAACTATAATTCATATATAATTAAAGATAGTAATATAGTGTTCATACACTATAACGCATACAAAAATCTATATATCAGAAAGATAACAACCACTTTGTTGCAGTTGCAGATAAAATTACTTTTTTCAACGATGAGAGGCGTTATGAAAGTAAATTATAAATTCGCCATATACTTCCAAAGCGGAGCTACATTCAAAGCCTGCATGATCTCATTATTCTCCAAAAGGCTTCTCACTTCTTCCAATGACAACAAATGAACAGTTATATCCTCGGTAGCTTCCAGATGTTGATGATCGACTAATTCTACATCCGTAGCAAGAAAACAGTGAGTTAAATTCGTATGGGTACTCGGATTAGCAGATATGACCATATATTCTTGCCATTTCCCCTTACCATATCCGGTCTCTTCCCACAATTCGCGTTGAGCAGAGACTAATGGAGAAGTATCTTCTTTCTCACAAACTCCTGCACAAAGTTCATAACAATAACGTCCCACTCCTGGACGATATTGACGAACCATCACAAATTGTCCTTCCTTGGTTATGGCAATAGTATTTACCCAGTCAGGGTATTCTAAAATATAATATTCAGGAATATGATTTCCATTAGGAAGCAATATATCTTCCTGACGCACGGTCAGCCAAGGGCGACGAAATATATACTCACTACTTACGGTTTTCCAAGGTTTTTCTTCCATTGTTATCAGTTTATTTTCCAACAAAAGTAATAAATCCTTCTCCATCGACAATACTTGAAAGAATTAAATTTGAAACAATGGACTAAGTTTTTTTTGACCAAATCAATATCTCCACCTGGATAATACAATAGAGACTAAAAGAGAAGAGTTTCACTTGTCATTTTAACGACAAGTAATCTCCACTCCCTGTACCTGTTCCAGATACTTTTTTGTTGCACTGACCATCGAACTACCCATATAGAATAAAAACATCAGGCTGATGATCATCATTAATGCTCCAATCATAGCAAAGCGACTTCTTTGTTCTAAAAGACTGTTATTCATATTTCTTTCTCCTTTTATTTTTGTCTACTGCAAAGATAACGCATACAAGCTACAAATATTTTTCAAGAATATTTCAAAAATCTTAAAAATTGAATTTCTTTAACCATCCCGGAATAATAAACACTCCAATAATCAGGTACATATAATAAGTAATGATTCGCCAGACAAAAGCAACGACTAATGCCATTCCCGAAACAGTGAAAAAGTCAGCATAATACACTTGAAACATATATTCACTGATCCCACTTCCGCCCGGAGTAGGGCTGACGGTCATTACAACCCACAAAATAAGTTGCCGGACAAAAGCAACCCATTGACTACCGTCCGTAGTAAAAGCAAACAATAAAGCATTCACTACCAGATAACGCGACACCCAGGCACAGCAAGTCAGTCCGAATGCTTTCAACCAAAAAGAAAAAGATTTTCCACTGATTTGATGAGAACTTTCCACCAGATTATCCGTCAATTCCTCAATCGCTTTCTTCCAACGGCGAAGAAACGGCAAACGAAAAATACCAATCAATAGATGCTTTACCCATTCGGGACGATGAAATAATGCCAGATATAATAAAATAGTCCAGATCGTTACGACTCCATAAACAACAAAGAACAACAATTTAATACTTTCCGAGAAAACTGAGATATTTCCAAACAGCTCCGAAAAAGGGAAAAACAACAATGCTAGCGGACAAGCAATCACCAGAAATAGTTCATCCAGAAATAAGCAGGAAATCATCAAAGCAGAGCTTCGCCCGGCATTTATTCCTTCTCTATTCAAAAAAAGTACAATCAGGCTGCTTCCCCCCACTGCCGAAGGCGTTACTGCGGAAGTAAATTCACAGAGCATATTGACATTGAAAGCTTTTCGCCAAGAAAGAGTTTCCTCAGAAAGATAACGAAACCGCGCTATCAGCCCGCCATCGCGCCCAAACATAAACAGAAAGGCAAGTAGCAGACCTCCCAACAATCTCCAAGAAAAATGAATATCCGAAAATAGTTGAGGATTAAATTCTTTCCAGAACAACCAGCCTACAACAGAAAGACCAATAACGACAGGAATAATCACATATGAAATTTTAAATTGTTTCATCATCGTACCTATCTTCTTTTTCGTTTCATTAAGTTCTCATATCGATCATATACTTCTTCCGCCACATCCTCCCAAGAGCGGGCGATAGTCCTTGAAGCCTCATCTCCTACTTCGGCAATCAGACGAGGTTGCCGAAGTAATTCAGTAATCCGTTCGGCATAAGAGTTCACATTATTCTCACTCAGGAAACCATTTGAAGAGTCAGAGATGATTTCGGCTGCAGTAGAATTCTTAATCATCACAGAAGGTGTATGCAAAGCAGCAGCTTCACGCACTACCAACGGAGCATTATCATACAAAGAAGGAAAAAGGAACAGGTCAGCAGCAGCATAGTACCGCTTTAACCGTTCGCGTTCAGATATATTTCCTACAAAAATTATTTTCCCCATAAGAGAAAGTTCACGGGCTTTTTGCTTTATTTCCGAAACAGCGTATCCGGTACCGATAAAATACATTCGAAACGGCTTTTCTTTTATCTGTGCCAATGCATCCAACAAAAAGCTCAGATTCTTTTCCCAGATATGTTGTCCTACAAACAGAAACATCATCTCATCTTTACCTAATTTCAACGTTTCTCTAGCCAAATGTCTTAAGTCTGCTATAGGTGTTCCATCAGCAAAATCATTACCATTGTCTACTACTTCTACTCTTCCTTTATATCCATATTCACGCAAGGTTTCTTCAACAGAAGCTTGTGGAATCCAAACCTCATCTGCCATTTCATAGAAACGAACAACATTACGGATCAGATAATCGACTATACTTTTACACGGAATAGCCCGCTCAAAATCAGAGCGATATTTGGAATGGAATGTGGCTACAAGAGGAATATGCTGGGTTCTCGCTATACGCATAGCCAATGATCCTGAAGAAAAAGGGCAATGAGCATGGACCAAATCGAATGAGAGTTTATGGATGCGGGCATGAAAAGGCCAGTCGATACGTGGGAAACCCAGTCGGTAAGGCTTCCGCATTGGAATAGGAATAGATGAGTAACGATATACCGGATAAGCTCCGTCATCCCTTGCGTCAGGCGCACTGGGAGTTACTACACAAACATTACCGGCCTTCTTGTTCAGCCAATAAGCATAATTCTGTGTCGTTAATGAAACTCCGTCCATAATGGGCGGGAAGCAATCGTTGAATAGACCTATCATTATCTTTTATTATCTGATTACAAAGAAACAATTCAGACATTACATTTGTTTGACGAAGATGTTACAATCAGGAAGAGTTTTGAATTCGAGGTTTTACAGTGTAAACTCCCCAATAGCGAATATTTCATAAATAAAAATTCAGAATTCAGAATTAAAAGAATTATCTTTGCAACTGCTAACAACCCCTTTAAATAAAATATGGCATTTACGAATAATATTATGATTGTCCGGCATAAGTTGCTGGCTGACCTTGTAAGGCTCTGGAAAAACGACCAGTTAGTTGAAAAAATAGATCGCCTTCCCATCGAATTGAGTCCGCGCAAATCCAAACCAATAGGACGTTGCTGCGTACATAAAGAACGTGCGGTATGGAGATATAAAACGTTTCCACTGATGGGGCTCGACATGACAGATGAACACGATGAAGTAACTCCACTTTCCGAATATGCGAAAATGGCATTAAATCGTCCGGAACCGGTCAAGGAAAACATCATGTGCGTTATTGATGAAGCCTGCTCTTCTTGTGTACAGATCAATTATGAGATTACTAATCTTTGCCGTGGCTGCGTGGCTCGCAATTGCTACATTAACTGTCCGAAAGATGCAATACGCTTCAAGAAAAACGGACAAGCAATGATTGATCACGATACTTGCATTAGTTGTGGCATTTGCCATAAGAGTTGTCCTTATCATGCAATTGTATATATTCCCGTTCCTTGTGAAGAGTCCTGTCCGGTAAAAGCGATCAGCAAAGACGAACATGGCATAGAGCATATTGACGAAAGCAAATGTATCTACTGCGGAAAGTGTATGAACGCGTGTCCATTCGGTGCTATTTTTGAAATTTCACAAACTTTCGACGTATTGCAACGGATTCGCAAAGGTGAGAAAATGGTGGCTATCATTGCTCCGTCTATCCTCGGACAGTTCAACACGACTATCAATCAAGTGTACGGAGCTTTCAAGGAAATAGGATTTACTGATATTATTGAAGTAGCCGAAGGTGCAATGATGACCACCAGCAACGAGGCACACGAGTTAATGGAAAAGTTGGAAGAAGGACAGACTTTTATGACAACTTCTTGTTGCCCTTCTTATATAGAATTAGTGGAAAAACATATTCCCGGTATGAAACCTTATGTTTCAAGTACTGGTTCGCCGATGTACTATACGGCACGAATTGCTAAAGAAAAGTATCCGGATGCAAAAATCGTATTCGTTGGTCCTTGCGTTGCAAAACGTAAAGAAGTACGTCGCGACGAAGCGGTAGACTTTATCCTCACCTTCGAAGAGATCGGCTCCGTTATTGACGGACTGGATATTGAGTTAGAACAAGTTCAGGCATTCTCCGTTGTTCAGACTTCTGTTCGTGAAGCACATGGTTTCGCTCAAGCCGGTGGTGTGATGGGAGCAGTTAAGGCCTATTTGAAAGAGGAAGCTGATAAAATCAATGCGATTCAAGTTTCGGACATTAATAAGAAAAGTATTGCATTGCTGCGTGTGGCTGCCAAAACCGGAAAGATAGCCGGACAATTTGTGGAAGTGATGGCTTGTGAAGGTGGATGTATCACCGGACCTAGTACGCATAATGATATTGTTTCGGGACGTCGCCAGTTGGCGCAAGAGTTGCTCAAGCGGAAAGAAAGCTATGAGACAATGGATCGATAAATTAAGACAGGAAAAGACTCTCCAACCGGAAGAATTTCGACAGTTATTAACAAGATGTGACGCGGAAACTCTGCGTCACATCAATAAACAGGCGCGAGAAGTAAGCCTACAACATTTTGGCAACAAGATTTATATCCGCGGGCTAATCGAGGTCAGCAATTGTTGCCGGAATAATTGCTATTATTGTGGAATCCGAAAAGGGAATCCTCATATCAAACGCTATAGGTTGAGTATGGAAAGCATACTCGATTGTTGTAAACAGGGATACTCACTTGGTTTCCGAACTTTTGTTCTGCAAGGAGGAGAAGATCCTGTTTTAACAGATGATCGGATAGAAGCTATTGTCTTTGCCATCCGGCAACAGTACCCTGATTGTGCCATCACTTTATCGCTTGGTGAAAAGCCGCGCGAAGTTTATGAACGTTTCTTCCAAGCCGGAGCAAACCGTTATTTATTACGACACGAAACATACGACGAGTCTCATTATCGTCAGTTACATCCTGCCGAGATGTCGGGAAAACATCGTCTACAGTGTTTGCAGGATTTAAAAGATATTGGTTATCAAACAGGAACAGGAATCATGGTCGGTAGTCCGGGGCAAACAGTAGAACATCTGATACAAGATATTCTGTTTATCGAAAAGTTACATCCCGAAATGATCGGAATCGGACCTTTCCTGTCGCATCACGATACACCTTTTGCACACTGTCCGAGTGGAACGGTGGAGCAGACTTTACTTTTATTATCTATCTTCCGTCTCATGCATCCCACAGCACTGATTCCGGCTACGACAGCACTTGCAACTCTCACTCCCAACGGACGGGAAAGAGGAATATTAGCAGGTGCTAATGTAGTCATGCCGAACCTGTCGCCACGAGAAGAACGGAAAAAATATGAATTATATAATAACAAGGCTTCTCTGGGGGCAGAATCTGCCGAAGGATTAATACTCCTGCAAAAGCAATTACAATCCATCGGCTATGAGATTTCCGCTTACAGAGGAGACTTCGAACGTGAGATGTTGAAAAACGAGAGTTGAGAATTTAAATAGAAAATTATGAGATACCAAGCAGATTCATCAAAAGCAGAAGAGTTTATTAACCACGAAGAAATTCTGGAAACTTTAGAATATGCACAAACTAATAAAAATAACCGTGTTTTGATAGAGCATCTTATCGAAAAGGCTGCTCTCTGCAAAGGACTAACTCACAGGGAAGCATCCTTGCTATTGGAATGCGATCAACCTGACCTGATAGAAAGAATCTTCCACCTTGCTAAGGAGATCAAACAGAAGTTTTATGGCAATCGTATTGTGATGTTTGCTCCACTTTATTTGTCTAACTATTGTGTAAATGGCTGTGTTTACTGTCCGTACCATGCCAAAAATAAAACGATTGCCCGTAAGAAGCTGACACAGGAAGAAATCTGTAAAGAAGTAATTGCTTTACAGGATATGGGACATAAGCGTCTGGCACTTGAAGCCGGAGAACATCCTTCATTAAATCCCATAGAATATATTCTGGAGTCTATTCAAACAATTTACAGTATCAAGCATAAAAACGGAGCAATCCGACGTGTAAATGTGAATATTGCTGCTACTACGGTAGAGAATTACCAACGTTTGAAAGAAGCAGGAATCGGAACTTATATCCTATTTCAGGAGACTTACCATAAAGAAAATTATGAGATACTCCATCCCACCGGTCCGAAAAGCAATTACGCCTACCATACGGAAGCAATGGATCGTGCTATGGAAGGAGGAATAGACGATGTGGGACTAGGTGTACTTTTCGGACTAAATACTTTCCGATATGATTTTGCAGGATTGCTAATGCACGCCGAACATCTGGAAGCGCGATTCGGTGTAGGACCTCACACCATCAGCGTGCCTCGTATTTGTTCGGCAGACGATATAGATGCTGAAGATTTTCCAAACGCTATCTCCGACGAGATATTCAGTAAAATTGTGGCTGTCATCCGAATTGCTGTGCCATACACAGGAATGATAATCTCCACGCGCGAATCACAGGAATCGCGCAAAAAGGTTTTAGAACTAGGGATTTCACAGATAAGTGGCGGTTCCCGTACCAGTGTCGGAGGATATGCAGAAACGGAACTTCCGAAAAACAATTCTGCACAGTTTGATGTGAGTGATACACGATCATTGGACGAGGTAGTAAATTGGCTGCTCCAATTAGGATATATCCCTAGTTTCTGCACGGCCTGTTATCGGGAAGGAAGAACCGGAGATCGTTTTATGTCATTAGTCAAATCCGGTCAGATAGCCAATTGCTGCGCACCGAATGCTTTAATGACTCTGAAAGAATATCTGGAAGATTATGCTTCGGAAAGTACACGCGAAAAAGGTATAACTTTGATTCAGAAGGAAACGGTAGGAATACCCAATCCAAAAATCAGAGAAATAGCAATAAGGAACTTAAAAGAGATAGCTGAAGGCAAAAGAGATTTTAGATTCTAACCAATAAAATGTAGCTTTGTACCAATAATAAATATCATACCAAGAATAAATTATGAGTTTATCAGATACTCCCAATGCCAACCGGCTACATATAACTCTTTTCGGGAAGTGCAATAGCGGAAAATCATCGCTCATTAACGCATTGACGGGACAGGAGGTAGCTCTTGTCTCCGACACTCCGGGTACTACGACTGATCCTGTATCGAAAGCAATGGAAATTGCGGGAATAGGCCCTTGTCTATTTATTGATACACCGGGATTCAATGATGAAGGGGAATTGGGAAAGATGCGCATTGAAAAAACAAAAAAGGCGATAGAGAAAACAGATATTGCTATTATAATTTGTGGAGGTGACGCTACAGAAGAAGAACCAGAGCTGAAAGAGGAACTATATTGGTGTGAACAACTGAAAGAAAGGAATATTCCGATTATTCTTCTAATCAACAAAACGGATATTCGGAAAACGACAGAATCTCTTGCCAAACGTATAAGAGAGCTTTTAGAAAATAACCCTATTTTAGTCAGTACTAAAGAATGGACGGGTATCGAGCAGATTCGTCTGGCTATTCTTGAGAAGCTACCTACAGATTTTGAAGAGCAAAGTATCACCGGTAAACTTGTGGCAGAAGATGATCTTGTACTACTTGTCATGCCGCAGGATATTCAGGCTCCGAAAGGGAGATTGATTTTGCCACAAGTGCAAACAATCCGCGAATTACTTGACAAGAAATGCCTCGTGATGACGTGTACCACGGACAAACTGGCGGAAACATTAAAAGTACTTGCCCGTCCTCCTAAATTAATAATCACTGACTCACAAGTTTTCAAAACAGTCTATGAGCAGAAACCGGAAGAGAGCAAACTTACCTCTTTCTCTATCCTTTTTGCAAATTATAAAGGAGATATCGGTTTCTATATAGAAAGTGCCGCTGCCATTGAAAACCTGACCGAATCATCGCGTGTGTTGATAGCCGAAGCGTGTACCCATGCTCCCCTCTCCGAAGATATAGGAAGAGTAAAGCTTCCGGGACTATTGCGGAAAAAGATCGGTGAAAAGCTATCCATTGATATCGTATCCGGAACTGATTTCCCACAGGACCTGACTCCGTATTCGCTTGTCATACATTGTGGTGCTTGTATGTTTAACCGCAAATATGTACTCAACCGCATTGAACGCACTCGCGAACAAAAGGTTCCCATGACAAACTATGGAGTAGCCATCGCTTTCTTGAACGGAATCTTAAAACACATCGAATACTAATACTAATTAAATACACCGCACATGAAAAAGGAAAGAATAATTTTAGCCATTTTTATGGCAACAGGCGTTGCTCTCCAGGCACAGGAAAGATTGACGCAATACCAAGTTCGGAATGCGATTGATGTTCGTACTCCTATTATGAACGACAGTATTAATCCTAAAGGAGAAAAGCACACAACCAAAATGCTACTTCAAACCCCAGTAGTATTGGACTTACCGGATGCACCTATGCAAATGCTCACTGTAGACACGGCAGGATTCTTAAAATTAACGAAAGCTGAAAAAGACAGCAGAATCTATTTGCTCAAGACACAGATTCGGGCAGAACGTTTCGTTAAAGGTAAGCTGAAAGTCACTTCTCCTGTACGCTGGGAGGTTTTTATTGATGGAGTTTCAAAACAAAAAAAAGAAAATGCCGAAGACAGTATAACTGCTGCCTCTTCCCAAGAAATTGCCATCAGCATGGAACCGGAACGGGATTATGAGATCACATTCAAACTACTGTCTACTGCTGAAGATAAGGCTGTACCCACGCTAAAAAGTGAATTTATAAAAGACAAGAAATTCAAAGATATTGCCTGCACTTTGGACCCAAATGCCAAGAAACGTTTTTCGCTCGATAATACAGTATATGGAAACAAAGCTATCGCTGTATCCATCTCTCCCAGCGGAAAATATCTACTGACACGTTATTGGAACAACCATTCCGCCAAACGTTCACGTATTTATTGTGAACTTACTGATTTGAAAACCGGTAAAGTTATTATAGAGAACGCAAGAGACGGAATGCGCTGGATGCCTAAAAGCGATAAGTTGTATTACACAGTAACTGCTTCTGACGGAAATGATGTACTTGCGCTTGACCCTGCTACGCTACGTGAAGAGACTATTTTAAAAGGAATTCCCGAACAAAGTTTCACTTGGTCACCCACCGAAGAATTTCTTATTTATTATCCTCAAGAAGAGGGAGAAAAGGAGTCAGGTGAATTACGGCGAATTGTCAGTCCGGCTGACCGTATTCCCAACACTCGTGGACGAAGTTTTCTTGCTAAATATGATATAACCAATGGCGTTTCGGAAAGATTGACTTTTGGTAATCATAGCACCTATTTGCAGGATATTTCTCCAGATGGCAGATATCTGATATACAGTT
The DNA here is from genome assembly GCF_028690125.1 of Bacteroides sp. Taxonomy (GTDB): domain Bacteria; phylum Bacteroidota; class Bacteroidia; order Bacteroidales; family Bacteroidaceae; genus Bacteroides. The sequence continues at coordinate 24,988 of NZ_JAQVBV010000033.1, read as the reverse complement.
CTTCAAAGGAGAACATCACCCAACGCCCCTACTCTCTGTCTTCTCTATATCTGGTCGATTTGGAAACACTGAAAGTGGATACTCTTTTCCATGAAGAACGATTCTTGGGAGGAGCGAATTACTCTCCTGATGGAAAACAACTATTGCTGACTGCCAGCCCCGAAGCTTTTGGTGGTATTGGTAAGAATTGCAGCAATCATCCTATTGCCAATGATTACGACACCCAAGCCTTTATAATGGACTTGACTACCCGTAAGATAGAGCCGATCACTAAAAACTTCAATCCTACCGTCAGTCTTTTACAGTGGAACCGAGAAGATGGATATATCTATTTCAACACAGATGATGGCGACTGCAAAAACATTTATCGTTATTCCCCTAAAAATAATGAATTTGAGAAGTTGAATTTAGAAACAGATGTCACCAATTCTTTCACTTTAGCAGAAAACAATCCATGGATGGCTGCCTATATTGGTCAATCAGATCACAATGCAGGTGTTGCCTATCTATATGATATGAAAAAGAAAACTTCCCGTTTGCTGGCAGACCCAATGAAACCTATTCTGGATAAAATAGAATTAGGAAAAACAGAACCTTGGAACTTTACAGCTTCGGACGGAACAGTAATCACAGGAAAAATATGTTTACCCCCTGATTTCAATCCGAATAAAAAATATCCGATGATTGTATATTATTACGGTGGTACGACTCCTACAACTCGTGGTATCAGTAACCCGTATTGTGCACAGCTATTTGCCTCACGAGATTATGTAGTATATGTCATTCAGCCTAGCGGCACTATTGGTTTCGGACAGGAGTTTTCTGCCCGTCATGTCAATGCATGGGGAAAGCGTACCGCTGATGATATCATTGAAGGTACGAAGCAATTCTGCAAAGAACATTCGTTTGTGGACGAGAAGCGAATCGGATGTATCGGTGCTTCTTACGGCGGGTTTATGACTCAGTACCTACAAACTCAAACTGACATATTCGCCGCTGCTGTATCACACGCAGGTATCAGTGATGTGACCAGCTATTGGGGAGAAGGCTATTGGGGATATGGATATAATGCCGTTGCAGCTGCTGACAGCTATCCATGGAAAAATCCCGATTTATTTACTAAACAAGGCTCACTCTTCAATGCTGATAAGATTAACACTCCATTGCTTTTATTGCACGGTACTGTGGACACTAACGTACCTATTGGCGAAAGCATTCAGCTTTTCAATGCTCTTAAAATATTAGGAAAAACAGTGGAATTTATCACTGTAGAAGGAGAAAACCATTTTATCTCAGACTACGACAAACGTATCAAATGGCACAATTCTATCATGGCTTGGTTTGCACGATGGCTGCAAGAACGACCGGAATGGTGGAATGAGATGTATCCGGAACGACATCTGTAAAAAATATAGGAGGTATGCAAAACAGCTTTTAGCATACCTCCTATTCTTTACAAAAAGATATCTTATTTCCGCAAAATAACAATCAGTTCTTCTGCTGAAACAAGACTTTGCTCTCCTGTTTCCATATTCTTAAGCATAGCTTTACCTTCATTCATTTCATTCTCTCCAACGATAGCAACATAAGGAATATTTTTAGCATTTGCATAGCTCATCTGCTTTTTCATCTTAGCTGCATCCGGAAATATTTCAGCACGTATACCTACTGTACGTACTTTAGCTAACATCCCGATAGCGAAAGCTGCTTCTTTCTCACCAAAATTCACAAACAATACTTCCGTACTATTTACTGCTTCTTTCGGATAAAGTTCCAACTGATTCAGCACATCGAAAATACGATCGGCACCAAAAGAAATACCAACACCGGATACACCGGACATACCGAATACTCCCGTCAGGTTATCATAACGACCTCCACCAGTAATACTGCCAATCTGTACATCCAACGCTTTCACTTCAAAGATAGCACCAGTATAATAATTCAATCCGCGAGCCAATGTCAGATCTAATTCTATTTCATTTTTCAATCCCATTGTTTCCAAGGTATTCAGAATGAATTCACTTTCCTCCACTCCTTTCATACCTATTTCGCTTGCAGCCAACACATTCTTCAAAGTTCCGAGCTTCTCAGCATTAGTTCCACTCAATAGAATAATCGGTTGCAACTTAGCAATGGCCTCATCACTGATTCCTTTTTCTTTCAGTTCAGCATTCACATTATCTAAACCGATCTTATCTAGTTTATCAATAGCTACCGTTATGTCTACAATCTTATCAGCCTCGCCTATAATCTCAGCAATACCTGAAAGGATTTTACGGTTGTTAATTTTAATACAAACACGAATACCGAAACGGCTGAACACCGTATCTACAATCTGCATCAACTCAACCTCATTCAGCAATGAATCGCTACCTACCACATCAGCATCACACTGATAAAATTCACGATAACGTCCTTTCTGTGGACGGTCTGCTCGCCAAACCGGTTGAATCTGATAACGTTTGAACGGGAAAGTAATTTCATCACGATGCATCACCACATAACGGGCAAAAGGCACAGTCAAGTCATAGCGGAGTCCTTTTTCACAGAACTTACTTGCCAGTTTAGTAGCATTACGACTCAATAACTCTTCGTCAGTAATCCCCGAAAAATAATCACCTGAATTCTGAATCTTGAAAAGAAGTTTGTCACCTTCATCTCCATATTTTCCCATCAAGGTAGAAAGCATCTCCATGGATGGAGTCTCTATCTGCTGAAAACCATACAGATGATATACATCACGAATTGTATTGAATATATAGTTACGCTTCGCCATTTCTACCGGCGAAAAGTCACGAGTTCCTTTAGGAATACTTGGTTTTGCTGCCATAATATTTTCTGCTTATAAATTTGATTTGCAAATTTACTGTAAATTATTGAATTAGCTCAAAGAAAAGAGATCCAAATGATTTCGATATATTTAAAAAAACAATGAATATTGCAAACAAGATAAAATAGACTAAGTATGAAAATACTCACAACGAGCATTATCGCTATATTCTCTAAAAAGAAACTTATTGTAGAAAAATTGAATAAAGGGCTGACTGGCGTTTTATCTATTCGACAGATCAATCGGTTATTTATCGTGAAATGTATTAATGAAACAATAATTGACCAATGGTTCATTCCCGGAAAAATTATTTGTCCGAAAGCGAAAATAACCATCAGCCTTTAGCAATTCCTTCTCTATTCTTACATTATTAAAAATGATGTTGGTAAGCATCTTTTTCGAAGTACCTTCCATTTTTTACCCTCATAGAGCCAAATTTCATTTGCAATAATACGCCCGATAAAACAATCAGTGCCTCCATAGCAATTATAAAACACTACGGAAGCACTTATTATATTCTGATAAATGAAGTTTAGTTTCTTCTTCCTAAAGCAATTGATATATAATAAATCAATGTTGCCAATGAACTTAATGCAGCAACGACATAGGTATAAGCAGCAGAACGAAGAGCATCCTCAGCCTGTGAATGATTGTAAGAATTAGTAATACCAGATGAACTCAACCAAACAAGAGCACGCTTACTTGCATTAATTTCTACCGGCAATGTGATAAAACTAAACAACGTTGTCATGGCAAATAAAATAATACCGGCCCAAAGCAGTTGAGGAAATGTATTTACCATAAGTAGACCACCCAATAAAACCCATGTCATGATAGAAGATGAGAAATTGACAATAGGCACTAATGCACTACGCATTTTTAGCGGGGCATACATACGTGCATGCTGAACAGCATGACCGCACTCATGAGCTGCTACGGCAGCTGCCATTATACTGTTACTCTCATATACACCTTCACTCAAATTCACTGTCTTATTGGCAGGATTATAGTGGTCGGTCAGCTGTCCGGGAGTATGTGTCACCTGCACATCATAAATACCATTGTCTTGCAACATCTTCACAGCTACATCTCGACCTGTCATACCGTTTCCGGTAGGAATCTTCGAATATTTCTTGAACTTATTCTGCAAGTTCATCTGCACTATCCAACTTACGACAGCAATTCCGATAATTAATATCCAATATCCATATGAAACCATACTTTATTCTTTTTAAAATTATTACTCAATAGTATATAAACAAATACTTTGCCAAAAATAAGAGTAAACCATCAATGTAAGAATAGTTTCTCCATCCTTTTAGGAAGAATTAGCTAAAAATTAGTCAATTGTAAGTTCAACGATATAATCTACATCTTGGGGAACCTCTGATAGTTCAAGCAAAATACCCTCTTTCATTTTGGTATATCGAACTAGAGATTTATCCTTAAATAAAACGGCTTTCTTCACCTTTTTATTAGTTAGAGGTAATAATAATGTCTTATCCTTCAAATCAAGGATATGCACATATAGTTTATCTCCTTTCTGTGTGGTAACTCCCCAGTCTTGAGGAGCAATGATACCACCCCTTGTACCATAAATAGTTTCACCATACTGATTCATCCATTCACCTACTTCTTTCAAGCGCTGTACAGCCACTTCCGGAAGTTCCCCATTAGGCTGAGGACCGATATTCATCAAAAGATTTGCATTCCTACCAGCGGCTTTTACCAAATAGTGAATCAATGTCTTCGTCGATTTATAATTCTGATCAGTAATCTTATATCCCCACATTCCGTTCATTGTTTCACAAGTTTCCAAAGGCAATTGACTTACATCCTGTCCGGAAAGTCCCGCCGTATTTTCTCCCGGCAGGTCACGCTCAAAAATCTGAATATCTTCACCTTGAAAAGGAACTTGATGATGATTGTTTCCAACCAAACATCCCGGTTGAAGTTTATGAATCAATGCATATTGCTCCGGAAGTTCCCAATCAAAGCTTGGATTCTGATCCTGATCCCACCATCCATCAAACCAAATAGCACCTACCGGACCATAATTCGTCAGTAATTCTGTCAGCTGATTATTCATAAACTGATAATAACTTTTCCAATCCCCCTTCGGATTCGGTCGTCCTGTTCCACGTCCCGTACGTCCCCATGGATAATCCTCACGTGACCAGTCAAGATGAGAATAATAAAAATGAAGCTTGATCCCCTGTTTAGCACAAGCGGCAGCTAATTCTTTTATAATATCTCTTTTAAAAGGAGTGGCCTTGACTACATTAAAATCAGAATACTTCGTATAGAACATAGAAAAACCTTCATGATGACGGCTAGTGAAACAGATGTATTTTGCTCCTGAAGCCTTAATAGCTGCCACCCATTTCTCAGCATCAAATTTAGAAGGATAGAAGCCATCTGCCAGTTTGGCATACTCTTTATAATTCAGGTTGTTGTTTGTCATCGTCCATTCACCGGTAGCTAGCATAGCATACATACCCCAATGAAGAAAAATACCAAATTTATTATCCTGAAACTCCTGACGGGCTTTCAAATTTTCCTGAGTAGGTTGATAAGAAGGTTGAGCGTACATCCCAAAACTTATACCTAATAATAAAAGGAATGAAATAAGATGTGTTTTCATAAGGCATTATTATTAAAAACTTAAACAAAAAAGGCGGAGATAAAAAACTCCGCCCTTCCAAAAAATTATAGAACTATTTTATTCTTCTGTATAACGTTCGATAGTTTGTGCTCTATCAGGTCCTACGGAAACAATCTTGATTTGTACCCCAAGTTGTTCCTCTAAGAAGCTAAGATAAGCATTGAATTCTTCCGGAAACTCATCTTCACTCTGCATTTTCGTCATATCTGTTTTCCAACCCGGAAGTTCAGCAAATACAGGTTCTACTCCTTCTGTTATGTCATAAGGGAAATAGTCGATTTCTTCACCATTCAATTTATAAGCAACACAAGCTTTGATGGTATCGAATGTATCAAGAACATCACTCTTCATCATGATCAATTTAGTTACACCATTAATCATTACCGAATATTTCAATGCTACCAAATCAATCCATCCGCAACGACGCTTACGCCCTGTCACTGCACCAAATTCATGTCCCAACGCGCCTATTTTATCGCCAGTCTCGTCAAACAATTCTGTTGGGAAAGGACCTGCACCTACACGTGTACAATATGCCTTGAAAATACCATATACTTCGCCGATACGATTAGGACCAATACCCAAACCTGTGCAAGCACCGGCACAAATTGTATTAGAAGAAGTAACAAAAGGATAAGAGCCAAAATCGACATCCAACATTGTTCCCTGCGCACCTTCGCAAAGTACACTTTTTCCATCGTTCAGCAGATTATTGATTTCATGCTCGCTATCTACAAGATGGAATTGTTTCAGATATTCAATACCTTCCATCCAAGCTTTTTCAAGCTCGGTCAGATCATATTCATAATTCAAATCCTTCAGGATTTGCTCGTGACGAGCTTTGGCGGCTGCATATTTCTGTTCGAAATTATGAAGAATATCACCTACACGAACACCATTACGACTTACCTTATCTGTATAAGTCGGACCGATACCTTTGCCGGTAGTACCCACTTTCGCATCCCCCTTAGCTGCTTCATAAGCAGCATCCAAAACACGATGTGTCGGAAGAATAAGATGAGCTTTCTTCGAGATATGCAAGCGTTCTTTCAACGGGTGCCCCGATGCTTCAAGTGCTTCTGCTTCTGCTTTGAACAGTGCCGGATCAAGTACCACACCGTTGCCGATGATATTTACTTTATCCCCTTGAAAAATACCGGAAGGGATGGAACGAAGTACATATTTTTGTCCTTCAAACTCAAGTGTATGACCAGCATTCGGACCGCCCTGAAAACGAGCAACCACATCATACTTAGGTGTTAATACATCGACTACTTTTCCTTTACCTTCGTCGCCCCATTGTAATCCTAATAGAACATCTACTTTCATTTTTCTTTTTTATTGTTGTTATTTACTTTTTTCCGTTTATTCGCTCTGTCGCATTTACTACACAATCCATATATATATAAGGAGTAATGAGAAAGTTGAAAGCGACTTAACTTTGTATTCTCAATGGCATGCTGCAACTCCTCGTTTTGAAACTCAGTTACCTTACCGCATTGGGTACATATCTGATGATGATGTGTATCACGATTGTATGATTTTTCATATTGGGAGGATGTTCCAAACTGATGTTTGATGACTAGACGCGCATTGATTAACAGAATAATAGTATTGTAGAGAGTTGCACGGCTTACCCGAAAATTCTCCTGGTCCATCATCCGTAAATAGAGCATATCAATGTCGAAATGTCCTTCGATGGAGTAAATAGTTTCGAGTATGGCATAACGTTCGGGAGTCTTACGATGCCCGTTTCCAGTAAGATATTCGGTGAATATCTGCCGTACTGTATCTTTCACATTTTGAGTTTCCATCATCAGCACAAAATTAGCGCGAACAAAGTTAAGCCTTTTTTGCGGAAAGCAAAAGAATTTCTATGATATTTGTATGAAGGATAATTTGGTAGTTCAGTAGCAAGCTGTCCGTCACTCATCCACTTCTTCCCTCACCATATTATACAACATTTGTTCTGCTTCTATAGTAGAATCTGACATTCCTTCCACCAAACGGCATACCTGAAAAGCATTTCCTTCACTATGCTGCATATATTTACGAATGGCCAACATCGCTGCATTCCGAACACGGTAACTTTCCGAATATACGGCACAAATAGCCTGATCAAGCAACTCTCCGGCTACTCTTTCCGTTATATCCCCTTTTTTCATCAAAAGACGGGCTACGGTTAAAAACCCACAGGTCTGTACATACTCCCGCTCGTCAGCTATCCAATGGAATGATTTAGCCGGTGCATACGGTAAGTGCTGAAAAAGGTTCATACACGTTAATTCCGCTATCTCAATGTTCTGAATATCTTCTACCCAAATATCGGCAATCTCAGGATAAAAGGTATCGATGGGTTGTAACATCGCAGCCAGAATCTTACATTCACGAATATTCTCTTTCCATAATGCCTGAGCCAGATCGTGGTTTTTCTCGTAACCATCAGCAATCATCTTGATACGTGGAAGTTCTACACCGAAATTGAGTTTATACACCAATCCCTTCTCACGCATACTTTGAGACACAGCCCCGTTCATAGAGAGACGGAGCTGCGTTTTGATATCTTTCAATTGTTCTTTAATATCCATTTTTTAATTGTTTATCGAAGGCAGGGGAGAATAGTCCTTACTATAACGCAACATTTGTTCCACATAACCTTCGTTATAAGATACAGTAACATCTGTAATATTACCATTTTCATCTGTCACCAATTCATACTTGGGATTCACAAATCCTTTATAAGGAGCAAGATTCAGTTTCTTATAACGTTCCAATATCTCTGCATGAAGAACCGGATCTACTTTTACTGCATAATTCTCAACTAACTTACGAGCTCCTGCAAAATCACCGGTAGACTTGATGCGTTGGATTTCAGCTAACAATTTACCAAATAGTTCGCGTACCTTCTGATAATCATTAATCACAACATAAGTTTTTCCGTCTTTCTTCACCATCTCCACCACTTTATCAGCTGCTCCGTTTTCAAATACCCAACGAGCTATCAACTGACGGTTACGCATATGAGCTTCCTCAATATTATTTCCCGGTTCGATGCGTACCAATTGTGTCATCAAGCCATTCATCAAAAATTTATAATATTCAGCCTTATAAGCATCTGCATCCGGCACAAGTTTCAATTCCACCAGCTTCGGATCAGCCACGTAATACAAGCCAAACAAATCCGCACGAGCCTCTTCAATAGTAGAACCATACGCTTTCAAAGCATCCGGATCTACTCCCGAAAGTAATTTACCGGAACCATGTCCCAAACACTCATGTAAGTCAGTATGAAGTTCGTCCGTCAAATCACCATATTTATCCATAAATTGAATTTCCACATCACTGTAGGCAAATTCTTCGTTGAAGCCATTGCCGTGAGCTGCTTTATTATAAGCATCAGTAATGTTTCCGATAGTAACAGATTTCGATCCGTGATGAGCACGAATCCAGTTGGCATTCGGAAGGTTGATACCAATAGCCGTGGATGGATATAAATCACCGGCAAGTATAGCAGCAGTAATTACTTTCGCAGATACCCCCTTCACTTTATCTTTTTTGAATAATTTATCTACCGGAGAATGATCTTCAAACCATTGTGCATTACTGCTGATAGTCTCCGTACGATGTGTAGCATCCATATCCTTAAAGTTCACTAAGGACTCCCAGCTAGCTTTCATTCCTAACGGATCACCGTAACTTTCAGTGAAACCATTCACAAAATCAATTCGTGAATCCAAATCTTTCACCCAAAGAATAGCATATTCATCAAAGTCCTTCAAACTACCTGTTTCGTAAAACTGAATCAACTTGCTAATCATAGCCTTTTGGGCATCATTCTCAGCAACTGTCTCAGCTTTCTTCAGCCAAAAGACAATCTTTTCAATAGCCTGTGTATAGAGTCCACCTACTTTCCATACCTTTTCTTGTATCTTACCCTCCTCTTTAACCAAACGACTATTCAATCCATAAGAAACCGGAGTTTCATCTTTCGGATCTTTCATAGTACTATAGAAATCTTCTGCTTCTTTCTGCGTCACACCGTCGTAATAGTTACAAGCAGAAGTAAGCACCAAATCTTCGCCATCTGCCTGGTTCACCCGTTTCGGCATAATAACCGGATCAAATATAACAGGGAATAATTCGGCACACAGTTGTTCGGCAGTTTGTCCTTCCACTAACGGAAGCAATGAAGCATCAACACTAAGCACAGCTTGTTTCAAAAATTCCTGTGAAAAGTTGGGTACAAACTTTTCCATACCGTAATGATGATGAATGCCATTGGAAAACCATACCCGTTTAAGATACACTTCCATATTTTTGAAATCAGGACTAGCTTTGTCTCCCTGATAGTTTGTATACACAGCTTCAAGCATCCTTCGAATTCTCAGGTTATACTTTCCGTTCTGGTCAAACAAAATATCCCGTCCTTCCAAAGCAGCTTGATTCAGGTAATAAATCAACTCTTTTTGTTTCAGCGACAGTTCCTCAAATCCGGAAGCTTTGTACCGCAATATTTGTAAATCTGCAAATTGTTCCACTGTATAATCAAATTTATCTGCCTCAGCAGTTGTTGTTTTAGTTCCTCCGCAAGATACTAAAAATGTTCCTGCTACAACTATCGAAATAAAATGTTTTTTCATAATAACTAGTATTGTTCAATTAAAAAGAGAAAAAGGAACTATCTCTAAACTTTCATTCAGAGGTAATTCCTTTTATTAAGTTTCAGAATACGCAATTACTTTTTGCTATCAGTATGTTTCTTGCGATATCCGTTAGGAGTTTCACCTACGTTCTTGTAAAATGCAGCATAAAAAGATTGACGATTTGCAAAGCCAACCATTGAGCTGATCTCTTCTACATTCTTGTCAGCATAACGTTTGTCAGTTAATAAATGTAGAGCATCTTTCACTCTGTACTCGTTCAACAAACAAGAATAGTTCATGCCAAAACGAGAATTCACCACTGCAGAAAGATAGCGTGTATTTGTTTTAAGCTCTTTAGCTAAATCCTTAGCAGAATAATCTGGGTCTTTATACTTCTTCTGAACAACAACAATATTCAGAATCTTGTCATACAACTCATCTGCTAATTCCGGTCTAATCAAAGATCTATACGCAGCTTTCTTTTCTTTCTTCTCCCTCAAATTATAAGGGCGCTTCTTAGGAGTTTCCTCCGTTGTTTTTTTCTCTAAATCACTCATCGAATTAACTGGTTAGGGGTTTGTTCATTAATTAATATTGCACATTTACAACATTGCATGTCACAAATGTCTTACTTTTTTTTTTAATACACAATTTTTTTGTGCATTTTTTTTCTACTTAAACAATCAAAAAGCTTGAAATAGCGAAATTGCAGCAGAATAATAAGAAACTTTAACCTTTTAGGGATTTATTATAGAACATAAATCGATACATGATAAAGTATACTAAAGAAAATGTATCTTTGCAACAAGTTTAATAGATCCATTGATGAGACAAACCCTTAAAACATATTTTGGATACGATAATTTCCGCCCTTTACAAGAAGAAATTATCCGTCACATTCTAAACAAGCAAGATGCGTTAGTACTAATGCCTACCGGAGGTGGCAAATCTATTTGCTATCAGTTACCTGCTTTACTTTGTGAAGGGACTGCAATAGTTGTATCACCGCTTATCTCTCTGATGAAAGATCAAGTAGAAGCATTACAATCTAACGGTATTGCTGCCGGAGCTTTGAACAGCAACAACGACGAAACAGAAAATATTAACTTACGCCGTGCCTGTATCGAAGGGAGACTCAAGCTATTATACATTTCGCCAGAAAAACTAGTAACAGAAAAAGACTATTTGCTACGAGATATGAATATCTCTTTATTTGCCATTGATGAAGCACACTGCATCTCGCAATGGGGACACGACTTCCGACCGGAATACACACAAATGGGAATACTACACCAACAATTTCCGCAAATACCAATCGTTGCATTGACAGCGACTGCTGATAAAATAACCCGTGAGGACATCATACGCCAGCTCCATCTGATCAACCCGCGAACCTTTATCTCCTCTTTCGACCGTCCCAACATTAGCCTGACAGTAAAACGAGATTCTCAAGCCAAAGAGAAAAACAGAGCAATCCTTGAATTTATTCACCGTCACAGTGGAGAAAGTGGAATTATCTATTGCATGAGCCGTAATAAAACGGAAACCGTAGCCCAAATGTTACAAAAGCAAGGTATCCGATGCGGAGTATATCATGCCGGTTTATCCCCCCGACATCGGGACGAAACTCAAAATGATTTCATCAACGACCGTATTCAAGTAGTATGTGCCACGATAGCATTTGGCATGGGAATTGACAAATCCAACGTCCGGTGGGTAATCCATTACAATCTACCCAAAAGCATTGAAAGTTTTTATCAGGAAATAGGTCGAGCCGGTCGTGACGGGCTGCCCAGTGATACCATCCTGTTTTATTCAATAGGAGATCTAATCCTACTCACTAAATTTGCAAACGAAAGTAATCAACAAACTATCAATGTGGAGAAACTTCAACGAATGCAACAATATGCTGAAGCAGACATCTGCCGAAGAAGAATCTTATTAAACTATTTCGGAGAAACAACTACAAAAGACTGTGGCAACTGTGACGTCTGCAAAAACCCTCCCGAAAGATTCGACGGCACAACCATTGCTCAAAAAGCATTAAGTGCCATAGCCCGTACCGACCAACAGATCGGAACCGGATTACTAATAGAAATTCTCCGTGGTAACTACTCTACCGAAGTAACCGGAAAAGGTTATCAGGAATTAAAAACATTTGGAGTCGGAAGAGAAATTCCAACTCGCGACTGGCAAGATTATTTATTACAGATGTTACAACTAGGCTACTTCGAAATCGCCTACAACGAAAACAATCATCTTAAAATCACTTCAAGCGGCAGTGATGTTCTCTTTAGCAGAGCCAAAGCCACTCTAACAGTTATTCACCGCGAAGAAACAGCAACTACCAAAACCAAAAAGAAAAAAATAGTCATTTCCAAAGAATTCTCATTCGGACTGCCAGGCACAGAAAACGAGGACCTTTTTGAAGCTCTCCGTGGTCTAAGAAAACAACTAGCCGACCAAGAAGGACTCCCTGCCTATATCGTTTTATCCGACAAAGTATTACATCTCCTCAGCCTTTCACGTCCCACTACCATCGAAGAGTTTGGAGCCATCAGCGGAATTGGAGAATACAAAAAGAAAAAATATGGCAAAGATTTTATCAACCTTATCAAGCAATTTGTAGACTAAAACCTAACAAACAAGACTACCGAGCAGAAACCTTTGCAAAGTAAATATTGACACTAAAGGAATGGATTTATGCCACCTTATTGTCACAACTGTGCCACCCTATTGTCATACTTGTGCCAACAGCATGGCACAGTTGTGACAATAAGGTGGCACGAGAACAACTAAAAGTTCTCTAGACTCTCTCCCATAAAATAAAACTAATATGTAAATATACAACTAAGAATAAAGCAGTACTTTCTAACTCTTCCTACTGCAAACAAATACTCCGCACAGTCTTCCCGTCTATTTATTCAGTTAAGCGAACGCCTTGAACGAAGCATCCAAAAGGACAGGCTGTTTGAGTACAGCAAATTTTGTCCCTTTAGCATCGCAAAAAAAGTGAGTATAATAAAAAAGAACATCAGCGACAGCGTTGCAGCTGCTCATGCAAATCCGCCTGTGGCACACCCAACGAAATCGCTTTTTCAAAATCAGCCTTTGCCAAAACCTTTTTCTTTTGAGTCAGATAAATTTCACCGCGCAACAAATAAACATCAGGCAACGAAATATTTAATCGTATAGCCTCCTCCAAATCTACCAATGCCAATTCATCATGTCCCATTTCATGTTCCACATCAGCACGAGCAACATATAAAGTAGCATCATCAGGAGTTTCCACAATCATCTTATTTAAAATATTAAGCGACTCCTTAAATTTCCCTTCTTTCTGTTCAAGAGTAGCTAAACCGAGTCGCCCGCTATAACTCGACGGATCAATCTCCAGCAAACGATTATAATCTACCCTCGCTGTGGGATAATCCCGACGAAGAATATAAATATAAGCCCGCATCAATAGCGCTTCCTTATTATTTTTATCTTCATCAAGTACCTGACAATAATCGGTATAGGCACGATCCGTTCTCCCCATTTCCAAATAAATTGCAGCACGGTCTAATAAAATAGGTACCGACAACGGAACAAAATTCAATGCAAAAGAATAAGATTCAAGTGCTTTATCAAACTTCCCTAAGCGACGCTGAACCAGTCCCAGATTAGAAAAAAGCATTGCATTTTTTTCATTCTTCGGGTCCAGCTTCAAAGCCTTCACTAACAAATCTTCCGCCTGATGAAGACTATCTTTCTCAATACACTCAATCGCCCTCTCGGACAACTGTTGATAAGTCTGCGCAAACAAAGTGAATGGAAATAAAAAAAACAAGAAGAAAAAAGTCCCTTTCAAAAAAACTGAAAGCACAACTTCACTCACCTTATTTTCACTCAAAACTTTTTTCATTTGTAAATCATATTAATATTATTCAAAACGCTCTTGCTCCTAATCACTAAAAGACAACAAGAAGAACTTATTACAACGGATATACGTCAAATGCAAACAACTCAGTTGAAAGATAACGTTCTCCTGTATCAGGTAACAATACTACTATTTTTTTGTTCTTGAATTCCGGACGTGAGGCCAACTGCCGGGCACCATACACTGCTGCTCCTGAAGAAATTCCTGCCAACAAACCTTCTGTAGCAGCCAACTCGCGTCCTGCGCGAATCGCTTCATCATCGGGCACACCTATAACTTCGTTTACGACAGAAGCGTCGTAAAGTTTCGGAATAAAATTCGCACCAATTCCTTGAATACGATGTGGTTCAGCCTGACCACCTTCCAGCACAGGAGATGCAGCAGGTTCAACTGCCACAATATAAATATCCGGATTATGTTTTTTTAAAGCACGGGCCACACCACACACGGTTCCTCCAGTACCCACTCCTGCAACAAATGCAGCAACTTCGCCATCTGTATCCCGCCAGATTTCCTCTCCGGTAGTCCGTTCATGAGCAACCGCATTAGAGGAGTTCTCAAATTGTTGAAGAATCACCGAACCGGGAATACTATCACGTAACTCCTGAGCTTTAGCAATAGAAGCAGACATTCCCCCCAAGCCATCAGTCAAAACGATTTGTGCCCCTAATGCTTTTAACAAATTTCTCCGCTCCAGACTCATCGTCTCGGGCATAGTTAATATTAAATGATACCCTTTGATAGTAGCCACCATTGCCAACCCTACACCTGTATTTCCACTCGTCGGTTCAATAATAGTTGCACCAGGTTTCAATACACCGCGTGTCTCCGCATCCTCAATCATAGACAGGGCAACCCTGTCTTTCACACTTCCTGCCGGATTGAAAGCTTCTAACTTAGCTATTAAATTCTCTTTCAGTTCATACTTCCGGCTATATCCCGAAAGCTCCATCAGTGGAGTATTTCCCACTAGATCTGTCAATTTCTTCGCAATTTTTGGCATGGCCTACCTCGTTTTATTCGGTTGATGCGCAAAGATACAGAAAAGAATTGTACCTTTGTCTCCGTTCAATCTTTTTAAGTTTATAGATATGAAAAAGAGAATTCTGCAATTTCTCACTACTTATTTTTTATTTGTTCTTTTGTTTGTTATACAAAAACCTATATTCATGGGCTATTACCATGAAATATATACTGATGCATTCTGGAGTGACTATTTCAGTGTCATGTGGCACGGACTGCCATTAGACCTTTCTGTGGCAGGATACCTCACGGTAATTCCCGGTCTGATACTGATTGTTTCCGCTTGGACAGACTCGCGTATCCTGCGTCCTATCCGACAGTGGTATTTCCGCTTCATCGCCTTTATTATGGCTTCTATCTTTGTTATTGATTTAGGATTATATGGGTTCTGGGGATTCCGTTTGGATGCCACTCCCATTTTCTATTTCTTCACTTCTCCCAAAGATGCCATAGCCAGTGTAAGCATCTGGTATATATTACTAGGACTATTAACGATACTGATTTATGCAGCCATCCTATACGGAGTTTTTTATAGTGTACTCATTCGTGAAAAGAAACCTTTAAAAATACCTTATCACAGACAAAATGTATCTTTAGTACTCCTATTATTAACAGCAGTTCTTTTTATCCCTATCCGTGGCGGCTTCTCCGTATCAACCATGAATCTTAGCAAGGTGTATTTCAGCCAAAACCAACGAATGAACCATGCGGCTATCAATCCGGCATTCAGTTTTATGTATTCCGCCACCCATCAAAATAACTTCGATAAGCAATACCGTTTTATGGACCCTAAAATTGCAGACAAGTTATTTAACCAAATGATTGAAAAGCCTGTATCCCCAACAGACAGCATTCCCCAGCTACTAAATACACAACGCCCCAATATCATTTTCATCATCCTTGAAAGTTTCTCCAATCACTTAATGGAGTCTCTCGGAGGACAACCGAACGTTGCAGTTAATCTGGACAGATTTGGAAAAGAAGGTGTATTATTTACGAATTTCTACGCTAACAGTTTCCGTACCGACCGTGGTCTGGTATCCATTATCAGTGGCTATCCCGCACAGCCAAGTACCAGCATCATGAAGTATCCCGAAAAGACAGAAAGCCTACCTTCCATTCCACGTACACTAAAAAATGCCGGATACGACCTGAAATATTATTACGGAGGAGATGCCGATTTTACTAATATGCGTTCTTATCTGGTATCTTCGGGTATAGAGAAGATTATTTCCGAAAAAGACTTCGCTTTATCTGAACGTGCCGGCAAATGGGGAGCGTTAGATCATACATTATTCCAGCGTTTTCTGAAAGACCTTAAAGAAGAAAAGCCCAAAGAGCCATTCTTTAAAATCATACAGACATCCAGTAGTCACGAACCATTTGAAGTTCCATTCCACCGTTTAGATAACCAAGTGCTCAATGCTTTTGCTTACGCAGATAGTTGTGTAGGAGATTTCGTGAAACAATATCAGAAAACACCGATGTGGAAAAATACATTGATTGTACTTGTTCCTGACCACCTGGGAGGATATCCGCGTCCGATAGACAATCCTTTGGAAGGACATACCATTCCACTCATTATGATTGGCGGAGCAATAAAAGAGCCACAAATCGTAGATACTTATGGTTCACAAATAGACATTCCTGCAACCTTGCTTTCACAACTTGGACTGCCACATGATGACTTTGCTTTCAGTAAAAATATCCTGAATCCTTCCTCTCCCCACTTTGGATATTTTACCGAAACGTCTCTCTTTGGTATGGTTACTCCGGAAAATCAATTGGTGTTCAATCTGGATGCCAATAAAATACAAGTGGACGAAGGAACAGCCAAAGGAGCTAACCTGGAAAAAGGGAAAGCCTACCTTCAGAAACTCTACGATGATTTAGCGAAACGATAAACAAACTTCACTTTTCTATAATACATTTTATATGAATGAAATAATACAAAGTCTATCAAATATAGATACTAATATACTTTTATTCTTTAATGGAATACACTCACCGTTCTGGGATTACTTTATGAGTGCTTTTACCGGAAAAGTAATATGGATACCAATGTACGCTACTATTTTATATGTATTACTAAAAAACTTCCATTGGAAAGTAGCCCTTTGTTATGTAGTAGCTATTGCACTGACTATCACTTTTGGCGACCAGATGTGTAATAGCCTGATTCGCCCGTTGGTAGGTCGCTTGCGTCCTTCCAATCCGGAAAATCCGATTGCTGACCTAGTCTATATTGTAAATGGAAGACACGGAGGAGGTTTCGGCTTTCCTTCCTGTCATGCAGCCAATTCATTCGGACTTGCCATCTTCCTGATTTGTTTATTTCGTAAACGTTGGCTGAGTATCTTTATCGTATTGTGGGCATTTACTAATTCATATACACGCCTGTATCTGGGATTACATTATCCCGGAGATTTATTAGTGGGAGCTATTATCGGAGGATTCGGAGCATGGATAATCTATCTTATTTTCCATAAATTGGCGATCCACCTGGATTCTGTTACCCAATCGTCAAATACAAAGAAGACGAAACAAACAGAAATAATCACCTATGCCGGATTACTGACCACTCTTGGTATCATTATTTATTCCATTGTTCAAGGTTAATGCAAAAGTACATTTAATAAGGAAGGGAACTGGCCGAAAAGTCTGTAAGTCCTCTCATTCTGCCATCCCGAGCGTAGTGAAAGCCTCCTCTTTGATACATTCAAAGTAGATCCTTCGACAAGTTCAGGATAACAGAACAAAATAAGAACATACAATCAATTTTCGGACAGTCTCCTTTTTTATTATAAATATATTATCAGACGTTTTTAATATAATCAACAATCCATTGTCCTACTTCCTTTGTTCCGTACTTAGCACCTTCGGCAACTTGAATTTCCGGAGTACGTACATTCTCATCTAAAGAAGCATCTACTGCCTTACGAATCAGGGCTCCCTCTTTCTTACAATCAAAGTATTCAAACAACATGGCTACAGAAAGAATCTGAGCTAACGGATTTGCAATATTTAATCCTTTAGCCTGTGGCCATGAACCATGAATCGGCTCAAAAACAGGAGTACTTTCACCGGTAGAAGCAGAAGGGAGCAAGCCCATAGAACCACTGATTACAGAACCTTCGTCAGTAAGAATATCACCGAATGTGTTTTCCGTCACCATCACATCGAAGAAAGCAGGTTCTTGAATCATCTTCATGGCAGCATTATCCACAAACATATAATCAGTAGTCACCTCCGGATAGTTAGGAGCCATTTCCTGTGCAATCTGACGCCACAGACGGGAAGAAGCCAACACGTTTGCTTTATCTACAACCGTCAGATGCTTTCTACGCTTCATTGCGTATTCAAAACTAACTTTCAAGATACGTTCAATTTCCGGACGAGTATAATAATTAGTATCATAAGCCTTATCATTATCCTGATATTTTTCACCGAAATACATACCGCCTGTCAATTCACGAATACAGACAAAGTCAGCATTCTCTACTAACTCGGCACGCAAAGGAGACTTATGAATGAGGCATTTAAATGTCTGTACCGGACGTATATTAGCAAACAAGCCTAGTTTTTTACGCATAGCAAGCAATCCCTGTTCCGGACGAACCTTTGCAGTAGGATCATTATCAAATTTCGGATCACCTACAGCCGAAAATAAAACAGCATCAGCATCCTTACAAATCTGAAAAGTTTTTTCCGGAAACGGATCACCTACTTTATCAATAGCATCCGCACCACAGATTGCATATTCGTAACTTACTTTGTGACCAAACTTCTCACAAACGGCACTCATTACATTTACTCCTTGCACGGAGATTTCCGGTCCGATACCGTCGCCTGCTAATACAGCAATTTTAAAATCCATAATTGTTAATTCTTTCTATTTATATACTTATAAAATATTCTTTAGAAAAGCTGCACCCCATCTATTCATTCTCAATGATATTCAGCATTTTCACGGTCGCCTTAATGGCAGCTTCTGTCTGGTCGGCATCCAGACCACGGGTACGGAACACTTTGTCCTCATAACTCCATGTAATCACAGTCTGCACAAATGCATCCGTACGTCCGCCGGGAGGAATACTTACGGCATAATTTGTCAGCATCGGGAATTTACGCCCCAAAGTTACCTTATATATTTTACGTAAAGCACGTACAAAAGCATCATACTGACCGTCTCCACTTGAACTCTCTTCAAATTCTTTGCCGTTGATTTCTATTTTCAAGGTTGCCATTGGTTTCAAACCATGAGCAAGGTTCACAATATAGCTCTTTAATTTCACTTTTTCACCTTCCACTCCATGTTTTAGCACATCTGAAACAATATAAGGCAAATCTTCCTGAGTAACCAGCTCTTTCTTATCCCCCAATTCAATGATACGTTCTGTGACCTGACGCATGGATTCTTCATCCAAATCCAATCCCAAATCTTCCAGATTTTTACGAATATTAGCCTTACCACTGGTTTTACCTAACGCATACTCTCGTTTACGTCCAAAACGTTCGGGCAACAAATCATTGCAATAAAGATTGTTCTTATTATCGCCATCAGCATGAACACCAGCTACTTGCGTAAATACATTTTCACCTACAATCGGCTTATTGGCAGGAATTACAATACCGGAGTAAGACTCTACTACCCGACTTACATCGTTCAAACGGCTTTCATCAATATTAGTCAGCGCATTGAAATGATCTTTCAGAATAGCCTGCACACTTGCCAAAGGGGCATTTCCGGCCCGCTCACCCAAACCGTTAATCGTCGTATGCAATCCTTTCACTCCACTCAGGACAGCCGCCAACACATTGCTTACTGCCAGATCATAATCATTATGTGCATGAAAATCAAAGTGAGTATCCGGATACCGTTTCTTCATCTTCCGCATATACTCTATCACTTGTAAAGGATTCAGTATTCCCAATGTATCCGGCAACATATAACGTTTGATATTAGCACCTTTCAATCCATCCATCAACTGAAATACATATTCAGAAGAATCTTTCATTCCATTGCTCCAATCTTCCAGATAGACATTAACTGCAATATCTTGTTCGTCGGCATAACCCACTACATTAACAATATCAGCAATATGTTCTTCCGGACTTTTTTTCAACTGCTGCATACAATGTTTCAACGAACCTTTGCAAAGCAGATTGATGACGCGGCAACCTGTACGTTGTATCCAATCGACCGAAGTACCGCCATCTACAAATCCCAATACTTCGACTTTATGAAGCAAATTCCGGCGTGCTGCCCAGTCACATATCATCTTAACGGCTTCAAACTCACCGTCGGATACACGCGCTGAGGCAACCTCTACGCGGTCCACCTTTAAGTCTTCCAATAGCAAACGAGCAATCATTAGTTTCTCATGAGGCACAAAGGATACTCCGCTGGTCTGTTCACCGTCGCGGAGGGTTGTGTCCATGATCTCTATTTTGACGCTTTCTCTTCCCATTGTTCTATTTTATTTTTATTGCTCAACAAGAAATCGATATCATCCAGTCCATTCATCAGACAAAGTTTCTTATAAGCATTGATTTCAAAACATTCGCTCTTACCTGTCGCTCTATTAGTAATAGTCTGTTCCGGAAGATTCACTTCCACCTCCATCTTCGGATTCGCATAAATAGAGTCGAACAATTCTTGCAAGAATTCCTCTGAAACAACTACAGGAAGCACAAAATTGTTCAATTCATTATTTTTATGAATGTCTGCAAAGAAACTAGATACCACTACACGGAAACCATATCCGGCAATCGCCCAAGCTGCGTGTTCGCGGCTGGAACCTGAACCGAAATTTTTCCCGGCAACCAATATTTGTCCGCTATAGGTAGGATCATTCAGCACAAAATCTTTATTCAAAGAACCATCTGCATTATAACGCCAATCACGAAACAAGTTATCTCCGAAAAATTTCTCTTCACGAGTTGTCGCTTTCAGAAAACGTGCCGGAATAATCTGGTCTGTATCCACATTTTCTAAGGGCAATGGTACACAAGTACTTGTTATTATATCAAATTTTGCTTTCATTTCCAATTATCTATTATCCATTATCAATTAAATAAATTCTCTCGGATCAGTAATTACTCCTGTCACTGCTGCAGCGGCAGCTACTAACGGGCTAGCCAACAAGGTACGTGCTCCCGGTCCCTGACGACCTTCGAAGTTACGGTTACTAGTTGAAACGGAGTATTTACCTGCCGGAATCTTATCATCATTCATCGCCAAACAAGCGGAACATCCCGGCTGACGAATTGCAAATCCGGCTTCTGTCAGAATCTTGTCTATACCTTCTTTACGAATTTGAGCATCTACCATCCATGAACCCGGAACAAGCCATGCAATCACGTTATCCGCTTTCTTACGCCCTTTCACTATGGCAGCAAATGCCCGGAAGTCTTCAATACGTCCATTGGTACACGCTCCGAGAAATACATAGTCAATTTTCTTTCCCAATAGAGATTCACCGGGTTGGAATCCCATATAATCCAAAGATTTTTTGAAAGAAACCTGTGCCGCTTCTCCCAGTCCTTCCATCGTAGGAATATGCTGTGTGATACCCATACCCATGCCAGGATTAGTTCCATAAGTAATCATAGGCTCAATATCAGCTGCGTCAAACCGCACTTCTTTATCAAAGACAGCGTCATCATCACTTTTCAATGTCTTCCAATATTCCATGGCTATCTCCCACTCTTTGCCTTCCGGAGCATTTTCGCGACCTTTGATATATTCAAAAGTCACTTCATCCGGAGCGACCATACCACCACGAGCACCCATCTCGATAGAAAGATTACAAAGAGTAAGGCGTCCTTCCATTGTCAAATTACGGATAGTGGAACCTGCATATTCTACAAAATATCCTGTAGCACCACTGGTAGTCATCTTTGACATCATATAGAGTGCCACATCTTTTGCAGTCACCCCTTTTCCCAATTCTCCATCTACAGTAATACGCATTGTTTTCGGTCTCGACTGAAGTATACATTGAGAAGCCAATACCATTTCCACTTCACTGGTTCCGATACCGAAAGCAATAGCACCCATTGCACCATGAGTTGAAGTATGAGAGTCACCACAAACAATTGTCATACCCGGCAGAGTTAAAGCCCGTTCAGGACCTACCACATGAATAATTCCATTCTTTGGGTGCATCATGCCGTAATGTGTCAAACCAAAATCTTTGGCATTTTTCGTCAATGTATCTACCTGAGTCTTGGATATCTGATCTTCAATCGGTTTATCCTGATCATGCGTTGGTGTATTATGATCCGGCATACAAAACACTTTATCCGGACGTAACACGCTAATTCCCCGTTCACGCAACCCTGAAAAAGCCTGCGGACTAGTCACCTCATGGCAATAAAGCCGATCAATATAAAGCTGTGTAGGACCATCTTCCACGGTAGTTACCACGTGAGCATCCCATATTTTATCAAATAATGTATTCATTTATTTATTATAATTTTGCAAATTAGAATTGAATTATAGTCTTCTCCTTAATTTTTGAACTTATTAATGCAGTCAATATAAGCTTCTACAGAAGCCGCTATAATATCTGTATTAGCTCCAAAGCCATAATACATCTGGTTATCATATTCTACCTGCATATGCACTTTTCCAACGTCATCACTTCCTTTGCTGATAGCTTGAATCGTAAACTCCTTTAATGTCATGTGGCGGTCTACAATCTTTTTCAAAGCCTTAATCGCAGCATCTACCGGACCATTTCCACTAGCACAGGCTTCAAACTTTTCACCGGAAATATTCAATCCCAGACTAGCAACCGAACGGACACCAATACCACTTGTTACCTGCAAATAATCTAATTTAATACGATGATTCTGGGTACGATCTGCCCCCGCCAATACAAGAATATCATCATCATTAATATCTTTTTTCTTATCAGCCAGCTTCAAGAAATCTTCGTATACCTTATCCAAATTATCCTGATCCAATTTAACACCTAAGACAGCAAGACGGCTCTTCAAAGCAGCACGTCCGCTACGGGCAGTCAATACAATTGAGTTATCATCAATACCTACATCATGAGGATCAATAATTTCATACGTTTGCACATTCTTCAATACACCATCTTGATGAATACCGGATGAATGGGCAAAAGCATTACGACCAACAATTGCCTTATTCGGCTGCACAGGCATATTCATCAAACTAGATACCATACGGCTGGTCGGATAAATCTTCTGAGTATTAATATTAGTTTGAATATCAATTTCATGATGGCTCTTGATAATCATTGCAATTTCCTCAAGAGCAGTGTTTCCGGCACGTTCACCAATACCATTAATGGTTACTTCTACCTGACGAGCACCATTTAAAACACCCGCCATTGTATTAGCTGTTGCCATACCTAAATCATTATGACAATGAGTAGAAATAATGGCTTTATCAATACCATCAACGTGATCCATCAGATATTTAATCTTAGCACCATATTCTGAAGGTAAACAATATCCAGTTGTATCCGGAATATTCACTACTGTAGCTCCGGCTTTAATCACTGCTTCAATTACACGTGCCAGATATTCTTTATCTGTACGACCTGCATCTTCTGCATAAAATTCCACATCGTCTACAAAGCGACGTGCATATTTCACAGCAGCTACCGCACGTTCGATAATCTCTTCGCGATTTGAATTAAACTTATACTTGATGTGAGAATCAGAAGTACCAATACCTGTATGAATACGTTTATGTTTAGCAAACCTCAACGCATCCGCAGCAACATCAATATCCTTTTGAACGGCACGTGTCAAAGCACAAATTGTAGGCCAAGTCACTGCTTTCGAAATCTCTATTACCGAATTAAAATCTCCCGGACTAGAGATAGGGAAACCAGCTTCAATCACATCTACCCCCAGAGCTTCCAATGCCTTTGCTACCTGAATTTTTTCTACTGTATTCAATTGGCATCCCGGAACCTGCTCACCATCCCGAAGGGTGGTATCGAAAATAAATAACCTATTGTCCATTTTCTATTATGATTTATATAATTATTAATATCAAAAAAAAGCCTTTCACACATGGAAGTGAGAAAGGCTTTCGTATATTTTGATCATACACTTTTACGCGCAGCACTCACTTCCACTAAACTTTGATAGTAGAATAATAATACCGCACAGTAGAATATGTATAAACATCTGATTCATTTTATTGTCTTTTTATTGTTTAACGATGCAAAGGTAGAGATTATTTCTTATCCACCAAATAATACGTTACTTTTTTATCAAAAAAAACTTCATTTCATAAGATAAAACCAATAATAAAAAAGAATATATCACAAGTCATCCTCTATTCGTCATAAAATAGAAAGAGGGTACAAAGTGTCGGAACACCCTGTACCCTCCTGATTTATCATTCTAAATCAATAAATTACTTCTTATCGCAGCATTCTTTCTTTTCTGCACTATCAGCTTTCTTGTCGCAATTAGCTTTCTTATCACAATTAGTCTTATTGCAATCAGCCTTCTTATCACAAGAAGTAGCACAAGAGTCTGTCTTTTGACAGCAAGAGTCAGTTTGAGTACATACAGCAGCTTCTACAACTTCAACAGAATCCGTTGCTTCTCCTTCAGAAGCACTATTAGCTGTTTTATTACCAGAACAAGACATCATAGCAAAGGTAAATGTTACTGCCACAGCAGTTAGGAATAATTTAATCTTCATACTTTTGATTTGCTTTAAACGATTAATATATAATTGTCGGTTGCGAATATAATACTTTTTTTCGAATCCACCAAACGCAATAAAGCCCCTTGACTCTTTCGAATCAAGGGGCTTCTTGAAAAACGGCAGTTACCTACTCTCCCACTGTTACGCAGTACCATCGGCGTGACGAGGCTTAACTTCTCTGTTCGGAATG
>NZ_JAQVBV010000137.1 GCF_028690125.1 Bacteroides sp. | reverse complement strand
ACGAGCGTGTTGAAAGGAGAGAATAATCAGCGTAATCATGAAGAGCGCGACGAGCCAGCGGAGCCATGAGTTATCTGGATAGATCGTGGCTATCAACCTCCCTTGTAATACCAAATTGGTCTTTTATGAACATACTATATGTAGTGGTTTCGTCGTTCTATTATACACTATATATAGTGGCTAAGCGACTGTTTTTGGTCTTTCTAGCGGAATATACTCAACACCATCCGACGATGATTCATTCCAAACGCACCACATCACATCCATCAACGGTGATCCGCTTCCCCGTGTCTTAAACATGAAATCTGGACGCCATGTAAGTGGAAGGATGAACGACGGTGTGCATTCTCTAAACAACGGATATCGTTTCTTCGAGTGCCAGTATTGGGACTTAAGAAGTAGTGCAAATGGCTTTTCAAATGACCATGCTTTCCTAATAAACTGCTCCGCTAAGTTAAATGGGGGATTCGTAATAATCCAATCGCACGGAGTTAAATCAGCAGTTGTAAAGTCAATCCCAGAAGTTCCGCAACATTCGTTTAAATCTGTCGAAATTACCGTGTACCCGTTGCGAACAAGAACCTCAGACATATGACCTTCTCCGCACGCTGGTTCCCATATAACTCTTCCCTTTGGAATCCCTAAAAAGTCAATGAGTGCTTGTGTTGCTTCTGGTGGAGTAGGATAAAAATCAGAACCTACTCGCCCATAGTCTGAGTTGCCTCCGTTAATTTGACTTCCTTTGAAATTTGGTGCCATTTATAATCCTTTCATATCATCAAATCGGCGTTTTATAATCATACAATATGTAGTAGTTTTTATTTTGCTGGACTACCATATATAGTACCGTACTTGGAGTCTTCCGCATAAACTTTGATATTGAGTTCGTTGGCTACTTCTTTTCCCTTGGCTTCTCCGGCACATGCAGCATATCCCGCCATGTCAATATAATTGTCCTCAACGTAACTACCAACGCGAATCCTAGCCGCTTTGAAAAGAACCATCATGATAGTAACGTCATGTGCTGTTACGGGAACTCCCAAGTAGTCAGACCAGAATCGTCCGATCATTCCAAATGTATCTTCAGGCTTGCCGTGATCAATGTCGCGCTGTCCGCATACGCACTTTTCTGCCTTCTGAAGGCATTCCCGTCTATTCATTCGTTGTCTCCTTTGATGCGTGATGTATTCTACCAACTATATATTTCAAATCAATTTTATCGTAGTCTGTAAACGGAACTTCGATTAAACAAATGTTGTTTAATTTGCAATACTCGCGCTTGATTTCATCAATTTCTTTAATATTGCATAGTTTTTCTTCTGTTAGCCATCCATTGGCATCATCAGTATAGTGCATTTCTCCTTGATATTCTATTAGGCAACTTAACTTACCATTGTCATAAATTGCATAATCGAATCTATACGGATGCCCTTTTATTCTGTAAAATCCGTCGAATGATACTTCTTTTTTATATTCAATATTTGATAGTGCCAGTATTTTGTCAATTTTTTCTTCGCCTAAAGATTTAATACATCCGCATGAATGCGTAGTCCCTTTTCTAAGGTTTCTTCCATCTACGACTACTTCATTTCCGCACTCACAAACGCATTTCCATAGTGCAGGGCTATACTTTCTTTTTGTGTCAACTCGGCATAACTCTATTGCGGTTAGTTTCCCGAATATTTGGCCGGAAATATCTTTTCTTAGTGTATCTCCTACTCTTTCATTTCTGTAACACCCGCAAGAAATTGTTGTTCCTGCTCGTAAGTCACTCCCTCGGACTATGCATTCGTTTCCACATTTACATCGACATTTCCATTTTGAGTGATACGTTTCAGACGTTACTTTTTCTATAACTGTCAAATATCCAAAAGTTTTGCCCACCATATCTGGGGTTGCCTTTTCCCCAATAATCTTGCCTTTCAAACAGCCACACGATGTAGTGTGTCCGGTTTTTAAATGGCCCGCCTGTACCGATACTACATTTCCACACGCACATCTGCAATCCCAGTATGTAGTGTTTTTACTGTGCCTGTTTGACGGGGAAATGGCTGTAAGATTGCCGAATACTCCCCCAGATAAATCTTCTTTCTTTCTGGGCATCTAGTTATCCTCGCCGTAGAAGTCTTGGTTATATGTATCATATCTATCTTGAATTGGAGCGATTATTCCATGCTTTTTAATAAACGAATCAATGAATCCGCACTTTTGAATCTCTGGACATGCACACCCCCTGTATATACAATTTGGAACCATTACATCCGCTATTTCAGGCTCAACCTCATGAATCTTCTTTTTTATGTCTTCCATATACGCTCGCGTTTCTGGGTGAGATTGTCTGCATAATCTTTTTCTCGATGTGTCTATGAGATGTTGGACGTTGAGTTCCATTGTCATATCCACAAGTGACCCTTGCGGTAAATCGTCTCGCGGCACTCCTGTTCGATCATCCCTTTGCGTTCTCACGAATTTCTCATATTTGCCGCGAACGAAATGGACGGATATCCAACTTTTAATGTCTTTCCAAGCCCACTTTATAATTATATCTCTTATGGGGGAATGCTCTGCAATGAGAATTTTCTTTTTGAATTCCGTTGAAGGGTCTTTGTCTCTTGCGTCCTTCCCCACCGTGGCGCGGCAGTCGTTCAAAACTTCCAGCCAGTCACCTTTAACTTTCAAAATCTTTGTTTTCATTGGCACCTCAAGTTGCACAGAAATTGCAGCGATGACGCTGTGTGATAGGATCGTAATAGGAGATGCGCCCACAGATGATGCACTTGCGCGGGCGAGTGTCGTCTTTAGGTTTAATTTCTTCCAACATCTCAAACAGAACTTGTCTGACTTGGGGATCTGCTTCTATGTAAGCAGTGCGCAGAAACCCAGCAATTTCGCTCTTTCTGGCGGAAGTCATAGACCCATATCCTCCTTGTAGAATTCAACGAGATCATCTTCAAGCGCGGCGGCAGTAGTTAGGAAAGTATTGATGATCGGGCT
>NZ_JAQVBV010000136.1 GCF_028690125.1 Bacteroides sp. | reverse complement strand
AAGGTCGTCTGGAAGTGGAGGATATACCAGATGGCTGGTAAGCGCAGACCTAATGGAGAATACCAATTCTCAAGATTCAGCCGTCAATCACAGGAAGGCTATGTTGATACCTTTGAGGAAGGTCAGAGAATCATCACCGACCTGTACTCAAAGTGGATGGATGAACGTCCTACTGAGTAATTTCACCACTTTACCCACATCGTTGATTGTAGGGCTTTCTAGGTGGCTTAGAATCGAAGATAGTAGGGGGTTGTACCCCTTAAAGGAGAACGATATGAACAAGTATACAAAAATTGCACCAAACGTTTTTATTGCTCAGTGTGATGAAGAACACAAGAAGGGAGATATAATCACAATAACAACGAAATACGGAAAAGAGAACGAACATGTAATCCATAATCTATACCAAAAGAAAGGTGAATTTTATTATTACTCGATTACTAGGGTTGATGGGTTCGACTCACGCGAACGTGCTAGAAATAAAGCTGAAAAGTTAGAATCTTATGCAGATTCAGCTATTTCTAGAAGTAATGAATATCTAAAGAAAGCTGATGAAGGTAGGGATTTTCTATCACTTGGAGAGCCAATTAAGGTTGGCCATCATAGCGAGAAATCACATAGAGCCTTACTTAATAGGAATTGGAATAGGTTAGGAAAATCGGTTGAGGAGTCTAGAAAGGCTGAAAGTTATAGAGATAGGATTTCATACTGGGATGAGCTTTCTGATAAGATAAATCTTTCAATGCCGGAAAGCATTGATTTTTATAGGCAACAACTTGATGAAGCTATAGAGTATCATACTGGATTAAAAAACGGTTCAATCGAAAGAGAACACTCGTATTCTCTAGTATATGCAAACAAAAGATGTAACGAGTTAAAGAAAAAGCTAGAAATGGCTATAGCGTTATGGGGGTAGGCTT
The DNA here is from genome assembly GCF_028690125.1 of Bacteroides sp. Classification (GTDB taxonomy): domain Bacteria; phylum Bacteroidota; class Bacteroidia; order Bacteroidales; family Bacteroidaceae; genus Bacteroides. Next base: position 2,097 of record NZ_JAQVBV010000136.1, on the reverse strand, counting down.
GACAATTTAGCTTAACGGTTGTACAATTATCACAAGTGGAGTTAATCGCCCATGATAGGTTGTACAACCGAAGCCCTTAGATGGACCATAGTGTGTTAGTACAACCGCACACAATCTCTGCTGATAACAGAGGGTCCGTCCAAGGGTTTTGCTTTTGGTGGACTATACCAGCCTTTGGAATGATAGATGTATTGGGGGTTGGTGAACAGGGTGCTACAAGGTGATATGCGACAGCACCATGCCAAGGACTAGACCGAAAGGTTCCCCGACAGGCAAAGCATACGGACTTAACTCCGAAAAAGTTGGGACGCTCAAAGCTGAGTAAGCAGTAATGGGTATGCGATTCTAAGGGGCACGGCTCCAAGGGAAATAGCATAATAGCCAAACAGATGTAAAAATCTGGATGGGACTACTATGCCTTCACGAAACACTCACCAAGGGAAATGCTTAATAGGAGTTAGAACAATGAGTAGAATAGACAAGCACATCAACAGAGTTATCAGAGACAGGGTAAAATTCACACAAAAGAGCGAAAGGTTTGTGATTGCAACTCTCATTAGAAGTGGTGAATACAAAAGAATGTTGAACGGCGAAAAATTGCCGATGATGTGTACAGACATGTAAGGGGGAGTAATGACAAAAGAAGAACTAGAACACCGCAGGGCAACTTGCATGACAATGAACAAGCTGGGATATTGCAACGTGCCGGACGAGGATTGCCCAAGGTGCAAGGCATACGACTACGAGCCTCTTGACCTCATTGTCGGTCTTACATGGGAAGAGATACAAGCAAAACAGCACAGAACCTAAGCGATCAAAGATATTTCAATTATTTGCAAACTATCACTTGACACTTTCTACTATAGGGTGTAATGTAAAGTATCAGTAAAGGAGAAACGCTATGAATTACAAAAAGGCTATTGAATTTGGGAAGAACGCCAGAAAGAACGGATGGGTTTTCCCTGTACAGGACGCTGACTTGATGAACATGATAAAGGAAGCTGGGTCTGCTGAGGTTTCTGTACTCTTGACTTATTGGCATATGGGGTTGAGAAATGGCTGATATAAAACTGATTCACGGTGATTGCATAGAAAAGATGAAGGATATTCCAGACAACTCAATAGATATGGTGATGACTTCACCGCCTTACGATAATCTTAGGGATTATGGAAAAGACTTCACAGGATGGGGAGAACATGTTTGGAAGCCTGTTCTTGAAGGTATATTCAGAGTCTTAAAAGATGGTGGCGTTTGTGTTTGGGTTGTAGGAGATGCAACGATTAATGGAAGCGAAACAGGTACATCTTTTAGACAGGCGTTGTATTGGATGGAGATTGGCGGGAATTTGCACGATACGATGATATACTCAAAAGGCGGGCAAGGTGCTACAGGAAGCATTTATGGGTATTGGCAAGATTTTGAATATATGTTCGTTTTTACAAAATGTAAATTAAAAACATTCAATCCTATTGAGGATAGGAAAAACGCAACAAAACCTAGAGTACGAGAAGAATCCCAAGGACACAGGCATGCTAATGGCGATACAAAATGTAAACGTATTATTACTAGAAAAGAATTTGGGCGGAGATTCAATATTTGGCAATATCATGAAGCAGGTACGAGGACTAAACATCCTGCGGTATTCCCTGAGAAATTAGCACATGACCATATTATTTCTTGGTCCAACGAAAACGATACAATCCTTGACCCTTTTATGGGTAGCGGTACAACTGGTGTTGCATGTATTGATTTGAATAGAGATTTTATCGGTATAGAATTGGATGAAGGATATTTCAAGATAGCTGAGGATAGGATACAGGAATATCAATCACAAGGAAGATTATTCTAATAAGAAGCAACATAGAAGCAACCTTGACACTTCCGTGTAATGTGTTATAATAAGCGTATGGCAAACGAAGTAGGCAGACCAAGGACATTCACAGACGAACAGGTGGCCGAGATTAGGGAGAAGTTGGTGCAATACATTGCTACGACTGAAATTCCAATCGTTGCCGAGTTCGCATATCTGAATGACATCAATCGCCAAATACTGTATGATTATCCAGAGTTTTCGACACTCACGAAAAAACTGATAG
>NZ_JAQVBV010000070.1 GCF_028690125.1 Bacteroides sp. | reverse complement strand
TTTGAAGTTCTGGCCTTTGAAGGTTTTGGGTCTGGTATACAATTCAGATAATTCAAAATTCTCTACGCAATTTACACTCGTTACAAGGTAGGGTGCACTCTAGGTTGAAATGGTTACAAAGTACCAATGGTTGGTACGCTGTAACCTAAGCGTCGGGGGTCTGGGTCTGGTGCACAATTCAGATAATTCAATGTTGTATTTGTAGTGAATTGTAAGGAGAAAAGGCACTATTCCGAACACACCACCACGGCGCATGTGAAGTATGGAACTTGTAATATTCTGATTTTCAGACTATTCAATTATCTGAATATTGAGTTATCTGACTATTCAATTATCTGAATATTGAGTTATCTATTTTGCATACACTGCAGTGCTGATACTGTGCTGTATACACGTCGGGGGTCTGCCAGAATATTCTGATAATTCATCCTATTACGTGTATACAAACGCCTTGTGAAGTATGGAACTTGTAATATTCAGATAACTTCGCGGGGGTCTGGGTCTGGTATACAATTCAGATAATTCAGAATTGTCAGAATATTCAGTTATGCTCACCAAGTACGGAAGTTATGAGAATAGGCAATATTCAGACAATTAGAGTATTCTGGATTGCACTACAATACTTCACCCTGATAAAGCACTGAATGAAGACTAAATATTCAGATGTTGACAGGGATGATATGCCGTGCTATAATGTACACATAGTAAAGGGAAGGGGGAATAAAGGGAAAATTCAGACAGTTTAGAATCTTGACAATTGAATAAATGTTCAAACAATTCTGAAAGAGGTGAATACTGTGAATAAACAGACTATTACAGTAGATTTTGACGATACATTGTATACAAAGGCATTTGTTGAAATTGCCAGAAAGCGCTTGAGTTTTTTCAAAACACTGATCAATTCCGGAATATTCAGAGTAGTTGTAGTTACTGCGAGAAAAGACAATATTCATGAAATTGTAGAATTTTGCGACAATAATGACATCAGAATTGACGGAATTGTACATAATGCAGGGAATAAACTGGCAATTCTGAAAGAATTGAATACTGTAGCACATTTTGAAGATTCTGACAGTATCACCCCCTTACTAGCTGAGAATGGAATAAATGTATTCTATATGGGGGAGTATACATCTCAGAATTGTAAGACAACTTGGAAGAGTTCCTTGGTAGCACAGGGTATTTGGCACTACTACGTTCTAGATAATAATACTAGAGGGTTGGATGAATAATCATACAATTTGAAAGGATGGTAAACTAGAATGAAGAATCGCCTTGTATTTGATACAGAAACGTATGGCTTGAAACCTCAGAATATTGTATTCGATATTGCATGGAGTGTATTTAACAAGCGTTCCAAACTAGTAGAACGTAACTACTTGGTAAAGGAAACGTATCTGCCAAATTATCTGAAAAGTCTTCCCTTTTACGGTGAGGGAAAAGTAGAAAAATACGCTACAATTGAGAAAACAGCGGAAATTCTGAATTGGTCAAATATTCTGACAACTCTCTGGATGGACATTAAAGAATATTCTGTAAGTGAAGTAATTGCATACAATCTCCCCTTTGATTTGGAAGCATTACAAACTACTAACCAATCCATAAGGGAAAGAGAATTCAGAATTTTCAACGGATTGCAATTGACTGATTTGTATAGCGTATTCTGCAATTTTGTGAAAAATAGGAAAGATTACGTAAGATTCTGCATTGAGCATCAATTTATCAGTAATGCAGGTAATATTCTGACAAATGCTGAAGTTGCGTATCGCTTCCTAACTAGTAACCCTTACCATGTAGAATCACATACTGCATTATCAGACATTCAGGAAGAGCTGTATATTTATCAGACTATTCAGGCGAAAAAAAAGCGTTATCAAATGGAAGCAGTTAGTATGCCGTGGAAGGTAGTAAGTTACAACGCTATCAATATGTCTAACAGGAGAAAATAGTATGAATCGTATACTAAGTTGTATTTTACTTTTTTACGCAACATGCGGAATATTCGCACTATTCTATGTTATCAGATGCGCATACTAGTGAGACAATTTAAAAAGGATACAAGCTAGTTTTCACTCCTGGCTTGTATCCTTTTTTTATTTACTAAATTGTCTGAAAATTCGCATTTCGCGCGGGGGTCTGGGTCTGGTATACAATTCAGATAATTCACCCTATTCCGTGTATACAACAACGCTTGTGAAGTATGGAACTTGTAATATTCAGACAATATCAAATGTATTGTACACACTACCACTTCACCGTAGTAGTGGAATGAGTCTGGGTAGTCAGTTAAATCGGTCGCCAGAATATTCAGAATAATTCAATTTGTTCCTGCTAGCACTGTGAAGGAATGAGTCTTGGTAGTCAGTTAAATCGGTATTCAGAATATTCTGAATAATTCAATTTGCAGGAATATTCATACTATAACTGGTTTAAAAAAATCCATCTTGTGAAGTATGGAACTTGTAATATTCAGACTACTCCTACTAACAGGATGGAATGTCAACCCCTCTGGATATTCCTGGCTGGCATGTATATCTATGTATATATAGTATTACTATATAAGATAGTAATAGCTGGTGTGGTTGATATTACCTCTTAAATGTTAGTGTGTAGAACAAAGTAGACATATAACCGTATACAATAGCTTCTATTGTGTACATTCTTACTTTGTTCAGTGTGGTAGATAGAATAGCTTCTATTGTATAGTATAGAAGCTATTGTATAGTATAGAAGCTATAGTGAACCTTATATTTTGTTCAGTGGGGTTTTGTTCAATTTAGTGAACCTTATATTTTGTTCAGTGGGGTTTTGTTCAATTTAGTGAACCTTATATTTTGTTCAGTGGGGTTTTGTTCAATTTAGTGAACCTTATATTTTGTTCAGTGTGAGTTTTGTTATAGTTCCCAGGGTACACAATGGAAGCTATGGTAATTGCACAATTTGCCCTTTTGTCACTAAGTGACAAAAATGTCTCATGCATGATATATTCTGCATTCTGCATGATGTAGGCTAAAATGGGTGAAATGGCAAAAATATGGCAAAATAGCCTAAATTTTGTCATATATGTGACGAAAAAACGCGAAAAACAGCGAAAAAACGCGAAAAACAGCGAAAAACAGCGAAAAACAGCGAAAAAACGCCCTTTTCGTGCGTTAAAGCGCACACACGTCAGTACACGGGTTGCTAGCAAGTACCTATATACCCTTTGTAAAATAGTACAATTTGTTACTTAGTGACAATTTAGTCCATTATAGTATGCCTATGTAGTACTATTCTTCCCTGTCTATTTACCATTTATATATAAAGTAATAACATATAATACACCTATTTAATATATCTACTTTATTATATGTATATAGTATTAAAGGAATAGTTATGTATATAGGGTGTATTGGATATATTGGGTATATTGGGTGTATTGGGAATAAATAAAGGTTCTTCTTTCGAGGGGGAGTTTTTAAAATCTGGTTATTCTATATTGTATACATTGTATTAATATACTAAAAAAGGAGGTTTTATCCTCCTTTAATTTAATTGGATTATTTTTAATAAATTGGAGTGTACCCTTCCTTTAACACTTTAGTCAAGCAGAGTGCTGCTGAGCTTGCTTTAAACACTCTTCCGACTGTTTTGTCTTCTTTCTGTTTTACAGCTATGATGATAATTTTCACGCACCTCCCAAGTAGTGTGAAATTTCTGCTTCTGGAACTTTAATCCGGTAGCATGATAATACCTGTGGTGTGTTACTTCTTTGAATATTCCTACTAAGTGATACTGGGTGGAGTTCAGGAATTGCTTCAACTGGGAGAGTTTTCTAAATACTCTCCTTTCTTCGTGGAATGGGGCGTTTTTTGGGAATAACAGCGTTGTAACGTGGTAAAGTGTTCGCTTCATTTAATCTTCGAAGCGATGGACGATTCTTCCTGAAACTTCATTCAACTTTATTCCTGCCTTTTGTGCTGCAATTCTGTCTACCCCTTTCATAATATACAGCTCTCCATTTGCTAAGATTCGGAGAATTTCTCCATTTATTATTGGAGTACCAAATTCATCAACAATGAATAGTTTGATTTCTCCTTCTTGCTCATCCATATCTATTTGATAGTTGTTTTTCGTCTGATACAGCTTAGGCATCTGTCTTTTCCTCCTTTTTAGTATAGAAAGAATGTTTGTAATCTTTTGTGCTGGTTATGAAATCATGCATATCTTGTAGTATTTGCGCAATATTCTTTTCTTTGAAAAGGTGGTAATAAGCTGAAACATAGTTTAGTATAGAGTTGTATGGTTTCTTTAATGTTACTATGTTTTCAGCTGCTGAATTTTCAAAATTCAATGGAATTTGGTGGAGCTGGAATCCATGTTTATTTTCAGCTTTAATTATTATTTGCATTATTCCTCCTCCTTCATTTCTACCAGGAGATCAGCGAATATTTTGAGAAATGGGCTCGTTTTGTTTGCGTAACTTTCCAGATAATGCAACTCAGTTGCAAGTTGGTACAGCTCGTTGTAGTCCAGAATAAACTGCGCTTTACCTTCTTTAATGCGAGCTAGCATTTTATTTCCTCCTTTAGTGTGATAAAGTATGGTTGCCATTCCAGGAACGCCCATCCGAACCCTCCCCTCAGGATGAAACCATTATATCATGAAGCCCCCAGAAGGTCAAGCGGAACATTTTTTCTTTCTATTCCTACTTGTATCCAGCTGGATTGTATACAATCCGTACTTCGCGCGGGGGTCTGGTGCACAATTTTCATAATTCATCTTTTTCAGACTATTTTAAAGTATGAAAAAACCCCTCCATTGTTTTGGAGGGGTGATTAATCTAATTGTTAGATTCAGCGTTTTCAGTATCCTCAGAAATATCGTGAATGTCCGGATCAAAGTTCTCTTCCACATAGGTTTCGATGAAATCCGCGAGAACTTTCTGCATCGGAAGAGAAGCCATCTTCACAATCGCCTTGAACTTCGCGTGAACGTCCACAGGCACGCGAACCGTGACCGTCTTCCTAACAACCTTTTCAACCTTCTTGCTGTCGTTGTTAACGATATTAAGTGTAGTCATAGTGTAATCCTCCTTGGAATTTTGTTGGAGGGGAAAGGCTCTCCCCTCTCTCGACTGTACCCACATATTATATCATGAAGCTCGGAGCTTGTCAAGGGTGATTTCAGGACTTGCTAATCTTTCTTGTTCTACAATCCAGATTTATTCTGCTACCATCAATACTCTGTTGTTGAAATTGCTGCACTTGTATGACTTCCCAGACTCTGACCATGCTCGGAACGTATGATCTGTCAGCTTGTCAATGTAATAAAGTCCTAGAGAGCCATCCTTGTAACCTTTGTCAAAAGCTTCCGAGCTCATTTTCAGAACCTTCATCCGAACCCCTCCCCTCAGGATGAAACCATCATATCATGAAGCCCCTGGATGGTCAATAGGTCTTAAGGCTCATCCTTTAGTCTTTATTTTGGAAATAGTCTGGAAGCTCGTACAATGCGAAGTCAGTCAGTTTGAAATGTTCCATCAGTTGCAAACTTGCTTCAGTAAACATTGCTTCAGCGATTGTATCTTGTCCAACATTTGTAAAGGATGTCAGGTAGGAAATGTCGCAAGTATCCTTGCTTGTTACTGACGCAACAAAGTTGTCATAATCATCTGCAATCTCCTGAACAATCTGATTGTACACTTTCTCGACAGTATGAGGCGCAACACATTCTCTATCTTCTTTGAATGGAATGTGTGCAATCGCGTCTTTTCCGACAATATAGGCTTCTCTGATGTCAGGATTGGATAGATAAAATGCAATATCCATTGCGGATGGAATACAGTTGTAGTTTGGATGAGTGTGTACATCAATTGCGTAGTCGCAGATGTCTAGCATGTTGAAGTATTCATAAGGAATATCAATGCTGTCGTCATGCTCTCCGACTAGCTGGTGCATCATGAAAATTCCGCCATTCATGTCATCAGGCATGTTGAACAACATGGAAATTTCAGTGTTCGCGTCCTTTGGCAGTGCCTCAGCAATCCTTCTGAAAATTTTGCTCATCCGAACCCCTCCCCCATTTGATGAAACCATTATACCATGAAGCTCCTGGATGGTCAATAGGCCCTAAGGCCTATCTTATAGATTTTCTTTTCCGACGAGGAATCCTTTCCAGAAGAGCAATCCTCTCGGATTCCCACAATCTTCTGTAAACTCCGAGCCACGTGGCGTATTCCTTGGAGTAATAGGCATTTTTCTGAAGAATGTTCAGCCAATTAGTTTCATATTTCATGCTAACCCTCCCTCATTTGATAAAACCATTATATCATGAAGCCCCCAGATGGTCAAGCGGAACATCTAGTAAATCTTGTAGTGCAATTTAGTTTTCTGAATCAGTTCCTAGGTTATATAAATCTGCCATAAATTCCCTCAAATCTGCCGCCGCAATTTGCACACTAGCAGGAACTATAGTATTATTACCAAGAATCCATTTTAATACATCGAATGAATTTTCAAGCATTAGAGTCAATTCCTCGTGGTCAAATTCCGCTGTAATTTTCTTATCAATTAATTTCATGTGAACCCCTCCCTTACCGTGAAAACCATTATACCATGAAGCTCCCGGATTTACAATAGGCCTTAAGGCTCAAGTGCTATTTTTATTATTCAGAAAATTAAGTGTGGCGCGGGGGTCTGGTATACAATTTGCATAATTCAACTTTGTGTTTGTATAAAAAAATGACGACTCACAATTAAGTGAAGTCGTCGATTCTGTGCTATCAACCAGCGTTACGGACCACATAATTCATTCTGATGGAGTGTACCTAGTGGGTAGATTCAGTCTGTTAGAATATACTTTTAATGTTATCTTATACAGCAAATCTCTAAGATGAAGCACATACACTGCTAAAAATATATCTATTGCAAACAAGATAAGAAATAAAATTATAGTTGAGTATGTCATATACGTCTCCTTTAATCACTAAGCATTATTACTGATACAATAAGAATCCACGATATAAACATACAGGTGAAAATTATTGTATTCATTATATCTTTATATAGAGTATCCATTTACACCTCCGTATATGCCTCTAGAATGCCCTGTATTGAACAATGTAGTGGTAATCAACCACCAGTATTAGCTGATACTAAACGTGTTGTGTAGCAAGGATAAATGGCTAATCCGGAGTTATAAATACAGCCTGTAAACCCTGCCCACTTGTTTTTGTTTCTTGGATAACTTTAACCATATAAACTGGTGCATCTCCATCCTTTGGTAGAACTTTATGAAGAACATCTCTAGTAGTATTGTAATCATCTGAAACATGAATAATGGAATTTTTATGGAGCAACGCATATTTCATTTAACCCGCCCTCTCTTTAGTATAGATTCAATACCCCTGCTGGTAACAGGATCATCACAAAAATAAATCAGTTATTCCAACCTGTCCAGCATCTCCACCTTCTCCGCTTCGATCTCCGTCAGGAAGGCTTCAATCTCCCCGAGCAGGAGTTCCATTTTTTCGGGAAACGCGAACTCACCAACAAAATAATTCAGCACCCGATGCAGGAGTTCAACGGCCTTCGCCTCGCGTGTCATTCCTCCACCGCCTCCACCTCGTACACCCCGCCGCGATTCCTCAGTCGGTAAGCCCCTCCGCAATTCTCGCAATCGAAAGTGTCGTCGTACTCCTCATCCTGCTGCTTGGCTAGCCAGATGTTTTCCTCGTCAGCCTGTCCGCAGTGCGGGCAGATAGGGACGTGCGTCATTCCTCACCCCTCGCTTTCCTGATGGCGACAAGCCCCTTCGACGTACACAAGTTCATATCCACCATTTCTTCCAGCGCCTCCAGCATCTCCGGCGCAGCGGCGATGACGTGGGCGTTGTCCTTCTGGTCTCGTGGCGTAATCTGACATATACGTGTATATCCACCTTTGCCGCTCTTCGTTTCCGCGTTCGAGTACACCTCGTAACTTGCGGTGTTCCCGAACAGGTTCTCAGCCACCCTCCACGGTCCCGGCGTATGGCTCATTTTTCTTCCCTCCTGATAGCGGCTCTTGCGAGATCAAGCGCATAGTGCTTGCCGAAACCGTTCATCTCTACCATCTCCACCATCGTCTTAAGAGCAATCGCCATCTCGGCCTTCTCCGCTTCGAGGTGCTCCACCCGATCTATCGCGAAGCCCAGCGCGTGCTCAGACTCTGCCTTCTCCGCTTCGAGGCGCATTATTTCCTCGTTCTTCGCGTCTATAAGCGCAACAATATGCTTCGGAACTCTCATTCCGTCACCTCCGCTTTCCCGCCCTCTTCAATCAGACAGCGGGCAGCCCGTTCAAGCCTCTGTTGTGCGTCTATGCGGCGAAAATACTTGTCTGACGTTGCGCCGCAGACATCTCCAGCGACAGCCTCATACCACTCGACGACGACAGCTTTCAATTCGTCAAAGGTCATGCCAACCATCCTTCCCATATCGCTCGTCAAGCAAATCAATAGCTGCGATCCACAGGTTATTGATTGCGTCTATGCGGCGGAAGTATTTGTCCGCACTCGCACCTTCCTTGTCCGCGTCGTGCGCCAGCTTCCATTCCATGACCAGCGCTTTCAATTCGTCAAAGGTCATACACCTCCACCCACTCCACTTTTACATACGTCGCTTCTTTGGGATTCTCACACCACGGCAAGTCCTTCAAACATTTTTCTTCACCTGATAGAAAACATTCCAATTCCATAATTTCTTTATACTTATTTGGGCTGATTCCCAATCTCCAACAGTGGTAATCAAGTCCATTATTCATTTCATATCTGTAACCCATCTGGTTCACCCACTATGCAGTAACTGTTGGCAGCCATACTTCCCTGATAAGCCTTGCACAGTAAGTGTTAATGAGTTTGCTAAGAGCCTTCATCTCTTCTTTAGTAAGAGAGGTGATTATATGCCTATCTGTAGAAAGCCTCCAATCCTGCTGTACATCCTTATTCATCTCTTTCAGAATTGTGCCGAAGTCCTTTTCAGTTAGGTCAGAGTAGTGGGAGAGTATGTTACTAAGCCTATTCTCATTTATCAAGGAAATAATCTCGTTTGCAGCAATCTTAAACTCTTCTGATACTTCTTCAGAAATCTTTACAGGCTTATTTTTGCTAGATTTGTTTTCATGAAATTTATCATTAACCTTCTTAAATATTATGCGCTCTCCATCAGGAAAATAAGCTGTTCTATTTGGTGAAATTACTGCACCCTCCATTATATTATCATCAATAGGGTCAAGTTTAAACATATTTGGAACTACTGTTTGACAATTAGGATTAAAATTCATAGCTGCTTCTCTTTCACCACAATACAGAATTGGAACATGAGGTATACCAACTAGGTTAAGAATATGAAAAACATCTGATTTTGACAAATAACACGAAGTAGTGTTTGTATCTCCTGAATAAAACAAATATATATCAAAGCCTATGAAGAAGTTAAATGGGGAATACTGTACTCCTTTTTGGATTCTAGTACCATTAGACTTGTTGTTATAGTAACCACCAGCTAGCTCACCATAAACAGTAACTTGCTCCAACTGCCGATCCCCAGCTCCATCTTTAGTAGGAAGTATGTAGTGCATGACTTCAAACAGCCTTATCAGCTTTTGGAAAATATCATCTGAAAAGTTCTTAGCAATATTGTAATACTGAGAGTCTTTATCAAGAACTTGATTTCGTGAGCAAACCTTTATATCATCTTTTGTTACCATGAAAGATAAGTTAGAACCATGAATCTTTTCAGTAACAAACCAAACACCGCCAGGAAGTGGTTGCTCAGTGTACACTGATTTATTGATATTTATGATGCTATTGTACTTTTTAAATTTCATTCTCCCCAACCTCCAATAATACTGTAAATATAATCAGGTAGATACTGTGCCTTAAACGTACAGGTGCGTTCAAAGCAAAGGTTATATTGGCATTGCATACAAGAAAAATCACATCTGTGCTCTATATTGGCACTAGAAAAGTATATAAGTGGACAGACAAACATAGGAAATGTTCTGAAGTGATGCTTTAAATTACACATGACTCACCCACCTTTCCACTATGGTACTATTATACCATAAGTCTAATTGTGTCACCATATCTTTATAACTAAAGTATGTAATACAGAGTAAATAAAATATTTAGTCGTAATTGTTGATTGCTAAAGAACAAATCATGCAATAAGGAGAGTGCTCTCTTTTAAGATTCTCTATAGCATATGGACAATCACTACATACGCAGAAGGAATTAAACTTATTATTATATCTATATTGAAAGAAACAATAACTAAAACGATTAACAAAAATAAGTGCATTTATTCCATAAGTGCGTTTAAGCTCTGTCATTGTTGACATATATCATCCCACCTCCTTTAACATCTGCTATAAGGCTGTTGTTTACTCCAAGAGAGCAGCAATAAGTATTCTCCTTATTTATTATAAAACTATATGGACAGTTACGTGGAGAGCACCTTAAACAACCCCCAGTTAGTCGCAGTTGATACTCACATCTTTTACCATAAAAACTCCTTGGCTCTGATGTAACAACATACATTATAGACTTTAAATTTTCACTCATTAGGATACCCCCAATCTTTTGTACCACTGTGCATACCTAAAACTATGTGAAAACACACAACACATATTAATAGAATCCACCAAAATGAAGTATGGGCATTTTGTACAATTTAATACAACATCTTGGTTATGTGCATATGCACATACATGTAGAACGTAATGACCTGAATTTGCGTTAATGATGTCTACTATATTATATGAATATAGATTCATTTAGTATTCACCTCTAGACCTATAAATATCTCTAGGCATCCTATTATCTCCAAATGCACAAAAGCACATAATATACTCACTAGATACACCAGTTACATAATATTGACATTCATAACATGTTGGTAAATTTGTAAGTGCACAACTATACCCATAAGTATTATCTTGTTTAAATATACAGTTTAAACTAAGCATTGCTGTTAGCCCCCCTTGCTGTAACATACTCTGAGGCCTCACCTATAGGAAGTAAAAATACACAACTGTTAGGGGTAAAGGAACAACCAACCAACAGCATAACTCTGTATGGGCACTGACCACACTGACCAGATAGAACGCAACAAAAGTAACCCCTACCACTATGAAAAGAAAACAACTCTTTTATATTCACTTATGCCTGACCCCCCTCTCACCGTTACCCTTATATTATACCTTGAAACAATAAGAGGCACCACCCTTTTCAGGCAGTGCCTCTTATTTTAAATGTATACTTTGTATACTTTAAATTTCAATACATTCTCTCTAGGAAAAACAACCTCATCAAGCTCTTTGTTTTCTTTCATCTGCCCCTTAACAGGTATAATCACTATGTAATCATCATCAACATCATACTCACACGCTTGAACAACCTCAGTACCATTCAAGTAATCAATAACTACTTCATAGTGAGAGAATTTAGGCTCTTCAGTAGCTTTCTTCTTATCAGGTTCTTTTTTATCAGGCTTAGGTTTAGCTTTAATGCTACCATCAGGAGTTATAATAAATCTTGAGTCCATACCATCTACACTGTTGTTAAGATCACTCAGAACTTGAAGAAAACTGTTTATCATTGCTTCATTCATATACACTTCCCCTTTCTTATGCACCATCTTTGCTATTCATCATCTACGTAGCCATACACTTTTTCATACTTATCCTTGTATACACCTGACCCTTTACAAAGTGTGCAAATTGATTTACGTTTATTGTATGCAACTGTCATTACAACAAAACCATCACCACAACAAAGCGGGCAGGTATTATCCATGTGTATTCCTAAATATACTCTTCAGCAGTAACACTAACTGTAGCATCACCATCTACAGCAGTGATAATTATGTAGTTAGCTGCAATCCACAGCAATGGAGTAGACACAAATGAAGTGTCTGTATCAACTGCTATTTTGTGAGTAGTATTTGATCCAACCTGAACAGTAGCTTTACCAGAAGAAACATGGACAGAAAGAACATACTTTATCTGGTTAACAGGTGCACCTGCAACGCCTTGCACGGTATAGTTTCCTGCCGAACCCTTCTTCAAATCAAAAGAGACTGTTTCAGAGGCTCCACTAGTGATAGACAAAACTCCACTATACATTATTTGAGACAATTAAACACCCTCCGATCCTTTATACATAACTATACTTGATAAAGTTGCACATCAAGTAGCCTGTTGGGCATCACTCATCATTGAGTGAAGGCTGAATCTCGCAAAGCCCACGGAGGAAAATACCGCGAGCACCGTTGTAGTCCCTGTCCACTACAACACTATCATCTTTAATAAACTTAGCCCCACCTATCTTCTTAATCTTTCCATTCCAGGAACACGTCTTAGAGGTGTGTGCTTCATTCACGTTTATTACATGCTTACCATGCTCCCACGCCTTAAACTTTAAAAACTCTTGAAATCTAAAGTGTGCAAAGGTAAGCATATTTCTAACTGTTTTCGCTCTTATTTTTCTAGTCATTTTTCTACTCATCTGAGAAGTTTCAAACTTAGGTATTAAAATTATGTCAAAATTACGAACGAAGAATAAAGCAGTCTTGTAATGCAGTTCGTCAATTAAATCACGAACTTTCCACCTCATTTTACACTGCGCCCTCTTCATTCTGTACCTTTTGTTTTTACTCTTCTCTTTACGTGTTCTAGAGATTAAATCATCAAGATGGTAGCAAAGTCTTTGAATCCGTGAAAAGTCCCCAGCACCAACCTTACCACAGCAATCAGGAGCATAGAATGTAGCAAATGTGCGAATCCCAGGGTCAATAGAAACCACTCGGCCTTGGCTCTCGGCAATCTTTGTGGTAGTTTCTATCGGCACAACTACAAACCATCTACCCGCCCTGTAAGTAAGTAGGCAATCTTTTTGTGGCTTATCAAACCTCTCGGACATACTAATAAGCCCAAGAAGAGTGTGGTATGGCCCTTTCTCAGGGTGCATTGAAGATTTAGGAATGTGTATAGTCTGGCTAGGGGCCTTCTTAGTTCTAAACTTCACTGTAGAAAAAATTTTGTCCCTTTTCCATTTAGCTTTTGCAGACTTAACAGCTTGACATGCGTCTTTTATCGCCATAGCTTTTACTTGATAAGGCACATCAGCACACCAGTCTGGAAGGTCGTGCATAAGCCAGGCTTTTATCTGCATCCAATTAGCAAACGTATTGGGCTGCTTTAGGTAGTCAATAGTTCTGTTGTAAACATATCTAGAAGCCCCAACCCAATGCTTAAGTAACTTCCTCTGGTTGAAATCCGGGTATATCCGTATCTTCCTTGATTTTATCCCTATACTTTCTGAGTCCGTGCAATCTACACGAAAAGACGTGTAGGATGGTAAGCAAGTCAGTAGTGAGTTCTTGCTCTGGTGAAAGTGAAACCTCGTTAAGAACCACGAGTTTTCCACCATTTTGCTGTAGAACAAAGTCGATGAGTTCTGCTCCGAATCTTGCAAGGCGGTCTCGGTAGGCAACCACAAGTGTGACGACATCTCCGCGCATTGATCGTTCCAGTATGGCCCGTAGTCCTTTCCTTTTGTAACTGAGTCCTGAGCCAATGTCTTTGATGATTTCAGCATCAGGATATCGCTCTCGCATGTACTCTGCTTGTCTCTCAAGATCGCCTTTTTGCTTTGGGCTTGAGACTCTGCAGTAGCATATTGTAACTCGTCTTTCGGAAGAGGCTTCGGGTGGTTTGATATACTCGTCAATACAGACCCTTCTGTGCCCTCCTTCTGTTCGCAAACACGGTATAACTCCACTATCAGCCCACCTCCTTATCGTGTTAGGATGGAACCCGCTTAGTTCAGCAGCTTGCTCCACTGAGTAGTATCTCATACTCAAATCATAACACATATAATAAAGAAATGAGGGGGCTTTGTTAGGAAATGTTATTTAGGTATACTTCCTCCTTTT
>NZ_JAQVBV010000135.1 GCF_028690125.1 Bacteroides sp. | reverse complement strand
CACCTCGCGGGAGGAAAGCAAATCTTTGACGTTCTGCGTAATGCCCGTGGGGATGCCGCCCCATTTTCTAAATCGCTTCCAGATTTCCACAGAATAAGCGGCCGTCTGTTCTTCCTTCAAGAGTAATCCCGATAGGTCAGACGCTTTCACGCCTTTCGCCCCGGGCCACACCGTGCAAGCAACTTTCATTGCACACGGCGTTCCATGGGAAGAGTTTTTTTATTTTTAATGTAGTTATTTCAAAGATTGTTTTAGCGTTACCAAGTTAACAGGCTCTCGTCCTACATTCTTGCGCCACTTGTTAAGTTTTGTTAATTTCGCACTTTCTTTACATCCTGTGCTTTCTAGTAACAAGAAAATTGTATTTACATTTGTTTCATATATCAGCTTTTCTACTTCTCTATGGATAATTCGCAGATTTTTGTACTCGTCTGTTCCCCCTTGTTCCTTGGAAATCAACCTGTGACAAACAACATCCTTATATTCAAGTTGCTGTTTTGATATTTCACATTTCCCTTTGGATGCCACAAAACGTGCAAGCATATTATCACAGAATTCAATGCCCTCCGTAATGCTATTGTCTCTCCCGAGTTGCAATAATACATCCATATACGCATAATTTAATAACATCCTGTGTATTTCTGCTCTGCCCTCTGGTGTATATCTATTCACTGTTGGACTGTGACACATGGGGTTACGAGTTTTACAGTAAGCTACAGGAACAACAACCATGCCATTGATAAAACGTAACTGTTTGGATTTTTGGTATTTCTGATAAAAATACTCGTCCATACCACCTTTTCTTTTTACAGGAACCTCTTTTTCAAGAGATTGCCTGTCGTTCAGTCTTGTTTTCATAGTTATATCAACTGTTGGAAATAACTTATGCACATCTTCACAAATCATAGTTGCCATATTGTAATATTCGTGCATTCCTATGACCATTTGGTTGTACGATATAATCGCATTGTGCTGTGAAATTTCCAATGCATGTGACCTACATGCTTCCGATATGGCACGTTTCAGCTTTCTTTTTTGGTTTTCCAATGCTTTTTCTGTCATGTGAGACTTTATTACCCATTTTCCACCTTTTCGATATAGCTTAAATTTAATGCCTAGGAAATCGCTGTACCCTGTTTTAAGATTAGTAATCTTTGATTTCTCCTTTGAAGTTTCAAGCTTCAATCTGTTCATCAACCACTTTTCAACTGCATATTTCAGTTTTACCGCTTCTCCATACGTTTTACAAAACACTTTAAAATCATCGGCATAACGGATGATGTGACACTCTTTAAGATTAGATTTTCTCAACTTTTTGTAGAGATTCCCTTTATTTAAAGTCCCATTTTTATTAGGATAAGTGTCACTTGGTAAGACATGGTGCACTGGCATTTCTTCCCATTGACTGGCTATCCACCAGTCAAGTTCATTTAAAACAATATTTGCCAGTAACGGACTAAGAACCCCACCTTGCGGTGTTCCTTTGTCAGGTGTAAACCTTTGTCCTTTTTCTTCAATAGGTGCTTTGAGCATTTTCCCTATTAAACTTAAAAGATTTTTGTCTCTGATTCCTAGCGTCCATATCTGTTTCATTAGTTTTTCATGATTCACATTATCGAAAAATCCTTTTATATCAACGTCAACCACATAATGAAATCCATCACATTGTGCATATTTATAACACATTGCTACCGCATTTTTTGTACTTCGATTTGGTCTGAATCCGTAACTTTTATCATAGAATCTCGCTTCGCAGATTGGTTCTAAGACCTGTAATACGCTCTGCTGCACCAACCTGTCTATTACTGTTGGTATTCCTAGAGGTCGCTTTTTCCCATTTGGTTTTGGTATATATACTCTTCTTACCGCCTTTGGCTGATAATTGAGTATTTTTGCTTTTACCTTCACCACAAGCTCTACTTCTGTCAGTCTATTCAAACTTTCAAAATTCAAACCATCTACTCCTGGAGTATTGCTACCATCATTGTTCTTCAAATTACGGTATGCCATTTTTATATTGGCGTCAGAACTAATAATACTGATTAAATCTGTAAATACTTTTTCTTTCATACTATCCGCATACAACTTATCTTGTACTTCAATCATGTTGTAGTACTCGGCATTACGGATACTGCTTTTCTTTAACAAGTTCTTTCTTTGCATAGTCAACATCACCTCACTCTCGTAAGCCTTTGTTTCTTTTAGTCATACTCGAACCTATGAATGCTAACTACATTATTTTCTAAACTCATTTTGTTGGTTAGTTCCGAACACTAACCATCCCACTAGAGGCTGTTGCTCCACTTCCATTACAGAAGTTTCAACGCTCGTGCCTCCGCTCTCACAACGATTAAGATAAGTTATACATTACTGCTTTCCTTATCAACAGGTCACTGCGTGTGTAACCACTCTCTGTTCGTTGCTTTCGACGTTCCAATATGATGCAATATACTGTACTTAGGTGCTTCCTTTGAGCCTGCTAACTTATACTGCCTGTAACAGTATCCCGACTTTCACTTCCACGCCCTTACTTATCGGTAGTCAGCGCCAAACCATTGGCATACGCCTTTCGACGTATTCGAATTTTAGACCCTTTAAATCGTCAGTTCGTCCCCACATTATGTGGATACTCACCATATACAGCTTCACTACATAATCACCAGTAGCCCATACCTCTATGAACCTTTCCTCGACTTTACGTTAGGACTGGATTTTTGCTCTTCAGCCTAGCTATGACCACACTTTCGTTTTACACTACTACTCATGCGGATAGGCAAGTTTACGTGTGTCCCTTTGTGGCGTTACCCACTCATTTGAACAACATCATATCAGTTGTATTAGCAATTTCGCCTTACGGCGGGTACTGCTAACCCCGTCGCCTATTCAACGACGGAACGTCTCGCCCCATGAAATTCATCCAGATACAGCCAGGTAGCTTTCCCATTCTTTGCATTTTCAATGATACGATTCTGAATATTTTCCATCATAACCAACATGGTAATCGGAGAAAGTTCTGCTCCCAAATCACGAAT
>NZ_JAQVBV010000032.1 GCF_028690125.1 Bacteroides sp. | reverse complement strand
GGTACTGCGTAACAGTGGGAGAGTAGGTAACTGCCGTTTTTCAAGAAGCCCCTTGATTCGAAAGAGTCAAGGGGCTTTATTGCGTTTGGTAGTAAGAAGAATAGGTTGCCTATTTTGAATTGACCAATATTGAAATCTGTTTAATTAATGCGATGAGACTAGTGAAACAAAACCTATTGTGCTTTGTTTTATAATGCAGTTGAAAATTTCTGATAAAATGGATTTGAATTTATGCTTAGTATCTTAGTGCCAAAATTGAATATTTCTATTTTGTAATGTGCTGAAAGTTAAGAGTGCTTATAAATCGAGTCTGTTTTATTATTAATTAGTGATCTGATTTTAATGGGAAACTAGTGATAATAGCTATCAGATGAATAAAATCAAATATTTCATGCTTATTTTCCTAAGATCTATGTTTATCCGTGGATCAATTAAAATAATTGGAATTTATATAAATACATTTTAATCTTTGATATATCCGTTTTATCCTCCTTTTTGCCTGTTTTAGAATCTGTTTACTTTTTACCTTCTATTTTTTGTTTATATTTGCTTCGTTCTTTTGATATAGTCTAATGTTGTAATTTAGTAATGACAGTAGGGCAAGAACAGAATAAAAACAGTGTAATTCTGTGATTTTTTTTAAAGTGAGTTGTTTTCTTTTCATCTTTCTCTTTTTTATCAAATTGATTTTTGTAAATTTGGCGGGAATCTGATAAAGGAATACAATTAATATAGTAATAATACTAAATACTCCTGTTTATATGGAAAACAAAATTCAAGAGTTGACCGATAAGATTTATCGTGAAGGCGTGGAAAAAGGAAATGAAGAAGCGCAAAGACTTATCGTGAATGCTCAGGAAGAAGCAAAAAAAATTATTGAGGATGCTCACAAAGAAGCTGAATCAATTGTAGCCTCCTCTCGTAAATCTGCAGATGAACTGGCAGAAAATACAAAATCAGAGTTGAAATTATTTGCAGGTCAGTCTGTTAATGCACTCAAGTCAGAAATTGCGACTATTGTTACTGACAAGTTAATAACTGCCTCAGTGAAGGATTTTACACAGAATAAGGATTTTCTGAATGCTTTTATTGTGGCATTGGCATCCAGATGGAGTGCAGATGAGCCGATTGTTATTTCATCTACGGATGCAGAGTCTCTAAAGAAGTACTTTGCAATACATGCAAAAGCTTTATTGGATAAGAGTGTGACGATTCAACAAGTAAATGGTATAAAGACCTTATTTACTGTTTCTCCTGCGGACGGTTCTTATAAAGTGAACTTCGGAGAAGAAGAATTCATGAATTACTTCAAAGCATTTTTGCGTCCTCAATTAGTAGAAATGTTATTTTAAAAGAGGCGACTATGAGTAGTAAATACTATTACTTAGTAGCTGGTTTACCGGAACTTTCGTTGGAGGATAGTAAACTAAGTTATACAGTAGCTGATTTTAAAACTGAAATCTACAGTGGATTGTCTACTTCGGATCAAAAGTTGATCGACTTATTTTATTTGAAGTTTGATAATGCTAATGTATTGAAGCTTTTAAAGAATAAGGAAGCAGGGATAGATACACGAGGAAATTATTCTGCCGATGAACTCACTGAACATATTTCTACATTGAAAGATGGAGGAGAAATCAGTTCTAAAGAATTTCCTGCCTATCTGTCTACCTTTATTCTTGATTATTTGAATACACCTGTAGAAAGTACAGTTTTGCACGAAGATCATTTGGCGGCTCTGTATTATGATTATGCCATGGATTGTGGAAATAAGTTTGTATCTTCTTGGTTTGAATTCAATCTGAATATCAATAATATTCTTGTTGCTTTTACAGCTCGTAAATTCAAATGGGATGTTGCTGCCAATGTTGTGGGGAATACGGATGTATGTGAAGTTTTACGTACTTCTAGTGCCCGTGATTTCGGTTTGACTGGTGAAGTCGATTTTTTGGAGTCATTGGTGAAGATTAATGAAATTACAGAATTGGTAGAACGTGAGAAGAAGTTGGATGCTTTACGGTGGAATTGGATGGAAGATGCTATCTTCTTTGATTATTTCACTATAGAACGTATTTTCGCTTTCTTGCTGAAACTGGAAATGATAGAGCGTTGGATCTCATTGGATAAAGAAAAGGGAAATCAGTTGTTCCGCAGCATTATTGAATCGTTGAAGAACAAGGTACAGATTCCCGCAGAATTCAGATAATAAATTTAAAAAAATATATGGCAACAAAAGGAACTGTTAGTGGCGTTATTGCCAACATGGTGACCCTCGTCGTTGATGGACCGGTAGCTCAGAATGAGATTTGTTATATCTCTACCGGTGGAGATAAATTGATGGCGGAGGTGATTAAGGTTGTAGGTTCTCATGTATACGTTCAGGTTTTTGAAAGTACGCGTGGGTTGAAAGTGGGTGCTGAAGCCGAATTTACTGGACACATGCTAGAAGTGACTTTAGGTCCGGGTATGTTATCTAAGAATTATGATGGTCTGCAAAATGACCTTGACAAGATGGATGGTGTTTTCTTGAAAAGAGGACAGTATACTTATCCGTTGGATAAAGAGCGTGTATGGCATTTTATTCCGATGGTGAATGTTGGTGATAAGGTGCAATCTTCTGCATGGTTAGGTCAGGTGGACGAGAACTTCCAACCATTGAAAATCATGGCTCCATTTACTATGGAAGGAATTGCAACAGTAAAATCAATTGTAGCTGAGGGAGATTATAAGATTGAAGATACGATTGCTATTCTGACGGATGAAGAAGGAAATGACATTCCGGTGACTATGATTCAGAGATGGCCAGTAAAAAGAGCTATGACGAATTATAAAGAGAAACCGCGTCCTTTCAAATTATTGGAAACCGGTGTGCGTGTAATAGATACTTTAAATCCGATAGTGGAAGGTGGTACAGGATTTATTCCTGGTCCGTTTGGTACTGGTAAAACAGTACTTCAGCATGCAATTTCGAAACAAGCGGAAGCGGATATTGTAATCATTGCAGCTTGTGGAGAACGTGCGAATGAAGTTGTGGAAATCTTTACGGAATTTCCAGAATTGGTAGATCCACATACCGGACGTAAATTGATGGAACGTACTATTATTATTGCAAATACTTCCAATATGCCAGTGGCTGCTCGTGAAGCATCTGTTTACACAGCAATGACATTAGCTGAATATTACCGTTCTATGGGACTGAAAGTACTATTGATGGCGGACTCTACTTCTCGTTGGGCGCAGGCTCTGCGTGAAATGTCCAACCGTATGGAAGAGTTGCCTGGACCTGATGCTTTTCCGATGGATATTTCTGCTATTATTTCTAACTTCTATGGTCGTGCTGGTTATGTGAAGCTGGATAATGATGAAACAGGTTCTATTACATTTATAGGTACTGTATCTCCTGCCGGTGGTAACTTGAAAGAACCTGTAACGGAGAATACAAAGAAGGTAGCCCGTTGTTTTTATGCTCTTGAACAAGATCGTGCTGATAAGAAACGTTATCCGGCTGTGAATCCGATTGATTCTTATTCTAAATATATTGAATATCCTGAATTTGAAGAATACATCAAAAATCATATCAACGATGAGTGGATTGGTAAAGTAAATGAGCTTAAAACTCGTTTGCAACGTGGTAAGGAAATCGCTGAACAGATTAACATCTTAGGTGATGACGGTGTACCTGTGGAATATCATGTTATCTTCTGGAAGTCAGAGTTGATTGACTTTGTAATCTTGCAACAGGATGCTTTCGATGAAATTGATTCGGTAACTCCAATGGAACGTCAGGAAGCTATTCTGAATATGATAATTGACATCTGTCATACGGAATTTGAGTTTGATAACTTCAATGAGGTAATGGACTTTTTTAAGAAGATGATTAATATCTGCAAACAGATGAATTACTCGAAGTATCAGTCTGAACAATATGAAGGATTCAAACAACAGTTGAAGGAATTGATTGCTGAAAGAAGTGTTTGATCAGCAATCATAATTCAAAATTTATAATTCATAATTATTAAAGATGGCAACAAAAGCTTTTCAAAAGATATATACCAAAATTACTCAGATTACCAAGGCTACCTGTTCGTTGAGGGCAACAGGAGTGGGGTATGATGAGCTTGCCACTGTAAACGGTAAACTGGCACAGGTGGTAAAGATTGCCGGTGATGATGTCACTTTGCAGGTATTTGAAGGTACGGAAGGTATTCCGACCAATGCAGAAGTGGTATTTCTTGGCAAATCACCTACATTGAAAGTGAGCGAACAACTGGCTGGACGTTTCTTTAATGCTTTCGGTGATCCGATTGACGGAGGACCGGAAATTGAAGGACAAGAGGTTGAAATTGGTGGTCCGTCAGTAAATCCGGTACGTCGTAAACAGCCTTCTGAGCTGATTGCGACAGGTATTGCAGGTATTGACCTGAATAATACCTTAGTATCCGGACAGAAAATCCCATTCTTTGCAGACCCTGACCAACCTTTCAACCAAGTAATGGCAAATGTGGCATTACGTGCTGAAACGGATAAGATTATTCTCGGCGGTATGGGTATGACTAATGATGATTATTTGTATTTCAAGAATGTGTTCTCTAATGCAGGTGCTCTTGACCGTATCGTGAGTTTCATGAATACCACAGAAAATCCTCCGGTAGAACGTCTGTTGATTCCGGATATGGCACTGACTGCGGCTGAATATTTCGCTGTGAATAATAATGAGAAAGTTCTTGTATTATTGACTGATATGACTAGCTATGCTGATGCATTGGCAATTGTATCTAACCGTATGGATCAGATTCCGTCAAAAGACTCTATGCCGGGTTCACTTTATTCGGATTTGGCAAAGATTTACGAGAAAGCGGTACAATTCCCATCAGGTGGTTCTATCACTATTATTGCGGTGACCACTTTGTCCGGAGGAGATATTACACACGCTGTACCTGATAATACAGGTTATATTACTGAAGGTCAGTTGTTTCTTCGTCGTGATAGCGATATTGGTAAAGTAATCGTCGATCCGTTCCGTTCATTGTCTCGTTTGAAACAGTTAGTAACTGGTAAGAAGACGCGTAAAGACCATCCGCAAGTGATGAATGCTGCCGTACGTCTGTATGCTGATGCTGCAAATGCCAAAACGAAGATGGAAAATGGTTTTGATTTGACAAATTACGATGAACGTACACTTGCCTTTGCGAAAGATTATTCTAACCAATTGCTAGCTATTGATGTTAATCTTGATACGACAGAAATGCTTGATGTAGCCTGGGGTTTGTTTGGAAAGTATTTCCGTCCGGAAGAAGTAAATATCAAGAAAGAATTGTTAGATCAATATTGGCCAAAAGGTGAATAAGAGAGCAATTAGTAATTAATAATTAGCAATTAATAACGTGGCTATAAAGTTTCAATATAACAAAACCTCTCTTCAGCAGCTCGAAAAGCAACTGAAAGTGCGGGTACGTACACTTCCTATCATTAAAAATAAGGAAAGTGCTCTCCGCATGGAAGTGAAGCGCTGTAAAACGGAAGCTGCCGATCTGGAGGATAGGCTCGAACAACAAATTCAAGCCTATGAAGCCATGTTCGCCCTTTGGAATGAGTTTGATGCTTCATTGATAAAGGTGAATGATGTTCATCTTGGCGTGAAAAAGATTGCGGGTGTGCGTGTGCCGTTGCTCGAAAATATAGATTTCGAGATACGTCCGTACAGCTTGTTCAATGCTCCCAAGTGGTATGCCGATGGTATCCATTTGTTGAAAGAGCTTGCTCATACAGCTATTGAACGTGAATTTATACTTGCCAAGCTGAATCTATTAGAACATGCAAGGAAAAAGACCACTCAGAAAGTAAATCTTTTTGAGAAGGTACAGATACCGGGTTATCAGGATGCATTGCGAAAGATTAAACGATTTATGGAAGACGAAGAAAACCTGTCGAAATCATCGCAAAAGATCATGAAATCCCATCAAGAACAAAGGAAGGAGGTAGAAGCATGATTACAAAAATGAATAAACTTACATTCCTGGTTTATCACAAGGAGTATGAACAATTCTTGAATAGTCTGCGTGAACTTGGTGTAGTCCATATTGTGGAAAAACAACAGGGTACTGCTGATAATACAGAATTGCAAGAAAACATACGGCTTTCGAATCGTTTGATGGCTACTTTAAAATTGCTTCAGAATCAGAAACATACAAAAGATGCTGTTATAGCAAAGGAAGGTGGCACGTCTGCTCGTGGATTGCAGGTATTGGATGAAGTAGATGCTTTACAAATGGAGCATGGAAAACTATCCCAGCAATTGCAAAGTTATGTAAAAGAAATCGAGGCGTTACAGGCTTGGGGTAACTTTGAACCCGCGAATGTGCAGAAGTTGAAAGATGCCGGATATGTAATAGGTTTCTATAGTTGTTCGGAAGGTAATTATAAAGAAGAATGGGAGACGGAATACAATGCTATGATTGTGAATCGTATTTCTTCAAAAATATTCTTTATAACTGTAACCAATGCTGGGGAAGAGATAGACTTGGATGTAGAACAAGCCAAACTTCCTGCTTATTCTTTGACGTATCTTGATACATTGTATAATACCACTGAGCAGGCGATTGAAGAGAATGAAAAGAAGTTGGTAGTACTCTCTGAAACAGAAATTCCTTCATTGAAAAAAGCTTTGCAAGAGATACAAGGACAGATTGAATTCTCTAAGGTTGTGTTGAGTACAGAACAGGCAGCTGGTGATAAGTTGATGCTCATAGAAGGATGGGCACCTGCTTCCAATAAGTTGGAAATTGAAGCTTATCTGAATGATGCACATATTTATTATGAGATTACGGATCCGGCTCCGGGAGATAATGTTCCTATTCGGTTGAATAATAAAGGCTTTTTTGCTTGGTTCGAACCTATCTGTAAGTTGTATATGCTTCCGAAGTATAATGAATTGGACTTGACTCCGTTCTTTGCTCCATTCTTTATGATTTTCTTCGGACTTTGTCTGGGAGATTCCGGTTATGGTCTATTCCTCTTTGTCGGTGCTACGGCTTATCGGTTGATTTCAAAGAAAATTACTCCGAATATGAAATCGATCTTGTCATTGATACAGATATTGGCGGTCTCGACCTTTTTCTGCGGTTTGCTGACGGGAACCTTCTTCGGTGCTAATATTTATGATTTGGACTGGCCTATTGTGCAGCGTTTGAAACATGCTGTGTTCATGGATAATAATGATATGTTCCGCTTATCACTTATCTTAGGAGCCATTCAGATTATATTTGGTATGGTGTTGAAAGCTGTCAATCAAACGATTCAGTTTGGATTCAAATATGCAATTGCTACCATCGGTTGGATTACTTTGCTGTTGTCTATGGCTGTATCAGCTTTGTTGCCGAGTATTATGCCGATGGGTAGTACTTTACATTTGATTATACTGGGAATTTGTGGTGTGATGATTTTCCTTTTCAACAGTCCGGGCAAGAATATCTTCTTGAATATAGGATTGGGATTATGGGATTCTTACAACATGGTTACCGGTTTGCTAGGTGATGTATTGTCTTACGTCCGTTTATTTGCTCTTGGATTATCTGGAGGTATTCTTGCGGGAGTATTTAATAGCTTGGCAGTGGGTATGAGTCCGGATAATGTAATTGCAGGTCCGATTGTGATGGTACTGATTTTCGTTATTGGTCATGCAATCAATATTTTTATGAATGTACTGGGAGCAATGGTTCATCCGATGCGTCTAACATTTGTTGAGTTCTTTAAGAATTCCGGTTATGAAGGAGGCGGTAAGGAATACAAACCTTTTAAAAATTGATCATTGGCAGTGGTTATCGACTGCTTATAATAAGAGAATAAAGAAAAGATTTAGAATTAAACAATAAAAAATAGAATAAAATTATGGAAATGAATTTGTTTATTGCCTACATTGGCATCGCGGTTATGGTTGGTTTGTCAGGCATCGGTAGTGCTTACGGAGTAACTATTGCAGGTAATGCGGCTATTGGCGCATTAAAAAAGAATGATAGTGCATTTGGTAACTTTCTGGTATTAACAGCCCTTCCGGGTACACAGGGTCTTTATGGATTTGCCGGTTATTTTATGTTCCAGACTATCTTTGGTATCTTGACTCCTGAAATCACAGCTATTCAGGCGTCAGCTGTTTTGGGTGCAGGTATAGCTTTAGGATTGGTTGCATTATTTTCAGCAATCCGTCAGGGACAAGTTTGTGCCAATGGTATTGCAGCTATTGGACAGGGACACAATGTGTTTAGTAACACGTTGATTCTTGCCGTATTCCCGGAACTTTATGCAATTGTAGCTTTGGCAGCAACCTTTTTGATCGGCAGTGCACTTGTATAATTTTTCCTAAGAATATTTTTTAATAAAGAACTTTCAATCCCCTTGTGTATGCAGCTTTGCATTCGCAAGGGGATTATCTTTTTCATACTTAAACTCTGTTTCTTTCCTCTTCTTAACTTATATTTTTTGCATAAAGTATTATTTTTCAAAGAATAATGCGTACTTTTGCACTCACATACTAAAAAGAGTTTTAATATAATATATGGTAAAAGATTTATTAACCCCCGATTATATCTTCGAAGCCAGCTGGGAAGTATGTAATAAAGTGGGAGGGATATATACCGTCTTGTCTACAAGGGCAAATACGTTACAGGAGAAGTTCCGTGATAGAATATTTTTTATAGGTCCTGATGTATGGCAAGGAAAAGATAACTCCTTATTCACCGAATCAGATAATCTTTGTGCTGCATGGAAGAAATATGCGCAAGAGCAAGATGATCTTTCCGTTCGTATAGGACGATGGAATATTCCGGGTGAACCAATTGTCATTCTAGTCGATTTCCAACCTTTTTTTGAGAAGAAAGACGAAATATACACAGATATGTGGAATCGTTTTCAAGTAGATTCGTTGCACGCTTATGGCGATTACGACGAGGCTTCTATGTTCTCTTATGCCGCAGGTAAGGTAGTAGAAAGTTTCTACCGTTATAATCTTACTGAAACGGATAAGGTGGTATATCAGGCACATGAGTGGATGACAGGAATGGGAGCACTTTATGTACAAGAAGCTGTGCCGGAGATTGGGACTATTTTTACAACTCATGCTACTTCTATCGGTCGTTCGATAGCTGGTAATAATAAGCCGTTATATGACTATCTGTTTGCTTATAATGGTGACCAGATGGCTCAGGAACTGAATATGCAGTCTAAACATTCTATTGAAAAGCAGACGGCTCATTATGTGGATTGTTTTACTACGGTCAGTGAAATCACTAATAATGAATGTAAGGAATTGCTTGATAAACCGGCAGATGTAATTTTGATGAATGGTTTTGAGGATGATTTTGTGCCTAAAGGTTCTACATTTACCGGTAAACGCAAACGGGCGCGCGCCTTATTACTGAGTGTAGCCAATAAATTATTGGGAACAAATTTAGATGATGAGACGTTAATTGTCGGAACCAGTGGACGATATGAGTTTAAAAATAAAGGTATAGATGTATTTTTGGAGTCGTTGAATCGCTTGAATCGTGATAAGAATTTACATAAGAATGTATTGGCTTATATAAACGTTCCGGGTTGGGTAGGAGAGCCTCGTGAAGACTTACAAGCTCGTTTGAAGAGTAAGGAGAAGTTTGATACTCCCCTTGAAGTTCCGTTTATTACACATTGGCTGCATAATATGACACATGACCAGGTTTTGGATATGTTGAAATATTTAGGAATGAATAATCGTCCGGAAGATAAAGTGAAGGTGATTTTCGTACCTTGCTATTTAAATGGATGTGACGGAATAATGAACAAAGACTATTATGATTTGTTGCTGGGACAGGATATGAGCATTTATGCTTCCTATTATGAACCATGGGGGTATACTCCATTAGAAAGTGTAGCCTTTCATGTTCCGACTATTACTACTGATCTGGCAGGTTTCGGTCTTTGGGTGAATAGCCTCAAGAATCAGCATGGCATTAATGATGGGGTAGAGGTGTTACATCGTTCGGACTATAATTATTCGGAAGTGGCAGATGGTATCAAGGGTACAATTACACTCTTTGCGGATAAGACAGATAAAGAAATAAAGGAGATTCGCAAACGGGCAGCAGAAGTTGCTGAGCAGGCTTTGTGGAAACACTTTATACAATATTATTATGAGGCTTATGACATTGCATTGCGTAATGCTTTAAAGCGTCAGTTCAATTAGAAAAACAATTTATTCATCAATAAGTAAATTAAAAACATTATGAGAATTCAAGTAAGTAATGTGAACACTCCTAACTGGAAAGAGATTACCGTTAAGTCTCATATCCCTTCAGAGTTGGAGAAATTATCTGAGATTGCGCGTAACATTTGGTGGGCGTGGAATTTTGAAGCGACAGAACTATTTAGAGATCTAGATCCGGAACTTTGGAAAGAATGTGGGCAGAATCCTGTATTGTTGTTAGAGCGTATGAGCTATGAGAAGTTGGAAGCTTTAGCAAAAGACAAGGTGATTCTGAGACGAATGAATGATGTGTATACGAAATTTAGAGACTACATGGATGTTAAGCCGGATGACAAACGTCCGTCCATAGCCTATTTCAGTATGGAATATGGTTTGAGCCATGTATTGAAAATATATTCCGGCGGTCTTGGTGTACTCGCTGGCGACTATCTGAAAGAAGCTTCTGACAGTAATGTAGATCTTTGTGCAGTAGGATTCTTGTATCGCTACGGTTACTTTACTCAGACGTTGTCAATGGATGGACAGCAGATTGCAAATTATGAGGCTCAGAACTTTGGACAGCTTCCTATTGAACGTGTATTGGATGCTGAAGGTAAACCGATGGTAGTGGATGTACCTTATTTAGACTACTTTGTTCATGCCAATGTATGGCGTGTGAATGTAGGTCGTATTTCTTTATATCTGTTGGATACAGATAACGAAATGAATAGTGAGTATGATCGTCCTATTACTTATCAGTTGTATGGTGGTGATTGGGAGAATCGTCTGAAACAGGAGATTCTGTTGGGTGTTGGTGGTATCCTGACTTTAAAAGCATTAGGAATTAAAAAAGATATTTATCACTGTAACGAAGGACATGCTGCATTGATCAATGTTCAGCGAATTTCTGATTATGTAGCTACCGGATTAACTTTTGATCAAGCTATTGAGTTGGTTCGCGCATCTTCTCTTTATACTGTACACACTCCTGTTCCTGCCGGTCATGATTACTTTGATGAAGGTCTGTTTGGAAAGTATATGGGTGGTTATCCTGCAAAAATGGGTATTAGCTGGGATGATTTGATGGATCTTGGTCGTAATAATCCGGGTGACAAGGGCGAACGTTTTTGTATGTCTATATTTGCTTGCAATACTTCTCAGGAAGTGAATGGTGTGAGCTGGTTACACGGAAAGGTATCTCAGGAAATGTTCTCTTCTATCTGGAAAGGTTATTTTCCGGAAGAAAACCATGTGGGCTATGTGACTAATGGCGTTCACTTCCCGACATGGAGTGCGACAGAATGGAAACAACTGTACTTTAGATATTTCAATGAAAACTTCTGGTACGATCAGTCTAATCCTAAGATTTGGGAGGCTATCTATAATGTGCCTGATGAAGAGATATGGAAGACTCGTATGATGATGAAAAATAAATTGGTAGATTTCATCCGTAAGTCATTCCGTGATACTTGGTTGAATAATCAGGGAGATCCTTCACGTATCGTTTCATTGATGGATAAAATCAATCCGAACGCTTTGCTGATCGGTTTCGGTCGCCGTTTTGCTACTTATAAACGTGCTCACTTGCTGTTTACTGACTTGGAACGTCTTTCTAAGATCGTGAACAATCCGGATTATCCGGTACAATTCCTGTTTACAGGTAAAGCTCATCCACATGATGGAGCAGGACAAGGATTGATTAAACGTATTATTGAAATCTCTCGTCGTCCGGAATTTTTGGGTAAGATTATCTTCCTCGAAAACTATGATATGCATTTGGCGCGTCGCTTGGTTTCAGGTGTAGACATTTGGTTAAATACTCCGACTCGTCCGTTAGAAGCATCCGGTACATCTGGTGAAAAAGCATTGATGAATGGTGTTGTAAACTTCTCTGTATTAGACGGGTGGTGGTTGGAAGGCTATCGTGAAGGAGCTGGTTGGGCACTGACTGAAAAACGTACTTATCAGAATCAAGAACATCAGGATCAGTTGGATGCTGCTACTATTTACAGTATTCTTGAAACAGAAATTTTGCCGTTATACTATGCTCGCAATAAGAAAGGATATTCTGAAGGCTGGATTAAAGTGGTGAAAAACTCTATCGCTCAGATCGCTCCTCATTATACAATGAAACGTCAGTTAGATGACTATTTCAGTAAGTTTTATTGCAAACAGGCAAAACGTTTCCAAGTCTTGGCTGCTAACAATAATGCAAAGGCAAAAGAAATTGCAGCATGGAAAGAAGAAGTTGTTGCTAAATGGGATTCCATTGAGATTGTTTCTTGCGATAAAGAAGAAGAACTGGAAAAGGGTGATATTGAAAGCGGAAAAGATTACACTATCACTTTTGTAATTGATGAGAAAGGTTTGAATGATGCAGTAGGATTGGAGTTGGTTACAACTTATATAACTGCCGACGGTAAACAACACGTTTATTCAGTAGAACCGTTTAGTGTAATCAAGAAAGAAGGCGACCTGTATACATTCCAGGTTAAACATAGCTTGTCTAATGCAGGCAGTTTCAAGGTTTCTTATCGTATGTTCCCCAAGAATCCGGATCTTCCTCATCGTCAGGACTTCTGTTACGTACGTTGGTTTATTTAAACGGTTGAAAAAAGTAAGGATTGAGTGTCTCTCTCATTACTTTCCTATATAAAATTAGCCCCTGCAATTCGAAATTACAGGGGCTAAAATTTTATGTATTAAAATGATTTATTTTAAAGCTGATGGTAACTAAGCATTGCTTCTCTAACCTTTAATTATTTTACAGATTCAGCAATTTTAGTCTGAAGTTCTTCGCCGTGAAGACCACGGGCGATAATTGTTCCGTCTCCGTCAATCAATACGGTGTGAGGAATGCTGTTTACTGCATAAAGCTGTGCACCTTCACTTTGCCAGAATTTCAGGTCAGACATTTGCGGCCAAGTCATATTCATGCTTTTAATAGCTTCTTTCCATGCAGCTTCATCCTGATCCAATGATACACCAACGATCTCAAAGTTTTTGTCTTTGTATTTCGCATAAGTTTCTACCAGGCTCGGCATTTCACGACGGCAAGGACCACACCAGCTTGCCCAGAAATCAACCAATACTACTTTACCTTTACCTACATAATCAGACAGTTTAACTGATTTTCCTTCCGGAGTTAGCATTTCAAAATCAATGAATTTTGAACCTACAGCAGTCTTTTTCTGCTTATCAATGAATTCTTTGATTTGAACAATTCCATCGTCCTTTTGGAAATTAGCCGGGATTTGCAGTAACAGTGCATCATTTTCGGCAGTTGTATTATTCATGAAGGTTTGTTTAAACATGAAGACACCAATAGGATTCGTGATGTTTTTCTCTACTCCTTCTTTGATAACTTTGTTAAATTCTTCTTCAATTTTTGCTCCTTCTTCTTGTTTAGCTGCTTTTTGTTCGTCACTGAGAGTAGTGTCACCCATTGCTTCATAAATAGCATTCATTTTCGCATTAAGTTCATCAATCTTATTTTTGATTTCCTGGTATGCATCGTTGTTCGGTGTACCGGTAGCACTACTCTTTTCGGTTCCTAAAGCAACGTTGATATTTCCATTTTCAAGGAAGAAATCGATCATTAAAGGTTCAGCACCATTTTTGTATGTTACATAACGATTGATAGCAGAATCTTGTACACCTTCGAAAGTGAATTTTCCATTAGAGATGATGGCTGTGTCAAGTTTAGTCAGATTTCTACCGGTCCTTTCCTGAAGATAAACTGTATCACCGTCAGTGGCTCCTTCCACCGTACCGGTAATAACGTATCCGGTTTTCTGACCAGTACAAGCTGCTATACTTAATGCAGCTGTAGCAATAACTAGATAAGTAAACTTTTTCATACTTTTGTAAAATTAGTGAATAAATATTTATGCAAAGATAATTTTTTTTTCTGTTTGGCATTGAAAAACACTGTTATATTAGATTAACCTTAGGAAGAAATCATAGAAATATGTACCTTTGCAGCCCAAACTTTTAGTATGAATATGCAAGAAGATAAATCCATCATTGAAGTAAGTCATGTATCGAAGTTTTTTGGCGAGAAAACAGCATTGGATGATGTGACCTTGAACGTAAAAAAGGGAGAGTTTGTCACTATTCTCGGCCCTTCCGGTTGTGGAAAAACTACGTTATTGCGTCTCATTGCCGGTTTTCAGACGGCATCAGAAGGTGTTATCCGAATTTCCGGTAAGGAAATAACTCAAACTCCTCCGCATAAACGTCCCGTGAACACGGTATTCCAGAAATATGCTCTGTTCCCTCATTTGAATGTGTACGATAATATTGCTTTCGGTTTGAAACTAAAAAAAACACCGAAACTGACCATTGGAAAGAAGGTAAAAGCTGCTTTAAAAATGGTGGGTATGACGGACTATGAGTATCGTGATGTGGATTCTCTTTCGGGAGGACAGCAACAACGAGTGGCAATCGCGCGTGCTATTGTTAATGAACCGGAGGTGCTATTGTTAGACGAACCATTAGCAGCACTCGACCTGAAGATGCGTAAGGATATGCAGATGGAGTTGAAGGAAATGCATAAATCCTTGGGAATTACGTTTGTTTATGTAACTCATGATCAGGAAGAAGCACTCACACTGAGCGATACAATTGTTGTTATGAGTGAGGGAAAAATTCAGCAGATAGGTACTCCGATAGATATTTATAATGAACCGATTAACTCATTTGTGGCGGATTTTATCGGTGAAAGTAATATTCTTAATGGTACGATGGTTCGTGATAAATTGGTTCATTTCTGTGATACTGAATTTGAATGCGTGGATGAAGGTTTTGGTGAGAATATGCCGGTAGATGTCGTTATCCGACCTGAAGATCTTTATATTTTCCCTGTTTCTGATAAAGCTCAGTTGGTTGGGGTGGTTCAGACTTCCATATTCAAAGGAGTGCATTATGAGATGACTGTACTTTGTGGCGGTTATGAATTTTTAGTTCAGGACTATCATCATTTCGAAGTAGGAGCAGAGGTGGGGCTATTGGTAAAACCATTCGATATTCACATTATGAAGAAAGAACGGGTATGTAATACGTTTGAAGGTAAACTGCTGGATGCTACTCATGTGGAGTTCTTGGGTTGTTCGTTTGAGTGCGCTTTGGTAGAGGGTATAGAAACTTCTGCGGAAGTCAAAATTGAAGTTGATTTTAATAAAGTTATCTTGCAAGATAATGAAGAAGATGGAACATTAACGGGTGAAGTTAAGTTTATCCTTTACAAGGGTGATCATTATCATCTGACTGTTTTATCTGATTGGGACGAGAATGTATTTGTAGATACGAACGACGTGTGGGATGATGGTGACCGTGTAGGTATTACTATCCCTCCGGATGGTATTCGTGTAATTAAATTAACCGATTAACAGGAAAGGAAGTGAATAAGAGGTTTTTAGTCTTTTTGTCATCACGTAAGAGTTGGACGCTACCTTACATTATTTTTTCGGCGATCTTCGTAGTTATACCGTTGATTTTAATTGTCGTGTATGCTTTTACCGACGATAACGGTCATCTGACCCTCGCCAATTTTCAGAAGTTCTTTGAACACCCCGAAGCAATCAATACTTTCGTTTATTCGATTGGTATTGCTATTATTACTACTCTTGTTTGCGTCTTGCTGGGATATCCTGCAGCTTGGATACTTAGCAATAGTAAACTTAATCGTTCTAAAACATTAGTCGTGCTTTTTATTCTACCTATGTGGGTGAATATTTTGGTGCGTACTTTGGCTACTGTTGCTTTATTCGATTTCTTCAGCGTTCCTTTGGGTGAAGGTGCATTAATATTCGGTATGGTGTACAATTTCATTCCTTTCATGATTTATCCTATTTATAACACTTTGCAGAAGATGGATCATAGCTATATTGAGGCTGCACAGGATTTGGGAGCAAATCCCGTGCAAGTTTTTTTTAAAGCAGTGCTTCCTCTCTCTATGCCGGGAGTAATGAGCGGTATCATGATGGTGTTTATGCCCACCATTTCTACTTTTGCCATTGCGGAACTATTGACGATGAATAATATCAAACTCTTTGGTACAACTATTCAGGAGAACATCAATAATAGTATGTGGAACTATGGAGCAGCACTTTCGCTTATTATGTTGTTACTGATTGCTGCCACTTCACTGTTCAGTACGGACGATAAGGATACCAACGAAGGAGGTGGATTATGGTAAAGAAGATTCTTGCTCAAACCTACTTGTGGATATTGCTTTTATTGCTTTATTCACCGATTGTAATTATCATTATTTATTCGTTTACCGAAGCGAAAGTATTGGGTAACTGGACTGGATTTTCTACAAAACTTTACTCTTCCTTATTTACCGGCGGTACTCATCACTCTTTGATGAATGCGCTTATAAATACTGTAACCATTGCTTTGCTGGCAGCTACAGCTTCCACTTTGCTGGGTAGTGTAGCCGCTATCGGTATATTCAATCTGAAAGCTCGTTCACGAAAAGCAATAGGCTTTGTGAATAGCATTCCTATTCTGAACGGAGATATAATTACCGGTATCTCACTTTTTCTATTGTTTGTTTCCGTAGGCATTACTCAAGGGTATACCACAGTCGTATTGGCACATATCACTTTTTGTACACCATACGTTGTATTGAGCGTCCTGCCACGCTTGAAGCAGATGAATCCGAATATTTATGAAGCCGCTCTTGATTTGGGAGCTACTCCTATGCAAGCATTATGGAAAGTGATTATTCCTGAGATTCGTCCGGGGATGATCAGTGGTTTTATGCTTGCTCTGACTCTTTCTATTGATGACTTTGCTGTAACTGTGTTTACTATCGGTAATCAGGGTTTGGAAACACTTTCTACCTATATTTATGCAGATGCTCGTAAGGGAGGTCTGACTCCTGAACTTCGTCCGCTATCTGCTATTATCTTTGTTGTAGTATTGGCTCTGCTAATTGTGCTTAATTATCGGGCTGATAAAGCGAAGAAAAAATATGAATAGATTATTTAATGTGCCGCTACGTGAAGAATAAAATGAAAAGAATAATACCTGTTATTTTGTTGTTGATATCTTTATCAGGATGCTATAACTCAGGAGAGCCGCGCGAACGGGTCCTTAAAATTTATAATTGGGCAGACTATATTGGCGATAGTGTACTTGAAGATTTTCAGGCATATTATAAAGAACAGACCGGCGAGGATATCCGCATTGTTTATCAGACATTTGATATCAATGAAATTATGCTGACGAAAATAGAAAAGGGGCATGAGGACTTTGATGTAGTTTGTCCTTCGGAATATATCATCGAACGAATGTTGAAGAAGCATCTGCTGTTGCCTATTGATACAAATTTTGCTCATTCGCCTAACTATATAAAGAATGTGGCTCCGTTTATTCGCGAGCAGATTGATAAATTGAGCCAGCCGGGTGAATTAGCCAGCCGTTACGCTGTTTGTTATATGTGGGGAACAGCCGGAATTCTTTATAATCGTGCTTATGTTCCTGATTCGGATGCATTATCATGGGATTGTTTGTGGAATAAGAAATATGTAGGCAAAATTCTGATGAAAGACAGCTACCGTGATGCTTATGGAACGGCCATTATCTATGCCCATGCTAAGGATTTGGAAGAAGGAAAGGTCACTGTGGAAGAATTGATGAACGATTATTCTCCTGCTGGCATGGAACTGGTAGAGAAGTATCTGAAAGCTTTGAAACCGAATATTGCCGGTTGGGAAGCTGATTTCGGGAAGGAAATGATGACGAAAAACAAGGCCTATCTTAATATGACCTGGAGTGGTGATGCCATTTGGGCGATTGAGGAGGCAAATGCTGTAGGGGTAGATCTTGATTATGCAGTGCCTAAGGAAGGGAGTAATATATGGTACGATGGTTGGGTGATTCCAAAATATGCAAAGAATCCTAAAGCTGCCAGCTATTTTATAAACTTCATGTGTCGTCCCGACATTGCTATCCGCAATATGGATTATTGTGGATATGTCAGTTCGATTGCTACTCCCGAAATTATGGAGGAGAAGATAGATACTACTCTTGATTATTATGCAGATTTGAGCTATTTTTTTGGTCCCGGTGCGGATAGTATTCAGATTGATAAGATACAATATCCGGATCGTAAAGTAGTGGAACGTTGTGCAATGATTCGTGATTTTGGGGATCAAACGAAAGAAGTTTTGGATATCTGGTCTCGTATTAAGGGGGATAATTTAGGAGTTGGAATTACTATTCTGATTTTTGTGGTAGTGGGATTGATGAGTGGCTGGATGATTTATAAAAGATGGCAACATTATAGTCGTCAGAAACAACAAAGACACAGAAGCCGGAGGAAGAATAAACGAGTGAGAAAATAAGTCACTCAGTTTTTATAAATCATTTTTAGGTATATATTAACTCATTTATTGAGTATTAATAATCCGGATGTAGAGTATTAATAGCTGAGATGAGGGGTATTAATACTTGAGAAGTGGACTATTAATACTTGACAATGGGCAAATGACAGCCTTCTGAAACCTCTAAAATCTTCTTGCAAAAGTTGAATAGAATATTGCGAAAAGCATCTCAATGTTTGAATTCAATCTTCCCAATAATTGATTTGAAGTATTGAGGTGATTTTAAAAAACATAAGGAGTCTTTTTGCACTTTTGTATGGTTGGTCTTTTAATCTTTTCGCTTCATACTTTTAATAAGTAGTTTAGTTTTCTTATCTACGCGCAAGGATTCAACTGTTTTTTGTAATGCCTTGTTATAAGTCCAGGTATCTAATTGGCTTTGCTTCAGGTATTCTAATGTTTTGTCGGGGAATTTCACGAAACAGGTAGATAGCATCCATGCCATAGCCATACGGGCATAGTACGCTTCATGTTGAAATAGATCTGCGTATTCCAACAATCTGTCAATGTACTCTTCATTTATATAATGGAAAAGCATAACAATTCCGAAGCGTTTTTCAAATTCCTTGTCGGAATATAGATAGGGTTGTATAAATTGCCAGACTTTATCTTTTCCTTTCTTTACTAATGTTTTCAGCTCACCACAAAAAATGTCACATACTGCCCAATTATCAATCCGGGGAATAAACATCTTTACATAGTTCATTTGTTCCTCAAATTCTATTTTTGCCAATCCAATAATCATTCCTTGCAGCATTGTCTCTTCATAATAATCAACCTCTGTTGCGTTTATAAAAGGATACCAATCATTTTGCTTGGCTATTCTCTTTGCTATTGTGCGTAATTGGGGAATACGTACTCCTAATACATTTTCAGTGCCGGGAAGTAGAGAAGAATGGAATTCTTTATATTTAGCGTCAGCTAATGCATTCAGTTCCTTTCGGATATTTTCTGATGTTACCATGGTTTATATAATCAATGATTGACAAAAGTATAAAAAATAGATATATCTCAAAAGGGTGATATCATTCTGTTGATTAATAATTCTAGCATTTTCTTTTAACGGTTCGATATCCATAAACGATGATTACCAGAAAACAGATAAAAGGTAAGATAAAAGATACATTGACAGCAGGTAGTAAACCTATCTCTTTCAAGTCAATAATACTCGCTTGCAATGGAGGTAGTACAGAACCTCCCAAGATAGCCATAATTAATCCTGCAGCACCGAACTTGGCGTCGTCTCCCAAACCTTTCAGGGCGATGCCATAAATAGTAGGGAACATGAGTGACATACAAGCGGAAGTGGCAACCAAGCAATATAATCCGAAGATATTTTGTAGGAAGATAGTTCCTAATGTGAATATAGCTCCAAAAATAGCTAAAATCATCAGAAGCTTTCCGGCACTTAGAAAGCGAAGTATGAAAGTGCAAATAAAACGGCTGATACAGAAAATGACCATTGCTACGATGTTATATTGTTGCGACAGAATCTCCGCACTTTTTTCATCCATACCTTGTGACATAAACAGGCGTGTACCATATTGAATAATAAATGTCCAACACATTATTTGTACCCCTACATAGAAAAACTGTGCTATCACCCCTTCTCGATAGTGCGCTTGGGCAAAAATACGTTTTAATGTAGGAAAAAAGTCGATATGATGATTATCTTCTCCTTTCTTGGGCATTCTCACTAGACGTATTAATATTAGCATAATAAGAATCAAAACTCCAATAGCCAGGTAAGGAGCAATCAGTATGCTTAGGTCACTCTCTTTTATTGTCTGAAATTCACTCTCGCAGAGTTGTGAACGGTCTATGCTCGACATTGGATTCAATTTAGCCTGGATAAAGTTCATGGCTACATACATTCCGAGCAGTGATCCCATAGGATTAAAAGATTGGGCGAGATTCAACCGCCGTGTGGCAGTTGCCTCTGTTCCCATAGAGAGAATATACGGATTGCAGCTCGTTTCCAGAAAAGAGAGTCCGCAAGTTAGTGTGAAATAAGCTATTAGAAACGGATAATATTCTCCTGTTAGTTTGGCGGGAAAGAATAAGAAGGCTCCGAAAGCATATAGACCCAGTCCTAACAGAATACCGGCTTTATAAGAATATTTACGAATAAAGATAGCGGCAGGAAATGCCATAGCAAAGTAGCCTCCATAGAAAGCTACTTGTACTAATGCTCCATCAGTAGCACTCATTCTGAATATTTTGGAAAATGCTTTTACCATCGGATTAGTAATGTCATTTGCAAATCCCCAAAGAGCAAAGCAGGAAGTGATCAGGATGAATGGGATGAGATAATTGATTCCATCTTTTGACAGGATAGACTGTTTATTGTGTTTCATAGTAGTTTGAAGTGAATTAGATGTTATATAGATGAAACATTTTTTCCATAGGTCTCCATTTCTCTGCCGAACTCATGCCGGGCGCCACTTGTTGGAATATTGACATATACTCTTCCCATTCCTGTTGCCGTGGGAGAGTATTCAGACGTGCCATTGCGGTATCCCAGTCGAAATCAATAGGAGTCTCCACAATCATAAACAGTCGGGTTCCAAGAATATAAATTTCCATTTCCAGAATACCAACTTCATGAATGCCTGCAAGAACTTCAGTCCATGCTTCTTTTGGGCTATGTCTTTTTCTGTACTCAGCAATTAGTTCGGGAGAATCACGCAAGTTAAGTGTTTGGCAATATCGTTTGACGGGAGTATCGTAGGATTTTACTTTATAACCAGTTTGAGGTGTTTCCATATAGTATTATACTGTGAATTATGTGTGTAAAGGAAAGCAATTTATTCTGAAAGAGAAAAGGCTAAGCTTATGTTCTGTAGCATAAAACAAAAATCCTCTCCGGCTAACCGGAAAGGATTTATTGCTTTTGCAAATTTCTTATAAAGAATCTGCCGAAACTTATTCAGCAGCAGTTTCTGTTGCAGGAGCTTCTTCAACTGGGGCAGCTTCTGTTGCAGGTGCTTCAGCAGCAGCCTTTGCAGCTTCTTCAGCAGCTTTCTTTTCAGCAAGTGCTTTAGCTTTGTCTTCGTTGATTTTCTTCTCAGCGTCCATACGTGCTTTAGCTTCAGCTTGTTTAGCTGCATCATCTTTAGCTTTCAATGCAGCCAAACCTGACTGTTTGTTGTTCTTCCAAGCTTCAAATTTAGCATCTGCTTCTGCTTCGCCGAATGCACCTTTAGTTACACCGCCCAGAAGATGTTTCTTCATGTAAACACCTTCACGAGAAAGGATGTTACGTACAGTGTCACTTGGTTGAGCACCTTTCAGTACCCATGCCAATGCAGCGTCGAAATTCAAATCTACTGTAGCAGGATTGGTGTTCGGGTTGTAAGTACCAATCTTCTCAATAAATTTACCATCACGTGGTGCTCTGCTGTCTGCAATTACAATTGAATAGAACGCGTAACTTTTACGTCCGTGTCTTTGCAATCTGATTCTAGTTGCCATTTTACTAATTGTTTTTAATGATTGATTTGAATTATGCCATTAACTCGTAATAGCGTGCACAAAGATACGCCTTTTCTTTTGATTGACAAATGTTTCTGTGTTTTTTCTTTGTTTACAATCATCTATTCAGGAATTTAATCTGTCTTAAGAGTATCTTCGTGGATAGCGGAAAAGGATGGCCAGCAATGCGCAAGCTCCCATTGTGAAGGGATAATAAAGGTTGCCGATGATACTGATAGGAGAGATGTTGGCTAGTCCTGCAGCTATCAACATTTGTGCTCCGTAGGGGATGATTCCCTGTATCAGGCACGAGAAAGTATCGAGAATGCTGGCTGTCTTTCTACGGTCGAGATGAAATTTTTGAGCTATATCCTTAGCAATTGGTCCTGTTGTAATGATGGCGATAGTATTGTTGGCTGTACATAAGTTGGCAATGCTCACCAGAGCAGCAATACTAAGTTCCGCACCTCTTTTTCCATTGACATGGCTGGTCAGTTTTTGAATGATAAAATCAATACCCCCATTGTATCGGATTGTTTCGAGCATACCTCCGGCCAGTAGGGTGATGATAATCAGTTCTCCCATACCGGTGATACCTGTCCCCACTGCTCCAAACCAGTCGAAAACAGCGAAACTACCGGTAGCAATGCCAATGATACCACTCGTCAGAATGCCTATAATTAGCACAAGCATTACATTCATTCCTGCAATGGCAGTTCCTAATACTATAATATAAGGTATAACTTTTA
The DNA here is from genome assembly GCF_028690125.1 of Bacteroides sp. Taxonomy (GTDB): domain Bacteria; phylum Bacteroidota; class Bacteroidia; order Bacteroidales; family Bacteroidaceae; genus Bacteroides. The sequence goes on along the minus strand of NZ_JAQVBV010000032.1, from coordinate 38,378 downwards.
TCCATTCTATATTTTGTACTTGGGCGGGAGCAGTGATAGATAGTCCTTGAAAAATATAAATGCCTAGTACGATGATTGCTGCCGGAACTACGATCATGGAATTTACCCGAAACTTGTCACGCATCACGCATTCCTGAGTTTTTGTTGAGGCAATCGTGGTATCGGAGATAAAAGATAAGTTGTCTCCGAAGAATGAACCGCCTACTACTACAGCTACCATGAAAGGAAGGGCTATTTCTGTTTTTTCCGCTAATCCTACAGCTACCGGAGTGAGGGCGACAATGGTTCCTACACTTGTTCCGATGGATAGAGAAATGAAACAAGCTGCAATGAATATTCCTGCTAATAAAAGATTATCAGGGAGAATATGCAGTGTCAGATTGACGGTGGCATCAATAGCTCCCATTTGTTTGGCAGTTTGAGCAAATGCTCCGGCAAGGATGAATATCCAGATCATGAGCAGAATATTCTTATTGGCTGCACCTACGGAAAACTGATATATTCGTTGATCCAGTTTTAACCCGGGAGTAATAGCGATGGCGTAACACGAAGAAACAAGGAAAGCTACAGTAATGGGCACTTTATAAAAGTCATTGACAAGAATCGAGGTTACGAGATAGAGGCAGAGGAAAACGAGCAACGGACTAAGTGCCCACCAACTGCCGGAACGGTTCTTATGAATTTTTTCTTCAGTCATAAATGGATATTGTGGCTTTTATTTTTATTCTAAATTCGAAATAATGATGCAAAAGTAATGCTTTTCATAAGAAGTGGCAAAAAGTATGGTTAATATCCGCCATGTTCTTATGCTTTGGAATAACTTCTTGTGCTTCACGTGAGAGTAAAATCAAAGCCTTACAAAGAAAACAAAATACCTCTTGGTCAGGCTAAGAAGATAACAGGAAGTAAATCGGCTGAATATTATGCTTCGGGACATAATAAGTAGGTGGAAAAGTACTCTGTTTGTCTGACGAGTACAGCTTTTTTGTTTTCTTTTCATACCTCTCTTTTTCCATTTCATCTCCTTCTTTTCCGCTTCAGAAATAAAATGCCGGACGATCTCGTTTCTTTGCTCTACTTTCGTGCCGTTCATAATATAATAACTTATAACAGAATGACAATGATTAAATTTTTAATGAGCATTTTCTGCCTTTGCCTGCTCACTGCGTGCGGACAAGGAGAGAAAAAATCAGAAGAACCGGTAAGGATAAAAGTAGTGAAAGCAGAAACTACAACACCTTCTTCAAATCGTGAATTTTCATTTATTTCAAAGCCTTTCAAAGAGACCGAACTCTCTTTCCGTGTAGGTGGACCGATTGATCGTTTTGAAGTATATGCCGGTAATTACTATCACCGGGGAGATATCATTGCCGAAATAGACTCCCGTGATTTCCGTATTCGTAAAGAGAAAGCAGAAGCTATATATAAACAAGCAAAAGCTGAATTTGAACGCATCAAAGTGTTGTTTGAGAAAGATAATTTGTCTGCCAGTGCTTATGAGAAAGCACACGCTGAATATACTTCGGCAAAAACAGCTTTTGAAACTGCCACTAATGAGCTGGAAGATACCCACTTGGTTGCTCCTTTTGATGGCTATGTAGGTGAAGTGTACATTGAAAAGTTTCAGGATGTGAAAGCTACTCAACCTGTTATTTCTTTTATTGATATTACACAGCTAAAGATAGAAACCTATGTCACACAAGAGATTGCATTTCAGGCCGGACAGATAAAAGAAGTGGGGGTTCGTTTTGACGTCCGACCGAATGCTGTCTATTCTGCCAAAGTAGTGGATGTTTCAAAAAGTACTACCCGTAATAACCTTTCTTTTTTAATGACGGCTTTGCTGTCTAATAAACAAGGAGAGTGGCCTGCAGGTATTTCAGGAAAAGTATTGCTCGATCTTCCTTCTTCACAGACGGCTGAGATGGTAACAATACCGCAAGTAGCTCTTAGTCATCGTCCTACCGAAGGCGATTATGTTTGGACGGTTGATCATACTACGGGAAAGGTATCCAAAAGAAAAGTTGTTCCGGGAGAATTACTTCCTAATGGAAAAGTAGAGATAAAGGGAGGATTACAAGCAGGTGAAACGATAGCAGTCAGTAAATTGCGTTTTCTTTCTGAGGGAATGCCTGTAGATATAGTCGATCAAAAACAAGTCATGCCGGTCACTACTCAAAAGTAAGTCTGAAAAATATGAAGTTTGTAAAATATTTCTTGCAGAAGCGGTCGGTGACCATTCTGCTATTAATACTGATATTAGGAGGCGGGTTATTGGCGTATGTCAAAATGGGAAAGTTGGAAGATGCTCCGTTTACTATTAAACAGGCATTGGTACTGACTCCTTATCCCGGAGCTTCTCCTTCCGAAGTTCAATCTCAGGTGACAGATGTGCTGGAGGAATCTATTCAGTCGCTGGGTGAGTTATATTACTTAAAAACAGAAAACCGTGCCGGACTTTCTAAAATTACAGTCTATGTGAAAAAAGAAATCCGTGCGGACGAAATGCAACAGTTGTGGGATAAGCTTCGCCGGAAAGTGAATGATGTACAATCAAAACTTCCTGCCGGGGCGGGGCCTTCAGTAGTGAATGATGACTTTGGTGATGTGTTGGGTGTGTTCTACGGACTTACCGGAGAAAGTTATTCATACCGGGAATTGGAAGATCAGGCAAAGTTGATCAAGAATGAATTGCTCAAAGTAAAGGATGTGGCGAAGGTAGAAGTTTATGGGGTACAGCCTCCTACTATTGATGTCATTCTCAGTCCTTCCGTTATGGCAAAAAGCGGAATTACCACTGCCGATATATCCCGAGCGTTTGATGCTCAAAATAGAGTTGTGGATGCCGGAGGAATAGATGCCGGAGTAAACAGAATACGTATTGAATCTACGGGAAACTTTTATTCATTGGATGATATTCGGGATATGACCATTGTATCACGTACAGGTGAGCATTTCCGTTTAGCAGATATTGCTGAAGTGAAAGAGAGTTATCAGACTCCTTCCGGTAATAAAATGCGGATTGATGGGAAACCGGCAATAGGTATAGCCATTTCTACTGTGCCAACAGGCAATGTAGTTGATATGGCAGAAGCCGTAAAAGTAAAGATTGATGAGTTTATAGAGATAATGCCTGAAGGCTACGAGTTGCAAACCATTTATGATCAAGGCTATGAATCGGCAGTTGCAAATCAAGGATTTATCTGGAATCTGATTATTTCAGTAGTAACGGTAATTGCTATTTTGTTGTTCTTTATCGGATTCAAAAATGGTATTTTGATAGGTAGTGGTCTGATATTCTCTATTTTTGCCACATTGATTGTGATGCTTTCCCAAGGAATTGCTTTACAACGTATGTCACTTGCCGCCATTATTATTGCGATGGGTATGCTTGTCGATAATGCGATTGTTGTATCCGATTCGGTATTAGTCAATATGCAAAGAGGAATGCGTAAACGAGTGGCTATTTTGAGAGCTTGTTCTTCCACTGCATTACCACTATTGGCAGCAACGGTCATTGCGATTCTTACTTTTCTACCAATATATTATTCACCTCATATTACAGGTGAATTACTGTCATCCTTAGTTGTTGTGATCGGCGTTTCGCTGATGTTCAGTTGGGTCTTTGCGCTGACCCAGACTCCTTTTTTCATTCAGGAGTTTGTTCGTCGGCCGAGACCCAACGAACTTAAGGCAGCACTTTTCTCTGGTAAATATTACGATAAGTTCCGGGCTTCTTTACGTTGGGTGATTCGTCGTCGCTATGCAACGGTCGGTTGCATGGTCATAATGCTTGTGTTGGCGGCCTGGAGTTTTAAGTTTATTCCGAAAGTCTTCGTTCCTGCATTGGATAAGCAGTATTTCACGCTAGATATGTGGCTGCCTGAAGGAACGCAAATAGAGGAAACGGACAGAATGGCTGTAGAGATGGCATCTTATATTCAGGAACAGGAAGAAACGGAAATGGTATCTACCTATATCGGTCGCACACCTCCACGTTATTACTTGTCGAATGTATCTTTCGGACCTCAGCCTAATTATGCACAAATATTGGTAAAGTGCAAGACTTCTAAATTATCTCGCAAATTACATGCTCGTTTACAGGATTCAATTTCGGCTAAATATCCCGAACCGTTGATCAAAGTAAATAAGTTCGAATTGAGTCCGCTGGCGGAAGCAGTCATTGAAGCTCGTTTCTTGGGACCTGATCCCGCAGTACTCGATTCATTGACGGGACAGGCTATTGAAATCATGCGCCGAAACCCCAAAGTAGCGGACGCCCGTAATGAATGGGGGAATATGTCTATGATGATACGTCCGGTATATGATCCGGTAAAAGCCGGTGCGTTGGGAATAACGAAAGCCTCCATGATGGAGTCCGTTAAGTCTATAAACGATGGCTTGCCTGTTGGTATTTATCGAGATGATGAAAAGAAAGTTCCGGTTGTGCTAAAATCGGATAATATAGATATTATGGATGCAAATTCTCTGGGAGATTTTTCTGTCTGGAATGGTGAAAAGTCCGCTCCGCTCTCACAAGTGACTGAGCAGATTGAAACGACCTGGGAATTTCCGCAGATAAGAACCTACAACCGACAGTTGTCTATGGCAGCTATGTGTGGCGTGAAACCGGAATATACCATGTCCGAAGTACATGGAGAAATCAGGAAAGAGATTGAAAGCATTCAACTACCTGAAGGGTATACCTTCTTTTGGGATGCTCAATATAAAGACCAGAGCGAGGCAATGCAGGCAGTTGCTAAATATTTCCCGTTGGCATTTCTTGCATTGGTAGTGATTCTGGTTGCTTTATTTGGTAATTTCCGCGAACCGATAATTATTATATGCGTCCTGCCTTTGTCAGTGATAGGTATTGCAGTCGGTATGCTATTGACAGGCTTTGATTTCGGTTTCTTCCCGATAGCAGGTTGGTTGGGATTGCTAGGTATGATTATAAAGAATGTAATAGTATTGATTGATGAGATCAACGTCCAGCATCGAAGTGGTATAGACTTGTATACATCAATTATTGAGGCAACAGTCTCCCGAACCCGTCCGGTATTGATGGCGGCTACCACTACCATTTTCGGTATGGTTCCACTATTATTCGATGTAGCATTCGGAGGCATGGCTGCTACTATTATATTCGGACTAACCTTTGCCACAGGGCTGACATTATTTGTGACCCCTGCATTGTATGCTATGTTTTATAAAGTAAAAGGAAGATAAAGATGAAAAAAATAATAGTTTGTTTGTTGTTTTCCGGAAGTGTTTGTTTGTCCTTGCCTGTATTAGCCCAGCAAAGTTCTTTGTTAGAGAAATATAGGGTGATGGCATTGGACTACAATCACGACCTGAAAGCTGCTGAAAAGAATATTGCCGCCAGTATGGAAGTCGAGAAATCGGCACGTGCCGATTTGAAACCAAAACTTTCCGGTGCTGCAAATTTCCAATATACAGGGAATCCTTTAGAACTTTCGTTGGATGTTCCTTCTCTTGGATTATCGAAGACAATAGAAGGAAAACAATTGAACTATGGAGGCTCTCTTTCTTTATTGCAACCGGTTTATACGGGAGGTCGTCTTTTGGAATCCATTCGGATGGCGCAACACCAGCAGTCTTTGGCTGGTAATCAGTCCAAAGTTCTGAATGATGCTGTTTGCTATCAGACGGATATTCAGTATTGGAGTGCTGTAGGTCGGTTGGAAATCGTTTCAGTGGCAGAAGATTTTCGTAATTCGATGGCTGCTTTAGTAAAGACCATTAAGGAGCGGGTAGAAGTTGGGTTTGTAGATCCGCAAGACCTGTTGATGGCGGAAGTGAAATTGAATGAGGCAGAGTATCAATTACTTCAGGCACAAAGTAACTTTGAGACTGGTAGGATGGCATTAAACTCTATGATCGGTATACAGTTGGAACAATCCACAGAATTGGATTCTCAGATACCGATGGTTGTTGTTAATGATTCATTGTGGCTTGCCACGGGTATGGGGCGTCCGGAGATTGGTGTGGCTCATGACCGTATTCGTATAGCCGAAAGCACAAAAAAATTGAATGATTCACAATTCAAACCTCAGTTTTATGTGGGAATAGATGGAAGTTATTCATCTCCCGGGTATAATTTTAAAAAAGATCTGGACCCTAATTATGCAGTTTATGCCAAAGTTTCCGTACCTATCTTTGAGTGGGGGAAACGACGGAGTGAAAAGCGTGCTTCTTCGCTTCGTATAGGTATAGCAGAGGATAATTTGAATAAAGTGGCAGATCAGGTGGAACTGGAAGTTGGCATAGCACGTAAAGCTTTGTCGCAAGCTATCGAACGGGTACGCTTGAGTGAAAGTTCGCTTGCAAAGGCAGAAGAAAATGAAGCAAAGGCAGTGGAACGTTACAATGAGGGAAAAGTATCTGTGGTGGAGGTAATAGATGCGCAGACTTATCGGCAAACATCACAAGTAAATTATGTGCAGGCAAAAGCCGCAGCGCAGGGGCATTACTCGGAATTAATAAAAGCTCTTCATGGGTATGAAAATCGATAAAAAACAGTAACTTTGTCTGAAAAGAACCGTATGAGTATAAAACAGAACCACATATTGTATAGTAGCCTGTTTTCAGGGTTAGGCGTATTTTCCTTTTTTTTACTAGCCAACTATGCGGGATTCTCCGATAAAGTGTCCGATGCTCTCTATTCGGTAGGAACATTGTTGTTCTTTATCATAGCCTTTAATCTTTTGGGATATTCTACTATTCGTTTAAGCACTTGGATAGATAATCAATATTCGGTAAATCTTCATCGTCGCTGGAAACTGATTTTCGTTTATGCGATGGTCATGCTGATGTTTTTCCTGCTCAATTATAGTTTGCTGGTAACTGCTAAGTTCTTAGTCGGAGTTTCCCGTCCGTTTGTGTTTCCTCACGGCGGATGGAGAATCTTGATAATCGTTTGGTTGGCAGAACTCGTTATTCTTGGGTTACTGCTAGCCAATCGAACTATGCAGCATACTCTTAAACTCCAAAAGCAAGCGGCGGCATTGCAGGAAGAAAACAATATTGCTCGTTATACGGCTCTTCAAAATCAATTGAATCCTCATTTCTTGTTCAATAGCTTGAATACATTGATTTCTGAAATCAGATACAATCCCAAAAATGCGGAACTATTCACACAGCATCTTTCCGATGTATATCGTTATATTCTTCAGTGCCAGAATCAACGCTTGGCTACACTGCAAGATGAATTGGGGTTTCTCGATTCCTATATATTTCTTCATCAGGTGCGCTTGGGAGACTGTATTCATGTTCACAACCATATCCCTGCCGAATGGAAAGAGATGAAATTGCCTCCTTTGACTCTTCAGTTATTGGTGGAAAATGTCATCAAGCATAATGTGATTCATTCGGGAAAGCCAATGGTTATTGAATTGACAGGTATTGAAGAACCGCTCGGACTGATTATCAGTAATGTTGTCCGTCCTAAAAAATGCGGGAGTACTTCAGGAATGGGATTGAATAATCTTTCAGCCCGTTACAAACTCCTTTGTAATAAAAGCATTGTGATTGAACAAGAATCAGACAAATTTATCGTAAAAATACCTTTGCTTCAATGAATAAGATAATAGCCGCTATTATAGAAGATGAAGTACCGGCAGCACGTCTGCTACACGAGATGATACAATCATTGCGTCCTGACTGGGAGGTAAGGATTTTGCCGGGCACTATCGAAGAATCTGTTGAATGGTTCCAATCCAATCCTCATCCGGATATTTTGTTTCTGGACATTCAATTGACCGACGGAAACTCGTTTATGTTTATTGAACAAGCTCGTCCCGATAGCCTGATTGTTTTTACAACGGCTTATGACGAATATGCTGTTCGGGCTTTCACTATAAATAGTATTGACTATCTGCTGAAACCTATTCATCAGGAGCGTTTATTGCAAACCATTGAACGTTTTGAAAACCTGACGGAGAAATATATACGTGATTTTAATCGTGAGAACCGGATATTGGAGGTACTGGAGAGCTTATCCGATACTCAGGGACTCTCGGCAGCGGAAAGCAAGAGATACCGTACCCGTTTCCTTATTTCTTCCGGCAATAAGCTTTTTACGTTGGCAGTAAATGATGTAGCCTATTTCTACTCAGAAAATAAACTTACTTTTGTAGTGACTAAGAATAATAAGGAATATGTTCTTGACTTTGCGTTGGATAAACTTTGTGAGCAGTTAGATCCGGATGTTTTCTTCCGGACTAATCGTCAAACATTGGTTTGCGTGGATGCCATTCAGCGTATTGAACCTTATTTTCTTGGAAAGGCGGTGGTACATGTAATCCCCCCCTTTAAAGATAAAATTATTGTAAGCAAAGATAAAATTTCGGCATTCAAAGTGTGGCTGAATTATTAATCCTGAGCCATATATTACAATAAAATGATACGTTTTTTCATAATGTCCGTCAATTGAGCTTTTAGTTGGCGTGCATTAATCGGTTTAGGCATATAACCGTCGAAGCCATTTTCCATGACTTTCTGTTCGTCAGAAGCATATGCAAAAGCAGTGACAGCGATAATGGGGACTTTTGCCGAATATTTGCGGATTTCCCGAGTCGCTTCGTATCCATCCATGACGGGCATATTGATATCCATCAATATAATCTGCGGATTATATTTCTTGAACATTTCTACAGCTTCTTCTCCATTCCAGGCATGAATCAATTGATATTCTTCTTTTAGTATAGAGGCAAATAGTTTGTAATTACTTTCATTATCTTCGGCAATCAGAATAGTAAACTTGTTTTTTTCTATAGTGATAGGTTCAATATCGTTTTTTTTTATGCTATCATCAGTTGCGTTTGCCGGTTTATAAGGAAGTGTAAACCAGAATGTAGAGCCTTTGCCTTCTTCCGATTCCACTCCGATACTGCCCCCCATGTGTTCTACCAATGTTTGACAGATAGATAACCCTAAGCCTGTACCTTGTGCAAAATTGTTTAACTTCACAAAACGGGCAAAAATATTTTTTTGTTTGTCATAAGGGATTCCGCATCCGGTATCGGTTACATAAAAATAGACTTCTTTATCGCGGAGTTCATAACCAAAATTGATGCTTCCTTCAGTCGTAAATTTAATAGCATTAGTTATCAGGTTGATGAGTAATTGCGATAACCTGTTTTTTTCTGTATGAATGAAGCAAGACTCTATATTAGGAATAAAATTTAATTGTACTTTATCCGATTTAAGTTTGAAACGAAGAGAATTAACCAGTTCGCTCATAGTTGTATTCAATTCGATATCAGAGTATTGAAATTCCAAAGTTCCAGCTTCAATCTTTGATAAATCGAGGATATCGCTGATCAGTTGCAACAATAGCGTATTATTGTTCTCAATGATACTTACATATTCTTGCTTTTCTTGTTCTTCGTCCGTTGATGCCAGTATACCGGAGAAACCTACAATTGCGTTAAGAGGTGTACGTATTTCATGGCTCATATTTGCCAGGAAAGCAGATTTCAGTCGGTTCGATTCTTCTGCGCGGTCTCTTGCTGTAGTCAGTTCCATTTCCATCTTTTTCCGTTTGGTGATAACAAGAGAAGAGCCTACCAAAGTAATTGGTTTTCCATTCTCATCACGTGTTTCTACAGCAGCTTGTGCCTCCACCCAGTCTATACTGTGTAAATGGTTGTTTACAGTGACTACACGATATTCTTCTTTCACTTTGTCAGAGCGACCTTCAACTAAGTCGTCATAAGCTTTTTCCACCCGTTCACGATCTTCTTTAAATATTTTGGCAAAGTATTGAGAGTCGGGTACTGCCAATTGTTCTTCGTTTACATCATTTTCTTGAGTACTTAACTCTATTGGTCTGTTTATATCACAAAGTATAGTTTTGCTTAATAAATCCCATTTCCACGGTACAATATTAGCAACATCCAATGCCATAGCCAGTTTATTATTGGTTGCACTTAATTTCTGCTGCACTTTATGAAGTTCAGTGCTATCAACGCAAAATATATCAATAATATTACTTTGGTTTGTACCCTTTAACACTACATCATAAAAAGTATCTATTTGTTTAAAGTAATATGGGAATGTGATTGCTCTGTTTTCATCCAGTGATATTTTAATGAAATGTAGAAACTCCTGCATTGATTCAGGGAAGATTTCACTAGCATTCCTGCCTATCACCTTTTCTTTGGGGTAGAAGTTTTTTTCAAAAAAAGAATTCACATTCCGGTATATCAAATCAACAGGCTCACCTTTCTCATTAGTAATTAACTCTTCCTGCATATAGAGTATCGGCATATTGTTAATCAGATTTCTGTAGGTCGCCATGACCTCTATTTCTTTTTTTTGAGCCTTTTTCAGATTGTTTAGGTGATGGATGCGGTATTGAAAGAATAAAATAAGCAGGATAATACATACAATTGTTCCCAATAAAAAATAGTTGTATTGCTCCCAGAAGGTAGGAGGTCTGTTGAAGAAAATAGTTCCTTCTGGACAGAAAGAGAGAGGGATACCTTTACGTTTCAGTACTTCATAGTTCATAATTGGAGCACCGTCTGAAGGCAAATAAAAAGGAATATCACGAGCTTGTTTACCTTCTAATATTTCTTCTATAATTTGTGTAATCTTCGCATTATATACATCCTGATCGTAGCCATACCCACCTATCATTCCCCCTCTATAATCTTTGAGAGTGATCAGACCGATTGCAAACAAAGGTGCGGAAGTCGTTCCGATAAGATTATGTGAATTAGTAGATAACGAAGTGTTACCTGCAAACGTCTGTTTGAAGGACCAGGATGAATAAAGCACTCCCGTCGTTTTAGAGTCGATGGCATAAAGAGAATCCATTAATTGGTTTACTACAATCTTTTCCGGAGAAAGGAATTGATAAGTAACATCCGGATGTTTCTTAGCCAGTTCTTCCTGAATGACGAGGTTATTAGTTTGGTTGATTTGTTGCCCATCTCCAATAAAGATGAATTTCTTCATGTTTGGAATCATTTGGCACACCAATTCTATATTTTCCCGTATAAATAGATCTGAGTATAAGAATACTAAGTTATAAGGTTTTGCCAGTTCTGTAACCGGAATACGGTCGGATAAAGCAATTGGTTTTTTTTCAAGATACGATTTTTGTGGACCAAAGTAATCCTCTTCTCCACAAAGCATGATTGGTATATCTCCCCATTCTTTTCTGATATCATCTCTCAGCATGAGTGCAGAATTTCCCAAAAGTAATATTATGCGGGGAGGGTGGTGTTTGTACTTTGTGAATATTGTATCTTTAAATTCTTGTAGAACTGCGTCATTATCCATCATCAGCAAATTCATGTGTTCGGTATAAAGTCCTAACTGAGGAAGGTTTTGTGTGTATTCTGTTACAGTCGAAATCATTCGTACACTCCAGGGAGTAGCTTCAGTATACGAGTTGATGATTAGAATGTAATCGTTTACCATTACGGAATCCTTTTGTGCAAATAATGGATTAACGTAGAATAAGCATAGATAAAAAAGAGGTAATAGTACTTTGACTATTTGTTTATAAAAAAAACTGTTTGTCATAAAATAATTCGAGCATTGTTGCCACTTTGTTTATGTAAGTGCAAAAATACTAATAATAAATGAATTAAAAGTGTTTTTAATACTAAAAAGAGGGTTGAAAAGGAATGAATTTAATATAAAATCTGAATAAAAATCTATTTTATATTCAAAGAGAATATAGGATAGGTATAGGAGCAATACATCTAATAGAAGAGAAAGATTGCATAAAAGGCTGTAATAAGAATTACTCCTGAGGCTGTTTGTATAATTATTTGTTTTAAATATTTATTTTGAAATGAAGTCTGTCAGGTGCTATTGCAACTGTGATTTATCAATGCTAATTGGCAAGAATACTAAATTCCGGGACACTTTCCTGTTGATTAAAGGTTAGTCCCGGAATTATCGTAATCAGAAACGTATGTTTTTTCCGGATTAGCCTATTTTTATTTCAATGCTTCTATAATTTGCGGCATCATGCTCCAAATTGTATTTTCATCTTGTGCCGTGAAAAAGTTTCCGTCTATTTCTGATTTTTCATCAGTAGCGGTACCATTCTGAATAGCCGGTTTGGCTAACGGATGAACTGCTACTTTCTTTCCTTTCGTTATACCTGCAAAATCAAACATCATTGCTCCGGCACAATGTCCAATCATAATTTTCCCTTTCTCTCCGAAAGTATGGATTACTTCCATTAAGTCTACGTTATAAGGTTTATTCGCGTTTTCACGGAATACAGGTACTGCGTCTCCACAAGAGAACACAAGTGCGTCAAACTCATCTTCGTGTCCTTTCAGATTGGCAATTACGTCATCTACTGTCAGACTGATTCCTGAGTTCGTTTTGATTTCTTTCTGATCCGATACGGCAAATACCGTATATGAAATACCATTCTCGAAAAAAGCTTCCAGATATTGAAATAGTCCACAACCATTTACCGGATTCACTGCTAAAACTGCTACTTTCTTTGCCATAATTATAAATTTTATAATGAAACAATAGTTATTTTTAGTAAGTTTATTACTTTTGTGATGCAAATGTATCTTTCTTCTCTGTAACAAACAAGAACGTACCTCAGAATAAGGAAGTTACATAGAAGTAACTATTGTCGGAATTCAACAAAATACAAAACGTTAAAGAATGAAAAATTTTCATCCGACAGGAAATTGTCCCGTAAGGGATGTGCTGAGCCGCTTGGGAGACAAGTGGTCTATGCTAGTGCTTATTACTTTGAATGCCAATGGAATAATGCGTTTCAGTGATATACATAAAACGATTGATGACATTTCGCAACGGATGCTGACTGTCACATTGCGTACTCTGGAAGCAGACGGGCTGGTGGAACGAAAGGTTTATGCGGAAGTTCCTCCACGTGTGGAATATTACTTGACCACTACGGGAGGAAGCCTGATTCCTCATATTGAAGGATTGGTAGGATGGGCTTTGGAAAATATGAATATTATTTTAGAACATAGGCAAAAATAGTATTTTACAGGCATTCATTATCTTTGATACGTGAACCGACTTGTGCATAATAAAGCATAACTAATTCGCATACGACCACAATCAGCCAAGTCCATTGCCACCCTCCTAAAGTATCGGCCAGTACACCTTGTAATACGGGGAAAACAGCACCTCCGAATACTCCCATCATGAATATACCGGAGGCTTTGGAGGTATATTTTTTCAATCCTTTAATAGCCAATGTGAAGATACAACCCCACATGACCGAATGACACAGGCCGACAGACACCAGAATCCACAAGTTATCGCTAATTATTGCGATTAATGTAAGTATGACTGCAATAGAAGTGGCTACCGTCAGCAGTATACGTGGCGAGATATTATTGAACAAGCTGAAAATGAGCCTTCCTATCATAAGTCCACCCCAATAAAGTGTAGCCAGTAGCGCGGGAATGCCTAAATTCAGTCCCCAAAGCATTATATGATGTTTTCCGAAAAAAGACAATCCTTTTCCGGACTCAATCAGCTCCATGGCGTGAAGATTAACATTGACACCTACAGCTACTTCGGCTCCTACATAGAAAAAGATTGCAACTACTCCTAACCTTAAATGACGGAAGGACCAAATGCTACGTTTCAGCTTTTCGCAGCTATCTGCTCTAGTCTCTTGAATATCAGGTAAGTTTAAGCGAGAAGTGATTAATGTGGTGATGACTATACATAAGGCTATCAACAAAAATGGAATCATCAGTTGGGCAGCTGTGATGCTTTCAAGTGCTACTCCTGCAAAAATAACTCCCGTTACAAAGAAAGGGGCAATGGTAGTACCGAATGAGTTGATGGCGCATACGATATTCATACGTTGTACTGGTTGTGTGTGAGGCAATTCATAAGCGGCTACATAAGGGTTGATTACAACTTGTAGCAGTGCGGCGGAAGTTCCCATCAGATAAGAACCCAACAGAAAGATAAAATAACCGTAAGGAATTCTATCCTCGGAAACTTGCAAACAAGCATCTCCATAGTTTACAACAAACCAGGAAGAAAGAGAATACATCAATAATCCCGCTACCATTACGCCCAAAGCTCGTAATAGTGTCTTTTTATAACCATGTGTGTTGATCCACTTTCCTCCCAAGGAGCTGTTTAACAGATATCCCAGAAAGAAGAAAAATGAAATAAGCGTTGTCAATGTGTTTTTTAATTCATCGACTTGCGAGAGGAATGCGATTTTCAGAGGTCCCTGAAACTGCCCATTGACAGTCGTCAGGAAACCAACTATAAAATAGATGAAAGTCAGGATAATAAATGGTCCCAGACTATTATTTTTTTGTGTATTCATGATGTAAAGGTTGAGATAATGAAAACCTTTTTATTAAGCTAATATACTTTCCAAAACAGGCATCGCACCTTTTTCTTTAATAGCATCCGCCATTTGCAGATATTGCTTTACGAAATCACCGGCAGCTTTCAAATCTGTGCTTTGAAAAGGTGACAGTCCCAGGAAGTCGATTGGATCGTCGCTATTGATCAGGGCTTCATCTTCGGTCGTCATCCATGGTTCGGCTATTTCAAACACAATACCTTTGTCATCAACTTTGTATTTGAGATAGTGACGGTAAGTGGCAAAAAGATAAGCTACTCGCGAGAGGTCTGCGTGATCCTTGATCATTTTGATCAGATTCGGCATTATATATACCGGGAATTTAGATATACCGTCGAAGCATAAGCGTGCTACCTGATCGCTGACAGAACGATTTCCGAAACGTTCAATTAATGTTTGCTTGTATAAATCCAGATCGGTATTTCCCGGTGCCGGAACATACGGTGTAATATCTACATCCATGAACATACGGACAAATTTAGCTATCCGTTCGTCGTGCATTGCATCATCTACTTTGCGATAACCGCTTAGGAAGGATGGATATGAAAGTAATTGATGAGAGGCATTCAAAAGACTGAGTTTCATGTTTTCGTAGGCAGTAACGTCCTGAGTGAATTCTACTCCGACCTCTTCCCATGCCGGGCGACCTGCAATAAATTTATCTTCAATTACCCATTGGACGAAATCTTCACAATAGACAGGGGCTTCATCCACCGTTCTGTTTTGAGTGTTCAAACGGATGATATCGTCAGGACGCGTAGCTGGTGTAATACGGTCTACCATGCTGTTTGGGAAAGTTACGTTTTCGGTTATCCATGCTGCCAGTTCCGGGTCTTGTGCTTTAATGAAACTGGTAAATGCTTTTCGGGCAGTATGGCCATTATGTTGCAAGTTATCACAAGATAAGATAGTGATAGGTCCGTTTCCGGCATCTTTCCTTCTGCGTAATCCTTCGGCTACAAAACCAAATGTTGTCTTGGGAGCCTCCGGGTGAGTCAAATCATAATTGATATTTTCATCTTCCCGCATAAATTCACCGGTACTTTTCTCAATGTTGTATCCACCTTCCGTGATGGTCAGTGTGATAATCCGGATATTTTTATCGGCTATCTTTGCAATTACAGCTTCCGGATTTTCAATTCCCCAGATTAGTTCTACCAGCGAACCGATACGATAAACTTCGTCTTTTCCGTCACGTCCGCAAACCGTTAATGTATATTCGTTTTCTTGTTTTTTAAGTGCTCTGTATAAGTGTTCATCACTTGGCAATAACATTGCACCGCAGATACCCCAGCCTTGTTGGGTAGGATTGTCTAACAACAGACTCGTGTAATATTCTTCATGGGCACGATGGAAATTTCCAACGCCAATGTGTAAAATACCGGTTTTAACCTGTGTACGATTGTAACTGTAAGAGATAACTTGTGTCTTCATGATTTCTTTTGTTTTATAAAATTCAACTTCAATTTGGTATAGCAAAAATAAGAGGCGAAATATGATAAATATCTTTTTCTCTCGGGGATTTGCCTGCAAACGATTGCGGGAACGTTCCCAAAATCTGCAAACGTTCTCAACGAATTAGGAATTGTCGTTGCAAATTCATACTTTTGCTTTAACTTAAACAGAAACTTCCATGAAGCATATCACTATCAAAGATATAGCCCGTCATCTATCTTTATCCGTTTCAACGGTATCCCGTGCGTTGATGAATGACAAGAATATACGAAAGGAGACGAAAGAAAAGGTGCTCGAAACGGCAAAAGCTTTAGGATATAAACCCAATCCGGTGGCTATCAATCTGAAGTATGGACATACGAATACGGTTGGAGTGATTGTTCCTGAAATGGTTACCCCATTCGCTTCACAAGTAATTAACGGTATACAAAGTATACTTTATGCGAATGGAATAAAGGTGATTATTGCCGAATCGGGAGAAGATCCTGCTAAAGAAAGAGAGAACCTAAAGATGATGGAACGCTTTATGGTGGACGGTATCATTATTAGTTTGTGCAGTTATAAAGAAAATAAAGATGAGTATATCCGTTTACAGCAAGCGGAAATGCCAATGGTTTTCTTTGACCGTATTCCTCATGGCATGAATGTTTCTCAAATTATCGTGAACGATTATTTGAAGTCTTTCTTTTTGGTGGAACATTTAATTCGGGAAGGTTGTAAACGTATCGTGCATTTGCAGGGACCGGATGATGTATATAACTCTATTGAGCGGGCAAGAGGATATAAAGACGCATTGTCTAAATTCAATATTCCGTTTGAAAAGGATATGTTGCTTAAAACAGGTCTGACTTTCAAAGACGGAGAAGATGCAGCCGATGCGTTACTGGAGAAAGGATTGCTTTTCGATGCAGTTTTTGCTTTTACTGATACGTTGGCTATTGGAGCTATGAACAGACTCAGGGAGTTGAATAAAAAAATTCCGGAAGAAGTTGCCATAGCCAGCTTTTCGGGAACGGTGCTTTCGACTATTGTCTATCCGCAACTTACTACGGTAGAACCGCCTTTGCTCCAAATGGGACAGGAAGCTGCAAAGTCGATTTTGGAAAAGATAAAAAATCCTTTATCTCCCAATCATTCCATTGTGTTGGATGCGGAAATTCAATTGCGTGCTTCCAGTGCTAAGAAATCTTCGTAAGTTGAGAGATAGAAGAAAAACAGAGTTGAATGTTAATTCTATTTTTATAGAGTGGTATTAGAATATGGAAATTAAAGAGATTACCTCCAATAAGAAACAATTTCTCGAGTTATTGTTATTGGCAGATGAGCAGGAAAGTATGATTGACAAATACTTGGAACGTGGTGAAATGTTTGCTTTGTATGAGAATGGGTTGAAAGCTATCTGTGTTGTAACTTCCGAAGGCGACGGAATTCATGAAATCAAGAATATTGCCACTAGTCCGGCTTTTCAGCGTAAAGGGTACGGAAAAAAGTTGATTGATTTTCTGTTTGAGCATTATCGTGATAGGTCCTCTGCAATGTTGGTTGGTACGGGGGATGTCCCATCTGCTATTTCTTTTTATGAGTTTTGCGGCTTTTCTGTCTCTCATCGATTAAAGAATTTTTTTACGGATAATTATGATCATCCTATTTATGAAGATGGCAGACAGTTGGTGGATATGGTATATCTGAAGAAGATATTTTAGTATCGGTCACAATGGAAAAAGATATAAAACTGTCTAGAAAAAAGCCATTATACTCCATTGTAGAATGGATTTTGTGGAATCATTCTGTAATTAATTTGAAATAAGGTAATGAAAACAGGATGTAATTAAAAAAATGAAGATATCAAGATGAAATACAAAATTATTAGTATTTTTGCACTAAACCATTAATTTAATATACTATGCAATACATTAATCAACCTAGGAGAATGACAATGCCATTCATGCAAATGTCAACAAGAACACAACAAAATGTCTTTGTACATATTACAGCGAAACTACAGTTTGCAATAAATGAAGTGATAAAATATATAATTCCAGAGAAAACTTCTTTATTTACAGACGACCAATATAAAGATTCTATAACAAACAGTGATTGTGTTCTTCTGCGAATAGACTTAAAAGATATATGTAAGTGTTCACAATATAGGACTTACAAAAGAGCTTTTAGTGAAATATCAAATACACCAATACAGATACCATTAAACAATAGTTTTGAATATGTACAGAATTCAAAATCTATAAAATTTCCTTCTTTATTTAAAGCAATACTCTCACCCAAATATAAAACTGAAATTTCAATTTTAATAGATAAAAGAGTTGCGAAATTATGGATAGATGTTCATAATGACTTGGTGCGACAAATTTTTGTAGCTTTCTCATCCTAATGCAGAGGTTTCTTTGTCTCTTTATTTATATAGTTATGAACTAAATTCAATTTTTGGAGGAGTAGGTTATCGGAGGCTGAACATTCGTAAATAGTTTGATAGCAAAACTACCGGAGAATTTATGGTACATTATTCCCGAAGAAACAGATTCTAATTTTGTCTGGCAGTTCGGACATTTATTAGTTTCACAGAATTTTCATGCAATAAGTACCATAACCGGAGAAAATGAGAACGTGCAGAGTGTACTTCCTATTAAGGAATATAAAAGTATATTCAATGAAATGGGAACTTTGCATCGTTCTATTGGAAAAGATTTAATCCCGGCAGAAAAATTATGGGAACAATCGGAAACTATTCATAAAATCTGTATAAACAATCTTGGAACATTGAATGATGATATTTTATTGGGAAAACTAGAACTCATCCATTCAGGTATCCTGTTGCTGAAATAAAATATGAAGCATTATCATGGAGTTTTTAAACATGAAATGTGGCATTGTGCCGAAATGGAAGATATAAAGAGGAGATTAGGATACTCTATCGTATGGATGAAAAAATGATTATGTATTATTAAATTATCAAAGTGTTCTGATGAAATAAACTGCTTCCCGATCAAGTGAAATGGATGTTTATAATTCATTACAGTTGTAATCTGGTTTCTAATAAACGTGCACTAAGTTTATGAATAAACTTAGTGCACGTTTATGCATAAATTGTATTCAAATTTATTAATAAACTATTTTGAGGGCTTATTAGCGAATCATAGGGCAAATTACAGTCTGATAGAAATAAAATAGGACATTAATTGGTTAATTAATGTCCTATAAATAGCTGTTTTAATGCTAATGGAATATTATGTTCTTAAATGTTTTTATGTATTTATTTTTCTTATTTTATTCATCCTTTTTTATTCTTTTCTTTCCTCAAAGATACAACAAAAAAAGTCATTTGTCAAGTACTTCATGAGAAAACAGTTTATTTATTGAGTTTCCCGTTCAATTCATGTGCTGAAGTTGAATGCAGAAATAAATAATAAAAGCTACATCCAGAATAAAGGCTATAGAACACCATTGAATGAATAACTTCTCTTTTTTGTAGAGACCAAAGCAAAGTCCGACTATCGAGCTTATAAGAATGCCGATGGGAAATCCGAAGAATCCTAGTGTGGCAATTCCTGCAAGCATAATGATACCCATAATGGTTAATATTCTACTTCTGTTCATATGCTCAGGTTATTGGTTATTCATTGAACCAGTCTATCTTTTTTGAGAAATACATCACAATAGCTAAAATAGCAAATAATCCTAAGCTACCGGCTAGCAATGCAAAGGTCTCCAGTTGGATGAGGACAAATATATATAGATAAAGTATACTCAATAGCCCCACCATGATAAATGCAGGTTTTTTCTTTCTGATAATACCGAGCATATATCCGCCTACTAATAGGACGGTTAATGCTGCCGATAACAGATATGCGGGATTAAAGCCGATATGTTCGGAGAAGGAGAGGAGTAGGCTATAGAATAAGCAAAGTGCCAGTCCCACTAATAGATATTGCAAGGCATGGATACGAGTCTTATTCATAATTTCGGTAAAGAAGATCACCCCAAAAGTCAATAAGATAATGAGAATAGCATACTTTGCCGAACGCATGGATTGCTGATACTGTTCCACCGGAATTTTGAAATTAACTCCAAAACTCGAATTTTCTATATCTTTGATATTTGGATTATAGTTCATTATAACTTGCGAATAGTTGCGGTTCAGATTGAGTACCTGCCATTGTGCAGAGAAATCTTTTTCGGTGACGTTTCTATTATTGGGCAGATAGTTTCCTACAAAGCTAGGTGTATTCCAGTTAGCTTTCAGATCTACCCGGGTTGTTTTTCCTAATGGAATAAAATTAATAGACTGGGAACCTTTTAATTTGATTTTGATCTCATAAGGTAATTTTTTGTCCGTTTTCAAAGCAGAAAGGTCGGCAATAGCATGAACTCCTGTATTGTTAATTCCCCTTGTATCCATTCCCGGCTCGAATATATGCACAGAATCGTTCAGAGTGATGCTGATTTGCTCGCTGATACCTCTTAGATCAGTCAGGTTCAGGCAGATAGCAGCTTGATCAAATTTCAGATTGTCCATATCTACTCTGCTTTTTATCAACTCTTCGGAACTGAATGAGCCTTTCATCGTTAGTTCGGATTGATATACATTCACTTCATAAAGACTTCTTTTAAGAATTTCCGTTTTCAACTGGCCATCAATCAGCAGTTCATCCGGGAAGAGTATTAAATTTTTGATCAACACTTCTTTCTTGGCATTGTTCTCTGTAACAGACGGATATTGGATATTCAGATAAGGTCCGGAAATCGTTTGTGCCAGACTCCATTTCTCACTAACTTCATTGATAACTTCTTCTTGCGTTCGTCCCCGTTCGGTTATCAGATTTTCAATCATGAACATAGGTATCATCAGTAGAATTACCAGTCCTCCGACGATAAGGATCTTAATCGTCTTTGAGAAACGATGCAGACATCCCATTGGTTGCTGTGTCTGCTCATTTAATTTTTCATTGAAACCGTCCATAAGAATAGTTGTGTTAATGAATGATTATGTTGATTTTAAAAATTTCTCTAAGGCTTCAATATGTGCTTTAAAGGCTTCCTTTCCTTGCGTAGTAGCTCGAAAAACTGTTCTAGGTTTTCGCCCTACAAATCCTTTGTTGCATTCGATATAGTTGAGCTCTTCCAATGCACGGGTATGGCTGGCCAGATTTCCGTCCGTCAAAGAAAGCAACTCTTTCAGAGCATTGAAATCCATCTCTTCATTGACCATCAAGACAGCCATAATACCAAGTCGGACTTTGCTCTCGAATGCTTTATTAATATTTTGAAATGCTTCTATCATTTATGATTTCTTTCTTTCGTAATGAATGTAGAATAGTATTCCATACAGTATGTGAAACCCGCCGAATCCTATGGTCCAAAATAGAAGAGCATGACCTTCCCAAAAGCTGTCTATCATTCCCAAACAAATGAAAACGTATCCCAACCATGCTATATTAGAATAGGTGAACTTGGAAACGTTCACTAAAGTTAATCCGTAAAATAAGAGCATGATGGGAGATAAGATGTCATAATAACCATGCCACAGAATAGAGATACATAATATCCCGCCGGTTAGCATTGGAAGAGAAAAATTCCATAATGTCCGATAAGCCAGTTTACTGAAAAACTTTTGCCGCATTCTCTTTGATTTATTATAGGAGAGGATAACGGCCGTAATTGCTGAAGTTGCTAGTACAATCAAACCAACTATAACCATAGATTCCAAATTAGCCTTCAGGCTGGGAATTGCAACTACGATCCATGCACCTGTTAATGCATAAATTCCAGCCATAATAGCTGCGAAACCACTGATCGAGATAAACTTGGAGGACTTTTCCATCAACTCTTTTATCTCATTTACCGATTCTAATGCTTTATCTTTATTCATATAAAAAGAACTTTGTGTCGCAAAGTAAAATAAAAGATCTCATATGACCAACAATTAATCACATTTATTTTGAAATTTGACTTTGATAGGATTATAATACTTCTATGAGACTGTTCTAAAGGTGATTGTATGCTATCATTTTCTTTTGTTATTCTGAACTTGTCGAAGTATCATCGGATTATGTAGAATCGCTATTTGAATCAGTTGGCTATTCTGGCTGATTTGTTGGATGCCAATTCGGTGCGTTTGAATATCCAATTGCACTTGGTTGCTGCACGTACCCGTGTGATTTACATTTATTATCAATTTCAGAAGCCTTGTGGACATCTTTAATACTTCATGCGGGCGTCTTTTAATAAATGAATATTATGGCAAATAAATTAGAGGAAAAACAGCAGAAATTGAAAAAAGTCAGAGTACGTAATATTATCCTGAACATGGTGTGTATTTTGCTTGCAGGTTCCCGATTATGGTGGACGGCAACTTATTTTTGGCGTTGCATCAATTATGAAGTGACAAATGATGCATTTGTAGATCAATATGTGGCTCCTCTTTATGGAACTTTACAGCAACAAAGCTTGTAATTAGGACTTAAAGAGATTTTAGGGTATTTGCTTGTGATATCGATTATTATAGCTGTTGTGTCCCATTTTATTCCATTCCATAAAACAATCCGTGTTACATTTGCCAAGACAGGAGGTGATATGGTTTAGTGAGTGAGCGGAATTTAATATTAAATAGAAACTTCCTGCCGCAAGATTGACAGTAGCAACAGTCATATTGCCGGCAGGATTGATTTGTATAATATACTTGGTTTGTTGTATCTGATTCTTATTTGCTATGATAGTATTCGATAGTTTCTACAGTCAATAAGTCGATAGGCATATAATTGATGCAAGTAACATCTTTTTTAAAAATAAGGTGATCGCAGAGTGCTTTAATCCCATTAAATCCTTGTAGTTCCGGTTGCTGAGCAATAAGGAAAGAGATACTGCCTTCTTTTAGGCAAGTCACATTCCGCTCCAGAAGGTCGTAACCGATCAGGTTGAAGTTCTTTTTCTCACGCGTTTGCATATATTCGCCAATAATATAAACTTTGGAATTAAAAGTAATTCCGGTATTCACGTCAGGGTGAGTACGGAAAAAATCGTCCAGCATTTGATTATCTTCGTCATTACGTTCTGCATGTAAATCAAGTTCCAATATCTTGCATGATGGATGACGTTCCTTCATGTATTGTTTGAAACCGATTTCCCGGCTCTCCTGCTGGTTAGAACCGACAATGCCTTCATGTATTTTCCTGAAAATAACAATTTCCTTTTCCTCTCTGGCAAGTAACATTAGCATTCTGGCGGCGAAATATCCGCTTTGGCGTGAATTCTGTCCAAAAAAGGCTAAGGGAGGTACATCTTCTAATTTTGAATCTATATATATATAAGGTATATCCAGCATTTTCAGTTGGGTGGTGAAACCTTTCGTGTATTGCGGGGCTGTCGGAGCGACCATCACTCCATCGGGCTTTTCTTTTAAAATAGCTTTGCTTGCATTGACAAACGAATGGTAATCATACGGATCATAATAGTTGATTTCTACCGAAGTATTGAAATCTGAATAAGCAGTAACCGCTTCGTAAATCCCAGCCTCAATAGCAGTCCAATATTCTCCTTCCATATGTTGAGGTAAAAGACAGCTGAAAGCATATTTTTTGTTAGAAGCGAGTGCACTGGCATACATATTAGGTTGGTAATTCAACTGCTTAAGTATTTCTTCCACTCGTTTCTTGCTGGCTTCTGAAACTCCACTGCGACCGTGAATTACGCGGTCTACTGTTCCTACAGATACATTTGCTAACTGAGCAATGTCTTTAATCCTAATTCTTTCGGGCAATTTGTCCATACGATCCCTTGTTTATGCTAAATTTATGTGCTCGTGCACAATAATAATCTTAATATTTATTCCACAAATATATAACAATTTTTGTAATTACGAAAATTATTGTATCTTTGTGTCCGCACACGAAAGGTTTGTGAGGCTTGCTTATTTATGAATTAATGATCAAATTATCAGTGTATTATACCTGTAGGTAAGCGAAAAATGATAATTTGAAACTTTATTATATCAATAATTTAGAATTTAAAACATAGAATTATGGGAAAGAAAGTAGTTACATTAGGTGAAATCATGCTTAGATTATCAACTCCGGGTAATACTCGTTTTGTGCAATCTGACTCTTTTGATGTAGTGTATGGAGGAGGAGAGGCAAATGTTGCTGTGAGCTGCGCCAACTACGGACATGATGCCTATTTTGTAACCAAATTGCCGAAACATGAAATTGGACAATCTGCTGTAAATGCTTTGCGCAAATATGGGGTAAAAACAGACTTTGTTGCTCGTGGAGGTGACCGTGTAGGTATCTATTATTTGGAAACGGGTGCTTCTATGCGTCCCAGTAAAGTAATTTATGACCGTGCTCATTCCGCTATTGCTGAGGCTGAAGCCGGTGACTTTGACTTTGATGCTATCATGGAAAGTGCTGATTGGTTCCACTGGTCTGGTATTACTCCGGCTATTTCAGATAAGGCTGCCGAATTGACTCGTCTGGCTTGTGAAGCTGCAAAACGTCATGGGGTAACTGTATCCGTAGACTTGAATTTCCGTAAGAAACTGTGGACAAAAGAAAAAGCACAGTCTATCATGAAACCTTTGATGAAGTATGTGGATGTATGTATCGGCAACGAAGAAGACGCAGAGCTTTGTCTGGGCTTCAAACCCGATGCGGACGTTGAAGGAGGTCATACAGATGCTGAAGGATACAAAGGAATCTTTCAACAGATGATGAAAGAATTTGGATTCAAATATGTGGTTTCTACCCTTCGTGAATCTTTTTCTGCTACTCATAATGGTTGGAAAGCAATGATCTATGACGGAAAAGAGTTTTATACTTCAAAACGTTATGATATTGATCCGATTATCGACCGAGTTGGTGGTGGTGACTCATTCTCAGGTGGTATCATTCACGGTCTGCTGTCGAAAGCTAGTCAAGGCGAAGCTCTTGAATTTGCCGTTGCAGCCTCTGCTTTGAAACATACTATTAATGGTGACTTTAATTTGGTTTCTGTTGAAGAAGTTGAAGCATTGGCCGGTGGTGATGCCAGTGGTCGTGTACAACGCTAATTCTTTATTTTTAATTTTTCATTCTTACTTTAATTAGAGATGGCAAAATTCGATAAAATAGCCGTATTGAATAAGATCGGCTCCACAGGGATGGTTCCTGTTTTCTACCACAAAGATGCAGAAGTTGCAAAGAAAGTAGTAAAGGCTTGTTATGAAGGTGGTGTTCGCGCATTTGAGTTCACTAACCGCGGTGACTTTGCTCAGGAAGTGTTTGCTGAGATCGTGAAATATGCAGCTAAAGAATGTCCGGAAATGGCAATTGGTATTGGTTCTATTGTTGATCCGGCTACAGCTGCAATGTATTTACAATTAGGTGCAAACTTTGTGGTCGGTCCGTTGTTTAATCCTGAAATAGCAAAAGTTTGCAACCGTCGTTTGGTAGCTTATACACCAGGATGTGGTTCTGTATCAGAAGTAGGTTTCGCACAAGAAGTAGGCTGTGATCTTTGCAAGGTATTCCCGGGGGATGTATATGGTACTAATTTTGTGAAAGGATTGATGGCTCCCATGCCATGGTCTAAACTGATGGTTACCGGTGGAGTAGAACCCACCAAAGAGAACTTGACCGGATGGATTAAGGCAGGTGTATTCTGTGTGGGCATGGGTTCTAAGCTGTTTCCGAAAGACAGAGTGGTAGCAGAAGACTGGACCTATGTAACAGAAAAATGTAAAGAAGCTCTTGGATATATTGCTGAGGCACGTAAATAAGACTTATTAAATAAATGATTGGGATTGGTAAATAGGAAAAAGGCTGATAACAGTCAGCTTTTCTAGAATATGCCTCTATTGGTTAGTTAGTTCTGTTAGTGATGAGGCATATTTATGTTTTGTTTAAGGTGTTTAAAGGGGCAAACCATCGGAATGAGTAAACATTTCGATGGTTTTTTATATAATAAAGGGAACTTGCAACATACTTTTAAGAACGGTGTATTATTCTGGTTTTGATGATTCGTCCGATCACAAGTACTGCAATATAAAATACAGCAAAGCCGATAATAGAAAAAACGAATGGACGTTGTTCGTCAAAACTCCTGCGTGGAGGTACCATTGTATAGGCTTTAGCTGTTACTAAATTCTGTGTTTTTTGAACAGAATCGGCAGTTTGCGGTACAATGGCAGTTGATATCAAGCTGCTGTCCGTTGCTGCTATATTAGTTTGTATTTCTGTAGACATTTTCTTTACCTTTTTAATTGAATACATTTATAGTTGGTTACAACATAGTATATAGACAGAGTTCAAAAGGTCTTTTCAAACAAACGGAGACAAAGGTAATTAAAAAACTACTTGGCGGTACATGAGAAACCGATTCTTTTTAAAGGATTTGATTTAAGTCAATTTGACGATTATTTAAGAGGATAGGAGCATTCATCTAAAGTATGAACTAATTCATTGTATAAAATGTTTTTAAGATATTAAAACAATATAATATGGAAACTTATCATCACGAACATAATCACCAGCTGACTTCACTCAATAAAGCTTTTATAATAGGAATAGCTCTTAATGTAGCTTTCGTTATTGTTGAATTTAGTGTGGGCTTTTACTACAATTCTTTAGGTTTACTTTCTGATGCCGGACATAATTTGGGAGATGTGGCTAGTCTGGTATTGGCAATGCTTGCTTTCAGGTTGCAAAGGGTACGTCCTAATAGTCGTTATACTTATGGATATAAAAAGAGTACAGTACTTGTCTCCTTGTTGAATGCAGTTATTTTATTGGTAGCAGTAGGAATTATTATAGCTGAGAGTATTGATAAAATGTTTCATCCGGTAGCGGTTGATGGTTCGGCTATTGCCTGGACTGCCGGAGTGGGAGTGGTTATCAATGCTATTACAGCATGGTTGTTTATGAAAGATAAAGAGAAGGATTTGAATGTGAAAGGGGCTTATTTGCATATGGCGGCTGATACGTTAGTGTCTGTTGGAGTAGTTGTTTCGGGACTTGTCATAGCTTATACGGGATGGAGTATTGTCGATCCTATTATAGGATTGTTGATTGCAGTTATTATTGTTATTTCTACCTGGGGATTACTTCACGACAGTCTCCGTTTATCATTAGATGGAGTTCCGGTAGGTATTGATTCTCAAAAGATAGTGAAACTTATACTCAAACAGCCCAGAGTACAAAGTTGTCATCATGTTCATATCTGGGCTATAAGTACAACGGAAACAGCATTAACCGCTCATTTGGTAATTGAGGATATCACTAAAATGGAACAAGTGAAATGTTCTGTGAAGACAGTTCTGGAGCAGGCAGGCATTCATCATGTGACTTTAGAAATAGAAGGAGAGGAAACGACTTGTGATGCTGAATGTTGTAAGGATTGAAATAAATCCGTACCTTTGCCGACCTAACACTAACTAACCTTTTTTAAATATGTTGATTGACTTGTTGCAGTCCTCTTATTTTTCTCTCTTCCTGATTGTTGCGTTAGGCTTTATGCTGGGAAGAATCAAAATTAAGGGGCTATCGCTTGATGTGTCAGCGGTAATCTTTATTGCTCTTCTTTTTGGGCATTTTGGCGTTATTATTCCCAAGGAATTGGGAAATTTTGGTTTGGTACTCTTCATTTTTACTATTGGTATTCAGGCGGGACCTGGTTTTTTTGATTCTTTTCGTAGTAAAGGGAAGACGCTGATTCTCATTACTATGCTTATTATTAGTTCCGCTTGTCTGACCGCAGTTGGTTTGAAGTATGCTTTTGATATTGATACACCAAGTGTGGTTGGGTTAATTGCCGGAGCACTGACTAGTACACCGGGACTAGCAGTAGCTATTGATAGTACCAATTCTCCTTTGGCGTCGATTGCTTATGGTATAGCTTATCCTTTCGGGGTTATTGGTGTAATTTTGTTTGTGAAACTGCTTCCTAAAATAATGAGGGTAGATCTGGACAAGGAAGCACGCCGTTTAGAAATAGAACGTCGTGGACAGTTTCCGGAATTGAGAACTTGTATTTATTGTATAACTAACTCGAATGTGTTTAACCGTAGCTTAATGCAAATTAATGCACGAGCCATGACAGGTGCTGTTATTTCCCGTCTTAAACATAAAGATAAGATATCAATTCCTACAGCACATACCGTATTGCATGAAGGGGATTATATTCAGGCTGTAGGTAGTGATGAATCGTTGAATCAACTTGCATTGTTGGTAGGAGAGCGCGAAGAAGGAGAACTACCATTGGATAAAACTCAAGAAATAGAATCTTTGTTGCTTACTAAAAAAGATATGATTAATAAGCAATTGGGAGATTTGAATCTGCAAAAAAACTTTGGTTGTACGGTAACTCGTGTACGTCGAAGCGGAATTGACTTATCTCCTTCTCCGGATCTCGCATTGAAGTTTGGTGATAAACTGATGATCGTTGGTGAGAAAGAAGGAATCAAGGGAATAGCCCGGTTGCTGGGTAACGATGTGAAAAAACTATCTGATACGGATTTTTTTCCGATTGCGATGGGTATTGTACTGGGGGTATTGTTCGGCAAATTGAACATATCCTTTTCAGATAGCCTTTCTTTTTCTCCCGGATTGACCGGAGGAATATTGATGGTAGCACTTTTCCTGAGTGCTATTGGTAAAACAGGACCTATTCTTTGGTCTATGTCTGGACCTGCCAATCAGTTACTGCGCCAATTAGGTTTGTTACTCTTCCTTGCGGAAGTTGGTACTTCTGCCGGAAAGAATCTGGTAGCCACTTTCCAGGAGAGCGGATTGTTGCTGTTCGGGGTAGGTGCTGCTATCACTTTGGTTCCTATGTTAGTTGCTACTATTGTCGGTCGTTTAGTATTTAAGATCAATCTCTTAGATTTATTAGGAACGATTACTGGTGGTATGACCAGTACACCAGGTTTGGCTGCTGCCGATTCGATGGTGGACAGTAATATCCCTAGCGTAGCTTATGCAACTGTTTATCCGATTGCTATGGTATTTCTTATTTTATTTATCCAAGTGATAGCTTCAGCCATATATTAAAATCATTATTAATAAGGATTGATTGCTAAAAGAATAGTTTGTATCTTTGCCGCTTCTAAATAAATAAAGAAGTGAAACAATTGATGCTCCATATAATGCGTTACTTTCTGCCGGTACTGTTTGTTTCGTACATGGCAGGCATTACATCTTTTGCCCACGTACATGTGGTCAATGGAGCGACAATTGTCCATTCACACCCTTTTAAGAAAGGGGCGGCGCATAGCCATACTACGGTTGAGCTGTTATCCATTCAACTGTTATCTCATTTGGTAACTGATGGTGTTGCTACTCTTTTTCTTGTTTCTTTAGCTAGCCTTTGCTTATTGTGTTTGTTGCTGAAACGTCCGCAACTTTTACATTATCATGCACCTTATTATGGGGTGGTAGCCCTTCGGGCACCACCGGTTGTTCGTGTCTATTAGTTTAAAATAGAAGATAATGCCTGGTTCTTTACACAGGCTCCAAATCTCTATTCTATCAAGTCAGTATTTATAAAAACGAACAACGAACGAAAAATGAAAAAATACATATTTTCGCTTGTCTGTCTGTGCTGTGCATTTTTGCCTGCCATCGAAGGACAAGCTGCTCAAGATGAGCATTCTGAATATCCGGAATTACGTAAATCCGATGCTAATATCATCGGGCATATTCTTGATAAAAACACGAAAGAACACTTGCCATACATTACGATTGCATTAAAAGGAACTACAATTGGGACAGTTACGGATGCAACTGGACATTACTTTCTAAAAAATCTTCCTGAAGGCAATTTTATACTTGAAGTAAGTTCCGTTGGTTATAAGACGGTTACCAAGAATGTAGCATTAAAAAAAGGTCGTACTTTGGAGGAAGATTTTGAAATAGAAGAAGATGCGGTGGCTTTAGATGGGGTAGTCGTATCTGCCAATCGAAGTGAAACGACCCGTCGTTTGGCTCCGACATTAGTGAATGTGGTTGATTTGAAGATCTTTGAGAATACAAATTCTACTACATTAGCGCAGGGACTTAGTTTTCAACCAGGTGTCCGTGTGGAATCTAATTGTCAGAACTGTGGATTTCAACAAGTACGAATCAATGGTTTGGATGGTCCTTATACGCAGATTTTGTTAGATTCTCGTCCTATATTTAGTGCGCTTTCCGGTGTATACGGTATTGAGCAGATTCCCGTCAGTATGATAGAGCGTGTAGAAGTAATGCGTGGGGGAGGTTCGGCTTTGTTTGGTTCCTCAGCTATTGCAGGTACTATCAACATTATCACTAAAGAACCGATTCGTAATTCAGGTATGCTGTCGCATACAATAACCGGTATCGGAGATGGAGACTCATTTGATAACAGCACTGCCTTAAATGCTTCCCTTGTGACAGATAACCAGCGTGCCGGACTATATATTTTCGGACAAAATCGTCATCGCTCAGCTTACGATTATGATGGTGACGGTTATTCGGAAATCCCAAAACTACATGGACAGACAGTAGGACTCCGCTCTTTTCTGAAAACTAGTATTTATTCAAAACTGACATTTGAGTATCATCATATGGAAGAATTCCGAAGAGGAGGAGATTTACTAAACCGTCCACCGCATGAAGCAAATGTTGCAGAACAGACCGAACATTCTATTAACGGCGGAGGATTAAAATATGATTATTTCTCTCCGAATGAGAAACATCGTTTTAATATGTTTGCTTCTGCGCAGCATATCGATAGAGATAGCTATTATGGAGGTAAACAGGATTTGGATGCTTATGGAAATACTACTGACCTAAATTGGATGGCAGGATCTCAATACATTTATACTTTTGATAAATGTCTTTTTATGCCTTCTGATTTGACTGCGGGGATTGAGTTTAATCAGGATCGTTTGGAAGATAATATGTGGGGGTACAACAGACATACCAAACAAACCGTCGATATCTATAGTGCCTTCCTACAAAATGAATGGAAGAATGATTATTGGGGATTCCTGATTGGTGGACGTTTTGATAAGCATAACCTGATTGATCATGTTATTTTCAGCCCCCGTGCTAATTTACGTTTTAATCCGACGAAAGATATAAACTTTCGTATAAGCTACTCTTCCGGTTTCCGTGCGCCTCAGGCATTTGATGAAGATTTGCATATTGAGAATGTAGGCGGTAACGTAGCAATGATTGAGCTGGCTGACAATCTGAAAGAAGAAAGATCCAATAGTTTGAGTGCTTCCGCAGATGTTTACCATCGTTTCGGAGTTTTTCAGGTAAACTTTCTGGTTGAAGGATTCTATACAAAGTTATCAGACGTTTTTGCCTTGACAGATGGAGAAGTGGTAGACGGAATTTTGAAACGTACACGTTACAATGCACCCGGTGCACAGGTAATGGGAATCACTTTGGAAGGAAAAATGGCTTATCTGAATAAGTTTCAGGTTCAAGCGGGGGTAACATTACAACAAAGTCATTATGATGAACCGCATGAGTGGAATAAAGAAGCACCGAAAGTAAAGAAGATGATGCGTACCCCGAATACGTATGGGTATGTTACGGCTACTTATACTCCGGTTAAACCTCTATCCATTGCTCTATCGGGAACTTATACGGGCTCTATGCTGATTCCTCATGAAGCGGTACCCGGCTATCTGGAAGCTCCGACCACAGTCACTACCAAAGATTTCTTTGATCTTAGTTTGAAAGCTGCTTACGACTTCAAACTTTATAAATCAATGAGTTTACAAGTAAATGCCGGTATACAGAATATGTTTAATTCTTATCAAAATGACTTTGATAAAGGTCCCGACCGTGATTCCGGCTATATTTACGGTCCTTCATTGCCCAGAAGTTTCTTTGCAGGGGTGAAAATCAGCTATTAACGAATCTGTCTACACAGCATAAAGTAAAATGTCCAGTCTTCATAGGTCGGACATTTTACTTTGAGAATAAGTAACTTACATACTTTTATATTGTCCATATTAATAGTTGCAAAGAAACAATCTCTAAATGAAACAGCAGATTGGAAAAAATCACTTCGATCGTATTTCTGCATATTATACAAATGTGGATACGTAATAAATTGTGATTAATTAAATTTATATTTATACTCCAAAGATAGTGAGATGAGCTTATTCGTAGAATCCCATGGAATAGGTATAATAATAAGAATAAATCACAATAAATAATGAGAATAGCGC
This sequence comes from Bacteroides sp., assembly GCF_028690125.1. Lineage (GTDB taxonomy): Bacteria > Bacteroidota > Bacteroidia > Bacteroidales > Bacteroidaceae > Bacteroides. The sequence goes on along the minus strand of NZ_JAQVBV010000032.1, from coordinate 6,345 downwards.
CTTTGCAACCAGTTTGCATTTATTTCTCCCTATTTTTGCCGTCAAAGAAAGAAAAAAAGAAGAATATGAAAGAGTATCGTTATGAATGTTTTTCGTTCCTGATGTTGATAGGCGGGATTTTAGCTTCTCATTTTGAATTAGATTGCTTTCTCGGAAAATATGATAGATTAGTTTGGTATATCATCGCAATATTACCTGTGGGACTTCCTGTTTTGAAAGAGGCATTGGAATCATTGAGAGAGAAAGATTTTGCTAATGAGTTTATGTTAATGAGTCTTGCTACGATTGGTGCTTTCATTATCGGAGAATATCCGGAAGGAGTTGCCGTAATGCTGTTTTATGCAGTTGGCGAGAAATTACAAGAGAGTGCAGTCGATAAAGCACGTGACAATATTCGAGCATTATTAGATATGCGTCCTCAGACAGCTTCTGTACAGCGGGAAGGTAAATTCCAAATTGTTTCTCCTGCAGAGGTACAGATTGGAGAGACTATTGAAGTAAAAGTAGGTGAGCGAGTACCCTTAGATGGCACATTACAGAATGAATCGGTTCTTATGAATACGGCAGCTTTAACGGGAGAGAGTGTTCCCCGCTTGTTGAAACAATCAGAAGAAGTGTTGGCTGGTATGATTCCTTCGGATTGTATGATTCATCTGACAGTAAACAGGTCGGCAGATCAGAGTGCTTTATCACGTGTTTTGGCGATGGTGGAGGAAGCGGCAGAACGGAAAGCACCGACTGAAGTTTTTATGAGAAAGATAGCTCGTATTTATACCCCCGTGGTAATGGGAGTAGCTTTATTAATTATGAGTTTACCTTTTATCTATGGTATCTTGCAACCTACGTTCAATTATGTATTTGCTGATTGGTTATATAAAGCATTGGTATTTCTGGTCATAGCGTGTCCTTGCGCATTGGTTGTCAGTATTCCATTAGGATATTTCGGAGGTATAGGAGCAGCTTCCCGCAGGGGTATTTTATTTAAAGGAGGAAACTACTTAGATGCTATAACAAAGATTGATACCGTAGTATTTGATAAAACCGGCACATTGACTACCGGTAAATTTAAATTGGATAAAGTTATTGGAATTGTTCCTGACGTAGAGATTATACAGTACATAGCTTCTGCTGAAAGTCAAAGTACGCATCCGATGGCAAAGGCTGTGGTGGAGTATGCCAAACAAGAAAACATTCCGGTTCTTCCCGTGGAGTTTTCGAAAGAAATGGCAGGATACGGCTTGGAAACAAAGATTAACGGACAACAAGTGGTGGTTGGTAATTATCGTCTGTTGGATAAACTACATATAGCTTATCCCATGGAGTTACGTTCTGTGCCGGAGAGTCTGATATTATGTGCCCGTGATCAACAATATATAGGTTGTGCCGTATTAGTAGATGAACTGAAAGAAGATGCACACCAGGCTATTCAAGATTTGAAGAAACAGGGAATCCGGCAGATTGAAATATTGTCAGGAGATAAGGATGCCCTTGTACAGAGTATTGCCCGGAAATTGGAAGTTGATAAAGCTTACGGAGATTTATTACCGGGTGGAAAAGTGGAACATCTGGAGACCTTGAAACGAGAGGGTCGTCAGGTTGCTTTTGTTGGTGATGGTATAAATGATGCTCCGGTCTTGGCTTTAAGTGATGTAGGAGTTGCGATGGGAGCTTTGGGAAGTGATATCGCTATTGAAACAGCAGACGTCGTGATACAGAATGACCATCCATCTCAATTGGCAACGGCGATAAAAATAGGAAAGTATACCCATCGTATTGTCTGGCAAAATATTACCTTTGCATTTGTAGTTAAGATTGTTATTCTGATTTTGGGCACAGGGGGGCTTGCTACATTGTGGGAAGCTGTATTTGCAGATTCCGGAGTAGCACTTTTGTCTATTTGCAATGCAATGCGTATCGGAAAATTACTAAAATAAATGATGCTGAAAATGGATGCAAATCAAATTTATATAGAACGACTGGAGAAGAAAGGCATAAAGCCTACTTCCATACGCATATTGATTCTACGTGCAATGATGGATGTGCCGTATGCAGTTTCATTGGCAGACTTGGAAGCTAAATTGGATACGGTTGATAAATCGACAATTTTCCGCACATTGACTTTATTTCTGAGTCGCCACCTGATACATGGAATTGAAGATGGCAGCGGATCTTTGAAATATGAGGTTTGTAGTAGTGAGTGTGTATGTAGTGTAGATGATATGCATACCCATTTTTATTGTGAAAGATGCCATCGTACATTCTGTTTCAAAAGAATACAAATTCCGGTCATTGATTTACCGGAAGGATTCGTGATGGAGAGTATTAATTATATGGTGAAGGGTGTTTGTTCGGATTGTGCTAATCTTTTTTAGCCATTAGCATAACTGTGTATTCCTCCAAGAATGTAATTTACTCCAAAATAAGTCATTAGTACAGTCAGGAAAGCCAAAATCATATAGATATGGAAAAATAAGGGCTTATGGAACATGCGTAAACTTTGTGAGTGGAAAGCTACACCATACACCAGAAAAGTAATCAAAGCCCATACTTCTTTAGGGTCCCATGCCCAATAACGTCCCCAAGATATATTTGCCCAAACTGCACCTAAAAAGATTCCCGCGCCTAAAAAGAAAGTTGCCGGATAGAGTAACAGACGGCTGAGTAATGTCAATTGTTCTACTCGCTCGTTACTGTATGCAAACTTGGAAATGGAAGAATTCCTTTTCCATATACATAATGCAAGTATTCCGTTGAGCATGATAAATGCAAACAAAGCATAGGACATCATAATCAATGAGACATGTATACTCAGCCATGGAGATACAAGCACTGGCATCAAAGGAGTGATCTGAGGATTCATTTGTCCCAAATACGAAACTAGTAGTGCAAAACCGGAGAGTAAAAAACCGAATGGGAGGGTATATGGAAATTTATGATGAAGCAAACAAGACAGTAAAAGGATGCAAAGTGCCATGAATTGCATGGTTTCGTAACCATTGCTAAGTGGAATACGCCCGCTGATATACCAACGCAAGCAATAACCAACCATTTGAAATAAAAATGTAGCATATAGGGAAATGGAGAAAAATAGATTGGTGAAATGAAAGAGGTTTCTTTTATTTGCCGGAATAGGTGTTTGTTTCAAACAATAATAGATTAATCTCCCAAAAGCTAATAATCCTAATGATAAATTTACCATAAACAGAATTTTGCTGAAAGGGATACAGTTATAGAGTATTTCTGCTTCTACTTTTGTTTGGGAAAGAGATATTACATTTTCATCGTTGGGCAAAGGACGAATGAGCGTTCCATTGGTAAGCATCAAAATCAGACCTACCTTTTCATCAGTTTCTTGAATTGCTTTTGCTAATTTACTTTGTTCCTGCTCTTGCTGAAAATATTCTTGTAAACGATAGGTGGAACCGTTGAATAAATCACTTAGACGTGCGTAAGCTGTTTTTAATTCAAGTAGATGCCGTAGTTTGGTGTTCTTTATATAAATCATAGGTTCATCTTTCCATACTTCAGGGCGAAGTAGCCATCCTCCCAATACCTGTTCGGGAGTCAATCCTTTATAAGATGTACTCCCTGTGAGTTTTTGTACAAAATCGCGGGCTAAGGTATTCAATGGTACTACACGGTCGTTGTAGATCACCTGTTTATAAGCCAGACTGTCCGCTTGTATTCGTGTGAGAACGGGGAGTGTTTTCTTTTGCCCTTGCATACTTCCCGTTAAACATAAAAGAAAGGTTACGAATAATCCTCCTTTTTTTAATAAAGGGTGATTTAGCAGTCGAAGGAATTTACCTTTGCGTGAAAATAATAAACTAATCATGGAAATGCCGAGTAAAATATATCCGGTATATGTTACTCTTGTTCCCCATGGATCATAATTTACAGACAACCAACTACCTTGCTTGTCATCATCGAACGATGACTGGTAAAAACGATAACCTTGAAAAGTAAAGATGTGGTTCATAGAGATACATTCCTGAGATGAATTCTCTTCCTGTCCCAGTATGGAATAAGTGAAATAACTGACATAATCGGCTGGCGCTTCAGTCCCTGGATAATATTTCACCTGAAAACTGTCTAAGCGCATAGTGAACGGTAAGTCTATCTGATTTCCGTTTTCCTTTTCTTGAAAACATCTTTCCACCATTCCCGGTCGTAAGTGTATATAACCTTCCTTACCTCCGATAAATGTGATCATAGCCCCCACCAAGATAACAAAGAGGGAGCCATGAAACAACAATAAAGGAAGCCGATGCCATAGAGAACGTCGGATGAGAACAACGAAAGCTGTTGCGACTATTGCTCCCCACAAACAACAAAACCAAATTGTATGATATATATTCTTTTCTACGAAATCTGTCCCGTATACTTGTTCCACAAAAGTGGTTGCGGCAAGCAGAACGATGAGACAGCCATATAAAATAACAAGTAACTTTTTCAACGGCATAACTATTTAGCAAAACTAAAAGGAAGGATACTCCTTGTTTTCACAAGTTCTCACTCCTATACATTCCATCTCAATCAACCATCCCGGGCGACAAACGGGGGCATGAACAAATACTTTGGGTGTGCTTGGAAAACGTTTGTCGTACATTTTTTTAACAACAATATAATCTGCGGTATCACGTAGGTATACGATCATCTGTCCTATATGATCGAACGTACATTCAGCCTCTTGCAATAAAGCTTCTACATTTTCCCACATCCGTTTGGTCTGTTTACGAATATCTCCGGGATACACCACTTCACCTTTGTTATTGATACTTGCTGTTCCGGAGATGAATACCTGACGTCGATCTCCATAATCTACATATGTTCCACGTTCGAAGCTGACGCCATATTCGTAAGTCGGATTTAGATGAGTCGGTGCGTAAAGGAAGTGAATTTGTTCCGATTTTAAACCATCTACCGCGTATGTATCCATCTGAACCAGAACTTTAGTATCTGCGTGGCGTCCACCAATTCCTGTACTGGAAATGTAGTGAGTTTTTTCTGTTAGATCCTGAGTGACAAAGACCTCATTTCTTGCCTTTACTACGCCGGCATAATTTACATCTACATTTTGTACGAAAAACCAGGTGCGGATACAGTTGTCGGCTAATTTACAGCCTTGATCTATGAGTTGCATCACATAGTCGTTCAATAGTAAGCGGGTTTGGTATTCCGAATTTGCTGCACGATTGAAAGCGCTGCCTCCCCAGAAATGACGATAGGAACTGTGTTTTACTTCGAATAGACCATTGTGGAGAACCTGAGTCTGTACATTGGTTTGAAGATAAATCCATAAGGCGACTTTTGTCCCATTCAATGGCGGTTGTTCTACAACGGAGAGTGCACAATCTGTACTTTCTGCTGTTATAGCCAACAATGCATCTGCTTGATTAGAAGCATCACTTAGGAAATAGCGTTCGAAGACGGTGATTGCTCGATGCAGTTCTTTCTCACGTAACTGATAATAAGTATCTATGATGGCATTTAATTGCTCCTCATAAGTAGCTTCCGGATTAGTGGAATGAATCATTACATGATACTCCGAAACTCCGGTTTTTACTTCATATTTAAATATCTCGGTTAAAGTGTTTTCTGAATAAATAGTTTGTTGCTTATTGTTGTTCATATCAATTTTTAAATTACTAATTACTGTTGTGCACCATCATCAATCCAACTGTCGATCAGTTCCAATAATTCTGTTTTGGTTTTGGCGGGAAGTATATCCGTATGTGGGTGATGTGTATAATCATTGCTATTTAATATAAGATGTAGAAGGCTTTCTTGTGTATTATTGGTTTTTACTCGTAATATATTCCCGTTAATTGTTGAAGGTTGATTGACCAATGCGCTATAACTTACTCCTTCTGTCAGATGTAGTTGGGCTGCTGCCTCTGTACTTTCACCGTGACAACCGATACAGCTAGTGGTGAAAATGTGGGTCTGGATTGCATGGTACATACTGACGTCAATCGTACCTGCATCCATTCTGATCGTATCGGCTTCCGCAGTACTGCTATTTATCGAGCAGAATGTTACCACACGTCTTCTCAACCTGTCAATAGCACATAGTTCTACTTTTGTTACATCATCGCTAATACCTGCCATGATTACTTGAGTATTGTCGTCTTCTCCTACCGAAGTGGAGACTATCTTTGATATAATGGCATACTCGCTCTTATCATCAAAGCCTGCCACAACTATATTATAGTCATTAGTCCATTTATCTATCCCATTAATCTTACCGGTCAATTTTAAGGTACGACCTTCTCGGGGAATATGAACTGTTTTTTCATAAATCCGTCCGTCATCACATGAACTAATGACTATGGAAATCAAGGT
>NZ_JAQVBV010000134.1 GCF_028690125.1 Bacteroides sp. | reverse complement strand
TGTTGTGCCCGGAAGGCCACTCCTGACTAGGATTCGCAAGTTATCCACAGTGAAAGCTTGAGCTTGAGATTTGAAAACCTGCGAAAAACAGAGGAAATCGAAGAAAACGAGAGATCGTTAAGGGAGGCAGACACAACTGGTAAAGACATGATACACGCGCTATCTGCGCAGAAGCATCGCATCGCGATGTGGTCCTGAGTCAGGACGACGGGCTGTTATCTACAGGCATCCCACAAAAAAGAACATTCCCAGGGTTATCGGCTTGGCCCAACCAATCAAGCTGTTTGTCTTAACAATCCCGACCACAAAAACAATAAAAGGAGAGCCCATAAATGAATAGCAGAATTATACCTATCAGCGAAATCGATGTCATTTTTCATGAAGAATTGTCTCTTAATCAGGTCACGACGACTTATCGAATCATCCAGATACTCTCGGAGTATGTTTTTCTAACTACAGACATGCTGATGACAGTTTATAAACAGAGATTTAAAGAGCACCTTGGTCTTGGTGCCTTAAAAAAGGCTGTAAGAGAACGCTTGATCATCGAATATAAGGATGATCTTAATGAGACCACCGAAAAACCAATTTATTACTATGCGCTAAAGGGTAGTACGATGTTGTACTTGCAAAAAAACGACCACGTTTTCTTGAAAATGCCATTTTGCGCCGGTCAAGAAGAAAAATCAAGGTTACTCACTTTCAATTCCTTTTCAATCAGACACCGCATTCAACTCCACATGCAATACAAGTTGGACCGATATCTTCGCTATTTTGTTACGAGGGACAATCAGATCTATTTCTTCAAATCAGCCATTTCAGCGCATGCTATTGTATCAAAGTTTGAACAGCTAAAAATAGAACTCCTCACTCCTCCAATTCCAATACACCAACCACTAACGGTCATCGGAGCTGCAACAAAAGCGATACATCCAAAAAACATATTAATGTCATAAGGAGCACACCAATGGGAAGAGTTAAGTTCGGAAGTATCATCCACCAAATGAATATGCGAATGAATTCACTAAAACGGTTTGGGCAATCCAAACACGATGCTAAGGCAGACTTTCGTCTTGAGCAAAAAGCAAAAGGAGACGTATGGAACCCAGCATCAGCGCCTGGAATCTACTCATTCAAAACCTTCGATTCCTATCACCAAACAAGTATGGAATTTGCTAAGTGGCTAAAGCAGAACCACCCGGAAATAAAGGACATTCAAGTTATCGACAAGGCTATTGTCATCCAATATCTTCAGTTCCGACAACAGGACGGCAAATCAGCCTACACCATATCAAAAGACATGTCCGCGCTCAACAAGGTTCTTGACTTATCCATCAGAAAGAAAGAGGCAAACCTGAAAGAACGCAGTTACAAGGATGTTACAAGAAGTCGAACCCAAAAAGCGCATGATAGAAAGTATAGTCCGGATAACTATAAAAATCAGATCGTTTTCGCCAAGGCTTGCGGTTGCAGACGGGAGAGCATCTTAGGAGGCAACTATCAGGTTAAGCCATGTTCAGTTTGGCAAAATCAAAATGGTAAACTCTTCGTCAGCCTGATCGAAAAAGGTGGCCGGTTTCGTAATGCGCCTATTTTATTGACTTATGAAAAAGCAATAAGGGAAATGGTTCCAAATATCGAAACAAGAGAAACGATAAGCGACTACAAAATGGATGCCGAAAGATTCCGAAAAATCTATTTCAACGCCGAACAACCATTTCTGTTCACGAAATACACAAACAAAATCGACAATCATGCATTTCGCGCCGAGTACGCAAGGGCTCGTTATCAGGAAGAAATCCACAAAAAAGAGTCTGCCGGAAAACAAATCAAGGCTGACTATCGCGGTTATGACAAAGAATGTGTTCTCAAGGTTTCTAAATCGCTCGGACACAATCGACCGAGTGTCGTTGTGGAGCACTATTTCCGCTAACAGTGCGAATATCAAGGACTCTTCCTACAACAGTACGGAGAAGCGCAATTGTTTGCGCCGCCGCAGCGCGGCCGTTTGCTGACGGTCTTGCCTGACCGTGAGTTGACAGATACAATGGCCACAAAAAGGGAAAGGAATGGCGCTCCCTTGTTTGTCACCATCTGTTAGCGCAGAGAGGATGACAGGAGCACCACACTCAAAAACCATGGCTATTGTATCAAATTATCGCCTGGTTGCGAAAGGCCTTATCAACGATAACTTACACGTTTTCCTTTAGGGGTGGCGGTCAGGTGCCGTGTCCGTTGTGCGACGTTTCGCAGTAAATGCCGATAAGGTGGATCATTTATTTCAGAGGCGATGGCTCAGTTATCTCCGTGATGATGGCTCAAGCAGGCCGGAATTCCTATCTTAATTCCAAGGGTTTGGTGTCTTGACAACAGGGGCATTACAAGAATGCGAACTCAACAGTAGCGTGCTTTCTTGCCTATTTTCTCAATCTTCGCATACGTCGACCGCCATTATCAGTTAGCGGTCACTCCCTTTCCTCAGTCAAGACTCCCAATGCAATTAAATCGTTATGAGCGTAATAACGTTCATATCTTCTATAGTAATCGGCACAATTGGCTTGTGTTGTACCCCATTTCGAAAGTGAAGTAAGAAATGTGATTCCCATACCAATAAAAAGACCGAATATCATATAACTATTACCAAAAGAAATGGTTGGCCATATAACTAGTAAAGAAACTACAGTCCATATAACAATTGTAATAGAAACACTTTTGTATATTCCGCTAGAATCAACCATGTGTTTACAACGAACGATTGTTGCCTTTGTAAGAGGAATGGTACAAGTGAGCGACAAGATGATTTGCATGATGCCAAACGAGAAAAGCATTACTCCAACGAACCAAAAGGTCAAGAAAAGAATTATGTTGAAAAACATGACGGTATCCTCCATGAAATTGTTAATCCTCAATATTTACCTTTTTCACTACACATACAAGACACCATTTAATGATATTTTCTATGGGTGCAATGCAATAAAAAGGGTACATGAAGTTTTGAGCTGCATTATTGCTTATGATTATCATAATAAATACTTTTGAACCAACTA
>NZ_JAQVBV010000133.1 GCF_028690125.1 Bacteroides sp. | reverse complement strand
CAAAGTTACTGCGGATGGGAGGAAGTACAGCTATACGACCGCCACTCAGACCTTTACCCAAATAATCATTGGCTTCTCCTTCTAACTTGAAATTAACTCCCGGAACAAGGAAGGCACCGAACGACTGACCGGCAGCTCCTTTGAACTTGATGTTCAGTGTATGTTCCGGTAATCCTCTTTCTCCATATTTTCCGGCAATAACTCCGGAAAGCATGGCACCTATGGCACGGTCTGTATTGGCAATCGTATATTCCAGAGAAACTTCTTTTTCATGTTCGATTGCTTCTTGTGCCGCATCTATGATAGTGACGTCTTTTACAGAAGAAACTCCGTGCTCCTGATCGATGACATGACGGATAGCTGCACTATTGTCTATACGTGCCAGCATTTTTGTAAAATCGATTAACTCGTGTTTCGGGTTTAGATCATCTTTCATTGATTTACGTTGAATTAAATCTGTACGTCCGATGATATCGTCTAAGCGAGTAAAGCCCATTTCTGCCAGATATTCACGTACTTCCTGCGCCAGAAAGGTGAAGAAATTGACTAGATATTCGCTACGTCCGTGAAAGCGTTGCCGTAATTCCGGGTTCTGAGTGGCAACTCCTACCGGACAGGTGTTTTGATGACATTTACGCATCATGACACATCCCAATACGATCAGTACAGAAGTTGCGAACCCATATTCTTCGGCTCCCATCAGTGCCATAAGAATAATGTCACGTCCGGTTTTCAACTGTCCGTCAGCTTGTAGAATGACCTGCCCGCGCAATCCGTTCAGAACCAATGTCTGTTGAGTTTCACTCAATCCCAGTTCTGGAGATATTCCTGCATATCTGATAGATGATGCCGGAGAAGCTCCTGTACCACCTTCAGCACCTGAAATTACGATTAAGTCGGCTTTTGCTTTTGCTACTCCTGCCGCAATGGTTCCTACACCACTTTCTGCCACTAATTTCACGCTGATCTTGGCTTTTGGATTTACGTTTTTCAAGTCGAAGATCAATTGTGCCAGATCTTCGATAGAATAGATGTCATGGTGGGGAGGCGGAGAGATCAATGAAATACCCGGTATGGAATGACGGGTTTTAGCTATCACATCATCTACCTTAAATCCGGGAAGTTGTCCGCCTTCACCTGGTTTGGCGCCTTGAGCTATTTTAATTTGTATTTCATCTGCATTGACCAGATATTCAGCCGTTACCCCAAAACGACCGGATGCCACTTGTTTAATGGAACTTCTCAAAGAACTCCCGTCCGGCAGAGGCTGGAAACGGGAAGAATCTTCTCCGCCTTCACCGGTATTACTCCGTCCGTGAATCGTGTTCATGGCAATAGCCATCGTTTCGTGCGCCTCTTTACTGATCGCTCCAAATGACATTGCTCCTGTAACAAAACGATGCAGTATATTTTCTGCTGGTTCTACCAAGTCAATGGAAATGGGGTTGCGACGGAAATCAAGAAAGTCGCGTAGGAAGATGGGAGTTGCCTTATCATCGACTAAATGAGTATATTCTTTGAACTTTTTGTAACTTCCCAAACGGGTAGCAAGTTGCAGAGTACTGATCGTTTCCGGATTCCATGCATGTTTTTCTCCGTCTTTACGGAAAGAATACAACCCTTTGTTCGGCAATAAGCGGGTGTTTTCTTCTACCGAAAAACCTTCATCATGAAAGGCTATTGCATCTTTTGCAATTTCTTCCAGCCGAATACCACTGATAGGAGAACTGATTCCTCCGAAATAGGCCTTACTTAATTCTTCACTTAATCCGACGGCTTCAAATATTTTGGCTCCCCGATAAGACCGGATAGTGGATATTCCCATTTTACTCATGATCTTGAATAAGCCTTTGCAGATAGACTTTATATAGTTTTTCTCAGCAGTAGCATAATCCAACTGGATATCTTTGTTTTTTACCAACTGATCTAAGATTGCAAATGCCATGTATGGATTCAAGGCACTGGCTCCAAAACCCAGCAACAAAGCTGCATGCATGACCTCACGAATTTCTCCGCTTTCTACAATTAGTGCGGTTTGTACCCGCTTTCCTACAGAAATAAGATGATGATGAACAGCACTCACTGCAAGTAAGGAGGGAATAGCGGCATATGTAGAGTCTACTTCACGATCTGTTAAGACAATATAATTAACTCCTTCGGTAACGGATGCTTCCGCCATTTTGCAAAGTTCATTCAGGGACTCCTGTAATCCGGCTTTTCCTTTGGCTACTTCAAACAATATAGGTAATTTCACCGTTTTGAAACCTTTGTAGCGAATGTTGCAAAGAATGTCCAATTGCGTATTACTTAAAATCGGATGGTTCAGACGTACCATTTTGCAGTGACTCTCGCTGGGAGTGAGAATGTTCATTCCCACAGCTCCGATATATTCTGTAAGCGACATAACCAACTCTTCACGAATCGGATCAATTGGAGGATTGGTTACTTGGGCGAACTGTTGCCGGAAATAGTTATAAAAAAGTTGTGGCTTGTCGGAGAGTACTGCTAAAGGCGTATCGTTACCCATAGAATTTACAGGTTCTGCTCCTGTACTGGCCATTGGCATGATTAACCGTTCGATATCTTCTTTTGAGTATCCGAAGGTAAGAAGCATTGAGTCGTAGTCTTCTATATGGTGAGGTACTATACGACCGCTTTTCAGTTCATCCAACTCAATGCGGTTGTTTGCCAGCCACGTACGATAAGGCTTGGCTTCTGCCAATTGTCTTTTCAACTCGCCATCGTAGTAGATTTCTCCCTTTTCCGTGTCTACCAATAATATTTTCCCGGGCTGAAGACGACCTTTTTCTTTGATATCTCCCGGTTCGAAATCCATTACTCCTACTTCAGAAGCTACTACCATCATGTCGTTCTTAGTGATGAGATAACGGGCCGGTCGTAAACCGTTACGATCGAGCATACCCCCGACAAACCGTCCGTCACTGAACAATAAAGCAGCCGGTCCGTCCCAAGGTTCCATGAGGATGGAATGATACTCGTAAAACGCTTTTAGATCTTCACTGATCGGATTCTTTTCATTGAAAGACTCCGGAACCAACATTG
>NZ_JAQVBV010000069.1 GCF_028690125.1 Bacteroides sp. | reverse complement strand
TATTTGAAATTATGCAGAGCAATGCAATATGTAGCAGGACTTCCGCTACTATATCGTTACCTGCCTTTTTAAAGAAACGATTTTAATCGCTGATTTACAAAAGATTAGAACGAAATATTTTGTTTTATAGGGGTGGAACACTTAGTTTCAAGGTGTGAAACTTTTAGTTCAAACGGTTGGAACTTTTTGGTTATACGGTTGAAATTATTTTCTTTACTGTGCAAACTATTAGAGAAGCATAAGTAAACCGGTGATAGGTGATAGAGACGGTGATAGGTGATAAAAACAACCTATCACCTCTTAAAGCCCGATGAATAAAGGTATACAGCCTGTTGGTGATAGGTTGATAGAGAAAATGATGTTTTTATCTGGGTAGAAGTATGAAATTTGCAATAAGTGCCAATACTTATTTATTTTAGGCTATCTGTCATGTAGAGTGTAAGAAAAAAGAATGTACTTTTGTAATACTCATCTCCGGATATTTAATAAACTAAAATTATGAATAGAATTAAAGGATTATGTTTAGCGGCTTTACTGATTGTAGGAGGTCGTTCTTTTGGGTCCGATAAAGTGACAATAAGCACTTTGTTGGATGAAATGATTTCATTCGAAAAGGCGGCGGAGTTTCCGGATCCTTATTATACGTGTAAAATGATTAGTAGTTATGACCGCCGGACAGTATTGCCTGAAAAAGACTGGTGGTATGCCAATGACGATGGTTTTGGCTGCATGAGATTGGATACGATTCAAGGTCGCGTAGAAAAAGTCATGTTCGATTATGAAGGACCGGGAGTCGTTACACGTATCTGGCTGACTACAAATGTAAAGAATGGTACTCTTCGTTTTTATTTTGATGGCGAAGAAAATCCACGACTGGTAATTCCCGCTTACGATATGACACGTGCTCCTTTCAGGGTGGGGGATGCACTTTCTTTAATTCATACTAATTATACGCCCGAAGGTGCAGGAGGAAATACATTTATGTTTCCGCTTCCTTATCAAAAAAGTTGTCGGATAACTTTCGAAGAACCCAATAAAGATAGAAACACTTGGTCACCGCGATATCATGAAATAGAATACCGCACGTATGCTCAAGGTACAGAAGTCGAAACGTTTCATCCGGGACAAGTACATTCCCATATCATGCAGGAAAAGATACAGGATGTAAACAAAGCGCTTTGGAATCCTCAGACTTTTAAAGGAGGTGAACGTCGTGAGTTTGCGATGGATATTGCCCCTAATCAAAAAAGCTCATTGGAACTTCCTGCCGGAAGTCATGCAGTTCGTTCATTGATTATTGATGTGCATTGTCGGAGAGGAGATTATGCGAAGATGATGCGACAGTTGATTCTCAAAATTTCTTTTGATGGAAAAGAAACAGTCTGGGCACCGTTAGGAGATTTCTCAGGAGCAGGATTGGGAGCTCCGAAGGTAGATAGCTGGTATATGGATGCAGACGGTCGTGGACATATCACATCACGCTGGGTAATGCCTTATAAAGAAAATGCCAAAATAGAAGTGGAGAACTTATTTGAATTTCCTGTCTGGATGAATGTCAGGGCACATGTGTCAGACTGGAAATGGAACAAGAACACACTTTATTTCCATACGACTTGGAAACAGGAACGAGGAATTGAACTGACAAACCGATATGATGATCATAAAGGTGATCATATGTGGAACTATATCACCATTAATGGTAGAGGAGTATTTAAAGGCGATTTGCTTTCATTGTTTAACTATGCTCCCGATTGGTACGGCGAAGGTGATGAGAAGATATGGGTGGATAATGATGTCTTCCCTTCCCATCATGGGACGGGTACGGAAGATCATTACAACTGTTCTTGGGCCCCGGTAGTTCCTTTCCACACTCCCTATGGAGGTGCACCGCGAGCTGATAATCCTTCTTCACATGGTTTTAATGCTTTTGTACGTACCCGTAATTTGGATGGCATTCCATTTCAAAAAAGATATCGGTTTGATATTGAAATGTTGAGTTGGAATCCGGGTAAGGTGGATTATGCAGTGACAAACTATTGGTATGGAGATTTGGATACCAAGATAAATGAAAGTTCGGGTAAAGAAGAAGTAGTAAGTCCTTTACCTTATCTCATGTAGTTTAAACTAAACTGATAAATATGTATTGCGTAGGAATTGACATAGGTACGAGTTCTATTTGTGGTGTCGCTTATCATCTATCGACAGAACACTGCATCACGATTGTAAAGGATAATAATACAAGTATTATATCTGACAATCAATGGGAGAAGACACAGGATGCAGATGCTATCTTTCATCTGGTAGAGGAAATCCTTTCGGAATTCAGACAGAAATGTACGGATATAAAAGGAATCGGATTTTCCGGACAGATGCATGGTATGCTCTATGTGGATAAATGCGGTGAAGCTGTCAGTCCGTTATATACGTGGCAGGATGGCAGAGGAAATCTGATTTATAAAGAAGAACAAAGCTATGCAAGTTTTCTGACTCAGGAAACAGGATACCCCATGGCTACGGGTTATGGATTGGTGACTCACTTTTATAATAAACAAAACAATCAGGTTCCTTCGTCTGTCAATAAGCTGTGCACCATTATGGATTATGTGGTCATGAAGCTATGCCGTCGAAATGAACCGCTTATTGATTATTCCAATGCTGCCGGATTGGGACTTTTCGATAAAAGACGTTTGTTGTTCGATGTATCCGCTTGCGACGCCATACATTTAGACAGAATCCTATTGCCGGAAGTTATACCATCCGGTTCATTGGTGGGGTATTGTGAAGAAATTCCTGTATACGTTGCGATTGGTGATAATCAAGCTGCATTTTTAGGATCAGTGAAAGACATTGAGCATTCCATACATATAACGGTAGGAACCAGTAGTCAAATATCTGTTTACACAGATCGGTATGTGGAAGTTGAAGGGCTGGATATCCGTCCATTGCCCGGAGGTGGATATATTTTGGTCGGTGCTCCTTTATGTGGTGGTGCTTCATTTGCTATGCTAAAGGATTTTTTTGCCGATACAGTGAAGCATTTTACAGGAATAGAGAAAAGTGATCATGAATGGTATGAACGTATGATTTCCATTCCCTATCAAACAGATACTGATGACAGTATCGAAGTAGAAACTTTATTTAGCGGAACACGATTGGAACCGGACAAAAGAGGGAAAATCGATCATATATCTCTTTCTAATTTTACTCCTGAGAATTTGATACGAGGATTTGTCAAAGGAATCAGTCAGAACTTATATGATTATTTCCGGCTTATTCCTGATTCCGTCAGACAGAATAAAACAAACTTGGTTGGATCGGGGAATGGTATAAAAAAGAATCCGTTAATGCGTCAGGCGCTTGAAGAACGCTTTGGTTATTCCTTACATTTATCCAATGTTCAGGAAGAAGCTGCCTTCGGTGCTTGTGTTTGCAATATGGCAGGAGAAAAGAATGAAAGAGTTTTCAGCACTAAAGAATTGAACGATGAAAATTTATAGTACAAGAGTCATAGTAACAAGAGTTTTATATATAAGAAAATTATGCTTTTTATGGATAGCATTAGGCTTCTGCTTACTGGTATTAAGTTCATGCCATTCGGAAAAAGATAAGATTAATCGCATAGCCTTAGAGAATTTGCTGGATGAAATGGTTTCCGTAGAAGCTGATGTTTCTTTTCCGGAACCGACTTTCACTACCAAACATATCTCTAGCTATGATCGGCGTTCTGTACTTCCGGGCACTTCTTCGTGGCATGCAAATCGGGATAACACAGGTTTTGTTCGTTATGAGGCCAATAACGGTCGGGTAGAAAAAGTATTGTTTGACGAAGAAGGTCCGGGAGTCATTACCCGCATGATTACAACGGGTGGTGCTGGCGGAGCGAACCTCCGCATTTACTTTGACGGAGCGGAAGAAGCTGCTATTTTAATTCCTACTTACGACATAGCTAAATTTCCACTGGTCATTCCCGAAGGATTAATCTATCGTCACGAACATTATGATACGACACAAGGCAGTAGTTTTTATTACCCGCTTCCTTATGCAAAAAACTGTAAGATTACAGTAGACAATGTGGATCGTGATTATTTTTTCCATGCTTCGTGCCGTACCTATCCAAAGAATACGGAAGTCAGAACTTTTACTTTGGAAGAAGCGAATGATTTGCAGGCGAAAGCGCAACAAGTGAGCAATCAGTTGATGCACCCTCGTACTTATGGAGATGATCCGATCAGTCGGAAAGAGTCTCTCGCTGTCGGAGCATCTTTCGTTATGGAACTGCCCAAAGGAGGAAAAGCCATCCGCAGTCTTCTATTCCAAGTTTCAGAATTTGATTCCATTCATTATGCCTCATTGATGAGGGGACTGATTGTAAATATTTCTTTTGATGGAAAAAGGACGGTTCGTGTACCATTAAGCGATCTTGTCGGCGCCGGTATGGGTGCTCCTGCCGTGGACAGTTATTATTTGGAGGCAGATGGCAAAGGTAAAGTGCTTTTGCGATTAGCGATGCCTTATCAGGAACAAGCGAAAATTGATGTTAATAATATTTCGGGCTATCCGGCTACTTTGGAAGTAAAAGTATGTTTTTCCGATTGGAAATGGGAGAATAATACACTCTACTTTCATGCTGACTGGCGGCAGGAGAATGGTTTGCCTACAAACTGCGGTATAGACTATAATATGGGAACTTTGAAAGGAAGAGGTGTTTTTATAGGCGATATGCTGTCTCTTTATAATCACTCTCCACGCTGGTATGGCGAAGGTGACGAGCATATTTGGGTAGATAACGACACTTTCCCTTCTCATTTCGGATGCGGCACGGAAGATTATTATAACACGACTTTTGCACCTATTCATGTTTATTTTAATCCGTTTGGAGGAGCTCCGAGAGAAGACGATGAGGCATCGCGGGGCTATAACACGTTTGTTCGTACCCGAAATTTGGATAATGTACCGTTTAATGAACATCTGAAGTTTGAATTTGAGCTGATCAGTTGGGATGGGGGCAAGGTGGATTATGCTTCCACTCTGTTCTGGTATGGTGATTTGGATACAGAGATGGCTAATCCTTCGGATGACCAAGCGGCACTATATGATTTTCCGCCTGCTATCTTTACGGATACAGAACGCAAATAATACTATTACGATGTGATAATAGTAGAAAACATGGAAAGCTGCTCTAAAGGTTATGTAAACTAAACCCAATTGGCTAATAAGTGTATGGAATTAACATTTGGATAATTTATTTATTTATATAGAAACACCATTGAAAGTATGAAGAGATATGTATGGATAATAGGACTATGTACCCTAATGACAGGAGGAATGACCTCTTGCGGACAAACCGGGGATGATCAGGAAGGAGCACGAATACATTTACTGAATAACAACTGGAATTTGAATGTACCTGCCGCAGCACAGGCAACATTGAATGGAGATTCGGTTGAAGGTACGCTACCTATTCCTTCAGATATAGAGAAAGGTTTTACGATTAAATGTAAGGTAAACTTGCTTGTGCCTACTTTTGATCGTCATCTCGTAGAAATACCGGGAGTGCTGGATGTTTGCCTTAAGCAATATAATCCTTTCGACCGTAATAAACAGAATTATCCGGCAGCTAAAATGCAGGATGGCACTGTCCCCGTTCTGGAAGCGGGACTGGAATTAAAGTCTCCGGTAGATGGACATATGGAACGAATGACCGTTGGTGTTCCGTTGGCTATGCTGGAACAACCGTGGGGAGAACACGAAGTTGTCTTAAACTTTTCCGGTGTTCGTTGGACTATGTATGTAGATGGGCAATTGTTGGATAATGATTTTCCTTTAGGGTATCCTCTAGCAGAGAAAATGGAACGTTGGAAAATAGACACAGCATTTGTTTCACAAGCTGAGTTGTTTTATCCGGCTATACAACCCGAACGAATGGACGGAGTACAAGCAGGATTACAGCCCCAAGTACAATTTTGGACTCCTACCGGACATAATGCGTGGGTAGGGGATGTTGTCAGTTTGTATCATGATGGAACTTATCACCTTTTCTATTTATACGACCGTCGCGGACATCAAAGCAAGTTCGGACGGGGCGGACATTACTTCGAACATCTTTCAACAAAAGATTTCCGGCATTGGACAGAGCACGAAGCAGCCGTACCTATTGAGGAACAATGGGAAACTTTTGGTACAGGTACTCCTTTTGTTTTCAATAATCAGCTTTGCATTAGCTATGGTTATCATACCACTCGTATTTATCCTCGTGAACAAACTACACTTCCCGAAATGTATAAATACTTGGAGGATCATGGACATACAGGTAACTTTGACCGCCATCAAATGGCGGGTGTTGCAGCAGGCTCCTCTTATTCAGTAAGTGATGATGGTGTTCATTTCCGTAAGACAGGTGTCTTGTTTCACCCTTGTGAAAATCCAAGTATTTATGTCGATCCGAAAGGAGATTTGAAGATGTTGGCCAATTATGGTGCTCGTGGTACGTGGGCTTCTGATTCAGTGAGTGGTGGCTGGCATTGTTTGGATGAAAACTTCCCATTAGGAGGTGATTGTACTTTCTTCTTCCATTGGGGAAATTACGATTACATTATCGGAGGTTTCACCCGTCTATGGTCTAAGCAAACAGTGCAACCGGATTCTGCTTATCAGGATATGGTAGCAATAGGTACGGATTTTTATAATGGTTCGTGTGTACCGACTATTACGGAAATATTCGACCACCGTTTTGTGATGGCAGGATGGATGTGGATGAAGGCTTGGGGCGGACCGCTGGTAATCCATGAATTGGTACAATTGCCTGACGGTCGTATCGGTACGAAATGGATGGATGAACTGCTACCTGTTACCTCAACGAAAGTTACAACATTTCCGGAAAACTCAACGAAGATAGAGAATTTACCTTCCGGTTCTTTCTTATTAACTTTTGAAGTAACTCCTGTTACTCCAGACGGAAAGTTGTCTGTGAATTTATTGCCTTCTCTTGATAAAGGTCTGCAAGATGGGTGTGAATGGCGACTAGATGGTGCGGATAAGCGGGCACAATACTCTTTTGTCGGCGATGGGACCGCTCGTGAACGTTCTTTACGTGAAGGTGGTGCTCCACAGCAAGGACGTAATTATGCTATTGAGAACTTATTGGATACAGATAAAACTTTTACAGTACGTATGGTTGTCAAAGCCTCTGATAAATTTGACGGATCTATGGTAGATACGGAGATTGCCGGAAAGCGTACCATGGTTTCTTACCGTGAAAAACTGATTCCGGAACGTCTGCAATTCCGTACGGAAAATATGGATGTTAAGAATATACGTATTACTCCTTTGGCTGATTAAGGAATACTGCTGAATATACAAATCGGATAAGATCAGGGCGAGAAACCTGAACTTATCCGATTTTTTATTTTTTTATCTGTCCGGATTGGATTTAATCTAATGGGTAAGTGTTATCTTTGTGAGTTATCATTCTGTATATTACAAAAAGACGCTATAAATAACAGTAAATATGAAAGATAGTAAACAAGCTTATATTCCTTCTCCGATGGATCTTTCATCAGTAGAATTACCCGAATCTCTTATTGAGTTGTCGGAAATGATTGCGAAGAATGTACATGATGTATGGTCTAAATCCAGAATGGATGAAGGATGGACTTATGGTCCTGAACGTGACGATGTACATAAAAAACATCCTTGTCTGGTTCCTTATGAAGAACTGCCGGAAGGAGAGAAAGAGTATGACCGGAATACAGCTTTAAATACAATAAAGCTCGTAAAACATCTGGGGTATAGGATAGAAAAAGAGAAATAAAAAGACCACGGATAACACGAAGTCTCATTCATTAATTATACGAATAAGCAGTTGAAAACCGACTGCTTTTCGCTTGTATGAAAATCCATATTATTCGTGGTAATATACCAACAGGCTGAGATTAGTTGTGAACGATTGTTCCTATCTCTTCGCCGCTGATTACTTTCTTTAAATTACCAACCGTATCCATATCGAATACAACAATCGGCAGATTATTTTCTTTGCACATACAAGTGGCAGTCAGGTCCATTACTTTCAAACCACGTTTCAATACTTCGTCATACGTAATATCGTGGAACTTGGTTGCAGTCGGGTCTTTTTCCGGATCGGCAGTATAGATACCGTCCACGCGGGTTCCTTTTAGCATAACATCTGCTTCAATTTCGATACCTCTTAAGGAAGAGCCTGTGTCTGTAGTGAAGAAAGGATTACCTGTTCCGCCGGACATGATAACTATCTCACCATTTTCCATGCATTCGATGGCTTTCCATTTGCTGTAAAATTCACCGATAGGTTCCATACGTACGGCTGTCAGTACGCGAGCTTTTACTCCGGCAGCTACTAATGCGGAACTTAATGCAAGGCTGTTAATAACAGTAGCCAGCATTCCCATCTGGTCACCTTTCACACGATCGAAACCTTTGTTCGCTCCACTCAAACCACGGAAAATATTACCTCCGCCGATCACAATACCAATCTGTACTCCTTGTTCGTGAATATCCTTAATCTGAGCAGCATATTCAGCGAGTCTTTTTTCGTCAATGCCGTATTGTTTTTCGCCCATCAGGCTTTCCCCGCTGAGTTTTAGCAGAATTCTTTTATACTTTGCCATATTGATTTACTTTTAGTTTCGGACAAAGATAGAGATAAAAACTGAAAGACAAAGTCGTCCTGTCGCTATTTTTGATGCAGATAGATGTTAGAAATGTACGAAGCAGATAGATGGGATCTCATTAAAGAAATCTCCACTATCTGCAACATCCATATCTAAAAAATAGTTCCTGAAAACACTTTCTTATTATAACACCACCTGTCGGGTGCTTCCTGTTATTGAGTATGTAATGACACGCTTATTCAGTCTTAGTAATAGTCTTCACATACGTATTTCCGTAAGGATCACTTGCCTCAATCTTCACTTCACTCCAACTACTTGTTGGTTGATAAAAGAACATATGATCGCAATTCTTTTCCGGCTCTGCACTTGGGCGGTGTGAGGGTTTGTCGCTACCATACATGGTATTGTAAGCTCTCGGATCCATCTCTTTGATATTTTGAGTCAAGTTTTGTTTGTATATACCATTCTCGTAGAGTTTCACGCTCCAATTGGTATGCCAGGTAAAGATATTGACTATAATTCCACTCTTGTATTTATCGGAGACGGCTTCGCCCGGTGAGTATAAATACATCTGATAGTCTCTTTCATGATGCGTACCTTTATAATACCAATTCTTGATCTGATTACCTTCAATCTCATAAATTGCAAAGCCGCGGGCACTTCCGTCATTACATAAGTCACCGTTCCAATACGCTCCCATGATAGAACCTAGAGAGTTCTCTTCAATGTTCTCGGAAATGGTGGTCGTATAATTGTTATGAGAGTGTCCGGAGAGAATTCTGACTTGATAACCTTCCAACAACTTGTATAATGCTGCATTATTTGTTACTTGTGAGTTACTGTTCCTTCTCTTTGTCGGGATATGTACACCAAGGATGATTAGCTTATCCTTGCTTATATGTTTCAGGTCCTCTTTTAGCCAAGCCAACTGTCGGTCGGTGATAGTACCTGTGTAACTTTTGTCTGCTCCTCCTTCATAGAGTACATCATCCAAGACAACAAAGTGACATTGACCGATATTGTATGAATAATAAGTCGGTCCGAAGTTTTCCTTGAAAGCCGCATCGGCTGCTTCATCGTTATCCTTTACATTCATGTCATGGTCGTGGTTACCAATAACGGAGAAAGTAGGGATATTCAGTCGGCTTACTTGTTCCTTATAGTTGGAATAGTAGGGTAGGTTATCCCACACAAGATCTCCCAATGAAATACCGTATATGGGTTGGCTGTCGATATCCTCTTTCAGATAACTGATGATTTTAGGAATATCTGTTTCCAGGTAAGTAATGTCTGTTTTATCACCAATCTGGATATCAGCCACAGCCAACAAACGGAATTGGCTTTTAACTCCACTTTTTTTCAGAGAGAAGTTCTTGTAGAGAACATCATTGGGTTTTACAGTAATTGTCTGGTATATTACCGGAAAATTATTGCTAACCGGAATTTCACAATCAGCAGGTACGGATACGAATACAAATTCTGCTTTACTGTTAGCTTTCATTTGATAGATACCTTCATCATCGGTTGTAGCAGTGGTGTAACCATCACTGACTACCACCCCTTGTAAGGGGGTGGTGCCATCCATGATCTTTCCTACCAGGTTCATTCCCGGTTTTACACTAATACCACTATCTTCATTCCCGTTACCGCTACCTCCTTCATTGGTATCATCGCTACTGCAAGCTATATTGACACTTAACAGGAGAGTGAAAATAAAGAAGTTGGTAAAATTTAAAAATAGCTTTCTCATTATGTATAGTTTTTATTAATAACCGGGATTCTGTTCAATTTTGTTGTTGGCGGAAATTGCCGAGTTAGGGATTGGAAAACGGTTCTTATTTGTATCGTTAGATGGTTTGTGATCCCACCAATTTTCTGTAACGAACATATTCCAGCGGATGAGGTCAGTACGACGACGCCCGTGTCCTTCACCCAAAAATTCAATCATCCACTCATCCAGCATACGATATTTATCGAGGTTGTTCTCTGTTGCAGGATTCGGGTCCTGTTTGTTTTCAAAATTACGGGCACGTACCTTATTAATCAATATGGCTGCTCCCTTCTTCTCGCCTGCACGTAGTTTACACTCTGCCAACATATAGTATATTTCAGACAGACGAATGATCGGGCAATCCGGATTGTAACGATACTGTTTATCAGCCATATTCGGTTGAGGAGATTTTACCAGACGATAACCTGAATTTTCTTCTCCGTCAGCCATTGTAGATGGAAGTTCTGAAACAGAACCGTATTTTGAGCCTACTTCAGAGAAACGGGCTACCTGATCGACAAGATTGATCACTTTTCCTTTGTACTCTTTGGAACCTGTACACGCCATGCTCTCATCGTTCGGATTTACTTGCTCACCCATTTGGAACATACCTTCGTATTTCTTACTTCCCAAATAGCGATAAGGTTTCTTGCGTAAGTCTTTATCGTGGAACTTGGCAATTGTATTTCCCAATTTATATTCCGTATAAAGTTCACCGGTCGGCTTGTGCGACGGGGTCAGCATAAATCCGTTGTATCCGGTCGTTTCGGTGTCGAAATATTTGTAACCTTCCATATGATAGAAATATTTGAAATACCAATCCCATTGCAGTTTTGCATTTTCAGAAGGCACTCCCCATATCATTTCCGGTGATTTATCATTGTCGAATCCGTGAGGACCCCACCATGTGTTGTCTAATTCGTAAACACCATATTCACCGTCAATAATATCCTGGCAGATAGTGGCACAATCAGCATACCGATCTTGATGCGCATAGGCTTCTGCATTGAAGTAAAGTTGTGCTAACATGGCAGCAGCGGCTCCTTGTTGGATATATCCGTCTTCGTGAGCTCCCAATGTTGTTTTCTTTTTCAGTTTGGGAATAGCATTTGTCAATAGAGACTCGATGTGATTGAATGTTTCTACATCCGTACTACGTCCTTGAAGTGCATCATCATTACTTGTATAGATAGGCATTCCGCCGAAATAATCCAACCCTTTCATATAGAAGTAAGCATTGAGTGCTTGAAGCTGTTGAATTTGATCATCCTTGTCAGCATCAGTCAGTCCGATACTTTTGTAATCCACGGTTTCAAGGTCAGCTTTTGCTTCCAGTACACGGGAGATGGCTCCGGTAGTTCCGTCGTAGGTGTTTACAACAAAGCGGTCGTCCGGATTCCAGGTATGGTAATGAAGGCGGAAATATTCACCACTATTGTACCAGTCTGCACCACGTTGTGGACAAACCATTTCATCCGTAGTCAGTTCTTGCAGATACCATCTGTCATTTCCTACATACCAGCGCCAGTGGGTGAAAGGACGTGCCAGTACGGCATAAGTATTTTCCGGAGTGGTAATGAAAGTATCAGGAGTCACTTCTGAATAGAATACCTCGTCAAGGTTGCAACTGCTCATTGATAATGTCAGCGCAAGTCCGAGACCTATATAATATTTTGAGTTTTTATTTTTCATCTTCTGTTACAATTAAAAGGTTATTTGAGCACCCAAAGTGAAACGCATCGTTTGAGGATACATTGAGTCTGTATTTTTGATATATTCAAATCCCGGATTCAGTCCGTTAATATCTACTTCCGGGTTGGCACCACTGTATTTGGTAAATACAGCCAGGTCGCGGGCGGTGAGATACAAACGTATGTTGTCTACGTATTTGGTTTGTTTCTTAAGATTGAGACGATAACCAAGAGTGATAGCATCGATTTTCAGGAAAGTACCATCTTCTATCCAATAGTCACTCAGAATTTTCTCGTCGTTGATACCTTTATTTTTCTGGTAAGCCTCTTTCAAGACATTGTTTTGTGACTTGTTTTTCAATCCATAATACATATTTATCTGGCTGAAGATATCGAAGTCGATCCAGCTACGCAAAGAGATATTCAAATCCCAGTTTTTATATTGGAAAGTATGATCCCAAGAAGCCATTAGTTTAGGAATCGCATTACCTGTAAAACGTTTGTTTTCTGCTTTCAGGTTCTCATCGTTGGCTGGTACTACATTGTTATCCTTGTCATAGATTAACCATTTCCCATCGTCATCGACACCTGCATATTTGTAAGTGAAGAATTGTCCGATAGTCATGTTATTCTGCATCCGGGCACCGGTTCCCGGATTACCCGGAGAAGGGAACGTTACCTGATCGATAAATTCTTTGTCACTCAAACCAATATTTTTCAGTTTGGTGGTATTGTGAGACAAACGAATGCTGGAAGAGTAGCGGAAGTCTTTGTTGCGAACAATATCACCGCCTATTTCAAATTCCCATCCCTTGTTTTGAAGGTTACCGATATTTTTCATGATCTTATCGTGTACCATCGGAGGCATCGGAGCATTTACTTCATAAAGCATATCGCTTACATTACGCAGATACCAGTCGAACTTACCATACAGACGGTTGTCAAAGAGTGAATAGTCGAGACCAATGTTCCATTCAGCTTTTTGTTCCCATTTCAAGTCTGGATTGATATTGCGGATAGAGCCGTACGCCGGATTCCATACACCATTGGTAGGCCACATCTGATTAGAAGTGTACATACGTGTGGTATAACCGTTTCCGAAACCGTTGTTACCGGTGACACCGTAGCCTACACGGAATTTTAAGTCATTGATGAAAGTCAGGTCCTTGATAAATGCTTCATCAGAGATACGCCATCCCGCGGAGACTGACCAGAAGTTACCCCAACGGTTATTCTTACCAAACTTGGAAGAACCTTCGCGGCGTAAACTGGCTGTTACCATATAGCGGTCTTTAAAGGTATAATTAGCACGTGCAAAGAACGAAAGCAAACGTTCGCGTGGATCTTTGCCTGATTCCATAGCTGCTCTACCGTCAGACAGATACATACCCGATGCCATATCCCACGGTCCTACACCATCAATCGGGAAATCATAGTTCGTCATGTTGAACTTCTCACCAGTTGCCTGCCAGAAGCTATATCCGGCTACGGCATTGACATGATGGTTTTCTGCAAAGACCTTATTATAAGTAGCATAGGCTTCGGCTGAAAGACGCTCGTCTTTGCTAAAACCATGATAAGCAGAACCACGGCGAGTGTTGTCTACTGATTCTTTATGGGCGGCAGATACATATTTATATTGTTGCCATTGTGATTTCTGATAACCGATAGTTCCCTGAACAGTCAGGTCGTTGGTTACATTTACTTTTAAAGTCGCATTGCTTAGTAACCATTGATCTTTACCATTGTTGCTTCTCAACATGATGTCGGCTACCGGATTGAAGTCTGTACCGGAAATACCATTACCGGTAACGTTGTATTGTGACGGATTTTCGGGGTCGTACAAAGGAATAGTAGGGTTCAGACCCAATGCCATGTTAAAAATACCGGAAGAGTTGCGTTGATCTCTGTCGGCTTCGCGATATTCTGCGTTAGTGATGATTTGTGCTTTTCCATCGAAGAGGTTGAATGTACCGTTGATACGTCCGGCATAGTCTTTACGACCATCACCGATGACAATACCTTTTTGATCCTGCATACTGAGAGTTGCGTATAGCAAAACATCTTTGCTACCACCGGAGACGTTGAGGACGTGACGGTTGGAAACAGCATTGTCGTTTGTCAGTTC
>NZ_JAQVBV010000031.1 GCF_028690125.1 Bacteroides sp. | reverse complement strand
GGATTACACATTCAACCAAAGGATATATCAACCCTAAATGAAAAAGTTTTAGTCTATAAACAAATGACACAATTCGGGGGATACGGAATTATTGGGATAGACCACAGCGGACCGTATGATAAAGTAGTGTATCGTTACTATAATGGTAATACCGCAGGCAAACGCAGAGTAAGCACAATAAGGTACACAAGAAAAACAGGTAGAGCATACTTTATAGCCGACAACAATAGACAACACCTCGAAGATTTTATAAGAACAGACCTTTGAAAGGGGGCGAGTGCAAATGGTATTCATAGTTGAAGGTTATATAGAAAGAACCGACAAGTTTGACGAAGCGGAAAACCAGTTTGTTGAGTGCGAACCGTATTATTATAATCCCTTAGGAAGTGATTATTGCCAGATTATACACGACCTAAAAACACTTCGCGGTGTTAAGAATAGAATAAGCAAATGGAGTTGGGCAAAAGATGTTATTGAGGTTAGGATTTATTCAGCAACAAATATATTCGACCGAAAAACTTATAACCTGCAGTACATTAAACCCTTGAAAGGTAACAAAACAAGTATCCAAAAGATAACAGAGGAAAGAAAAGATTGGGGGAAAGATAAATGCCAACTTTCGATTTAACCAAACACAGAGAGTTATGGAATTGGTTAGCAGATAATCCGGGGCAGTTTAAAGAAGACTGGCCGGGCTGGTACGATATTGAAGATTATGACCCTGAGATTTATCCTGACAACAACTGTTTCGCCTGTCAGTATTCTAAGGAGCACAGATTGGCAACAGGGAAATACGCATATGATTTTAATCCTGAGGTTTGTGAGGAAACTTGCCCGCTATTATGGGGAACATTTAGAACCTGTTGTGATACTGGTAGCATATTTAGTGAATGGGATAATGTTAATGACAAATGTAGCCGCTGCCTTGATGTTGATGGGGTGTATGCAGCAAGAGCCGAGGCGCTTGCTCGGGATATAGCAGAATTACCGGTTAGAGAAGGAGTTGAAACGGAATGAGTGTTAAATTTAACCACACCAAACATAAAGAGTTGTGGAACTGGTTAGCAGACAATCCGGGAAGTTTAAAACACGAGTGGCCGGGGTGGAATGGAAAGTTGGTTGAAAACTGTTGTTTTGCCTGTGTCTATGACGCGGAGAAAATGGCTGAGGATGGTTGTTCAGAATGTTGCAAACATTGTCCGCTGGAACGGCCAGGTAATTTAGTATGCGGAGAGGATAACAACTTATATTCTGAGTGGGTTCACACCATAAAAGATGACGGCCCTATCGCAAGAAAAATAGCGAATATTCCGGTAAAATTTGGTGTTGAAACAATATAAAGGGAGGGATTTTATTATGTTATCCGATAAAAATTTTACGCAAGAATTGATGGAAAGGTTACACGAATGGGCAGTAGCCAAGAGGGATAATCATTTAGAAATATCTAAAAAGGTTGGCGAGGAAAATTGGGAAATTTGGATTTATAAATATGACTTCAATGGCGGGACAGGGACACACATTACGGATTCAAACTTTGAAACCCAAGATTTTGATGCCTTGCTAAAACAAAAGAAGGAACAGGATGATAAGGAACAGTATGAAAAACTAAGGAAACAATTTGAAAGGGCGTAAAGTGCAAAGGGCCGGAAGGTCCTTAGGGGTATATAAGAAAAGGGGTAGATACAATGGACAAGCAATTTATTGTTGAGGAGAACTTTCTTTATCGGGGGTTTAGGGGTGTGGTAGTCGGTAACGCAATGGGGCATCGGTGTGGGTATGTCGGGTTGCCAAAAGGCGATGTGTATTACGGAGAGGATTACGATGACATACCAGTTAAATGTCATGGAGGATTAACTTTTGGCAAACTCAGCCCTGACTATCCGATAAAAGACGAAGGTGAGGAACTTTACTGGATAGGGTTCGATTGTGCCCACTTAAATGACGCCAAGGACCCCGAATTGCTTGAATACTTCGGTAAGCGTGGTAAGCGTGAAGAGGATTGGCCTGATGTATTTATGCACGGAAAAGTTAGGACACAGTACGAGGTACGCCGAGAGGTAGAGCGGATAATAGACCAACTACTCTTAATAGGATAAGTAAATATTCAGACAATTGGGTTATGTAATGTTCTTCTATTTCCCTCTTTCGCCTGTTATACTAAAGATGTAGAAAGATAGCATATCGCTATTCGCCTACTAATTTATCAACACGAAAGAGGGTTATTTTATGAAAATCGTAAACGCCGACCACTACACTTTAGACGAGCTAATGACATTCACCTTCAAAGCAGTTTCCAACATCGCTAAAGAAATGAGCGAACCGAGAAAGATTGAGGTACTGAAAGAAATCGAGGATAGAAATGTATTAGTCTCCTTACAGATGCACGACAATATATATAGTCGCTGTATACCAGGCCAACCTAATACTGAATACGCAAAAATGAAAAAATTAGGTTATATGTACTCTTGCACCGCAGGTTATGATAACAAGTCAATCGCTATTTAACCTGAAGTGAATTGTGTATAATTTGCGAAAACTGGGTGCCATGAAGTTCGTGACTATCCCAGTTTCGCCTGCTATACTATAAGTAGAAAGAGAGAAGTGCAGGGCTCTTTCAAGACACCAAAGGACGAAAGGGGAAATACACCATGCCAACCGTTAGACCGAAAAGAAAACAAGCAGTACCTGAGGTAAGCAAGCAAGATATTCTGAAAGACCTCACAGTATTTCAAGGTCATGTAGGAACTTGGTACAAAATTGCGGAAGCAACCTACAATGATAAATTCTATGAATTGTGGGAGAGCGAACAATACGGTGACGGAGCTAATAATCTGATAACAGAAGATGGAGAACTAATAATAGAGGATAGTTACAACGGACTATCAGTTGACCTAGGAGATTATTTAGATGTGGATTATGAAGAAATTGCAAGGTATGTAATAGACTAAAGGTTGTGTGGGGCACTTGCGAGCGAGTACCTCACAGAGCAGTTAGACCAAGGCTCTAAAAAATAAAATACGAAAGTAGGGGACAAAAAATGACAAAACCATCAGGAATTAAAACAGCAAAAGTGGAAAAAGGTGCAAAAAGTGCAAAGGGTGCAAAAGCGGTGTCGGTTGGTAAGGTAGAACAAGCTGACTTGTCACAAACCCCAGTAGTAAAAGAAACCGTAAAAATCGTTGAGCAACCAGTAGAGAAAGAAATGACCTTAAAAGAAGCAGAAGCAATCCTCGAGGCAATTCCGACCGTAGAACCTGTAAAAGAAGCAGAACCGGTAAAAGAGAAAAAAGAGAAAAAACCTAAAGAAGTAACAGTAAAGGTTGTACCAACAGCAGGAGTCCTAACAAGTGTAAGAGCCTATGTAGACAATTACCCGGATATGAGCATTAAAAAATCAAAAGACGGTCCAAACCAGTTCTTCGTATCATATAAAGAAATCAAGGTACTATACATTTCGCCAAACTTCATATCAATCAGGCCGGAGGATGCAGACAAAATCGGCTTAGCATATGAGAAGAAAGGATATCACCACCCATTCAAAGCAAAATTAGGAATACTCGAAGGAAGTAACGCAATAACCTTGCTCGATATGCTAAAAACGATGTATCCGAGAGTAGAAAAACCAAAACCGGTAAAAGAGAAAGTAGAAAAGAAAGCAAAAGAAGAAAAAGTTCCGGCGGAAGTAAAAGTAAGTTAATAAGAAATAACCTATATAAAAGCACTCTTAACAGGGTGCTTCTTTTTTAGCCAAAATTACAATAGTCAGACAAATTAGACAATAGGCAAAATACCGTATATAATAGAGATAGAAAAAAATAAAAAACCGGGCAAAGAATTAAGGGAGGAAGATACAATGGCAAAGTTTAGACATAGCTCAATAAACCAAATAACAGAACAAGAGGAAGTATTCTGTCAAGCAATAGCAGTAGACCACTTAACACAAAGACAAGCCTTCTTACGAGCATACCCTCATAAGACTTATTTAGCAGAGAGGTCAATGGATATGGCAGCTTGGTGTATGATGCAAAAAGGCTATATTAAGGATAGGATTAAGGAAATTGGAGAAGCCATAAGGAGTAATGGCAATATTCAGGCACTTTGGACAAGGGAAAACTCCATAGAAAAGCTCAAATTCGTCATTGACAAGAACCAACAGGAAATGGAAAGAATTGCAGCGGCATTTGACACAGAAACCGCACAGATATTGGAGGAATACGAGGCTTGTGACGATGAAAGAAGGCAGGCTTCCTTGGCAAAACAGCTGGTTGAGAAGATGAAAAAACGCAGAATGACCAATATCCACAATATGGGAATAACCCAAGCGGTAGCAGAGCTGAACAAAATGCAAGGATTCAATGAAACAACGGTAAATATGAACGAAACTGTTAAATTTACCGGAGAAGATTGCCTCAAAGATTAAGCACCAATAGGTATTTTAACAAAATGGGTGTTTTCATGGGGTCAAAACCGACACTTTCAAAAATAATGCACAAAAGTCTACCGAGCACGCACACTTGGTAGGCTTTTTTGCTGGCAAAGTGCAAATGGTAGGTAGGTAAAACCTAACGGCTTTGAGTGCAAATGGGTTCCTGGTCCTGCCTAATGGACGCTACAAACGGCACGAATACTTAGGTTATTGAAGGAGAAGCTCATACTTCCTAATTAGCCTAAACTGATAATTCAGAATATTTTGAAAATAGGTACACACCAATCACCAATACCAAACACCAGTACTCCAATAGGTATATTTGAAAAAGCCGATACTTTTGGGGGGTAAAAACCATACCCAGGAGGCCTATTGGAGAGTTGGTAGGCATAAAAAAGCTCTACCCTTTGGAGAGCAGAGCTTGGAATATTAGTGGAAGGTTATTATTTCATAGTATATACCTAATGACCACACTATACAGAATACCAGGAATAATATATAGCTCCAAATAGTGTCATAATCGTATACCCTTTTCATTTCTCAAACCTCCCACCATTTGTTTTTTCTAACTGCTCCATTATATCGTATAGTTTGCAGGCAATCTCCCTTTCGTTTATATTCAGGGTATCGAGAAGCTCACAGGTTAATAACCAAGCTATTCTGAAAGACGCAGTATGAATTGGTACTCCGAAAAAGTTTGTGTATACTCCTTTGGAATTTTTGCGGATATCATGGATTTCAAAACATTTGGTTTTTTCGATTAGGTATTTCATATTAGTTCCTCCTTCTTTAATTTTGGCTTTTTGGGATTTTGGCTTTTTGGTTAACTGGGCGGACTTCTCCGTATTAGCTGTAAGTATAGACATAGGATAGCACTTCCCTTCGCTTCTTCTACTATCTATAGT
Organism: Bacteroides sp.; assembly: GCF_028690125.1. Classification (GTDB taxonomy): domain Bacteria; phylum Bacteroidota; class Bacteroidia; order Bacteroidales; family Bacteroidaceae; genus Bacteroides. Next base: position 57,276 of record NZ_JAQVBV010000031.1, on the reverse strand, counting down.
ATGACAGGGATTTTCGGCAAAGTACAGAACATTATATAACCCTGCTAAAATATTTAGTGGAGTGCAAAGGCCAGGCAGGCATACTCCTTATGGCAAGTTATTATCTGAGCTCCAAAAGGAGCAGAGTGCAAAGGCCAACCGGGCAGGCACCGGAAGGCAGAGTGCAAATCCAAACCAGGTCGGCTCCGGAAGGCAGAAAGTGCAAATGGTAGGTAGGGTAACACCTGAAGGGTGCAAAGGCCATCCAGGTGCGTCCTCCAAACGGAGCACTCCCTCTCCTTCTCCAGGAGTTCCTTCCTATCGGAGTGCAAAAGGGTGGTAGGTCTGACCTCCGTTTGGAGGTTTGAGTTTTCTGAATTTTCTGATAGTCAGAATATTCTGACAATTGGTATTGACACAAGATTCTGAAAATTCTGACAATTGGATATATGCGAATATTCTGAAAAATTTCAAAAATTCATAATTTTCTGAAAATTTCAAAATATTTAGAAAATTCATAATATTCATAATTTTCTGATAATTCATAACATTATGTTATTTTGTCTTTTTGTTCTATTCGTTATTTTAGCTTGTAAGCTATGTTAATACGATTGTATGATAGTTATATCGTATTCTTCTGTAAAGTTGCTTGTAGCTAATTCTCATAAGCATAGCAAGCACATTAAAGATAAAACAGTATGAGCGACTTGTAAAAGTCGCTCATACTGTTTTACTTGCTAAGCTATTAAACTCATTACAAGCTGTTTAATAGCTTCATAGCTTGCATACGATTCTACTGCTATGTTATAGCAGTAACTATGATTATACTTTTTTATGCTCATAATTTTAACATTATACTTGTTCGCTTGTGTTTTTGTAACATTTACAAAATTGTCTGTAAAGTACAATATTTTTTGATTGCGATACAACAAATCTCTTTGCTTCGACTTATACGATAATGCTTTTATCGTAAAGTCGCTATCTTGCTTGCAAAGAAGCGCAAAAGCTCGAATAAAATGCTCTTGAGAAGAAGTACTTGCATTTACTTCTTCAATATTAGCTTTTAAAATCGCTGCATTAACTTCTTGTTGATACTTCAATAACAATTCACTTTCATAATCGCAATCTACTGCTTGCATTGCTTGTACTGCTTTTGTTGCTTGTACTGCTTTCTTGCTGTTCTTGTTGTTCTTGTTGTTGTTTGTCATTCTAAACACACTCTTTTCTACTCATATGAGCATATAGTCAAGAAAACAAGCGTTTTCTTGCTATATCTATTTTATCATATTCGTTATATAATGTATATAGTGAATTGACTACAAAACACAAACAATTAGTACACTACAGAAAGACTGTATAAACATACATATTTATGTATAATTATACTAATCATAAAGTACATCATACTTTACAATTAGCATAATTTTCACAAAACTCTGATAATTCAGAATATTCTAAGTATGCAGACAACTCTGAAAATTAGCTACTGAGCCAGGCCAGTCACGCACGATTTTGGGGTATATCGGCCTGCTTAGAGTATTCCTCGGAATTTCTATGATTTTGGGGTATATCGGTTTTCTCGACATATGGGGTATATCGGCCTTGATTAGATTGTATTGGTTTAACGATTTTGGGAAACATACTGGCTTGCTCCGCAGTTTCAAATCTCCACTTGAAATTTTTCTCCCTATATATCGGTTTTCACAGCTAATACAGTAGACCATTCCCCAAAGCTGTGCTATAATGTTCTTGTAAAGCAGATGTTCACTGGTTTATCCCCTTAAGCCAGTGCCCATAAAAACCTAAGAGTGCGGGTCGGACGACAAGGGATTTCGCCTCCTTAGGAACAGCAGAAAGCAAGTTAGCTATTTTACCCCTCTTTTATAGTTGGCTTGCTTTCTGCACATTTAATAGTAGGTGAGTGTATGGCAGAAATTAATCTATCAGAAGTTGTTGGCGGCGGCTATAAACAATTTTGGGGGTTTAAGGGAAGGTACAAAGTTGTTAAAGGTGGTCGTGGAAGCAAGAAGTCAACCACCGCGTCTTTGTGGTTCCCGTATAATATGATGAAGTTCTACCACGAGTATGGACTTAAACCAAATGTTTTAGTTATTCGTCGCTATTATAATACCAATAAGGACTCTACTTTTGCACAGCTTCGTTGGGCTATTAATAGGTTGGGCGTTTCTCATTTATGGAAGGCTACAAAATCACCGCTTGAACTTACTTATATGCCGTCAGGGCAGAAGATAATGTTTAGAGGTCTGGACGACCCGCAGAGTATTACTTCCATAACAGTTGCGGAGGGCTATCTTTGTTGGACTTGGTGGGAGGAAGCTTTTCAGATAACGAATGAGGACGACTTCAATAAGGTTGATATGTCTATTCGTGGTGAGGTGCCATACCCGCTTTTCAAACAGCACACTTTAACCTTCAACCCGTGGTCGGATAAGATTTGGCTAAAGAAACGCTTCTTTGATAAGGTAGGCAGTAATGGTATTTCCCAACGAGGGGATATTTTAGCGATTACTCGGAATTATGATTGTAATGAGTTCTTAGGCGATGATGATAGAAATATCTTCCAGATAATGAAAGAAGAAAACCCAAGACGCTATTCTATCGAGGGTGAAGGTAATTGGGGTATCTCTGAAGGACTTGTTTATGAGAATTGGTGTGAACTTGAATTTGACCCTGATGCCATGAAACAAGTATTCACCGCAAACAATGTTCCTAAATATCGTGAGTTCCACGGTCTTGACTTTGGCTATACAAATGACCCTACTGCTTTCGTTGCTCTTTTAGCTGACGAGAAGGCAAGGAACTTGTATATCTATGACGAAATATATAGAACACGGATGCAGAATAATGCTATCTATGAAACTTTGCGGTACAAAGGATTTGCTAACGCACGAATTGGGGCAGATGAAGCGGCTCCTAAAGATATAGACGCCTTGAAAGAATTAGGGCTCAGTCGTATCTACGGAGTCAAGAAGGGCAAAGGCTCAATCAAGTCAGGCATTCAAAAACTCCAAGACTATCGTATCTATGTTCACCCGTCCTGCGTCAATACGATTGTAGAATTGAGCAACTACTGCTGGGCACCAGATAAAGAAACTGGTCAGCTCACAACAGAACCAATCGACGAATACAATCACATCATGGACGCATTAAGATATGCAACAGCGGACCTTAATAAGAATACATTCAGTTTTTAACGGGTACAAACATAAGCAGAGCGTTCTTGCCCCAGCTTAGAACGCATTTAAAAGGGAGGTATTTTCGCAGATGTTTAAATTTCCTGACATAATGAGGCTTGAAAACATAAGTTTAGAAAGTCGCATTGACCAACTTGGCACTTACGGCAAACCTCAGCGGGATTTCTTGCAATCCAACATTAGTAATTGGATTTTGAGCAAAAAATTAGCTGACATTAAAAAGGCTAAAGAATACTACAAGAACCGAAATGATATTAAAGACCACAAGCGTTATTACATTGATAGGTTAGGTGTAAAACAAGAGGAGAAAAATCTTAGTAACGCTAAGCTAAGTCACCCGTTCTTCCGTAAGCTTGTAAATCAAAAGGTCAATTATCTTTTAGGTAAACAGCTAAGTCTTACTTGTGAGGATGAAAGCTTCAGGGAGATACTTAAGGAGTTCTTTACTATTGACCTGCACAGAAGCTTGCAAGTATTAGCTAAGGAGTCTTGTCAAACAGGTATATCTTGGCTACAAGCTTACTATGACAAAGGAGGCAATCTAAGGTTCAAGCATATCCCTTCCGATGAAGTAATTGCGTTTTGGGCAGATACTGACCATACAAAGTTGGACGCTGTTATCAGGGTATACACAATCACAAAATATGAGGCTGACGGCACAATAACAGATGTTATGAAAGTTGAATACCACACAGCTGAAGGTGTTTGGTATTACGAAATGGGCGACACAGGGCTTATTAATGACCCTGACCAATCAGCAACACTTAAAGGTCACTTCACTATTAGTAAACCTAAAGTGGATAGCAACAATGTTCCTATCGTTAATGCCGCAGGAGAACAAGAGTATGACGCTCTGGAAGCCACTTGGGAAAACATTCCGTTCATTCCGTTCAAATACAACTCTGACGAAGTTGGGCTTCTTGATTTAATCAAACCATTAGTAGATGATTATGACGAAATAACTTCTTCTACCTCAAACACCATAAAAGATATTCCTAACAGCATTAAAGTTGTTAAGAACTATGATGGTACTGATAAAGCGGAGTTTACCCAAAATATTAACACATACAGAACTGCTTTCGTGGCCGGGGACGGTGATGTGGATACACTCGAAACTAAGCTGGACATTACTACAATTGAGGGCCATCTTTCTCGATTGCGTAAAGACATTTACGAAGCAGGTAGCGGAGTTGACACACAAGAAACAACGCTTGGCAATGTGTCGGGTGTAGCTCTTAAATTTAGATATGCTGATTTGGATATGGATGTAAGCGGTATGATTACGGAGTTCACATTTGCCATTGAACAGATTATTTGGTTCATTCGTGTAGATGCCGCTAATAAAGGTAAAGGTGACTTCCGCTCAGTTAATGTTACCCCATCTTTCAATATTGATGTTATTATTAATGAGAAAGAGGTTATTGGTAGTAGTGCTGACAGCGTAGGCATAATTAGTGACAGGACAATCGTTGCTAATCATCCGTGGGTTACTAATGCACAAGAAGAATTGGAACAGATTGAGAAGGAGAAAGCAGAGAAGGTTAAAATTCTTGAAAAGCTCCAACAAGATACTGCAATTCTAAATACACCGATAGCTTCTACTGTTGACAAAGCAACCAAAGCTCAACGCATAGCCAGACAGAAGATGAAATCACAGAAAGACCCGGACAGGGGCAAGACAAAAGAATTACAATAATTTTAGGTGTTCCAAAGTAGTATAATATATATAATGATACGCCGCGGACGAGACCGCGATACCAAGCGTAGTATCAGAAGGAGAGATTTTATATGCTAACAAAAGAACAGCTTACGGCAATGGGGGCAAGTGAAGAAGTGGCTATTAAGATTTTAGAAGCCAACAAAACAGTAATGGAGGGCTTCGTTCCGAAACATCGTTTCGACGAAATCACCAATGAGCTGAAAGAGGTCAAAAGTCAAGTAAAAGACCGAGATACTCAAATCGGAGAATTGAAAAAATTTGAAGGAACAGCTACACAGCTCCAAGAAAAAATTACTGCACTTGAAACCGCGAACTCCGAAAAAGAAGCTAAGTTCAAAGAACAGCTCCTAAGCGAGGCTAAGAAAAACGCTGTAAAAGTCGCTTTATTAGCCGACGAGTTCAGTAGGCCGCATGACGCCGATATGGTAATGGGTCTGTTTGATATGTCAAAGATTACTCTTGACGAAGCAGGCAAAATTACCGGAGGCTTCAAAGAACAGAGTGATAAAATTAAAACTGAGAAATCATTCTTGTTTAATGCGGTAAAAGCCGGTGACCAAAACCCATTTACCGGGTTCAAACCAATTGGAAATCCTCCGAATAATGGAACTCCGCCAAGTCCTAAAACGAAGGAAGACCAAACAATTGGTTTCGGTATGGCATTAGCTCAATCTAAATTGAGCATGATGGGTATCAACCCCGAAAAGAAAGAATAGTAATTACGAAAACAGGAGGAATATAACGCTATGATGAAAATGGAACAAATCGTGTACGGAGGCCCGGCTAAACAGATTTTAGCTATTCCGGACCATTATGTTGCTCTCGGCTTCAAACACGCCAAAGCAACTGCAAACGCCCCAGGTCTTGCTGTATTGGAAGATGGTAAGTATATGATTAAAGCAGGTACAATTTATCCTGCAAATGACGCCACAGCAATCGGTGTAGTCTTGAATGACTATGATGTAACTCAATCCGACGCTATGTTGGCAGTTGTTATTCACGGTTTTATTAAAACCGCAGCTCTTCCCACACTTCCTTCCGCAAATGCTCTCGCCGCTATGAAACAAATCACTTTCAATCCTGTTATTGATATGGGCTTGGTTCTGACTTGCAAGGAAGCTGAAATTGCTGTAGGTGAAGCCAAAGATGTTGAGCATACTGTTAATGTATACTTGACTGGTGCAACTTTCCGCGACGCGGCGGCTACGCTTACTAACTGGACTATTGCGGGTGAGACCACTAATAAAGTTGTAGTTAAATCGATTGTTGTTTCTGCTGACAGAACTTATGTCACCATCACAACCAAAAACTCTGCCGCTGCTGTCGCAGGTTCTACTACAGTGGTTCCAGAAGCTGCCGCAATCTCTACTGGTCAGGAACCAGCTGCTGCAGTAACAATCGCAACCGTAGCGTAATACGGAATAACAAAACAGGAGGATTAATTAGCTGATGAATATTTATGATATTTTTGAAAGTAAGGCTCTTGCCGCTTATTGGACAGACATTAATGTCCATATGCAAGACCCGATGATTGGTGCTCAATTTTTCCCAGTGAGCAAACAAAACGGTCTTGAACTTGCTTGGATTAAAGGTCGCAATAATCTCCCAGTAGCGTTGCAGCCTTCCGCTTTCGATACTAAGGCTCCGTTGAGAGACCGTATCGGCGTGAGCGAGCTGTCCACTAATATGCCATTCTTCCGTGAGGCAATGCGTATCGGTGAAAAAGACCGCCAAGACATTGAAACTCTTTTAGCAAAAGACATTCGTTTTGCTCAACCGACCATTATGCGTATCTTTGATGATGTCAAAGGTTTGATTGATGGTGCTCAGGTTCAAGCAGAGCGTATGCGTATGTCCTTGCTTGTAAATGGTACAATCTCTGTATCTGCTAACGCAGATAGCGGTCGTACGGTTGCTTACGATTACAACTTTGATGTTGACGGTGCTTGGGCTACTGAAAACAATGTTACACTCGCAGGTAATGCAAAATGGACGCTTGCAAACAAAGCTACATCTACTCCAATCTATGACTTGCAGGATGCTTGCGAATATATGGCAGAAACCTTCGGCGTTCGCCCAACCCGCGTGTTGATGAACACAACCACTTTGAAAGGCTTGTTGGCTTCGGAAAGTATTGCTAAAGCAATCAACCCGTTGGGTGCTTCCAGCATTATCGTTTCCCGTCAAATGGCTCGTCAGTTCGTGGAAGCTGAAACCGGCTTAACGATTATCGTTTACGATAAAATGTATAAAGACGAACACGGCATAGACCACAAATATTACCCAGATGGTTATGCAACTCTGTTGCCTGGCTACACTCTTGGTAACACTTGGTACGGCACTACTCCGGAAGAGTTCGACTTGTTAAGCGGTACTGCAAATGCTTCTGTCAGCATTGTTGGCACAGGTATTGCAGTAACTACCATCAAAGAGCCCCATCCAGTTAATGTGCAAACAGTTGTATCAGAAATCGTTCTTCCCTCCTTCGAGCGTATTTCCGATGTATATGTAATTAAAGCATTTTAATTGGAGGGATTATAAATGACCAAAGTATATTTTACCCGGACAGTAAAATATCTTGGTGTAGTTTATACTTCCCAGACCGCAGTTGAGGTTATTGACAGCGATGTTGATAGCCTCAAAGCGGACGGTCTGATTAAAGTAGAAGCTGTACCAAATTCTGTCCAAGACGAAGTAAAAGTTATACCAGTAACCAAAGGGAGAAAGAAAAAGAACGAGGTGGTCTAATTGACGGTATTGGAAATAGTCCAAATGAAAATCAAAGACGACCTTATTTTAGAGGAAGATATGCTTTTAGCAGTAGATGAAGTGGGACAGGTCATAAAGAACTATTGCAACATATCTGTTATCCCGGAGGAACTGAAATATACTTGGGCCAATATGGCAGTTGATTTACTGCTGTACACTAAGGTTAGTGGGGCAGACTTTGACACTTCTGGTGACAACGAAACAATCGGTATCAACGACATTCAGAAAATAGAGTTAGGTGACACAGAATTGTGGTTGGGTAATACTTCCAGGACTACAAAGACTTCTAAAGCCCTTGAAAGTCATTCGGCTAATCTTGATAGGATTACGATGGAGTACAAATCTCAACTTCAAAAATTTAGGAGAATGGTATGGTAAAGTTCTTTAATTTGTCAGGAGTTAGAAAGATGTTTAACGGTATGTACGATGATTTAGTAGATGTGTATAGGATTGGCACAGCAGTTGCCGCTGACTTTACAACCACTACTGGTTATCCTGCTACCCCGACTTATTCTGACATTCCTTGCAGAATTAGCAGACTTTTCCCAGACCGTTCACTCCCTAAAACGGAAGTCAGTAATGAGGTTCGTTTTATGTTTCGTATCTTCTGTGACCCCGATAAAGATATTGTTAAGGGCGACAAGATTGTCTTTACTAAGATAATTAAAGGGGTAAAATCAGTAGAATATATCGGAACAGCGGGAGCCCCAATGCTCTATGAAACTCACATGGAAGTTGATATTATAGTAGACGGTGATGCCTAATGAGTAGTACAGTTACATCAAGACGATACGCGGAGCTATTGCGGGTAGTAAAAAACACCGCTATAAGGCGTAGGGTTATTGCGATGAATAAAGTAGGCAAGCAGTGGCTTGAAGATGTTAAGGCACAACAGACCTATCCAACTGGTGAGCTTGCTGAGGCGTTTTATTTAGTTAAGGCGTCACACAAGAAATTGCGTATCGAAATCCGAAATGATTTACCTTACGCAAGCTATGTTGAAGGAGGATTTATGCAGAAGGGACACTATGTGCCAGGTCACTGGGAAGGTAAGAGATTTATTTATGCCCCCGGGGAAAAATCAGGTATGCGGGTGAAGACCGGTTGGGTTGACGGTAACTATGTTGTGAGAAGAACAAAAATATACGCGGATGCGGCGCTTCAAGCAAGGTTAGAAAAAATGGGTCTTGGAATGAGATAGGAGGATAAAAAATGTCAGAAGTAACTGGAGATACTGTTATTAGTGCAATATCGGTAAAACTTCATTCTTCCTTTTCTCCCTCTCCGAATATATACAAGGACCAGGTAGAACAAGGTTTGGTTAAACCTTGCTTTTTTGTTTCTTGCATAACACAACAGCAAGAGCGGATAGCTAAGAATTGGTTTAAACGCACCGCGTCAATGCTTATTCGATTCCACCCAACAGAAAATACTGATAAGTATTCCCAATGCAGAACTGTCGGAGAAAAACTACTTGATGTTCTTGAAAGTATTAATCTACCTAATTCTATGATAAATTACCCCTCGTTACCGTGCTGGGGGCGTGATTTAGAATATAAAATTCAGGACGAGGTTTTACTCTTTTATGTTACTTATGACTTTAAGGTTAAAAGAGAACTCGTTGAGGAACCCAAAATGACAGAATTGGAATTTATTTTATAAGAGAGGTGACTTAAATGGCAGGTGGAACTTGGTTATCCCAGACTAAAATTAGGCCCGGTGCCTATACTAATTTCCGAGCATACGCTACTCCGCTTATTCAGGTAGGCGACAGAGGTATTGCCACAATCGCATTACCGTTGAAATGGGGTGCGGAAGGCTCATTGATTGAGGTTCTATCCAGTGACTTAGTTGACGGCAAGAGCCGTGCAAAAGTTGGTTTTACTGCGTTTGATACAGCTGACAGCTTGGCGTTGAGATTGATACTCCAAAACTGCTACAAATGTTTAGTGTATCGTACAACTACAGGCGGCGTGAAAGCTTCTGCTAATGCTACGGCGTTCGTTGCTACTGCTAAATATGCAGGGTCTAAAGGTGATTTGCTCACTATTCAAGTTGCGGACAGCAAATTTGTTACTGGCAATTTTAGAGTAACAACTTTCTTTGACGGGCTTGAAGTTGATGCACAGGAGATTACTACTGTTGCAGATTTGGTTGATAATGACTTCGTGACTTTCACAGATTCGGAACAACCACTTGTTGAGGTAGCAAGTGCTGTATTCACTGGCGGTACTGACGGTACAGCTACAAACTCCACAGCTTACCCAGCTTACTTTAACTTGCTGAAAACTGCAAAATGGCAGACCATGGCACTTATTGAGGACCATGCAACAATCAATCCGCTTGCTTTGACCTTTATCAAAAATATGCGGGACGATAATGGTCGTAAGGTACAACTTTGTACATACAATTATGAAACTGCGGACTATGAGGGTGTAATTTCTTCTGACCAGGGCTACAAAACAGCCACAGAAACGATTACGGTTCAAATGTTCCCAGCTTTTGTCGCAGGCATTACTGCAGGTGCAAAAATCAATGAAAGCAATACTTATAAAACCGTCAATGACGCTGTAAGTATTACCGGAGAATTAACTAATGAAGAAATTATCGTAGCTCTTGGCAAAGGTAAGTTCTTAATTAGCACTAAGCAAGACGGTACAATCGTAGTTGAGAAGGATATAAATACTTTTACATCTTTCACCCCAACTAAAGACTACACTTTTAGCAAGAACCGTGCTATTCGTGTAATGGACGAGATTGCGACTTCTGTTTTGACAGTTTGGGAAAACAGCTATGTTGGTAAAGTTGGTAACAGCACTACAGGTAGAGCTTTGTTCAAAGCAGATGTAATTGCTTATATTAAGGAATTACAACGTATTGAGGCAGTTGACTCTGACTATGTACCGGAAGACCATATCGTTGTTGCAAAAGGTGACAAGATTGACGCCGTTACAGGTAATATCTATCAGCTCCCAGTACTCGACGCAATGGAAATTCTGTATTTAGATGTTGAAGTGAAAGGCTAAGAAGGGAGGTAAAAATATATGCCATTTATTAACGGAGAACAGACTATCAATGGTAAGCTTGGTGAAATCTGGATGAACTTAGACGGAGAAATTCGTCTTGCGATGGAAGTCAAGAAAATCGACGCTAAAATTACCATAAGTCAGAAAGAAGTCCCAGTTATTGGTGACATGGCCCCCGGCAATAAATATCTGGGGTGGAAAGGCTCAGGCACTATGACTTGTTATTATATGACAAGCTACTTCCGGAAAGCTATGATAAACTACATCAAAACAGGTATTGCCCCAAGCCTTACTCTTACTATTACAGTAGATGATGAAGGTAGTGGCCGCGGTACTGAAAGAACAACTCTTGGTAAGGTAACTATTGACAGCATTGACATTGCTAAGTTGGATGCTGAGGATGCTGTATTGGAAGAATCCATTCCGTTCAAATTCAGCGAAGTACTGAACTATGAAGGCTTTGACGACCTGTAAGATTTGTCCAAAATCGAAGGAGGAATAATTATTATGGCTAAGAAAGAAACATCAAATTTAAGTTTTGTGGAGTTTTTCAAGGGTAGAGATATTGCCAATCTTACCAAAGAGGTATTGATAAAAGGCATTCCTACCCCGTTTGTAATTCGTGCAGTAACCAAAGACGAATTTGCGGAGTATTCCAAAGTAGCGAAATCTGACGGAGCAAAACTTATGGAGTTAATGGTTATCAACAATACTGTTGAACCAAACTTCAAAAGTGCTACATTGTTAGAACAATTCGGGGTAACGAATCCAAAAGATTTGTTAGGAAAAGTTCTCTTGTCCGGAGAGTTCTATGCTTTGGCAGAAGAAATTAGTAAACTTAGCGAGTTTGACCTTGATATTAATAAAAAGGTCGAACAAGCAAAAAACTAATTGAGGGCGGGGACGGCGATGCAAACTACTGTATGTACGCCGTCCTTAATCTTAAATATCGCCCGCACGAATATTTAGAAATGCCCCTTGAAGAAAAAGCTTTTCTAATTGCTTGTATCCAGCTAAAAATAAAAGCAGAAGAAGAGCAAAGAAGGAAAATGAAAACTTAGCCACAAGGCAGGTGAGATACATTGGCTGAAATTAGAGAAACAATATCGTTAGAGGATAGATTTACGCAAACCCTTAACAGCATAATTGCCAAAGTAGAGCTGTTCTCCGACAAGATGAATATGGCTAACTATGCAACTGGGGAATTTGTAAATAGAACAGAAACTAAGTATACTGCCCTTAGAAATGCGGCGAGTTCCTTATCACACACCGCAGATAAGCACCAAGTATTTTCCAGAGTGGCTAACGCCTCAACCGCCGCTACTAACACTTTCTCTTCCGCATTAAATCGAATGAACTCTTTAGCACAGCAATCAGGGGAACCTATGAGGGCGTTGCAAAAAGATTTAAGCAAGTTAGATAAACATTTTACGGCAACTGGTTTTAAAGGCTTAGTATTTGGTATTACCGTTGGTAATTCACTAACTAATTTACTTTATACTATCTCAAGGTTGCCCGGCAAGATATTAGAAATGGGTGATACTTTTATACTCACCCAAGCTAAAATGGCTATCGCAACGAACTCAACCTCCGAAGCACTAAGAGCAAATGATATGGTTTATGCAGCGGCTCAACGCAGTAGGTCAGAATACGGGGAAATGGCGAGCAATGTTTCTAAGATAGGTGTAGCGGCTAAGCGGTATTTCAATAGTACTGAAGAAATGGTTCGGTTTGCTGAAACTGTTTCTAAATCGTTTACGGTTGCGGGTGCGACCGCTGAAATGAGAAGAAACTCTACCTTGCAGTTAATCCAGGCATTGGGATCTGGTAAACTACAAGGTGACGAGTTCAAATCTATTTCTGAGGGTGCTCCGTTGCTCTTGGACGCATTAGAAAAGTATACAGGCATTGAAAGAGGGCTGTTGAAAGAAGCAGGTAAAGAGGGTAGGTTAACTTCTGATATTCTGAAAGGCGCCATTATCAATTTTAGCGGAGATATTGATGAAGCCTTTAATCGTATGCCTACAACTTTTGAGCAAGCTTGTACACAGATGGCAAATAAGCTTACTTATGCTTTCAACCCAATAATGTCAGAATTGTCAGAAACGGCAGTCTCTGTTATCTCATTCATTAGTGCTAATCTGTGGGAGATTTTTGGAGCCCTTTCTGCTATCACAACTTTGTTGATAATCTCCACTATTCCTTCAATGTATCGGGTGGCGGCAGCAACCGCAGGTTGGGCAGCTTCTGCGTTAATCACAGCGGGTGCATTTCTCTTATCTAACCCTCTGATTGCGACTGCCGCGTTAATGTTTGGTGTATTCTTAGGCGTCATATTTAGTTCTAAGGCGGCGTTTCAGGCGTTTGCGAGTAACTCCGCAGAAGTTTTTGGCAACCTTCAGAACATAATTATTGACACGATTATTTGGGTGGAAAAACTACTGAATAACCTTAGTGGGGCTCTGAACATAATCAATATCGTTCGGAGAGCAATGGGCAAAGAAGAACTTAAGATTGATTTTGGGGTATCTGAAAAAGACAAGTGGAACCCTAATACGATGAAATATGATGCCTACTTGAAAGCCGGTAGCATAGCAGACCAGGCAGACTTATTTAAACGGCGTATCAAAGACATGGGTAGCTGGTTAAATGTTCCAGGATTTGAAGGAATGCAGGGGTTAGACGGCTCAGGGCTCCCAGTAAATGTTAAAGGCGGTAAGCTTGACAGCGTTAAAATCTATGACGAGGATTTGGTTCTTCTTAAAGACTTAGCTATGCGGGAATATCAGCTAAATTACAGCCAGGTAACCCCACAAATGACCGTAAATTTTGGTGATGTTCACAAAGACGCCGATGTGGACGGCATTGTTAGGCAGGTTAACCAAGAGTTCATAGACGCCCTCAAAAACAATCTAAGGGGAGGTGTGATACTTGACTAATACAATTATATTTTATTTTTCAGGAAACGGGGAAGTAATCACACTCCCCATTAACCCGGGGGTAGTCAAGGTTGAGCGTAAAGGGCAAAATAAGGAAAAAGAAGTCCTTAATTTAGGAGAAATAAACATTCTTAGAACACCGGGGTTAAGAAGCTTAAAAATTTCTTCATACTTTCCTCAAGCTGAAAGCATACTCCCAACAAATCTTAATGTATATAGCGTTCTAAAATCAGTTGCATTGTGGAAAAAAGAGAGATATGACCCAGAATACTATGTATCGTTTTTCACCAAGCTACAAGAAGAAAAGAAGCCCCTCAAGCTGGTAATAACAGACTTAGACTTCTCTATGATGATGGCAGTTGAGCGATTTACCTTCACCCGCAAGGCTGGAGAGCATAATGATATTTATTTTGAACTTAGTCTTAAAGAGTGGGTAAGATACGGGGCCACTAAAGTAACAGTTGAACGGGACGCTAACGGCAAAATAACAAAGGTTACTAAAACAGAGCTGACGAACACGGACGCAGAGCTTGGGATAGTAACTATTCCATCTAAGCACGAAGTAAGCGAAGGTGAAAAGATATGGGAGATTGCTCGTAGGCTAACTGGTGACGGAACTAACTACAAAGGGATACTTTCAAGCAATATGGCTAAAGGTATAATTGGTAGTGGATTAGAAAATTTAGCCGGAAAAACTTTAGAAATCCCTGCGGAGGTAAGGAAAGATGCTAACAATAGAATATCAAGATTATGACCAAATAGCGAAGGACGAAAGTTTTTATATCACATCATTAGTTCACAAGCTTACCCTCTCAACCGCTATCGAAAATCAGCCTAGCAAAGTTCGATTAACCGTAATCGCTGACAAGAATGTAAAATTTCACAACGGCGGAAGAATAAAAATATTAGACGGTGATAAAGGACTATTTCTAGGCTATATTTTTGAAATGAATGCGGATGAACACGATGAAATAAAGCTTACCTGTTATGACCAACTGAGGTATCTAAAGAATAATGATGTGTATATATCCCGAGGTGATACTTTAGCAACGCTATTTACAGCGTTATGCAAAAGGTTCGAGCTAAAACATTTGGTTAGTGACACCCCAAAAACAGAATTGCCGATTACAATACACGACAACAAATCGTTATATGATATAATTAGTTGGGGGATAGGCATTACTATCCGAAATGAAATGAAACGGTATATTGTTTGGGACGATTTTGGTGTTTTAGAGCTATTTGAGGCGGAAAGGTACATGACGGATTGGGCATTTGGTGACAATAACTTAGTGTTCAGTTTTGACTTCTCCAAATCTATTGACAAAGATACCTATAATCAAATAAAATACTCGCAAGAGAACAAGGACCTTCAGGTTCGACAGAATAGAATAATTTTCAACTCGAATACCAAAAAGCGTTGGGGTACTTTGCAGTTTTTTAAAACGATTGATGAAGCGGCTACCCCAGAGCAGATTGTTATTGAAATGTATGCCAAGCTAAAACTTTGCAACCATGAAACAAGAAAAATATCCTTTAAAGCTATTGGGAATTGGGACATTCGAGCAGGTAAAGGTATTTGGGTTATGTTAAAAAATGCGTTAGAGGATACTTATATACAGCGGGGAATTGTTTCCCACTGTACCCATCGGCTTGACAACGATATGCACACGATGGATTTGGAAGTTGAAGTTCCTCGTGATGAAGATTATGAAAAGCTTGATGATATTGGTGCATTCCTAACGACAGACACAACGAAATAGGTGGTAAAATGGCAGGATTTGAAGAAGTAGTTGATTTAGTTAAGACAATCTGCAAAGAGCCAACCGAACAGAAATCTTACAGGATTTACGCAACAGTTACAAGCGTAAGTCCGATTGCCATTCGTGTAGAGGGTTTTGATGTTGATATTCCTTCCGAACTTATTGAAGTAGGGGCGATGTGCAAAAGGTATGTTCTTCCGATACCTCATAAACACACAGGCTGTTATCACCCCTTAACAGGGTATGAAACCGAAGAAATTGAAGTTTGGAGAGGCTTGCAAGTTGGCGACAAGGTTGTCTGTTTTAGATTTAACAACGGTCAGCTATACTATATTGCCCAACGAGTAGAAATGGAGGGCTTTAGAGAATGATACCATACTTTTCAAATGATATAGAGGACTTAGCTAATATTAACAAGGAAATATATCAGCCAAGTCTTACTTACAGATTAGATTTAACAACCGGAAGAATTTTAGGTATGATAGATGGGGCTGAGGCTATAAAACAAGCCATCACAAAAATCTTGCTTACTGAACGGTACGCATATCTAATCTATGACTGGTACTACGGTATCGGGTTAGAAAAATACATCGGGCTAGGCTTTGATTATCTTAAAGCGGATATTACCGAAGCTTTAAAAGAGGGCTTACAGTACGACAACCGTATAATTAGCGTTGACAGCGTAACTGCGGAACGCGGAGATAAGATTGACAGCGTGGTTATAAAATTTTCAGTAACAACAATCTTTGGTGTTGTCGAAGAAACGGTGGTGAACAAAGTTGTATTATGATTATTTAGAGGAAAAGACTTATGAAAACATAATGGCATTAGCTCTTGCCTTAGCCCCTTCTGACATTGATAGGCGTCAAGGGAGCGTTATATATGACGCATTAGCCCCCTTTGCTGTTGTGGCAACAAACTTATATGTAGACCTGCAACTCTATTATAAGAACACGAACATATTTACAGCGGCAGGGGAAGCTCTTGATGTTATTGTAGGCAACTACGGGATTACAAGGTCACCAGCTACTTATGCGGTGAGAAAATGTGCTTGTGTTTATGATAATGAAAGCCCTTTCAATATTTCACTCGGTTCTAGGTTCAGCACAATCAGCGAAGATAACCCTGTATATTATACGGCAACTAGCAAGGTTTCAGATGGCATCTTTTTGCTGACTTGTGAAACTGCTGGAACCATTGGTAATGACTATGTAGGCAATCTACTCCCAGTAACCCAAATAACAGGGTTAGGCAGAGCAACTCTTTCTGATATTGTTACACCTGCTGAGGATACGGAAACAGATGAAAAATTGCGTGACCGTTGCATACTGTGGCTGCGAAGAAAGCCCTACGGGGGTAATGTAAATCATTACAGAATGTGGGCAGAGGAATTCGGTGGCATCGGGGCGGTTCAAGTTTACCCTGTCTGGAATGGCGGAGGCACAGTTAAGCTTTCTATTTTAGACAGCCAATACAACCCATGCACACAAGACTTTATTAACCTTGTAAAAGAATACTTTGACCCGACAGAATATACACAGCAAGGCTTAGGAATTGCCCCCATCGGGCATAGTGTTACTGTTGTTACCCCAACCGAAGTTAATGTTACTATCGCTGCAACAGTTCTGCTTGCTGATGGTTATACAATTGAACAAGTGCAAACGGATGTGGATGCCAAGATAGCCGAGTACATTGCCGAGATAAAAGCTACCTGGGGTATAGCGTCCTCAACAAACACCTATGCGAGTGCAGTTTACCGAGCATTGGTTATTGCTAAAATTCTTGAAGCCGGGCATATCTTGAATGTCACTTCCTGCACGATAAACACCGCGGAAGCAGATTTAACGCTTACACAGACAGGGGCGACACAACAGATACCTAAGCTTACTGGGGTGGTGTTGACAAGTGC
Organism: Bacteroides sp.; assembly: GCF_028690125.1. Classification (GTDB taxonomy): domain Bacteria; phylum Bacteroidota; class Bacteroidia; order Bacteroidales; family Bacteroidaceae; genus Bacteroides. Next base: position 39,956 of record NZ_JAQVBV010000031.1, on the reverse strand, counting down.
AACTTAAAAAATATGTACCATCTATTTATAATGGTGTCTATGAAATGTCTAAGCTTTGTGAGATTGAACAAGGTACGGTAGACTTGTTAGAGTCTGAATTTCAATTGGCGTTTGATAGACAATTCGTAGAGAACGCAGATGAATCCGGGGTGGCTCAATATGAGGAATTGTTAGAAATTACCCCGGCTTATAGTGATACCATTGATAGAAGAAAAGAAATGGTACTTCTGAGGTTATCTTCCAGCGTAGCATTTACACTTCCTTATCTTAAACAACAGCTTGACAAGATTATGGGGCGAGGAAACTATAATTGCTGGGTAGACTTCAACGCTTATACTCTGTACATTCAAGGCCTAACACTTGATATTGACTGGTACTTTGCTCTTAGCTCTTTAGTTCACAGAGTTAAACCTGCTAATATTGTGTATATCTATCAACCGCTGCTGTCCCAAAGAGTATTAGTAAATGAAACCATTTCATCTTCCAAGTCAGTTTGGGAGTATAAGTTAGGGGCTTGGCGCTTAGGTGAATTTGCTTTTTATGAAGCAGAAGATTTGGAGGTGTACAAATTGGCGGCAACAAACAGTTTATCAGCAAAGTTCTTAAACCTATCTGCAACCGCGGCAATGAACTTAATTGACCATGTCGTTCTTAACGGAGATATTGTTATTAGCACTTTCCAATCTAAAACAGTTACAGACGATACAGTAACACTTGAATTTGCTGTACCTGCCACTGAGGACCCGTATTTAACCAGTTGCGTCATATACAACGCAAGCAACGAGGCTTTATCCAGTTCAGATTTCGTTATCCCAACAGGAGAAAATACTCAATTTAAAGTTCTTTGGAAATTCAAGGAAGGAGTGTAACAGATGTTCATAGAAACGATAACTTATGCAGCAGATAAAGTAAAGGAATCCTGGGTATATTTAGAAACGATTATGCCAGCCACTATTAATGAGTGGAACCGAATTCTAAAACTATTAATCGCAAATAACAACCTAATTCAAGGATTATTGGACTTAAAAGCTCCAATAGAGCCTCCAGGCATCATCAAGTTTTATGCGGCGCCAGTTGAACCTGATGGTTACTTGTTCTGTAGAGGGCAAGTAGTTTCACGGACAACTTATGCTGGGCTGTTTGCAGCTATCGGGACCATTTATGGAGCTGGTGATGGTTCAACTACTTTTAAAATTCCAGATTTACGGGGGGTATTTATTCGAGGCTTAGGTGGTAATTCTGCAGACCTCGGTGTCGTTCAGGGTGACGCAATTAGGAACATTACTGGTCGATTCGGCGCGGACGATAGGGCAACAGGCCTAGCAACCGGGGCATTTAGAGGGGCTCAGCAATGGGAAGTAAATACTACCGCACAGGGCGGAGATAATGCCTTCTTTGAATTTAGTTTTGACGCTTCTCGGGTTGTTCCAACTGCGGAAGAAAATCGTCCTGTAAATATGGCTATGAATTACATCATCAAATATTAATTTAAGGAGGATGCAACAATGAGCATAGGATTAGTAAAAGGGTATACCGCAAAACAGTATGCCGACCTTGCAGCACAGGCTAACGCAGAGGGCAAGCTTTTAAAAATCACGGAAACTGGTGATGTTGAAATAGTTTACCCGACATACACATTAGCAGAGAAAAAAGTTTTCAAGCTTAAACAAATTTCACAAAAAACCAAAGAGCAGATAGTTGGTGGCTTTATTTCTACTGCTACTGGGGGAGAAGTTACTTTTGATAGTGATGAGGCTACCCAAAGCACAATGCAGACAATGTATGCGGCTACCCAATCACCAGACTTTGCAAATCACCCTGTCTATCAAGGGGTAATACCTGTAAGAGGTTTCGCTGAAGGTAGCACTATAAAAACTGTGTTTTATTTGAATGCCACACAAGTTCAGAAGTTCATGGACGACCTTGCTCTACATATTGGAAAATGTAAGCAAGAGGGCTGGGCTAAGCAAGCTCTTGTTGAAGTGGCGAGTACAGTAGAAGAATTGGAACAAATCGTACTATAATTAATTTGTAGTGAAGGGAGGGCAAGATTATGGAACAGATTATAATTAAAAGAGGGGATACTTTTGATTTTAGCTGCATCTTAACGGACGACGCCGGAACACCTTTATCAGGTAAGGCCCTTAATATAAAATGTGAAATACGGGATGTTGAAAAAACCTTATTAAAAAGCTTTACGATTACTGAGTCTGATACTCCCGGTACCTACTTATTTAGGTCAGGAACAGCAGATTGGCAAAAGCGTCAGGCTTATATGGACATTCAGTATACAGAGGATGGTATCATTGTTAGCTCTGAAACTATATTAATTGTATTACGGGAGGATGTAACTCAATGAATATGCAATTACCCTTTCAAAATAAAGTTAATATGGTGTTAAATCTTAGTTCTCCTGGGGCAAAAGGTGAAAGTATCAAGCGGACAATTCTTAATCAGGAAACTGGAATGCTTTCTGTTGAATATATGAATGGAACTATTGAAGATTTAGGTATTATTGAAACTGTAGTTGCGGCAGTTCAAGCAATGAATACTGCTATTGATAAGGCTGGCGTTGCCACCAGAAAAGCAACAGAGGCAGAAAATTCTGCTATTTCAGCGAGTGGCAGCAAGGATATTGCAATTACTAAGGCAGGTGAAGCGATCTCTTTCGCTGATAATGCGAATATTAGTGCAGGTATTGCTACTACAAAAGCTGATGAGGCATTTGATAGTGAGGAAACAGCCTCAGCACAAGCAATCATTGCAACGGAACAGGCAAGAATAGCAACAGAAAAAGCTGTTATTTCAACTGAGCAGGCTGGAATAGCAACAGAAAAGGCAACAGTAGCAACAACACAAGCAGGTATTGCAACATCAAAAGCAGAAGCGGCAGATACAAGTAAAACAACTGCCCAACAAGCTTTAGCAGATTTAATTGCAATGTTAGGCAATGAAGTGGCAACACTTGTTGACGGGAAGTTAAACCCTTCTCAAATTCCTGCTATTGCTATTAATGATACTTTCCCAGTTGCTGATACCTCTGAAATGCTTTTATTAGACGCTCAAAAAGGTGATGTAGCTATTATTGTTGCAAATGACGTGGTTACTGATAGTTATATTTTAGCTACCAATGAACCAACTATATTAGCTAATTGGAAAAAGCTTGGGGTAAGTTATGTAGCAGAAGCAGGCCATGCGTTAAATGCAACTAATGCAGTTGACTCCCAAAAGATAAACGGGAATAGATTGGTTACTTATGAGGCTACAGAATTTGAAACTGCGGTCAAAGATGCTGATACTTTCTATTTTGTATTTGAGGAAGTGGTATAATGCCAATTTATTTAGGTGAAAAACTATGTAAATTATTTAGAGGCAACTACGGCCCTGCCAGTATATATAAAGGTGCAAGAAAAATTGCTGGCTACACAGAGAAAACAAAAACTGGTTCAGACATTACTTTTAATAATTCATATAATGATTATGCAAAAATAAAAGCTAGTGGGAACACCGTTACTGAATTTGAGCCTATAGCAACTACTCCCCCAACTTTTACCCGTAGCAGTACGGCTTACAAATCAGACGGTAGCGTAGTTAATGCAGGAGTACCGAGAATTGAAGCGGATAAAGGTGTGCTGGTTGAGGAAGGAACAACGAACCTAATTAACTACACTTCGCTTATTTTAGATAATGGCTCCGCTTCCACTAAGGTTAATGTTACTAACGGTATCGAATTGTCGGAAAAGGAAATTTTTTGGTACACAGAGTTTGATAATAAATTTGGCGTAACGCCGTCTACCCTGTATATCTTGTCTTTTTTGCGAAATGTTATTTTGCAGTCTGATAAGCAAGTTTGTGAAACCTTATTGTTTTATGACAGTAGCAATATATTTTTGGGAGAAATTGGTACTTCCCTGACATATACGGACGGCATTAGAACACTATCTTTTACTACTCCTGCGGGGTGTGCATATGTAAAATTAAGACTTATGAGAAAACAAGCAGTTGCAAGTTCTCTTTGTGCTTATAGGTACACAAACATTCAACTTGAAGCGAAACCCTACCCCACTTCCTTTCACCCAACAACTCGTTCAGCAGAAAGTTTAACAATCCCTGCAAGTGCTATACCAAAAGAAGGAACAATAAGATTTGATGTAACTCTGCCGGTTAATTTTACTGCATACACTGAACCAGTACGTTTGTTTGAAAGTTTTAGAGGTGTAAGTGGTACAAACCATGGTTTTGCTGTATGGCATGAAGTATCAAAGTGGTGGTTAGGGGTATGGGATGATAATAATGTCCAATATGTTGCAAGTATAGCTGATACTGGCTATACTTCTGGGAAATTGAGATTTGCTGTAAGGTATTCAGCAAGTGAGCTTGCTTTATTCATACAAGGTAATAAACTAGCGACAAAAACTAATCCTGTTTTCCCCGCATTATTACAACAAATGTTTTGGGGCTCTCAGGGTGGTACATTTAGATTTGCCAATGGTATTTTTGCAAACATACATTATTCTAGCAAGCTTTATTCAGACGAACAGTTAGCCAACACAGGAGCATTAACCGTTGACGAGTATACAACCTATTTTGCACCGTTAACTTCTGATTTATCAGCTACTAAAAGACATTGGACTGTTTATGACTCTAGTGGAACTTTAACTGTTTCTGATAATGCAAGCCAATCACAAGAATTTACCCTACCCACTCTAAGGAAAATCGGTAGTGTTGCTAATGAATATGATTTGGGAACAGGAGTTCTAACTAAAAGAATAAGTGACTGGATAACATTAGACGGGAGTTTAGATTGGGGAGCAAACGCTGGTTTGGGGTTAACTGGCAAGAGGAATATGTATACACCACCTAATTATCCTTCATCAAATAACGCTTCATTAACCTATAAATATGACAGTGCAGAGATAGGGGGTTATAATAATATAGGTTATGTTGATGATTATGGTATGGCATTATCTGTACAATCAAGATTATATATAAGTGCTAATATGTATGATACAGGGTGGTGTAACTCTTTTACCCCTAGTGGTTCAGAAATTAAAGCCTATTTCTATGGCTGGCAGATGTGCAACGCCGACGGAACATCTCCTTACTATAAATCAGAAGTTCCTTATACTCCTAGTACATGGGAAGAGTGGAGTAACAACAGTGGTACTTATACCTTTGCCTCTAGTGGTGTAACATTTTATGATGATGGAGTTACTTTTAGTGCAATAAAAATGACTACTGCTATTAAGCCGTCTGCTAAATATGGCTTACTCTATAATGTGGTGTCAAATACTGCAACAGGGGATTTAATAGTTTCTGGTTCAGGAGCATTTAGTTCAGCCGCTGCCCCTAAAACAGTAGGAAATAATAAATTAATTTTAAATTCAAAAGCAACAATTACTACTAATACCTTTATATTTGGTTTATTTTATAAAATGGCAGGAAACTCGATTACAGTTAAAGACATTCGCGTCTTTGAACTACCGACAGGCTCACAAATAGAAGCAGATTTTACTAATCTTACTGCTGATGAACTATCTGCAAAGTATACTTTTAACGGCCTATGCACTAAGAATTGGCGTAAGATTACAGATTTAACAGGATTAACTTCTGTCTTGCCTACTGCATCTTATGAAGGTTATACTCCATATAAGATGATTTATCAACTTGCAACTCCTGTTACAGAAAATTTAGGGGTAAACACAGTACCTACTTATTACCCAACAACATCGGTAACAACGGAACAAACAAATGTAGCAGTATCGACAATAGAAGTAACGGCAAAAGAGATGGATTTATAATCTGTCTATCAATAATAAGCACTTTTTGGCGGGAGTGCTTTTTATATACAAAAACATTGTCTGAGAGGTGGTATATTGAGCTGGGAAGTGGGTGCAGTAGTAGTTGGAGTTATACTAGGCATATTAGGTATAATTCAATATGCTTGTAATGTACTAAATTATGTAATAATACAACCCTTTCAGAAAAGCATAAATAACCTGTGTGAGATGGTTAACGAAGTTCGAGGCGTTATGAAAAAGCTAAGTGAACGCTTAGAGGAAGAGTCAAGGGCTTCGGATGCAAGATTTATTAAGCTGGAACTTGCAAATGACGCAATTTCGCACCGATTAGAAGTATTGGAGAAAATTGCAAATGATAGCTAAAATCGAAGGGTTATTAAAATTAGTTGTGAGCAACTTGCCGAAAGTTGGCAAAGCTAAACTGCCTTTGTGGGTAATAATTGTTTTTGCAACGCTATATTTATCGTTGCCTTTGCTTTTTATCATTGCCTGGATTGACGATTGGAAAACGACAGGCAAACCTGACCTTGTTATGTTAGACACTTTTACAAAAACTTCTGCCGGTACTACGACCGTTATTGCATTTTTAGCCACTTATCTGGTGGACAAAGACAGAAACGGTATCCCAGATACTCTTGAAAAGGAGGAAACTAAGTGAAAGAGGTAACATTAGAACAGCTTGAAGAATATGCAAATGGTGCGTGCGGAGCAATAAAGAAAGTTTATTTGCACTGGACAGCGGGTAAATATCAATCTACTTTCCCAAGCTATCACATAAACATCACAGGTGACGGTAAAATTGTTATGAGCACCATTGATTTGTGTGACTTGTTAGCACACACTTGGCAAAGAAATTCTGACGCTGTTGGTGTATCTATCTGTTGTTGTTATGGTGCAATTGCAAATGAAGGATACAACACAGACTTCGGTGACTATCCCCCGACGAAAGAGCAAATTGAAACCATGGCTAAGGTTGTTGCGGTGCTAAGCAAAGCTCTCGGACTTGAAATCAATCCGGAGAATTTTATGACGCATTGTGAAGCCGCTACGGAAGATGGGTACGGCCCGCACAGCGGCGACCCCGAAACTCGTTGGGATTTATGGTATCTCCCTGACTTTGACGGGGAAATGCGAGAGGGCGGAGTTGTTATTCGCGGGAAAGCTCTTTACTATCTTTCTTCTATGCTGGGCTAATTAAACTGTATGAAGAAACACTTAGACAGCAAACTTACCCCAGATTAAAACAAGAATTTGCGTGAGATTTAGCCGGTTTAAGTGTTTCTTTCATATATAATAGTGCAGAGTTAAGAAAAGAAGCGAGGTGATACTATGACTAAAGATGAATTTCAAGCAAAAGTTGAGGAATTAGAAGTTTTAGCGAAAAACAAATTTGCCAAAACTACTTTTTATGTTGGATGTGCAATTTCGTTTATTATCGGGTTCATAGTTAAAGCGGTAATCTTCTAAGAAAGACGGTGACACAATGTGGCTAAAAGTTATAAGTACCTTTTGTATGTTGTTTGTTTTGCAATCCTTGCCAGTGCTTACTTCCTCGTGTTCAGCGGAGAGAGTATACCAGATAACGGAAACACAGCTAATTCAATACGAACAGAGCTTGGGGAAAGCAAATCAGAGCTTGACCGCAGTGATACAAGCCTTGGAAATATCGAACAGCGAATTGGACGAAGTGAGGATATCCTTAGAGAACTCGAAAGGATTAATAGCCACAACGCAGACCTTATTGCAAGAATCCAGGAAAGAAACAGAAGTTGTCAGAGTATCCTTGAAGAAAACCGACGAGAAATTGAACAATGCCAATCTATTATTAGAAAAGTACGAGAAGGAGACCAAAGCGAGGATAAAAAGCTTGGAACGCCAAAATAAACTCAAAAACTTGGAGATAATACTTTTAGGTATTGCATATGTTATGAAATAGGAGGGTAATATGCGGACATTCCGAGCAAAAGCAATATCTGGTGGGACTTGGGTATACGGCTATCCTGTCAAGATGCCAGTAACCCCAGTTCTTGACCCGATAACTTATAACAGCTACATTGTAAGTGCAAATCTGGCAGACTATTCTGCGGATCTCGCACAAGGGTTTGATGACCAAGACTTTCCCAAGACAGCGGTTGATGATAGCACCTTATCCCAAATAGTGGGGATATTAGGAAAAAATGCGGTTACTGTGTATGAGGGTGATATTATTATAGCTAATATTTACCCGTTTGAAAATTACAATGCGGTGATTGAGTTCAACGCAGACAAATCCCGTTTTGAAATGCGTTTCGTTCATAAACCAACATTTCAGGGCAGAGCTATATTCGACAATAACACTCGACCTCTTGAATTTCTGATGAACACAAACATTGATATAGTCGGGGATATTTATAGTAATCCAGAACTGCTGTAACAGCACAAAAGAGCAACTTAATCGGTTGCTCTTTTTTTGTTGACATTTGCAACAATTCGTTATATAATGAATACAAGAAGAAAAACGACACGAAAGGGGAAACGAAAATGATTACTATTAGAGTCACAGGTGAAGATGCCTTAGTCAAATTTGACTTTAATATGGATATAGTCAACATTCTCAGAGGACAGCCAAACAGAAAATGGGACGCCAAAGAGAAATGTTGGGTTATACCAGTAAGACGCTTGGGAAAACTCTTGAACTGCTTTGATAAATACGAAGTAACTATTTTAGGTGAACAAACAAGGTCAGCTGTCAAAACAATCGCCCCAGAAAGTTTTCAATTCAAGACGAACCCGTTTCAACATCAGGTTGAGGGCTTTGAATACGGCTTGAAGAAAGACAGATTTTTGTTAGGGGACGAGCAAGGATTAGGCAAAACTAAACAATCTATTGACATAGCAGTTGCAAGGAAACAAATGTATGGCTACAAGCATTGTTTGATTATATGCGGCGTTAATGGGCTAAAATGGAACTGGGAGAGCGAAGTTGCGACGCATTCCAATGAAAAATGCAAGATTTTAGGTTCAAGAATTAATCGTAAGGGCAGAAAAGTAATAAAAAGTACCGAAGATAAAATCTTTGATATTGTTAATCTGCCGGACGCTTATTTCTTAATCACGAATGTTGAAAGCCTCAGAAGCGAGCAGATGGTAGCTGCTATCCAAAAACAAATTAGTTTAGGCAATATCAATATGGTTATAATGGACGAAATTCACAAGTGCAAAAACCCAACCTCACAGCAAGGTAAAGCACTTTTGAAGGTAAGGGGAGAAACAAAGATAGCTCTGTCAGGCACTCCTTTGATGAACAATCCGATGGATTTGTACATTGTGCTTAAATGGCTTGGCTATGAAAGCAACACTTTCTACTCTTTTAGAAACCACTACTGTGTAATGGGCGGGTTTGGGGGATATGAAATTGTTGGCTATCGTAATTTAGACCAGCTTCAATCTAATCTTAACGACATTATGCTTAGGAGATTGAAAAAAGATGTACTTGATTTACCAGAAAAACTACACACAACTGAATATGTTGAAATGTCCAAATCTCAGGAAAAAATATATAAAGAAGTGTCCGAAGAAATCCGAGCTAATATTGATAAAATTGCTGTCAGCCCTAACCCGTTGGCCCAACTTATTCGGTTAAGACAGGCAACAGCAAGCACTGATATCCTTAGCACAGCGGTTAATGAGAGTGCAAAGCTTGACAGGCTTGAAGAAATTGTAGAGGAACTTGTTGCCAATGACGAGAAGTGCATTATTTTTAGTAACTGGACAGAAATGACAAATAGGGCGTATGCCCGATTAGCTAAGTACAGCCCGGCAATCATTACGGGTGAAACTAAAGATAGAGTGGCAGAGCAGGACAAATTTATGTACACAACCGAGTGCAAATGTATCATAGGCACTATCGGGGCTATGGGTACAGGCCTTACACTAACAGCAGGAACAACAGTTATCTTCTTAGACAGCCCATGGAACAGGGCTAATAAAGAACAAGCAGAAGACCGTGCCCATCGTATCGGTACAACTTCAACGGTAAACATTGTTACGCTTGTCTGTAAGGATACGATTGATGAACGCATAGAGGAACTTGTTTATCAAAAAGGTGCAATGGCTGATATGTTAGTAGATGGCAAGACAATCCAAAATAAAGCACAGATGATTGACTATCTGTTAAGCTAAGGAGATGATTTAATGGATAAGCAAGGTAAACTTTTATTGCCGTTGATTGTGGTTATAGGGGTAATTGTAGAACTATTTGTACCTTATACTTTTACTTCCCCAAAAGCTGAGAACCCCCAAGTTAAGGTTATCTATGCCGGTAACCGACAAAACTACATTGATTATGAATTGCCAAAAGCAACAAAGGGCAGTTTTAAAACTTTTATGGATTACAGAACGATAACAGATGAAACCTCGAAACAATATGCTCTGCAAAGATTGGCAACAACTGATGAAAATGGGCTAAGAAAGTTCAATAACAAGTATATTGTAGCGATGGGAACATATTATTCGCACAAAGTGGGCAAAGAGTTCATATTGACCTTAGATAATTCGCGAGAGATTAGCGTAATAGTTGGGGACATTAAGCAAGACATACATACTGATACACACAATCAATACGCCAGCATATCGGGCAATATCGTTGAATTTATCGTAGACGAGGATAAACTCTCAAACAAAGTATTAAGAACTGGTGATGTGTCACATTTAGGGTTACAGGGCAACATTACAAGAATTGAGGAGGTTATATACAATGGGAACTAAAACAAAACTATATTTAGTAACATTCAAAACAGGCGGGGGTGTAGGAAGTCTGTTTGTCGAAGCAAAGGGTAGCTTCAATCTAAAGGATTCTGATGACCTCGTAAAAAAGTTGTCTAATAAACACGGGTTTATATCTATTATTAGTATGACATTAGTGGATGAATATTTAACCGCAGATGTTACACTTAAAGGAGAGAAAAATAATGAGTAAATTCCAATCAGAAAAATATATTAATGCGATTAAACTTAGCCAGTATTTAGATGTGTCTGTTCCGACAATCAATATTTGGTACAAATGGTACTACGGCGGTTTTGACAAACCAGCAGACACCCCAGAACTGCCGATGTTTGAAAGTTGCGGGCCAAGACAAACAAGATATTGGAAAGTAGAAGATTTGCCAAAGATAGTAGCTTTCAAAAAATGGCTACCCCACGGTAAGAAAGGTGTAATGGGAGCTTATACAGTTAATTTTTGGGGCAAGCGTAAAAAGAAGAAAGATGTTTAAGGAAATTCATAAATTTCAATATATTATATGAGTAAGAAAAACTAAAAGGGGGCAGAAATATGAACACTAAGGCAGAAGCAATCCTACAAAGTTTGAAAGACAACTTGATGGAGCTTATTCCTTCGTACAAAGAACACAAGACCGAGCTTAAAGATTTAGAGGAAATTGCCGAGAGCGAAAACGCTAAAATCAAAGATTATATGGGGCAGTTAAAAACTGACCGCTTTATCGCCGGGGATTGGGTAGCTGCGGTCTCTGAAAGTAAAAGAGAAAGCTTCAACGAGCCGCGGCTTATTGAAATACTCAAGGCATTAGGAGTAAAAGGCATCATAAAAAAGAAAGAATATGTTGATATGGACGCCCTTGAAAATGCAATCTACAATAAAGAGATTGACGCCACGGCCGTTATGCCCGCTAAAGAAACTAAAATTATAACCACACTTCGTATATTGAAGAAAAAGAAAGGTGAGTAGTAATGACAAATTTTATGACCGACCCGAAAAACGAACCGTGCTACGAAGGTGAAGAGCCAAGCGTAGGTAGACCAGAACTCCCGCCTGACACACACTTTGCCACAACAACTAAAATTGAAGCCCATAGCAGGCTGTCCATAAAACTCAAGGATAACTTCTTTACTTTTGAGTACATAGAAGAAAGGGCTGTTCCGAGTATTCTTTCTGAGGAAGATTTAGTCCATGAAAGAGAACAGCTTTGGGACACCGTTAATGCTGAGGTAGATAAGCAAGTAGAATTAGCAATGGATATGATGAAGAAAAGCCGTTGATTTAGTTTGCTTATATGATTATACTTTAGCCAAGGACTTCTATTCGTGGTAGAGTTCTAAAATAAACTAATAATTACTACAAAAAGGTACAAGATTGAGCCACGAACTCGCTTGTACCTTTTAATATCTTTAGACGAAACGAGGAGAACGAAATGCAAGAAAGAGCTTTCAAGGGAATATGGATTCCGCGAGATTTATGGTTAGCTAAAGAACTTACAATCCAAGAAAAAGTAATGTTGGCTGAAATAAGTAGTTTAGACAATGAGGACGGATGTTTTGCAAGCAACGCTTACTTTGCAGAGTTTTTTGGGCTGTCTAAAAATAGGGTTAGTGCAATAATTAGTTCCTTAGTAGAAAAGAAGTTAGTTAGTATAACATTAGTATATAAGCAAGGAACAATGGAAATAGACAAACGCATTTTAAGGTTAGTACCTGTCGAGGGGGTATACTTGAAAACAGTGGGGGGTATACTTGAAAACAGTGGGGGGGTATCACTGAAAACAAGTAGGGGTATACTTGAATCCAGTGAGGATATAGCAAAGCATATAACAAAGACTAATAACAAAGAAGATTTTACCCAAAATTTATTCCCGGTAACTAAAACTAAAAAAGAAAGCAAGGCTAAAGATATAGTAACAATGAAAGCTATGATTAGTGCTTTTACACAAAACGAGGATTTAAAGGATAAGCTCTTTGAGTACTTTAGTATACGGTTGAAAAAAGGATTACAGCCCAATCAGTGGAAAATTATTTTAGATGATTTGAAAGCATACACGAAAGGCAATATTGATTTAGCAATCGAAAAAGTAACAGGGGCTATCGCAGGAGGCTATCTACAAATTATTGCACCTTGGGAAAAGAACAGACAGCAAGCTTTTTCCCGACCATCATTTGACAACACAGCAGGCAGGGAAGTAAAATCAGTTAAAGAAGTCCAAGAAGTTTTAGCAAAAGATGAACACGGAAATTTAATTAAGTTTTAAGGAATGCAAAAATATTCAATATATTATTATGTAGAATAAAAACGAAAAGAGAGAGGTGCTTAAATGTGATTGAAGATAGTGGTTCACGAACAGAATTTTCAACTGGGGCTGTTCGTGATATTCAAGAAGGTAAAGGAAGAATGGATTTGCTCCCGTTAAAAGTAATTGCGAATTTATTCTCCGATGTACACAGAGATTTCTTTTTAGGTATTGATGAATTTATGCAAACAGGCTATAAAGAAGGGTTATATCGTGCTTTACAATGTGCGATTGAAAATGTATTCGGCGGTGATTTTTCAACAGCAACAATCGAAGTAAGTATCCATTTTGAAGAAGGCACAAAGAAGTATGGTGAGCGTAATTGGGAAAAAGGAATACCACTACAAGCTTTCGTTAATTCGGCTCTTCGTCACTATGTAAAATGGATTAGAATGGACAATAATGAAAGACACGACCGAGCTGTCTTGTGGAACTTAATCTGTGCAATCGCCACTTGTTCTATGCACCCAGAACTAAATGAATATTCAAAGGAGAGAACAAATGTTAATAGTGAACCCGAGTGTAGAGATAATTGATAAACTGGACAATGACGCAATCCTAAAGAAATTAGAGCTGTGCGGAAGAAACTGCTATAAGTCTGAAGGGCGAATTACAGCAGATAGTGCCGCGGATTTCATAAGAAGGCTTACTTTGAATAGACACGAAAGCGTTATGGAGCACTTCTCGTTTACTGTAAGGTTTATCTGTGACAGAGGTGTATCTCACGAGATTGTCCGTCACCGTCTTGCAAGCTATTCGCAAGAAAGCACCCGATATTGCAATTACGCTAAAGAAGATTTCGGTAGTGAGATAACTGTCATCAAGCCATTCTATTTAACAGAAGGTACGGACGCATATAAGCATTGGGAGATTGCAATGGCTTGTGCTGAAACCGAATATTTCAATATGCTACAAGACGGTTGTACTGCTCAGGAAGCGAGAGCTGTCTTGCCGAACTCGTTAAAAACAGATATAATTATGACAGCTAATTTAAGGGAATGGCGACATTTTATCATAATGCGAGGTTCCCCTGCCGCTCATCCGCAGATGCGAGAATTAATTGTTATTTTCCGTCAAGAATTATCTAAAGTATTAGGCCCAGTGCTATTTGATTATTTAACACGATAAGGGGAGAGTTGTTTATGACAGAGAACCGGGATTACTTTGATTTACTTAAGGAACGAGTTTTGAGTCACATTCCCAAAGGCAGAAACAATGCAATACCGCAAAGGGAGCTGTGTTTTCAGACACAACTTAAGCCACGGGAACTAAAGGTTGTAATATCAAGCCTTCGTAAACATCACCCTATATGCAGTAAAGAAACAAGCGGTGGTGGTTATTGGATTGCGGAAAGCAAAGAAGAAATATTTGACTTCATCAAAATGCTTAAGGCAAGACGAGCAGGCTACTCAAAGACTATATCAAGTATGTACGGCAGAGCCTGGGAGCTTTCTTAATGTACGAATACACATTCAATCGGAAAAATTGCTGGTACAAGGATGTGTGCGATAAGTACAATAGCCCGATATGTAAAGATAGTTGCATACGGTATATGGAAATGCACTTTCTTATGAGTACAAGCGGTTTACCTAAGAACCGTCAGTACAAGCAATTATTAATTCCGCCAGAACAAGATTATCAAGCGTTTGTTGAGTTGCAGGAAATAAAGAAAGGGATTGTTGGTTTTGTTGAAGATGGTCACAACCTTTATATTTGCAGTAAGAACTTTGGTAATGGGAAAACATCATGGGCGGTCAAGTTGTTACAACAATACTTTAATGAAATATGGGCAGGTAATGGATTTCGGGTTAGGGGAATATTTGTTAATGTGCCCACCTTCTTATTCAAGATACGGGATGGTATCTCGAATAGTGACCATGAGTTTGAAACGCTGAGAGCAAGAATAGTCGGTGTAGATGTTGTAATATGGGACGATATTGCCGCAACTAAGCTGTCAGATTATGACCACGCTAACCTGCTTACTTATATTGACCAGCGTATTTTTGCGGGCAAAGCAAATATTTACACAGGTAATTTAGTAGACAACAGCATTTTCACAGCATTAGGAAATCGTCTTGCTAGTAGGGTGTATAACGAAAGTAGACGAATTGAATTAGTCGGGATAGATAAGCGAGGTGCCCGATGATAACGATACAGTTGTTAAACAAGGTTGTCGCTACCCAAGATATTACACTAATAACTAAAAATAGTCTTGCTGAAGAACACTTTATGGGGTATGAGAAAGAGTTTAACTTTATCTATGACCATTGGAAAACATATGGCAATGTTCCAAACAAAGAAACATTTATATCAAGCTTTCCTGAGTTTCCTATTGTCGAGGTTACGGAGTCTGACAAATATCTGCTCGACACATTGTTTGAGGAACATCTGTATTATCAATCAGTAACGGTCGTGCAGAAAGTTGCAGAGTTGTTGAAAACAGATTCCGTCGCCGCAGTAGACTATCTACGCTCACAAATGGAAACACTCCAGCCTAGAACTGGTAATGTTGGCACAAATATTATTACACAAGCAGAGGAACGGTTGAAGGTCTACGAGGAAAAGCTGAACGCAGAAAAGCCGTGGTTCATAACAACTGGGTTCAGAGAGCTTGACGATATAATAAATGGGTGGGCAAGAGGTGAAGAGTTTGTTGTATTCTTCGCACGAACGGGGCAAGGTAAGTCGTGGGTGCTTACAAAATCACTCTGCCACGCCTGGTCAATCGGGTATAGAGTGGGATATATTAGTCCAGAGATGTCAGCAGTAAAGATAGGGTACAGATTTGACACCGCATTGAAGAACTTCTCTAATACCGCATTACTACGAGGTAAGCCTGTAGAGAACTACTCGGGCTATATTGAAATGCTGAAGCAGGAAGAGAAGCCTTTTGTGGTAGCTACCCCTAGAGAGTTTGGGAACAAAGTCACTGTGTCAAAACTTCGGACATTTGTTTTAGAAAACAAACTTGATATTCTCGGGGTAGACGGTATAACATATCTGTCAGATGAACGACACAAGAAAGGTGACAACAAAACTACAAGCCTAACAAACATAAGCGAGGACTTATCGTCATTGAGTTTAGAGTTAGGTATACCTATTCTTGTTGTAATCCAATCAAACAGAAATGGTGTGAGGCAAGAAGGGGAAAGTGGCACGCCGGAACTTGAAGATATTCGGGATAGTGACGGTGTTGCACAGAACGCTACAAAGGTAATTGCTTTGCGACAAAGTGGTGCAGGGATAGAATTTGGGATAAAGAAGAACAGGGACGGAGCGACAAACGGAAAGCTCACTTATTTTTGGGATATTGATAACGGCATATTTAGTTATATTCCAGCTGAGGACGATTCTGCTCCAGAAGAAATGAAACAAGAGAAAATAAAGGAAGCACGAAAAACATTTACAGACGGAACGGATGTGTTTTAATGAGCAAAAAAATGTTTAACCCAATTCAAACAGAAACGGTTGTCTGTAAAGTATGCCGAAGGTCCCACGGCCCGCTGCGTAAAGTAAAAGGTCAGTATTACTGTGAGCGTTGTATTAAGGAGATAGTAAAGTGCTATTCGTAAATAATCTGCCAGTTCTTGCAACGCCTTTCGAGGTGTTACAAGAACTAAAGGCTCAACTACACGCAAACGGAATAGAGCGATTTGCTGAATTTAAAATAGGTGTTAATAATATTCAGTTCAGTTGCCCTATTCATAAAGACGGGCAAGAGCGAAGACCTTCGTGTGGATTGCTTACAGAAAACCCAAAAGACCCTCACAATACCGGGTTAGTGCATTGTTTCACTTGTGGTTACTCTGCTACAATAGAAGAAATGATTAGCCACTGTTTTGGGTATGATGATATAGGAAATTACGGGAGGGAATGGTTAGTTAAGAATTTTTTGACTATTTCTGTTGAATACAGAAAAGACCTTGCTCTAAATTTCGCTCGTAAGCTGGGGCAAGAAGCTTGTGCATACGAATACATTAGCGAATACGAACTAAACAGATACAGATACATACACAGCTATATGTATAAGCGGAAACTTACTGATGAAATCATAGAGAAGTTCGATGTGGGCTATGATAAGGATTTTATGCTGAAAGATGTTCGTATTCCTTGCATAACTTTCCCAGTTCGTGACGAACAAGGAAGAACACTCTTTTTTGTTCGCAGAGCAATACACCAAAAACTGTTTCATTACCCCGAAGGTGTTAATAAGCCCGTATACGGGTTGTATGAACTGCCGAAAGATGCCAAAGAGGTTTATATTTGTGAATCCGTAATAAATGCTCTGACTTGCTATGTTTACGGAAAATGTGCAGTAGCCTTGTTGGGGACAGGAACTGATTTTCAATATGAGCAGCTAAAAAGGTTACCGGTTAGAAACTACATCTTAGCTTTTGACCCAGACTCCGCAGGTAGAAAAGCTTCGGAAAGATTTAAAAAAGCTTTGGGCAAATACAAGATTATAACTGAGGTTGTGATTGAAGATAAGGGAAAAGATATAAACGATTTATCGTATGAGGAATTTATAAACTTAAAAAAATATTTCTAAATTTCGCTTGTATTATCTTCATTTATGTTATATAATATTAGTGTAAAGTAAAACGACAAAAAACATAAATGGGGTTGATATTGTGTATAATACGGTAAAGATGTTTAGACGCTATGTAGTTCCAGAGAAACTCAATGAGCCGGTAGAGAGGCTTGCAGTAGAGTATCAAGCTACACTCAACCATACAATTTTTGCAACTATTTTTTACAAGGTTTTTAAATTAGCGGTAACAATATCCCATGAATATTACGGGTTAACAGCGGAAGATATTGCTAGTTGGTCAGTAGAAAAATTAGAGTATTGCCTACGAACATTTAAAGCGGAAGAAAACGGAAAGTTTTCTACTTATTATGGGGCAGTCCTAAGAAATAAATTTAAAGAAGAAACCGTTGCTTTGACAATGCAAAAACGAAAAGTACATATGTACACCGATAGTCTTGACAAAGCAGTAGAGCTTGGGTTTGACACCCCTGCCCCCACTATTGATGATATGTGGTTAAATATAGAAACAGACAGCAATCTAACACCGAGAGAAAAACAGTTTTGTTATTTAGTAATAAACCGTTATTCCAGTTTAGAGATTGCAGAAACTTTAGGCGTAAGCCAAATGACTTTGACAAATATAAGGAAACAGCTAAGAGTAAAGATAAGATGAAAGTTCCAGCGAAAGCTGACTTTAATAAAAACACAAAACGGAGGAATGACAAACATGGCACAAATTGGTATGAATGAAGTCGAGAATTATGGTAGTGGTGGTAGCAACTTTTTTGCATTGAAGAATGACAAGGATGTTGCACAGGTCAGATTTATGTATGATACATCTGCTGACCTTTCAGGTTATGCACTACACGAAATTGAGGTTGACGGAAAGAGGCGGTATGTTAATTGTTTGAGAACTTATAATGAGCCAATTGACAACTGCCCGTTATGTGCGGCGAAGTCTAAGATACAGGTAAAATTCTTTGTTCAGGTTTATGACATTAAGGACCAAATCGTAAGAGTTTGGGAAAGAGGTCGTGGCTTCGGTCAATGGATTTCTGGGTTGTTCACTCGTTACAATCCGCTTGTTGGTGCAGTAATTGAGATTGAGCGTAATGGTAAAGCTGGTGACAAAAACACAACATATCAACCGTTCCCAATTTCGGTAGATGACACAAAATTGGAAGATTTACCGGAAACTGTTAATCCGTTGGGTAGCATTATTCTTGACAAGACTTTTGATGAATTGGAGTTTTATGTTAAAAGCGGATTTTTCCCAGTTGAAGGGCAACAAAGAGGTGCGACAAATACAGCCGGTGACACTCCGCGGAGACGAGCAGTACCGGCAGAAGATGAAACACCAAGAACACGCAGGCAGGCATTCTAATTGAACAACTTATTTAATCTCCCGCAGCGGAATTCCAAAGCGGGAGATTTGTCCCTAATAAAAAAGGTAAATCAACCCAAGCCGAAGACCACGGTTAGTGTGCGAGGCGGCAACGGGGTGATGGGGCAGATTTCAACTATAACCGCACTCGTCAATCAGAACTTAGGGCAATATGAAAATGATTATTTAGTTATCCGCGATGAAGAAGCCTTAGCTAAATATGTTGATGCCTGTATTGATAATGGGGAAGTCGCAATAGATACAGAAACAACAGGACTTGACCCAATGCGTGACGATATTGTCGGTTTCAGTTTGTACACCCCAGGGCAGAAAGCGGTGTATGTCCCGCTACACCACAAAAGTTACATTACCTTAGAAGAAGCAAATAATCAAATGCCGGTCGAGGGTGCAAAGGCACAGTTACAACGATTGGAAGATAATAAAGTAAAATTTATTCTGTTTAACGCCAAGTTTGATGCCCGGGTTATTTGGCATCAAGTCGGCGTTAAGATTACACCGTATTACTGTGGTTTTATTGCAAGCAGAATGTTGAATGAGAATGAGCCCGAGGCTAATCTGAAAGCGTTGTATAAAAAGTATGTTATGAAAGGCGAAGGTGACGCTTTCCGTTTTGATAGCTTGTTTAAAGGAATATCTTTTGCATTAGTACCAGTAAATGTTGGGTATATTTATGCGGCACACGACGCTATCATAACCTATGAGCTATTCAAGTTTCAACTTCCCTTTTTGACCCCGGGAACAGTAGAGTGCAAAGAGCAATCACTTGAAAAGGTGTCAAAAGTTTTTTGGGATATTGAAATGCCGCTGGTTCCGTATGTTGCCGAAATGGAAGATAATGGGGTTGCTCTTGATTATGAGTACGCCTATAAACTTTCAGAGGAATATCATAAGAAACTTGATGATAAGGAAGCAGAGTTTGTCGCATTAACTTGTTCCTATGAAAAGCAGATACAAGCTTACAGAGATAAACAAGGTTATGCTTGTAAGCTTTCTGAACCTATCAATATTTCAAGCCCGACACAAATAGCAATTCTGTTCTATGACATTATTGGGGTTGAAGCTGTAGATAAGAAAAACCCTCGAGGAACAGCTGAGGAAATTATGTCTAAAATTGACATTCCTCTTGCTAAGTGTCTGCTTGAATATCGGGGCATTAAGAAACTGTTAAGTACCTATATAGATAAAATGCCGAATATCGCAAACCCTAAAACGAAAAGGGTTCATGCAAACTTCAATCAGAACGGCACAGATACTGGGCGTTTCAGTAGTAGCGAGCCTAATATGCAGAATATTCCGTCACATAATAAGGACATTCGTAAGATGTTTATGGCTACCGAAGGCTATGCTATGATTTCATCTGACTATTCAGCACAGGAACCGAGATTGATGGCTCACTTGTCACAGGATAAGCAGATGATACAGGCTTATTTAGACGGCAAGGACTTGTATGTTGAGATTGCGGCGATAGCTTTTGATACTACTTATGATGAATGTTTGGAGTTCAGAGCTGATGGTTCTAAGAACCCTGAGGGCAAAGAGCGTAGAAGTATTGCAAAAGCGATTGTTTTAGGTGTTGCTTACGGAAAAGGCATACCTGCGATTGCAAAAGACTTGAATATCTCCGTAGAAAAAGCTCAGAAGATTTATGACAGGATTATGAAAGAGTTCCCCGGGCTTAAAAAGCTTATGGAAGAAAGTGAAAAATCTGCGAGAGAAAGAGGATATGTTGAAACTTTCTGGGGAAGAAAGAGAAGATTGCCAAATATCAATCTTGAACCGTATGTGTTTATGTATACTGACGCTAAAAAGGTTGAAAACTTTGACCCGTTCTTTGATACCGATATGACACAGGTAGAAGTTGACCCTCAGATGGTTCGTCTTTATACCAGCAAGATGAACAAGGCAAGAGGGCAAGATGAACGCAAAAGGATTATTTGGCAAGCAAAAGAACGGGAAGGCATTCTGATTATAGATAACACTGGGAAGATAGCTGAGGCTGTTCGTCAATGTGTTAATAGCAGAGTACAAGGTTCCGCGGCTGACCAAACAAAGATTGCTATGCTGTTGATAGGTAGAAATACAAGACTAAGAGAGTTAGGTTTCCGTCTACTATTACCGGTCCACGACGAACTTATTGGTGAATGCCCGATAGAAAATCTTGAAGAGGCATCTGAATTGTTCAGAAGCTTGATGATTGCGGCGGCAAAAGAATTAAGCATACCGAGTAAATGTGACATAGAAATCACAGACAGATGGTATGGGGAAGAAATAAAAATAGTATAAAGTTTAAGGACTTGTGATTTTTTCAATATATTATTTAGAGAGAAAAAATCACAAGTCAAGACATAAAAGGAGAGAAATATGAAAACATTTATTTATGTAACTACACAGTTTGAGGATGTGCATTGTTACCCCGACGCTCCAGAAGCTGTTGCGTTTCTAAGAACTCCGCACAGACATATGTTCCATGTAAAAGCAACAATCGAAGTAGGGCATTTAGATAGGGAGCTTGAATTTATTTTAGTCAAAAGAGAAGTGGAAAAACTGTGTGCAGTTATTCGGTGTGCAATAAGTCCAGAAGTAAAATCTTGCGAAAGATTAGCTAAGCAGTTAGCTCAGGCTCTGTCTAAGAAATACGGTTGGTTAATTGATAACAGTGGGTTTGAGCGAGCAAGAAATATTACGGTTGAAGTAAATGAAGATGGAGAGAACGGTGCGATTTTCCACCTAAATGGTAGCGAGCTATGAGAATATGGATTGGGGAAGAAAAAGAAGGCTCAAAACATATAGGTGAAACTACATTGTTCGTTGAAAGTGCTAGGTTAGAGGATAAAGCTTGTATGTTTATCACCAACTTGCTTGAAACCCCATACAATGACCGCGGGGCTACTTATAACGGCATAGTGGAACGCATATACTTCGGAGCTGGCAAAGTTGAGGTAATCTTTATTAAACCTTCTGCGTTTGAACGATTGTTGTCCACTTGCAGAAATGCAGGAATCAGCATAGCGTTAGAAACTACTGAGCCGAATATGTGGTTCAAAACTGCGGACTTCCGATTCATGATGGACCGTAACGATTTTGAAATGATAGTCCGAACTGATATACCGGAAATTGATGTTCCTGCTGATATTCTGATGAACAAACTAACTTATAAGGTAGATACTGGGAAAGAATGTTTCTTCACGGAGTTCACATCGGAAACAAGCAATTCTATCACAGAAGTGGCAGACGGTATGTACAAAGAGGACCAATTGATATTTAGTGATTATCAAGGAGAGAAAAAACAATGACTGGGGGAATAGAAAATGCTGTTTCATATACCGATAGAACCATACGAAACCCGTTATACTGCTGATTGGGTTGAGCAGTATGAGCGAGCTTTCAAAGATAGGGGGATTGTGTCAGAAACTATCTTAGGAGACCAAACAACTTCTGTTTTGCAACCAGGCTGTGTGCTTGACGCTTGCGGAACACACATCTATAAACTTTCCCAGCTATCCAAAATAATTCATAGAATTAACAGCGGAAGAATAAAGAATAACGATGTAATATTCTTCTCGGATTTGTGGTTTCCGGGCATTGAGAGCTTATTCTATATTAGGAATATGACTAAGATAGACTTCAAGATTGTAGGGGTTCTTCATGCAGGAACTTATGACCAATACGACTTTACTTGTCAGAACGGAATGCGTAGTTGGGGTGCGGCGTTAGAGCGTTGTTGGTTTAACGAATTTGATATGATATTTGTTGCCACAGCATTTCACAAACATCTAATAATGGAGAACACACCTATTTGTTGTAAGGACAAAATAAAAGTTACCGGATTGCCGTTCTACGCAGAAGAACTAAGAAAGCGGTTCCCTGTAACTGAAAAAGAAAATTTGGTTGTATTCCCACATAGGATAGTGCCTGAGAAGCAGCCGTGGCTTTTTGATGAAATAGCAAAAATGCCAGAGCTTTCTAACTTCAAATTCATCTATACAATGAAGGACACAACAACTCGTGACGAATACTTTAGGCTACTGGCAAAATCCAAGATAATGCTATCTTTTGCTGGGCAGGAAACTTTTGGGTATTCAACATTGGAGGCAATGGCTTTGGGCAATATCGCACTTGTGCCTAATCGTCTAAGCTATAAAGAGACCGTACCATATGAGTGGCGGTATGACACCTTTGAAGAACTCAAATTGATGTTGAAAGGGGTGCTTACTGGGGATATTCCGCAACCATTGGAAGGCTACCCAAACTTGAAGTACTGGGCAAACTCAATTAATCGGATGCTTACTGAGTTAATATCGGAGGGGTACAATGTTTAATCTTTTTTACGCCGGGAAGGTACATAAAGGGGATAAACAGATATTCAAAATGAAAGCACCGAGGCTACTATCTTTCGCAGGGGATAAAAAGGAAATTGAATACTTTTTAGAGCAACCTGACAGAGGCCCGCTGTTAATTGACAGCGGTGCTTTCTCTGTTGCCCATAGCGGTAAAAAGATTGATATAGACGAGTATATTGCGTATATCAATGCTCACCCTACGATTGAGTATTGGATTGAGTTAGACAAAATTCCTTTTCCAATACTTAATCACGAAACTGCAAAAGACTCCGCTGAATACAGTTGGAAAAATTATCTATATATGATAGAGCGGTTAGACGAGCCTAAGAAGCTTTTGCCTGTTTTTCATTTCGGTGAGAAACTTGAATATCTAAAGCAGATGTTGGAGTTTAAGTTTGAAGATGGTACAGGTATACCATATATGTGCATAGGCGGTAGACACGGTGTGTCAACAAAGAAACAAGAGGATTATTTTGATACTATATTCAAAACAATCCATGCAAGCTCTAACCCTGATATAAAAGTACATTGTCTGGGTATGACAGTATTAAGTACACTAAAGAAGTTTCCATTCTTTAGTGCAGACAGCACCTCGCATTTACAGTACGCAATATACGGCTTTATTCTTACCCCCTTTGGTCCGGTTAATGTAAGCTCCGGCAATGTAAAAGGCGAGAATTTGCGATACAAGACTAAACACGAACAGGATATTGTAATGGCTGAGATTGAGAAGCTGGGTTTCAACCTAGATGAATTGGCAGGTGATTTTGTTGTTCGGTCTGAATTTAATATGGCATACACATATCAAATTGCCCAAGCTTATCAGTACGAAGGGCCTGAAAATTTTAATGATGTTTTGAAGGCTTTGTTTTAAGGAATGACGAATTTTTCAATATATTATATGTAAGAGAAAAATGACACAAGGGGGAAATCAAATGTATTATATTCAAAAGACCTTAGAGATTGCTGGGGCACACAAACTTAAATTGGATTATGAAAGCAAGTGCAGTAATATGCACGGTCACAATTGGATTGTTACTGTCTTTTGCAAATCGGCAAGTCTTGACCATAATGGTATGGTTGTTGACTTTGCGGAAATCAAGCGAAATGTTTCTGACCATTTTGACCACAAGTATTTGAATGAACTAATGCCCGGCAAGGCAGTTGGTGGGGAGTTCATAAGAATTAACCCAACAGCAGAAAACATAGCTAAGTTGATTTGTGACAATGTTCCGTTTTGTTACAAAGTAACTGTGCAGGAAAGCAACGGAAATATAGCTTGCTACGAGGAGGACTAATATTGTTAGTAAATGAAATTTTTAAGAGTATCGAAGGGGAAGGCGTTAGAGCAGGCTATCCTACTATTTTTATTCGTCTTTTTGGCTGTAATCTTAGGTGTAGCTATTGTGATACGAGATATAGTTGTTCAGGTACTGAATATACTGAGAAATCGGCAGAGGAAATAGTTGAGCATTGTAAACGATGGTACCCAAATATCAAGCGTGTAACGCTAACCGGCGGAGAACCGCTTATTCATCGTGATATTCGATTGCTAATTTATGACCTGATAAGCAACGGGTATCAGGTAAACATTGAAACAAACGGTAGCATAGATATTGAGCCGTTTGTTCGCTTTGATAATGTTATCATAACGATGGACTGGAAGTCCCCAAGCAGCGGTATGAATGAGCTTATGTGCAAGCCCAACCTATCTCTGTTACGCCCGCAGGATGTGTTAAAGTTTGTTGTTGGTTCAACCACAGATTTGTTCGAGATGTCAGCTATCATAGTCGAGAACCAAATTGAAGCACAAAAGTTTGTCAGTCCTGTGTTTAATAAAATACGGCCTGTAAATATTGCCCAGTTTATATTAGCAAGACCTGAACTTTATGATTGCAGATTGCAGGTGCAACTACACAAAATTGTTTGGGAACCAACAATGCGAGGTGTTTAAATGAAGACCATTGATACCGTTGTGATTGAAAGGTCTGTAAGAAATATTTTAGAAGCTTTGCGAGATAACCCGTGCAGAGAGGGGTTAAGAGAAACACCTATGCGTGTAGCTAAAATGTTTGCCGAAGTGTTTGAAGGTATGCAGTACACAAATGAAGAAATTGCCGATATGTTCAACAAGTGTTTTGAAGATGTTGAAACCGGTGACCTTGTTGTTGTAGAGCATATCCCAATCTTCTCTTATTGTGAACACCATCTTGCTCTTATGTACAATATGGATGTTTCTGTAGGTTACATACCGAAGGGTAAAGTGATTGGGCTATCAAAGGTAGCAAGAATTGCGGACTTGGTAAGTAAACGATTGCAGTTACAAGAGCGTATCGGAATGGACATAATGGAAGTGCTTAAAATGATATTAGGCACAGAAGATATTATTATCGTTATCAAAGGCGAACATTCGTGTATGACAGCAAGAGGGGTAAAGAAGCCCGGCACAATAACAAAAACAAGTGCTATCAGCGGAGCGTTTAAAACTGACGCGGCACTAAGGCAAGAGTTTTATAGTCTGATTTAACAGGAGGAAAGCAGATGAAATTAACAGTAAAAACCCTGCAACTGCAGGAGTTAGTATCAAAAGCAATCAAAGGGGCAAGTAACAATAAGATGATACCGATTACCTGGTTGATTGCGATTGAGCTAAAGAGTAACACTCTTACCTTGACTACAACGGACGCAACAAACAATTTGAAGGTGCTTGCTAAAGACATTCAAGGTGAAGATTTCTATGTAGTTGTTCAAGCGGACATTTTTAGTAAGTTGGTAGCTAAAATGACTTCGGATAATATATCTTTGACAGTTAAAGACACCAGCTTAGAAGTTGTTGGTAATGGTAAGTACAATCTTGAAATTCCTCTTGATGAAGAAGGAAACGGCATTGTGATTAGAGATAAGAATATTGAGTGGGATATGGAACAAACTACAACCAATTTAAAAACTATCAAGACAATGCTCACAGTAAACAAGGTATCTTTGGCAAAGACAATGGAAGTTCCTTGCTTAACAGCTTACTATGTAGGTGAGAATATCTTAACAACTAACGGCTTTAAGGCGTGTGCTTCTGACTTGAAAGTGTTTGCTCAACCTGTCCTTCTTCCTGCAGAGCTTGTTGATTTGCTTGCGGTAATCGACAAAGATAATATCATTGTAAGGCAATCGGACAAATACATTGAGTTCTGTACTGAGAATGTTATTGTCCGCGGAGCTAAACTTAACGACGAATTAAAGAATTTCCCGGTAGCAGGAATGCAAGGTTATCTGTCCGCGAACTTCCCTAATTCTTGCAAAATCTCAAAATCCCAGTTACTCGCTGTATTAGACCGCTTGTTGCTGTTTATTACCCCATATGACAAGAATGGGCTGTATCTTACATTTACAGAAAAAGGCTTGCAGATTAGCAGTAAGCAAAGCACAGGTATCGAGGAAATATTATATACTGCCCCTGCCACTATTACCCCGTTTACCTGCTGTATCAATATTGAGTTGTGGCAACCACAAGTATCCGCGATTGCAGAGGAGAACATTGAGATATACTTTGGGCATTCCAAAGCTATCAAAATGGTATCTGGGGAAGTAACTCAAATTACGGCGTTGCTTGAAGATGATAGGGTAACTGATAATGGCCCAACAGCGTAGTCTAAAAAATATTATGCGGTTAATAGAAGTCGCGAATAACGAACTGCCTATAAACCAGGCGTTCGTCTCCGACTTAAAGATGGCTATTGAGAAGACCGAAGCTCTCAATAAGCGAAAACCTTCCCGAACTTATAAGCCTTCATCTATGAAGTGCATAAGGAATATGTATTTTCAAGTTACAGGGCAAGAGCGTGACGCTTCCGGGGCAAATGCTTGTTTAGTTGGCATCTGTGAAACAGGCTCGGATAGACACGCACGATTGCAGGAAGCTATTGCAGGAATGTACAAATTAGGAGTTGAATGTGAATATATTGATGTTGCCGAGTTTATTCAACAACGCAAACTCACACACCTAAAGATTGTTTCTAAGCAAGGTATGGAAACAAAGTTGTTCTATCCTGAGTTAAATATGAGCTTTCTCTGTGACGGAATTATAAAGTATTGTCACCAGTATTATATCCTCGAAATTAAGACGGAGACAATATATAAGTGGCAGAGCAGAACGAATGTAGCAGATGAGCATATACCCCAGGGCACAGCGTATTCTGTTGCGTTCGGGATAGACAAAGTTATGTTCTTATATGAGAATAGGGACAACTGTGATAAGAAAGCTTATATATTAGAGGTAACACCGGAGATGAAGATGGATTTAATTGGTAAGATTGAAACTTGTGACGATTACAGGAATCGCTTTGTTGTACCACCGTTCCCCGAAGATGTTGATAAACGAACTTGTGCATACTGTGACTACAAGGAGTCATGCAGAAAGGCTGGTAAGTAATGGCAGTTAATAGAGGGAAGGAATTTGAACACGAAATATTTGTAGCCCTTTCAAAAGTACCTAATACAAGTATCGACCGCTATCCGGACCCGATGGCTGGCTTTGCCGGCGTAAGAAACATTTGTGACTTTGGTGTCTTTCGTGCCCCAAACTTCGTGTACATTGAGTGCAAAAGCAAGCACGGGAACACACTAAATTTCAAAGGTGATATTACTGAGGCGCAATGGAGTGGCTTGATAGAGAAAGCAAAGATAACCGGAGTATTTGCGGGAGTGATTGTTTGGTTTATCGACCACGATATTACAGCGTTTGTCCCCATTCAAGAGCTTGACCGACTACGCACTGAGGACGCAAAGTCTTTGAATGTTAAAGACCTAAAAGAAGGAACTGTGCAGAATGTTCCTGTTTCCGGGGTTAAAAGGCGTATACTTTTTAGCTATGAGGGTAAGAAGTTCTTGGACGATTTGCAGAATTACTTTTAAGGGGTGACAATAAATGGCAAAAAAGGACAGCAGTTTAGCTTTAGCTGGTGAAATAGACAGCGAAGCTATAAGACAAATCCAGACTAGAATAAAAGATAACAGCAGAGCCCTTGACAATGTAGTGGATAAGCTTGTAAGTGACTACTGCAAGCCCCTTGATGATTACATTAAATTGATTAAGGACATTTTAGATGATAAGAAAATCCCACCCACTGACCGAGAGCTTGATGATTTCACTCTTAATCTTCCAGTGCTATTATACTTTACCGGTGAAGCACAAGAGAGCTTAGGAATAAAAGAAGATGTTGCTCGGGCAATAAAAACTGAGGTATTCAACGAAGTCTTTAGTGACGCACCGGGGACTATCGCAGATAAGACCGCAAAAGCAGAGTTGGCATCACAAAATGAAGGCATAACACACTTAGTTTACCAACGAGCTTACAAGAAGGTTAAGCTTCGCATGGAAGCGGCTAACGAAGTCCTGCAGAGCGTTAAAAAGGTTATGTCAAGAAGAATGACCGAGTACGAAATGACGAGATTATCAGCAGAAAGGATAAGTGGGAAATGAAGAATGGGACATTTGAAACAGAATTAGGCTTTATTGATAGCGACATTGTAAAGGACTTTGTTGATTATTGTTTAGCTAGGGCGCCGGAGTATTTCTACACGATGCCTGCAAGCACAACAGGTAAATATCACCCAGCTTACACACTAGGTAACGGAGGATTAGTAAGACACACGAAAGCGGCGGTCAGGATAGCGGAGGAACTTCTTCGCTTAGAACAGTACAGCCATCTTCCGCACGATACTATAATCTCTGCCCTTATTCTCCACGATGTTATTAAGAAAGGTGACGCAAATAGTCAATGGACAGCAACGGAACACCCAGTGCTTGCTTGTGCTTTTGTTGAGAAGTGTTTAGCGGATTGTGCTGGCTACTTAGAAACTATACACGGCCCGGTTGCATACCAGCTGTTCATAGAGAATGTTGTGCCGGAAATGTGTGATTTGATTAGGTCACATATGGGGCAATGGAACACAAACAAATTTGGGCAAGAAATAATGCCTAAGCCATTTAGCTCTGCTGAGAAATTTGTCCACTTGTGTGATTACCTAGCAAGCAGAAAATTCATTACTTGTGAGGTGGACTAAATGGGACAGATTGATAGTCTAATTAAGGAGTACAATCGGAAGTTCAAAGAGAGTATTTTAGCAAAAGGTATTGCTATGATACCATCTGAAAGAATACCATTCAGTAGCCCAAGAGCAAACTATATGCTATACGGCGGAATTCCTCGAGGCCGACTTGTTGAGTTTGCAGGTGAAGAAAGTAGCGGTAAAACAACAACTGCTCTTGATATTGTTGGTAACGCCCAAAAGCTATTCGTTAGAGAGTGGCAAGAGGAAGTTGATGCACTCAACGAACTGGAAAAGCCTAATAAGACACAGCAAGAGCGGTTGTCCTATCTCAAGGCCAGGGGTGCTAAAATAGTTCTGTATGCAGATTGTGAAAATACCTTAGATGAAGATTGGGCAAAACTTATCGGGGTAGATGTTGATAGTATGTTAGTAATGAAACCAATGACACAAACAGCGGAGCAGATTTTTGAAATGCTCTTAAACTTTATTGAAACCGATGAAGTAGGCCTGGTTGTTATTGATAGCTTAGGTGTTATGCTTTCTGCCCAAGCTTATGAGAAAACAATGGAAGAAAAGACTTACGGCGGGATTGCTGCTGCTTTAACCTTGTTTAGTAAAAAGGCTGAATTGTCTTGTTCAAAATTCAACTGCACACTAATCGGTATCAATCAAGTGCGGGAAGATATGAATAGCTCATATGGCGGATTAACTACAACAGGGGGCAAAGGTTGGAAGCATAATTGCTCGGTCCGCCTGCTATTCAAAAAAGGAGCCTTTGTCGATGAAAAGGGCAACGAGCTGAAAATGTCGGCAGAGAACCCTGTGGGAAATCTTGTTAAAATGTCCATTGTAAAAACAAAGGTCTGCAAACCAGATAGACGAGTTGGCTATTATACACTCAAATATGACGCCGGGGTCGATGTGATTTCAGACATTGTAGACCTAGGTATTGCATTAGGTATTGTGCAACAATCTGGTAGCTGGTTTAATTTCGTTGATTTAGAAACAGGAGAAGTAGTTGTTGATGGTGACGATGATGTTATCAAAGTTCAAGGTCGACCAGCTGTTCTCGACCTATTAAAAGAGAATACGGAATTAAAGGACTTTATTGTAGAGAGGATTAATAAGGTTATTGAAAACTAACACGAGGGACAGCGATTTATGTTGCTGTCCTTCTCTTTGTCGTGATATAATGAATTAAAGTAAATGATACAAATTTACTATACTAAAACGAAGAAGGAGTTGTTGAAAGTGGCGACAAAACTAAGAGAACCGTACAAAATGATTTACCACGATTGTATCTCTTTAATCAAGAGGTCAAGAAGCAAAGGGAAGAGTTGGGGACACATCTTATACTGCGGACAAGGTGACCCAATGAAGGCAAGAGAATTTTTAGCAAGGCATATTGAAGAAGATGATTGGCCCGCTGATATGACTTACTCACGCTGGATAGCACTTGTTCATAGGCTCAGCAAAGAAGAAAGAACTAAGGCGGAGGCGGCATTATGATAAAGATAGAAGCAGGCAAGCAGTATAAGGTTATTAATGTAGGTGTTGATAAAGTGTATCACCGCTTCAATGAAGGTCAAATAGTAACTGCGGTAGAGCCTTTTGATGTGTACACCGTTGGTGATGTTTACACAGTTGCTGGAATTCGCCCCGACGGTAAAAAAGTACACCAAAATATTCTGATATGCGATTTAGCTGAAATTACGGAGGACTAAGATGTTACACTTAATAGCAGACTATAAAGGGGCATTAACAGTAAACGGAAAAGACTTTGCTAATATAGATGAAGCCATAAAAGCTTTTTCTGACTATCAAGGACAATTAACTATTAGCATTAAGCCGACGGTTGTAGAGCCAAAAGTAGATAAAGTATTTAAGGTAACAGTTCGACAATATATGACTAAACCAGCTACACCAGAATTTGATTTCCATACTAAATGGAATAACGATACGCCAATGCCAATGAGAACAATGGTCGGAAAGATAGTTCAAGAAACAAAAGGAATGTTCAAAATGGAACTACACGGGGACATAACTGAAAAGGTAACGGACCATTGTTTAGTATGCGGCAGGACATTAACTAACCCCGTTAGCAAATACTTTGGAGTAGGTCCTGAGTGTGGTAATCATAGCTATATTAACCCGTTTGAAACAGAGGAACAGCTTAGGCAAGCTGTGGCAGAAGTCAGAAAGCAGCTGCAAAATGTTATGTGGAACGGTTGGATAATAAAATCCGCGATAGAGAATATGGAGGAATTGATATGAAATTTAGGATTCATTACAAAGTGTGGGGCTGTGAAGATTCGGTAATTATTGAAGGGGACAATATTGACGAGATAAAGGAAAAGGCTTATGCGTTCACAGACGAGCGTGGGGCGGATAGAAAAGATTGCTGGTCCCAAAAGTTGGAGGATTAAATGCAGATACCATTAGATGATTTAGTAGAACTACCAACAGCAAAACAATTAATTGTAATCCGTATTATAGAGGAAAACACACCACACAGGTTTGAAAAGACAACAAAGCAAGAGGCTACTAAATTTATTTCAGCACACATTGAGGAAAGCAAAGAGAACGCGAAGCTTTCAGGTTTTGCTTATATTGACTTTAAGGAATATTGAGTTTTTCAATATATTATATGTAAGACTAAATTAATAAAAAGAGAGAGAGGGAAACTATGAAACTGTCAGAAATTAAACCGGGTATGTTAGTTATAGTAAGAAACGGAAATCGTTACAAATTAGGTACTACCCGTAATGGCGAAGTTAAATTCATACGACCTGAGGGTACTATGAGTTTATCAAAGTATGATGAGGAAACCCTTTGTATGCGTAACGGAGATTCTAACTATGATATTGTGCAAGTTATGGAACCTAAATTACTTAGAGATAATCAAAGTTTCCATAAAATCGACCATATAACTATTTGGCAACAAGAAGAAGAGACTAAGGTTATACTTACTAAAGGGGATATTGCAAGAAGGTTAGGTATTGAACCGGGGCTTCTTGTTATTAAGGATATTATATGATTGCAACCCGAGTATTTAGTAATGCACAAGAAAAACAGGTAGCTAAAGTTGTTGCCGGTAAAAGGCAAGCCAATAGCGGTGCGACAGCGTTTGATAAGGGTGATGTTGTTACAGAGGACTTTTGTATTGAGTGCAAAACCCAGACAACTGAGAAGGCGTCAATGTCTATCAAGAAAGACTGGATAAAGAAGCTGAAACAGGAAGCTATTGGGATTGGTAAAGCCCACTGGGCAGTAGCTTTCAACTTTGGCGGTTTGGGGAATAAGGAAAACTATTATATCATAGGGGAAAAAGAGTTCAAGGATTTACAAGAGTATTACAGAAAAGAGGAAGATTAAAATGGAAACGACAACCGATGAAAGAAGGGACAAAGTTATTCAAGCAGGGCCGAAAGCGGAAGTAAGTTATGTTTGTGACGAGGACGGCAATACAGTAGTTACTATCAAAGGAACAGGGGCAGCGATTATATTCGGGCTACTGAATATTGTTGAGAATTTCTCCAAATCAAACGGCAAGAAAGCAGAGGAAACAATTCTTCACCTCCTGCAAGTTTACCCAATCTTTGCTCTTGCATTGAGGAAAAAATCTGAGAAAAAAGACGAAGGGGGCAACTGATTTTGGATAGCGTTGAAGAAATATTACAAGGTAAAGAGTGTGCTGTGGCATTTACTCTTAATGAAGAGGGCGAAGCAAGGTTAGTTGTCACTGGGGAAGAGGCTTTGGTTATGTATGCTTTCGTTCAACTGGTAAAAGATTTAGCAGTACAAGACGAGATTACCTTTGATGAAGCATTGGCTAAGATTAAATACCTCCATGACACTTGTGAATTAGGAGAAGATGAAGGTCTTTCACACGCAGACCAGATTAGAAAGTCATTTCAAATAATCCAAGGAAAGAAGGATATGAACTAATGAAAGCTCTTGCAATAAAGTACAGACCAAAAACCTTTGATGATGTTGTGGAGCAAGGCGAGATAAAAACGATATTGCAGGAACAATTAGCTACGGGCACACAAAAGAACTGTTATCTATTTACCGGCGGCGCAGGCACAGGTAAAACTACTTGTGCCCGCATTTTTGCGAATGAGCTAAATAAAGGGCAAGGCAATCCAATTGAGATTGACGCCGCAAGTAATAACGGGGTAGAGAATGTTCGGGAAATAATTGACGGAGCGAAGTTTAAAGCTATCGACTCCAAATTCAAAATCTACATCCTGGACGAGTGCTTTCATCGAGATACCCAAATACTCTACCCCGATAGAAGCAAGGCTATCAAAGATGTTGCTATTGGTGATACTGTTCTTAACCTGACAGGAAAAGGAACGGTAAAAAATGTTTTTAAGAACTTGATTTCTTTGGACAGATTGTGTATAATAACTTTGACAGATGGTTCACATATGCTTACAACCATTGACCATCTGTTCTTCACAAAAGACGGGTGGGTAGAAGCTAAGCTACTCAACAAAGGAGAGTTATTATATGAGAGATTTGATTTGCCAAGTTTGCGGAGTGCCATTTGTAAGTCGGACAAAGAGAAAGACCTGTTCCAAAGAGTGTATGAAGAAACAGATAGCGATAACAGAACACCGGACAATGCAGACAGCACGAGGGAAACAGCAACGAGCAGAGAGCAGTTCTCGGATGCTAAAAAACAATCCGATGAACTCCCAAGAAACTATTCAGAAGATGATAGAAACCAAAACAGTGAACGGAACATTAGACAATCTGAAATACAATCGAGGCGGGAACGGGAGCTATACAGTACCGCAAATAAAGCTGTACCAGGCCTTACCGAGTGCTTGGGTGTTAGAATTTGCAGTTCCTACAAAAGTACCGAGGGGACTTGGGTACCCAACATCATACAAAGTAGACCTTGCTTATCCCGAAATGAAGTTGGCGATAGAGGTGGATGGGAAAAACCACAGGTCGAAAAGGAACACATTAAAAGATTTGAAGAAAACGGATTTGCTGACCGAGTTGGGGTGGAAAGTGTTACGCTTTACGAACGAGGAAATCCTAACAGATTGTTTGACAGTTATCTTACGGATACAGAAAGAGATAGCGGTTATATCGAACTCTATGACCTTGAAGTGAGCGACCATTCATCATACTATGCTAATGGTGTTCTTGTTCATAACTGTCATATGTTATCAACAGGTGCTTGGAACGCTATGCTAAAGATTATTGAAGAACCACCGGCCCAAACAATCTTTATCTTCTGCACAACTGACCCTCAGAAGATTCCTGCAACAATTCTATCAAGGGTACAAAGATATGATTTTAGACGAATAACCTTTGACTCTGTTGTTGAAAGACTCCGCTTTATCTGTAAACACGAGGCAGTAACATATCAAGTAAACGCATTGGAGTATATATCAAAAATAGCAGACGGCGGTATGCGGGACGCGATTACCTTGCTTGATAAGTGTATAAGCTATGACCCTGAAATAACAGTTGAGAATGTCACAACAGCATTAGGAACAGTAGACTATGATACTTTCATTGACCTAACAAACCACATTCTTGATTGCAAGGCGGACAAAGCGTTACTGCTTATTGAGGATGTGTATCGTAGAGGCCTTGACTTGAAGCAGTTTATGAAGCAATACCAACAGTTCTTATTAGACTTAGCTAAATACTGTTTATTTGGTGACTTTAAATTCTTACAGATGCCTGATACTTATGCTAAACAGCTAACCGAGCTTAGAGATTTTAAATTTATCAAGTATTTGTTAGGAGAAACCATTAAGCTGAACAACACATTAAAGTGGGACACTACTCCAAAAGCTTTAATTGAGGCATCTTTGATTATGCTATGTCAGGAGGACTAATATGATAGGTCAAATAAAATGTTTGGAAAATGTTGACAAACTGATAGCAAAAGGGTTTCCCAGATTTGTTCTTATTACTGGCTGTGAAAAGAGCGGGAAGAAAATACTATCTAAAGAAATAGCGAAACGAATGGGCGTTCCTATTATAGTCTGCGGAATAAAGGTAGAAGAAGTTCGTGAAATTATATCACTTGCATACAAGCAAGGCGAACCTGTAATCTACTTATTCCCGAATATAGACGATATGAGCATTAACGCCAAAAACGCATTATTGAAAGTAACAGAAGAACCGCCCCGGCAAGCTTACTTTATCATAACAGCAAAAGACCGTAGAAATGTGTTACCAACATTACTAAGTCGCAGTTATGATTTGCCTATGGATTTATACTCATATAAAGACTTGATGGAGTATATAGACGAGAAAGGTTATACTATGACCGCGGAAGTAAAAGACTATGTGCGAGGGCTGTCTGTTTCCCCTGGGGATATTGATATGCTTGCAGAAATGGATATTACCGCATTTAAGGAATTTACTGAGCTTGTTCTTGCTAACATAGGTGTAGTAAACGGGGCAAACGCTCTAAAGATTGGAAGAAGGTTCGCATACAAGCCCGAAGAAAAAGGCTGGGACATTAAGTTGTTTATGCGGGCAATAATGAACTTATGCTTGCACAATCTTGAGGACTTTGATATTAGGTATCATAAAACGATACAGCTCTGCGGAGGTGTTATTACAAAACTGTCGATAAACGGCATAGACAAGAAAACCTTAGTAGATATGTGGATACTCGATATGCGAAGTGTTTGGATGGTGGAAGAATGAGAAACATTGTTCAGATAAAAACCGATTTGAAAGCCGGAGTGACTAATAAGTTTTATGTTTTCACTGGGGAAGAAGTTGAAGTTCGTAAGATGTATATCATTAAGATTGCCGATATATCAAAAACTAAGCTGACCTACACGGACTCTGTTAGCTCGGTTTTCGGCAATTTGCAAGCGAAATCAATGCTTTCTGTGCCGACTTGTTATGTCATTATCGACGATACGGAGTATATGAAGCAAGAGAAGATATGGCCCCAGTTGTTATCTGAAACAGCACAAGGGGATAACATCGTAATTTTAGTATGCAATAAGCTTGACAAGCGGGGGAAGTTCTATAAGGCCCACGAAAAGATTATTACTACATTCGATCCCGTGGCAGAAAGTATTTTATCAAAGAGGATTAGTCAAGAAACTGGGATGGAAATGAGATTTTGTAAAAACTTAGCTGAGTGGTGCGGGTGTAATTACAGCAGAATACTTCTTGAGGTTGATAAAATTTACACTTATGCTAAGGCTAAAGAGATAACGGTAAATGAAGCATTTCTATCGCTGGTTAGAGCAAAGTTGATTAGCAAAGAGCAGGTAGATGTTGTTTTTGACTTCGTAAACTGCGTGTGCAGACGGGAAAAAACACAAGCATATACTTTGTTGCAAGAGATAATTAACCCAGCTCAAAACGCTTTGTACATTGTCAAACTTTTGTATAATAACTTTAAAAATATGCTTTTAGTTGTTTCAACACGCGGCGAAAGTGATTTAGAAGAAAAAACAGGCTTAACTAATTGGCAAATTCGCAAGACCAAAGAAATGTGCGGTGCTTATGGGATTGACGAAATGGTAAGGGCTATGCGTTTATTACAATCAGTAGAAGAAGGTATTAAAACGGGTAAAATCGAAGCAATTATTGCGGTAGATTACTTACTAATAAACATTCTATGAGGTGATTGATTTGCGGGAAAGGTTTTGTAGTGTTTGTGGGAAACGGTTTTTTTTACAACCTGAGCACAAGTATCGCAAAGGAGGAAAATTACAATGCAGTTACAAATGCTATACTGCGGTAGGAGGAGACCATGGAGATGAACGAGGTTGTACATTGCCGAAGATGTCATCGCAGGCTGAAAAATGCAAAAGTGAAACTGCAAGGAATAGGTAATACTTGCTTGAAGAAAGAGATGAAGGAACAGGCAGCGGTAAGAGAAGCAAACTCAATGGTTTTGTTTGAGATTGGAGGAAAGAAAGATGATGAATAAGTATGCGGTGATAAGATACCTTCTTGATGAAGCCGAGGCAAGAGAAAAAGAAATACAGAAGAAGATTACCGAGGGTGAAAAGCAGTGGCTGGCAAGATACGGAAAAAACCAACTTATAAAAGACAACCTGAAAAAGATTAGGCAAATATCTTTATCTATAAGTAAGGAGTTGAACAATTAATGGGCACAAAAACAAGTGCTTTGAGGAGATGCTGGCTAAAATGCAAGTTGAGGACAAACAATGAACCGAGAAACTAAGAGAAAAATACTCAACGGAAAAATATCCGAAGCAGAACTAACTGCAATCCTAGACCTAGAGATAAAGAAAGCAATCTCAATGACAGTACACCGGTACAGCGTTGTATTAGCTCTTTGCTTGCACGACAAATTGGGATTTGGAGAGCAGCGAGGTCAAAGATTTATGAAACAGGTAAAGGAAATCTTTGACGCAGTTAATGAAGGTTATGTTGATTTCGCAGAGATTGAGGAAACGGTCAACAAAGAACTCGGTATTGATTTTAGATATAAATAAGGGAGGAATTTTTGATGATAGCGATTGATAAGAAAACAGACAAAATCAAAGGCTACAACTTCTGTAGGGAGTGTGTGTATTGTGACGAAACAATGGAAAAAGGAAGCCCTTGTTATGGTTGTCGTAAGGAGTTAATCGTGCTAAGTAATTTTAGGTTAAAAAAGGACGCTAATAATGAAGAATGATAAACTGGAAAAATTATGTGAGTTGATGATTAAGGAGTGAGGGATTTTGAGGATACTGCACAACTGGCAATATAGGTATATTGAGCGTTGTTTATATGGGTACCTAGGGATTTTGGATAGCAAATTAGAGACCGAGAAACAGATGGCTAAGGCAATTTCTTTATCAAAGGAATTTTTCAAAGACACAACATACGGTGTAATGCTTGAGGAATATTATTTTAAGGCAGACGAGTACAGAAAAAAATACACACCCGCCGGACATTACGGCTATGTGTGTGAGGACTTGTTATGTATGGAAAAGTCTAATGGCTATGCTATTCGTAGGGAGATTATTTATCGGGTTGCTATGTATTGTTATGCACTCGGAATTTTTAATATTTGAAAAGTGCAAAAGTGGACCAGGCCCAACCTAAGGCACAAACAGTAAAGTGCAAAGGTGGTCCTGGTCCGTTTTCTCAAACAGCGGTAGGCATAGCCGTAGGGGTACATAACCTAATTCCACAAGGAGACCTCCCGGGTGAGCCCCAGTCGGCCTACGGCAGGTGAGCCCCTCGAGGTTGTTCTAAAATTACCACAATAAAAAGACAGAGGTTGAAGCCTCTGTCCTCTTTAGTAAACAGTTTCTGTAGTTTTTTTGCCGAGGAATGAAACAATTCTGTTATAGTTCTCCTTATACACCTCGTCTGTCACATACTCTGAGGTGTCCCATTTTCCTTCACTAAATGTAGAGATAACAACCGTAGCTCTTCTTAACTCGGTGTAGCATAAAGTGGTTATTCTCATTTTGGTATACTTACTAGGATTGTGTTCGTGCAAGGAGCAGTAATCAACCCCCGGTCCTATAATTA
Organism: Bacteroides sp.; assembly: GCF_028690125.1. Lineage (GTDB taxonomy): Bacteria > Bacteroidota > Bacteroidia > Bacteroidales > Bacteroidaceae > Bacteroides. Next base: position 1,269 of record NZ_JAQVBV010000031.1, on the reverse strand, counting down.
CGAAGTCTTTACTTTCCCGGTCTTTGATAATCATAGATATAAATCTCCTTTCTTGTATTTGCTTACCGCGAGGTCTCCTTTAAGAAAATCCATTATATAGTCTTTGAGGTCCGAGTCATATTCCTCTAACCACTCTCCGTCTATCTTGTCAAATCGTATTTTAGTATCCGAACCGTCTTTGTTTCTCAGCACTAAGGAAACTTGTTCAGTGGTTTCTTCTTCCTCCGGAAATTCGTGCAGTATCATAGCACTCCCGGCGATTGTCAAATAATCCTTGCTGTCTTTCTTGTGGAATAATAACATCTTCATTCCTTCTTTCATTTTTTATTGGAGAAATTGCATACGCTCTTTTCTCTACTATAAGCATAACAGGCTAAAACGGAGAAGTACATAACATTATACTACCCTAAATGACAATTTTAAGGTGTTTTTGAATATTTTGTGAATTGGTGTGAAAAACCCGTCTACGAGATTGCGTTTTAAGCAAGGGGAAGAAAGTTGTGCTTGTGTTTGTTCGTGCAAACAGCTTACCCCAGCTCATTCCTAAAATTTCGCAGAAATAGTTGAGGAAAGCAGCGGATTTTGAGTGCTATATATATAATTGAAGCAAACCGTTTAAAAACCGAAAGATTTTTGATTAGGGTGATATAATGTTCGTGCTATTCCCTGTTTCGCCTGCTACAATTAAGATGTAGAAAGAAGTTGCACACGCAACTTCCGATACCGACAAAAAACGAAAGAGGTGCAAAGAAAATGGCAGTAAGAAATTTTTGGGTAGAGGCTTCGATTGACGGGCGTGAAAGCAAAGTTGCTGGAGGGCCGAGAGCAAAGACCGACGGAATGACAACAACAATCTACCAAAGAGATAACGGAGAAATAGTAACAGCCTTTAAGATTGTTAGCAGAGTAAACTCCAAAGGAAAACTGCTGTCGGAAGTTCATGATAGCAATAACAAACTGGTGTTGACCTTCACAACAGAAAGGTAAGGGAGGAATAATCGTGTCAAGAGAAGGATTACACATTCAACCAAAGGATATATCAACCCTAAATGAAAAAGTTTTGGTCTATAAACAAATGACACAATTCGGGGGATACGGAATTATTGGGATAGACCACAGCGGACCGTATGATAAAGTAGTGTATCGTTACTATAATGGTAATACTGCAGGCAAACGCAGAGTAAGCACAATAAGGTACACAAGGAAAAGAGGTCGTGCTTATTTTATAGCCGACAACAATAGACAACGCCTCGAAGATTTTATAAGAAC
>NZ_JAQVBV010000068.1 GCF_028690125.1 Bacteroides sp. | reverse complement strand
TACACCCCAAACCACACACACTTTGTCCTTCCGGTGAACTTGTTAAGCTTCTTGGCAGTCTTTGCAATGCGTTGGTCTTTAACATGGGTGTAAATATCCATAGTAGTAGAGAACTGATCATACCCCATAAGAACCTGTGCATTTTTCGCATCGACTCGGCGTCAAATTACTTTTTAATATCCTCACTATCTACGAACCGCTTAAATAAAGGCCTCAAAATAAAAAAATAAATATATCGGAAAAGTAATTAAAAAAGCTGAGACTACATCATCCCAAAGGGAGGTTACTGTAAAAGGAATCGCACAAGTTAAAAAGTCCACTATAGATTGTTTAGTTCGTTTACTCATATTTACCCCTTATTCCCCAAACCATATCAAAGCCATCATACCACAATATGTACATTAACAATAATTGAATCTGACAAGTTGTAATTTGTATGCATCGCGTTATCAGCATTTGACGCAATCACTGAGAAATGTAAATTTAGTAAATGAGCCATTATATGTACTTATTCCATACTTTGAGATAATTTACCACTACCACATGAATTTCTCATTGGTACTATATAAGCACAAGATTCTGATCAGATTGCAATGATTGGATACTTGCGCTTATTTTATTTGTTTTAGGCATTCTGTTCAACAGGTTGAAACTCATTTGAGTTTTCATGTAACTAACCTATTGAGTGTTAATAAGCAAGGATGGATACATTTACAAATAAGGAGGTCTATATGGTTAGCATTGGTGTAGATGTATCAAATGCGAAAAGTATAGTTTGTTTTCAGACAAAAGGATAATTGATAAGACCCACCAATATCGGCTCAATTTGAATTACGCATTGTGAAGTTTTATATAATACACTTTTTTGTTAATTTTTAGGATTTACTTACTTTCAAAATCAAGTAAACTATAAATAGTATATAAATTATATAAACAAATCTAATTTTATTTGTTAGGGAGGTTAAAGCAATGAGAGGTTTCTCACGCGTTCTATCATTCTTGCTGGTTGCAACATTGGTAATAGCATCGGGCTGCAGCCCCGCATCACAACCGGCTCCGTCTTCTTCAGCCACAGCATCAGAAAGCACAGCACAGCCATCCGGGTCCCCAGCAGAAGAACCTGTATTGGTCGTTTATACTGCACGTGGTGAGTCGCTAAACAATGCGGTGATTCCAGAGTTTGAGAAGGATACCGGTATTAAGGTAGAAGTTGTAGTTGCAGGTACAGGAGAACTTCTCAAACGAGCGCAATCTGAAAAAGATAATCCACTCGGCGATATTTTCTGGGCAGCAGATGAAACCATGCTTTCGGCTTCAAAAGAATTGTTTATGGAATATGTTTCTCCCGAAAATGAGAACATGCAGGATGCATTTAAAAATAAAACCGGCTATTTCACCCCTGCATTTGCGGATCCAACGGTTATAATTGTGAACAAAGACCTTCGGGGTAGCCTCACGATCTCCAGCTTCGAAGATTTGCTCAACCCAGAGCTGAAGGGGAAAATTGCTTTTGGTGACCCTGTAAACTCTAGTTCTGCTTTTCAATCACTCATGGCAATGCTTTATGCTGCAGGAAAAGATGGTGACCCACTATCTGATGAAGCGTGGAACTTTATAGACAAGCTGATTGCAAACCTTGATGGAAAGATGTGTAACAGCTCCAGCCAGGTATATAAAGGTGTTGCGGGAGGAGAGTATGTTGTCGGTTTAACATGGGAGGATCCAGCCGCAAACTATGTTAAGAATGGTGCTCCTGTTGAGGTTGTATTTCCAAAGGAAGGCGCAATTTTCCCAGGAGAATCTGTTCAAATTTTAAAAGGCTGTAAACATCCTGAAAATGCGAAGAAGTTCGTAGACTACATGATTTCCGAAAAGACACAAAACGCCGTAGGCATGAACTTAACAGTTCGTCCATTACGAAAAAACACAAACTTGGCTTCATATATGACCCCAATGAGTGATATTAAACTTTTTGACAACTATGATGAAAGTTGGGTCTCGGCAAACAAAACAAAGATTACTCAGCTATTTAGTAAGCACATGGAAAAATCAATGGGGTAATATTAAAACGAGGGTGTTGCATCAAAGCTTGCAATACCCTCGTCCTATCTCAATAATATTTTGACACCAAAGAAAGTAGGCTGACCTTATGGGTGTATCGATACATATAGAGGACGCAGTGAAAAGGTTCGGAAAGGATACCGTTATAAACGGGCTATCTTTAGACGTAAAGCCAGGTGAGTTTTTTACCTTATTGGGGCCTTCCGGATGTGGTAAAACAACTTTATTACGCATGATTATTGGTTTTAACAGCATTGAGGGTGGCACCATTAGTGTCGACAATAAAGTGGTAAACAATATTCCAACCAGCAAACGAAATATGGGCATGGTTTTCCAAAATTATGCGGTGTTTCCACATATGTCAGTTCGAGATAATGTAGCTTTTGGACTAAGAACGCGAAAGTTACCAGTAGCGCAAATTGCACCACAGGTAGATGAAATTCTTAAGATTGTCAAGATAGACCACCTAGCCGATAGAATGCCCAGTAAGCTTTCGGGTGGTCAGCAACAACGTGTCGCACTCGCGCGAGCAATTGTTATCCGCCCTGAGGTGCTGCTGATGGATGAGCCATTATCTAACTTGGACGCAAAGCTGCGTATAGAAATGAGAAATGCAATCAAACGTATTCAGCAAAAAGTGGGTATTACAACGGTTTATGTCACGCATGATCAGGAGGAAGCTTTAGCGGTTTCGGATCGGATCGCCGTTATGAACAATGGCATTATCCAACAAATTGATACGCCCAAAAAAATATATCAACGACCGGCTAATTTATTTGTATCTACTTTTATTGGGCTTTCCAATATTGTTCCAGCAGAAATAAGAATAGAAAATAACATGACTTGCCTAAACTTTGGCGAATACGTTTTGCCAATGAACAACTTAACCTGCGATGTGGTCGATGGCCAGCAGATAACTGTCTCAATCCGTCCCGAAGAATTCCAGATTAATTTAAATTCGCAAGAAGGTATCCCTGCCATAGTGAAAAGCAGTGTGTTTTTAGGTGTTACAACTCACTATTTTTTGGAACTTACAAATGGAAAAGAAGTAGAGGTCATACAAGACTCGGACATTTGGGATATAATCCCCGACGATACTTCGGTTCGGCTTACCGCACAGCCTCATAAGATAAACGTATTTGTGGAGGATGGTTCTCGTTCGTTGATTGCAGGGGAGGAAATTGGATGAATAGCTTCCGCGAAAAAAAGCTCAATCTGTGGTCTGGAATAACGATAGCAATCCTTGCTTTTTTTATCATATTTGTAGTCTACCCTTTGATTTTGATTCTTTATAAGAGCGTCCTTGATCCATCTGGGAACATCACTTTTTCTTATTTCACAAAGTTTTTTACCCGTAAGTTCTATTGGAGTACTTTGGTAAACAGCTTTAAAGTTACTATTGTTTCAACATTGCTCGCAGCGGCCATTGGTTTACCCATGGCATATGTTTTACACAGCATCAGGATTAGAGGCAGCAAACTACTCAATATCTTCATTGTCATTTCATATTTATCGCCACCGTTTATTGGAGCTTATGCGTGGATTCAGCTCTTAGGCAGAAACGGCTTTTTTACTAAGATAATTAATGCACTGTTCCATGTAAAGCTTGGTGGCATATATGGTTTTGCAGGCATTGTTCTTGTCTTTTCGCTGCAATCCTTTCCACTAGTTTATATGTATATTTCAGGTGCACTAAAAAACATGGACAATTCCTTATGCGAAGCAGCAGAAAGTTTGGGATGTACGGCTTTTCAGCGCATGCTTCAGATTATTGTTCCGTTGGTAACACCTACACTACTAGCGAGTTCGCTGCTCGTATTTATGCGTGTTTTTTCAGATTTCGGTACGCCAATGCTTATTGGTGAGGGTTACAAGACTTTTCCTGTATTAATGTATAGCCAGTTTATGGGTGAAGTTAGCACGGATGATCACTTTGCTGCCTCATTATGTGTCATTGTCATTGTCATTACGCTGTTGCTATTTTTTATTCAAAGATATCTTGGCAACCGCTATTCTTATTCTATGACTGCACTTAAGCCCATAGAGGCACAACAAGCATATGGTGCAAAAAGCATTTTTGCCCACATATTTGCGTATGGTATTACCCTGCTGGCAATGCTCCCGCAAATTACGGTTATCATTACTTCGTTTATGGAAACAAAGGGCGGTTCGGTATATACTGGCCAGTTTTCGCTAGATAATTATCGGAATACCCTGTTGGCAAAAGATAACTCAGCTATCACCAATACCTATCTGTTTGGTATAGCGGCTATTGTTATAGTAGTCATTCTAGGTGTACTGGTGTCCTACCTAACAGTACGTAAAAAATCGCTGTTAACCAATATTCTCGACACGCTAACCATGTTTCCTTATATTATTCCGGGTTCGGTTTTAGGAATCTCATTCCTTTATGCATTTAATAAAAAGCCTCTTTTACTGAGCGGTACTGTATTCATTATCGTCATTGCGTTGTCTATTCGAAGAATGCCCTATACCATTCGCTCCAGTACAGCCATCATTGGACAAATTAGTCCAAGTATTGAAGAAGCAGCAATAAGTCTTGGTGCATCCGAAATGAAGTCTTTTACTAAAATAACGGTTCCAATGATGCTCCCAGGTGTTTTGGCAGGTGCCATTATGAGTTGGATTACACTTATTAGCGAGCTAAGCTCATCAGTTATTTTGTACACTAGTAGAACAAGAACGCTAACTGTTGCAATTTATTCCGAAGTTATTAGGAGTAACTTTGGCAATGCAGCAGGGTATTCAACAATATTGACCTTGACCTCTGTCATTTCGTTATTATTATTCTTTAAACTGACTGGCAAAGAGGACATTAGTGTGTGAAAGGTAGAGTGGTACCAGTTTTGTCTGGTGCCATTTGCCATTTATTTGGCAATACATTATTATGGAGATAATACTAATGAAGCAACGGAGGTAGGCAGATGCGGAGCAAAAAATACAGCGATCATTTAAAGCATACTTTTTTTAGATATGCAGTAATGCTTATTTTACTAATGTTCATCTTGTTTATTGGCTTTATGATTGCAAATATTTTGCTCACAACAATTTATACAAATGAAAGATCTAACAAAACCTTGGCAACGTTTTTCAATTCACAAATGAACAATTTGCAAGCCACTGTCGAGCAGATGAGTACAGACAAGATTATTATTGAATGCCTAACAAATGCTGATAATGAGACTATTACAAATGCGAACCGCCTGTTGTATGACTTTTCGGTTTCACATACGCTTCGTCCAATTTTTGTATTATTAGACCGAGATTTTAACATTACTTGTTCCAATTTGTTCGAAGATAACCGCAAAACATTCCTACAAAGTGCCATGATACATAATGTGGCTGAAAAGTTGGATGACAACAGCGATGTTTTTAGTTGTGTGAGCAGAATGGATTACAACAACGGCCAGTGTTGCGACTTCCTTTTTGCAAAAGCAATATTTCAAAATAATTTGCCAATTGGCTACCTTTTTGTAGATGTTCGTGACGAGTACATCTATGACTATGTACGAAACCTTTCTGTCGATAAAGTCATTATAACCGACCGCTTTGATAATATTATTTTTATAACATTCCAACCACTCACTGACCCTATTGGAAAATACCCGACAGGAAAGTTTCAAATCGAGCGAACACACAAAAATACTGTTTCAATCGATGACCGCCCATACTATGCAGGTTATAGCACGCTAGCGTACGATGACATTCAAATACATACTTTTACCTCGGTGGAAATGCAAATTAAAATGTTTATCTACGGTGCAGTTTTTCTGCTAATAATGAGCGTTATTTTAATTTTAGCCATCAGTTTTTTGAGCGATATTGTAGTTTGCAAAAATCTTCGCTCCCTGGATGAATTAGTCTTAGCTGTATTACAGTTAAGTGAGGGGAATATCGCCTATAAAATTCAAGCTACGACTTATGATGAATTTCAAACATTATATGACGCCTTTAATGGTATGACCGCACGACTGGAGGAATTAATAAAGAAAAATGAGGAACTGGCAGAGCACAAAAGATTAATGGAAGTGAAGCATCTTAAAGCACAGTTTAACCCACATTTTGTTTTCAATGTTATGGAGGCATTGCGATATGAAATCATAATAAACCCACATAGCGCCTCCGATATGGTAGTTGCGTTTGCTCGGTTAATGCGATACAGTATAAACTATGGAGATTCGATGGTCCCACTCAAAACCGATATTGAGTATGTAAATAACTATCTTGCACTCCAAAAGCTTCGGTACAATAAGCGCCTGGAATATAACATCCATATAGATGAGAACCTGATGTCTTGTAAAGTCCCTAAGTTGCTTATTCAGCCTATAGTGGAAAACTGTCTTAACCATGGTGCGAATAATGCAAAGTTTATTCACATAGAAATTTCAGGTGCGTTATGCCAAAAAGATGTGCTGGAATTAACAGTTTCCGACAACGGTAGTGGTATTGAACCAGAAAAACTGGCAATGATTCAGTACAACTTAGATCATGAAAATGTGGACCCAAACCATATTGGTCTCTATAATGTACACCGCGCATTGCGCTTGCAGTTTGGCCCGGGATTTGGACTTTCGATTGACAGCAAACCAAGCCAGGGGACAAGCGTTATGCTACGAATTCTGGTGGAGGAGGGGATAAACAATGTATAGGGTACTGCTGGTTGAAGATGAAGACATCATTAGAAAAGGCCTTATGTTTCTTGCAAACTGGCCAAGTATTAATTGTGAAGTTGTAGGTGAAGCAAACGACGGGCAGGATGGCGCTGATAAAATAATGCTCCTTAAACCAGACATTGTTATAACTGATGTAAAAATGCCTATAAAAAACGGCATAGAAATGCTAAGTGAAACCATTCCAAATAATAGTTTTGAAACCATTATTCTTTCAGGATATAGCGAGTTCGAATATGCACAAAAAGCAATGAGCTTAGGGGTAACAGAGTATCTTCTAAAGCCACTAGACTATGAAGAACTTTATGTCTCGCTAAAAAGGCTCATTGCTCGCCTAAAAGAGAGCAATCAGTTGGAGAACTATCGAAAACAGTCAGAAGAAAATAAGATATTAGATTCCAAATTGATGGATAACACAGTTGGTTTAAATAAACATGTGATAGACATTCTTGACTTTATTCGAGAGCACTACTCAGAGCATATTACCCTGGCGCAGCTAAGCGATACTTTTAAGATCTCTGGCACTTACGTTAATTTAAAATTGAAAGCTGAAATAGGATATACATTTAACGATTATCTAAATCGCTATAGAATATTACAGGCCATTGCACTACTGAAACAAGGAGAACTCAAGGTTTATGAAATATCTGAAGAAGTGGGCTTTCGCGATTATAAATATTTCATAAAGGTATTTAAAAAATACACTGGATATTCGCCAGCAAAGTTTTTAATATTAATCTAACAACTTGCGTCAATAACCACCAGTAACGAGAACTGGTAGCAGACCAGGTCGAGGTCAATTGAGGATAATTCTCTTCTACTATGCAGTCTGGCAGATTTCAGCTGCGCTTAATGTTTAAATAAATGTGAAAGCATTCTCATAGTTTAACGCTCTTTCAATTAGAAATTTTACATAGTACAATTCTTCAATCGAAAAAAATTAGTTGTACAGAATCGAAAGGAGTTCTCAGTGGCGTATTATGATGAAAAAGTTCAACTTCTTCGGCAGCAAGTTGAACAAAAAAAGCATAAAGAGTCTAAGCTAAAAGAATTATATACTCAACGTGAGACTTTGAGTGCCAAAGCCGATGCACTCAGAAAAGAAAAGTTGGACGAGCAAGCCGACGTTGATCGTCTGGAAGGCCATAGTTTAACCGCCTTCTTCTATGGCGTTATTGGCAAAATGGATGAAAAGTTGGATAAAGAGCGCGAAGAAGCCTATGCTGCCAGCGTTAAGTATGATGTTGCCGCACGTGAGTTTTCTTCAGTTGAGGAAGATATCAAACGTTACGAAGCAGAGATTGACCAACTTGGTGAATGCGAGCAGCAGTATGCACAGGCGTTCAAAGATAAGCTGGAAGCCATTAAATGCCTCGGTACTAAGGAGGCTGAGGAAATTCTTCGTATCGAGGAACATATCTCTTATCTGGAAGGACAGATTAAGGAAATTGAAGAGGCACTTGGGGCGGGCAGGGCTGCGCTTGAGACCACCGATAGTGTTCTGTCCAGCCTTGATAGTGCAGAAGGCTGGGGTACTTGGGACTTGCTGGGCGGTGGGTTACTATCGGATATGGCAAAGCACAGTCATCTGGACGAAGCGCAGCAACGGGTCGAGTATTTGCAGGTACAGTTGCGCCGTTTTAAAACAGAATTGACCGATGTAACGATTCACGCAGATATGCAGGTTAGCATTGATGGCTTTTTGTGCTTCGCGGACTATTTCTTTGATGGTTTGTTTGCAGATTGGGCAGTATTGAATAAAATTAATCAATCCCAAACTCAGGTACAGAATACCAAAAGCCAGATTGAAATTGTCGTAGACCGCTTAACGGCTATGCTCAGCGCTACTAATAAAAGCCTTGAAAATGAAAAAATAGTACTGAATGATTTAATCACTAAGACAACAATATAAAGCGAGGCAACTAAAAAGGAATTACCTGACTTTTATACTACGCAGCAGCGAAATCCTATTATATACAGCGCACAAGGATGATTGATTCAACAAAAAAGGGAGAACAAATGATAAAAGATCTTATATTAAGAAAAGCATCAGATCTAGATATGGGTAATATTATCCAGTTAGAAGTAGATGTTTTTAATTGTGAACAACAAATTCCTTCAGCGCTGATCCCGATACCCGCTGAAAACTCTCCACAATGGTGGTGCGCATTACTGGACACATCGATTGTCGGGGCAGTTGCTGCATGGGAAGACAAGAACCGAGTGCATTGGGGTAGATTTGCAACCAGACAAAACTATAGAGGACTGCATATTGGCCAAAAATTAGCTCAGTTTTCTCTCGAAGCTTTGTTTTCTCAAGGAATCGAAGAGATCTATATGGACGCAAGAGATATCACAGTGAAAATTGTTTGTGATATGGGCGGAAAGATAATCGGAAAGTCAACAAATTTTTATGAAAGTTCTGTAACACCAGTTGTTCTATATAAAAAGGATTATTATAGAAGAAAGAATTTGAACGGTTAATTGAGCTTGAGGTTTGCACGATGTGCCCAATAGACAAGCCCGGAATGCAACCTTAGGAGCTAATTTGAGATACATAACTGGGATTGGTATCATAATCAAAGGTGTACATGGTCTCCTTTAACGAAAAGGAAGCTGTAAGAGGGGCAAATGAAAATATGAGTACTGATTTTGTGAACTTAACAACAGAAAACCTTGACCATGAGCATTTGTGCTGCATTATCCGCAGTAAAAAGCTCCATGAAGGTATTGAATCAAAGCGGCAATGGCTTTCAGACCGACTAAAAGAAGGTCATGTCTTTAGAAAACTAAATGCAAAAGCTACTGTTTTTATTGAATATGCTCCCCTTGAATCAGCCTGGGTTCCCGTAATTGGTGACAACTATTATTATCTTTATTGCTTATGGGTTTCTGGTAGTTACAAAGGAAAAGGTTATGGAAAATCGTTGATGGAGTATTGTTTGGCTGACGCCAAAGAAAAGGGCAAATCTGGCATATGTATGCTCGGGGCGAAAAAGCAAAAATCCTGGCTTTCAGACCAATCATTTGCAAAGAAGTTCGGATTTGAGGTTGTTGATTCTACCGATAATGGATATGAATTGCTTGCGCTCTCTTTTGATGGAACAGCACCAAGATTCGCGCAAAATGCTAAAACCCTGAAAATTGAAAGCAAAGAGCTAACAATTTATTATGATATGCAATGCCCCTATGTCTATCAAAACGTTGAGACGATAAAACAGTATTGCGAAACGAATGATGTTCCTGCTTCGTTCATTCAAGTGGATACGCTGCAAAAGGCCAAAGAATTGCCCTGCGTTTTTAATAACTGGGGCGTATTTTATAAAGGCAATTTTGAGACGGTGAATTTGTTGTTAGATGTCGCCTACTTAAAAAGAATACTAAAAAAATGAAAAGCAATTTGCTTTTTCATTTATTATTAAGACTATCTAAATCTCAGTTTATCTGTTCGATTTGTACTAACTAGGCAGCTCGGCGGCGATAATCAGCTGCGTATTGTGATTATTTAAGGGACAAGCCAGAGGGCATTCTTCTAGGCTTATATTTTACTTCAACAACAAAATACTCCACTCAGCTCAACATACGAGTAGTCGTAAAGACAACTTGTGAACTGAGGATCAAGGTAGCTGAATACGAAAAATCAGAACCGTCTAGGAGAGAATCCTAAGCGGTTCTGATTTTTTAGCATACTTTATCATACTACTGCCATTTCCTTCTTCAACGGAAGCATAAGCTGCAAAACAAACACCCCATCTGCGGTTTCAAAGGAGTAAAGTCCGCCGTGCCGCTCTACAATGGCAACCATGCTCTTGATGCCAAAGCCGTGACCTGCCTCATTGCTTTGTGACTTGGGCAGCTCTCCTTCCATCTCAATCTTGCCTATATAGGCATTTTCAGTAGAAATGACCAGCTTGTCACTGTTGACCAGTGCATGAATATAAACCTTTCGGAGCTTGTCGTCCATCACCTGTGCGGTGGCAGTGAGCGCATTCTCCAGCGCATTGGAAAGAAGTGAGCAGAGCTCGGTATCGTTTATTCCAAGTGTTTCTGGCAGTTTGATATCTGTGCACAGAATAACGCTATCCTTTTTTGCCCGTGTTTCAAAAGTGGATAAAATCAGATTAACTGTTTCATTTTCGCAGTAACGAACGGGGGTCAGTGCATTAATATCAGCTTCTGTAATGGAAAGATATTCTTTTATTTTCTGTATATCTCCCTCGGCGGCAAAACTCCCAATCAACGATAGATGGTGGCGCATATCATGGCGATACATCACGGTGCTTTCCTGCATTTGCCTCATGGTGTCAAGTTCCGACTGGGCTTGATGGAACTGAGTGGCAAGGATGTCCCTCTCCCTCAGAGCGTCAGTCTGCTTCTGCGCTTCAGTATGGTATAGAAGCACAAACCCAAAGTAAATCGCCGATATAAGAGAAGGCGTAAACTGAACTGCACTTCGCGCTCCCGAGTACAGTAAATCAGAATAAACACCGGTTGTGTAATCGAACACGTAATATAAAAAAGGTACTGCGCCAAAGATCAGGCACGCCTGTGTTGACTGCTTCATAAACTCTTGAACTGAGCGGGCTACACACCTCTTGATGAAATAGTACACCACAGCCATAACTGCAATACTACAGATATGGTCGGCAGACGGGCTCTTAAAAATCCCCCGAGCTACTGACCCCGCCCAGCGAGGTGCCTGATAGCAGAGAAAAGCTGCCATCACACTGCTTACAGACATCAACCATGGACGCTTGAAATATAGCACAAGGAGCATAATCAACGGCAGGTGCATGATGATAGGATAAATTTTGGAGGTAAACTGCAAGCCCAGCGTCCACCAGAATAGCATTTGAATGAAAAATATAACTGCGCAAAAGCAGGCGGCAGCCAGTCTGTTGGCGCGTGTACTTTCCACACCGGAAAATAAAGATGACACAGTCACACCGAACACCAAAACCAAGCCGTAGCGAAGTGTACTTAAAATAGTAATCATTACAGCGTATTTCCCTCCTCGTTCGGAGATAGTAGATATTTCATATACGCTGTCTTTGTCTGCGCAAACAATTCCCTTGCCACAGGTACGGTTTTGCCTGTTATCATTACAAAGCCTGATTTATCAAGAGCCGTCACCTGACGCAGATTTACGATATAAGAGCGATGCGGCTTCAAAAAGCTTGCATCTAAAAGCAAATCTTTTTCAAATTCCACGAGATAGCCGTAAGAATCCTTTACATCACCGCTAACAAGGGTAAATTGCACCTTGCGGTTCATCACTTCAACATATACAATTTTCGAAAGAGGCAGCCTTACAAGGCTGTCTCCTGTTTTTAGTGTCAGGTAAGCTTCTCCCCTCGAAATTTTTGCAAGCAGCTTATCAAGAGTAGGAAATATCTCATCTGCCTGTACCGGCTTTAATATGTAATTTTCGGCACTCACACGATAGCTCTCCACGGCAAATTCACGGGAGGAAGTCAAAAAAATAATGGGTATAGTCTTATCAGACAGTCGGATTTCCCTTGCTGCCTCCATGCCTGTGAAACCCGGCATTAGGATGTCGAGAAGCAGCAGGTTAAACTGCCGCTTGTTCATTGCATCCAAAAGGTCTGTGGCGCAATGAAAAGTTTCGTATGTAATTGAGTTTTCCCGCTGCCTACGGTATTGCTCCACTAAGGCGGTGATATGACAAAGATCGTCTATGTTATCATCACAAATTGCAAGACGCATCGGCCTCTCCTCCAAACACGATTATCGAAGAACATTTTACCATGCATAAAAAGTGGCTTCAAGTGTCATTTTTTACGGTTTGTGCGGTGAAAACTACGATTCGTGCGGTAAACAAATCTATTTAGCAAAAGTATGATATTTTTTGTAATATCATGTGTTCTTTGAGGATGGGAGGATGTTATATGACCACGGCCGTACTAGGCTGGTTTATTGCAGGAATCTGCTTTACAGCCTTTATTATCTTATGGTTTTGGGTCAGCTACAGAGAGATTTATGTTAAGCGTTGTAGCCTTGATGCCATCAGCGAGCAGGTAACAATGCACCGAAAACTATTTATGCAGGAGCGGGGCGGCGCATATGACGCATCGGCTCAAAATGTGCTTTCGAACAAGCTCCTCGCCTACGGCAAGACGGAAGAGGAATATAACGCAATGCTAAAAAAGCCATTGCATTGTATCCCGGCTTATATCTTTGGCTTTCGCCCCACAGGAAAAGTGGACAAGCTGTAATTTGTACCTACCAAAATTGCAAAATAATACACTCGAAGGGGACAATAACATGGATAAGAGAATACTTAGCATGCTTCTTGCACTGTGCATGTTGTTTACAGTGCTGCCGAGCTCGGCTCTAGCCGAGGTGAATACGCCAATTGAAACAGAGACGGAAATTATTGCATTTGCGGCACTGGCTGAAACAGAGAAAACAGTACCTTTGGGCATGCCCGAAGCGGATTTAGAGCTTCCGGAAAACCTGATGGCTACGGTAATAACAACAATCACCACAGACAGTGGAACCCAAGACAGTGGAACCCAAGACAGTGGCGTAACATCAAAAGAAGAGGACACCCTCGTCCCAGTGACATGGATTTGCGAAGCTGGGTACAACATGGATACCGCGGGCGTTTATACCTTTAGACCGGTAATAAACGGATATACGATAAGTGCTGTTTTGCCGGAGATTACCGTGACTGTGGGCGAAAGTGCTGCGCTTATGATGCCGCGTACGGCGGGTGATCCAACGGAAGTCAACAATTTGTCCGAGCTTCAAACCAAAATCGATAATGCGACAGGCGACCTTGACCTAAAGCTCTCGGATAAATACACCTATAGTGAGGGCAAACTGACCATCATAAATAATTATAATTTCACTCTCGATCTAAACGGCAAAACGCTCGATGGCGGCGATAATGCTGCAATTGAGATAAATTGCAATGGTACACTTACAATTATCGATAGCGGCACAGATGGTACGGTTACTGCCGACAATCCTTCCTCTGGTTCCGGCACAATATATATTGAAAAAGGTAACCTCGAGATAACAGGCGGAACGGTCAGTGCGGTCTACTGCGCAATTTACAACAATGGCGATGGTGCGGTGAACATTTCGGGCGGCACGGTGAGCTCAACTAAAAGTAAAGCGATTTATAACAAGCTTACTGGCACGGTGAGCCTCACAGGCGGCACGATAACCTCAAGTGAAGATACAGCTATTTATACCAACTACGAATATAACGGAAAAATTATAATCCCAAGCGGTAACCCTCTCATTATGGGCGCAATTCAGGCAATGAACAAAGCCCCCGATTTGAGCGGCTATGACGATGGAAATATTTATGGAAGCACCACTAGTACAAACGGCACTGGTGTGGGCGGAATTACCAAAAGCGATATTGACACAGATGCAGAGGTTCGGAATTACAAAAGCCTAAGCTTTTGGCAAGGCACCTCGCTCGAAACCTATACCATCACCTTTGACGCCAACGGTGGCGGCGGTACGTTGGCAGACCGTACTGCTTCGCGTGGCGTTGCATTCACACTGCCTGGCGGCTGGGTCTTTAGTGCCCCCAGCGGCATGCGATTCAAGGCTTGGGCAATCGGCAGTCCCTCTGGTGTGTTGGTATATGAGTGGGATAGCCACATGTTTATGGCTGATACCACTGTTTATGCTGTGTGGGATGATGCCTTCGCCG
>NZ_JAQVBV010000008.1 GCF_028690125.1 Bacteroides sp. | reverse complement strand
AATCAGTATGCTACACTCCCCATTAGGTTTCCCCTTTGAATAAACTGATTGACGATAGGATTATATCGAACCCAATCCTAACTTCTTGCTATAGAAGTATTTATTAAGCGACCAATCTGGGCGCACGTGCATAGATTTGAGTGGTTCTAATATTGGTATGCCCTAAGATTTTAGATACCGTTTCAATAGGTACTCCATTGGCTATCAGGACAGAAGTTGCGCACGAATGACGTGCTACATGAAATGTAAGACTCTTATTTATAGAGCAAATAGACGCAATTTCTTTCAAGTACTCATTGACTTTTTGGTTACTTATAATCGGCAAAATCATCCCGTTTGGTAACTGGTCTTTGTACTTTTCAAGAATGGCTTTGGGTACATCAAGCAGTCGGATGTTAGATGCAACATTAGTTTTGTGGCGCTTGGTCATAATCCAAAGATTGCCATCAAATGCAGTGCGAATGTTTTCTTGGGTAAGTTCGCATACATCAATGTACGAGAGAGCCGTATAGCAACTGAAAACAAATAAATCCCGTACCTGTTCCAACCTTTTAGAAGCAAACTTCTTGTTGTAGATGGTGGTTATCTCTTCCATCGTCAGATAATCCCTGTCGGTTTGTTCAAACTTAACCCTATAATTCCCGAAAGGATCAGCAGTAACCAACCCTGTGTTCTTGGCAAAGTTTATAATCGTACGGAAACGCTGTATAAACTTCATCGCTGTGTTGTGGCTGCATCCATGATGATTTTTGATGTACAACAGGAAATTATCAATGAACACAACATTTATCTCTTTGATAAGCATATCCGAAACCGAATACTTGAACTTCATAAACTCGATAAGGCGTTTCTTTGTCAGTTCATAGCGTGAATAAGTCTTATCAGTGGTCTTCATCTTTACCTTTTGAAGATATTGCTCGTTGTGCATTTCAAAGAACTCAATTAAGGTTTTACCCCGTTCAATCTTACCTAAAAAAGCGTTTTTTACCCGTTCAGAGGTCACATAACCGTCCTGTTCCAACAAAGCATGATAATGTTGGTGTACGGTACTGCGGATGCTGTCTAGCATGGTGTTGATACTTATTGCTTCGGCACTTCTTCCGGCTACCTTTCCTGCGCTCACGCTCCAATTAGCGGGATTTATCTCCATTTGGGTGTTAAACTGCGATACAATTTGGTCGATGGTTATGCGTGCGATGATTGGTGCATTACCGTTCTTTTTTGCTGCGTTGCGTTTTACGAAAAATAATAGTTTGAAAGTTGTTCTCATAATCTCATTTTTTTTAATTGCAAAATTACTTTTATTGATTGTAAATGAGATATTTGCAGTCCGGACAAATATGGACAGAGGTTAGCCAATTTTGGACATTCCGTGACCTGTTTTTCTGAATTTTGTATTGGTCACGAATTGGTCATAGAAGTGTGTCTTTTCGTGACCTTTTCGTGTCTTTGGTCACGGACTATATACAAAGAAAAACTCCTGCAATACCTTGATATTGTAGGAGTTGTCTAATTCTTGTCGCCGTTTGGCTTCTCTTTCAGTGATCCGCCTGGGGCTCGAACCCAGGACCCCAACATTAAAAGTGTTGTGCTCTACCTGCTGAGCTAGCGAATCAATCCTTAAATTGCTTTCTTCCGAAATGCGGGTGCAAAGGTAAAAACATTTTTTGGAACTCCAAAATATTTCAAACATTTTTCTTATCTTTGTGCGATTATCAACAATATACAATAATAAATATATGGCTGACGATAAAAAAATTATCTTCTCAATGGTGGGAGTGAGCAAAGCTTTCCAACCGAATAAAAATGTACTGAAAGACATTTACCTGTCATTCTTTTATGGAGCAAAGATTGGTATTATTGGTCTGAATGGTTCCGGTAAATCTACGTTGCTAAAGATTATTGCAGGTTTGGAGAAATCCTATCAAGGAGAAGTGGTCTTTTCTCCGGGATATTCTGTGGGGTATTTGGCACAGGAGCCACACTTGGATAATGCAAAGACTGTTAAAGAGGTAGTAATGGAAGGTGTGCAACCTATTGTCGATGCACTGGCGGAATATGAAGAAATTAATCAGAAATTCGGTTTACCTGAATATTACGAAGATCAGGATAAAATGGATGCCCTTTTCGCACGTCAAGGAGAATTGCAAGATATAATTGATGCTACTGATGCCTGGAATTTGGATAGTAAACTGGAACGTGCAATGGATGCGCTCCGTTGTCCTCCCGAAGATCAGCCGGTAGTGAATCTTTCCGGAGGTGAGCGTCGCCGAGTAGCCCTTTGCCGTTTACTGTTGCAAAAGCCAGATGTACTGTTATTGGATGAGCCTACCAACCATTTGGATGCAGAATCTATTGATTGGTTGGAACAGCATTTACAACAATATGAAGGAACTGTAATTGCTGTAACGCATGACCGTTATTTCCTTGACCATGTTGCCGGATGGATTCTTGAATTGGATCGGGGAGAAGGTATTCCATGGAAGGGAAATTATTCTTCTTGGTTGGAGCAAAAGACCAAGCGTATGGAGATGGAAGAAAAAACTGTCAGCAAACGTCGTAAAACATTGGAACGCGAGTTAGAATGGGTGCGTATGGCTCCCAAGGCTCGTCAGGCCAAAGGTAAGGCTCGTCTTAATTCATATGATAAATTGCTGAATGAAGATGTAAAAGAGAAGGAAGAAAAGTTGGAAATTTTTATTCCGAATGGTCCGCGTTTGGGTAATAAAGTGATTGAAGCCAAGCATGTAGCAAAAGCATATGGTGAAAAACTACTGTTTGATGATTTGAACTTTATGCTTCCTCCTAATGGAATTGTTGGAGTGATTGGCCCGAATGGTGCAGGTAAAACTACACTTTTCCGCTTGATTATGGGACTGGAAACAGTGGATGAAGGTGAGTTTGAGGTAGGAGAGACTGTGAAGGTAGCTTATGTAGATCAGCAACATAAGGATATTAATCCTGATAAAAGTGTCTATCAAGTGATTTCTGGTGGTAATGAGTTGCTTCGTATGGGCGGACGTGATATAAATGCACGTGCATATCTTTCTCGGTTCAATTTCTCTGGAGGTGATCAGGAAAAGCTTTGCGGTGTTCTTTCCGGTGGTGAAAGAAACCGTCTGCATCTGGCGATGGCTTTGAAGGAAGAAGGCAATGTGCTGTTACTTGATGAGCCTACCAATGATATTGATGTAAACACGTTGCGAGCTTTGGAAGAAGGCTTGGAGGATTTTGCAGGTTGTGCAGTTGTTATCTCTCATGACCGTTGGTTTCTTGACCGTATTTGTACACATATTCTAGCTTTTGAAGGAGATTCGAATGTCTTCTATTTTGAAGGTTCATATTCGGAATATGAAGAAAACAAAATGAAACGTTTAGGTAATGAAGAACCAAAACGTGTTCGTTATAGAAAGTTAATGACTGACTAGTCTATTGTAATAGCTAGGAAATACAATAATCTTTTGGGTCTCAGTGTAAAATCCTCTACAAATACTTGTAGAGGATTTTACATTTTGTTCACGATGAAATGTTTATCACTCTTAAAATATTGTATTATAAATGTAATGTAAATCTAAATAATATTAATTATCTTTGTGCTCAGTTTAATGAACAAAACAATTAGTAATAACTAATCATTTACATTATGTTAAAAAAAACGCGATCTTTTCTAGCGGTAGTAATGTTGCTAATTACTGCCACGATGAGTGCGCAGGTTACTACTGCAAGTATGAGTGGTAAAGTAACAGCACAAGATGAACCGATTATTGGAGCAACAATTATTGCTATCCATGAACCTTCCGGAACACGTTATGGTACTGTGACCAATGTCAGTGGACAATTTAATCTTCAAGGAATGCGTACCGGAGGACCTTACAAAGTTGAAATTTCTTATGTTGGTTATCAAACGGCTATTTATAAGGGGATAAATTTATCCTTAGGAGATAATTATGTACTTAATGTATCTTTGAAAGAAAGCTCTGAATTGTTGGATGAAATCATAGTAACTGCTACAAAAAACAGTAATATGAAGAGCGACCGTGCAGGTGTTATTACTAATATTGGGGCAGAACAAATGGCTATGATTCCTACTGTTAGCCGTAGTATGAATGATGTTATGCGCCTCACTCCTCAAGGAGCGAATACCGGGAACGGTTTTGCTGTAGGTGGTGGTAACTACCGTCAATCTTATGTGACGGTGGATGGAGCTGCTTTTAGCAATACCTTTGGCATTGGTTCTAACTTGCCTGGTGGTGGATCTCCTATTTCTTTAGATGCTTTGGAACAAGTCGCTGTGTCTGTTACTCCGTTTGATGTTCGTCAGAGCGGTTTTACTGGTGGATCTATCAATGCAGTTACTAAGAGTGGTACAAATGATTTCTATGGAACTGCCTATACTTATTTTAATAATGAGAAACTGAAAGGTAATAAAGTTGGTGATTTGGAGTTGGTGCGTGAGAAATCTCAGTATTATACTTATGGTGCTAGCTTTGGTGGGGCTATTATTAAGAATAAGTTGTTTTTCTTTGTGAATGGTGAATATGAAGATAATGTGACAGCAGGTCCTGCTAGTAAAGCTAGAATCAATAGTACAGATGATTGGGGATCTAGTACGGCCAACATAAACCGTCCGACTGTATCAGATATGGATGAAATACGTAACTATTTTATAGATAAATATAATTATGATCCGGGACGTTATCAGGGATATTCTATTAAAACTCCTGCATATAAGTTAGTAGCTCGTTTGGATTGGAATATTAATGATAATAATAGATTAAATTTCCGTTTTACACGTGCACATTCTAAAGATAATAATGCTCCTACTTCTTCAACTTCACCTTTATATGCATCTGATATTTATCCGGGTGGAACAGTCGATAATATTTCAAAGGGATCGGGTACTGTGGCTAGTAATGGTGCTATGTATTTTGAGAATTCACGTTATTTTAAAGAGTACAACTTCACATCCTATGCTTCAGAATGGAACTCTAAATGGTTGGATGGTAGACTTAATAACATGACACGTCTGACATACTCTTTCCAGGATGAACCAAGAAGTTATGATGGTGCGGCAGATTTCCCGACTGTTGATATTTTGAAAGATGGTGCTGTATATGCACGTATCGGGCCAGATATTTTCTCGGTAGGAAATTTAGCTCAAGCGAGAACTTTTGTTGCTACTGATGAGATTTCATATTCTACAGGCATTCATAACTTTTTAGGAGGTTTCCAGTTCGAGTACAATAAAGCAACTAACGGTTTCCAACAAGCAGGTAATGGATTCTATGTATATGATTCTTGGGATAGTTTTAAGAATAATAAATTGCCTTCTGCATTTGCTATTACACATTCTAATGCAGCCGATTATAGTCAGTATAGAGCTGAAATGAAAACGATGCAATATTCTTTGTATCTACAAGATCAGATGAATATAAGTGGGAATTTCAAATTGATGGCAGGTATTCGTTTTGAATTGCCCAAATATCCTTCATTGAAAAATAACTACAATGAAGATTTTGCAAAATATGATTTTGGTGGAGTTAGTTATTCTACTGATCAGGTACCGTCTGCAAAGATCTCAGTATCTCCACGAGTTGGATTTAATTGGGATATTACAGGAGAACGTAAGTATGTCCTTCGCGGAGGTACAGGTATTTATGTAGGTCGTTTGCCATTTGTGTGGTTAGTTTCAGCGGCTGGTAATTCAAACGTAGGTCAATATCAGTATTACTATTATAATGTAAATAAAGCTACTTTGAAACCATATTTTCAGCCTTCTGTTTCCGGAGTGTTGGATGAATTATATCCAAATGGAAGAACTACAGATATTAAGGCTCCAACAGATCCGACGATTATAGATAAAGATTTGAAGATGCCATCAACATGGAAGACTTCTATCGCTTTTGATGCTAAGCTTCCTGGTGATATCGATTTTTCTATAGAAGGTATATTCAGTAAAGACATAAATCCTGCTGTGATTTCTAATAAAGTATATAAGCCTTCAGAATCTACCACAACTTTCAGTCCAAATGATACTCGAGATGTATATAAGAAATATTCTGATCCTTCATGGGTTAATGGCTCGAAACAGAATGCCTTTTATATAGAAAACGGTGGCCATAAGGCTTATTATTATTCTTTTACAGCTCAATTGGCTAAATCGTTTGATTTTGGATTGTATTTGTCTGCTGCCTACACTTATTCAAAAGTTAAATCATATAGTGATGGTATTGGTGACCAGGTAACTTCTGCCTATAAGACAAATACTTATTCTGTAAATGGAATTAATGATCATGAAACAGGATATGGTACTTATGTTTCACCTAATCGTATTGTAGCTTCTGCAGGTTATCGCGTAGAATATGCGAAAAACTTTGCTTCTTCATTATCTTTAATTTATGAAGGTATGAATATGGGATATGCAGGAGGATATGGTTATTCACGTTACTCATATACATTTGCAGGTAATATTGTAGGTGATGGTGGTGCAAATAACCTGTTGTATATTCCAGGATCCAGAGAAGAATTGAACGATTGGGTATTTGTTGAGAAGACAAAGAATAGTGTGGATGGAAAATATTATGATTATAAGATGGATGGCCAAGTTTATACCCCCGATCAACAGAAAGATGATTTTTGGGCATATATCAATCAGGATAGTTATCTGAAGAAACACAAAGGTCAATATGTAGAACGTGGTGGAGCAATTATGCCTTGGCATCATCAGTTAGATTTGAAGTTTATGCAAGATTTTTACATGAATGTAGGTGGCAAACGTCATACGCTTCAGTTTGGTGTTGATATTAAGAATTTCTTGAATTTGTTGAATTCGGATTGGGGACTATATAAAACTGTAAATAGCTCTAATCTATTGGGTTATGATGCTTATGGAGAAAGTGGAACAGGAGTAGGTAAAGGATATACTTTCCAAAAGAGTAGTGGTAAGAGATTGACTGACTCTTATACTCAGTATAAGAACTTTAACTCTACTTACTCTGTTCAGTTTAGTGTACGTTATATCTTTCATTGATAACAGGAATAATACAATAACGAAAGAGATGATAATAAAATAGAGATTCTAAAGTTTAAAATCTCTTTCAAGAAAAATCCCCTTATTTACTCTTTTCAAATAATGAAATGAAGCTAAATAAGGGGATTATTATATAATAACGGATATAAGATATATCTCAAAATTCTACCATTTCATCTTCATCACTACCGGATTATGGTCACTATAATTCAGATATGGAGAAAAGTAATCAACCCCTTCGAATTCGTGTGAGTGAAAGATGTAATCAATTCTTAGCAAATGTTTGAAATAATGGAAAGTATACATATATCCGTGTCCGCAGGTTTGGAAACCATCATTCAAATTTCCTTTTATAGTACGATAAGTGTAAGAAGAAGGAAGAGAGTTAAGGTCACCACAGACAAGAGTAGGATATGGAGAAACAGTGATTAATTGGTTGATTTGCTCTGCTTGGGCAGCACGTTTCTTAAAATTATTATGCAGACCATTTGTAAGAGTAATTACTGCATATTCCACCCTATCAGAGTTGTCTGCATTAAGTTCCTTTACAAGTTTACGTTTATTACTACTAACATCAGTTGTTTGAAGGTGGTTATTGAACAGTCGAATGGTACGCTCATTGATCTCAATATCGCACCAGAGACTACAGTTGTCAGATTCCGGATAGGTGATAAGCTGTTGGTCCTTGATAGGATAACGGCTGAATACGGCTAGCTGAAGAAGTTGCTCTCCTTCTGGAGAAGAAGGAATATAATGATAAGACCATTCTGAAAAAGCTGTATAAAGGCTGTCCACACCAAACTCCTTATTGATTCCAAATTCTTGAAAACAGAAAATATCCACACCAAGATTTTTCATATATTCAGCAATTTCTTTGCAGGAAAAACCTGTATGTTCCTGATTAAAACTATCAACGTTATAGGTTGCCAGCGTTAAAAAAGTGTTGGATTTTGTCTGAGTTTTCTGATTGGTTTCTGTTGGAGCATTTGGTTTGTTTTCTATCTGGGCTTTCTGTTCAGCCGCCATATTAGTTTTGGGCTCAGCAGCCGAATCGAATAACGGGAATTGCAGTATACTGCTTAAATATGCCCAATTACCTACTATGGCAATAAGTGGGATAAATAACCAACATCTCCAACGAATAATCCAATAGATAGCTACGGCAAGGTTCATTAATAAAAGTATCGGTAATATAAGTCCAATGAAAGGTAATAGCTTTGCGCTATCTGGTGATGTACTCCCGGAAAAGGCTCCGGCTAATGTGAAAATTGCAAGAATTACTGTAAGTAGAATAGATATATAATAAAATAACCTGTATAGAGCTTTCATACTTTTTTTAATCTCTTTTTCTTATTAATTATACGTTATATTTTCGGTTATTTTTCTCCTTTACGTTTGCGGCAACCATTGCTTAATTATTTCTTTTAGTTTAACCTGTGCAATAGGTTTAGCAATAAAATCATCGCATCCGGCTGCTTTAGCGGATTTCAGGTCATGACCATACGCATAAGCACTTTGGGCAATAATAGGTACGGTAGTCGATAATTCACGAATGATTTTCGTAGCCTCAAGTCCGTCTAAATTTGGCATTTTTATATCCATCAGAATAAGGTCCGGCTTCACTTCTTCATACATCGTGACAACTTCAATACCGTCATGAGCACGAAAAAGTCTGTATTGCTTACCCAGAATGGCATTCAGCAAATCGTAATTGCTATCAGTATCTTCAGCAATCAGTATTGTAGGCTTATTGGGTGAAACACTTTCTACTTCAGATACAGAAGAAGACGCTTGTTTTTCTATAGCTGAATCGCTGCTTTCTGACTGCTGAAATTCATTGGATAAAAGAGCTGCCTCTTTTGATAGTGTCGATGATTCCACAGAAGGTTTCTCCACTTCGTAAGGCAGAAAAAAAGTAAAAGTAGTGCCCTTTCCAATCTCGGATGTAACAGATATTTCTCCATTCAGTCGTTCAATAATTGTTTTACAGATTGATAACCCCAATCCGGTTCCCTGAGCATAGTTATTCAGTTTTGCAAAACGTTCGAATACACGATTTACTTTGTTTGGCTCAATACCCGTTCCGGTATCGGTAACATGTAAAAGAATGCGGTTATCTTTTTGCTCAAATCCATAACTGATACTTCCTTCTTTTGTAAATTTGAAAGCATTCCCGATCAAGTTTGAGAATACTTGGAATACACGATTCTTATCAGTGGATATCATCAATCTCTCATTCGATGGTTCATAGATAAGTTTTACCCCCAGAGGTGTGCGGAAAATATGAGCGTCGTATACTTCCTTACAGAGTTTGTGAAGATTTACCGGACCAAAAGTAAACTCAACGATTCCAGATTCAATCTTTGAGAGGTCGAGAATCTCATTGATTAGTTGTAATAGACGTTCATTGTTGGCTTCAACAATATCGTAATACGATTTGCGTTCTTCTCTATCTTCGCTTTCGGCAATCAAATTCGAGAAACCGACAATGGCATTGAGTGGAGTACGGATTTCGTGACTCATATTTGCAAGGAATGCGGACTTTAGATTATCTGATAATTCCGCCTTTTCTTTAGAGGATTGTAGTTCTCGTTTCATGAGTTCCATAGCAGTGATGTCCCATTCAATGCTAATAATAATGGGTGAAGTCATGTCATCACCATCCACACGTATTTTTCGTTTGTCGAGAATCAGCAAGTTACCGTTTTTATCTTTTCCTTCCAGCGTCCAGTGAAGCCCTTGTCCGGTAGTGGCAACCTCAATATCTTCCTTTCTTTTGGCTTCCGCTACTTCCTGTGGATAATAATCGAAGTCATTTTTGCCGATGGAATAACAATTGCATAAATCTCGGTTATATGATTCACGGTTTCGGTAGATATAGCGAAAATCATTGTTGATGTCTTTCACTATAATACCAGCGGGAAGATTGTCAATAGTTGTATCCATAATCCGGTTCAACCATTTGATTTGCGCTTCATAGCGTAACCGTTCCGAAATATCGTGGCTAAAGGACCAATAGCTCTCTTCTCCGGCATCGTTGGTGACATTATACATGATACCTTCGAATGCTAATATATTCTTATTTTTTCTCGTAGGATTATGAACGATGAAACTACTTCCATGAGTATGGATATTCTTGCATCGATCCTGCCATTCTTTCTGCGTATTCATATCCGCTACAATCTCATAAATTTTCAGCTGATTAATATCCTCTGTTTCAGCTATACTATGATTTTGCAGGAATTGCCGGTTGGCAAAAATCAGAGTTCCATCTTTTTTAGCTGCAAAGATACTCTCTTTTGCGTTGTTGATGGCATGAGTTAGCGTATTAATATCATTTCTACGGTGCTGTATGTCCGTTATATTCTGGATATATCCTTCAATATTCAAGCTGCCGTCGGATAGTTGCTCTCGCAGATAGGTCTGTACTTGGACATAGTAAACGTCACCATTGAAGAGAATGCGGTAGCTGATGCTTTCCTTATCTAAACCTTCTATATTTCTTTTACACCATTGGTTGAATGTACTGCGGTCTTCCTCAATGATCAATTTTTGATAATCAATGAGTGAGATACTTTTTACATCTTCGGCACATAATATCCCCGTATGTCCCAAATAATAGAAAATACTATTTCGTGTGTTGTATGTCCACTGACCTATTTGTGCTACCTTCTGTATCTCACGCAAATTCCGGTTTGCTTGTTCGAGCAGATGCTTCACATTACTTCGTCGCGTAATGTCGCGATATTGGCAGAGCACCATGTCGTCGTAAGGGTACATGATACATTTGAAATAATACGTATCATTTTCCAGTTCCAGTTTGAAATTTTTGGAAATCCTTCGTTGTTCCTCCAATACAGTCTGAAAAACTGGGCATATTTTCTCTCTTGTATATTTGGGCAGTAATTGAAATATATTTTTACCTAATAATTTTTCTTCTTGTAGAAACCATAGTTCGCTGTGGGTATCGATGTCTATACAGATGCCTTTGCGATCAATCAATAGCATCGTGTCAGCAGTAAGTTTCAATATCCGTTGTGCATTGGTTGCATTATTTAATGTCCTGTTCATGCGCATTCCTTAAATTATAGGAGTTTTGTCTCCCGCAAAGATAACAAAAGAATTAGTTATTTGTTTGTACAACTCTTAGAATTATCAATAGGGAGCTTTTGTATTTACTGTGAATTCATATTTATGCTTTCGCCCGTCGGGCTTTTTCCCAAGTTCCATTTCCTTTTTTCCGTTTTAAGTACCCGATACCTTTGAGTACATTAATATTCATGAAGAGGAAGTAGTAAGGGATGAAAAGCAATTTATTTTTAATTTGTTTAGTAGACAGATAATATCCCCAATATCCCATTACATAAAAAAGTATCTGTAAAACAAGCAATATTCCATATAGTATAGGGGTGCTACCTGATAACAGAAGTGCGATGTTCAGCGGGAAAAGGGCAAACAGCAGGAATGGGGTAATAGACCATCGTAGTACCCGATGCGACGTGTATTGAAAACTGAGAACTCCATACCTGAAAGGGTTTAGCAAAGGACGCAAACGGGCAATGGATTGCAGACCTCCGGCAGCGATACGTACTTTTCTTTTTTCTTCTTCACGCATATCTGCTGATCCACTCTCGATAGCATAAGCGTTGGTGCAATATGCAATGATGTATCCTTTCATCGTAATGCGGAGAGAAAGAATAAAGTCGTCAAGCAATGTATCCAGCTCCATCGGTTCGAAAAGTTCGCGACGTACGGCAAACAATTCTCCGGCAGCTCCCACGGCAGAATAAAGTCGTGCGTCAAGAGCTTTCAAAGTCGATTCGTATTTCCAGTAGATTCCTTCTCCACCGGCAGCAGCTCCGTCTTTCGTTTGTACGGCAATGCGTTTTTCTCCTGCTACACAACCAACTTTTGGGTTTTGGAAAGCGAGTACAATTTCCCGGATTGCTTCACGGTTTATCATTGTGTTGGCATCCGTGAAGATGACGATAGGAGTTTTGATGAATGTCATTCCACGTGTCATGGCAGCCGTTTTACCTTCTCGTTTGGGCTGGAAGTAGACGGTTGTCTTTCCGTTCCATTGCATTTGCAGGCGATCGTTAGTCTCGTCATCACTGCCATCCGTCACCCAAACGATTTGAAGTTTATCCGCAGGGTAATCTAATCCAACGCTGTTAGCCATTTTTTCATCCACTACATTTTCCTCATTAAAAGCAGTGATAAAAAGAGTCACTTCTGGCAAGTCATTATCTGATGACGGAAGTGAGCGTTTCACGGGTTTAATGAAAAGCTCTTTCAGTTTGACGAGTAGGTAGAGTAGAATGCCATAGCCGAGGTATGTATAGAATACAATGAACATGGCAAACCAGAAAAGAATTTCGAGGCAGAGGACAAGTGTATCGTTCATGGCTGTTTATTATGCTAGTTATAAATTTGAGATTCAGTTCTTAATACTAAACATCCTTATTTAGAGTGTAATTTCAAATATTCATTCAGGTCGAGTGCCGTATGTTTTTTGTCCTTGATCTTACTTTTCACTAAATACATTAATGCTTTTATTGACTTTATAATTTCTTTTGCAAGACTTCTTTGAGGATATAATTGTTGTACCATTCCCCGGTTCCAGGGACCTGTGAAAAACGATAAATATTTCTCATCTGTAGGGTTCACAATGATGTCTATATCGTCTGCCCATTCACAACGATTTAACATCAGGTCGCCTTCAGTAAACCATAATAATTTGTAGATTAGAGACTGGTAGGGGAGATAGTTAAGGAACAACTCTCCGTAGTTATTTCCATAGTTGCCTGGCATTTTATCTTTTTCAAAAAGTACAAGTTTATTGTTGATGTAGAGAATCACCCATTTGTGTGACTTTTTAGGAAATAAGAATTCGCCTAATAGACTTGGTGTTTCTAAATATCCTCTCTTTGCGACACGGCATTGCTCTCGAACAAAGAGGACAGGATCATCTACATGTTCCAATACCTGATTACAAATTACATAGTCAAATTCTTTATCTTTGAATGGAAGTATCTCTCCGGGAGCATTGACAAAAGTTTGATGAGGGTATATTTTAACATCACCGCAGCGATGATAGTTTGTATCTACATACTTCTCTACAATCGTATTCGAACGAAATGTTGGGTTGTGTCCTGAACCAACTTCAAGGACTTTATCCTTTTTCTTAATATTCAGATCATATCTGTCAAGTGGGGAACGTATAATCATGAGATTCTTATTTAAGACGGTCCAGTAAATTCATTTTAGTATTTGACTCTTTGAGTATATTCACAAAGTATAGAGCATCCGCTTTATTAGATTGATTTGATTTATCCTTTTCATATTGCTCTATAAATTTTTCTGCATGTTCTGTTAGGTATTTTCTGCAATCGATATTAACCATCATACCTTCTTCAAAGTTGGCGTATGACAGCCCGGTAACGATATCATCGGCTTCTATAGAAGCTATATTATCTAATGAAATGCCGTACAGATTGACAGTAATAGAGGGGTAATAAAAGTATTGCCCGCTAGGAAGATTAATCGTTAATTTTAATGTGCTCGGATCTATTTGTTCAACCATTGTAGTACCATGGATGCGATAGTAATTATACTCATAATATTCTTCTAAGCAAGGAAACCAAACGGAGTCATCACCATCTTTTCCATAAGTATTATTAATCCATGTCAGTAGTTTTATCCAGTTATCGTCTGTGTTGTGCACACCAATATGGATACCTTTTCTTTCTTTAGGATGGAATTTGTCGATCTCTTTTTGAATAAGTTGTTTGAATTCATTGGGGTTCTCATTGAAGTATCTGTTCTGCACAACCTTGTGTAGGTCATTGGTCACTTTAAAAGGATAAATATCATTTGCTTGTGTCTGTGCGGTTATTGTTTGTATGGAGGCATATTGATTGGCTGCTTCGATATATGTCTTGTTTCCATTGGGTTCTGCTAGCGTTTTGCATCCTCGTCCTGATAGTTTGTCCTGAATAATTGTTTGTGCGATGTTAAAATGATCCAGTATAGATCCGGGATCTTTTACATTTTCAACTTCGACGTCGTGGAAAGCGATACCCGAACCGTAGTTGAGGATTTCGGAGACATCATCCCATACAAGTGAACCACCTCTGTAAAAACGGTAGTAATTTTTTGTGAATCCGGGAGTTACCGTAATCTTTTGTGTCATCATTTCTTTTTCAGGCCAGATGGCAGCAGTAAAGGCAAAACGAACTTCGTTTCCCGTGCCGTCTGTGCTTCCGAGTGATTTTCCGGCAGGAATGATGGTAGGTGGTAGATCTTCTTTTTTCAACTGCACTGCATGATAATAGTAGTCTATCTGTCTATCCGGGTTATTCTCTGTGGGGTCAGGATAGAGTTTGGAACTGGATATTGGCTTACCGTTGATAGCAGCCCAGGTTCGGCAATAACTAGATTGCTGACAGTCATCTTGCGTTAGCATTAATAGCCACTGTTTGTTGTATTTCAATATGGGTATTTCTGTTTGAATCCGAGTTGCGTCAATTGGTTTATTAGTCCGGATAATCAGAGAAGTTGTAGCATTCTGAATCTCCTTGTCGAAAGGATATAGATAGAATGATTCTTCTTTATCTATATTGTCTTCTTTTCCTTCTTCCTTGCTGTTTTCGTCTTCCTTTTCTTTATATAAATTCATATCCTTTATACAGGCGGTATTTAATATCGCTGCAGTCAAAAGGGAAAGGAGTAAGTTTAAATAATGTTTAATGTTCATGTTTATTCTATAAATCACACTTGTTAAATCAAATTATCTTTGTCATCATTATATTTATTTCTTTTGGTAAAAAGCATGGATGCATTTACAAATGCTTCCATTAATCTTTTTGTAAAACTGTGGAGTAGTGAACCTTCAACTTTCAGCGTAGCGTTTCCGGTTAAAACTCTAGTTTTTTTTGAGTGGATGAATATTAATTTTCCATAAGGTTTTATAGCCAGAGCCAGAGATCCATCCTCTCCTCGTCGAATATCAGTACGAAATCCGAATTTTCGTCCCAGTTCAGTGTTGAAACCAAAAGCCATGCCACGTACACATAGTTCAGGGCGCTTTATTGCCTGTATACTCAGATGAATGTCCCTTAATGTTTCATAGAACCACAATCCGAGTTTGGGGCGGCCTTTTTCAGGAATAAAACTCCATAAACTGAATGTGCCAACCACGTCAGGTTTCATTAGCTTATTCAAGTGTATCGAAATGAAATATGGTGGATACATTGTATCTGCATCAATGCAAATGTGATACTTTCCTTTGGCATGGTTGAGCCCGCATTGTCGGGCAAATCCTGGACCTTTCTTAAATTCATTATAGTAGGTTACCCCAAGTTGTTGCAGCACGTTCTCCGTATTATCGGAAGAGTTATTATTTACAGCCAAAATTTCCATAGGTAGGTCGCACTTATTTTCGCAGAGTGACCAAAGACAACTCAATAAACGGTTTTCTTCATTAAAGCATATCAAAACCACTGAAACCAAAGGCTTTTCATATTTTTCAAGATTTCTCATTTTGTTTCTAACAACTTCAAGGGCATACTGTGGAGCTGTTTCGAAGGGCTTTTCATATACTTTCAGGTAATTTTCACACCATTTCATACCGTTTCTCCTTTCTGTAAGACAGATTCGAATAAATCTTTCCATTGATATGCAATATGTTCAATCCTAAAACGTTGGCTGTTGATGCGTGCTTGTTTACCCATTTCCATACGAATATTATCGTTTTCTATCAAGTAGCAGATTTTTTCGGCTAATTTTTCCACATTTCCATTTTCGACCAATAATCCGTCTTTTCCATCATCAATGATATCTCGAGGTCCGCAAGGACATGTGAATGAAACAGGGGGAATGCCACAAGCCATTGCTTCAGTAATAACCACTCCGAAGCCCTCGTAGCGTGAAGACAATGCGAATATAGAACTTTCGCAATACTTTTCTACAATATTTGATACACTATGCTCCAATATGCAGGTAGAAGAGACTCCGGAAGAATCGATCAATTGTTGCAGTTCGTCACGTTTGCCGTCCCCATAAATGCGGAGTATCCAATCGGGATGCCTTTCATTGACAATGCGCCAGGCGGGTACAAGTAGATCAAATCCTTTTTGGGGCATATACCTTCCGACGGCAATTACTTGCTTTTTTGTACAGTCTGACTGAGAATCGGGGAAGAATGAAAGGGGATTATGAATGACGAATACACTATCTAATTCTGTCCATTCGGCTGCATCTTCATAACTTAAGACAATAAAACGTTTCAGTTCTCGTATATGACGGACAAACTGCTTCATCCAGTATTTTTGTATGAATTGTCGTATAAAGCCAGGTAAACGATCATTTATCTCCCGGTAATTAGATTTATTGAGATGGATTTCGCCTAGTTTTATACTGCCATCATTCATTTCGTTGATAAAATTAATGTCTCGTCGGAGTAGCGAGATTGTGATATCCGGACGGAGTTGGTAAAGACATTTGTTTAGTTGCTTCTTAAATAAACTCTGTTTTCTGACATAATCTAAGATTCGCTTATGGAAGGGTAGATCATACAATTCGTCATAATTGATGTCGAGTTGATGTACAGTGATGTACGGCGACAATTCATAATAAGGTTTCTTGTTTTTGCCGTCTGTCAGGATAATATGTATGTCGTAACCAAAATGTTCGGCAAAGTAATTTGCTTTTATAGTCAATACACGTTCCATACCTCCCGGATAGTATAGAGAAGGAATGCAATAGGCTATTTTCATTCTTTTATTCATGATGAAAATCTTCTATTACTTTTTGCATTTGTGCCTTCCACGATAATGGGCGCACAGATTCGCGTATTTCTTCCGGCGTAAGTGTCATGGAGTGCTGAAAGTCAATCAGTTTCCGGATATTGATAGGTGATTCGTCGGCAGAGACCTTACAGACATAGGGCATTGAGTCAAAGTCTTCGTCGGTTTCCGAGTAGGCGAAAGCAATTCCTCTTGCGGCATATTCACGGTTCTTGAGTGTTTTAATAAACGTGATTCCACTTCGATGTCGTCCCAGACTACCGATTGCAAAGTCTGCTTGTTCGAAGCAGGCATTAAGATCAGCGCCATGCAGAGGGCCGTGGAGGATGACATAATCCTTCAACTCCTTGTTTTGTAAAATCGGTAAAATCTCTTGCTGTTCACGTTCTCCGAAAAGCGGTCCTACAATATGAAAATAAACCTTATAGTCAGGATTTGTTTGGTAATATTCAGCAAGTCCCGATAATAGACGATCAAAGCCATGCCAATAATGTATTTCTGCTACGCCTAGGAGATGCATCTCACGCGAAGTATCATTTTTTTGTGTTTTTACCGGAATATGATCAAAGTCAATTCCGTTCGAAATACGGATTGTTCGTCCTCCAAATATTGTTTTGGCATTAGAAAAAGTGACAATTCCGTCCAAACAACGGGCAAGGCGGGAGCGGAAATGTTGATCGACAGTAAGATCTAGTTTCATAGATCGTGTGATGTATTCTTGATCATAGGGATAAGTCGGAATTTCCATCAACACTTTAGCTCCATATTTTTTCATGCGGTTCACCAAATGAATCGTAAAAGGATTGGCGTTATGATATGAACGGATGTAGACAAATTCAATTTTTTCGCAGCGGACATAATCAGCAATAAAACTAAAATCGAATCGCTTTCTGATCTTTGCAGACAAACCGAATCCAAAGTCAGCAAGTATCTCGCCGTCCAGCATCCAACAACGACGTCCGTCCGGCATAAAGTCATAGTAACAAGTACGCACATCCAGTCCACATTCTTTGAGAGCTTTTACTTGATAGCGTATTTTTTTGCTGATGCCATTAGCTTCACCAAAGCCATGAAATAATAAAAAAAGTGCTTTTTTCATTATTTGTTGTTTTGTTTGTTTAGTTTACCTGCGATTTCTTGTAATTTTTTTATGATATTATACTCATGCGTTAGCTGAATATACGCTCCAAAGATAATAAAACTAATGAAACTTTTCAATATCAATGTGATAAAAAGATTCATTCCCTCCAACGTGTACTGCAAAGGTAAGAGGACAGTTGCTATTAATAAGCTTATGATTATCGGTGAAAAGATCTGTCGGACGAAAGACCACAGACTTTTCCGGAATGTCATTCGGTACATCATCCAGTAGCACTGTAAAAAATTGATTGTGAATGTGATTGTAATACAAGTAGCGACTGCTGTCAATGTACCGAAATGGAAAATACCAAGCAATATTCCTATTACGTTGAAAAAAGAAGAGAATACCCCACAAAGGAATAAGCTTCGTGTGTCTCCTGCTGCTTGAAATATAGATCCGGAAGAAGACAGTATGATTTGAATGCCCACTGAAAGAGACAAAATCCGGAATACCGGAATGGAGGGTAACCACTGGTCGCCGAAGATAATCAACGTAACTTCCTCTGCTGTGAAAAAAAGTAATACACTTAATGGTAGACCAATAAATGCTAGAATACGGACAATTCGTTCATAGGATGAAACTAAACATTCTCTATCGTTTTGAAAATCGCTAAGAACGGGATGCATCACCGGAGTAATCACTTGCGTTATATTTTGCAAAGGAAGCATCATCAGTCGATAGGACTTTTCATAATAGCCAAGGTCGGACATATTCATATATTTCCCGATAAGTAGTTTGTCAAGATTGCGGCTGAAATAATTAATAATATTGAAAAGGAACTGATAAGCGGAGTAGGAAAATATTTTTTGTAACACGTTCCATCCTAATGTAAAACGAATCTGTTGTGGATAGCGGCGGTAGGAGATACCGAATAATAGGATACTGGAAAGTATTGGGCTGATAATCAGTGCATATAATCCTGCGCCGGATAAAGCTGCTATCACAGCGGCAGTACCTCCGATTATCTGAATGGTAAAACTACGAATGGCGATAAATTTAAAATCTTTGTTTCGATAGAACATTGTTCCCGGAACAATATTGGCTGACGCAAAAAATAGATTGATTGCCAATAGTTGGCAAAGTGTTCGTAAAATTTCGCTTTTATAATAATCAGCAATAAGCCAGGAGGCAGCAAAAAATAAGGTGCTGATACCAATTCCCGTCCATACTGTGAATGAAAAGATGTCTGATAATTCTTTTTTTGTCAATGATTTGTTCTGAACGATAGAAGCAGATACTCCCATGTCAGTGAAAAGATTGAAAAAGGCGATAATGACACTGGCAATTGCCACGATGCCAAAATCATCCGGTGAAAGTAAACGAGCCAGAATGCCTGCTACAACTAAGGAA
Source organism: Bacteroides sp. (assembly GCF_028690125.1). Taxonomy (GTDB): domain Bacteria; phylum Bacteroidota; class Bacteroidia; order Bacteroidales; family Bacteroidaceae; genus Bacteroides. The sequence continues at coordinate 161,279 of NZ_JAQVBV010000008.1, read as the reverse complement.
ATAATGATTCCACTGTATTTTGCAATAGCGGTGTAAAATATGCCGGAAAATAATTGTTGCTTGATATTGCTAGTCATTACTTTTAGATTGTTGATGAATTAATGATTTAAATAGCAACACTCCAATACTTCTTATTGATATATATCGCTTATATTGAAATAAAGAACGAATAGCCAATTGTATGCGTTTCCTAAAAGGAAGAGTGTGTGCTTGCCATACCACAGCGTTGAGCATTTGTGAAAGGTGCAGGTCAATAACCACTCCAACATTTTCTTCACGAGTTTGCTTCTTGAATTGCAATAGTTCATGTACTACAATGAGGTAACTTTTCAAATTTTTGGTTGAAAACTTGCATGTCATGATTGAATTATTGCGCAAGCGGCGTTGGAAAAAAGATCGACGTATACAAGCCGTTCTTTCTGCTTGCAAATAGAGTAAGGTAGAAAATAGTTGGTCTTCGTGTAGTATCCCGGGATAGAAGTGTAAATCACATTTCTTCAGAAAACTTGTGCTAATAAAGTTAAGACAAGCAGAAGGGGTAAAGATTTCATTTTCTAATTGAAATTTCAAAGCTTCAATACCATTGTAGATTTTGTCCTCCATTTTGTCCGTACGCTGATAGCTCAATTGCGGAACATAAGAGAGATCATTGTCATAAAAGCAACAAGCATCAAAAAAAACAAAATCCAACCGATCTTCTTCACATTTTTGATAACATATTTCCAATGTATCTGTTTCGAGCAAATCGTCACTGTCCATAAAATATAGATATTTCCCGTGGGAGTGTGTAATACCTGCGTTACGTGTTACAGATGGTCCTTGGTTAGGCTGCGAATAAAATTGTATTCGATTGTCCAATAGTGCAAGTGCTTTGATAATTTTCAAACTTTCGTCTGTGGAGCCATCGTTAATAATAATGATTTCCAACTCTTTCAGTGTCTGGCTCATGATACTTTCCACTGTTTGACGGATGTATTTTTCGGTATTGTAAACAGGTATCACAACACTTACCTTTATATTATTATTATTTTTCATTTTTTTATCAAGTTACACATCAAATAGATGTTTTTAACTCATTAATTGTTTGTTAAGTTCATGTAAATTTGGGCGTACTCTTTTCCCACTTTTTTTATGTTCATATGTTTCATTGCATACGAATAATTTCCTTCTCCTTTGTACCAGATAGTCTGTAAATTTCCTTTTTCCAGTGCTTTCACAATATTTGGTGGGTCGTCAGGATTGAATGTCGGATTACTCGTTTCACGCAGCCATTCGCCAATATTTCCTACATTGGGACCTACTACTACTTTGTGATATAGGAAGGCGAGGGGAACCATAGCCGAGTTTAACGCTTCTTTCCGTTGAATAAACACCATGTCGCAAGCAGCAATATAATAAGGCAGATCGCAGCTATCTATCATTTCGTCGCTTGCACCAGCATGTATTTTTGAAAAATGGTTGAATAGTGGTATCAGCAGATAATATCCTGTACGAGAGATCCATCGCTTCAGAAAGTTGTGACCGTATTTATTGATTCTCGAAAACGGATAAAAACGGGGTGCCAGCAACAACTTGTTTCTTTTGTTCCATTTGCTGAATGCATTCAATGTCATGCGCCTTTCTTTATTGTTGTGGAATTTCCCGAAAGCAGTAACAATAAACGCGTCTTGTGGCAAATTCAAGTACTGACGTGCCCGTTCAATACTAATATCTTCTCGGTAAGTATATTCATAAACGGGATGTGGGATAATGACATTCCGGCTCCCGGAATGGCCGGCTGCGAATTCATTGAGACTATAATGACCCATATGTACCACTATATCGCTTTCGGATTCGATGATTTCGTAGGCATGATTGATGACTTCGTTTGCTGAGGAGGGACACAAGTTATGACGTGTGTATATGAAATGGGTTCCTCTTGAACGAAAGAAATCAATTCGTTCCTTCAGGCGAGAGATGATACCGAAGTCATTGCTGTTTCGACCTATAACTTCTTCAGGCCATTGAAAGTGAATGATATTATATTCCATATCTGAATTCCAGAATTCTTCCACAGAGCATTGCACTTCAATGCCAACCAACCGGATGGCGTCACATAATACAGTCGCAAAAAGATTGTCTGTGTCGCCAGTTTCCCGAAAAACGATTAATGCTTTTATTCCTTTCGCGTTTGTATTACAACCGTTCATGTTTTATTAAACTTAGTTTTGACGAGCATATACTCTTGTTAGAACAAAGATAATGAAACTTATGATAACTTTCTCTTTTTTATGCATTTCTTTTTACGTCTTTTTTCTCCGTTTTGTTTTATCAGTTTTCCACTGATATGTAATGTTTGTTGTTTTTGTATAATTCGTCTCTGTTGTTTTTCCTTGTCACTCGAGTCTTGTAAAAAGACAATTAGCCGCTGGTCATATTTGTGTATGTCTTTCGAGTCCGCCTGTAGTAAGACTAAACATTTTTCATTGGTCATTGCCTGATTGATCTGATAGTAAACTAAATGGAGCTTGAGTGCACATTTTAGCGACTTCAGGTGCTGGTTGAATGCTTTAGCGTGTAAGTATCTGGCAGTTACCGTTATGTTCCAGCCTCCATTCCGTTTGTTTTAATTATAGTTGATCAATACAACATTTCGTAGTGGATCGAAGCATTTCTAAATGGTACAAAAAGCTGAATTGATTCCTTACAACATTGATTCTGTTTTTTGGGACAGCCGACCTATATTATTTATGAAGGCGAACTGGATGCTACATCGAGCATGGCTAAGGCATTTTAAAATGTGATTTCTGTACTTGCTGGAGCTAATGCTAACCTGATGTGGCTTGACCGCTTTATAGAAACTCACTTCGAGGAAAAAAAGAGATTATTATCATTGTTGATTCAGATTCGGCAGGAATTGTTTTGCGTGAAGAGCTGGTCAATCGTTTAGGACCTGAACGTTGGGGAATTGTGAATTATGGACGGGAATGCAAAGATGCTAATGAGGATCTTGTTAAGTATGGTGCCGAAAGTTTCCGTATTGCCATCGAGCAAGCGGAGGAAATATATTTAGAAGGTATCTTTACTGCTGCCGGTCTTCACAGAGAATTGCGTACACTCTATGACAACAGTTTTAGTCCCGGTGCTGATACAGGATGGGAGGAAATGGACAAATTTTGCTCTTATGGACGTTGTCGTCTTCTTATTGTCACGGGTACGTTCGGCTCTAGAAAATCTGAATGGATCGACGGAGCTTGTGTTATGCCTTTGCTTGTGGCATCAGTGGAAAATCGCTTTTTCAGTCTGGAGAATGTACCCATTGTCTACCATCTTTGCAAACTGATTGAGAAGCTCACCGGACATCGTTTTAAAAATGGTTATGGTATGTCAGACAGTCTTCTGGCACTTTTGGAGCAATTTCTTACGAATAATGTCAGCCATATTTCGCTCAAAGGGAGTATCACGCGGGATCGTATGCTTGCTAAAACTCGCAAATTGGTAGTTTGTCGTGGATGTCGTATCGTTGTTTTAGACTCACTCAACCGCTTCGATCATACTCCCCAACTGGGACAGACGAAAACGCAATATTTGTCAAATTTGTTAGATAAGTTTTAATCAGTACAATTGTCTGGTCATTCTTGTGCTTATCCTCATAAAATGAATCGAAATCTGATGACGAATACGACGACTCCTCCGGAAATGTATGATATCAGTGGTTCTGCCGACTTTTACAATAAAGCCGACTACGAGCTGGTTTTAGAAAGGGATGATGAAATCGGAATAACTTGTGTTTATGTGGAAAAAGGTGAAATTTAAGCATTCGGGATGGAGAGAAGTAGCTACGTTTATTTACGATCCTTTCAATGGGAGATATTCGCCTTGCGTCGAGTCGAAAGACCTTTCGGTTCCATTAGATAGGCGAGTATGAGATATAAAATTTGATAGTTCTTGCTGGTTGGTGAAAATGAGTTGTTTAGTGAGGATTGGACAATAGGCTAGTTAGAGATCAAAATGAGGAATTGATTTCATTGTTTGTTGCTCATTGAGTCAAGGCTCCTGTAGCACTTCTATGATTAGGCATACTTGTGCAAGTGTGTAATATTTGCTTTTAATATTCATTCCGGAGGCTATGAGCCGTTCTTTTAATCCGGGAGCGTCTTATTTAACCAGTATTGGTGTCTGCTAGGAAGATGGTCTGGATTGCCACAGATGTCCGGCTGATACCCGTACCGAATACCCGAAGCATTCGCTTCGTGTGCTTATACTTACGCTGTTGCGCGATTATCCGGGTTGTCGTATTCTCTCCATCGTGATTTGAGTCCCGACTTGAATGGGAACGGAGAGATTGAGCCGGAAAAGTAGATTAAGGCTTGTCCATGCTTTGAAGTGAAAAAAGAGTGAAGTGTTATATGCGCTTCACTCTTTCTGATTATATACTATTGATGCAGATATTGTTCTGAATATATTTCAAGTAACTTTTCAGCCGTTTTATTCCATGAGAATAACTGACATCTTTTTAACCCGTATTTTACTTGTTCTTGGTAAAATAATTTATCTTTTTCCAGCCTGATGATGTGTCGAGCTATGTCCTCCGGACTGAATGGGTCTGCCAGACAAGCATCTTCACCAGCAATTTCCGGCATTGCCGATATGTTGCCTGCAATAACAGGTGTACCGCATGCCATAGCTTCTAAAATGGGGATGCCGAAACTTTCCCGAAGTGAGGGATACAGAAAAGCAAATGCGCCATTATATATATTCGCTAAGTCGATATTGGGTATGTAACCCGGGAAACGTAAATAGGGTTTAATAGCTGTCAATTGCTCAGAATCGAGAATACTGTCAATATAGTCTTCTTTTAAATCAGCTATAAGCAAGGGACGTTTTTGCTCTGACTGTTTTAAATATAGACTATATGCTTTCAGCATACGGGGAGTGTTTTTCTTGGGATCCGTATTACCAAGAAAAAATAGATAATCATTTGTTTCTATGTATTTGCGAATAATGTCAGATGCTGCCGGAAAGGGAGAGAAATAAGGATTATATCCATTGTATACGGCAACTAGCTGTTCATCGGGAAGATGAAGAACTTCGCGGATTCGTTGGCATTCGAATTGTGATACTGTAATTATTTTGTTACAGTGAGGCAAAATACGGGGAACGACTAAACGACGGTAATGCCAGCCCATTTCCTGATACCATGATTTGCTCGAAGATTGTCGTTTTTCGAGATATATAATGTCATGTAATGTCAGTATTAAGGGAACCGGACAGTGTAATGGGGCCGTGTTGCTGGTACAATGCAGCAAATCGGGCATTATTCGTTTCACTGCTCTGGGTAGTGCCACTTGTTCCCATAGAGGATAAGTGGGGCAGGATAGCTCGATAATATGAAAGTTGTCCGATTCTTTCAGACAGCGATCTTCTCCTGGGGTGACAAATATGAAGTACTCATTCTTCTTGTCTATCTTTTGTAGTTCTCGAATGGTTTCAAGAGCGACGAAATCCATTCCATGCTTATTGGAACGGAATATTCTTTGTGCTTCAATGGCTATTTTCATATTTTTTTATTTATTCATGATCTCCATGTTTAGTATGAATGAACTTTTTATAAGCTCCTTTTAACTTGAACAAGTTTTTGATAGTGGTAATGGTTAGTGTGGGTAGCTGTAAAATAGAGAGTAACAACCGCCTATTGAGCATCTCTCCGGGAATTGGCAGAATCATTGCCGTGATCTGTGCAAATGACAGAATCCACCATTTTATACTAATCTGCCATTCTTGCTCATGACCTTGTAGGCTCATGTATACACCGAAAGTGGTAAAAAATATTGTAAAACCAAAGACTCCGGCAAGCTGTATCAGTCGGGGAGGGAGCATCCATTGGAAAATCTTGTTGCAATAATCAAGATTACCTTGTAGCAGAGCTTTAGGGAAATAGGGGAGTGATGTATAAAGAGTGCCGAATTGTGCCGCTATCCAACGTTTTCGTTGGTTACCAATAGCTTCCTTCTTTTCTACTTTTTCATCATATACAGGTAATTGTCTTAAATAGACGGTATGAATACCTTGCCGCAAAAGTAATGCTTCTAATTCTTTATCCTCACCCGCACTCTGTAGGTGTGCCACATTTTTTCTGAACCAATTGGCATTGAAAGCCATACCGGAACCGGATAATCCTGCTGAAAGACCGAGGACATTGTGACCACTTCGGAAGAAACTATTATTGATTTCCTCACTGATACTGTCCAAAATGGAAATACTCGTGTTTAGGTTTTTTCCTGTACGGTGTGCTTGTACAGAATCAATCCCATTGTTGAAAGCTTTGTTTATTTCGCTCAAAAAGTTTGGAATGGTTAAGTTGTCGGCATCCATGATAATAATACCGTCATAAGTCTCACCTTCTATGGCATCTATGGCCATTCTAAGAGCTCGAGCCTTTGAGCTCTCTGTGTAGTGAGCTATTAACAATCGGATAGGCAATGAGCTTAACTCTTTATTAGTAGTGGGTTTCATTTGATCTGAAATGACAATAATGTTAAATTTATCAGGCGGATAATTTTGCTCCAGAAAGCTACGCACGGAAGAAACAATTACTTGGTCTTCTTTATAAGCCGGAAATAATACAGCAAAACGACAATAAGTTTTGGCTTCCGGATACCGGGGGGTACGGTAGAACTTAGAAGCAATGGCGAATATTAGCAGATAACTAACACATAATGTCAAAGGAATGTAAAGTATCCAGTCGATGATGTTCATGGTACGATGTAGTTTTGAGGTAGTTCATGAGATAATTACTCATTAATCAATGAAAGCGTTAGCCCTGCATAAGTGCCTTTGAAGATGGCTACCGATAGATCAAGACGACCTTTCAACAAATAGAGTAAACCATTTTTGCTTGCTGCGACAGTACTCAAATAAAGGAGTGTAGCTGACCGTGTAAAGCCTTTCAGGTTTCTACGTGCGTAGAGCAAACGATTGCGCGTCAGATAATATGTACGCAATTTACTAAGTTGCCCGGTACTTTGGCTTTCTTTATGAAAAATGGTAAAACGTGGTTCATACCAAAGCTCGTAACCTGCCTTTCTCATGCTGGTACACCAATCTAGTTCTTCATAGTAGAGAAAAAAGATTTCGGGCATCAGACCTACTGTGTCTATAACTTCACGTTTTAGAAGCATGGATGCTCCGTGAAGGTATGGAGTAGAATGAGCTTTGTCAAACATCCCATTGTCAGGACTATCAAAGCCTAATGTTCTATTACGTAATGAGAATCGCGACAAAGGTGTGAATCCTGCAAATTGTATGTGCTGTGGTGAAAACGCAAAACGTATCTTAGGAGATACACCTCCAATCTTTGCACTGCTTTCCAATCGTTTTATGAGAAAAGCAATTCCGTCTGTTTCGATGTAGGTATCGTTGTTTATCAAGAAGATGTATTTACCTTTTGATTGACGGATACCAATGTTGTTTCCACCAGAAAATCCATTGTTCTCGTTATTGCGAATAGCTATCACGGAGGGGTAAAGCTTTTGAAATTTTGCGGCTTCATTTTCACGCGAAGCGTTGTCTACAACAATTATTTCGTAGTTTACCGAATAAATTGTTTTTTGTATAGATTCTATCAATTCACACGTATCGCTGAATCCATTGTAGCAAATCGTGATAAATGAAAGAAGTGGATGGTCGTTTTTCATACTAATTCGTCTGTTATGTTTTCCGGTCTTTGTTCTTTTTCCAGTTGAATTCGTTCGTCAATATGTTGTGCGGCAAAGCACAAGGCTAAACCCACATAAACAGGTAACTGATTGGGATATTGCATAACATCATTGACGTAAGCGGATATAAAGAAGCCGATATCCATACTAAACCATGCAGCAACTAATCCGCGTAAATATTTGTCTCGTACTTTGAATATTAATATCCATGCGCACCATGCAAAGAGGATACCATGTATTAGAAGATATAAAATCAGACCAATAATTCCTGTTTCCACCCATACACTGACAAGCCATGAATCGGGAGGATAAGGCATCCTTTCATTTGAGTCGAAGTTTCCTGCTTTAGAAAGACCTATTCCATAACCAATTGGCTTGTCAGCCATCAGAATCTTCATCTGTGATCTATTTTCAAGGCGTACCAAATAAGAGGCGTCTTTGTTAGGGTGGAATGTGGAGCGCATTTTCCAGATATATTGATTTCCACTTCCTATGTCTGTATAATTAAAGAAACAGAAAATAGCGAGAATCAAGATGCCTCCTGTAAACAATGCTTTCCAGTTGCGAGCAAGAATAGCGATAGTTAGTATTCCACCAGCTATAACACCCATAGCGGATCTTGTTCCTGAAATGCCCATTCCATAAAGAGCACACGCTGCTATAAATAGAAAATATACTTGTTTCCATCTTTGTTTTACAAAGAATGCCGATATAGAAAAAACAACCGATGACATGGCAGCATGTACTCCATAGTTTGCAGCATCTGAAAAGCAAGAGAAATATCGTATACCTGACCAGATAATGTGTGTACGCCAGCCTTCGCGTGAATATAAAAAGAAGAGATCGCGATCACTAAAACCGTGATTTTTTTGCCAATAACCTTTAAGAGTAAATATCAATACGAAAACGGACCAGATAAATAATAAATATTCAATACTTTTAGTGCTACGTATGACGATTGGAACAATAAATGCGAATATTAAAGGGAATAGAACATATGGGGGGAGATTGATAAACCATGCTTCTATTACATTGTTGGGATTGAAAAATTCGAGAAGATAATAGAAGAACCAGACTGTAAATAGCCCAAACATGACATTTTTCCCGGCTTTCCAGTCTGTATTCTCATCTTCACTAAGTTTCACCAGAGTGACAACTGTGAGTATCAAAACAAAGGCTGTGAATATTAACCCTAATTTGATATCGACAAACATTCCTACAATGAATAGTAGAAACTGTATAATGAACATTAAATGAATACCTGTAAATTTATTCATCATCGTCGTTGTCTACTTCCGCTTTTTTTCTGATTCTTATTTTTTCTGTTAGTGATAATTGGCTAAGTTGGTATATGAATTTGCGTATAAAAGTATATGGCGGAAGCAACCCCGTAAAGTCTTCTACAGTAACTCTGTCAGCATATGTCAAGCACATTCGTAGTGGAACAGAAGATTTTCCAAGTTGTACTGAAAGTTGTTCACTTAACTGTTTATCGACAGTTTTCCAACCTCGGTTAGCCGGTGCTACAAGGAGGTTGAGATTTGTGTTCAATAATAATCCGGTAGGAATACAACATTGTTCTAATGAAGGATAAACTATAATTAGTACGTCCTCTCCTTGGGGGGTGTAGAAATCCAGGAAGTTCTTGGCCAAAAGAAAGTTAGATGATTCAATATTGAAATCAACCCCATGACAAATGAGCCGCGTTTTTAGTTTACGGCTTTGCCAATACTCATAGAGTAACTTGCCTAATTCTTCCTGATTGGAGTCATTGCTGGTACTAAACAAATTGACTGTATATACGTTACCTGATTTCCGTTCAGTGAAGAAACTGAGTAGTGAATTGCTTATCTCTTTAATTGCAGATTGGGTGTATGTTTTATTCAGTCCGCCATAGCGTACAGATGAAGAATCGGGGACTGCACCAATGACCTTGAATCCGGCTATATTCTTTGCACGTGTAACATCACGTAAAGTTCTATCCAATAGTTCAATAAGTATAAGCCATACTGCAACAATCAAGAAACTGACCACGCAAACAGCTATGAGTATTTGTTTACGATGAGTAGAGTTCGGAGATATTGGATAAGTCGGTTCATTTAATACCTTGAGAGTGGCTGATGTCATCTCCAAGTTCTTTTTTCTCAATAAAGCTTCATTATAACTTTGAAGTATTCTTAGATAATTTTGTTCCGTGAAGTTGATTGAACGCTCTTTTTGTTTAATCGTCGTACCCACAGGAGCAAAAAAGATATAGCGTTCATCCAAATCTTTACGGGAACTCTGTACGATTTGCAACTCTGCTTTTGCTTTTTCAAATAGTAAAGTTTGCTCCAACCATTGATCGATGATATTAGTACGTGATACTCCTTCTTTTGTATATTTATGTCCTATGTATGAATCCGCCAATTCACTTAATTCTTGTCGGATTTCATTCATTCGTTTCTTATCAGCCTTTAGTTCACTATTATCCTGATCTCCTTTTTGGGATATTGCTTCTGTTTCAGATATTTTTCCGGTGATGGTAGAAGCTTCTTTTAGCTTATCTATGAAATTTAAATTTTTGATAACTTGTTTTGCATTATTATCCATATGCTTTTCAAGCTCTTCTAACATAGATTTAGCACTTTTATAAGCAAAAAGTGCATCTTGCTCTCTTAACTCATACTCTTTGCTAATGGCGGCTATTTCTTTGGTTTCATCAGTATAGTTGATAATACGTTTTTCTACATTATATTTTGTAAGGTCGTCTTCTTCGCTTCGGAGTTTTGTGCCGGTACGACTCAGCTCTTTTTCAAAATATGCAATTACCTTATCTGTCTCATCATAGCGGATGCGGCTATATTCGTTCACAAATTCTTTCATTAGGATACTCATCGTATTGTAAGCGATTCCCGGATCTTGAGATGTGTAACTAATGTCGAGTAGATCGCTACTAAGTCTACGTTGTACTTTAATTTTTTTTAGAGCCTCATAGCTGTAATAGGGATGGGTATAATAAAATAGTCCATATAGATAGTTCGATTTCTCAGGTCGCATATATTTAAAAAAGTTAGCTACTGTTTTATCCTCACTACTTTTATCTATAAGAGCCAAAATCTCTTTTCCATAAGTACTATTCTTTACGTGATTATAAGTATAATTATAACTGGCAGGAGTAATACCGTTTACTTCTTTATCAGGGTTTCCTTCAATAAGAACCCTGGCAAATAATCGAATGGATACTCTTTTCAATGTACTTTCTGCCTGTATAATACTAATTAGATTGTCCATCGAATTTTGTACCATTGCCCAATTCGTCTGTTTCTCACTTTCTAAATTATATCCGGAGGCTACTCCCGTGTATAATGTGGACTTCACATCATACCCCCCTCGCATATTTAAGGTAAGGTAATATGCTATTCCTGTACATATGCTGGTCACTAATATGATTTGCCAATAATGGCGAAAAAGAGTCCGTATTGTTGAAATGATGAAGTTCATAGATTTTATTTGTGTTTTATAATCGATGTACGAGAAATTACCTCAAGTATCATTAAACTTTTAGTTAGTTCAAACTTACTACTTTCAAAAGCTTCGCGTGCTTTCGATTGTCTTTCTTTATCAACAGATAACTCGGACGATTCAATAGTGCCATTAGCGAAATTTTTTTCCGATATTTCATATTGCACGGTTGCAAGCACCAAACTCTCACTTCTTATTTGGAGAACTTGCAGTTGCGAAGTTGCCATAGCATACATCTGAATGATTTCTCTTTTTATTTCGTCGTATTTAATTTCTCTTTCCAGTTCGGCACTTCTGAGTGCTAATTTCTGTCTGGTAACACGTGGCTTTAGATCAAATAACTGGTCTAAGGGGATATTTATGCCTGCGCCAAGGGTGTAACCGTTTTGTGCCTGAGTGGAATAACTAAGATAAGGAGAGATTGCTACATCCGTATAAGTAGACTCGTTACCAAACATTCCATATTGGTAACTTCCCCGCAAACTGAAGAAACCAAGAAAAGCACGCTTCTCTTTGGTGAGTAGCTTGCGTTCTATGGCAGCTTTTACGTCAGCCATTTCATAAATGGGTGTGTTTTTAGCATTTTCAAACAGGACATCAAGAGGAGGAAGTATAATATTACTATAATCAACTTTATTGTAGTTAGAATTGCTGCTCACTTCTTGTGCAGCAATGTGTTTTATAGGCGCTAATAGTAGCAATAACAATACGATGGAGGCTTTAAAATACTTCATATTGAACTTTTATATTTGCTCTTGTTTGTTTATCAATATACAAAGGTAGCAATTAAGTTCATTTAGCGATATTTTTTACCCTCTATTTTGCAAAAAATATGCAGATTGATTATAATATTTGCTTAAAACGCCTCTGTCATGTTGAAATAGAACAAATTTTGTTTGTTTACCATGTTTCTACCGAAGTCTAAACGAACATTCATACGGGGTTGAACCTCAATACGTAAACCAACTCCCAAATTAGGAAGTACACCTTCTATTTTTCCTGGAGTAGGACCCATGAAACCACATCCACCCCATGCTACATAACCAACATGGCTCAACATTTTTTTTACCCAATTACTTTTATCTGTATTGATCATCTGGCGGTATTCTGCCATCACGACATGAGAAGACTTATCACGATATTGCCCCATATAATAACCACGAAGATCAAAAGGAGTTCCACTAAGTACATATTTTGTCAAAGGAACATCGCCAAACACATTCTTAGTTTGTACTGTCCAAGCTAGTACTTTACGACGTCCCAGACTTTTATATTGGCGATAGTCAATCTCCAAACGGTAGAAGTTGTTATCACTACCAAGGATTTTGTTGTACATCATGCCACGGAAATCCAAATAGGTTCCTTTATAAGCATTTGCTGGAATATCACGTGTGTCATATGTAAGTAAGAAACCCAAACCGGAACTAAGATTATTATACCCATGTTCTGTTCCTCCTGCTGCAATATATGAAGGTTGTTCAATCATTCTCGGAGCAGGTTTGGTAATTTTATCATAATTAAAGTCGATTTGCGGACCGACAAAAAAATCGCTTTTCGCTAAACGGAACAGAAACCATGGATTCACCTGAACGCCACTATAGCGATATTCGCTTGTTTCCTTTCCGCGTTCAAAATCCTTGTTAGCAGTATATCCTATCCCATAAAAATTTTCTATCGTATTTTTATAAGAAAAAGTTCCGAAAATTCGGAAACGGTCTCCTTGAAAGAAGAGCTGTGGCTTGGTCATCAGGTTCAAACCACCTTTAAACATCAAAGCAATAGCCATCGGTAATATTGAGCGCCGCTGCGTTGTATCACTCGGATTCATTCGGAAGGTCATTAATGCACTACCTCCTATCAGTAAACCAAAGTCCGGAGTGTAACTTGGTCCGCCTAAGATATTATAGTGAAGATTTCGCTTCGCTACGCGTTGGCGTCGTAATTCGCGTTTGGAAAGAGTAGGAGTAGTATCGGTCGATGCAACTTCACCAATGGAATTGGTAGTATTTAGCGATTCAGGGGTTGTTACCGTTGTGCTGTTGTTCTGAGCCAGTGTAGCGCAAACAGGCAGAAGTGCTACCAATATTCCTATTATATATTTCTTCATAATCTTTTTTGAAATTCACTGCAAAGGAAACTATTTTATTCCGATTAGTTTTTATTCTCATAGATAATAAATCTAAAAAAGAATCGTATTTTTGCGAAATAATAATATACCGGTGTGCCAATTTACCAATTGACAAGTTAATAAATTATTTATATATTATGAATAAACGAATTTTATCAGTTTTTGTTTTCTGTGCATTTTATTATTCTGCACAAGCACAAGAAGGGAAGGGCGGTATCAGCGATGCTATGCTGCAGCAAATCAAGCAAACTTATCAAGGAACCCCTGCCGATAAAGCAATCCGCAACGCTATCGGTAGCAATGATATCCGTAAACTAGCTTTGGATCAGGATAATATGAAAGGTATGGATGTGCATTTTTCTATTAAAGTTCCTTCTAAAGGTATTACTGACCAGAAGTCATCAGGACGTTGCTGGCTCTTCACCGGACTGAACGTGATGCGCGCTAAAGCCATCACTAAGTATAACCTCGGGCCTTTTGAATTTTCGCAAACCTATCCTTTTTTCTTCGACCAATTGGAAAAAGCAAACCTTTTTTTACAAGGTATTATCGACACTAGTGACAAACCGATGAACGATAAAATTGTAGAATGGCTTTTCAATCACCCCTTGAGCGATGGAGGAACATTTACAGGTGTTGCCGACATTGTAAGTAAATATGGCTTGGTGCCTAAAGAAGCAATGCCCGAAACTAATAGTAGTGAAAATACTTCCCGCATGGCAAGCCTGATAACTTTGAAACTCCGCGAACAAGGATTGCAACTTCGAGACATGGTGGCAAAAGGTACTAAATCAACCGCTTTGAAGAAAGCTAAAACAGAAATGTTAGGTACTGTCTACCGTATGCTAGTGTTGAACCTCGGTGTCCCTCCGACAGAATTTACCTGGACACAATATAACTCTAAAGGTGAAGCCGTAGAAACAGTTGTCTATACTCCACTATCTTTTCTGAAAAAATATGGAGACGAAAACCTAATTGGTAACTACGTAATGTTAATGAATGACCCGAGCCGTGAATATTATAAATGTTATGAAATCGACTATGATCGCCACCGTTATGATGGCACTAACTGGAAGTATGTAAACCTTCCGATTGAAGATATAAAAGAGATGGCAATTGCTTCTCTTAAAGACAGTACCATGATGTACTTTTCTTGTGATGTAGGTAAATGTCTGAATTCTGACCGTGGTCTTCTTGATGTCAAAAACTATGACTACGATTCGCTGATGGGTACTACCTTTAACATGAGTAAGAAACAACGAATTCAAACCTTTTCCAGTGGTTCCAGTCATGCCATGACTCTCATGGCTGTAGATCTCGGAGAAAATGAAAAACCAATTAAATGGATGGTTGAAAATAGTTGGGGTGTGAGCTCTGGTTATCAGGGACATCTTATCATGACAGACGAATGGTTCAACGAATATATGTTTCGTCTCGTTGTCGAAACAAAATATGTGACTCCAAAAGCCCTCGAAGTATTGAAGCAAAAACCAGTCCTTCTCCCTGCTTGGGATCCCATGTTTGCAGGAGAAGAATAATATAAAAGCCGAAATTTTTTCTTTGATTCTTTCTTTTATTTTAAGATAAGAGAAGAAATGTGCGCGAGCACGAAAGGAATTACGGAAAAATCTCCGTAATTCCTTCCCTTTTTCCCTCCAAATCACATTATTATTTATTACTTTTGCGCCAAATTTATGAAACCATTATTTTATATAGCATGGCAAATGTAATAAAATTACGTAAAGGCCTTGACATAAACCTGAAAGGAAAAGCTGCTGAAACGTATTCAACAGTGAAAGAACCGGGATTCTACGCACTTGTACCCGATGATTTCCCTGGCGTTACACCGAAGGTAGTTGTGAAAGAACAGGAGTATGTGATGGCCGGTGGACCCTTGTTTATCGACAAGAATCATCCTGAAGTGAAATTTGTTTCGCCCGTAAGTGGCGTAGTGACGAGCGTAGAACGTGGCGCCCGTCGTAAGGTATTAAACATCGTAGTGGAAGCTGCTGCTGAACAAGACTACGAAGATTTCGGTAAAAAAAATGTGGCTTCTATGGATGCTGATGCTGTGAAAACTGCTTTGTTGGAAGCAGGAATTTTCGCATTTATCAAACAACGTCCATATGCCATCATTGCTGATCCGACGGTTACTCCGAAAGGAATCTTCGTTTCTGCATTCGACACCAATCCTTTGGCTCCCGATTTCGAGTTTACCTTGAAAGGAGAAGAAACAAACTTTCAGACAGGTCTTGATGCTCTCGCTAAAATAGCAAAAATTTACCTGAGTATCAGCGTGAAACAAACTGCTGCTGCTCTAACTCAGGCTAAGAACGTTACCATTACCGCATTTGATGGTCCGAACCCTGCCGGAAACGTCGGTGTTCAAATCAACCACTTGGATCCGGTATCTAAAGGTGAAACTGTATGGACTATCGATCCTCAAGCCGTTATTTTTATCGGTCGTCTCTTTAATACAGGTCGTGTAGATCTCACACGTACTGTAGCCGTTACAGGTTCCGAAGTGTTGAAACCAGCATACTGCAAACTTCAGGTAGGTGCACTGCTGACAAACGTTTTTGCTGGTAATGTAACAACTGATAAAGATTTGCGATACATCAGTGGTAATGTATTGACAGGCAAACAAGTGTCTCCAAACGGATTCCTTGGTGCTTTCGACAGCCAACTGACTGTGATCCCTGAAGGTGATGAAATTCACGAAATGCTGGGATGGATTATGCCTCGTTTTAATCAATACAGTGCCAACCACTCTTATTTCAGTTGGCTGATGGCCAAAAAGGAATACACATTGGATGCACGTGTGAAAGGTGGCGAACGTCACATGATCATGTCTGGTGAATATGATAAGGTATTCCCGATGGATATTATGCCAGAGTATCTGATTAAAGCGATCATTGCTGCTGATATTGACCGTATGGAAGCATTGGGTATCTACGAAGTGGCTCCTGAAGACTTCGCTCTTTGCGAATTTGTCTGCTCTTCGAAGATGGAACTGCAACGCATCGTCCGTGCCGGACTTGATATGCTTCGTGCAGAAATGGTATAATAATGTTCGTATGGCAAATCGTAAATTGTAAATCGTAAAATTGTAAATATATTAATGAAAGCGTTAAGAAATTATCTCGATAAGATAAAGCCTAACTTTGAAGAGGGCGGCAAATTCCACGCATTCCAGTCGGTGTTCGACGGCTTCGAAACATTCCTGTTCGTGCCTAACAAGACTGCGAAAACGGGAACGCATATACACGACGCCATCGACAGTAAACGTATCATGTCGATTGTGGTTATCTCATTAGTACCGGCACTTTTGTTCGGTATGTATAACGTAGGTTACCAGCATTTCACTCACACAGGAGCTACTGGTAGTTTCTTCGAAATGTTTATCTACGGATTCCTGGCTGTATTGCCAAAAATCATCGTATCTTATGTAGTAGGTTTGGGTATTGAGTTTGTTATAGCTCAATGGAAGAAAGAAGAAATTCAGGAAGGATTCTTGGTTTCAGGTATTCTGATCCCAATGATCGTTCCGGTAGACTGTCCGTTGTGGATTCTTGCTGTAGCTACTGCATTCTCTGTAATCTTTGCGAAAGAAGTATTCGGTGGTACAGGTATGAATATTTTCAACGTAGCATTGATTACTCGTGCATTTCTTTTCTTCGCTTATCCAACTAAGATGTCCGGTGATGCCGTTTGGGTATCTGGCGATAGTATTCTTGGTATAGGACAAGCAGTAGATGGATTGACTGTAGCTACTCCATTGGGGCAAGCTGCAACAACCGGTGCAGTTCCTCCTTTCAATATGGATATGGTTACAGGTCTGATTCCGGGTTCTATCGGTGAAACTAGCGTGATCGCTATTCTAATCGGTGCCGTTATCCTCTTGTGGACAGGTGTTGCAAGTTGGAAGTCAATGATCTCTGTATTCGTTGGTGGCGCATTTATGGCTTGGGTATTTAATACTGTAGGTCCGGATACTGCAATGGCTCATATGCCTTGGTATGAACACCTTGTTTTAGGTGGTTTTTGCTTTGGTGCTGTGTTTATGGCTACCGACCCTGTCACTTCTGCACGTACAGAAACTGGAAAATATATTTTCGGATTCTTGATCGGTGTGATGGCGATTGTTATTCGCGTACTGAATCCAGGTTATCCGGAAGGTATGATGCTTGCCATCTTGCTGATGAACATCTTCGCTCCGTTGATTGACTATTGTGTAGTTCAAAGTAATATTTCTCGGCGCGAAAAACGTACTGTTAAGTCTAACCAATAAATACCGAATGAAAATGAATACGAATAGTAATAGTTATACTATCATTTATGCTTCGGTAATGGTTGTTATCGTTGCATTCCTGTTGGCATTCGTTAGTTCTTCTCTAAGAGAAACGCAAAGTAAGAATGTTCAGCTGGATACTAAGAAACAAATTCTTGCTGCATTGAACATTAAGAATGTAGAAAACGCGGATGCAGAATATAATAAATATGTAAAAGGTGACATGCTAATGAACGTAGATGGTACACTGACTGAAAATACAGGCGATTTTGTTACTAACTACGAGAAAGAGGCAAAAGAGAACCAACGTCTGCATGTATTTGTATGCGAAGTAGATGGTCAGGCTAAGTATGTGATTCCTGTTTACGGTGCTGGTCTTTGGGGAGCTATCTGGGGATATGTTGCACTGAACGAAGATAAGGATACCGTTTATGGTACTTATTTCTCACACGCAAGTGAAACTCCGGGCCTGGGTGCGGAAATCGCAACTGACTGGTTCCAGAAAATGTTTGAAGGCAAGAAAACGTTGGATAACGGTGCTGTCGCTCTTGGTGTTGTAAAGAACGGTAAGATAGAGAAACCTGAATATCAGGTAGATGGTATTTCCGGTGGTACTATCACTTCTGTAGGTGTGGATGCCATGTTGAAGGCTTGTCTGAATAGTTACTTAAGTTTTTTAACTAAATAATAAGGAGGAGAAATAAGAATATGGGACAATTGTTTTCAAAGAGAAATAAAGAAGTATTCTCCGCTCCGCTGGGAATGGATAATCCGGTAACCGTACAGGTATTGGGTATCTGTTCAGCCCTTGCTGTAACCGCTAAACTGGAACCTGCCATCGTGATGGGGCTTTCGGTAACAGTGATTACTGCATTCTCTAACGTAGTTATTTCATTGTTGCGTAAAACCATTCCTAATCGTATCCGTATCATTGTTCAGTTGGTAGTGGTTGCTGCTTTGGTAACTATTGTAAGTGAAATCCTGAAAGCGTTTGCTTATGATGTAAGCGTTCAGCTTTCTGTTTACGTAGGTTTGATCATTACAAACTGTATCCTGATGGGACGTTTGGAAGCATTTGCTATGCAAAACGGTCCTTGGGAATCTTTCCTTGACGGTTTGGGTAATGGTTTGGGATATGCAAAGATTTTGGTAATCGTAGCTTTCTTCCGCGAACTACTTGGTTCGGGAACATTGCTTGGTTTCAATATATTGAACTATGCACCGATCCAGAATACCGGATACGTAAACAACGGTCTGATGTTGATGCCGCCTATGGCATTGATTATCGTAGCTTGCATAATCTGGTATCAACGTGCACGTCACAAAGAACTGCAAGAAAAGTAATAATATAAATGAAGAATAGAAGAAAATGAAGAATGAAAAAATAAGAATGAGGATTTGGGCTATGCTTGCCGTATATTCTTTATCATTCTCTGTCCATTCTAAATTCTTCTTTCTAAATTCTTAATTAAAGATATGGAACATTTATTAAGTTTATTCGTCCGCTCCATCTTTGTGGACAATATGATATTCGCATTCTTCCTGGGTATGTGTTCATACCTGGCGGTATCGAAGAATGTGAAGACTGCCGTAGGACTGGGTATTGCTGTAACTTTCGTATTGATCGTTACTCTTCCTGTCAATTATTTGTTGCAAACCAAGGTGTTAGCAGCCAATGCTATTATTGAAGGCGTTGATCTCAGCTTCTTGAGTTTTATTCTTTTCATTGCCGTTATTGCTGGTATCGTCCAGTTGGTAGAGATGGTAGTAGAACGTTTCAGTCCGTCGTTGTATGCTTCACTCGGTATTTTCTTGCCATTGATTGCTGTAAACTGTGCAATCATGGGTGCTTCGCTGTTTATGCAGCAACGTATCAATGTGGCTCCGAGCGATCCGAAATATATTGGTGACATTTGGGATGCTATCTCTTATGCACTAGGTTCAGGTATCGGCTGGTTGCTGGCTATTGTAGGTTTGGCTGCTATCCGCGAAAAAATGGCTTACTCTGATGTACCTGCTCCGTTGAAAGGTTTAGGTATCACATTTATCACAGTAGGTTTGATGGCCATCGCATTTATGTGTTTCTCTGGTTTGAACATCTAATAAAGAAAGGAAAAAACAATGGATATGAATTTAATATTAGCGAGCGTTGGAGTATTCCTTGTGGTTATTCTGCTGCTTGTTATCATCTTGCTGGTTCTCAAGAAATTCTTGGTGCCCTCAGGAGATGTGAAACTGACAATTAACGGCGATACAGAAATGGAAGTAGCTTCCGGCTCTACTTTGCTGAATACACTGTCTGTAAACGGAATATTCCTGTCATCCGCTTGTGGTGGTAAGGGCTCTTGTGGACAATGTAAATGCCAGGTAATTGAAGGTGGTGGTGAAATTTTGCCTTCTGAAGTTCCTCACTTCAGTCGTAAGCAGCAGCAAAACCACTGGCGTCTGGGCTGTCAGGTGAAAGTAAAAGGCGACATGGCTATTAAGATCGATGAATCTGTTCTCGGTGTAAAAGAGTGGGAGTGCGAAGTGATTTCCAATAAGAACGTCGCTACATTTATCAAAGAATTTATTGTTGCTTTACCGAAAGGTGAGCACATGGATTTTCTGCCAGGTTCTTATGCTCAGATCAAAATTCCTAAATATGCAATGGATTATAACAAAGACATTGATAAGAGTTTGATTGGTGATGAATATTTGACGACTTGGGAAAAATTCGGACTGTTTGGCTTGAAGTGTACAAACAACGAGGAAACAATCCGTGCTTATTCTATGGCTAACTATCCGGCAGAAGGTGATCGTATCATGCTGACAGTACGTATCGCTACTCCTCCGTTCAAACCGAAAGATCAAGGTCCTGGATTTATGGATGTACCTGCGGGTATTGCTTCTTCTTATATTTTTACTCTGAAACCGGGTGACAAGGTGATGATGAGTGGTCCTTACGGAGACTTCCATCCGATTTTTGATTCAAAGAAAGAAATGATGTGGATTGGTGGTGGTGCCGGTATGGCTCCATTGCGTGCGCAGATCATGCACTTGACAAAGACATTGCATACCACTGACCGTAAGATGACTTACTTCTATGGTGCACGTGCTTTGAACGAAGTATTCTATCTGGAAGACTTTCTGCAAATAGAGAAAGACTTCCCGAACTTCACATTCCATCTGGCACTTGACCGTCCGGATCCTGCTGCTGACGCTGTAGGCGTGAAATATACTCCGGGATTCGTACATCAGGTAATTTACGAAACATATCTGAAGAACCACGAAGCCCCTGAAGATATCGAATACTATATGTGTGGCCCTGGCCCGATGTCAAAAGCTGTTGAGAAAATGCTTGATGATTTGGGTGTTCCGCCACAGAACTTAATGTTTGATAACTTCGGAGCATAATTTCGGATATACATCAAAAAATACAGTATATAAAATTAACGGGAAGTCTGATGAAGGTAATTACACCTTTCAGGTTTCCCGTTTACTTTTTTACCACTCGCCATTTATCCGGTTCCTATGAATTTCATATTCCTCCCGAATATAGTTTCCCATTTTCATTAATATTATCTATTAATTTTGTATATTTGACACCAATATTGATTTTTTAAACTCATTATGTTATGGAATATCATCGTATATCTTTTATTCACAATGACACAGAATATTCATTTACCAAAGCTATCAATGAAAATATTACAGGATATGCCTTAATTTCAGCTTGTCGGGCAGAAGTCGTAATATATATGAAGGAGCATAACTTAAAAGGTCGTTACATTTTAACGGGTATGGCTAAAGTTTGATAATTTCCTCTTATTCTTCTATTCTTTTTGTACTTTTGTTCTATGTTACAGAAAAATGAAATAATAGAGTCAGCCCTTCGTAATTTGAATATCGAGACGCTGAATCCAATGCAAGAAGCATCACTAGAACAAGCCATAGGTAAGAAAGATGTGATTCTTTTGTCACCTACAGGCTCGGGAAAAACTTTGGCGTATCTCTTGCCTTTGTTGCTCACCCTAACACCAGATGATGATAATGTGCAAGTATTGATTCTTGTGCCTTCACGTGAGTTAGCTTTACAGATAGATATTGTATTTAAATCAATGGGGACTTCTTGGAAAACCTGTTGCTGCTATGGTGGACATCCTATCGCTGAAGAAAAAAAAAGTATTGTAGGTAATCATCCTGCTGTCATCATTGGTACCCCGGGGCGTATTACTGACCATTTATCAAAAGGAAACTTCAATCCTGAAACTATTCATACACTGATTATTGATGAATTCGATAAGTCATTAGAGTTTGGCTTTCATGATGAAATGGCGGAGATTATCACCCAACTTCCAGGACTGAAGAAAAGGATGCTTTTGTCAGCCACTGACGCCGAAGAAATCCCTCAATTCACAGGACTAAACCGGACGGTTAAACTGAATTTTCTTCTAGAAACTTCTGAAAAAAAAGATTCCCGTTTAACTTTGATGAAAGTACTATCTCCTGCAAAAGATAAGGTAGATACACTTTATAATCTGCTTTGTACATTGGGAAGTAGTTCTAGTATTGTCTTCTGCAATCATCGTGATGCGGTGGATCGTGTACATAAATTATTGGCTGAGAAGAGATTGTCTGCCGAACGTTTTCATGGGGGGATGGAGCAACCGGATCGGGAACGGGCTTTGTATAAATTCCGTAATGGTAGTTGTCACGTTCTGATTTCTACTGATCTTGCTGCAAGAGGACTCGATATACCGGAAATAGAACATATTATCCATTATCATTTACCTGTTAATGAAGAAGCATTTACGCACCGTAATGGACGTACTGCTCGTTGGGATGCAACGGGTAAATCGTATCTGATTCTTACTGAGGAAGAAAAGTTACCACCTTATATTCCGGAAGATATAGAAACTATTGTATTGCCTGAAAATCCTCCTCGGCCTCCAAAATCAGTTTGGGCTACTATATATATAGGTAAAGGAAAGAAAGAAAAATTGAGCCGAATCGATATTGCAGGATTCCTATACAAAAAAGGTAACTTGAACCGTGAAGATGTTGGGGCCATTGATGTGAAAGAGCATTATTCATTTGTGGCAATCCGACTTACTAAAGTTAAGCAATTATTAAACCTGATTCAAGGCGAGAAAATCAAAGGAATGAAAACCATTATTGAAGAAGCAAAGTAAAGCAGTTTGCAATCTTTGGTTTTATCGTTGATTTGACAAATATCCCCGAATTTATAGTAATAAGTTTGGGGATGATTATTTTTAGGGCCTCTTCCTATTATATTGTAATTAATATTTCTTGTGAACTTTTATTTTCGTCTAAAAGCCCATACTTGATATGTATAGATAACAATATGGTGTATATATCTTGTATAAACCAATAAAAAGTAAGAGAAATGTGCTTTAAAACAGTGTTTTTATAAGGAAAGATTTGTCTGGCGGAAATTAATTCGTAAATTCGCAGGGTCGTAAGACATAAACTAACGAAAATGTTAAACCAAAAACAAACTTCAAATGAAAAAGCATAATTTCAATGCAGGACCTTCCATTCTTCCGCGTGAGGTGATAGAGGATACAGCGAAGGCTATTTTAGATTTCAACGGCTCTGGTCTCTCTTTGATGGAAATCAGTCACCGTGCTAAAGACTTCCAACCTGTGGTTGATGAAGCAGAGGTATTATTCAAGGAATTACTTAATATCCCCGAAGGTTATTCGGTCCTGTTCTTGGGTGGAGGTGCTAGTCTGGAGTTCTGTATGGTACCTTATAACTTCCTAGAGAAGAAAGCTGCATATCTGAATACTGGTGTTTGGGCTAAAAAGGCAATGAAGGAAGCTAAAGGATTTGGAGAGGTTGTCGAAGTTGCCTCTTCTGCTGAAGCTACTTATACATACATTCCGAAAGATTACACGATTCCGGTAGACGCAGATTATTTCCACATTACTACTAATAACACTATCTACGGTACAGAATTGAAGAAAGATATCGATTCTCCGGTACCTATGGTTGCTGATATGTCTTCTGATATTTTTTCACGTCCGATTGACGTTTCTAAATATATATGTATTTATGGTGGTGCACAGAAAAACTTGGCTCCTGCAGGTGTTACATTCGTGATTGTAAAGAATGATGCTGTAGGTAAAGTTTCACGTTACATACCGTCTATGCTGAATTATCAGACTCATATCGATAACGGTTCTATGTTTAACACTCCTCCAGTAGTACCTATTTATACTGCATTGTTAAACTTACGTTGGATCAAAGCACAAGGTGGTGTGAAAGAAATGGAACGTCGTGCTATTGAGAAAGCTGATATGCTGTATGATGAAATCGATCGTAACAAAATGTTCGTGGGTACTGCTGTTAAAGAAGATCGTTCTCGTATGAACATTTGTTTCGTAATGACTCCTGAATACAAAGATTTGGAAGCAGACTTTATGAAGTTTGCTACGGAAAAAGGTATGGTAGGTATTAAGGGACACCGTTCTGTTGGCGGTTTCCGTGCATCTTGCTACAATGCTTTGCCGAAAGAAAGTGTACAGGCTTTGATTGATTGTATGCAGGAATTTGAGAAACTTCATTAATGAATAATATTCACCACAGAGTGGCACATGGTTCTAACGCATATCGTGAAACTTTGTGGGATTCTGTGGTGAATCTTTTTAAAAGATTATAGATAGACTATGAAAGTACTTGTAGCTACAGAAAAACCGTTTGCAAAAGTTGCTGTAGACGGAATTTGTAAAGAAATCGAAGCAGCCGGATACGAGCTCGCTTTACTTGAGAAGTATACAGATAAGGCACAATTGCTGGATGCAGTGAAAGATGCGAATGCTATTATTATCCGTAGTGATATTATTGATGCAGAAGTGCTCGATGCAGCCAAAGAACTGAAAATAGTAGTTCGTGCAGGTGCCGGATATGATAATGTAGATCTTGCTGCTGCCACTGCTCACAATGTTTGTGTGATGAATACTCCTGGACAGAACTCTAATGCTGTTGCCGAACTTGCTTTGGGTATGATGGTTTATGCCGTTCGCAACTTCTATAATGGAACTTCTGGTACAGAATTGATGGGTAAGAAATTAGGTATCCATGCTTACGGAAACGTAGGTCGTAACGTAGCACGTGTAGCTAAAGGTTTCGGAATGGAAGTATATGCTTACGATGCATTCTGCCCCAAAGAAGTGATCGAAAAAGACGGTGTAAAAGCACTCGACTCAGCAGAAGAATTGTATAAAACTTGTCAGGTGGTATCTTTGCATATTCCGGCAACTGCTGAAACTAAAAATTCTATCAACTATGCTTTGTTGAAAGATATGCCTAAAGGAGCGATGTTGGTGAATACTGCCCGTAAGGAAGTTATTAATGAGGTAGAATTGATCAAGTTGATGGAAGATCGTGCTGATTTTAAGTATATCACAGATATCATGCCAGTTGCTAATTCGGAATTTGCAGAAAAGTTTGCAGGACGTTACTTTTCTACTCCAAAGAAGATGGGTGCACAGACTGCCGAAGCAAACATCAATGCGGGTATTGCTGCTGCTGAACAGATTGTAGCTTTCTTAAAAGACGGTTGCGAGAAATTCAGAGTGAATAAGTAATATTCAAAGTTACTTAGTAAGTATTTTGAATAAAAACACTTTGCTGCAAACTGTCTATTATAGAAATAAGTAGTATATTTGAGCCACAGATTTATATAAGTCTGTGGCTTTAATTTTTTCATATAAAAATCTAATATCATGGCAATAATTAAACCTTTCAAGGGCATTCGTCCTCCGCAATCCGTGGTTGAGCAAGTCGCTTCACGTCCTTACGATGTATTGAACTCCGAAGAAGCCCGCACAGAAGCGGAAGGTAATGAAAAGTCCCTTTATCATATCATTAAACCTGAAATTGATTTTCCTGTTGGTACGGATGAACATGATGAACGTGTTTATGCGAAAGCAGCTGAAAATTTTCAACTATTTCAAGACAAAGGATGGTTGGTACAAGATGCAAGAGAAAACTACTACATTTATGCCCAGACCATGAATGGAAAAACTCAATATGGGTTAGTAGTCGGTGCATATGTGCCTGATTATATGAACGGTATCATAAAGAAACATGAGCTGACTCGTCGAGATAAAGAAGAAGACCGTATGAAGCACGTTCGTGTGAATAATGCCAATATCGAACCTGTTTTCTTTGCTTATCCTGATAATGCGAAATTGGATATTATTATCAAAAAGTATACCGTTGCGAAACCTGTCTATGATTTTATTGCTCCGGGCGACGGTTTCGGACATGCTTTCTGGGTTGTAGATCAGCAGGAAGATATTGCAACTATTACAGCCGAATTTGCCAAAATGCAAGCTCTTTATATTGCTGACGGGCATCACCGTTCTGCTGCTGCTGCATTAGTCGGAGCAGAGAAAGCTAGTCAAAATTCGAATCATCGGGGTGACGAAGAATATAACTATTTTATGGCTGTATGCTTCCCTGCAAACCAACTGACTATCATTGACTATAACCGCGTAGTGAAAGATCTTAATGGATTGACTCCAGAACAGTTTATAGTTGCTTTAGATAAGAATTTTGTTGTAGAAGAGAAGGGTACTGACATTTACAAGCCATCGGGGTTACACAATTTTGGTCTTTATCTCGACGGAAAATGGTATAGTTTAACTGCAAAAGTCGGTACTTATAATGATAATGATCCTATCGGAGTACTTGATGTTACTATTTCTTCTAATCTTATTTTAGATGAAATTTTGGGAATAAAGGACCTTCGTTCCGATAAACGTATTGACTTTGTTGGTGGTATCCGTGGTTTAGGAGAATTAAAGAAAAGGGTCGATAATGGTGAAATGAAAGTTGCTTTGGCACTCTACCCTGTATCGATGAAGCAATTAATGGATATTGCAGATACAGGAAATATTATGCCTCCGAAAACTACTTGGTTTGAGCCCAAACTCCGTTCAGGTCTGGTAATTCATAAATTGGACTAAAAAATATTCTTTATAAATTAGAGCAGTCAATTGGCTACAATCAATAATATGATTGTAGCAGATTGACTGCTTCTTTTTATAAGATCCAAATTGTCAAATTGATCAATTCTTTTATAAAATCAATCCTATGAAATAGTCAGATTGACTGTGGAGTTTTATCAATAAAGCAGTATCTTTGCAACATGACTGCTGAAGATACTTATAAAACCATAATCGAACCTTCCGAAGGTATTTATACAGAAAAGCGAAGCAAGTTTATTGCTGTTGCTCTTCCCGTGCGAACAATTGATGAGATTAAAACTCATCTTGAAACGTATCAGAAGAAATATTATGATGCCCGTCATGTTTGTTATGCTTATATGTTGGGGGCAATGCGAAAAGACTTTCGTGCAAATGATAACGGAGAGCCTTCCGGAACGGCAGGAAAACCTATACTCGGGCAGATAAATTCGAATGAACTGACTGATATTCTGATTATTGTAGTCCGTTACTTTGGGGGAATCAAGTTGGGTACCAGTGGGCTGATTGTGGCTTATAAGGCTGCTGCAGCTGAAGCAATCGCAACTGCTACCATAATAGAGAAAACAGTTGATGAAGAAATAACGGTGATGTTTGAATATCCTTTTATGAATGACATAATGCGTATCGTAAAAGAAGAAGAACCAGAGATCCTCAGCCAGACCTATGATATGGATTGTAGTATGACATTACGTATCCGTAGCTCTATGATGTCGAAGTTGCGCATAAGGCTTGAAAAGGTAGAGACAGCACGTATTGTAGATAACAAATAAAAATAGAAACATATATGGCATTTGAAGCAACAAAAAGAGAATGGTGTGAGCTGGCAACTTTTTTTCGTCTACTTTCAGACGGAAAAGTTGTGTTAGGTACGGCAGACGCGAAAAAAGGAGATGTGTACTGGCCTATCGCTATGATTCAGCGGGAAGAACATGATGGTACACGTCATTATTATATAGGGAAAGAAGATATACGCATCGAAAGTGAAAAAAAAGATAAATCGATCCCTCGTGAAGACTTTGGTATAGTAGCTGGTTTAATATTACAGGCTGTAAAGAGTTCTACAGAGAATGAAGTTGCCTCTCCGGATGCAGTAGAAGAGTTCTTGGACCAAGCAGCTATCTTCGATTTGGAAGCAAACACCAAGGACCGTACGGATTTCTCCATTGCTTTCTGGCATCCTGAAGCACCATTAAGAGGGTTTAATGTCCGTTCAAGACTAAGTGTTATGAATCCGTTACTGGATGGAGGGCGTGCAGCAAACTTAAAGTTAGAACAGAGTGGAATCAAATTTGCTACTCCTACAGTAAATAAAATTAATTCGCTACCGGAATCACCGACTGAGGTGGCTGAGCGAATCATGATGATTGAACGTTTAGGTGGTGTGCTTAAATATTCAGACGTGGCCGACCGCGTTTTCCGTAGCAATCTGCTGATGATAGATCTTCATTTTCCTCGGGTGTTGGCAGAAATGGTTCGTATAATGCATTTGGACGATATAACTCGTATCAGTGAACTTACTGAAATTATCAAACAAATCAATCCTCTTAAGATAAAGGATGAATTGATAAGTAAGCATTGTTTTTATGAGTTCAAAATGAAACAATTTCTCATGGCATTGGGTTTAGGAATGCGCCCTGCAAAGATATATAATGGACAGGATTCTGCGGTAGAAGGTATTTTACTCATGGATGGAAACCGAGACATTCTCTGTTACCATAAATCAGAAAAACAGGTGATGGAGGATTTCCTGTTCCAGAATTCACGCTTGGAGAAAGGTTCGTTGGATAAGGATAAGTACGGTTTTCTGGAAAAAGAGAATGGCACGTATTATTTCAAGTTGAATGCTAAAATTGGATTAACTAAACGGTAAGGATGGCTAGTTAGGTCATAAGATAATAAAATTGGTTTTGATTATTACCTTTCTGTTCGGATGACTTATTTGGATGGGTTTATTTGTATTGAACTAATGTTAAATGGGATAGTAATATGAAAATAAATGAGGTTATAGAAAATATCAAGGCACGCCGTAGTGTAAGAACGTTTACAGATCAGCAAGTGTCGGAAGAAGATTTGCTGGCTATTTTGGAAGCGGCTACTTATGCTCCAAACGGAATGCATTATGAATCATGGCATTTTACTGCTATTCGGAATTGCGATAAACTTATAGAATTGAATAACCGTATCAAAGGAGCGTTTGCTAAAAGTGATGATTTACATCTGCAGGAACGAGCACACAATCCGAATTATTGTTGTTATTACCATGCTCCAACTCTGGTGATTGTTTCCAATGAACCGACTCAATGGTGGGCTGGTATGGATTGTGCCTGTGCTATTGAAAATATGTTTTTAGCTTCAACTTCTTTAGGAATTGGTTCATGCTGGATTAATCAGTTGGGAACGACTTGTGATGATCCGGAAGTGCGAGAGTTCATCACTTTTTTAGGTGTTCCGGAAAACCATAAAGTTTATGGTTGCGTCGCATTAGGATTCGCCAATCCAAAAACACTAATAAAAACAAAAGCTGTAAAAGTAGGAACAGTGACTATTGTTAAGTAAGATTCCTATAAATCTTCAATATGTCCTGAAACCAATATCTTTCAATAATCTGCGGAATTAGCTTAGTTAATCTCAGGGATTATTGAAAGATATTGGTTTTATTTTTCCATTTAGTTATTGTCATTGATTTCTATACCTTTTTATTATTCGACTTTTTTTTGATCAGAAACGTTAGTATAGTAAAAAATATTACTATTATAGTTTAGATGTCATAAAACCTATTAGATTTAGCATTTTATTCATCAGTAAATGAGAGAATGAAAAATATACTCAAATAACTGAAAAGATTAAACTTCTGAAATATATTGATATTCTTTATTTGTTATAAGAATTTATTTTTTTTTCTATCTATTTTTTTAGATGAAATAAAACGGAATGGATTTATATCTCAAAACTGGTATTGTATAATCTCATTAGGTTACTGAAAACCAAAGAAAAAGAAGTATTATTTCTTTGGTTGCTGAATTTATCATATGCACTCTATGTTGTTGTATATAAGGTGAATATGGCAAAAATATTTTAAAATCGTTGTATTGAATAATCTTTTTAGTTAATTATTATAATTTTCAATAATATATGTTTGTTTTTATTTTGTAATGAATACAATTTTAAATTATATTTGCAATATGGAAATTGTTTTCCATCATAAAAAGCAAGCAAAACGATGAAGAAATTATTTTATTCTATGAAATTGGCAAAAAGTATTATTCTATTGATACTTTTAGGTGCTGTTACTAGTTGTGCAGAAAAGGATTTGTACAACAATGATGAAAATGACAGAAAGTCAAAATTACCTTCTGAAGATTCTTATTTCGGATTTGAAATGAAAGGAGAATTGGCATTAGATGTTAATTATGGTGTTTCTGGTTTTGTAGCTAATGTGGAGGTTTATAGCCAAAAGCCTGTTGATGAAAGGAATGTAAAGATAGAGGGTATTAAGCCTATTTACAGTGCATTTATTAATGATGGTAAGTTATCAGCTAAAATGGATATTCCATTTGTAGTGAAAGAAGCATGGCTTTATACAGAACGGATAGGATTGCCGCGTTGTGTACAGTTGCAGGTTAGTTCAAATGGATTTTCATATGACGCTACTAAAACAACAGGAGTTCGTGCAGTGACTCGTGCAGTTGCGGCTGGTGTATTAACTGAACAAGTGCCCTACCTCTTGGCTCCTCAGGGAAGAAATGATAATATGTATTCACTTTGTACATGGAATTCGAATGGGAGACCAATGCAGTCAGATTATTTGATTAAAACATCTTATGACATGAATGGATTGACTTCTAGAGTTCAGAACTATTTGACAGAAAATGCAAAAGTAAATGGGGGAAAAAATGAAAATCTTCGTCGAGATGCTAAAGATTTAAATATAGTCATTCCGCAGGGTGGTTCTAAAATCGAAGTAACATTTTTGAGTGAAGCAGGAGCTTTTGATAATGTTTTTGGATACTATTATTATAAAGATCAGGAGCCGAAGACTCGTGCCGATTATTTTAATATGCGTAAATATGTGATTTTCCCTAATGTTATAAATGAAAGTCGCGCTTTGAAATGTGGTGATACGGCAAAGTTACTTTTCTTTGGTGAAAATGGAGATGTTCCTACAGAAACTTTTCCAGAAGGTTATGTTGTTGGATGGTTTTTGTTGAGTAATGGAGCGCCATATGCTAGTGACAATGGTATTAATATTAAGAAGATTGATCAATTATATACTGATGTTACCAATGAAATAACACGTAATATTTGTTTCTCAAATGAAATGGATGATCAGCGTCAATTTATTACTTTATATGATAAAGCATCAAAATTGTTTGTTGTAGGTGTTGAAGATGAATTTGGAAGAAGTCAAGGTGATAATGACTTCGATGATGTGTTGTTTTGTGTAAAAACAACTCCTGAAATGTCTGCGGGTAATCTTCCTGAAATTCCAGATGGAAATCCAGAAGTAAAACCTGAAACAGAAACAGTAGAAGGTACGTTAGCGTTTGAAGATAATTGGCCAAATGCTGGAGATTATGATATGAATGATGTAATTATCGAATATAAAAGAATGATCACTTATGATCAGCATAATAATGCAAAACAAATAGAAGAAAGTTTCACGTCTGTGCAAAGGGATAATGCTGCAACATTTGAGAATATATTTGCTTATCAGATTGAAAATCTGGGAGCTGTTACTCTTCCAGAAGGATGTGAAATAGAAAATAGTTCTCGTTCGATTGTCATAACAAAAAGTGTGAGAGATATAAAGAAAAAAACGTTTAAGGTTGTACGCTCTTTTAGCTCATCAATAAATAAAGATGAAATAAAGTCTGACTTTAATCCATATATTCTGGTGAAAGGAATTCGTGAAACGAATAAAGGGCGTGCAGAAGTTCATCTCCCTAAACATTCCCCAACGGAATTAGCGGATAGGGCTAAACTATATACAAATAATGACGCCTATTATGTTGATAAAGATGGTAAATATCCGTTTGCTGTTGATATACCAATAATTGGTTTTGTGCCGGCCGATGAAAGAAAAAGAATTGACGAGGAAGGACAGTATGTGTCTTTTAGAAGTTGGGTTAGTTCTAGTGGTACAAAGGATACTGATTGGTATATGAAAAAATAATTGTTGTCTCTAATGGAGAATTGGGTTTAGTTCTGATCCATTAATTGTTGCTTTGTTCGATGTTTGAAATGTTCATAGACATTATTTATTCATTATAAAAAGGTTAATTAATGAATTTCAAATGTGGGAATTGTTAAATAACTTTTTGAAGTATTCTCACAGTTTGATATCTAAATGAGTACTTCAATAGTCCTATTAACTTTTGAAGAATCAGTTTCTATATTTTTCATAAGTTCTATAATAATATTACTAATAAAACAAATTCCACGGTCCGACAAAAGTGAACCGTGGAATTTGTTTTATTAGTGGAGTAAAAATCTACTCGAATGTTTCGTAACGTGTTGGCAATAGTTTACGATCTCCAAGCGTATTGTCCACCCTGGCTACATTTATCCAGAATTTATTTTCACGGAGGCTTTCAATAGGATAGGCGGCTTTCTCACGTGTATAATTGTGTTCCCAATGATCACTAACAACTTCATATTCTGGGTGAGGAGCATTTATCAATACATTGTCATCCTTGTTTGCTTTGCCACTTTTCACATCCTGAATTTCTTTCCAAATATTCAGCATCACATTCACAAAATTATCTAATTCCGAAAGGCTTTCACTTTCTGTTGGCTCAATCATCAATGTGCCGTGAACTGGGAAGGAGAGGGTTGGTGCGTGATAACCATAATCCATAAGACGTTTAGCAATATCATTCTCTGATATTCCGGTTTCCTCGTGTAATTTGCGACATTCCAAAATCATTTCATGGCCGACAAATCCATTGGCTCCCTGATATACAATACCATAAGTATCTTTTAGAC
Organism: Bacteroides sp.; assembly: GCF_028690125.1. Classification (GTDB taxonomy): domain Bacteria; phylum Bacteroidota; class Bacteroidia; order Bacteroidales; family Bacteroidaceae; genus Bacteroides. The sequence goes on along the minus strand of NZ_JAQVBV010000008.1, from coordinate 128,672 downwards.
AAGCGGCTAGATAGTTGGCATTTAGAATTGCAATTTTAGTGGCTTGAGTGAGACCTTGCATTCCCATCATTCGGATATATCCATAAGTAATGGGCAAAATACCTGCACTTCCGAAAGGAGCAGAAGATACCTGATTTTGTGAGTTTCCCAAATTGCTATGACCAGGGAGGAAAGGGACTAAATGTTCAGCTACACATATAGGACCTACTCCCGGACCTCCACCTCCATGAGGTGAAGCAAACGTTTTGTGTAGATTCAAATGGCAAACGTCTGCTCCAATAAATCCTGGATTTGTCAGTCCGACCTGTGCATTCATATTTGCACCATCCATATAGACTTGTGCACCACAGTTGTGGATAGTATCACAGATCTCTTTTATTTCAGTCTCAAAGATACCGTGTGTGGAAGGATATGTGATCATTAGTGCAGCCAATTCGTCTTTATACTCTTCTGCCTTTGCATGGAGATCATTCATATCTACATTTCCATGCTCATCACACGCACAGATGACTGTGTCGAATCCTGCTTGAACGGCAGATGCCGGATTTGTTCCATGAGCCGAAGCCGGAATTAATATCTTGTTACGATGTCCTTGACCGATACTTTCGAGATAGGCACGGATAACGCGAAGACCGGCATATTCTCCGGCGGCACCCGAATTGGGTTGTAAACTAACTCCTGCGAAGCCTGTGATAATTTTTAAATCATTACTGAGATTTTTTATTAATTCACGATATCCTTCTGCCTGTTCTTCGGGAACTAGGGGATGCATACCCATGAACTCCGGCCGGCTTAGAGGTAACATTTCTGATGCTGCATTCAGTTTCATTGTGCATGAACCGAGTGAGATCATAGATTGTGCAAGAGAAATATCTTTGCGATCAAGGCGTTTGATGTATCGCATCATTTCTGTCTCGGTATGATATTTACAGAATACTTCGTGTGTCAAGAAATGTGTTGAACGTTTCAGTGCTTGATTAATATTAGATTTTTCCGGTACTTCTTCTATCTTTTGATAGTCTTTTCCGGCAGCGATAGCAAAGATGGAGAGCAGAATATTAACAGCTGCTATATCCGTCGTTTCATCAATGCTGAAGCCGACATCTCCATTGTCGTAATAGCGTAGATTGACTTCTTTACTTAGCGCGATAGTGCGTATTTGTTGAGCGGAGGTCTGCTCCGGTAATTCGAAACGGAGTGTGTCAAAATAGTGTACATTGACTTGTGTATATCCGAACTTTTTTAATTCTTTTTCGAGTAAGACAGTGATGCTGTGAATTCGGAAAGCAATCTTTCTGATCCCTTCTTGTCCATGATAAACAGCATAGAAACCTGCCATTGTAGCTAACAAAGCTTGTGAAGTACAGATGTTTGAAGTTGCTTTTTCACGTTTGATATGTTGTTCGCGAGTTTGCAAAGCCATTCGGTAACAGAGCTTTCCGTATTTATCTTTAGACCATCCGATGATTCTTCCGGGCATATTTCGCTTAAATTCGTCGCGTGTTGCAAAATAAGCTGCGGAAGGTCCTCCGTAGAACATCGGTGTTCCCAAACGTTGAGTTGTTCCGAATACAATATCGGCTCCCCATTCTCCCGGAGGAGTCAATAGAGCAAGGCTGAGAATATCGGCTGCGACCGCAACTTTGCATTCTGCTGTATGCGCTTTTTTAGTAAATGCGGTATAGTCTTCAACATTTCCATTGGAATTAGGATATTGCAAGATGCAGGCGAATATTTCCGGTGTCGGTTCGAATTCTTTATATTTCCCAATGCGTAATTCGATCCCTTGCGGTATAGCACGTGTATTCATTACTGCTAATGTTTGCGGAAAAATGTTTTCATCCACGAAAACTACGTTAGCACCTGCCTTTTGTTGAGTTCGGGAGCGTAAAGCGTACATCATACTGACTGCTTCAGCTGCAGCGGTTGCTTCGTCCAGCAATGAACAGTTGGCGAGTGGCATGGCAGTGAGATCACAAATTGCTGTCTGGAAATTCATCAGAGCTTCCAATCGTCCTTGTGAAACTTCTGTTTGATAAGGAGTATAGGAAGTATACCATACAGGATTTTCGAAAATATTTCGTTGTATAACCGCAGGAGTGATTGTATCATACCAGCCCATACCGATATAAGTGGCATATAACTTATTATTATTTGCAAGTTCGGAAATATGGCGGCTGAATTCATACTCTGTCAGTGGAGAAGTCAGCCCCAGTGGTGTTTTTAATCGGATATTGGCAGGAATTGTTTTCTCAATCAATTCATCTAATGAATTCACACCAATTTTGCGGAGCATCACAGTGGTGTCTTCTTCATTGATACCAATATGACGACTGGCAAAAGTCGTTCCCCAGTTTTCTCCGACAAAGAAAAAAGAATTTCTGGAAATTTCTGTATTGTCCATACGTGTATTAATTTAAAGTTTTTTAGAGGTGATTTACCTGAAAAACGGATTTTCTGCTTTCTCCATCCCGATAGTCGTAGGTGCACCATGTCCTGGGTAAACGACTGTTTCATTGGGAAGTACAAATAGGCGACTGCAAATATGTTCAATCAGTTCATCGAAGTTACCTCCTGTAAGGTCTGCACGACCAATACTTCCCTGAAATAATACATCGCCTGAGAACATACAGTTGTCTTCTTTGCAATAATAGACCAAACTTCCAGGAGAATGTCCTGGCACATGAATGGCTTCCAGTTTGGTGTGTCCGAAGCTAATGATGTCTCCGTCATGCAAATATTTTCCCAATGGAACGGGTTCTTCCCGTAATTGGAAACCAAACATACGACTTTGTTTTGGAGCTTCGTCAATCCAATATTCATCCGCTTTGTTGGCTTCTGCTGAAAGACCGAATTCTTTCAACATGAATGGGTTACCAAAGATATGGTCCAGGTGTAGATGAGTGTTGAGTAGATGCTTTACATTTAGCTCATTAGTCTGAATAAAGTTTTTTAAAGCCTGTTTTTCTTCATCATAAAAGCAACCGGGGTCTATAACCACAGCTTCCTTGGTGTCATCCCATATAACATAACAGTTTACAGGAAACATATTAAATTCAAATCTTTTTATTTTCATGATTTTATATCTGATTTTTCCTTAAATCGGAACGTAAACGACTTTTTTGGTTTTGAAAAATTCTTCTTTGAAATTGTCACTGAGGCTATTCACCACGACCTTATGCTTGAATGGCATTGTTTCGTGTTCCAGTTCTCCGCCTTTAAGGCAGATTAATCCGTTGGGCAATGCGTTCTGCTGCTTGGGTGATATATTTTTTTGTATGATCTTTATTAAATCGGCTAAAGGCATCACGGCACGGCTTACGACAAAGTCAAACTGTTGTTTTTCTTCTTCTACACGGGCATGACGAAAAGTGACATTTTTTAGTCCAATGGCATTGGCTACTTCTGTTGCCACACGCACTTTCTTGCCAATACTATCTACCAGATGAAATTTTGTTTCTGGGAATAGAATTGCCAAAGGGATTCCTGGAAAACCTCCTCCGGTACCTAGATCCATAACACTTGTGCCAGGATGGAATTGGATGACTTCAGCGATACCCAATGAATGGAGTACATGATGCTCATATAAGTTCTCGATGTCTTTACGTGAGATTACATTGATTTTAGAATTCCAGTCAATGTAGAGGTCGTATAGAGCAGCAAATTGTATGCGCTGCTGTTCCGTGAGGTTCGGAAAATATTTTAGAATGATTTCCACTTTCTTGTTTTGAATTATATTTTTTCAGTTATGACTTATTAGTTTTTCAAATCTTCTAAAATAGGATTGCTACCTAGCAAATGTTCCATCATGGAGAAAGGGATGGTTACTTTTACTGGTCCCATTGAATATGGCGTAATATCATATATATTATAATAGAAGGTAATGCCATCCTTACTTAAATAGAAGTTTTCGATGGGAGTAATGTCTCCGGTTGAAGCATATCCTAAGTCTTCCAGGGCTTCATGGGTAGTCACATTGTTATTTGCCATTAACTGACTCCAGATCAGGTCGGTGAGTGCTTCTTTGTAGTCTCCAACGAAAAGATCGTCTAGATGAAGTGGGCGCATTAAGGTGAGATCCATATTCAGATAAGTAGTCATGTACATACCATGAGCACCTCCGGTGTATTCATTATAGTCAATACGGTAAACGAGGAGGTCTTTCTCATAAAGTTGTACGTGGCTTTCGAGACTTTTATAAAAGGAGTACCATGATCCAATCGCCGATTCGTCATCTTTATTCTTTTCGCTTTCCAGATACATTGGTTCTTGGTCATGAAGATATGTATTGATATATTCTTCAGTGTATTCTTTCAAGATTTCTTTAGGTTGCTCTCCTATGTATTTATCACCAAAAAAGGCAGAGATGAAATCAGCATTGATACTGTCTTTCAATATCTGATCTGATGACTTAGTAGCATATGTAAAGTTGATAACAATGTTACAAGCCGGTTTAGCCGTATCACTAAAAAGGTGTACAGTCTCATTTACTTGGATACTATCGAATTTTAGTGCCCCTGTATTTTTATTCATCTTGTCATGACAAGAAAACAAAAAGCCGTTTGCAGAAAGGATAATCGCAAGCAGGCTGACATATTGTTTTTTCATATTCGTTTTTTCTATAAATTCTATATTTGTTATCTCTTTCCTTATCGACAAATATAAATGAATTTACCGAATCAGACGAATAAAAAGGAAAAAATATTAGATGTGTTGGGAGTCTTATTACAACTGAGAACAATGAAAAAGTGGATATTGTACTCGCTGATGGGGGGACAATTTATGTATGGCATGTGTGTTGATAATGATAAGGATTATTCGGATCCTGACAGTTCTCAGCAAACGACTCTTGATTTTTATATTCCAAGTGATTTTTCATGGAATACTTTTCGTAATGTAAATTTGGCAGTAACTGTCCCGGTAACTTCTGTTGTTTCTATATATACCGAAGCAGATTGTTCGGCTAAAAGTTCGGTTGCAGAATTACCTGTAGGACCAGAGAATGTGGTAGAAGGTTATGTGGACGTGGCCTGATTCAAATGAATATCTCTATGTGAAATATCCGACGAAAGAGTCTATCACTGATATATCAAAAGTTAAAATTCAGAATCAAATTTCTACTGTTTGTAATGTCAATCTTTTTGAACGAGGACGTATGGATGTAGGAACAGATGAGTTATTAGGTTTATGGACTACTACAGTTAGTGATGAACATTTAATGAAGAAGTATATTACGTCGGGCGGTGTAATATTTGAAGATGGATGACCTGATCTCTCCGATTATGATATGAATGATTTAGTAGTTGATTATACTATTACCAATTATGTATCAACAGGTCATGAAAAACAATATCCTAACGAACGTGTTGAAGTTTCGGTTACTATCCGTGCAATTGTAGGATTTATGTCTGATAAACTTGGACTTCGTTTCTTGGGTGATCAGTCAGGGAGTCTGTTGCAACGCCACATTGGAAAATTCTTTGGGCTTGACAAAAATGTAAATGGTTTAACTGCATGCCTTGCAAATCCTGGCCAGTCTGATGTTGCACCTATTTTTTAGATTGAGGGACTTCAGCAACTGAAAAAAGGTGCTGAAGTCTATAATACAAAACAACAAGATGATAAAAAAATGACTACTATTACCTTTGGTATGTATGCAGAAGGATTAGAAGGTAGTCTGGAGGCTAGTAAAGGTTTTGAATTTGCCAATTGGCACAAATATTATTATGAAAATTCTGGACTTTCTGCTTTATGGTAAAAAGGTCATTATCTATTAAAGAAGCATTTAATAAAGTAAGATATTATTTATTTTCGAAAACGGCTATTTTGACTATTGTTAAATATCAAAACAACCGTTTTCTTATTAGTTTTAGTCGGAATTGAATTTTGTCTAATATTACCATTGTCTTTTTTAATAAATGATATATCTGGTCGAATGAAATATAGATTATATATATTCTTTACTAATATAAAATAGAACTTATTTATCTGAATTTAGTGCTGATGAGTAGTTTTTTATGATATATTACCTATACTGCTTATCTGAATATTCTTGAATCAACGGCTAATATCAAGACATATTATTATTGTTAAAAATATAGGATACTCTATTATTATCCTTATCTTTGTTCCCATAATGAAAAAACTATCATATACTATAATAATGCTTCTTTCTCTTCTGATAATTTATTCAGGAGTAGGAATCTCTGTTATGCATTATTGTTGTGCTCGTTGTGAAACTGAGCAGAATTGTTGTGTGGATGGTTGTACTAAGTGCCGGAAAATTTATTCTTGTGATTCAAAGAAAGACTGTAAAGAAGAAGGCTGCACGGCTACTATTTATAAGGTAGACTTGGTGAAGCATACTTCTGAAATAACAGTTTCTATTCCGGTGATTGCTATTTTTCATGAACAGTTACACGAAATGATGGCTTCCATCTATATGGACCATGCGGAAACTTATTCTCGTTTTATGGATCCACCACCTGTTTTACCTCGACAAAAGTTGGTGATGCATTCTGTGCTTCTCATTTAGCCTATTTCTTCTATTTTTCTAACGTGGATTTCTTAATAGTCGGCGTTAATTTATAACTTTATTTTTAGTCGTTCTTTTCTGAAAGTAAAGAGTGTGTAGCAATGCAACCAGGTTGCATCAAAAATAATCTATTTTTGTATTCTGAAAGTAAGTAGGGAAAAATGAAATATTTAATGTTAAGTCTGTTCTTGCTATTGGCAGCCAATGTGCTGGCACAAGTGCGAGGAATAGTAAAAGATAATATCGGAGAAGCAATTCCGGGAGCGAATGTGTTTTGGATGAATACAGGTAAGGGAGTGACAACAAAGGAGGATGGTAGTTTTTCTATTCATAAACCAGCCCATAACGATATGTTAGTCATCAGTTTTATCGGTTTTCAGAATGATACAATCCATGTTCATAATAAGAAAGAAGAACTAGAAATTATACTTCGAGATGGGGTAGAACTGAATGAAATCAGTATTGTCAGGCGTAAGATGGGGAGGATGAAATTGCGTAATAGTGTTCTCAATGAAGAAATAATAACTAGTGCCGAATTAAGCAGAGCTGCTTGTTGTAATCTGGGAGAAAGTTTCGTGACTAATCCTTCGGTAGACGTAAGTTATTCGGATGCTGCGACGGGAGCAAAGCAAATTAAACTTTTAGGCTTATCCGGCACCTATGTGCAAATGCTTACTGAGAATATTCCGAATTATCGGGGGGCTGCAGCAGCTTATGGACTGGGATATGTTCCCGGTCCGTGGATGCAAAGTATACAAGTTTCCAAAGGAATTTCTACCGTGAAAAATGGTTATGAAGCCATTACCGGACAAATTAATGTAGAATTTAAGAAACCCCAATTACCGGAAGCTGATTGGGTATTTGCCAATTTTTTCGCAAGTTCTACCAATCGTTATGAAGCGAATGCGGATGCTACTCTGAAAGTATCTAAACGTTGGAGTACTTCACTGCTAGCCCATTACGAGAATGAGACAAAAGCTCATGATGGTAATGATGACGGATTTATAGATATTCCTCAAGTGGAGCAATACAACGTTTGGAACCGTTGGGCATATATGGGTGATCATTATGTCTTTCAAGCAGGATTTAAAGCATTATCGGAAAGTCGTATGAGTGGACAATCACATCATGCGAATAAGCCTGTTACAGACCTATATAAAGTGGGAATTGATACAGAACGTTATGAACTCTTTACCAAGAATGCCTATATTTTTAATAAAGAAAAAAATACAAATTTAGCACTCATTCTATCTGCTACATGGCATAATCAGGATGCATTGTACGGAAAGAAAATTTACAATGTAGATCAGACCAATGCGTATGCTTCATTAATGTTTGAAACAGAGTTGAACAAACAGCATAGTCTTTCTGCAGGATTAAGCTTTAATTATGATACTTTTGATCAATACTTTCGTCTGGAAAACGATGCAGAGGGAATGTCTCGTAAAGTTTTTGATAAAGAAGCTGTTCCTGGTGCCTATGTACAGTATACATTGAACTTAAATGATCAATGGATGTTGATGGCAGGTTTGCGTGGAGATTACAGTACCAAATCAGGTTTCTTTATGACTCCGCGTGCACATCTTAAATACAATCCGAACGATTACATCCATTTCCGACTTTCGGCAGGGAAAGGATATCGGGCAAATCATGTGTTGGCAGAGAACAATTATTTGCTTTCTAGTAGCCGTAAAGTAGAGATAGCTCAAAATTTGGATATGGAAGAAGCCTGGAACTATGGTACTAGCGTATCTACTTATATCCCGGTTTTTGGAAAAACACTAAATATCAATGCTGAATATTATTACACGAATTTCCTGAAACAAGTCATTGTAGATATGGATAGTAATCCACACGAAGTGTCCTTTTATAATTTAGACGGATGTTCGTACTCCCATGTATTTCAGTTAGAAGTGAGCTATCCTTTCTTTAAAGGATTTACACTGACCGGAGCTTACCGAATGACAGATGCCCAAACAACCTACAAAGGTATGCGAATGGAAAAGCCCCTTACAAGTAAGTATAAAGGATTATTGACCGCTTCTTATCAGACTCCATTGGGAATCTGGCAATTTGATGCAACGCTTCAGTTGAACGGGGGTGGCAGAATGCCCTCTCCTTACGAACTGGCAGATGAACAACTATCTTGGAGTTCTCGTTACGGTAGTTTTGAACAGTTAAATGCACAGATCACCCGTTATTTCCGTCGTTGGTCTATCTACATTGGAGGAGAAAATATTACTAATTTTAAACAGAAAAATCCAATTATAGATGCTTCAAACCCTTGGGGGGATAACTTCGATTCTACAATGATATGGGGACCTGTACACGGAGCAAAAGCATATATTGGTGTACGATTTAATCTGGCAAGAAATTGATTATATAATATTTAAATAAATAAGAAGAAATGAAAACAAAAAGATGGATGGTTACTTGTATAGTGTTGCTTTTCAGCGTGGTAGCCGTAATGGCAAAGGATATCCGCGTGGTATTATTCAAAGTGTCTCAAATGTACTGTGAAAATTGTGAACGGAAAGTAAAAAATAACATACGTTTTGAAAAAGGCGTAAAAGAGCTGGCTACCGAACTGAAAACAAAAACGGTAACCATTACTTATGATGCTGAAAAGACAAATGTGAAGAACTTACAAGCTGGATTTAAGAAGTTTGAGTACGAAGCGGAATTTGTGAAAGAAACGAAGAAAGAAGATAAAAAAGCGGATAAGAAGTAATTGAACAAAGCCCCGTATCTGCTTGTTTATAAATCAAAGAATAGGAGGCTGTGTCAGAAGTAGAATAATCTATTTGTATAAAACTACTAAGGCTCGGATTATAAGGACTTTATGGCTCTTTGATTAACTAAAACCGTGTATTCTCTGTAGTGTGTGCTTAATAGATAATAATTGTAGGCTTTTGACACGTCTTTAAAAAATAGATCATATGGGTAATATAGTAAAGAAATCGTTCCCTGTGTTGAATATGCATTGTGCAGGGTGTGCTAATAATGTTGAAAAAACAGTGAGGAAACTGACTGGAGTTGTGGAGGCTTCGGTCAATTTTGCAACGAATACATTGATTGTATCTTATGAGGGTGGGCAACTGACTCCCGGAGAAATTCGTGCAGCCGTACTTGCTGCAGGATACGATTTAATAATTGAAGAATCACATAAAGAAAAACGTCAGGAAGAAGAGCAGCATAAACATTATGTTCGTCTGAAACGGAAAGTTATTGGCGCGTGGATATTTGTCGTTCCACTACTTTTGTTTTCTATGGTGTTGATGCATATGCCTTATTCGAATGAGATTCAGCTAGTACTTACGATTCCGGTAATGATTTTGTTTGGAGGTTCTTTTTTTACTGGAGCTTGGAAACAATTGAAGTTAGGGCGTAGCAACATGGATACACTGGTGGCATTGAGTACATCTATTGCCTTTTTATTCAGTTTATTTAATACGTTTTTTCCGGGATTTTGGTATAACCGCGGATTGGAACCACACGTCTATTACGAAGCTTCTGCTGTGATTATCGCTTTTGTGCTGACTGGAAAACTGATGGAGGAACGTGCCAAAGGGAATACATCTACTGCTATCCGCAAACTGATGGGAATGCAGCCGAAAATAGCTCGCGTTTTGAGGAATGGAGTGGAAGAAGAGATTTTGATTGATCAATTGCAAGTAGGTGATCTGGTCGTAGTTCGTCCTGGTGAACAGATTCCCGTAGATGGGGAGCTTTCTGAAGGAGACTCTTATGTAGATGAAAGCATGATCAGTGGTGAACCTGTTCCTGTAGAAAAGAAAAAAGGGGATAAAGTGCTGGCGGGAACAATCAACCAACGTGGTTCTTTTATTATTCATGCTGCTCAAGTGGGAATGGAAACAGTACTTGCCCGTATTATTCGTATGGTGCAGGAAGCCCAAGGTAGTAAAGCACCTGTGCAGCGTATTGTAGATCGTATTACAAGTATTTTTGTTCCTGTAGTGTTAGGTATTGCTATTTTGACATTTATTTTGTGGATAGTGATTGGGGGTAGTGAATATATATCCTATGGAATTCTTTCTGCTGTATCAGTGCTTGTGATTGCTTGTCCTTGTGCTTTAGGACTTGCTACTCCTACTGCATTAATGGTAGGAATTGGCAAAGCTGCCAGCCAACATATTCTTATTAAAGATGCTGTTGCTTTGGAACAAATGCGAAAAGTAGATATAGTTGTACTCGATAAAACAGGAACCTTAACCGAAGGTCATCCTACTGCTACCGGATGGCTATGGGCGCAGCCACAGCAGATGCATTTCAAAGATGTGCTTTTGGCAGCGGAGATGAAATCTGAGCATCCACTTGCGGGAGCTATTGTATCAGCTCTTCAGGAAGAAGATATCAAGCCCGCTACTTTAGAAAGCTTTGAGAGTATCACTGGAAAAGGAATAAAAGTGTCTTATGAAGGGCATACATATTGGGTCGGAAGTCATAAACTTCTGAAAGATTTCAATGCAATAGTAGTGGATATTATGACCGATATGCTAGTTCAATATGAGTCGGATGGTCAGGGGATCATCTATTTTGGTCGTGAGAATCAACTATTAGCTATTATTGCTGTCTCAGATCCCGTGAAGGCAACTTCTGCCGAAGCTGTAAGAGAACTGAAACGTTTGGGCATCGATATATGTATGCTGACAGGTGATGGGCAACGTACGGCACTGGCTGTTTCTTCCCGATTGGGGATTGAACGTTTTGTTGCAGATGCTTTGCCGGATGATAAAGCCGAATTTGTACGTGAATTGCAGTTGCAGGGAAAGAAGGTCGCCATGGTTGGTGACGGAATCAATGATTCACAAGCATTAGCTTTAGCTGATGTCAGCATTGCGATGGGAAAAGGTACAGATATTGCAATGGATGTAGCGATGGTAACATTGATGACATCCGATCTGTTGCTACTTCCTAAAGCTTTCGAATTATCCAAACAAACAGTAAGGCTTATTCACCAGAATCTTTTCTGGGCGTTCATTTATAATCTGATTGGTATTCCGATTGCTGCTGGAGTTTTATTCCCAATTAACGGTTTATTGCTTAATCCGATGTTAGCAAGTGCCGCTATGGCATTTTCAAGTGTGAGCGTGGTTCTCAATTCATTGAGTCTGGGGAAAAAATAATAAATTGCCAATGAGCTTTGCAATATCTGAGTATAGTTATTTGCAGAAACTCATTGGCATACTTTTTTATGTATTCCTGAATTCTACGGGCGTCATTCCTACATACCGTCTAAAGTATTTACCAAAAAAGGTAGCACTTGGAAAATTCAGAGAATATGCTATTTCCTGAATAGTCATATTGGTTCCTTTCAATTTAGCTTTAGCATCCATAATAATAATATAGGCTATCGTATCAAGCACGCTTTTTCCTGTCACTTGCTTGACTGTGGTGCTTAGGTGTTGAAGGGAAATGCCGAGTTGATCAGCATAGAATTGCGCACGTCGTTCCTGTTTGTAATGCTCGGTAATTGAGTGGATCAATTCACGGCAAATTTCTTTTTTGCGGTTCGAATTGTCATTTTTTACAGTTAGTCTCCGGTAGATAAGTCGTACACTTGTTAAAATCGTTTGAAGAGATATATCAGATAATTCCGGATCTATATCAAAAGAATCGTCACAACTGACATGAGATAATAAGGTGAAATATTCTTTTAAATATCTGGAAACATTTTCCGAAAGAGGCATAACCGGCTGCTCCAGTAATTTGGGATAAGCATCGCCGATAGCCTTTATCAGATTGATACGTCCGGCGCAGGTCGAAGAGAATCCGGCAAAACAGAGACGAACCTTTTCGGTTCTTTCTTTAAACTGGATGATTGTTCCCGGAAGTAATGTGATCAAGTCATTGGGACGTATCTCATAGTCCAGCAGATTAATGGAGGCTTTCATGTATCCTTCTGTACATATAGCTACAATGCAGGCTTGAAGTCGGCAAGATTGCTTGTAAATATTAAGAATATCCTCAGTGACATCAGTCCAGGCTAAAACCTCAAGAGGTAAATCTACTTGTGGAAAATCCATTTTCATAAGGTCGGTCGTTTTTATTTACTCTCGCAAATGTACACATTTTCTTTTTATTTTTTATCTTTGTTTTATGAAAACAACTTTTGTAAATTGGAACTTAGTGCCGTATGCCGACGCATGGCAACGACAAATGGAATGGTTTGATGCTCTGGTTCATGCGAAGGCACAGAGCCTACCATATGAGAACCGGATTATCATGTGCGAGCATCCTCATGTCTATACGTTGGGGCGTAGCGGGAAAGAAAATAATATGTTGCTGGCTGATGAACAGCTTAAAGCAATAGATGCTACTCTTTACCATATTGACAGGGGAGGAGATATCACTTATCATGGTCCCGGGCAACTTGTGTGTTATCCAATCCTGAATCTTGAAGATTTTCAACTTGGATTAAAGGAATATATACATTTGCTTGAAGAAGCAGTAATATGTGTTTGTGCTACATATGGCATAAAAGCGGGTCGGTTGGAAAAAGCAACCGGAGTTTGGTTGGAAGGTGAGACATCCTCTGCCCGTAAGATTTGTGCGATAGGAGTACGGAGCAGTCACTTCGTCACTATGCACGGATTGGCTTTAAATGTGAATACCGATTTACATTATTTCAGTTATATTAATCCCTGTGGATTTATAGATAAAGGCGTCACTTCTCTTCGTCAGGAATTGAAATGTGATGTGCCAATGGACGAAGTGAAGCAACGCCTCCAAAATGAACTTAGAAAATTACTCCTAAGCTAATTTGCCAGGTTCTGTACATGAAACAGTCCTTATCAGCCAGCGCATAAGAAAAATCTGCGCGGATTGGCCAGAAGTTAATTCCGCAACCTAAAGTTCCGTAATTACCTACTCCTTTGTCTTTATCTCCAAAGTGGTATCCTCCACGGATCACTCCATATTTCAGGAAATTGTATTCAGCTCCCACACCAGCCTGAAGATGGCGGTAGTGGGAGGGAAGCAGGTAATTTAAATCCAAAGCTAATTGTAGGCGGTTTTCCATACTGAAAGGGAGATCAATAGCACCTCCTAATCCTAATCGGGCAGGTAACTTTTGTCCATCTAACTTTCTTCCCAAATTGGCTGCTTGAAATCCTATAGACCACGAAGCCATTTCATCTAGTATCGACATATTCCGATGATAGGTAGCTCCGAAGTCCAGACAAACTGTACCTTTACTATCAGTAGTTGGATAACCTTTCGCTTGCAAATATCTGAGTGTTAATGAAAGAGAGAGATTCTGTGTTATACTTCTGAAATATCCTGCTTCCAGACTCCAGGCACGAGGATGGAAATTTGAGATGCCATCTACTTTTTCGTCGTTTACATAATAATCGGATGCTTTATAGTGACGGAAACCAACCGTGAAACCATGTTTTCCTTCCCGACCGATACGGTAAAAAAGAGATGCACTTTGCAATGCACGGTCTTTATTGATGCCAGCATATGAATAGCTGGCACCCATTACATCCTGAGAGAAAGCGATAGTAGAAGCATTATGAAAGATAGCTGTACTTCCATTATCAGTGATAGCCAGTCCTGTACCTGCCATACCTGCCGATTGAGCATCCGGAGTTAGTCCCAGAAAAGTGACGTCTGGTACTCCCTGTGCCACTAATAGAGAAGGTAGTAGAGAAAAAACAAGAAGGAAATGTTTTACTCTTTTCATAATTGATTATTTTTTAGGGTGAGACATCCGGACAACACGTATTCCTGTCCATGTTTTATGATTGTCAAGCATATTTCTGAGTGGTTTTTCACTGATCACGACTTTTCCTAATGAAGCAGATGCGTGAAGCAGATGCAAATTACCGTTGATATAATTTGCTATTCCCACATGAGCTATGTCCAAACCCCGCAGACTAGTAGTAATTGCGATGATATCCCCATTTTCAATCCAAGGGAGCCCTGTGTCGGGAAGTTTATTCTTTGGCAAGATATGCACAGTTTTTCCAGTTAATGCCTTTTCGCATTCAGCTATTTGTTTTACATTCTTCGGTGAATTTTCCAACTGTTTGTACAATTCCGGATGAGTAGACATAAACGAAAGTGAAAGTTTATTAGTATATAAACTATTTTCAGCCGTGATATCTTGGAGGAATCCATGACGGACACCATTTTCAATCCAATCAGAAGTATAATGTAACCGTGAAGGATATCCGTTGATAATACCATCACGATACCGTATATTCTGTAAGTTTTCGGTAAATTCAGAACTGAGTGCCTGTGCCAACACATATTCAACGAATGTCAGGCAGTCTACCTTCTGAGGTAGGATAACGAGCTTTTCTTCCAGACTTTCATCAAGTGTATTAGCAGTATATTTAGTACCCAGAAAGGATTTTCCGATTCTTAGCATCGGATGTAAATGAGATAACTCTTGTTCCTTCCTAGTCATGCTGTTAGCATTGGAAGCACCGTCGGACCACAAGGGTAGCTCGACGGGCTGTTGTGCAAATGCCATTACAGTTATAAAAGATACTACGAAGGATAAAAGTCTCTTCATCTTATTTTACTTTCATTGAAGCTTTAATGAAATAAAGGATTAATAGAGCATAGGCTCCTAATGCCAACACTTCTGACCAAGTATTGTTCAACCAAGCTTCATTTACCAGATTGATTCCACCAAAACGCATAGCTGCACTGACTACTCCCATCAATGCACCACCAGCAATAAAACCAGAAGCCAGCAAAGTTCCTTTTTCACCTCTTTCTGTGTTCAATATTACATCTTTGCTGCGAGTAGTGACATACCAATTGATAGCTCCACCGACTACCAGAGGTACATTCAGCTCTAAAGGAATAAACATACCCAAGGCAAAAGCCAATGCAGGAATTTTACAAAAAGTCAGAATAATTGCTAAAACAGCACCAATTCCATAGAGTAACCAGGGAGCACCAACACCACTCATCAGTGGCTCGATTACGGCTGCCATTGCGTTTGCCTGAGGAGCAGCTAAAGCTCCACTAGTAAATCCATATGTTTTGTTCAGGATAATCATTACCCCGCCTACTGTTGCTGCGGATACAATAGTTCCCAAAAATTTCCAGGTTTCTTGCTTGGCAGGTGTACTTCCCAACCAATAACCAATTTTTAAATCGGTGATAAAACCTCCCGCCATTGATAATGCGGTACATACCACACCACCCATGACAAGAGAAGCAACCATTCCGGAAGGACCTTTTAGTCCTACAGATACCATCACAACAGATGCTAGAATCAATGTCATTAATGTCATTCCGGATACCGGATTCGTTCCTACAATTGCAATAGCATTTGCTGCTACTGTTGTAAAAAGGAAGGAAATGCCTGCTACCAGAACAATTGCAACCAATGTGTGCACCAGATTGCCTTGCATCACATCGAAATAGAAGAATAATGTGATCAATATTAGTGTTATGATAGAACCAATAGCAATAATCTTCATTGAAAGGTCACGTTGAGTACGGACAATACTTTTTTCTACATTACCTTTACCGTGTATTTCTTTTGCAGCAAGTCCAACGGCACTTTTGATGATTCCCCATGAACGAATAATGCCTATAACACCTGCCATAGCAATACCACCAATACCAATACTTTTTGCATAATATTTGAAGATTTCTTCCGGACTCATCATCCCTACCGTAGAAGTAATGTCCGGGTTCCAGGAATTTAGCACACTGTCTCCCCAGATAGCCGACATCCCTGGAATGATGATCCACCACACTGCCAATGAACCTGCACAGATGATAGAAGCATACTTTAATCCGACAATATATCCCAGACCGAGTACTGCTGCTCCTGTATTTACCTTAAATATAAGTTTTGCTTTCTCTGCTAACATTTCTCCGGCTCCACAAATCCGAGTAGTAAAGTTCTCATTCCACCAACCGAATGTGGCTACTATAAAATCGTACAATCCACCAATCAATCCTGCGATTAATAATGGTTTTGCCTGATTACCACTCTTTTCTCCCGAAACTAATACTTGTGTGGTAGCTGTGGCTTCTGGGAAAGGATATTTACCATGCATATCGCTAACAAAATATTTCCGGAATGGAATTAAGAAAAGAATACCTAATATACCACCTAATAATGAACTGATGAACACTTGCATAAAAGTCACAGTCATTTCAGGATATTTCGCTTGGAGAATATATAGAGCGGGTAGGGTAAAGATAGCTCCGGCTACAATCACCCCGGAGCAAGCTCCGATAGACTGAATGATTACATTTTCTCCCAACGCATTTTTTCTTTTTGCAGCACCGGAAACTCCTACAGCAATGATAGCAATAGGTATGGCAGCCTCAAAAACTTGCCCTACTTTTAGCCCCAGATAGGCTGCCGCTGCGGAGAAAAGGATTGCCATGGCGATACCCCATGCTACAGACCAGAAAGTAACTTCCGGATAATTTTTAGAGGGATTCATTAACGGGTTATACACTTCTCCCGGTTTCAACTCTCTGAACGCATTCTCGGGTAGCCCGGTGAATTTGTCTTCTTCTTGTTGTTCTTTCATATTATTTTTAGTAGTTTATGTTTCCAGACTTCAAAGTAAACAAAAAAAAAGGAGAATCAAAAGATTCTCCTTTTCCTTCTGGTCTATTTTTTCTTATTTACCGCTTTCTCCATCTTTATCGGTAGCCTCCATGTTGCCCTCGATATAAATCCGTATCATTTCTGTTTTTGCATTGGTACGCAAAGTAATAGATTTTTTAAAATGTCCCGGATATTTGCCTTTTCCGTTATAAGTCACTTTGATGGTACCTGTTTTGCCCGGCATAACCGGTTCTTGGGTGTATTCGGGTACAGTACATCCGCAAGAAGCTACTGCCTGATGAATCACTAAAGGAGCATCACCTATATTAGTGAATTTGAATTCACAACTTACTACAGGTTTACTTTCAGAAAATTTACCGAAGTCATGTGTTGTCTTATCAAACTTAATGGCAGCAGCTTTTCCTTCTGATCCCTGTGCGAATGTAAAACCAACTCCCATTACTAATAAAGTCACTAAAAAAAGTATTTTTTTCATTTTTCCTTCTTTTTAATTATAGGAGACAAAGATAATGTTTTTTCCCTGAAGTGTGTTTCTTTGTTAGGAGAAATTGTATTAAATGGACTTTTTTTACTGTTTTTTTAACTCGAATCCAACCATCATACCGTCATAACTATCAGCCAGCGAACTCACTGTTTTTAATGCAGTACTATTACTTTTGCTGCCGATAAATGCCAAGATTTTTAGGAGTTTATCCGATTTGAAAAGCAGATCCATGGACTCGGTAGTACAGTTTACTTTTGCAGTCAGGTTTATTAGCTTGAGATACTTAAGTGATACTTGTTTGGTTGCTGCATTATACGAATAAGTTCCATTCATAGTGCGCTTACCTACGGTGCTTGTAAAGGTACTGTCTGCATTGAAGGTGAAATTCATTTGTCCGGCTTTGATACCTACTTTTCCCAATTGTTCATCCAATTTATTTTCTGCTACGGATGCTGCGGCAACACCACCGGCTTGCATTAGTAGGTTTTCTGATTCAAATTCTACCGCGGAACCATCAAAACTCCATGTTCCTGTCATGTTGATAGCTTCTGTTTGACCTGTTACGGCGTTTACAACTTTAGAAATGTTGTCTTTGTTAAATAGATCTTTTAAAGACTGTGCCTGACTGTCATTTGCCATCATTGAAAGTGCTGCGACAAATGCAGCAAAGAAAATGTTTCTTTTCATTTTTGCTTTGTATTTATCTCTTTATTTATGGTTTCTATATAGTCGAGAATTTCTGTGCGACCTATGCGGTTTTCTGATGAAGAGATGAAATAAGGAGGAAGTTCTTCCCAATGTTTGCGTAATTCTTGCAAATAGGAATTAATATTCGTCTTCATACGACCGCCTTTCAATTTATCTGTTTTAGTAAATACGATAGAGAAAGGGATACCATTTTCACCTAACCATTCCATAAATTCTAGATCAATCTTCTGAGGTTCCAGGCGGCTGTCTATCAGTACGAAAAGATTAGTCATTTGTTCTCGTTCCAGTATATAGTCTTCAATAACCTTCTGTATCTGCTCCTGACCTTTTTGTCCACGTTTTGCATAGCCATATCCCGGAAGGTCTACCAAATACCAACTGTTGTTTATCAGGAAGTGATTGATTAGCATGGTCTTTCCCGGAGTTGAAGATGTCATAGCTAATCCTTTACGAGCAGTCAGCATATTGATAAGACTCGATTTACCAACATTGGAACGACCGATGAAAGCATACTCGGGGAATATTCCTGCCGGACACTTTTTTACATCCGTGTTACTAATCACAAACTCTGCACTTGTTATTTCCATATTTTTTGTCAATTAATTCCCTGTTTTTTTTTATTAATAAACTCACTAACCGTTTATTAATAAACTGTAGTGCCGTTTATGCATAAACTCCACTCACTTTTATTAATAAACGACGGATGCCCTGTTTATGGCACTTTCAACCGATTCTTTTTTGTGGACAAAGCCATTAATCCTACAAAGGTAAGTGCTCCGTTCAACATAAGCAACTCATAACCGAATTTATATCCAAATTCTTTGTTTACCCACCAATCTGCTACGTAGCAAAATAATGGAGAGGCAACTGCTATAAATGGAACTAAGCGGTCATTTGTTTGCTTGCGGGTGAATAATCCGAATGCAAACATACCGAGTAAGGGTCCGTAGGTGTAAGATGCAATAATATATATCGCATCAATTACACTTTTATTATTCAGCATTTCTACCAGGCAAATGAAGAATGCCAATAGTACTGAAAGCAACAAATGTACTTTCTTTCTCTTACGGAGTGCAACTTCTTCTGTATCTTTTCCCGTGTTGAGCAGATCTACACATACGCTTGTAGTCATAGCTGTCAAGGCAGAATCCGAGTTACTGAAAGCTGCTGCAATGATACCGATTGTGAACAGTATTAAAACGGATTGCCCCAAATAACCTTGGGTGGCAAACATAGGCAAAATATCATCATTCATAACTGGTAATTCTAATTGCATTTTGCCGGCTAGTGCCAATAGCAGAATTCCCAGACATAAAAATAGAAAATTCAGTGGAATGAAAGAAAAGCCGTAGCAATACATATTCTTCTTCGCTTCGTGTAAGTTCCGGCAAGAGAGATTTTTTTGCATCATATCCTGATCTAGCCCAGTCATTACAATAACGATGAAGATACCACTGAAAAATTGTTTGAAAAAGTTTTGGCGGGAGATCCAATTGTCAAAAACAAAAATACGGCTGTGTTCGCTCTCTTGAATAGTCTGTATAATGCCATTGAAACTGAAATCCAATTTCTGAATTGTAAAATATATGATGAAAATTAATGCGGCAATCAGACAGAAAGTCTGTAAAGTATCTGTCCACACAATTGTTTTAATTCCACTTTTATGAGTGTATATCCATACCAAAGCTACCGAGCCGACTGCTATTGCCCAAAAAGGTACGTGTATTTCTTGAAATACATAGGTATAAAGAATGAGGCAGACTAAATATAGTTTCGCAGCTGTTCCTAACATACGCGATAATAGGAAAAAGAAAGAACCGGTACGATAGGAATGTACTCCTATACGCGTTCCGAGATAACCATAGATACTAATCAGATTCAATTTGTAATATAGAGGAAGGAGTACATGGGCAACGATCATATATCCAAAAAAGAATCCGAATACAGTTTGCAGATACGTCATATCCATTCCACGTACCATACCCGGCACAGATACGAATGTCACTCCGGAGATAGAAGCGCCAATCATGCCAAAGGAGACTACATACCAGGGTGATTTGTTTTCTCCTTTAAAGAACGCTGCATTTGATCCGCTTTTATATCCGGTGATACGGGCTATTAACAGTAATACTGCAAAATAACATACAATAGTAACAAGTATCATCATATTGGCTGCAAAGGTAATATTTTTTATAGGTATTTAAAAACAATATCTGTATCTTTGCGCCCGTAATCGATAGAACGTCAATAAAAATCTATGAACCAACAATATCCTTCTATACTGCTGGAAAAGGCAGTAGGCGAATTTTCCAAACTGCCAGGCATAGGCCGCAAGACGGCAATGAGGCTTGTGTTGCATCTGCTCCGTCAGGATACGGCTACTGTTGAAGTATTCGGTAATTCCATCATAACATTGAAACGCGAAGTAAAGTATTGTAAGGTATGCCATAATATATCCGATACAGAAATATGCCAGATTTGCGCCAACTCTCAGCGGGACGCTTCCGTTGTTTGCGTGGTTGAGAATATACGTGATGTGATGGCAGTGGAAGCGACGCAGCAGTACCGGGGACTTTATCATGTATTGGGCGGTGTGATTTCTCCTATGGATGGAGTAGGACCGAGTGATTTGCAGATCGAAAGCTTGGTAAAGCGAGTGGTGGAAGGAGGTATCAATGAAGTTATTTTGGCATTGAGTACTACCATGGAAGGTGATACCACTAATTTCTACATTTACCGTAAATTAGAAAAAATGAATGTCAAGCTTAGTGTCATTGCACGGGGAATCTCTGTAGGAGATGAACTCGAATATGCTGACGAAATAACTCTTGGACGTAGTATTGTAAACAGGACTCTTTTCACCGGAACTGTATAAATTATTAATTATTTTTTGAACGAATATGGAAGAACAGATAAAACGTACTGTCAGAAACTTAAATATCAGTTATATTTTATTTTGGATACTCCCTGCATTTCTGTTGGGAGCGGGGGAGTTTGAACTTTTCCCTATAGGGACTCTTGCTGATGATGTGCGTATCCGATATTATTTTGAAACTTTTGGTATTTTGCTGACTGCTATATGTGTGCCTCTTTCTCTTAAATTATTCAGCCTGATACTGAAAAAGAAAATAGATCACATGACTATAAATCTTGCCTTAAAGCGTTATGTGCAATTGAGCAATGCCCGGTTAGGATTGCTCGAATTTGCTATTATTGTGAACCTATTATGTTATTATCTGACATTCAGCAATACTGGAAATCTCTGTATGCTTATCTGTCTGACTGCTTCTCTTTTTTGTCTGCCAAGTGAGAAGAGACTTCGGAATGAACTCCATATCAACAAAGAATAAAAAACCGGAATGCGACAATCCTTTTTGATGAACAACCGTATCTATCTTCGCGCCGTAGAGCCGGAAGATATGGATATTATGTATGAGATGGAGAATGATCCTTCGATGTGGGATATCAGTAATTTCACCGTACCTTACTCTCGTTATGTATTGCGTCAATATATAGAAGCTTCTCAGTGTGATGTGTTTGCTGATAAACAATTGCGCTTGATGATTTTGCGAAAATCCGATCATTGTATATTGGGAACAATAGATATCACAGACTTTGTGCCTCTCCATCTGCGCGGTGAAGTTGGAATTGCTATTCATAAAGATTATCGTCAGCAAGGATATGCAACTGATGCTTTGAAGCTACTTTGCAAATATGCTTTTGATTTTTTGTCCCTGAGCCAGTTGTATTCTCATGTGGCAGCCGATAATGAAGTTTGTATCAAGCTATTTACGTCTTGTGGATTTGTGCAATGTGGTTTGTTGAAAAACTGGTTACAAGTTGGGGGGAGCTATAAAGATGCAATACTTTTCCAATATTTAAATGATACGAAACGCTAGAAATAATAATTTTCTAATTGAGAGTAGGCACTTGTGGGAATCTGGACCAAGTTTCGTATTTACTACCTAGTTTTTCTAATGCTTGCTTCCACATTCCTTTAATGTTCGTATTTAGCAGGTAGTCATTCTCTTCTTCAGAAACGAGCCAGGTGTTTTCTTTGATTTCATTGCCTAACTGTTCACTATCCCAACCGGAATAACCAAGGAAGAAACGAATATTTGCAAGAGCATTATTCTCTTGTAAAATATACTTTTTTACTTCATCAAAATCTCCATTCAGGTAGAGTCCTTTGCCAATCGTCAGTGCACCGGATATTTCACTAAACGTATGAAGGTAAAATAATGTATCGGTAGCCACAGGACCTCCTTTATATAAAGGTATATCATCTATATATTTAAACTCTTTAATAATATCATTGGTCAATAATGGAAGCCGTTTATTGATTATTAATCCCATACTTCCTTCGTTAGTATGATCAATTAATAAAATTACAGATCTCCCAAATGTTGTACCACGAAGGAAAGGTTCTGATATTAGAATCTTTCCTCGTGATGGTAATACATTATTAGTCTCAATTTTAAATATGTCGGAATTGATATTCATGCCACTAAATTAAAGAAAAAAATGGAATATCATTCTTTTTTTCCTATTTTTTTATCATTAAGGCACGTTTTTTTGAATTTTATTATTCGTTATATCTAAAATTAGGCAATGGGATGATTCTCGGCGAATAGTTTCATTCGTTCGTCGAGCTGATTGTACTGATGATCCTGAATAAAGGATGTACACGCACGCAATCCTTCCTGATGGCTTCCTGTTGTGACTAATGATATGGCACTTACTCCGTAGTACATTAATTCTTTAGCAAGTTCACCACTAGTCATTCCCGGATATCCGATAGTAAAATAAAATCCATCTGCAATCGGAACATCCAGATCTTTGTCATAAACCAAATGGAAACCATGACGCAGAAAAATGTCTTTCAGCTTTTTAGCTCTTTCACCATATACTTTTACTTCATCCAGAAAATTGTATCGACCTTCGTTCGCGGCTTTCAGCATAGCAGCCATTGCAAACTGTGCAGAATGGCTGGTTCCGGAAGAAAGTGCATAAAGTACTCGATGGATAAAGACAGTACCGAATGTACCTCCCCCATAACGTTTTGTTAATCCCGGATAGCTTCGGTGGTATAATTTGTCCGAAATACAGCTGACACCGATGCGTTGTCCCGCATAACTGAATGCTTTAGAACCAGAGATCAGCAGTACATAATTATCTGTATAATGAGCAACTGTCGGCTGAAATGGAATCTGATTCGGTTTACTTAGATCTTTACGAAAGTCCATCGCAAAATAAGCTAAATCCTCCAAGACAATAATATCATATTGAGTCGCTAATTGACCGATAATTTGTAATTCTTCTTCTTTTAAGCAAATCCAACTTGGATTATTAGGATTTGAGTAAATAATAGCAGATATATTTCCTTTTTTCAGGTAACTTTCCAACTTATATCTCAACTTTTCTCCGCGATAGTCATAGACATCAAAGGTTTCATATTTCTGTCCCATGACCACTAATTGTTGTTTTTGTACCGGAAAGCCTGGATCAATAAACAGAATTGTGTCTTTCTTTTCATTACATTGACTGCAAGTCAAAAATGAAGCAAAAGTCCCTTGCATAGATCCTGTAACGGGTACACAACCTTCCGGGCTCAGATCTACATTAATAAATGATTTGATAAATTTTGAAGCCTCTTTTTTCAATTCCGGCAATCCGTTAATATCAGGATATAGGCTTGCTATTCCATTCTGCAATGCTTCTATTTCTGCTTTTATTCCTACAGCGGAAGGCGGAAGTCCCGGAACTCCCATTTCCATCTTTATAAATTCAAGGCCGGATACAGCTTCTG
This sequence comes from Bacteroides sp., assembly GCF_028690125.1. GTDB lineage: Bacteria > Bacteroidota > Bacteroidia > Bacteroidales > Bacteroidaceae > Bacteroides. The sequence continues at coordinate 104,554 of NZ_JAQVBV010000008.1, read as the reverse complement.
CTTTTGAAGCAATAGCTTTCACTTCACGAATCGTAGCCTTGGAAAAATCGACAATTTGAAACTCATTTATCGTTTCATCAATCACCTGTCGTTCAATTGGTGTATTTTTCATTCTATTTTATATTTGATGTAATGCTTGCAAATGTACAGGATATTTCTTAATAAACCCACTTTTTCAGAAAAAAGATATAGAAGCTCTTGTAGGTTTCAAAAAAATATCTACCTTTGCATCCACATTCTGATAAAGTGTTTGTTTGTAAAACAAAAAAGTATTGGTGCGCTAGTTCAGTTGGTTAGAATACATGCCTGTCACGCATGGGGTCACGAGTTCGAGCCTCGTGCGCACCGCTTAAAGCAAAAGAAAAACTCCGAAATCCTAGGATTTCGGAGTTTTTCTTTTATAAAATAGTTATCTGAAAAATTCTTCAACTATTTTATAGAGGATCAATCGAAAATATCTGTTGGTAGTAATGCACAAACTAAGATATAACAATAAAGCATGGAGTCCGGTCCTTATTTTGTATTCATTTTATAATATATAAATTTCTTGTGTATAAATATTAAGAAAGAATATAAGATAAAATGGTTTATCTTATATTCTTTCTTAATTATATTATATTATATCTATAGTCTGAGATATTTTCCTCAACGAGGATTCTTTCTTGATCCATTTTTTTAATTTATGAAGTCGTTTGGTCTCAAAAAAATATAAAGAATATTTATGAGTAAAATGTTTTTTATGAATCAGTGGGAAATTCTTCATTGAAGTTGTTTATATAATCTTATTTTTTTCAATTGAAAAAAGATGGTTTATACTACCCGAAATTAGCTTTTACCAATAAATAGTTAGCTCAATTTTCTTGATATTACATTGAATATTGGGAACAGTACATATCTTCATAATAAGTTTTATGGTGCTGTGAACAAGTACAATCTAATAATTGTTTTTCACGATAATATATTGTGTGAGATTGTAACATGAAATATGCTAACCATAAAATAAACGATTACGCCTTATGAATATCAAGACAGGAAAAGGCTCAATGCCTTTGATTTCCTTAATTGCGATTTTGTCAGTTTCTTTACTGGTGAATTTACCAGGACTAGCAATAAGTCCAGTATTGGCTAATTTGGATAAGATATTTCCGAATACTTCTCAGCTTGAAATTCAAATGCTGACCATTCTTCCGAATCTTTTTATTATCCCTTTCGTATTGCTTTCAGGACAAATAGCTTCTTCGTCGAGTAAATCAATCATTTTATTATGGGGATTGGGATTTTATCTTACTAGTGGAGTATTATATCTCTTTACTAATGAAATGTGGCAACTCATTGCAGTTAGTTGCTTGCTAGGTGTAGGTTGCGGACTGTTGATACCTCTTGCCGCAAGTCTTGTTACTGATAATTTTGATGGGAAAGTGCGTATGCAGATGCTAGGTATTAAATCGGGAGTTGCCAATTTAGCTCTAATTATAGCTACATTAGTAGTCGGTTGGCTCGGAAAAGGTAACTGGCATTTACCATTTATTGTTTACCTGTTGCCGTTAATACCTTTGGCTATGTTCGGTTATATTCGTTTATATGCCAATTTACCAGCACCTGTTACTAAACAAAAAGAAAATGGTAAAGGATTTATTGTTCCCCGAATGGTATCAATCGTATTCCTTTATTTTGGAATTACATTTTTTGTAATTGTTCTTTCCTATTATCTGCCATTTCTTTTAGCGAAACATGGCATTGATGCATCAAAAGTAGGAACGATTACAGCTATATTTTTCTTTGCTATATTCTTACCAGGATTTATCCTTCCCTTGATAGTAAAGCTTTTTCGACGCCGTACTGTTTTCTTTGCGATGTTTTCGATTGCATTAGGATTAGGATTATTATGTATAGGATATACAATGCCTCTTCTTTGTACCGGTGCATTTTTTATGGGCTGGGGATATGGAATTATTCAACCGACAATTTATGATAAAGCCACTCGTGCGGTGAATTCTCCAGATAAAAACACAATGGCTCTTGCTATCATTCTTGCAACGAATTATGTCGCAATTACTATTGCTCCATTTATTATTGACGGTATACGCGATCTGATTGGTTCAAAAAGTGATTTGTTTCCATTCCAGCTTAATGTTGTGCTTGCAGTAATTTATGGTGTTTTCATACTCGTTCATCGTAATTCTTTTGCTTTCGATACTGATCCGGAATATTTGAAATAAGTTTGCAGTTAGTAATGGGTCACTGCATATGTATCAAGTGCCCCATCTTTTTAAAATTTATTTAAATCTTTTCTTTACATATAAAATCCTTTGAATAATATAATAATCTTTCTCTGAATGTATTATACTGATATGCTATGTCGATTTATTGTTCTTAAATAAATTTTCATTTTAGATATGAATACATCTCTAACCAGTAATTTTGGTTTAATATAAACATACCACAAACAGGTTGGAGAAATCGGAATAGTCATGGCATAGAAATATTAATTGCTTAAAATAAATGTTTTTATTCACAATTATGCTAACAAAAAGATTTTTTTCTTTACTTTTGTGTATCTATTCAGAATGCTATGATACAGGTGATACAATTAAAAGGAAAAGACAAACAGTTATATCGACTTTTAGCACCTCTGGTGATGGACCCGGAAGTGATACGCGCAAATAACAATTATCCGTTTAAGACAAACGACAGTTTTATCTGGTTCGTTGCCTTTGAAAGTAGAGAAGTGATTGGCTTTATTCCTGTGGAACAGAAGAGTGGAAAAAAGGCTGTAATCAATAATTACTATATAGCTGCAGAAACTAAAAGACGGGAAGAGATATTATCTTTTCTGTTGCCTGCCATAATGAAAGCCTTTGTATCTGAAGGCTGGATGCTTAACTCTGTCACATTGATACAAGATAAGGAAATTTTCGAAAAGTTTGAATTTGCTCCTATTGACAAGAAATGGACACGTTATGTGAAAATGTTTAGATAATAAATTATGGGGAAGAAAAAAATTGCCGGAACAAAAAATGTATATGAATTGGCGCAAGAGCGTTTGAAAATGATCTTTAATGAGTTTGATAATGTTTACGTTTCTTTCTCCGGAGGAAAAGATAGCGGGATATTGCTCAATATGTGCATTGATTATATTCGAAGGAATAACCTGAAAATACGTTTGGGCGTTTTTCATATGGATTACGAGATCCAGTATAAGATGACAATTGATTATGTGGACCGGATATTGGAAGCTAATAAAGACATTTTGGATGTATACCGGGTGTGTGTACCTTTCCGTGTGGCTACCTGTACTTCAATGTATCAGTCTTTCTGGCGTCCGTGGGAAGAAAGCAAAAAGGATTTATGGGTACGTCCTATGCCCAAGGGGGCTATGACTAAGGATGATTTCCCTTTTTACAATACAGCGATGTGGGATTATGAATTTCAGATGCGTTTTGCCCAATGGATACATGATAAAAATGATGCAGTACGTACCTGCTGCCTGATCGGTATTCGCACACAGGAGAGTTTTAATCGTTGGAGATGTATTTATATGAGTCGGAAATTCCAGATGTATCACAAATACAAATGGACGTCGAAAGTTGGGTGTGATATTTATAACTCGTATCCTATTTTTGATTGGAAAACGACTGATGTGTGGATTGCCAATGGAAAATTCCAATGGGATTATAATATATTATACGATCTTTACTATCGTGCAGGAGTCAATCTGGAACGCCAGCGTGTGGCAAGTCCATTTATCAATGAAGCTCAGGAGAGCCTTGCATTATATCGGGTGCTTGATCCTAATACCTGGGGAAAAATGATCGGGCGTGTGAATGGTGTGAATTTTACTGGTATGTATGGCGGTACATATGCGATGGGATGGCAGTCGGTGAAATTACCGGAAGGATATACCTGGCGTGAATTTATGTATTTTCTATTGTCCACTTTGCCGGAAAGGGCGCGGAAGAATTATCTCCGGAAATTGTCGGTGAGTGTGAGTTTCTGGCGGACTAAGGGAGGTTGCTTAAGTGATGCGACGATTCAAAAGTTGATTGATGCTAAAGTGCCTATTATTGTGATGGACAACAGTAATTACAAGACTCTAAAGAAGCCAGTACGAATGGAGTATCAGGAAGATATTGATATTCCCGAATTCAGAGAGATACCCACATACAAACGAATGTGTATTTGTATCCTTAAGAATGACCATGCCTGCAAATATATGGGATTCTCTCCGACAAAGGAAGAGATGAGTAAGAGAAGTCAAATAATGGAACAATATAGAATTATAGTATCATGAGTGTAGATAAGAGTCCGGTTTACGGAGTGAAAGCAGTACCTATAGAGAAAGTATTTGCAAACGATTACAATCCTAATGTGGTTGCTCCCCCCGAAATGAAGTTGCTGGAACTGTCTATCTGGGAAGATGGGTTTACGATGCCCTGTGTATGTTATTATGATAAGGAGGAAGATCGTTATATCCTGGTGGATGGCTATCACCGCTATACAGTACTAAAAACTTCGAAACGTATTTATCAACGTGAGAACGGGTTGCTCCCGATCGTAGTAATCGATAAAGATTTATCAAATCGTATGAGTTCGACGATTCGGCATAACCGTGCCCGAGGGATGCATAATATTGAGTTGATGTGCCATATTGTAGCTGAATTAGACAAAGCGGGAATGTCTGACCAATGGATTATGAAGAATATCGGGATGGACCGTGACGAATTGTTGCGACTGAAACAGATTTCAGGTTTAGCGGATTTGTTTGCGAATAATGAATTCAGCATTCCCGATGAAGTAGCTCCTACTGAAACCGAGCGGAAATCGTATTAGTTTATAACAGAATGCGAAACGGATGATTCTTTTTTTTCATCGGTGGCAAATTGTATTTGGAGTGTTTATATAGTCAGAGATGAAACTTCGATGTCAATTTTAACGTATTGATAATAGTCTGTTGTTTTTGGAAAAAGGTGATGCATTGTGCTTCCCTACTACCTGAGATTAGAATAGAATGTCGTTTTAAGGGCTGAATCCATTTTTGTTGTATCTGGCAGATATGTTGGGAGTCCATGGAGTAAAATACACACACAACAGGCTGATTTGGAAATCTTTTTTGTATATGGTTGTATGTAGCTTCAAAATCAATGTTTGAGAGATAGAAATATACTTTTTTGCTATTTCTAAATTTGATAAAGATTCATAATATTCATATCGAATACGACATTGGCACTGAAGCTAACTCTTACAATATTATCTAACTATACACCTAGTTTTCACAAAATAAGGGTGGCTTTTTAAAAAGTAAAAGGAACTTCACGACGCACCCGTCTGTAAATGTCTTCTTTTTCAATAAATAGACTATCCATCAGCAATTTGGCAGTATTTTCTTTGAGTGGTAATTTTTCTCTTACGCGTCTATAAGTCCCTTGTTTAATTCATTTGTCATCATAATTTGTATGATAAATATTTTATTTTATTGATAAATACTTTATTAAAAAGTGTCGTTTCGAAAATCGCAACTATTTTTAATTGTATAATTTGCATATTAGGGGTAAACTGGTTATATTTGTATTCAATAAAACAAAACAGGAGATTTAAAAAGCAGTAAAATAGAAATGAAGAGAATATTGGTAAGTGGTGGAGCTGGTTTTATAGGCTCTCATCTTTGTACACGACTTATAAAAGAAGGTCACTATATTATTTGTCTGGATAACTTTTTTACAGGTTCGAAGGACAATATTAAGCATTTAATGAATGAACCTCATTTTAGATTGGTAGAGCATGATGTGACTTTTCCTTTCTTTGCTGAAGTAGATGAAATTTATAATTTGGCTTGTCCTGCATCTCCTATACATTATCAATATGACCCTATTCAGACGACTAAGACTTCTGTGATAGGAACTTTGAATATGCTTGGGCTTGCAAAGAAAATGAATGCTAAAATTTTGCAGGCTTCTACAAGTGAAGTGTATGGTGATCCAGTAATACATCCGCAACCTGAGAGCTATTGGGGGAATGTGAATCCCATCGGTTATCGTTCTTGTTATGATGAAGGGAAGCGTTGTGCAGAGACTTTATGTATGGATTACTTTCGGCAGAATAGTGTTCGCGTCAAAATTATCCGTATATTCAATACGTATGGTCCACGAATGTTGCCAAATGACGGACGGGTAGTTTCTAATTTCATCATACAAGCATTAAAAAATGAGAATATCACTATTTATGGTGATGGAAAGCAAACACGTAGTTTCCAGTATATAGATGATTTGGTGGAGGGAATGGTGAGAATGATGAATACCGAAGATGGTTTTACAGGTCCTGTGAATATTGGGAACACACATGAGTACTCTATGCTCGAATTAGCAGAGAAAGTGATTCATTTAGTCGGATCAGATTCGAAAATCATTTTCAAACCTTTACCACACGATGACCCGAGACAGCGCCAGCCGGATATTACATTGGCGAAAGAAAAATTAGGATGGCAACCCACAATCGAGTTAGAAGAGGGACTGCTACACATGATTGAGTATTTTAAACAAATTTGATGTAATCTAAAAAATTGAAGATATGAATGTGGAAATAAATCCGTCCGAATATAAAATTCTTATTGTGGATGATGTAATTTCGAATGTTCTTCTGTTGAAAGTGCTTTTGACAAATGAGAAGTTCAACATCGTAACGGCAAACAACGGACAACAAGCTTTAGAACAGGTAGAAAAAGAAAATCCGGATTTGGTATTATTGGATGTAATGATGCCGGATATGAGTGGTTTTGAAGTCGCTACAAAAATGAAGGCAGACTCTATAATGAGTGAAATTCCTATTATTTTCCTTACAGCACTGAACAGTACGGCAGACATTGTAAAGGGATTTCAGGTGGGAGGTAATGATTTTATTTCGAAGCCCTTTAATAAGGAGGAATTGATTATACGTGTATCTCATCAGATTTCTTTGGTAGCTGCTAAAAGGATAATTGTTGCACAAACAGAAGAATTGCGCAAAACAATTATGGGACGTGATAAACTCTATTCTGTAATTGCACATGATTTGCGTTCACCAATGGGGTCAATTAAGATGGTGCTGAATATGCTGATTCTGAATCTGCCTACTCAGACAATTGGTGATGAAATGTACGAACTGCTGACAATGGCTAATCAGACCACAGAGGATGTGTTTTCTCTGCTTGATAATTTGTTAAAATGGACAAAGAGCCAGATTGGCAAGCTGAAAGTGGTTTATCAAGACATTAACTTGGTAGAAGTAATAGAAGGTGTGAGCGAGATATTTAATATGGTAGCTGGATTGAAGAAGATTAAGATTGTACTCGATATTTCGTCTGACCGGGTGGAAGTCCGCGCTGATATTGATATGATAAAAACAGTCATCCGTAATCTGATTAGTAATGCTATCAAGTTCAGTAATGAAGGAACAAATATCGTGGTTTCTTTGACTGAAGAAGATTGTATGGCAGTGGTTAGCGTGAAAGATTCTGGTTGTGGTATTGATGAAGAGAATCAGAAGAAGTTGTTGCATACGGATACACATTTCAGTACTTTCGGTACAAATAATGAAGAAGGTTCAGGACTTGGATTGTTACTTTGTAAGGACTTTGTGGTTAAAAACGGAGGAGATCTTTGGTTTACTTCAGTACAAGGAGAAGGGTCTACATTTAGTTTCTCGGTACCTTTATTGCAGAGGTAGGTATTTTTTAGACGCAGAAAACACAGATGATGTAGATTCAAAAAAATATTTCTTATTTTTACCTTGAAAATCCGCGTCATCTGTGTTTTCTGCGTCTAAAAAATATTATAGATCTCAATAACTTGTTATGTTTTTACTTTTTTATGTTCCTCTTTTGCATATTGATTTAAAGTCGCAATAGCTGCATTTCTTTGTATCTTCTGTTTGGGTGAAGGGTTCTCTTTCATTGTAAATTTCTTCTAATAATGCTTGCAGACGTGCCTGAAATTCATCTTCGAAAAAAGCGAAGTTATTAACGGGAATTTTCGGTTTCCGGGGTTCTCCCATCTCTATTACAGGAGAGTAACTTTCGGAAGCGGCCCGGTGGATATAGAGCAGGGCAGGGGCTACTTTCAGTGATTGCTGACGGCTCATGATGGATGCGTACAGAAAAGTCTGGAAGATATAGTTGGGACGTGACTCTGACGGTGTAAATAGTTGTTCAATGTTGGCAGGTATTTTAGGACTTCCTCCGGTTTTATAGTCCACAATGCGTAAGGTGTCTTCTTTGGCATCCATGCGGTCTATTGTTCCTCCCAAACGGATAGTTAACGGTCCTTGTGAAGTTTCGATTTTCATTTTCTCCTCTACATTACGTTCCATTGCAACCATTTCAAATGGTGTATATTGAAGGTCGTTTCTCAGTAATTGTTTCAGGTAGGAGACAATTACTTTAGAGTTAATAAGCTGTACGCCATTGTATTCAGGTTTCTCGTTCAGAGACACTTGGAAGAGTTCTTCTTTGAATGAACGATCTACATAGTCCTGTAATTTTATATCATCATGTAGTAGTCGTTCCAGATCTTCTTTTCGTATCATTCGACTATTAGTAATAAGATCTGTATAGGCAAGTTGTGCTGAACGGTGAAAGATGGTTCCGAACAGGGCGGAGTCAATTTCTGCGCTGACTTCTTCGGGGGCTTTTAGTCGCACTACATACCGGTAATAGAATCTCAGGCGGCAATCGAGATAGGTATTTAGTGCTGATGGAGAAAGAATAAGTGAATGAGGGTTAGAACTGTCATAAGTATGATAAAGACGTCTCAATACTTCAGGTGTCTTTTCAATTTGAATATCTGTCGAGCTTTGGGGAGATTGTCCTGCTTCGAGATATTCTCTTGTGATTTCGTGAGGCCCTTCAATAAGATATTGCAGCATGAAACGCGACCATTCTCCACGGTTTAGTCCATCGGATGAAGTGTTGTATAATAAAGTAATATTTTCTGCGCGCTGAATGAGACGGTAGAAATAGTATGCATACACTGCATTTTTATGTTCGATGGTAGTCATGCCAAAGGCTTTCCGGAGATTGTAGGGAATAAAAGAAGATTCACCTCCAGACTTAGGCAATTGTCCTTCGTTGAGCGAAAGCATAACAAGGTTGCGGAAATCCAGATTACGTGTTTCCAATACTCCCATGACTTGCATTCCGATAGCGGGTTCACCATGAAAAGGGATATTGGAGGCTGTCAGAACTTTGGTTATCAAACGCTTTAGAGTATTGGTACGAACTTCTAGTTCACCACTCTCTATCAGACTATAAATGCGGTTGATTTTAGTGTAGCTCTGAAAAAGAGATTCCCGATAGAGTTGATTGAAGATGTCATTGTATTCGCCTTCCTGACGGTAGAGAACGGAGATGTCCTTGATTAGTTCCGTGAGGTAGTTACATAGGTCTTTAATACCGCTACGGGGAGTGAAGAGGTTTGCCAGAAAATTGTCTTTCTTTAATTCTGATGGTAATGGATAGAAGCGGTTTGTTTTTGTCAGTTCCCATTCCAAAGGTTCGGCATATATGGAGAGCTGGCGGGTATAGGGGTGCTTTAGTATGGCAGATACTGCTTCGTACGTGAATCGTCCGGTATCGGAACGGTAACCATTGGTTTGTAGTTCTATGGCAGCATTGATAAAGCTATATACCGGAGTTTGTGCTAGTGGGAATCCCATGGTAATATTTACATTCTTCACTTCTTGCGGTATAGAATGGAGTACAGGTAAAAGCAATGCTTCATTACAGAGTACGACAGCATTTTCTTTTTCCTCACATTCATTGGAGAAGATGGTATGTATCCATTCGGGGAGGAAGCGTGCTTGTGCATTTTCGGTAGAGGCGGAGATATAACGTATCTTTTTAGGTTTCCGCAGGGAATCGAAGTAACTTTCGGGTAGTTCGTTCGGGAAGTTTTTGAGATTCCGTTTGATAAATTCTCCAGCTTCATGTTTTGCTATCTGTTGGGTATAGAAGATATCATAATCCCAATAGAACATTGCTTTATTGGTATTTTTGAGCTTTTGGAAAAGTGCCTGCTCGACTTTGTTAAGTACGTTGAAACCGACAAAAATATATTTGTCATATATTAGTCGGTCGGCATCCAGTTGCTCGATGACGTTACGATAAAGCATACCTTCATAGGCAATACCCAGTTCAGTCAGATTCTCGCGATATCTTAGGTAAATAGTCCCTAATTTATCCCATAAGGAAATGAATTTTTCTTTTAGTTCAGTACGTCTTTCGATGGAGAAGTTCTGAAAAAATTGTTGGATAGCTTCTTCCTGTTCTTTATCAAGGAAATCATAGTCGTCCATCAAATTTTTCAGATCTTGCAGATTACTAAATAATTTATTTGCATCGACCAAATTTTTATCTACATCGTCGAAATCACTGATAAGTAGTTCTCCCCAAAAGTAGAAGTCATCTAATGTCTCTTCGCTTTGTGTTTCTTCCTGGAATACTTTATAAAGTTCACAGACCAGACGAATCGGGTCTCCCGCTTTCTGGACGGACATTTTCTGAAACAGGTCGCTGATACTCATTGTGGCAGGTGACCAAATGGGTTGTTCGGATTCACTTGCCAGATATTCGTTGAAGAATAGATTTGCACGTTTATTAGGAAAGACAAGTACTGTGTGCGAGAGGTCGTTTCCTATTTTAGAGTATAGGTCGTGAGCGACTAGTTGGAGAAATGATTGCATATATGGTTACTATTTATTTATTACTAAAAAGGATTGGAAGCTTATACTTTACTTGAACTGGTTTTCCCAGTTGTTTTCCCGGGACCCAACGTGGCATCATATTCACGACTCTTAATGCTTCTTTATCGAAAAGAGGATGTAGACTGTGTATAACTTCAGCATTTGCAATTTTTCCTTCTTTCGTTACAGTAAATTGAACAATAACACGACCTGATATATGAAGATTGGGATATTTCAAGTTTTTACGTATAAAATCCATACAGACTGCACGGCCACCTGGAAATTCAGGCATATTTATCGCGACTTCTCCCATAAGTACCTCTTCAGTGATCATTTCTATAGAATCAGTAGTCATTCGGATACATATGGAATCTAATTTGTCCACATTGATTTCCTGTGTTTGCATTCCTGTAACTTCTGTAACTAAAATACTTTTGGAAGGTACTTTCAACTGAAAATATCCCTTTTCATTTGTCATGGTTTTGTTTAAAGGGTTTTTCTTTTCATAGATGTTCACACCGTTCATTAGTCTATATTTTTCATCAACAACTATTCCTTTTATGGTGATTAATGAATCTGGGAAATTAGAAAATATCTCAGTATTAGATACTGGCTTTGTTAAGTTTGAGACATAAGGAGTCGAGGAAATAGTGCTTGCATTCATAGTCATTATACTAGCCGATATACCCATTAGAAAAACGGTTTTTCCTGTAATTCTTCTGCGTTCCAACTGTTGCTCTAGAAAGCGGACTTCTGCTTCACATTTAGGACACGTACCCAGGCAGTCACCTTGATACTGACATTCGGAAGTGACGAATTCAATGTCGTTGGCTTCGGCTATTTGCTGACGGATCTCTTTTAATATCTTGCAGGTTTTCTTTCCTCGTTTCATGGTATTTTTCTTTCCTCGTTTTTAATAACAACTTCCCCCATTATTACAGCTTCGGCCTCATGAAGTACAATTGTAATGTAAGGGGATTGGTATTTATTTAGTTTAATTTTTTGATTTTTATAACCTATATAACTGATAAGTAATGAATGTTCTCTGGATATTGTTAATTCAAAATATCCTTTTGCATCCGTACTATTATCATATTGTTTATCTTGATCTCCGTAAACCATTGCACCTGCCATTGGATTACCATTCACATCAACTACTTTTCCTCTTACTTTAATAAACTTATCTTTTGTAGATACCTTTGTTCCGGTTTCTAATATATGAGTCTTTGGTAATTTGGTTGAATCATTCGTTTTATATTTAAATGTAATTGGTATAGTATACAGAACGTTTACCGGGCGATTCATTATTTTCCCGGGATTCCATTTGGGCATACCACTGATTACTTTTAATGCTTCCTGATCGAATAATGGATGTAGTCCCCGTGCAACTTTGACTTCATCTATGCTACCGTCTTTCATTACCTTAAATTGCACAATTACACGTCCTGATATACAGCATTCAGGGTCGGGATAACGGAGATTTGTCTTTATATACTCTAACAGTTTAGCCTGTCCTCCCGGAAATTCGGGCGCTGTTTCGATAACTCCCGGTAATTCGCACTCTTTCTCAGCAACTGTAATACGTTGTTTTTCCTCTATTGTTGTGTCTTTCACCTGTTGTGCATCGGCCTTTACAGGGACCATCGTAAGTATTCCGGCAGATATTCCTAAAACAGCGATTGCTTTACCTGCTATTCGTTTTCGTTCTAATTGCTGCTCCAGATAACGTACCTCTGCTTCACACTTAGGGCAGGTACCCAAGCAGTCACCTTGATACTGGCATTCGGAAGTGATGAACTCAATGTCATTGGCTTCGGCTATTTGCCTACGAATCTCTTTTAAGATCTTACAGGTTTGCTTTCCTCGTTTCATGGCTTTATTCGTTATTAGGTGTTATATATGTAAATCGGTCAAAGTGGGTAATACCCATTTTTTCTAAAAGTTGAATACTGGCATCTATGTCTTCTAATGTATTGTAAGACGGAATAAGCGGAACACGGAGAGTCATTTGTTCCGCTTTCCCATGTTCAATTAAATAACGAAGATTGGAAAAAACACAGGTGTTTTCTTTCTGGGTGTATTGAAGATAAATATCATTATTGGTATCTTTGATATCAATAATGTAGTTATCGATGACAGGTAAAAGAAGCTCCAAATGATGTGAAGGAACATTGAGTGATGTTTCTACTGTGATTCTCCATTGAGGACCACAAAGCTGGCGGAACTGATAGATAAATTCACTTTGTAATAGTGGTTCTCCACCACCGAAGGTAACCCCACCACCACTGGCAAGGAAGTAAAGTTCGTCTTGGCGTAATTCTTTGTAAAGTTCCAGATAATCATATTTTTTCCAAATGCTATCTGGATGCAGAGAAGTAGGATTGAGACAATATTCGCAATGTAATGGACAACCATGAAATGCTACAAGAGTAGTCACTCCTTCACCGTCAATGGTAAGCCGATGGCGGGCAATTCCTATGAGAGGAACTTTTTTTATTGTATATACTTGATCCATATTCTTCCGTTATACTTTTACGATTCGTTCTTCGTCTACATACCATAGATATCCGGTTATATTTTTATATCCCATTCTGGCGAGTAACTGTATATAGCTTTTTACTTGCTGATTATATTTAGGATTCTCTTTTCCAAACTTGAAATCGACGACTACGACTTGTCCTTCTTTCATCATGACACGATCCGGACGACGGGTTTGAAGTACGCCTTTCTCTTTGTATATGATAGCACATTCATTGAACAACCTCCATTTTCCAGAATACCATTCTTGTATTTCTGGAAGAGAGAAGGCTTTGTGTGCTACTTCCCGTATCATTTCTTCCTTTTCTTCGTCCCTAATAACTCCTTCAAATATTAGACGTTCGATGGCCGGCTCAATATCATCAGCAGTCTCGATAGCCGAGAACAGGGTATGAAGCATACGTCCGCGATTAATGAAACGGTCGTTGGATTCATCTTCTTCAATGCCTTGTATGAAATCTGCAGAGCGATTGGACTGACGGAATTCAATATCATGGCGCATAGATTCCATGTGGATAGGTAACTTATTTGGTTTCTGGGTAAGTTTGTTGGTAGACGTTTTTTCCTTTTTATCTTCTGACGGACAAAGTTCTCCTTGTTCATAAAAATTTTCTTCCCATTCGATTCCTTCCTTGAAGGCTACAATTGGCAATGTATTTGCCAATAGTTCGGACATAGTTCCTTTCTGGCTCTTTTTACTCCAAATGATCAGATTCTTTCCTGCACGAGTGAAAGCTACATAGAGCAAGTTAAGATTGTCTACCCACAGCTGAAGCCTTTCATGTAGGTAATCATTCCCATAAATAGATTCTGCCATTTGGGTGGAATAGTTGATTGGAAGAATATCCAAAGCATTAAATGGGGCTTCCTGAGGAGTACACCATACTAATTGATTATTCGTTTCGTTTTCAAGTTTCCAATCACAAAAGGGAAGAAGTACAGTATGAAACTCTAATCCTTTGGATTTATGAATAGAGAAGATACGGATACCTTCCACTTCGCCACTAGGAATCGTTTGGCTGGATAATGTGTCGTTCCAATGACGGAGGAAACTGTCAAGTTCGGAAGAATTACTTTCCAAATAGTTGGTCACAGCATCAAAGAAAGCAAAGATATAAGCATCTTGCTGCTGGATGCGATTCATTTTGAAGATGCTGAATAGTTCTTCTAATAACTCATATAGAGGCATCAACCGTAATTCGCTTAGTTTTTCAATGAAAACAGGAGGAAGATAATCTTCTACAGGGTTTAATAAGAGAGTATTTATATCCAGTCCTTTTTGCAAGACTTCATTTTGGTAAGTTATGGCTAGTTGCGCGCTGGCAATACGATTATTTTCATTGGATAAATATTGTAAAGCATCTATCATCATACAAATAGCAAGAGAAGCATTCAGACGAAAAGCTTCGTCCGACACTATTTTGTAATGCAGCTCTTTATCGAAATAATTAGCAATTCGGGGAATATTTTTATTTTTTCGCACCAGAATAGTAATATCATTTAGGTGTATGCCGGAAGCAAGTAATCGTTTCACTTCTTCACCCAGGCTAATAAGTGTCTGTTCGATATAATCGTATTCTTCATTAGGTTCGAGAAAAGAGACTTTGACATATCCTTTTTCCGTGGTTCGCGGTGATTCTTGTACAACGTCAGCATAGGCTTTTTGCAAGTCTTCACAGTCTTTTTCCAGCTGCTGCTTGTAGATACTGTTCAGGTAATCGGCAGCAGCGGTAAAGATGTGGTTGTTGAACCGAATAATGCTTGTTTCACTCCGCCGATTCGTGGCCAATGTTTTGACGCGCACTTTGAAGTGTTCAATATGATTGTTCAATCCGTTCAAGATGCCCCAATCCCCGTTTCGCCAACGATAAATGGACTGCTTGACATCTCCTACAATCAGGCTGTCGGCTCCTTGTGACAGACCTTCGAGTAGTAAAAGTTTGAAGTTTCCCCATTGCATTCGGCTAGTGTCCTGAAATTCATCAATCATCACGTTGCGGATATTCGTTCCTATCTTTTCGAATACAAAAGAAGAGTCACCGTCTTTTACCAGTTGATGGAGCAAAGCATTGGTATCCGATAATAAAAAGCGATTATTTTCATGGTTCAATTGACGTACTTCTTCGTCTATATTGGCAAGTAATTGTACTTTATTGAGATGTTGTAGAGAAAGGCGGCAACTATTTAATAAAAGATTATTCTTAGGACGTAGTTTTTCTGCATCTTTTAATATCTGCATCAGGCTAGAATTTGCTAATGCAATAATATCTGCATAACGGGGAGATGTCTTAGTTGCCCAGTTCTTTGCATCTTCCAAACATTTCTCAACAGTTGTATTGTGGATATCATTATTTAGAATTCCGTTATTCAGTTTACGAAAATAACTTCCGATTCCCCGTGAACCATTTTTCAGGTCGTCAGCGTTTAGCGCATGGCTATCCAACTCCCCTTCAAATTGGTCATAGAATCCTTTCATCTGCTCCAGAATCTCAGTTTCCAGAGCCTTTAGTTGTTTACGGTATTCTTTTATTGTTTCAGGTCTATGAAGCCGTTGGCGAAGTCCTTCTCCTTTTTCAATATAACCTTCGTCGAATATATTACGCCCAAAGTTTTTTACTTCGTCGGATATATTCCAACGCTTATCGTCGGCAATCCGTTCATTAATATAATCCAGCAACCAAGCCAAAACAGGAGAGGTGGGACCCAGTTTCTCTATCATACTGTTTACTGCGTCACTGAGTACTTCGGCATTGTTTAGTTCAATGTTGAGGTTCGGGCTCAGTTCGAGTTCACGTGCCAGGTTACGCATGACGGACTGGAAGAATGAGTCGATTGTTTCTACGCGGAAACGGCTATAATCATGCAACATATAGCCTAAAGCTATTTCTGCTGCTTTACGTATTTCTTGCTCTGTCTTTCCGGTTTCTTCCTTGATACGATCGAGGTAAGCTTCGGAATCTTTGTCACTCGTCTGGATACCATATAGTTGGCTTAAAATACGTTCTTTCATCTCTGCCGTTGCTTTATTGGTAAAAGTTACGGCAAGGATGTGCCGGTAAGCGCGTGGGCTGAGAATCAATAATTTAATGTATTCCACAGCTAAGGTAAATGTTTTTCCGGAACCTGCGGAGGCTTTATATACTAGGAGCTCACTCATGCTTTAGTTTAAAGAAAGTATTTTGTTATTGAAATTAGCTTATAAGACAAAGATAGGGTCTTTTTTATTTTAATAGAAACAAAAAGGGAAAAATTCTAAAAAAAGTAGGAATTGGTATTAGTAGTTTTACTATCTTAGTTGTATAATATATAAACATGATCTAAAAAAATAATATTTTATCTATATACTATGGTTTATGCGACATAAAAAAAATGATTTCCAATCAAAAAGAATCAATCCGGTTTACTGGGTTCCTACAGCTTATTTTGCAATGGGACTTCCTTTCATTGCTGTTAATCTCGTATCTTTATATATGTATAAAGAAATGGGTATTTCGGATACACAAATTACATTTTGGACTTCTCTATTAATATTGCCTTGGACTTTGAAATTTTTATGGAGTCCTTTTATGGAAATGTATCGGACGAAGAAATTTTTCGTGTTGCTGACTGAATTGTTAAGTGGACTGCTTTTCGGAGTTGTCGCATTCTCTTTATGCTTTGATTATTTTTTTGCAATTAGTATTTCTACTATGGCTGTAATTGCATTTAGTGGAGCTACACATGATGTTGCCTGTGATGGTGTATATATGGCTGAGTTGAGTAAACTTGATCAGACTAAGTATATTGGAGTTCAGGGAGCATTTTACAATGTAGCTAAGTTGGTAGCTAATGGAGGTTTGGTAGCTCTTGCCGGTATGTTGTCGGAGTACTTTGGGGCTGTGGAAGGAGCTTCTTTCGAAATCAATAGGGATGCTTATTCATTCTCTTGGATGATTATTTTCGGCATAATAGGGTTAATACTCGTTCTATTAGGAATTTATCATATAAAAATGTTACCATCTACGCAAGTTCCGGTACATTTGACTGAGAGAAAAAAGGTTTCCGAAGTTGGAAGAGAATTGATTGTGGTCATTCGTAACTTTTTTACTAAGAAGCATATTATTTACTATATTTTCTTTATTATCTTATATCGGTTGGGCGAAGGATTTATCATGAAGGTTGCTCCTCTGTTCCTACGTTCGTCAAGAGAAGTTGGCGGACTGGGACTGACAACAACAGAGATAGGTGCCTTGGTTGGAATATTTGGTTCTGCAGCTTTTGTGCTCGGTTCTTTGTTGGCAGGTTTTTATATATCTAAGTTTGGACTGAAGAAGACTCTTTTCTCACTCTGTTGCATTTTCAATCTTCCTTTCATGGCTTATACTTTTCTGGCTGTTGTACGACCGGATAATCTTTATTTGATAGGTAGCTGTATTACGATGGAATATTTTGGTTATGGTTTTGGTTTTGTTGGGTTGATGTTATTCATGATGCAACAGATTGCTCCCGGCAGATACCAGATGTCCCATTATGCATTTGCTTCGGCAATTATGAACCTGGGAGTCATGCTACCAGGAATGGCGAGTGGTTATCTGAGTGATTTGCTTGGCTACCGTGACTTCTTTATCTATGTCTTGCTTGCTACTATTCCGGCTTTCCTGATCACTTATTTTATTCCTTTCACTTATGATGATTCTAAAAAATAACTAATATAAAAATATAATTATGAGCAAAATTCAAATACCTTGGGAAGATCGTCCGGTAGGATGTACCGATGTTATGTGGCGTTATTCACAAAATCCGGTTATCGGGCGTTACCATATTCCTTCATCAAATAGTATTTTTAATAGTGCTGTTGTTCCTTTTAAGGAGGGATTTGCAGGAGTATTCCGTTGTGATAATAAAGCTGTGCAGATGAATATCTTTGCAGGATTCAGTAAGGATGGCATTCATTGGGATATCAATCATGAACCAATCCGCTTCCAGGCGGGCAATACAGAAATGATTGAGTCGGAGTATAAATATGACCCTCGTGTTACTTGGATTGAGGATCGTTATTGGGTGACTTGGTGTAATGGTTATCATGGTCCGACGATCGGTATTGCATATACATTTGATTTTAAAGAGTTCTTTCAATGCGAAAATGCATTTTTACCTTTTAATCGCAATGGGGTGCTTTTTCCTCAGAAAATAGATGGTAAGTATGCTATGCTGAGTCGTCCTAGTGACAATGGACATACACCATTTGGTGATATATATATCAGCTTTAGCCCGGATATGAAATATTGGGGTGAACATCGTTGTGTGATGAAAGTAACTCCTTTCCCTGAAAGTGCCTGGCAGTGTACTAAGATTGGAGCTGGTTCTGTTCCATTCCTCACAGATGAAGGCTGGTTGCTGTTTTATCACGGTGTGATCACGACTTGCAACGGTTTCCGTTACTCCATGGGTGCTGCTATTCTTGATAAGGATCATCCGGAGAAAGTATTGTATCGGACTCGTGAATATTTGCTTGGTCCTGCTGCTCCTTATGAACTTCAGGGTGATGTGCCTAATGTGGTATTCCCTTGTGCAGCTTTGCAAGATGGTGAACGGGTAGCTGTTTATTATGGTGCGGCGGATACTGTTGTCGGAATAGCTTTCGGGTATATTAAGGATATCATTGAATTTACTAAACGAACGAGTATTATTTAAATATGAAACGCATACTATTAACTTACACACTTGCTCTCTCCCTTCTTCCTATTTATGGAAAAGAGGGGGGAGACCCTTCACCCAGTGATAAAAAGAATTTGTTGATAGATTATGTAGATCCTTTTATTGGAACAACTAATTTCGGGACAACTAATCCGGGGGCCGTCTGCCCGAATGGGATGATGTCTGTCGTACCTTTCAACGTAATAGGCTCTTCTGACAATAAGTATGATAAAGATGCTCGCTGGTGGTCTACTCCTTATGAATATACCAATTGTTTTTTTACTGGATATGCTCATGTCAATCTGAGTGGTGTCGGCTGTCCGGAATTGGGTTCTCTATTGCTGATGCCTACTACCGGAGAACTAAATGTGGATTATAAAGAATATGGAAGTAAGTATAAAGATGAACAAGCTTCTCCCGGATATTATTCTAACTATCTGACAAAGTATAATGTGAAGACGGAAGTTTCGGCTACACCGCGTTCCGGGATTACACGTTTTACTTTTCCGAAAGGTAAAAGCCATATATTATTGAATTTAGGGGAAGGATTGACGAATGAGACAGGTGCTATGCTTCACCGTGTGAATGAATGTGAGGTGCAAGGAATGAAATTGTTAGGTACTTTTTGCTATAATCCTCAGGCGGTATTTCCTATTTATTTTGTGATGCGTGTGAATAAAGTGCCTACTACAACGGGATATTGGAAGAAGCAACGCCCGATGACAGGTGTTGAGGCCCAATGGGACTCGGATAATGGGAAATATAAACTATATACCCGTTATGGAAAAGATATAGCAGGGGATGATATTGGTACTTACTTTTCGTTTGATACCGAAGAAGGCGAACAAGTAGAGGTGCAGATGGGTGTTTCTTTTGTAAGTATCGAAAATGCCCGATTGAATCTGGATAAAGAACAGGCTGGAAAGAATTTCGAGGTAGTTCATGCAGAAGCCCGTGCCAAATGGAATGATGATTTATCCCGAATAACTGTGGAAGGAGGAACGGATGATCAGAAGACTGTTTTCTATACGGCACTTTATCATTTGTTGATTCATCCGAATATTTTGCAGGATGTGAATGGAGAATATCCGGCAATGGAGAGTGATAAGATTCTGACAACAAAAGGTGATCGCTATACTGTATTTTCTCTTTGGGATACGTACCGGAATGTGCATCAATTGCTGACTCTGGTTTATCCGGAGCGTCAAATAGAGATGGTGCGTACGATGCTTGATATGTATCGGGAACATGGTTGGCTGCCTAAATGGGAACTATATGGAAGAGAAACACTCACTATGGAAGGTGATCCGAGTATTCCGGTTATCGTGGATACATGGATGAAGGGGCTGCGTGACTTTGATGTGGATCTGGCTTATGAAGCTATGTATAAATCGGCGACAATGCCCGGAACAGAGAATCTGATGCGACCTGATAATGATGACTATATGGAGAAAGGATACGTTCCGCTTCGTGAGCAATATGATAATTCAGTGTCTCATGCATTGGAATATTATATTGCAGACTTTGCACTTTCCCGTATGGCTGCGGCACTTGGGAAAAAGAAGGATGCGGAAATGTTTTATAAGCGTTCTTTAGGATATAAGCACTACTATAGTAAAGAGTTTGGTACGCTTCGCCCAATTCTTCCGGATGGAACGTTTTATACTCCTTTTAATCCAAAACAAGGTGAGAATTTTGAACCAAGTCCGGGTTTCCATGAAGGTAATTCCTGGAATTATACGTTCTATATTCCACATGATGTTTATGGTCTTGCTAAGTTGATGGGAGGAAAGAAACCGTTTATTAATAAGTTGCAAATGATATTTGATGAGGGTCTTTATGATCCTGCTAATGAACCGGATATTGCTTATGCTCATTTATTTTCTTACTTCAAAGGAGAGGAATGGCGTACGCAAAAAGAAACGCAACGCCTTTTGGATAAGTATTTTACAACGAGACCAGACGGCATTCCCGGGAATGACGATACAGGTACAATGTCAGCTTGGGCTATCTTCAATATGATCGGCTTTTATCCTGATTGTCCCGGATTACCGGAATATACATTGACTACTCCTGTATTTAATAAGGTGACGATTCGGTTAGATCCTAAATGGTATAAAGAGAAAGAACTGGTAATTGAAAGTAATCGTAGCGAAGCAGGAGCTTTTTATATTGATAAAGTATTATTAAATGGTAAGAAAATTAATAAGTATCGTATAACTCACGATGAACTTGTCCATGGTCAAAAGATACTTTTTGAATTAAAATAGTTTAATGATGCATATTATCTAACCTAAGTTCTACCTAATTTTATTAAATATAGTTTATTAAAATTAGGTAGATAGCGATAATATTCGTGAATTTATAGTGTCGAATTATAACATTTACAACCTATTACGCTATGCTACCTAGTTTCAAAATTACAAAAATATTCTTTGCTATTGATGAGTTTTCCGGAGTATTTGATTCTAAGTTTAAAGAAAAGTTTCTTTCAGATGGTAAACCTCACTGCAATAAAGCTTGCAAAATGTCTGAAAGTAAAGTTGATACCATTCTAGTGTTGGTGGTTATCGCTTTTTGAAATATTTTTATCTTCATTATGTTTGTAAGCACATGAAGGATGATTTTCCTAAGACCTTATCATACAATCGCTTTGTAGAATTACAATCTAAAATTTCATTGGTGCTAGTTTGTTTTCTAAAGATTTGCAGATTGGGGAAATGCACTAGAATTTCCAAAAATGTTCTAAACAGATAAAAAATATGAAATATTCTATCAAAGTAGTGGGTATTATTGTTGTATTACTGTAAAAAGTATATAGTATGGATAACTTGAAGATGTTGGCAATAGTAACTGGAACTAGTATGTATGCTAGCGGAAATATAAAAACAGGGTTATGGCTTAGTGAGCTTACCCACATATATCATAGCGCAAAAGAACAGGGATATGAATTTATCATAGCTAGCCCTAAAGGTGGTAATACGCCCATAGATCCTGAGAGTTTAAAACCAATGGTTTTAGATAAACTTTCTAAATATTATTGGAATGATTCTGAATTTAGAGAAATGTTGCAACGTACAAAAAGTTTAGATGAAGTTTCCGGATTGATGTTTGACTGTGTTTATTTAGCGGGCGGGCATGGTACAATGTATGATTTTCCTGATAATATGGTTCTACAAAAGATCATAAAAGACCATTATGAAAACAATAAAATAGTAGCTGCAATCTGTCATGGAGTAGGAGGGTTATTGAATGTCAAACTATCTAATGGAGATTTTTTGATCAAAGATAAAAAGCTTACTGGATTTACATGGTGTGAAGAAAGTATAGTTGGACGAAAAAAGGAAGTACCTTTTGATCTTGAGGCAGCACTAAAAGAAAGAGGAGCTGATTATCAAAAGGCATTGATTCCGATGACTTCGAAAGTCTTTGCTGACAGTCGTTTAATAACAGGAGAGAATCCGTTTAGCTCAAAAGAGATGGCGAAAGTGGTGGTACAACAATTAAGTGAAAAATAGAAAATGTTATATATAAATATGAATAGAATATGAATTTAGAGGAAGTTTTAAACTATCGTCGTTCTGTACGAGTATTTGATAAGGACAAACCAATAGATGCGGGAAAGGTAAAACATTGTTTGGAATTGGCAACATTGGCTCCCAATAGTTCAAATATGCAGTTGTGGGAGTTTTATCACATTACACAACCTGAATTGTTGGCAAAAATATCAAATGCATGTCTTGACCAACCCGCTACTTCGACGGCTTCAGAGTTGGTAGTTTTTGCTACTCGTCAGGATTTGTATAAAAAACGGGCTAATTTTGTTCTTGATTTTGAAAGAGGAAATGTATTACGCAATAGTCCGAAAGAACGTCAGGAAAAGCGTATTAAGGACAGGGAACTGTATTATGGGAAACTGATGCCATTTGTCTATGCCCGATTTTTTGGAATATTAGGATTCTTGAGAGTTATATTGGCTAATATTATAAGCATCTTTCGTCCTATGATGCTTCAAGTTTCTGAGGGTGATTTGCGCGTTACTGTTCATAAATCTTGTGCGTTAGCTGCTCAAACATTTATGATTGCTATGGCTAATGAAGGATATGATACTTGCCCATTAGAAGGTTTTGATAGTAGACGAATTAAAAGATTATTAAAATTGCCTCATGGTGCTGAGATAAATATGGTAATAGCTTGTGGAATACGAAATGGAAATAAAGGAATATGGGGAGAGCGGGGCAGAGTGCCGTTTGATGCAGTTTATCATAGAATCTAAAGGTTGTATTTTTGAGCATTGGAGATGTATTTCTGACTCATTTACTGATATGCTTTGGGTATATCAGTGAATGAGTCATAGTTTATATATATAGGTATGATAATCACTCTACATAAATCATCTTTTTGGTCATACCTCCATCCACTGTGATATTTTCGCCATTAATAAAATCGTTCTCTTCCTGACAAAGAAACAGGCACATACGAGCAATATCTTCCGGTTTACCAACTCGCCTGGTAGGATGTTGCAGATGGTCATCTTGTCGGAGCTGATCATAATCGTGTGTTTGTATCCATCCCGGTGCAATCGAATTGACTGTGATATGCCATTCGGAAAGAGAAATTGCTAATGCGTGAGTTAGTGAATAGATACCACCTTTGGACGCTGCGTATGCTTCGCTACCAGGTTCACTCATTAAATAACGTGTTGAGCAGATATTAATTACCCTTCCGTAAAGGTTAGGGATGGTCTGTGCTTTACGATGAATGGCTAACAGATGTGGAAGGATGAATACAGGGCGTAAGTTAATGGACAGAATTTTGTCGAAATCTTCCACACTCGTTTCTGTAATAGGTGAGAAGGAACTAATGCCTGCATTATTGATTATTATATCTATATCTTTCCATTCTTTTAATATGTGTAAAAAACATTTTTCCAACGCTTCTTTATCACTTACATCTACCCGATAGAAAATAGCTCCGGTTTCTCTGGCTATTTTTTTTCCTGCCACCTCATTATTATCGCAGAATGCAACTAGATGACGTGATTGACAGAACATTGATACGATGGCTTTACCAATCCCTGCTGCTCCTCCTGTTACAAATACTCTTTTTCTTTGTATATCAGTTTTTGAGGTTGTTTCAGACGATTGTTCTATTTTGATTTGGGGAGAAGTTTCGACTTTCTTCTTACCATATTTCTGTGTTTGTTTCCATGCAGCTTTTCTAGCTTCGTACTGTTCTTGTTGTTTTTCTATATAATTATCAGCCATAATTTTTATTTTTTCGTTCTTAAAACAAAAGTAGTATATTTATATGTGTTTTGCAATGGAATAATAGCATGTTATTTTATTGAGAGTTGAAATATATAACGTATATTTGTTATTAATCTATTTAATAAAAGAAAAGATGAAGAAACTGAAGATTACGTTCATGTGGATAGCAGTTATGTTGCTGTCTGTAACAGGAGTAAAAGCACAGACCGTTACTCCTAGTAAAAATTACATTACGCGGGAGGTGAAAAATGTGAGTAACTTTAATTCTATTAAAGTACTTGGCAGTCCGGATGTTGAATACCGTCAGAGTATTGGTTCTCAAACGACTGTTTCAATTTATGGATCGGATAATCTGGTCGATTTGCTGGAGGTATCTACTGTGGATGGAGTGCTACAAGTGAATATGAAGAATAATGTCAATATTCAAGGAGGAGAATGGCGTTTGAAGGTGATTGCTTCTTCCCCTTCATTGATAAATGTCGATATTCAAGGGTCAGGGGATGTGGATTTGAAAGGGCTTATTCAAGGGACTGATATAAAGTTGAATATAGTGGGATCCGGAGATATCGATACAGAGAATCTGAAGTATGCAAATGTTTCGGCTGTAGTGAAAGGAAGTGGAGATATCGTATTGAATAACCTGAAAGTTTCTAATTTGAATGCTGAGGTCTTTGGCTCTGGTGATATAGAAATGAAAGGTATGGCACAACGGGCGGTTCTGGCTGTTAATGGATCTGGCGATATTGATGCGGAGAAATTGGTTGGTGTTAATGTTGTTGCAACTGTATCAGGTTCAGGAGATATAGTATGCAATGTTTCCAAACAACTTGACGCAACAGTTAATGGTAGCGGTGATATTGAATACGGAGGTAATCCGTCTGTTATAAATAAAAAAGGAAAGAGAGATCAGATTTCAAAAAGATAGATAGTAATACCTCTTATTACTCAAGTTTCGCAGGTTCTCTGCATAGTTTCCCTTAAGATTTTTATGACGTAGTTTATTGAATATCTGTGCAAATACGCACTCATTTTGTGCGTATTTGCACAGATATAAATTTGAGCATTCATATTTAATATATTGGTATTTAGTCGTTTAATAACTTGGCATAGGATTTGAAGTACTTACGATAAAAATAAAAGATGAAAACATTGAAATATGCTTGGCGTTTCCTTATGCGTACTAAATCGTACACTGTTATCAATATTGTTGGTTTGGCATTGAGTTTGGCGTGTACCATTATATTGGTACGCTATATACATCAGGAAAAAATAGTCAATAGTCATTGTGTGGATGCGGCTAATGTGTTTATTCCGCTTCGGGATATTGATGGAAATGTGTATGCGGGTAATGCATCGATTAATAGTGGGGCGGATACGGTTTACTATTCTCCGGAATCTGTTAAAGAACAGGCTCGTTTTGTTACTTTGAATAATGATAATGTTACTATAAATGATAGACCTTATATCGTACAATTGTTGGCTACCGATACTACCTTCTTTCATTTTTTTACTTATCCTCTTAGTGGTACAATGATGCAAACACCTAATGACGTGCTTGTTACCCGAAAATTTGCAGAACGTGCTTTTGGAAAAGATAATCCGATTGGGAAGAAGATAAACTATGCCGGTGGCCATGTGCTTACGGTTTGTGGTATCTTGGATGAATCGGCTTGTAAATCTTCGCTGACATTTGACCTTGTCCTGAACTTTGAACTTAAGAAAAATGATGCTGGGTGGGGACGGATGTGTATTGATCTTTTACGTTTCATGCCGGGAGTGGATGTAAGTGCAATCAATACTTTTAGTACTATTTATCGTCAGACAGATAAATATCGTATCCGCTATGATTTTATTCCCGTCAGCGAGCTTTATTGGAATAAGGTATTGGCTGCGAAAGGGGAAAATCCGGAAATGTGGCATTATGGTAGTCGTTCTCATTTGTGGATACTTTCCGGCGTATGTCTATTGCTTATGTTGGCAGGTATTCTCAATTTCATCAACATTTATCTGGTCTTTATGCTGAAACGTTCGAAAGAATACGGCATCAGGAAAGTATTTGGCATACGGGGACGTACACTTTTTTTTCAATTATGGACAGAAAATGTTTTAATGGTGGTCGCCGCTCTGTTTCTTGCATGGTTCTTTATCGAGATGTTTTCAGGATATGCTAATCGTTTGCTCGAAAGTAATGTATCTTATACAGACTTTGATTGGCAACTTTCACTGGCTATTTTTTTATTGCTTCCATTGCTGACAACGGCTTATCCGTATTTTAAATATAATTATCTACCTCCCATTGTTTCTATACGCACGATTGGAACATCACGGCAGTCTGTTGCAACTCGTACTTTTTTCTTGTTTGTACAATATAGCATTACTCTTTTACTTATCATCTTGTCGTTGTATTTCAGTAGTCATCTTCGTTTCTTGCTGAATACATCTCCGGGATTCAGAACTGAAGGAATCCTATATGTCAATATGATGTCGAAAATTCTCTATTTTGACAATAGTACTTACCAAGAAAGAGAAGATAGCAAAAATAAGTGTGATGCGATGGTGCAGAAACTGAATGAATGTCCATACATTGAACGTTGGTTTGCAGGAGATGTAAACAGAGATGGGATTTTTTCTACAGGTGGTATCTCTACTTTAATTAATGATAAAGGAACATCGTTGAATATAACAATGATGTGGGTACCATCCGACTTCTTTAGAGTATATGGACTGACCGTCATTGATGGTACATTGCCGAATAACGATCAAGAAGTGGATTATCAGGTGGCCATGAATGAAACCGCATTGAAGGCTTTTGGTTATAGTCGCCGGGAAGATGCTTTTGTAAGAGGAGAAACGGCACTTTGGTGGTATGCTTCTGAAAATGGTGGGACAGCCGAAGGCGGATTGTCGTTGATGCCAGTACAAGCTATTGTAAAAGATTACTATTCGGGACATCTGACTGCGGGTAAAAAGCCGATTGTATATATGATATCCAACGAAGGAGTCAATCCTTTCTGCCAAATAGCCAGCAAACCCGGAAAAGAGAAAGAATTGATTAACTATCTGAAGAAAAGCCGCGAAGATATTTATCGGACTCAGGAACTTGATTACCGTTGGTTGAAAGATGATATAGCAAGGCTTTACAAAGAAGACCGCCGTATAGCCATTGTCTTTTCACTTTTTGCTACTATTTCCATTTTTGTTTCAGTTTTGGGGCTTTTTGGACTTTCTTTGTTTGACATCCGCCAACGTTACCGGGAAATAGCTATTCGGAAAGTGAATGGTGCAAGGCTTAGTAATCTGTATCTGATTTTACTGCGAAAATATATATGGATTATGGCAGGAGCAATAATCCTCACTGTGCCTTTATCTTATTTTCTGATTCATACCTATACAAGTGACTTTGTTGTAAAGGCACCCATAAGTATATTCATTTATGTGATCGCTTTATTGATTGTGATAGCTATTTCTCTGGGCACGTTGCTATGGCAAGTGAATAAAGCGGCACGAATCAATCCGGCGGAGATTATAAAAACAGAATAAAGTGTTTTCTTTGGGGCTGCTTAAAAAGGTCGAAAAATTGATTTCATCCCTGCTAAAGTAGTCTGTAGATAAGATTATTATAGAAAAATCCTTCTTTTTGTTCAGCCCCAAACTATAAATGAATATAGTATAATATATGTAGATATAAAGGATGTTCCGGTGGCACAAGCGGATGACCGAACTCTTTCAGGCGTTGCATTCCGATTTTCTGCATTACACGTTCCGAACGGTAATTGGGAAAGGAGGTAAATGAATAAAGTTCCTTTATGTTTAAGTGTGTACGTGCATATTCTAAGCAAGCTGCCGCTGCTTCGGGCGCATATCCATGTCCCCAATATTCATGCGCTAGTCGCCAACCGATTTCTATTCCCGGAGCAAAATCCGTGTCAAATCTAAATTGATGTAATCCGGTATAACCCATAAAAGCATGGTCTTTCTTACGTTCTAGCGCATATAGCCCGAAACCGCTATTTTGAAATTCATCTTGAATACGCCGGTAAAAAGCGAGAGTTTCTTCTTCTGTCAATGATTGGAGGAAAAACTCCATTACTTGAGGATCGGCGTTCATTTGAGCAAAAGCGGAAATATCGTCTTCTTTCCAATCGCGAAGAATTAATCGGGGTGTTTCTATATAAGTCTGCATCATCTTGTTAGATACGTTTTCTATTATTTGTGTGATTTATCTAACGCATAAATTGAATATTCATAAGTTTTTTATTTTTATGCAGTGGCAAAGGTATCTGTTTTTTTTGTACTTTTGTGCCCGATTTAAAAATATCACTATATGAAGACAAGCGAATCTTTATTATCCATAGGTAAATTTATTGCAGAATATTCAGCTCATTTAATGGGAGCCGGAGTGCATACTTCCCGGGTTGTACGCAACTCTAAACGTATTGGAGAGGCTTTCGATGTAAATGTAAAGTTGAGTGTTTTTCACAAAAATATTATCCTTACCATCATTGATAAAGAAACACAGGAGGCGTGTAACGAGGTTATTGATATTTCTGCACATCCAATTAGTTTTGAACATAACTCCGAATTGAGCGCATTGAGTTGGGAAGCGGTTGATAAGCGTTTATCTCTGGAGGAACTAAGCGAAAAATATAATAAGATTATTAATGCTCCCAAGATTCATCCATTATTTGTTCTGATTCTGGTAGGTTTTGCCAATGCTTCATTCTGTAAATTGTTTGGTGGTGACTTGTGTTCCATGAGTATTGTTTTTTCTGCTACTATCACGGGGTTTTTCTTGAAACAGCAGATGCAAAAGAAAAAAATCAATCATTATATTACGTTTATAGTTTCGGCATTTGTAGCTTCACTTTGTGCATCAACAGCGTTGATTTTCGACACGACTTCGGAGATCGCTATGGCAACCAGCGTGTTGTATCTTGTTCCGGGAGTTCCTTTAATTAATGGAGTGATTGACGTGGTAGAAGGGTATGTATTAACCGGTTTTGCTCGTCTGACAGAAGCTTCACTTTTGATAGTAAGTATTGCCATTGGGCTTTCGTTTACATTGTTAATGGTAAAAAATAGTTTGATATGATAGCATTTGATATTTTAACCGATGGATTTTTCGCAGCGGTGGCGGGTATTGGTTTTGGAGCCATTTCCGATCCTCCTTTGCGTGCCTTTAAAATGATTGCGATATTGGCAGCTTTAGGACATGCGTGCCGTTTTTGTCTGATGACGTATTTAGGGGTAGATATTGCTACGGCTTCATTGTTTGGAGGTTTGGTGATTGGTTTTGGTAGTTTGTGGTTGGGTAAGAAGGTATATTGTCCGATGACTGTGCTATATATTCCTGCATTGCTTCCGATGATTCCCGGCAAATTTGCGTACAATATGGTGTTTTCACTGATTATGTGTTTGCAGACGGTAAACGAGCCGGATAAATTTGGTGGTTATATGGAAACACTGTTTTCCAATTCTTTGATAGCCAGTACTGTTATTTTTATGTTGGCAGTAGGAGCAACTTTCCCGATGTTTGTATTTCCCGGTAGGGCTTTTTCATTAACAAGACATCAATAAAACTACATATATGGAGATTTTTTGGAGAACAATCGGATATTATAATTCTGTTACTTGGATATATCAGATAGCAATCATCTTGATCGGGATTGTACTGACAGTATTGCTTGTTAGTAAACCATGCCCATGGAAGAAGTTAGCTATGAAGTTCTATATGATAGGGCTTTATACCTGGATTTCGGTAGTTTACTATTATATTTGTTGTGAGGAACGTAGTTATAACGGAGTGATGGCCATGTTCTGGGGAGTAATGGCTGTTATATGGGTTTGGGATATAATTACAGGATATACAACTTTTGAACGTACTCATAAGTATGATATACTTTCTTATGTATTGTTAGCAATGCCATTTGTTTATCCTCTTGTTTCACTGGCTCGCGGATTGACTTTCCCGGAAATGACTTCTCCAGTAATGCCTTGCTCTGTAGTAGTATTCACTATTGGATTATTATTGCTATTTGCACGTAAAGTAAATATGTTCTTGGTACTTTTTCTTTGCCATTGGTCATTAATTGGATTATCCAAAACCTATTTCTTTCAAATTCCTGAAGATTTTTTGTTGGCAAGTGCGACGATTCCGGGATTGTATTTATTCTTCCGCGAATACTTTCTTAGCAATTTACATGCAGATACTAAGCCGAAAGCTAAATATATTAATTGGCTATTGATTTCGGTCTGTGTGGGATTGGCTGTCTTATTGACTTCTACTATGTTTCTAGAGTTGATTCCTAAAGTATAACCATAAATTAAGTATATACAGATAATCCTCTCATTTTCTCGATAAGAGAAAATGAGAGGATTATCTGTATATATGGGGAACTATTGAATAGAATAAAATATGCGTAGTGCGAATAGCATTACTTTATCTGGTAGCCAGCATTTGCTTTTGGCAAACAAGACTTGCACCCATGGTCCTACTTTAGTTCGAAAAGCCGGATTCTTACGAGACACGATTTTACAGATAGTAGTGCCCAGTTTGCGAGGATGACAACCATTCTGTTCCTCTTTTTCGATAATCTTTAGAGATTTGGCAAAACTTTGCCCATAATCCATATCCTTCATAGTTACTTCTGATATGTTTCGGTTTGCTGTAAAACCTGTATTGAAATCTCCTGGTTCTACTATACATACCTTTATGCCAAAAGGGTGAACTTCTACAGCTAATGATTCACTATAGCCTTCTACGGCAAACTTGGAGGCGGAATAAAACCCTTGATATGGGATGCCCATTACGCCACCAATAGAACTTATGTTGATAATTTTTCCGTTACGGGCTTTGCGCATGAATGGTAGTACTGCTTTGCACATATTTACCACACCCCCAAAATTAGTGTTCATCTGCATAGATACTTCCTGTTCCGTGGCTAATTCTAATGCACCTCCAATACCTATTCCGGCATTATTGATTAATACATCAATTCGTCCTTGTTCCCATATTATCTTATCGATGGCGTATTGTATAGACTGGATATTAGTGACATCGACTGCTAACATTTTTATATTTCCGATGTTCTCTGAGGGTTTTCTGCTCGTTCCATAAACAATGTGACCTTGTTCTGATAACATCTGTGCCGTGAACTTTCCAAATCCGGATGATGCTCCGGTAATCAGTATAATTTGTGGATGCATATTCTTGTTATTTCCTGCAAATATAAGGAGAATATCGGAAAATTCATTTTATACAAATAAGTATTCTGATGAGTAAAAATGTAGAATTCATTGCATAATACTTGATTATTAAGAAAATAAATTCTATCTTCGAATAAAGTAAAACAATATGAAAAGAATATATTTATGTTGCATAATCTATCTGATCTTTTTGAATGTATCAGCGCAAACGATAGAAAAAAGAATTACTTCCCCTGCCGGATATATGCGTGCAAACTATACGGAGAATTCTTTTGCAACCTACTTGCGCCAATTACCTTTATTTCCTGAAGGAAGTAAAGTAAAACTATATAATGGACAAGAAAAACGTAATCAATCGGCAGCTTATGCTATAATTGATATGGAGATAGGCAATCGGGATTTGCAACAATGTGCGGATGCAGTGATACGCTTGAGAGCGGAATATTTGTGGGCACAAAAGAAATACGATGAAATCAAGTTTAACTTTACTAATGGTTTTCCAGCTGAATATAAGAAGTGGGCGGAAGGAAACCGGATAAAAGTAAGCGGTAATAATGTACAATGGTATGTTGCCGGAGGAAAAGATTATTCATATAAAACCTTTCGTAAATATCTGGATATAGTATTTATGTATGCTGGTACAGCATCTCTCTCGAAAGAACTGCAAACTGTTTCCTATAAATCTTTACAGCCCGGTGATGTCTTTATTAAAGGAGGTTCTCCGGGGCATGCTGTCATTGTGGTAGATGTGGCTACCCATCCAAAGACAAAGAAAAAAGTTTTTTTATTGGCTCAAAGTTATATGCCTGCTCAGCAAATTCATATTTTAGTCAATCCCATTAGCCGTAATTTTGCTCCGTGGTATGAGTTGGTAGAAACGGACGAAGGTAAGCTTTACACTCAGGAATGGACTTTTGATAAGAGAGATTTGAAACGATTTAAATAGAATAAAAGAGATATTGCTAATGTGTCAGAGGTCGTTTGATACTTTTTATGAAACATCCAACTGTCTTTGATACACTTTTATTTTTATTGTATCAGTTTCTGCTCTGGCGGTATTCATTAGGCGAACAACCTACATGCTTTTTGAATAGCCGGGTAAAATGTTGAGGGTATTTAAACCCTAATTCGTATGCTACCTCGCTGATAGACTTGCTCGTATCAAATACTTTTTCTTTGGCAGTTGATATCAATGTGAGTTGTATATGCTCTTGTGGTGACTTACCTGTTTCTTTTTTTATCAAATCTCCAAAATAATTAGCAGAGAGATTTAGATAGTCGGCACAATATTGCACTGAAGGCAGACCAATATCTTGTGGCTTATCCGACTGGAAATAATTGTGCAGAAGATGTTCAAATCGACTCAGAATATCTTTGTTTACATTGGCGCGTGTAATGAATTGGCGTTCGTAAAAACGCATACAATAATTCAATAGCAATTCAATATTGGCAACAATGATTGTCTGGCTGTGCTTATCAATAGCACGTTGCAGTTCTGTATTTATATTGTGGAAACATTCAAGAATCACTCCTCGTTCCTGTTCGGACAAATGAAGAGCTTCATTGGACTCATAGGAGAAGAAGCTATAATTCTTGATAGTGTGTGCCAATGACGTTCCTCGAAGTAAATCCGGATGGAATAACAACCCCCAGCCTTTGGGTTGAAAGACTTTTCCATTGTCCTCGAATCCAACAACTTGCCCCGGAGCAAGAAAGACCATTGTTCCTTCCTGATAGTCATAATTTTGACGTCCATAATGTATATCTCCACACTTCACTTCTTTCAGAAATACAGTATAGAAACCCATCATTTGACGTGAATGTCGTATGGGTTTACACTTAGAGAAGTCTACTATACTCACTAAAGGGTGCATTGTCTCATTACCTACCCGATCGTTGTACTGATAAATATGATCCATTCTAATTATTTCTTCCATACTCTTCTAAATTTGGGATAATGACACAAATTTAATTCTTTTTTCTATAAATACTTCGTATGTCAGTAATAATGGTAAAGGAATCAGTAATATATGTAAGTCGAGGGGCTTTTTTATGTATGGATTGGCTATCTTTTATCTAAAACAAATCTAATATAATGAATAAGATATTCTGTTTATTTTTATATTTGCAATGTATAATCAACTTGATAAAATACTATTATGAATCACTTCCGAATGTTACTCTACGTGTTTGCACTCTTTTTGGTAGCTTGTCACCCTGAAGGAGCAAACGTAAAACAAGGGTTAAACAGGGCTGCGCAGATGATGGAACAGGACCCTGATACCGCATTCATAATTCTTGAAAATATTCAAACGAGTCAGTTGAATCAAGAACAACTTGCCGAATATAATTTGTTGTGTACCCAAGTCAATGAAGATAAGAATGTGCGTCATTCGTCCGATCAACAAATACGTCAGGCTGTATCTTATTTTGAAAAGCATGGCGACGAACTTCAAAAATCAAAAGCATATTATTATTTGGCCTGTGTAGAGAGTGATCTGGAACAGAAGGAGGAAGCTGAAATTCACTTTAAGGAAGCTATTAAACTGGCTGCTCTTACTGAAGAATATGACCAGATGGCAAAAATATGCAGACGGTGTAGCCTTTACTACCAAAAGAACGGCAACTTTGATGAAGCCTTAGAGATGGAGAGAAAGGCTTATGCGAGCCAACTGATGGTGTACGATAGCAAGGACTATTCAACAACTATCCTTTCTTCAGCTTTGGGAGTTTTCGGGGTTATGTCTTTATTATTAGGGTTGCTTTGGAAAAAGAATCAAAATGTACATTCCTTATTAAATTCTTTCAGAGAAGAGATTCAATGCAAGAATGCTGAATCAGATAAATTACTTCTTCAATGTAATCACTTAGAGGATAAATATCAATCTCTTCAGTTGCAGATTTACGAGACATCTCCAGTTATTTCAAAAGTTCGTCAGTTGAAAGAAAGAAATCTTCTATCAGCCAAAATTCCTTCATTTTCAGAGAAAGATTGGAATGAATTATTACGACTTCAAGAGGGAGTCTATGGCCTTGTCTCTAAGTTGAAAGAAATAGGACCAAAGATGACGGAGGAAGATGTGAGAGTCTGTGCTTTTTTACGTGAAGGCGTTCAACCTTCCTACTTTGCCGATCTGATGAAATTAACGGTAGAAACACTGAATCGCAGAATCTCCAGAATAAAAACGGAGAAATTGATGCTTATGAACTCCAAAGAATCATTGGAAGATATAGTGAAATCTCTTTAGTCTGATTTTGTCTGTAATACTGTCTGCCTATTTGTTGTAAATCAAATAGTTGTAGATAGCTATTGTCTGTATCCGTCCGCTAAAAAAGTCGTCTTTGTTGAACTGGATCTGTAACTTTGCAAATAAAAAAGTTACAGAACAATGAGTGATTTAGTATTCAAAAGATGGAATGATTTTGGAGGTTGGTTTGTCTTTCTTATATCCGCTTTAGTTTATGGATTGACGATTGAGCCGACGGCGAGTTTTTGGGATTGTCCCGAGTTTATTTCCTGTGCTGAAAAGTTACAGGTCGGTCATCCGCCCGGCGCACCGTTTTATATGCTTGTAGGAAATCTTTTTACTCAGTTTGCCTCAGATGCTTCACAGGTATCGCGGATGGTCAATCTGTTGAACGCCTTATTAAGTGCCGGTTGTATTTTGTTCCTATTCTGGAGTATTACGAGACTGGTGAGAAACTTGATCGCAGATAAACAGCAAAATCTGTCAGTGATAGATAGCATGATCATTTTGGGTTCGGGAGTCGTTGGAGCGTTCGCCTATACATTTAGTGATACTTTCTGGTTTAGTGCAGTAGAAGGAGAGGTATATGCATTTTCTTCCTTCCTCACAGCTTTGGTTTTTTGGATGATTCTTCGTTGGCAAGACGAGTCAGGATCAGTTTCGGGTGACCGCTGGATTATTTTAATCGCATATATTATCGGGCTTTCTATTGGGGTACATTTGCTCAATTTACTTTGTATTTCGGCTATTGTATTGGTTTTCTATTATCAGAAATATGGTTCGGTTTCCCTAAAAGGAGTTATTGCAGCGATTGCCCTATCCGGTGGTATAATAGCATTCATACTCTTCCTATACATACCCGGATTGGCTGAAATAGGAGGTTGGTTTGAATTACTTTTCACCAATACATTTGGTTTGCCCTTTCAATCAGGCTTAATTGTATTTGTGGCTTTGGTATTCATGTTGTTAATAGGAGCTATTTACCGATTTAGAAAGCGCGTGACACGTACTGTATTATGGTGTCTTCTGATGCTTACAATAGGTTATACGACTTATGCTGTCATATTGATTCGGGCTAATGCTAATACTCCACTCAACGAAAATGCTCCGGACCATATCTTTACTCTGAAAAGCTATCTGAACCGTGATCAATATGAAAGTGTTCCGTTACTTTATGGAAAGAGTTATGCTTCAGAGCCGGAATATATTGCCGATGGAGAGTACTATAGAGTAAAAACCCAAAAAGGGGGTAAAGTATATCGTACTGACAAAGAAGAGGGCAAATATAAGCTGATCCGGGAAAAAGAGGATATATGTTATACTCAAAATATGCTTTTTCCCAGAATGTGGAATGAAAGAACGGCGGCACTCTATAAAAGTTGGTCGGGAGGAGCAGAAGGAGTTCCCACACAAAAAGAAAACCTGACTTATTTTGCGACTTATCAGCTCAATTATATGTATTGGCGTTACTTTCTATGGAATTTTGTAGGACGGCAGAATGATATGCAAGGTCGTGGAGACTTGGAACACGGAAACTGGATTACAGGTATTTCTTGGCTTGACAACCTGCGACTTGGCAATCAGGAACTTTTGCCGGAGTCTTTGCGTCAAAATAAAGGTCACAATGTTTTTTATGCTTTACCATTGTTATTGGGAATCATTGGAATTTATTGGCAATTAAACCGTGGACCAAAGGGATTACAACAGTTTAGCGTTCTTTTTTTTCTTTTCTTTATGACAGGATTAGCCATTGTGCTTTATTTGAATCAAGCACCCAACCAGCCTCGTGAGAGAGATTATGCTTATGCGGGTTCTTTCTATGCTTTTGCTATTTGGATTGGTATGGGAGCCGCTGGTTTATGTGATACATTGTGCAAAAAAAAATCTTCCATTATTCCGGTCAGTGTATTGATGATAGGTTGTTTATTCGTTCCTATACAAATGGCAAGTCAAACTTGGGACGATCATGATCGAAGTAACCGTTATACTTGTCGTGACTTTGGAGCCAATTATTTGATGACTCTTCCAGATCGAGGTAATCCTATTATTTTTTGTAACGGTGATAACGATACTTTTCCTTTGTGGTATAATCAGGATACGGAGGGCATACGCCAAGATGTTCGTATTTGCAATCTTAGCTACGCACAGACGGATTGGTATATTTATCAGCAGCAATGTCCTTTGTATGACGCTCCCGGATTGCCCATATCTTGGGAAAAGAATCAATATCAGGAAGGTAAAAACGAATATGTCGCTATCCGTCCTGAATTGAAGAAACAGATAGAAGAACTTTATCAAAAGCATCCGCAGGAAGCTCGTGATAGTTTTGGAGAAGATCCTTATGAAATAAAGAACATCCTCAAACATTGGGTATTATCAGAAAAGGCCGATTTTCATGTCATACCTGCGGACACCGTCCACATTCGTCTTGATAAGGAAGCCATTCTTCGTTCGGGAATAATGCTTCCTCAATCCATCAGGCATTTGAAAGGGGAAGAACTAAGAAACGCGTTGCCGGATAAAATGGAAATTTCATTGAAAGGAATGCGTATGCTGACTAAAGTTGATTTACTGTTGCTGGAAATGATTGCTAACTGTAATTGGGAACGACCACTTTATATGGCCATTTCCGTAGGTGAAGCTAGCAACTTGAAACTGGACAATTATTTTGTAATGGAGGGGTTAGCTTATCGTTTCACTCCGTTTGATTACAAGCAGTGGGGAGATGTGGTAGAGGAAAATAAATTTGCAGTAGATGTTGAGAGGCTTTACGAGAATGTGATGCGAAAGTATAAATATGGTGGTCTGAATACTTCCGGATTATATATAGATGAAACAACTATGCGACTTTGTTATTCTCATCGAAGATTATTTGCTCTGCTTGCTTTGAAATTGATAGAAAAGGGGGAACATTCACGAGCTAAAGAAGTGCTTTCGTATGCTGAAAAGGCTATCCCTAATTACAATGTGCCTGAAGTATATGAAAGCGGTTCCTTTGATATGGCAACTGCCTATGCCGCTTTGAGTGAAAATAAAAAGGCCGTTTCTATACTGGACTATCTAACGGCAGAAGCAGAATCATCTATTCATTGGATTTTTTCGCTGAATGATAGCGATATAAGAATTGCTCAAAAAGATTGCATGACTAAATTCTGGCAGTGGAATCTTTATAATGACTTAATGAAAGAAATAGATTCGAACAAGTATAAAGAGAATTTTCAGCGTTTTGAAGAGAAATACGCCCAGTTCTCTCGAATCTTGAATATCGGAAATTAATAATCAAAGACATATGAAAACAAGAGAAATAAAACAACAGGAAACAGAAAATCTATTTGGAAAGGTAAACTATATAATTTTATTGGTTGGTTCAATACTGATTATTGTAGGATATATATTGATGAGCGGCGAGGGGAGTACCCTTACCGCTTATAATCCGGATATATTCAGTGATTTACGTATATGTGCAGCTCCTGTAATATGTCTGACAGGATATTTATTAAATATTTATGGAATTATTTATATAAGTGAATCCCGATATAAAAAGAGTAAATCGCAATAAAAGATTATCTTTCTAGTCCAATGATAATAAAAGGTGTTTTACCAATTCATAAGGCAGAATTGTTGTTCGCATTTTTTGTTTAATATTCCTTTTCCTTCGGGTAATTCGTTTTCTTCAATCTGCTTGGATCTACATTTATTTCTACAAATTTAATATTTGTAGAAATAAATGTTATTTTTATCTTCTAATTTTCTTATCTTTGGGAATATATAATAAAAGAACAAAAGTTTAGTTGGGGTTAAGGTTAATACATTAATTCTATTACCATAATAAAGTAATCTTATGAAATATGATATATTTATCAGCTATAAAAGTGAATCGGTTAATGTGGTGATGGCATTAGCTCACCTACTCGAAAGTAATGGAATAAGATGTTGGTATGCACCTAGAAATCTAGACAATTCAGGTGCGGGGAAAGACTATGATGACGAAATAGTTAGTGCTATTCGTGATTCCCATGCTGTTGTAGTGGTATTGACGGATGATGCGTTGAGATCAAAATGGGTCAAACGTGAAATCAGTCAGGCAGAGAAACAAGATAAATTTGTTATTCCGTATGTGATTTCTGAACTTTCTACAGATAACGGTTTACGTATGCGTTTGGAAAATAAGCACTGGATTGATGCTTACCCTAATCCAGAGCAAAAATTTTCTCTATTGCTGAAGAATGTCAAATTGATATTGGATGACAGAAAAATTACGGTTGATAAAACAGAAATAAGAAATCCTGAATTAAAACCTTCACAACAACAGGATGACTTTGATTTTGAAGAGGGTATAGCTCTTTTGGAAATGGGAGAGAATAAAGATGCATTTTGTGCATTTTTACGTTCTGCAGAGAATGGTAATACAAAGGCACAAGAACATTTGTTTAGGCTAATGCACCAGAATAACAAGGATATTACTTTTGTTGATGAGGATACATGGGAGCATATTGAAGAACTTTCAGATGAAGGAATAGGCTATGCAGATTTATTAATGTACTATAAATATTATGGTATGGGAATTCAAGCAGATATTGCAATGAAATACCTTAAGCGAGCGATGGATAAGCAGGTTTCACCTTACGCCTTTCTTCAAATGGGTATATGCTATAATTGGGGATCTGGTGTAAATACAAATCATATATTAGGAGTACATTATTATCAGAAAGCACTCAAACATGGTTGCAATGAAGCATATGGATATCTTGGACAGGCATATAGACTAGGGTGGGATAAGATAGAAAAAGATATAAAGAAAGCAGAAGAATATTTACTCAAAGGAATAGAAGTGGGTGACAGTCGTAGTTATAAACAACTTTCCAGTCTTTACAGCGATAAGGAACCGGAAAAAGCACTTCAAATAGCTCAACGCATGATAGATGATGGAATAAAGGGAGGATATTGCGAAATGGGAGACTATTATTATTATGTTGTACCTGAAAAGGAACGCGATATAAATACTGCTATTAAATGGTATCGTGAAGCCCTTAACCATAACGAAGCAGGGGCTTGTGGAATGCTTGCTTCCATTTACTGGAATAATGGAGATCATCAGGCTGCTTATCAAATGGCAAAAAGAGGCAAAAGGGAGAATGACAGTAGCTCGCTTTTCATGTTGGGCTACTTTTATGAATATGATGAAAATTATGCAGAAGCGTGGAAGAACTATCAATTGCAAATGGATAAATTTGGGATTGGAGCTGAAAATTTAGGGAATCTATATCTAAACTATCATTATTTACCTGCTAACGTCAGCATAGATGAACTGAAAAAAAAATTAGAAGTATCTGTAAGAAATCTTTCAGTAGAAGCTATCAAATGTCTATTGAAAATTATGGTATACGAACTAAATAAAAAGAAAAATGGGCTGGATTATAAAATTCTTAAGAACATTCCTAAAGCACATGAATATATTAAATTGGGAGCTGAACAGGGAGATGATGAATTAAAAATTCTCTATGCAAGGCTTATGTCGGAAGAAGAGGCTTATTACAATCCTTATCAAAGTGTAGAGGTAATGGAAAAAACAGCTCAAAGTGGAAATGTAGAAGCCATTGATTATTTATTGACATGTTATCAAGATAGAAAGGATGAAGAAAAACTGAAAGAATGGTCTACATTTGCTGTTTATAATAACGTTTATGTGAAAACAAAGGATTATTTGAATAATATCGATCATGTAGAATTGGTGCTAAAGCATGCTCAAGTTAATAAACTGAACGATATGACTGATTATATATCAAGTTTTCTTAATCATGACAGGGAGGAAGAATGTTGGTCTTCGTTTGCTCTCGCTAACTACGCATTCAACCTTCAGAAAAAAGGTCAGATGACCATAAACGATGAGTATATTACATATTTTCGTAAGGTTTTAATTGATAATTATATAGATGGTTTAGGTTATCTGAGAAGACTTAAAGATCATTATGACATATTGTTCCCAGAATATAATCCTGAAACAATAACCAAGGGAGATTTTTCGAATGAACAGAATTTTAAACTGTTTTATGCTGCACATACTAATTTGCAGGGTGATGAATATGTCACAGACTTCAATTTATCTGATATTTACCAACCGATGAACGATGATATTTCACTTTCCAAAGTTATTGCATTAAAGAATGGGAAGATTGTAAATACAGGTGATTTAGACAAAGCAATAACGAATTTTATTTATTCATACAATAATATTTGTAATGAAAATAAAAGTGTCTGTAAGCAGCAGATTGATGATTTTGATTTTAGTATACTTGTGCCTTATGCCTCGCCAGTCAGAGTTCAGACCTACAATATGCAAATAATGAAATGTTTACTTTCTGTAATTCATTTATTCAAAGACAAGAAACAAATGATTATAATAAACTTGTGCGATTGGAATAAATTATTAGATATAGCAGAAGGTATAGAGGATGAAAGTCTACAATTATTATTAATCGAGTTTGTAGAATGTCAATTGGAAATATCGGATTTCTTTGTTTCCATAAGTAGAGTTCAGTTGGCAAGTCTTGACGGGAAAAAACAGGTGATTGCTGACGAACTTAATAGATATATTAACGAACTTGATAAGAATGGCATTGAGCATCAATTGCCACATTATACCGTTGAAAACTTGCCCGATATAATGATAGATATAGATGATGATTCTGATGATGATGTGAATGATGAATAAATAAGTGAAGAATTGATGTGATGCCAGTAGTACGTTACTAAGCATTTGTCTTGGTAGTACAAAATATAATAATCTGTAAATCGGATAAATATAACGCATTTCTAATTAAAAGGCCTTTCCTTGGTATTGGAAGGGATAGAACAAGTCTTATCAGATGGAGATATTTTTCATTTAGATGACTTTAGAAGCTTTTCTTTAAACGGAACTTTTGTGAAGGTAAAGTGCCCGATGATTCTCATCGGGCAGAATCTATTGAAGTCAATAAAGTAGTTTTAAAAGCAGAACAGTTACTTAAAAAATGTCTTGGTAATGCGGGATTTGAGAAATCTAAGCAGTATGTTGTTTGAAGAAAAAAACATCAATAGGAGTATTAATGCAATATATTTTTCGTATTTTTGATTCCAATAATTAAGTTCTCAACTATTGTATCTAATAATATGAAGAAACCACTTTTATTCTTTTGGGCAGTATTTACATTCATACTTCCCACGCTAGCACAACAGCGCGCAGATCAACAACATCTTGAAAATAATGAATCATTTTCAATGATTGTATTGGGAGATCCTCAAGGATATACAAAATACGATATTAACCAACCGATATTCGAACTCTGTACAGCATGGATTGCCGACAATATTGACAATCTAAACATAAAGGCTGTACTCTGCACAGGAGATCTGGTAGAACAAAACGAAAACATTACAATGAATCGGAAGATGCTTAATCAGACAAGTGAAGAAATGTGGGAATCCGCTTCACGTTCCTTTGCGCGTCTTGATAACAAGGTTCCTTATATAATATCTTGCGGTAATCATGATTATGGCTATAAAAGTTCAGAATGTGGTATTACACATTTTCCTGAATATTTCCCTTTCAAACGAAACTCTACTTGGAGGGATTGCCTTGTGGCGGACTTTCCGAATCGTAATGGAGTGGTATCTTTAGAGAATGCTGCTTTTGAGTTCAAAGTGCCTAATTGGGATAAAATACTAGTTATAACATCCGAATTTGCCCCGCGTGATGAAGTACTTGAATGGGCCCGGAACTTAGTTGCTAAGAAAGAATATATCAACCATAAAGTTATATTTATAACTCACTCTTTCCTTCAGGAGCGCAGTGCAGAACGTACAGACAACGAACATTATAAAATAACTCCCCGAAATTGGGGGCAAGGAGTTTGGGACAAACTAATTTATCCTTCTTCAAATATTGACTTAGTTGTATGTGGACATACGGGTGAACCCGGTGAATTTGAAGATGCAGTCGCCTACCGGGTAGACCGGAATAAAGCAGGAAATAAGGTTCACCAAATGATGTTTAATGTACAAATATCAGGTGGCGGTTGGGAAGGCAACGGAGGAGATGGTTGGCTCCGTATACTTGAATTTATGCCTGACGGTAAAACGGTCAAAGTAAAAACCTATTCGCCATTATTTGGATTCTCCCCTTCAACCAAACATCTGGCTCATCGAACGGGAGCATGTGATCAGTTTGAGATGGTCCTTGAATAGCCCCTTAAAAAATGGAAACACAACAGTGTAGTGGGCTGATTTTGGTAATAAAGGGCTTTTGATACATCTGTCTTTGTTTTAATCTTCCCAATGATTGAATACAAACTTCTCAATGTTTTATCAAAAGACCGTCTGTCTTTTTATTTTTCTTCCCAATGTTTGAATTGCGCATTGCTTATTTGCTGTTATAAACCTATTTTGAGATTAACAGGAATATTTCAATGGTTTCTTCTTTCAACCTGATCCAAATATCACTTTCATTTACCCAGTAGTAGTGGCCGAATTACTACTGGGTAGTTGAGTCATTACTACTAAGTAATTGAACCATTACTACCAGGTAGTTTGCCGAATAAAATAAGCATAGATAAGAAAGGTATGACCAACTAAGATCTCTGCATAATCCTAAAAATGCAAATCTGATAGAATAAGACGAATCTTTAAAATGAATAAAAAGTATGAATTGCATAAAAAGCCTAAATAAGTCGGGAGAAAATGGAGATGAAGTTGTATTAATAGACGGAAATTCATATTTTTCATACCATAAATACCAAAATTATATGGATATTGAAACAGTCAAAGCATTGCAGCAGGGAGATCATAAAGCCTTTGAAGATATTTTCATTACTTATTTTGATAAGGTTAAGTATTTTTTAAAAGGAATTTTAAGATCGGAAAGCGATGCGGAAGAGTTGGCACAAGATATTTTTGTAAACTTATGGATAAACCGGAAAACCGTTGATCCGCAGAAATCATTTAATACTTATATTTATACTATTGCACGCAACACTGCCCTGAATTATTTAAAACATAAATTGGTGGAAGAGGCATTTATAGATAATTGCAATGATTTAAGTTTGAAGGAAGCTGATAGTTCAGATGAGATACTGTTTGCCAAAGAAATTAATATTCTGGTAGAAATGACTGTGTGCCGGATGCCGGTTCAAAGAAAAAAGATCTATCAAATGAGTAGAAACAACGGTTGTTCCAATGATGATATAGCCCAGAAATTAAGTCTTTCAAAAAAGACAGTTGAGAATCAACTTAGTTTGGCTTTACAGGAAATCAGGCGGGTTGTTTCTGCCATGCATCTCTTTTTTATTTGAAAAAAAACTTTTAGGTCGGGAGTTACTGATGACATAGTTGTATTAATCATATAGTGACCAATTAAAAGTGATATATCATGAAAAGGAAAATCGCGACATTACTTCTTTTAATGTTTATGTGCATCTCCTCCATATTCTCACAAAATATGGAGAAAGAGAAGAAGGTAGATGCAAAGACAGAAAGTGTAGGGCATATAAATGAACAGTTATTATTAAATATTCCTGAAAAGGAGATGGATATACAGTATGAAATAAGTAAGCTAAGCATTCATAAGGTTTCTGCTCTGACAGATTTCAGCAGATTTCAGCAGAAAGCTATTTCCCGGAAACTTATCTTTATAGGAAATGGTCAGAACGTTACTTATCTGGGAATGGGCAAATATATCTCTGTGAATGGTTCAATACAT
The DNA here is from genome assembly GCF_028690125.1 of Bacteroides sp. Classification (GTDB taxonomy): domain Bacteria; phylum Bacteroidota; class Bacteroidia; order Bacteroidales; family Bacteroidaceae; genus Bacteroides. Next base: position 60,173 of record NZ_JAQVBV010000008.1, on the reverse strand, counting down.
TGGCTAGCTTCGGAAAGGCTGTCTTTAGATGTAGGAGGTTTGTTTAGCCGGCAGTTTTATTTCTCTGCGCCTATCTCCCGGCAAGACATGATGGGTATGAATATAAAAGGACAATATGCTTTGACTAATAACATACGATTGGAAGTCTGGGGACAAGATATCTTTTCTGATCAATCTTTTTCATATCCGGCTTATCAATCCTTGTTTCCACATACTGGTATAGGTGGTTCTTTGTCATTTGATTTAAAGGAAAATGCAGCGATAAAAGTAGAAGCAGAATATCAATATGATAAAAAGACACAGAAATGGGGACTTGAGTCAAGCGGAAAGGTTACTGTTGGTTTTTAATAATACAAAATACAGTGTATGAAAGATAATTATATTTATCGGATTCTTAATCAATTCTTCACTTATTCGTATCCATCTGAGATGGAAGAGAAAGTACAAAAATGGATCGTTAATGACAGGTGGAGCGAGGAAAAAGAGAATGCTTTGTCTACTATCTGGAATGAGATACAGGTGGCTCCCAATGCGAAGACCTATCACTCTCTTGATAAGGTAAAAAAGACTATCGGACTAGAAGAAAAGCCCAAGTTGCTTTTAAAACACAATCGTCGCTGGTTAAAATATGCGGCGGCAGTTATTCCTCTTTTTTTATTAGTAGGATGGTATTTATATAATAGTCAGAACCTAAAAACGATTGAGATTGTGACTGCTAACAATGAACAGAGACAATGTACGCTGCCGGATGGTACAACTGTCTTGCTGAATTCGGATACTAAGCTTACTTATCCTTCGACGTTTAAGGATGCTACACGTGTAGTTACTTTAGAGGGAGAAGCTTACTTTTCAGTAATCAGTAATTCCTCTCAACCGTTTATTGTCACTACCCACAAACTTTCGGTCAGGGTGCTCGGAACAAAATTCAATTTATCTGCTTATCCGATGGATGATCGGGTTATTACTACCTTAAATAGCGGTAGCATACAAGTTCATATAGAATCCGGAGAGAGTGACAGCCAATATATTTTAAAACCGAGTCAGCAAATAGTGTATGATAAAATAGATAAATCTGTATTAGTGAATACTGTTACTGACGAAAGTGTCGGATGGAAAGATGGTTTGCTGATATTTCAGGATGCAACGTTCAATGATATTGTTCACACTCTTCAACGTCGGTTCAATGTGACTATCAGATATGATAAACAGAAATTCGCGAATGATCCCTATACGATTAAATTCATTAATCATGAAACTCTGGAAGATATTCTTCATGTATTACAGGATGTTATGGGAGATTTTACGTATGCAATACAAACCAATCAAGTCACATTAATAAAAAAGGAGGTAAATAAAAATAGATAAAAAAGAGAACCGGAAACTGTTTCGAAGCCATTTCCGGTTCAGAAAAGCCAAACAAGTTCAGAATAAAACAAGTATTTAACTTTTCAATATTTTTAAAATATGTTTTTGTTTAAAATCAAAGGTACGAATAATAATTTGAATTATAAAATTGTTTGTTTGATAATCATCCTTATCCTGTCAGTCACATCAAACGCACAAAACACGAAAGTTACAATTTCGGGGCAGGACATTACCATGAAACAAGCTTTTGAGCAAATTGAAGCACAAAGCAAATATACAATTGCTTATAGTAGAAAACAACTGGATGTTGAGCAGAAGATTACCATTGATGTGAAAGGAGTGGATCTAAAAACTGCTCTTAACCGGATTTTGAAGAATACAGAACTGGTTTACAAAATAAAAGGACGTCACATTATCATTTCATTATCCGATGAAAAGGAAAAATCTGCAGACAAACTTGCACAGAAACCGACTCAAACGATCAGAGGGATTGTAATAGATTCTAAGACCAATGTACCGCTAGAATATGCTTCAGTCAATATATTGGGAGAGCCATCTCTGTATGCTGTCACTGATAGTCTGGGGCGCTTTCAGATTCGTAACATTCCAGTGGGACGTTATAACATCCGTATCTCTTTTATGGGGTATTATCCGAAGATTGTAAGGGAAGTATTGGTCACTTCTTCTAAAGAGGTTTATATAGAAATACCGATTGATGAAGACGTTCATACTTTGAATGAAGTTGTTGTACAACCGGAAGTAAAGAAAGACAGACCTTTAAATCCCATGGCTATTGGCGGTGGACGTATGATTAGTATGGAAGAAGCAAGTAGATTTGCCAATGGTTTTGACGATCCGGCAAGATTGAGTTCTGCATTTGCCGGAGTAGCTGGAGATGTAGGAACCAATGCTATTGCTATCAGGGGAAATGCTCCGCAGTTTACTCAATGGCGATTGGAAGGCATAGAGATTCCTAATCCAACTCATTTTGCCGATCTATCGGGTTTGGGAGGTGGTTTCTTGTCGGCATTAAGTACACAAGTGATAGGTAATTCTGATTTTTATAATGGTGCTTCCCCGGCAGAATATAATAATGCTTTATCCGGAGTATTTGATATGCACTTACGTAATGGAAACAATCAAAAGTATGAACACACTTTCCAACTCGGATTGATGGGAATTGACTTGGCATCAGAAGGTCCTATTAATAAAAAGCAGGGAAGTTCTTATCTCATTAACTACCGTTTCTCTACAACTTCACTTGCTACCGGCAATGATATTAACCTGAAATATCAGGATCTGGCATTCAAACTGAATTTTCCCACCCAAAAGGCTGGAACTTTTTCAATATGGGGAATAGGATTGACTGACAGAAATAAAGACGAATTTCTGGAACGTTCCGAATGGGAGACATTGGGAGACCGGCAGGCAGGAGAAAATAAAATGGATAAATCGGCAGGAGGATTGACTCACAAATACTTTATAGATGAAAATACCTATATCCGTTCTTCCATTTCCGCTACATATTCCAAAGATCATACGATTGTAGACCAACAGACGGACGACGACAAATTGATAAGAGTAGGAGATATTCAGAATTCCAAATGGGACATCGTATTTAATTCTTATCTGAACAAAAAGTTTGGTTCCAGACATACTAATAGAACGGGTATCACTGTAACAGAGCTTAAATATGATCTTGACTATAAAGTAAGTCCTTACTTTGGGCTTGACAAGCCGATGGAACAAGTGTCAAAAGGAAGTGGGGAAAGTACGGTTCTTTCGGCCTATAGTAACTCTCTTATAGATTTAACTGACCACCTGACTACAAGCTTGGGGATTAATGCTCAATACTTTACCTTGAATAAAAATTGGTCGGTAGAACCAAGGATTGCATTCAACTGGAAACTGAATCCGAAGCATACTTTAGCCTTTGCTTATGGATTGCATAGTCGCAGAGAAAGGCTCGACTATTATTTTGTAGAACGGGAAATGAACGGAAGAAAAGAGTCGAACAAATATCTGGACTTTTCCAAAGCACATCATTTCGGACTAACTTATGATTGGAATATTAACCAAAATCTGCATTTGAAAATAGAGCCTTATTACCAATATTTATTTCACATTCCTGTTGAAGAAGGTTCTTCGTTTTCTATCATTAATTATCAGGAATTCTATTTGGACAGAATATTGAAAAATAATGGGGTAGGCAAGAATTATGGTGTGGATATTACATTGGAACAGTATATGAAAAATGGATTCTACTATATGATAACAGGAACAGTGTTTAAGTCAAAATACAAAGGGGGTGATCATATTTGGAGAAATACGAGATTAGATAAAGGTTATCTGTTTAATGTTCTTGCCGGAAAAGAATGGATGGTGGGTAGGCTTAAACAAAATGTGTTGAGTATCAACGGACGTGTGTTTTTCTATGGAGGAGGGCGTTATACTCCGCTAGATGAAGAAAGGTCTCAAGCTGAACACGATATTGTTTTTGACGAAACCAAAGCTTATACCAAAAGATTTGAGCCCTCAATGAATGGTGATATCTCTATGAGTTACAAGATAAATAAGAAAAAGGTATCTCATGAATTCTCATTAAAGATATTGAATATCGGAATGAAAACAGGAATGCACTTTTATCAGTATAACGAAAAGAACGGGGTTATAGAGAAAAAGGATGGAACGGGGCTGATTCCTAATTTAAGTTACAAAATATATTTTTGATGTGTGATCAAAACTGTTTCATCATTACAATTATATCCGAATCTGTAATTCGGGTATAATAATCTGTAATGTAGATAATCTAAAGTATTCCAAATAAAGTACCTTTGCTGCATAAAATGAATAAAAAAATTGTTATGCACATATTCAAGAAAATTAAGGTAAGTATGATTATAGGATATACATTCGCTATAATAGCATTATTAGCCATTGCCGTGATTACTTTTGTCAATCAGCCTAGCTTTGGCAGAATACCTCGCGGAGAACGCCTGGAACGGGTGAAACAATCTCCCAACTATAGAGACGGAAAGTTTCAGAATCTGCATGAAACAGTTTTGATGACTTCAGATAAAGGGCGTCTGGAAGCAATCTGGAGTTTCCTTTTCCGGAAGACAGATGGTTTGCGACCGGATGCTCCTTTAAAAGTAATCAAAACGGATCTTAAGCAATTAAAGCCGGAAGAAGAAGTTCTTGTGTGGTTCGGACATTCATCTTATCTCATTCAGACAGGAGGAAAGAAGATATTGGTGGACCCGGTATTTTGTATGGCTTCTCCTGTGTCTTTTGTCAATAAGCCATTTGAGGGTACGGAGATCTATCGTCCGGAAGATATGCCGGATATCGACTATCTGGTCATTACCCACGACCATTGGGATCATCTGGATTATCATACAGTGAAGGAGTTAAAAGGACGCATTGGTAAAGTGATTTGCTCTTTAGGAGTTGGTGAACATTTTGAATATTGGGGTTTTGATAAAAAACAAATTGTTGAACTGGACTGGAATGAAGATGCGAATCTTGAGTCCGGCTTCCTGATTCATTGTTTATCGGCTCGTCACTTCTCCGGTCGCGGGCTTCATTCAAATCAGTCACTATGGGCTTCATTCTTATTGCAAGCCCCTTCTCAGAATATATATATTGGTGGAGATGGAGGATATGACACTCATTATTCGGATATAGGTAACCATTTTCCTGATATTGATCTTGCTATACTTGAAAACGGTCAATATAATGAAGAATGGAAATATATTCATCTAATGCCGCAATATATGGCAAAAGCTGCAAAAGATTTGAAGGCAAAGCGTTTCCTGACTGTGCATCATTCTAAGTATGCATTAGCCAAACATCGGTGGGATGAACCTCTGAAAAATGCCCAAGACATGAGGGATAAGGACTCTTTGGATGTGCTGATTCCGGAGATCGGAGAAGTCGTGAAACTAAACTAATTGAATTCTTTGTCATATCTGTAAAAATGGTAATAGGATATGTAATTTGTATACGAAAGTTTTAATAAACTCTGTATACTTTTGCATATTAAATATTTGATCACCAAAAGAAGGATACAATTATGAGTAAAAAAGTTCTGATACTATCATCCAGTCCTCGTAAAGGAGGAAACTCTGACAGACTATGTGATGAATTTCTGCAAGGTGCTGAATCGGTAGGAAATAAAGTAGAAAAGATTTTCTTGAAAGACAAACAAATCAATTATTGCACAGGATGTAGTGTTTGCAGTATGTATAGTAAACCTTGTCCGCAAAAGGATGATGCGGCAGCTATTGTCGCCAAGATGATAGAAGCAGATGTTATTGTAATGGCAACTCCTGTTTATTTCTATACGATGTCTGCACAAATGAAAACGTTGATTGACCGTTGCTGTGCCTGTTATCTTGAAATTCGCAATAAAGAATTCTATTTTATTATTGCTGCTGCGGAAGAGAGCGTTCCAATGATGGAACGTACTATCGATGGCTTCCGTGGTTTCCTCGACTGTTTGGAAGGCCCGGTGGAAAAGGGAGTTATTTATGGTATAGGTGCTTGGAAGGTGGGAGAAATAGAAGGAAAACCTTCCCTGACGGAGGCATATGAAATGGGGAAGAATGTCTGATACATTTTTTTACATCGAAGAGTATATAGAAATGAAACTGTAAAATGACTGCTCGTTGATATATCCCAATGATGTATTGACGGGCAGTTTTCTATTAAAAGAAAGTAAATCTGTAATATTGGTATAACTTTCGGTAATTAATATACGTGAAAAGTAAATCTCTGTGATTAAATTTGCATCGTAAAAAAGCCGGTTGTTGTGTATACGTTATCAGACATACGGTAAAACTCTTTAAATAAAAGAATTTAAACTACTATAACTTGAAATTTATTTGATTATGCTACGTATTATCAGAATCACAGCCGCTATTGTGTGCTTTACAATCATTACCCTGCTTTTTCTTGACTTTACAGGGACACTGCACACATGGTTCGGGTGGCTGGCTAAAATTCAATTATTACCTGCATTATTAGCGTTGAATATTGGTGTCGTATTATTCCTTGTTGCATTGACATTCGTGTTCGGACGTGTTTATTGTTCGGTAATATGTCCTTTGGGAGTTTTTCAGGATATTATCTCCTGGATATCCGGGAAGCGGAAGAAAAACCGTTTTCGTTATTCACCGGCGAAAAAATGGTTACGTTACGGAGTATTAGCCGTGTTTATCATTGCTATGGTTAGCAGCTTTAATGCTTTAGCGATCCTTTTGGCTCCTTACAGTGCTTATGGACGTATTGTTTCCAACCTTTTCGCTCCGGTCTGGCAATGGGGAAATAATCTTCTTGCTTATCTGGCGGAACGGGCTGGCAGTTATGCTTTCTATGAAGTGGATGTTTGGATAAAAAGTTTTTCTACTTTGCTGATCGCTGTTGTTACTTTTGTCGTACTATTTATAGTAGCATGGCGGAACGGACGTACTTATTGTAACACAATTTGCCCTGTCGGGACTGTTTTGGGTTTTATCTCCCGGTATTCTCTCTTCAAACCGATGATTGATACTGCAAAATGTAATAATTGTGGGTTGTGTGCCCGTAATTGCAAGGCGTCTTGTATTAATCCGAAAGCACATGAAATAGATTATAGCCGTTGCGTGGCTTGCATGGACTGTATGGGAAAATGTAAACATGGAGCTATCAAGTATACCAGGCAAATTCCTAAAGCAGTAAACGATGCATCAGATTCGTTGGAAACTTTGCATATGAATGCAACATCAGCGAACAATACTCGTCGTAGTTTCTTGTCGGCATCTGCCATCTTTGCCACAACAGCTATTTTGAAAGCTCAGGAAAAGAAGGTAGATGGGGGATTGGCTGCTATTGAAGACAAAAAGATTCCGAAGCGGGAAAATAAGCTATTTCCTCCGGGTGCATTAAGTGCACGTAATTTTACTCAGCATTGTACTGCTTGCCAGTTATGTGTTTCCGTTTGTCCGAATCAGGTGTTGCGTCCCTCAGACAATTTAATGACATTGATGCAACCGGAAATGTCATACGAGCGTGGCTATTGTCGTCCTGAATGTACCAAGTGCTCGGATGTCTGTCCGGCAGGCGCTATTCACCCGATTACTACGGCCGATAAATCGGCTACTCAAATCGGTCATGCTGTATGGGTGAAAGAGAATTGTATTCCATTGACAGATGGAAAAGAATGTGGAAACTGTGCTCGTCATTGCCCCACTAATGCTATACAGATGGTTCCATCGGACCCTGACATTTCAGATTCTCCCAAGATTCCGATAGTAAATATAGAACGCTGTATCGGTTGTGGAGCTTGTGAAAATTTATGTCCGTCACGTCCTTTCAGCGCAATTTATGTGAATGGACATTTGATGCACCGAGTTGTATAAAATCTAATTTCTGAATAAGATGATGGAAGAAAAAAATAAAAAAGAGATAAATAGAAGAGAATTCATCAAAATTGTAGGTATCAATGCTGCCACATCAACAGGGCTGTTGTATGGATGCTCTTCCGATAATAAGTCCGGTCCAAACAGTGCTTCGACAGAAAAAGAGGTTCCTACCGATAAAATGACTTATCGCACCGCTCCTTCTACCGGAGATCGTGTTTCACTATTAGGATATGGCTGTATGCGATGGCCACTCAAACCGGCTCCCGATGGCAATGGTGAAGTGATTGATCAGGATGCAGTGAATGAATTGGTAGATTACGCTATTGCTCATGGAGTGAACTATTTCGATACGTCTCCTGCATACGTGCAGGGCTTTTCTGAAAAAGCTACGGGTATTGCATTAAGTCGCCACGCACGTGAAAAGTATTTTATTGCTACCAAGCTGTCTAATTTTGATCCGAATAGTTGGTCTCGTGAAGCCTCTTTGAAGATGTATCATAAATCATTTACTGATCTTCAAGTAGATTGCATTGACTATATGTTGCTTCATGGCATCGGTATGGGTGGAATGGATGCTCTTAAAGGCAGGTATTTGGATAATGGAATGCTGGACTTCCTGATTAAGGAACGTGAAGCGGGGCGCATTCGAAATCTTGGATTTTCATATCATGGTGATATTGAAGTGTATGATTACTTGCTTTCGTTGCATGATGAAATAAAGTGGGACTTTGTACAGATACAGCTTAACTATGTAGATTGGAAGCATGCTAAAGAAGTGAATACCCGCAATATGGATGCGGAATATCTGTATGAAGAACTGGTAAAACGTAATATTCCGGCAGTGATTATGGAACCGCTTTTAGGAGGGCGTCTGTCTAAACTGAATGATAATCTGGTGGCACGGCTCAAACAACGTAGCCCGGAAGGTAGTGTAGCATCTTGGGCTTTCCGTTTTGCAGGGACTCCGGATAAAGTACTGACCGTTTTAAGTGGAATGACTTATATGGAGCATCTACAGGATAATCTAATCACTTATTCTCCTTTACAGCCACTTACTGATGAAGAGAAAAACTTTCTGGAAGAAACGGCACAATTAATGCTGAAATATCCTACAATTCCATGCAACGATTGCAAATATTGTATGCCATGTCCATACGGATTGGATATACCGGGTATATTATTGCATTATAATCGTTGTGTCAATGAAGGTAACGTGCCCAAAAACGGACAGGATGAGAATTATGCTAAGGCTCGTCGTGCTTTTCTGGTCGGTTATGACCGTAGTGTGCCGAAACTACGACAAGCAAGCCACTGTATTGGATGCAACCAGTGTGTGCCTCATTGTCCACAAAATATTGATGTACCCAAGGAATTGCATCGCATAGACCAATTTGTAGAACAACTAAAACAAGGAACTATTTAATGAAAGAATTGATTAATTTATTGCATTCGGGAGGATACTCCTGCGTAATTGCCAATGGAGAAATGCACCGTACTTTCACTCAACGTGGAGTGGCCGATTTATATGATTTGCTGACTTTGGAACCGGATTTCCTAAAGGGGGCTTCTATTGCCGACAAGGTAGTAGGTAAAGGTGCTGCTGCATTAATGATTCTGGGAGGCATAAAAGAATTATATACCGATATAATCAGTTCTAAAGCTCTGGAATTATTCTGTCAGTCGGATGTAAAAGTAGATTTTGCAGAGGAAGTACCGTTTATCTGGAATCGTGATCACACCGGATGGTGTCCTGTAGAAACGATGTGTAGTGAAGCAGAGTCTGCTGAAGAAATATTGCCGTTAATACATGATTTTATCGAAAAAATCAGAAATAAAAAATGAATATGGTAAAGAACACAGTCTGTTTGGTTTTAATTAGTAGTTTGTTTTCCTTTTCAGGAACAGCACAAATCAGAAAAGATACTGCACAAATTACCCGGAATTATGCTATTGATGAAGTAGTAGTTACGGGGACACGTAATGAAACGGATATACGTCATTTGCCGATGACGATATCGGTAGTGGGACGTTCGGAAATAGAGAATAGATACGAGGCTTCCTTGTTACCACTTCTGAATGAACAAGTGCCGGGATTATTTACAACCAGCCGTGGTATGATGGGATACGGTGTATCTGGAGGTGCGGCAGGTGGTATGAGTCTGCGTGGTATCGGAGGAAGTCCGACGGCAGGATTACTTGTCTTGATTGATGGTCATCCTCAATATATGGGATTAATGGGACATCCGATAGCAGATGCTTACCAATCAATGATGGCGGAAAGGGTGGAAGTGGTGCGTGGACCTGCATCCGTACTATATGGCTCTAATGCAATGGGAGGAGTCATCAACATCGTTACCCGTAAACAGTTGGAAGACGGAGTAAATACCGATGCGCAAGTTGGCTACGGCTCATATAATACTTTGCAGACGGAATTATCCAACCGCGTAAGGAAGGGACGTTTCAATAGTGTGGTAACAGGCTCTTATAACCGGACAGATGGTCATCGCTCCGATATGGGGTTCGAACAATATGGTGGATATGCTAAATTAGGATATGATTTCAGTAATTACTGGAAAGTGTGGGGAGATGTAAATGTTACCCATTTCAATGCTTCTAATCCTGGGAGAATTCAGTCTCCACTCATTGATAATGATTCGCGTATAACACGTGGAATGACTTCATTTGCTTTAGAGAATCGTTATGAAAAAACTTCCGGTGCTTTGAGCTTTTTCTATAATTGGGGGCGACATAACATAAATGATGGGTATTCTCCGGGAAAGGAACCTCAGAAATCACATTTTAATTCTAAGGATAAGATGCTAGGCGTTTCATTGTATCAGAGCGCTAGTCTCTTCTCGGGTAATCGCTTGACTGTTGGACTTGATTATCAACATTTCGGAGGAGAATCTTGGAATAGGGTAGTAGCTACGGGTGAACAAATTCCGGGAGTTGACAAACAAATGGATGAGTTTGCGGGATATGTAGACTTTCGACAAGACCTGTATAGTTGGTTATCTTTGGATGCCGGTGTTCGTGTGGATCATCATTCTCATGTAGGGACTGAGTGGATTCCACAAGGAGGTCTGGCTTTTCATCTACCCAAAAGTGCAGAGTTGAAAGCAATGGTAAGCAAAGGATATCGTAATCCGACCATTCGCGAAATGTATATGTTCCCTCCCGCAAATCCTGATTTGAAAGCGGAGAAACTGATAAACTATGAATTGTCATACTCTCAACGCCTATTGGAAAAAGCATTTTCATACGGATTGAGTCTATATTATATTAATGGAGATAATGTAATTATGTCCAACGGATTGATACCTCCGCTCAATGTAAATTCGGGAGAAATTGAGAATTGGGGTATTGAAACTAACATGAACTATCGGATTGACTCTCATTGGAGTGTTAATGCTAATTATAGTTGGTTGCATATGGAGAATCCTGTTCTTGCCGCTCCCGAACACAAATTGTATGCTGGGGCAAATTTTACTTCAGGACGTTGGAACTTGGCCACAGGAATACAATATATAAAGGGACTTTATACGGAGGTCATCATCAATAATAAAGGAAGCGAAAAGCAAGACAGTTTTGTATTGTGGAATCTTCGGGGGAGTTACCGCTTATGTAATTTTGCCAGTATCTTTGTAAAAGGTGAGAACCTGTTAGCACAACGTTATGAAATCAACGCTGGATATCCCATGCCTAAAGCAACCTTTATGGGGGGTGTAAATTTGAACTTTTAAATAATAATATAAATATGGAAACAACAACAGTAAAACTCTATTCACTTAATTATAGTGAGGTAAAAACTTATTTGGCAGCCTCGTTATTCGTGGTAGGCAACATCCTTTTTCCCCAACTCTTTCATCTCATTTCCCAAGGTGGAGTAACTTGGTTACCCATTTATTTCTTTACATTAATAGGAGCTTATAAGTATGGATGGAAAGTAGGGTTATTGACAGCGATCTTATCACCTATAATAAACTCTTTATTATTCGGTATGCCAATGCCTGTCGCTTTACCTGCTATTCTTTTGAAATCAATACTGCTGGCTATTGCTGCCGGATGGGCTGCACAGCGTTTCGGACGCATATCTATTCCAATTTTGGTAGGAGTGGTATTTAGTTATCAATTAGTCGGTACTTTAGGAGAATGGATATATGTCGGTAGCTTTTTCAAAGCTATTCAGGATTTTCGTATAGGAGTCCCCGGTATGCTTCTACAGGTATTTGGAGGTTATTTCTTTATCAAATATTTGATTCGTAGATGATATAGGGTATTTATAATAAATGATAAGTATATCAAATGTTATATAGGTTTTCATAAGGAAACTTTTAGACGCGGATGACGCAGATAACGCGGATTTTAAGAAATTAGATAATAAATTTAATCTTAAAAATCCGCGTTATCTGCGTCATCCGCGTCTGAAAAATAGTATAAATCAGCTTTTTACTATTTTTGTTATTTTGTTACATATTGCATGAAAATATACTATTTGTTTAACTTTTGCTTGTATACCCATATACTTAATAGAAAATAGATTCCTGCTTGAATCCATAAAGTAATATATTCCGGTCGGATGTCAGCCATACTTGCTCCCATTGAATTTAGCTTCACAAAAGCAAGGGTAGCAGGTGCAGCCGGAAGAATGTAATGAGCTGCTTTCCAGTACCACGGCATTAACTCCAACGGATAGGAGACTCCGGAAAGGAATATTAATCCTACCGAGAAAAAGGCTATCATAAGTAAGGGTGCTTCCGAATCTGTAAAATACCGCGAAGCTGCCAATCCAAGGAAGGAAGTAGCTATCAGATATGGAATCAATAATAATACAATATATAGTCCATTACCAATATTGGGAATACTGAAAAAGTAGGGGAGTAAACCTAATAAGAAAAAAGAGAAGACTGCATATAAACTACAATACACAAAAGTTTTTCCTGCTACAATACGAAGGGCGACTCCCCAACCTTGCCCAAAGGGAGTATATGCGCGAATTCCTCCTGTATGATATTCTTCTCCCGTTGCCATTCCGATCACCATTAACAATGTCTGAAAAATAATGATCATCATAACAGCCGGAATCAGATAAGAACCATATCCTTCTGTATAATTATAAAGTGCTGTTCCTGATACATTCACAGGTTTTGCCATCGCTATAGCTAACAATCCTTGAGGGGGTAGAAAAACAGCTCCATCCGGACGATATTTATCATTGATAGCCAACATGACTAATGAAGAAGAGCCTTGTAAAGCCTCAAAATATAAAAAAGCATCTGTAGTAGCATATAGAGAAAATACGGCTTCATCTCCCCGGAATACCCGATCTTCAAAATCATGTGGTAAATAGATAATTCCCTGCACTTTTCCTGTTTTCATCCATTCTTTAGCTTCATGATAATCTACAGCTTGATCATAAATTTCTGTTTGTGGAGTAGCATCTAGCCATCGGATAAAATTACGACTTAATTGGCTGTGAGAATTATCAACTACAGCTACCGGAACATCTGTTACGATATTAGGAGCATACATATAATTATAGAGTAATCCGTACACGAAAATTCCTCCTATCAATACCAATAATATAGCATAACTGGTGCTGATAGCTACAAATTCACGCTGGATGATGAACGATATCTGTTGGACCTTACTTAATGTTTTCATACTTATGACTTTCTATAGCTCGTTTCAAATGGGGAAGCAACATAAGTGCCAACAAAGGAAATATACACAATATTACAGCCGACGTCCAAAGATGAATAAATCCACTGCCTCCATAAAGCATCATTTGCATTGCTTCTGTAAAATGACGGACAGGAAATAGATTGGAAGCATCTCGCACTAACGGATACATATTAGGAACTGGAAAGGTTACCCCCGATAAGGTAGCACCTAAAGAACCTACCATTGAGACGATACTAATGATTAGTGAAATGGCAGGGAATAATGAAAACAAAAATAGTCCAAGAGCTTGCGTTGCTACAATGAAAAGGACAGTCATCATATTCATTAGCCACCAACTTCCCTGAAAAGGAATATGCAGAATGCCAAACATTACATAATTGGCAAGCCATCCTATCAGTATATATATAATAGTATAGGGCAGCAGTTTTCCTAATACGGCTGTTACCATGTTTCCTTTGGCAATAGCTAACCATGCATTAGCTGTTCGGAACTTTATTTCAATACCAACTGCATATACTGTAGTCAGTAGAATCAGGACCTGGAATAATACGAAAAAGAAGGGCTGACTTAAATATACCGAATAATCAAGGCTCGGATTATATATCGGATGATTATCTGCTTGTACAGGTAATAGAAAAGTGGTAATCTGTTCTTGGTCTACTCCTAACGCAACAGCTTGCATCACGATAGGCGAAAGAGACACCGAAGCTAAGGATGTTTCGAATGCAGCCATCAGTTCACCGCCAACCGACATGAGCGCATAATGATAATAATAGGAAAGTGTTGCATTCTTTCCGGTGATAGCATATTGCTCAAATTTGGGCGGAATAGAGAGATAACCATATATTTCCTTTTTCTGCACGGCTTTTCGGGCGGCAGCTTCGTTTACAAAGTGTCGCGTTACTTTAAATGTAGGCACGGCTGATATATTACGGACTATTGCTCTGGAACTCGCTGTATTATCCTGGTCGATAATGCCAATAGGTATGTTTTCCATTTGTCCGTTGCCGAAAATGGTAGCCATAAAGAAGAGAGTGAACAGTGGCAGGACAATGCATACTCCCAAATAAAGACGTCGCGAAGTCATACGTTGCCATTCTCTAAGCAATACAGCGTGAAAAGGATAATATGTTTGTGATGAACTCATGCTTTTAATCGTTTAGCGTCAATAATACGGACATTCCCGGACGCAAATCTTCTACTTTCTGTGTGGGACGAGCATGGATCTCAAAAGTTTGCAAATCGTAACTCCCGGTCTGTTTGGTTGATTTCCATGTAGCAAAACTACCTAATGGACTGATATAATAGATTTTGAATTCAATATTCTCTTTACCGATAGCAGGTACATTTGCAATGAATGTTCCTCCCATTTTAAATTGCGGCATCAGGTCTTCCCGAACATTGAGTACAACATGTACATCATCCATAACCACCAAATTCATGATAGGTGTTCCCGGTGCAACCAGTTCACCACGTTTGGGAAAGATAGTAGCAATCTGTCCGTCTTCCGGTGCGGTTAATCGCGCGTCTACTAATAGTGCGGAAACTTCATCTACTGTACTTCGTGCAGCATCTACCATACTGGCTGCCGATGCTTTATCTTCTTTCTGTGCACCGTCTACAGCCATCTGATATTGCTCGTAGGCTGCACGCTCGGCAGCTAAGGCTGCTTTGTACATTGCTTCTACTTCATCCTTTCGTTGAGAAGTCACTACACTATCCTTATATAATGTAAGAATACGGCTATAGGTTGTATTAGCCAATGTCAGATCACTTTCTGTTTTATTCCATAATTGCAGTGCAGTAGCCACGATCTGCTTGCGAGTGCCTGCATCAATCTTCTTATTTTGTTGCATAGCTACTTGCTCCAAAGCATTTACCTGTTGGTATTTAGCGTGTACTTCGGGACTATTGATAACAACGAGAGTGTCTCCCTGATGTACCCAATCACCTTCTTTCACTAAAAAGGTGTCAATACGTCCGGGAAGTTTCCCGCTAATCCGAATTTCTGTTGCTTCCGCCTGTCCTTGCAGAACTAGCGGTTGTTTATGCATCAATATCATTCCCAGGGCTGTGAAAATGGCAACTGCCAGCATGATGATGACAAAAGCCCAGGAAAGGGTTCTACTCATTGGTTTCATTATTTCTTACGGTTTAGGTTGATAGTTTACAAATTGTTCCGGTGTGCCACAAAGTGAAAGTAAATTCATCAGTGCCACATCATATTCATAATAAGCAGCCAATCGGGCTACTTTCACTTTTGAAAGCATTGTCTCCGCATCAATGACTTCGGTAGAAGTCGCCATTCCTTCAGTGAAAGACTTTTTGCGGATACGTACCAATTCTTCGCTCAATTCAATAGTTGCATTTAATGCTTTTACATTGTCCTGCGCTTTTTGAAGTTGCGTATATAGCTTGTCTACTCCTACAGCCAGATCATCTTGGGCTTTCATATGCCCCAAGGCTAGTGTCTGTTGTGTTAGCTTCGATTGTCGAATCCGTTTTTCGCGATCCAGTCCATCAAACAAGTTCCATGTAAATCCGATTCCGATCATAGTACGAGGAACCAAATTACTTTGGATACCGTGCGAATAAAGTGTTTGTTTTCCAAATAATGCTATATTCGGAAAGTAACCGCTTTGGTCGATACGTACTTGTTGCTTGGCAATATGTTCTTGTAAATGGATCTGGTTCAGTAGATAGTTTCCACTTCTAACTGATAGATCGAAAATCATTTTAGGTGGTATAGAATCATTCATAAACAGGGGAGAAGTAGGGACAATGTTCTCATCTCTATCTTTCTTGTTCAGTAGAGTTTTAAGAGCACTTTGCATGACTGTCTCTTCCTTACGGGCAGCTTCCAATTCCCGTTTAGCTTCGTCCATATTGACTTGAGCAAACAAACGTCCTGCTTTGTCTATTATTCCGGCTGCTTCTAGTTTGAGAGCATTTTCATAATGTTTTTGCAATCCTTTGAATGTTTCTTCGCGTACAGATATAATCTGTTGTGCCAATCGAAGTCCATAATAACTTTCTGCTAACAGGTTTTGTTGGTTAGCAGAGACTTCTGCACGGGTTTCTCTGGCCAAATCTACCATTGTACGCCCGATATTGGTAGCACGGAAACGCTTTCCTCCTGAGAAAAGAACCCATTCAGCCGATAAATCGACTGTTGTCAAGTTACGTGGTGTAAGTGGGAAAATAAGAGTGTTAGTACCTATTTGATCAAGAATGGATGAAATTATTTGATCATCGGGAATAATGGAATGCACAAAATCCTTAGCGGGATCTGTAAATTGTGATAGAGGTTGTTTCACCTCAATCTTCTCGGACATATGCACGAAAGCACCTGTTGATTGCAAACTGGGATACCAGAAAGCATTTAATTTGTCACGTTCTGTCTTTGCTATCTCTATACCTTTATCAGCTATCTTCAAACTCTGATTTCCTTGCTGGAGTATACGCAATGATTCTACAAAACTTAGCGGAGTTTGTGCGTACATCCGAATGCCAGGAAAACATAAAATAAGTAGTGCGATAATTAGCGAATTCTTTTTCATGTCAGTCAAATCTTATTTTAGAGACTTTCTAACATATAAATGAATGGGTTTGTTCACTTTAACCTATGAGTAAATAGACTATCGATATATATAATGAAACAAACGATGAATATTGTTAATTCTTCTTCTGCTAAAAAATAAAAGATTTTATTTGAGATATAAAAATTATGTTTACCTTTGCACCACTATTTCATAAGGCATTTGTGAAAAAGTATATGAATGCGGTAATAGCTCAGTTGGTAGAGCACTAGCTTCCCAAGCTGGGGGTCGCGAGTTCGAGCCTCGTTTACCGCTCTTTATAAAAATAAAGAAGAAAAATTGATGAGAGGAGTACTTTAAGGTACTCCTTTCTTTTTACAGTCTAATCACAGTTAAAAATAAACTGCGAAGAATAGGCACAGTTCGTTCATTTTTCGTATTTTTGCATCCTGTTTTAACACTTGAGAAACTTCAAAAAGAAAAATATAATGGCAAAAGAACTGAAAGACCTGACCAAACGTAGTGAGAACTATTCTCAATGGTACAACGATTTGGTGGTAAAAGCTGACTTGGCAGAACAATCTGCTGTACGCGGATGTATGGTGATTAAGCCTTACGGATACGCTATCTGGGAAAAAATACAACGTCAATTGGACGATATGTTTAAAGAAACAGGACATGTGAATGCTTATTTCCCGCTGTTAATTCCAAAATCATTCCTTAGTCGTGAAGCAGAGCATGTAGAAGGTTTTGCTAAAGAATGTGCTGTTGTAACACACTATCGTTTGAAGAATGCAGAAGATGGTTCTGGGGTTGTAGTAGACCCAGCTGCAAAGTTAGAAGAAGAACTGATTATTCGTCCAACCTCTGAAACTATCATCTGGAACACATATAAGAATTGGATTCAGTCCTACCGTGATCTCCCTATTTTATGCAATCAATGGGCAAATGTATTTCGTTGGGAAATGCGTACTCGTCTATTCCTACGTACTGCTGAATTTTTGTGGCAAGAGGGACATACTGCACATGCTACGCGTGAGGAAGCTGAAGAAGAAGCACAAAGAATGCTGAATGTATATGCTGAATTTGCAGAGAAATATATGGCTATGCCGGTTGTGAAAGGTGTTAAATCGGCTAACGAACGTTTTGCCGGTGCACTTGATACTTATACTATTGAAGCGATGATGCAGGACGGAAAAGCATTACAGAGTGGTACTTCTCATTTCTTGGGACAAAACTTTGCTAAAGCATTTGACGTTCAGTTTGTAAATAAAGAAAATAAGTTGGAATATGTTTGGGCTACTTCATGGGGAGTTTCTACTCGTTTGATGGGTGCGTTGATTATGACTCACTCCGATGATAATGGTTTGGTTCTACCTCCACATTTAGCTCCTATTCAGGTCGTTATCGTTCCTATCTATAAAAACGACGAACAACTGAAACAAATTGATGCTAAAGTTGCAGATATTGTTGCCAAACTAAAAGCAATGGGTATTTCTGTAAAATATGATAATGCGGATAATAAACGTCCGGGCTTCAAATTTGCAGATTATGAATTGAAGGGAGTTCCTGTACGTCTTGTGATGGGCGGTCGTGATTTAGAAAATAATACGATGGAAGTAATGCGTCGCGATACACTTGAAAAAGAAACAATAACTTGTGACGGTATTGAAACATATGTTCAGAATCTGCTTGAAGAAATGCAGCAAAATATTTATCAGAAAGCGTTAGATTATCGTAATTCACATATCACTGCGGTTGATTCTTACGATGAATTCAAAGAAAAAATCGAAGAAGGCGGTTTTATCCTGGCTCATTGGGACGGAACAACTGAAACTGAAGAAAAGATAAAAGAAGAAACTAAAGCTACTATTCGGTGTATCCCATTCGAATCATTCGTTGTTGGTGATAAAGAACCAGGTAAATGTATGGTTACAGGTAAGCCCTCTGCTTGCCGTGTAATCTTTGCACGTTCTTATTAAGAAGATGTGAGAAAAGCCCAACCTAAATCACATTAATCACAAAGAGTTTGAAATCAAATTGAGATTTCAGACTCTTTTTTTATACATTTCAGTTTTATTTCAGAAATATCCTTTTTCTTTGTAATCGCACAAGAAAGGAGAACTTTTTATGAAGATATTAATTGTAGAAGATGAACCGGCTCTAAGAGAACTAATACAACTCTCATTAGAGAAAGAACGTTATGTTGTGGAAACAGCAGATAGCTTCAATACAGCTTTAAATAAAATAGAGGATTATAACTATGATTGTATCTTATTAGATATAATGTTACCTGGCGGAAGCGGATTAGATATTTTAGAGAAACTGAAATCTATGCATAAACGAGAGAATGTGATAATTATTTCGGCTAAAGATTCGATAGAAGATAAGGTTTTGGGACTGGAATTGGGAGCAGACGATTATTTACCTAAACCATTTCACTTGGTTGAGTTGAATGCACGAATTAAAAGTGTTATCCGTCGCCACCAAAACGACGGAGAAATTAATATTTGTCAGGGAAATGTACGAGTTGAACCAGATAAATACAAAGTCTTTGTTGATAATCAAGAGCTAGAGTTGAACCGCAAAGAATATGATATCTTATTATACTTTATCAATCGCCCCGGAAGATTAATAAATAAGAATACATTGGCAGAATCTGTTTGGGGAGATCATATTGATCAGGTGGACAACTTTGATTTCATTTATGCTCAAATTAAAAATCTCCGTAAGAAATTGAAAGATTCGGGAGCTAATATAGAGCTGAAAGCAGTCTATGGTTTTGGCTATAAAATGATTGTAGAATAAAAGTAACTGGCGTTCATCTATGAAATTGATATATTACATCATTCTTCGCATTTCTTTAGCTTTAACTCTTATTCTAACGATTTGGGCTGTCTTTTTCTATGTCACGATGATTGACGAAATTAATGATGAAGTAGATGATGCGTTGGAAGACTATTCTGAAACAATTATTATTCGTGCATTGGCAGGAGAAGAGTTGCCTGCTAGAAATAATGGCTCCAATAACCAATATTATCTTACAGAAGTCAGCAAAAGATATGCAGAAAGCCATGAAGATATTCAATATAAAGATTCTATGGTTTATATTGTAGAAAAGGAAGAAACCGAACCGGCACGTATTCTGACTACTATCTTTAAAGATGGCGAGGGGTATTATCACAAACTTACTGTATCTACTCCCAGTATCGAAAAAGATGATTTGAAAGGTGCAATTCTTATCTGGATTATCTTTCTGTATGTTGCTTTATTACTTTCTATCATTGCTATTTCGGTATGGGTGTTCTATCGGAATATGCGCCCGTTATATGTCCTGCTTCATTGGCTGGATGGTTATAAGACCGGAAAGAAAAATGAACCGTTAAAGAATAATACTCAGATAACAGAATTTCGTAAACTGAATGATGCCGCTACTCGTTACGTTGAACGTACAGAACAAACATTCGAGCAGCAAAAGCAATTTATAGGAAATGCTTCGCATGAGATACAGACTCCGCTTGCTATTTGCCGTAATCGGTTGGAGATGTTGATGGAGGATGATTCGTTATCTGAACATCAATTGGAAGAATTGATGAAAACCCATCAGACTTTAGAATATATCACTAAACTAAATAAATCATTATTATTATTGACTAAAATAGATAATGGACAATTTTCTGATACTAAAGATTTGGGACTAAATGATTTTCTCAAACAGTACTTGAAAGATTATGAAGAAGTTTATGAATATCGTGATTTAGAAACAACTATTACGGAACAAGGTGAATTCTGTGCAACAATGAATGAATCATTGGCTGTTGCTTTATTGACAAATCTGTTGAGGAATGCTTTTGTTCATAATGTTGATGGAGGTCATATACGAATTGAAATCACCAAATATAATATTATTTTCCGAAATACCGGAGTGGATTATCCATTAGATAAAGAACATATTTTCGAACGTTTCTATCAAGGAAGCAAAAAAGAAGGTTCTACTGGTTTAGGTTTAGCAATTGCCGATTCTATCTGCCGGTTACAGCACCTGAAACTAAAGTATTATTTCGAGCAACATGAACATTGCTTTGAGATATCGAAACTGAACTAAATAAAGTGAGTGACAAAAATAATTCTTCTATCTAACAAAAATATATACTATGATTTGCAATAATTAAAAGAGGCTGTTGCAATTAATTTGTATATTTCCTTACCATATAATTAAATGGATTTCACGGTTTTAGCTACTATTAAAAACCGTGAAATCCGCAAAAACCGTTCCTGAATATCTTGTTATATTTTGACTTTCTTATATTATTTGTGAGAGTCTCTTTAAAAGACTACCGCGACCTTATTTCCCTTCTCATAAAAAGAATATATGAAAGTGCGAAACAAATAACT
Source organism: Bacteroides sp. (assembly GCF_028690125.1). Taxonomy (GTDB): domain Bacteria; phylum Bacteroidota; class Bacteroidia; order Bacteroidales; family Bacteroidaceae; genus Bacteroides. The sequence continues at coordinate 38,785 of NZ_JAQVBV010000008.1, read as the reverse complement.
GTTGCTGCAATTAACCCTGTCACCTGCGGCCATACTACCATGAGACTCTGACTTAAAGGAAGAAGGCTTGGGATAGCTCCTTGAATTTGTTCTACTGTTAATGGTCCGAGACTTCTTACAGAAGGCATCAACAACGTAGTAGTTGCATCATTGAATAACTCATTCGGTGCCAGGCGCATCAATCCTAAAACAAACTTCTGATAACTTATCATCTGATAAGGCGAAACCATTTGAGGTGGACTCAATGCCTTTGCCACCAAATTGACAATCATTGAATAAAATACACTAAAAAATAACCATACTGCTACAGAGGCCAATGCAGAAGTCGCTGCCTGACGGAAGCAAAGTGAAAACAGAATAGCAAGATTCAACCAAAACGCTACATAGAAAATACTAAGTGTTATAAAAAATATAATTCTCCAAAATTCTTCAGCTGTAGGAGGGATCCCAATTGCAATTAATCCGCATCCCATCACCAGAAATCCTAGTATGAACAACATTATGCCAACCACAATCAATGCAGCTACAAACTTAGCGTTAATAATGCAGTCACGATGAATGGGCTGAGATAGCATACGACTCAAAGTTCCCTTATTTTGTTCCGAGTTTACAGCATCAAATCCCAAAGCTATCCCCAACAGAGGACCCAAAAAATTGATGAATAACACAAAAGAGGGAAGAGTACCGTCAGAAATAGTAAACAATTTCAAAAAGAGAAATGAATTATCCGGATCATCTGTTTTGATTGATGCGCCAATACTGTTGAGAGCTGTGTAAAGTGATCCCATGCAAGTAAGCAGAATGATACCAATTAAGATAATAAACCGCCAACTTTTAATGTGATCGGACATTTCTTTATTTACGATGACCCAAAAAGGATGATTGACTTTATTCATGTCTGTTTCCTCCTTCCTCAAAATAATGATTGTAAATATCAGATAATTCCTGTTTTTTGCTTTTCAGTTCTGCCATATCAATCAGAGCAAGCAATTTACCACTACTGAATAATCCTACACGGTCACAAACTTTTTGCACCTGATCTAGATGATGAGAAGAAAATAATACAGTAAGTCCTTCCTCTCTACTCAAAAAACGGATTAAATCGGTAAATTCCTGAACACCTGCAGGATCAATACCCGAAGTCGGTTCATCTAGGATAATGATTTCCGGATTTTTAATAAGTACGTCAGCTAATCCCAAACGTTGCCTCATTCCCCTAGAGTACTTTCCAGCTTTCTTTTTCATCTGATCTGCCAAACCAACGCGTTTCATCAGTTCAGCAGCTTTTGTTTTTGCTTCTGTATCGGGAATACCATTTAAACGAGCTGTATAAATTAGATTCTCCGATCCTGTCATATCATCATAAAAGCCTACATCTTCGGGCAGATAACCGACTTTTCGTTTTACTTCAATGGGATGTGTTGTCGAGTTTATACCACAAATCTCTACTGTACCTAATGTTGGTTCTGTTAGCCCCAACATCATTAAAATTGTGGTAGACTTCCCAGCACCATTCGGACCCAATAAACCAAAAATCTCTCCTTTTTGAATAGTTAGGCAAATATGATCTACAGTAGTGAAATTACCGTATTGTTTAGTCAAATCGGTAAGTACGATCATCACCTGTTCGCTCATAATTACCTCCTTCCATATTTACGGAACAGATAGTATACGACACCTATAGAAACGATAATTATCAATACACCTACCCATCCCCAAATCATTGGAGTTTTTACTGCAATTCTAAATTGTGCTTCTGTATTTATTTCAGGAGTTTTAACCATCATGGTAGTTACGTAATCACCCGGTAATGCTTTTTTAGATGCTTTTAAAACGGCAATTACGGTAGCTGTTTCTCCGGCTTTTAACATTTCAATTTTAGAAGGTTCGAATGAAACTTCCCAATCAATAGGCTTATTAGCAGATAGTTGGATGTCTTTTAATAAAGATGATCCTGTGTTCTTAACCTCCAGCTCTATTCGTTTTACATCTCCTGCAGTAACATCTGCACTTAGTAAGCCCTCAGGAGTAGTCAATTCCATTTGATAGGAGCCGGTAACAACAACTTCCAGTTCCAGCTCGGCCGAAGTGGTACCTGTAGCAGCACGTACAGGAATCTTATAACTACCAGCTTTTATATTAGCAGGAGGCGTAATGTCTATACTTACACTCTGACTGCTGTTTGCTTCCACTTGTGCAGAAGTTGCTTGCTTGTAATTAGGCTTAAATACGACATTCCAACCTCTTGGAGCATTAGCCATTAAAGCATATAACTGTTGGTCGGCAGTTTGATTTTTCAGCGTAGCACTGAATGTGAAAGTTGATTTGGAATTACCCTGCATATTGGGTTGATCGGTAGTAAACTCGGTTTGGTATGTACCTTGTTGTGATACTGCCACACTTAAAGGGAGTCTTGTATTACCTGCTGTTACTACGAAGTGATAACTCCCCTTGTTCACTTTCAGCGGAACATCCACTTTTAAATTAAAGGTCTTTTTTTCTTTCGGAAGAACGGATAACTGACTGAGGTTCCATCCTCCGGATTTCATTTCATACTTCCAACTGCCTGATAAACCACTGACAGAAAGATTAGCGTCTACAAGTTCATCTGTGTTGTTGATGAGATCAACGCTGTAATCAATTGAAGCTCCTGGCGATACTGAAATTTTTGTGTAAGGAGTGTACAAAATCACGCTTTTAGGTGTTGTATTATCAGCGTGTGTGTTATTCGCGGGAATAATTCCCAATAGCATAACTAATAATAAAAAATAATTTGTTCTCATAGTCATAAAAAAGTTCTTATGGTTATTTAGTATGAATATCGTCAAATTTGTGCCTGCAAAAATAAAGGATGTATATATTAGTTGTTGTTAAAATAATCAAAAAAATATAATTGAGTATATTTCCTTTGTTTTTTTTCAAATTTCTTCAAAATTCCCAATTCTTTTCAGATTCTACTCTCATCTTTGCATTATAAAATGATTGATAATAGTATAAACCAATAAAAAAACAATGATTATGAAAAAGTTATTATTCTTATTCGTTTGCTTATTTACTTTGCAAACTGTAGCAAGAGCTGATGATGACAAACCTATTCAGGTAAATCAAATGCCACAACAGGCACAGCAATTTATAAAAAGGCATTTTGATGATAGTAAAGTGGCTTTAGCCAAAATGGAAAGTGATATTTTGAATAAGAGTTATGAAGTGATTTTCACTAATGGTAATAAAGTGGAATTTGATAAAAAGGGTAATTGGAAAGAAGTAGATTGCAAATATACTTCAGTTCCTGTTGCTATTGTTCCTGAACTTATTCAGAAATATGTTAAAACAAACTATCCGGATACCAAAATTCTGAAACTGGAACGGGATAAAAAAGAATATGAAGTAAAGCTCTCCAATCGGACTGAAATAAAGTTCGACAAGGACTTTAATTTGATCGATATTGATATGTAGAACATTTTAAAATAAGGCAAAAATGAAATTGAAATTGTATATTCTTATACTTGCTCTAAGTACTTGGAGCTTACAAAGTTGTGATAACGATGATGATGAATCAATCTCTGTTCCCGTAGAGCTACAGAATGCTTTTGCATCTAAGTATCCTAATGCTCGTAATGTAAAATGGGAAATTGAATCCGGATATTATGTGGCAGACTTCCACAATGGATATGATATTTCTGCATGGTTTACGTCGAATGGGATCTGGCATATGACTGAAACGGATATTCCTTATTCCAAATTACCAGAAACTGTAAAAAGCTCATTTGAGAAGAGTGAATATAAAGATTGGAAAAAAGAAGATGTGGATATGTTTGAACGTCAAGGACTGGAAATTGTATACGTCATTGAGGTAGAGAACCAGAATCAAGAGGTTGATTTATATTATTCGGAAGATGGCATTTTGATTAAAACTGTGGTAGATACAGATGACGACCAAGATGGGCACTTGCCTGTATTACAACTTTCTGCCGAAATGAAATCTTTTATTGAAGAGAAATATCCGGGTGCAAGAATTATGGAAGTAGATAAAGAAAACTTCGGAGATACGGAAGTGGATATTATACATGAAGGAATTTCTAAAGAAGTGGTATTTAATAAAGAGAATGTTTGGACATCTACTTCGTGGGATGTAATTATAATTCCTGTAATAGTGGGAACAACGATTAGTGAGCAATTCCCTCAGTATCACATTGACGATACGGAATACTTTGAGACGTACGTTGAAGGGAATTATTATCTTATTGAATTAGAGGCTGATAATATGCCGGATAAGAAAGTTAAAATTACACCTGAGGGGGGTATACTCTAACAAAAAAGGTGACGCTATCTGTGTAGGATAGTGTCACCATTTGATCTTTATAGTGTCATCATATGGGGAGGATGGCGTCATTATCTTGACTAGCATTACTTTTCACGTTTCCTTTTCATTTCTGATTTTGCTTGTTTTCTAATGTTATCAGTTTGTTGCTCTTCTATTTTTTTAGTTTCTTGTTTCCTTTTATTACGTATTCTCCAATTATTCCAGAAGAAAAGTTCATTCCATTTATCAAAATCTTTTTTGTACATGATGCCTACCCCCTGGGTAGTAAGATTCGTTTTTGTGTAATAACGATCATTCGTTTCATTATAAGCTTTCAACCGAATATCTCCCGAACGGTTTAGTAGCCATTCTGCTTCGAAATCACCTATAAAATTCGTATTTGCCATAGGATTATCACGATAGCCAAAGTTACCATTAATCAAAAGGCGGTTATTCAGTAGCTGTCCCGATAGAATACCTTCTATTTCCATATCTGTCCACCCTTTATCACCGGTACTCAGATTGGTTCCGATATTCCAGTTATTCGTTTCAAAAACCTGGGATAAAGCATTATTCAATTGCCCGGAAAGGGTAGAAGAAAGAACGGATGACATTACATTAGAATTCTGGTTACTGTTCCGTGTGTTTTCTGTGTAGAACTTACCTATTCCCAACAAATAAAGCATTTGCATATTCATCTGTTCTTCTGTACTGATGTAATTTCGTACCAGCGTCTGGATTTCATCTCTTTCATTTGGAAGCTCAATTCCTAATTTTATAGTCGGATGAACCAACATTCCACTTAAATTCATAATACAATTAACGCGTACATTGGGCTGTTGAATAACAGCTGCGGTTGCTTCGTCCGGAATCAAATCATTCAAAGAAGCAGAGTTTACTGTATATGAAGCTTGAATATCCATATTAGCATCTAATGGTGTACCATTGAAATTGATTGTGCTCCCATCCTTTATCACAAAATCCTTGCGAATTACTTCTTGCAAACTGAACTTATATACTCCCTGACTAATTCGATAACTGCCGAACATCTTTACATCGCCCTTATTGTAGAATTCCGTTCGGATATTTCCTGTCCCTTTAGCACTGATATAGTCTCCTGCTACAGGATCCATAATAATACGCATAGTAGCATCCGGAGTGGCATCTACCAGAATATTTAATCGGATATCAGTTTTTTGTTCTTCTTCAACAGCCTGTCGTTTCTGTTGCATTTGCTCGAAGTAAGACATTATCTGAACAGAGTCCTGAATGGTACGACGAGGAGTTTTATCTACAAATTTGATAAATTGGTTATTGGTAGCCGAAGCAACATTTCCATTAATATAAGTAAAGTTTGTATTCCGGTTAGTCGTCATTGCTATATTTGCATCAAGCCCTTGTATGGCATTTCCTGCAAGTATGGCATTCCCGGTTCCATATACCGTTCCATAAAAAGGAATATCTGTTGATTCTTTGGTATTCATCATCAACATATTATTAGCTTGTATCTCAAAACGGTAGTTTATATTCTTGAAATGCTGGAAATGCAAATAACCGTTCATCGTTCCCGAATGTCCTTCAACATCGGCAATATGGATATGATCGAATGTCAGCCCGGTAGGAGCCAGACGGATTGTATCTTTTACAGCAAAGCGCGTATTCAAAATGTCGAATTTCATAGAAGCATCTGTCATGACTGCTCCGTCAAGATTCAATCCCTTAAATTTACCATATAAATGAACCTTGCCTGTTGCCCGTCCTTTAATGTCATCTGCTATAGAATTCATATAAAATTCGAGGAATTTTAAATTTAGTTGATTAGCTTCAATATTTAAGTCAAGCCCACTTTCTGGCTTTAAGGGATGGATGATTCCGGTAACCCGTGACGGAGTAGGAGATATGTCTTTGATAGATGCATCCAAGTGGATTCCTCTATTCTCATTATCCCAAGCACCATATATATCCAAATCTCCTAAGCGACCCTGATTCAGTGAAAAGTTTTTTACGGACAAATGAGTGTTCATCACTGGCTTTTTCAATATTCCACTGGCATAAGCCGTTCCGGATGCATCGCCTTCAAAATCAACATCATCAGATATACTGGCAATATCAAATACATAACCCATATTTATATCTTTCAAATCGACTTTTACAGTATCTTCGGGATTTTCGGAGATTCGTCCGTTGATTCGCACATAACGGTCGCGGTGGCTAAAATAGAAATTGTTCACATCTACCTTGCCCGAATCGACTACCACTCGTGAAGGATGTATCTGCCATATTGTATCATTTAATATGACATCTGTTGGCTTTACATCAACTATTGCTTTTAATAGCGACTTTTCTCCTTCTGTACGTAAGAATTTCGCTATAGCCGAAAGCTGCCCACTATAGGTTGTTGCTGCACTATTTCCCCAATTTAGAGTTGTGCTGATATTGTCGTTTTTTGCCTGAGCATCCAAAGACAAATTGACAGCTCCTTTTTTCTTTAAATTAGTGAAACGAACTCTTGCACGAATATAATCGGATGGATTTTCACATAAAATCATTCCTGATTCTATGTAATTATCTTTATATTGTAAACGGGGGAAATATCCTTCTACCCTAATACGCTGCAAAGCATCATTGACGTATCCTTTCAAAGTTGAATGGGTATATACAGTTAGAGGAATATCAAAGATAGTAGATAAAATGTCTGTATTATATATGTTTACGTCAAATTGAAAATTATTATGTGCTTCAATTGATTTTTTGGGAGGTAATACTAAAGATGGAATATACCGCCGTGTAATATTTAGAATACTTGCAGGTAATGTATGATATTGGAAATGTCCTTTTATGCTTGCTGTCAGAAATTCGGATGTCAGTTTAAGCTGATTTTCTCCGCCTTGTCGAGTTGCACTAATATTCATATTTTTCATGAAATAGTTTTTATCTGGACCATTATATTCTAAACTATCTATATTTATTTCTCCGATCATCTCATCAACTGATCCTCCTGTAAAGTTAGCTTTCACTTTTAAAGAAAATTCTGTATCAGGATATTGGGGAGTCAGATTCAAATCATTGGGGCGAAATCTGGTAACTACAGCTAAGAAATTGAATGACGGAGTTTTTGAAGCAACATTAACGTCTCCATTCAAATGGATAGAACCGTTCGGATCATCTAATGCAATTTTTCCATTAAATCCTCCTTGTTTATATACGCCGTCCAGTGTAATATTCTCATATTTATATCTGCTATATTCTAAAGAAGCTATCAATCCTTTTAATTCAATTGAAGGAAGTTGCTTATTAATGTGCTGTCCATGAACATCGATGTTAAACGTAATTTCTCCCAGTTTATCATTGCCCAACATTGTGCCTAATTCAAAATCTTCAGTTTTTACTGCACCCGAATAGGCAAATGATCCTTTTGCTTTGTCAGAACTCAGCTTTAAGTCCATATTAATATCACCCAGACTGGTACGTAACTGACCATATGTAACGAGGTCTGTAAAGTACCCAGAAACTTCTCCACGGAAACTAATATCTCCCAGATGTTGTAATACAGGAGCTACGCCATTGTAATTTGAACTTAAATTGCGTACCAGAAAACCTACACCGCGAGTATTAGCTGTTAATTCAGAAAGTGTACCGAAGACATAAGCATCTTGCGGATGTGATAAGTCTTGAAGTGATACATCTCCTACAATCCGGAATTGCCGGTCATCAGCAGTAATTTCCAGATGGGAACAGTTTAGTTGATCAACAGTACCATTTACTTCCATATCCAAAGTTATCGGTTCTTTGAAATGTGCTAAAGCGGGTATAAAAGGAGAGATATCTTTTAAAGTAATTTGTGAGGGCATTGTACGGAACGAAAAACGAACCTTTTCTGCAAAATGATCAAATGCTTCCAAGCTATCGTATTCCATACGGATTGTATCCATTTTCAGGGAACTTTCAGGCAATTCGATTGCAAAATTATCAATATTCAACCGTTCTTTGTTAGCCATCAGCTTCATGCTCAGCTTCTTTAAGGAAAAGCCGGAAACTTTTTCGTCCAAACTTAACCGTTTAATACCTACATTCAAAGAGTCCTTGTTTAATGCTTTTAAGGATATATTTCCAATGATGTTTTGAAGTTGAATGTGCTCTACATTAAATTTTCCGGGTGTGTTTTCTTTTGATAAAATATCATAAGACAGTTTTCCGCGGCGAATCAGGACTGAATTAATACGTAAATCCAGAGAATTGTCTTTCTTTATAGTATCTTTAGAAGCGAAAGCATCCAGAACAAACTTAAAGTTGGGTGGAGAGTCTGGGGTTTGTTTATTCAGATTGACATTGAAACCGAATAATTGAACGCTGCTAATAGATATTTTTCCTTTAAAAAAAGGAAAAATATCGAATTTCGCAGACAGACGGGTGACTTTCAGCATTTCTTTGTCGTTCTGATCGTTCAGTACCACATCGTCAATAATAATCCGGTTTAATAATCCTATATTAATCCTACCAATCGTCAAATGGGTATTTAATACTTTTGATAATTCTTCAGCTATGAATGTACTCATAGCACGCTGAATATTTGGAATATTCAGCAAAACGATAGTTCCGATATAGACAACAAGTACTATACCAACTATCCAACGTACGGTCTTTTTCAGCGTTCTGATAAGCGATAACTTTATTTTGCGAACAAAAATATAAAATAGTTCGTTATGAATCGTAGTTTTATCATTACTTTTGCACCGATTAATAGTTTAATGACTTATGAGTGCAATAATATTAGGAATTGAATCCTCCTGTGATGATACGTCGGCAGCCGTAATCAAGGATGGTTATCTGCTGTCAAATGTGGTATCAAGTCAGGCTGTACATGAAGCTTATGGCGGTGTTGTGCCGGAATTAGCTTCAAGAGCACACCAACAAAATATTGTACCGGTAGTTCACGAAGCATTAAAACGGGCAGGTGTTACTAAAGAAGAATTGAGTGCCGTAGCATTTACACGCGGTCCGGGGTTGATGGGTTCTTTGTTAGTGGGAGTTTCTTTTGCAAAAGGATTTGCACGTTCTCTTAACATCCCTTTAATAGATGTTAATCACTTAACTGGTCATGTGTTAGCACATTTTATTAAAGCGGAAGGAGAAGAAAATAAACAACCGGAGTTTCCCTTCCTTTGCTTGTTGGTATCTGGAGGAAATTCTCAAATTGTATTAGTAAAGGCTTATAATGATATGGAGATTCTTGGACAGACCATTGATGATGCTGCCGGAGAAGCTATTGATAAATGTTCTAAAGTAATGGGACTTGGTTATCCGGGTGGTCCTATTATTGATAAATTGGCACGTCAGGGAAATCCAAAAGCATTTACGTTCAGTAAACCACATATTCCAGGGCTTGATTATAGCTTTAGCGGATTAAAAACTTCATTTCTTTATTCTTTGCGAGACTGGTTGAAAGAAGATCCCGATTTTATTGAACATCATAAAGTTGATTTAGCAGCATCTCTCGAAGCTACTGTTGTGGATATTCTGATGGATAAACTGCGAAAGGCAGCTAAACAATATAATATAAAGGAGGTTGCTGTAGCCGGAGGAGTATCTGCAAATAACGGTTTGCGTAACTCTTTCCGTGAACACGCAGAGAAATATGGTTGGGATATTTTTATTCCTAAGTTCAGTTATACCACTGATAATGCGGCTATGATTGCGATTACCGGATATTTCAAGTATCTGGATAAAGATTTTTGTTCTATTGAACTGCCTGCATACTCTCGCGTGACACTGTAAGTTGCTTTTTTTATTGTTACTTTTGGCTTTTAATAATAAGCTGTTTAATATAGCTTTATATAGTGATAATTAAAGTGAAAATAGGTAATAATAGATAGTGAAAGTGACAATAAAAATAGGAAAAACGAGAATAAAGATTGTCAAAACAACACCATACTCTTATTTTCAATAAGTAAGCCTATGGGAACTAATAGGAAAAGAAGTCTTTATTAAGTAATTCTCTTTATTGGATTACCTCGTTTCATGTATTAAAACCATTTGTTTCACGTGTGTGGTCTGATGGGATTGCATACGTAGATCAAATGGATCACAAACGTGAAATGAAGAAATGGAATAACTTTAAAAAATTAGTGCAATATATATACCTATATAATAAAGGTATAAATGCTATTAAAAGTATAAGAGGAATATGTTTGCTGAGATTATTACCATTGGAGATGAACTGTTGATAGGGCAAGTTGTCGATACAAATTCCGCCTGGATGGGACAGGAATTGAATAAAATAGGTATAGAGGTTCTTCGCATTGTGTCGGTCCGAGATCGGGAGGAAGAGATTACAGAAGCGATTGATAGTGCGATCAAAAGGGTAAATATTGTCTTAGTGACCGGAGGACTTGGTCCGACAAAAGATGATATTACCAAAAATACTCTTTGTAAATACTTTCACACTGAATTGGTATTCAATGAGGAAGTTTTCGAGAACGTAAAGCGGGTATTGGCTGGAAAAATACCGATGAATTCGCTAAATAAGAGCCAGGCTATGGTTCCGAAAGGCTGTACGGTGATAAATAATCCTGTAGGAAGTGCACCTGTCAGTTGGTTTGAGAGAGAAGGTAAAGTGCTTGTATCAATGCCTGGTGTACCACAGGAGATGACTGCTGTAATGACTGAATCCATATTGCCAAAGTTACAGGTAAGATTTCAAGCGGATGTTATTATGCATCAAACTTTTCTTGTGCAACACTATCCTGAGTCGGTACTTGCAGAAAAATTAGAATCATGGGAAACAACTCTTCCAAAGTGTATTAAATTGGCATATTTGCCAAAGCTCGGTATTATTCGCCTACGATTGACAGGAAGAGGAAAAGATAAAACAGAATTGGCCAATGTTCTTCATTGCGAAAAAGCGAAATTGGAAGAAATTCTTGGCGATGATATTTTTAGCGAAGAAGATATACCATTAGAAATGATTGTGGGGGAACTTCTGAAAAAGAAGAAATTAACCGTTTCCACCGCAGAAAGTTGTACTGGAGGAAGTATTGCTGCACGGCTGACTTCCATTTCTGGAAGTTCGGGGTATTTTAATGGAGGAATAGTGGCTTACTCGAATGAAGTAAAAATAGGATTATTGTATGTTTCATCCGATACATTGGCTCAATATGGTGCTGTCAGTGAAGAAACTGTTATTGAAATGGTAAAAGGAGCGATGAAAACCTTGAAAACTGATTGTGCGGTTGCAACCTCCGGAATAGCTGGCCCTGGTGGCGGAACTCCGGAAAAACCCGTCGGTACTGTATGGATTGCTGCTGGTTATAAAAACGAAATTCGCACTTATAAGCAGGAAACAAACCGTGGAAGAGCGATGAATATTGAAAGAGCAGGCAATAATGCATTGTTAATGCTGCGTGATTTACTCAAATAAAGAAAAATTGGTGTTTGTACGTGAATTATTTTAAGAATTGCTTGTTTTATACAGATAAAAGTGCTTACTTTGCGTCCTGTTTGAAATAAGTTAGATATAAAACTATAAAAATAAGATAGAAATGTCGAAGATTTGTCAAATTACCGGAAAGAAAGCCATGATTGGCAACAATGTTTCACACTCAAAGAGAAGAACTAAGAGAACCTTTGATTTGAACTTGTTTAACAAGAAGTTCTATTATGTAGAACAGGACTGTTGGATCAGCCTTAGCCTTTGCGCTAACGGTCTGCGTATTATCAACAAAAAGGGCCTGGATGCTGCACTGACTGATGCAGTAACTAAAGGTTATTGTGATTGGAAAAGCATTAAAGTAATCGGCTAAATAGTAGAGGAGAAAACTTACAATGGCAAAAAAAGCAAAAGGTAACAGAGTACAAGTGATTCTGGAATGTACAGAACACAAAGATAGTGGAATGCCGGGAACATCTCGTTATATCACAACTAAGAACAGAAAAAATACAACTGAAAGACTTGAGTTGAAAAAATACAACCCAATTCTTAAGAGAGTAACAGTACACAAAGAAATTAAATAATAAAGATAGTATAACCCATGGCAAAGAAAACAGTAGCAAGTTTGCACGAAGGTACTAAAGAAGGTCGTGCCTATACCAAGGTTATCAAAATGGTTAAATCTCCGAAGACAGGAGCTTACATTTTTGATGAGCAAATGGTTCCTAATGAAAAAGTACAAGACTTTTTCAAAAAATAATTGAAATAGCACATACGCTATATATGCAAAATCCCTTCATTGATAAACAATGAGGGGATTTTTTTTGCTTCTTTTTTTACTTTCTCAATCCTTTGTTATATCTTTGTAGCATTATGTATTATAGAAACAACCGGGAATATGGGATTTTTTAGTTTTTTTTCAAAGGAAAAGAAGGAAACTTTAGATAAAGGATTATCTAAAACCAAGGAGAGCGTATTTAGTAAAATTGCTCGTGCTGTGGCTGGTAAGTCAAAGGTGGACGATGAAGTGTTGGATAATCTGGAGGAGGTATTGATAACTTCTGACGTAGGTGTAGAAACTACATTGAATATTATTAAACGGATTGAAAAGCGTGCAGCTTCTGACAAATATGTAAATACTCAGGAGTTGAATCATATATTGCGTGATGAAATCGCTGCTCTTTTAACAGAAAACAATTCAGATGATGTGGTGGATTTTGATTTGCCTATTCAAAAGAAACCGTATGTTATCATGGTAGTCGGAGTTAATGGGGTAGGTAAAACTACCACGATAGGTAAATTGGCTTATCAATTCAAGAAAGCGGGGAAATCTGTTTATCTAGGTGCTGCTGATACTTTTCGTGCGGCTGCTGTAGAGCAGTTGATGATTTGGGGTGAACGGGTGGGAGTACCTGTTATTAAACAAAAAATGGGTGCAGATCCTGCTTCTGTAGCTTTCGATACGCTAAGTTCTGCATTATCTAATAATGCAGATGTAGTGATTATTGATACTGCCGGACGTTTGCATAACAAAGTTGGCTTGATGAACGAGCTGACAAAGATTAAGAATGTAATGAAGAAGATTGTACCGACTGCTCCTGATGAGGTATTGTTGGTTCTGGATGGTTCAACCGGGCAAAATGCTTTTGAACAGGCTAAACAGTTTACTTTGGCAACGGAAGTGACTGCTATGGCGATTACTAAACTGGATGGGACAGCCAAGGGAGGAGTCGTTATCGGTATTTCCGATCAATTTAAGATTCCAGTAAAATATATCGGATTGGGTGAAGGTATGGAGGACTTGCAGGTTTTCCGCAAGAATGAATTTGTTGATTCGTTGTTTGGAGAAAACGCATGAAAAGAAGAAAAATAGACATTATAACTTTAGGATGTTCTAAAAACTTAGTCGATTCGGAGCAATTGATGCGTCAATTGGAAGAAGTCGGCTATAGTGTGACTCATGATACTGAAAAACCTGAAGGAGAAATTGCAGTGATCAATACATGCGGCTTTATCGGCGATGCAAAAGAGGAATCTATTAATATGATTCTTGAATTTGCACAAAGAAAAGAAGAAGGTGATCTGAAGAAGTTATTTGTAATGGGGTGTCTTTCTGAACGTTATTTGAAGGAATTAGTTGTTGAGATACCACAAGTAGACAAGTTTTATGGTAAATTCAATTGGAAAGAGCTTTTGCAAGATTTAGGAAAGACATATCATGAAGAGTTGTATATTGAGCGCACGCTAACGACTCCCAAGCATTATGCTTACCTGAAAATATCAGAGGGGTGTGATCGTAAATGTTCCTATTGTGCTATTCCTATTATTACTGGTTGCCATATTTCTAAACCAATGGAAGAAATTCTGGATGAAGTTCGATATTTGGTTTCTCAAGGAGTGAGGGAGTTTCAGGTAATAGCACAGGAACTGACCTATTATGGTGTGGATTTGTATAAGAAGCAGATGCTCCCTGAACTTATTGAACGCATTTCTGAAATTCCGGGTGTAGAATGGATTCGTTTACATTATGCTTATCCGGCACATTTTCCGACTGACTTGTTTCGTGTAATGCGGGAACGTGATAATGTCTGTAAATATATGGATATTGCTTTGCAACATATCAGTGATAATATGTTGAAGATGATGCGTCGGCAGGTAACGAAGGAAGAAACCTATAAACTGATAGAGATGTTTCGCAAAGAAGTTCCGGGTATACATTTGCGTACAACTTTAATGGTGGGGCATCCTGGAGAGACTGAAGAGGACTTTGAAGAATTAAAGGAATTTGTACGCAAAGTACGTTTCGATAGAATGGGAGCTTTTGCATATTCGGAAGAAGAAGGTACTTATGCTGCACAACAATATGAAGATTCTATTCCGCAAGAGATAAAACAAGCTCGGTTGGATGAGTTAATGGATGTCCAGCAAGAAATTTCGGCAGAATTGAGTGCTGGGAAGATTGGCAAACAAATGAAGGTCGTTATTGATCGGATAGAGGGTGATTATTATATTGGTCGGACGGAATTTGACTCACCGGAAGTCGATCCGGAAGTTTTGATCAGTTCTTCTGAACAGGAATTAGTAATTGGATATTTTTATCAGGTAGAGGTGATAGACGCAGATGTTTTTGATTTATATGCAAAGGTAATTAAATAACTATGAATAATAAGGAATTTACATCACAACTGGCGACTAGATTAGGGTATACTCTTAAAGATACTTCCGAATTGATAAATTCTTTATTGTCTGATATGACACAAGAATTTGAAGAGGGAAACAGCATTACAATACAGGGATTTGGCTCTTTCGAAGTAAAGAAGAAGGCGGAACGGATTTCAATTAATCCTGCAACAAAACAGCGTATGCTGATTCCACCCAAATTGGTTCTATCTTATAAACCCAGTAATAATTTGAAAGATAAGTTTAAATAAATATTTCCCATTATGAATGAAAGACTAACAATTCAAGACCTCATCGACTTATTGGCTGCCAGACATAGCATGACCAAAAAGGATGCCGAGGCGTTTGTCAAAGAGTTTTTTCTTCTGATAGAACAAGCTTTGGAAGACGAGAAGTATTTAAAAATTAAAGGATTGGGTACTTTCAAACTTGTTGATGTGGATAGTCGGGAAAGTGTCAATGTGAATACAGGGGAAAGAATTCAGATACAGGGACATACAAAGGTGTCTTTTACGCCAGATGCTAACATGAGAGATGCAATAAACAAGCCTTTCTCACATTTTGAAACTGTTGTGCTGAATGAAAATACAGTATTGGATGATACTCAGATAGAGGAACCGGAAGAAGACGAAGCCGGAGAAGGGGCAGTAGTAGAGGTATTGGAGAATAAAAATAAGGTGACTGACCAGACTCAATATGTTATTTCTGATACAAAGAAAACTTCCAAAATCAATAAAGTTGCTGAAGCCTTGTTGACGGCTAAAGATGAAAATAAATCTGATGAACAGTTTACTTTGGTTCAGAAAGTGCCCATTGCTGAAGAACTAGCCACCAGGGACAATGTTGGCAATGAATCTGAAACAGAAGAATCGGCTATCGAAAATAAGATAGTACGAGAAGAAATTATAGAGGAACCTAAAGAGGAGGGAACTCTATCTAAGATTACTAAAGTTGAAAAAACGGTCATGCAGCCAGAAGAGTTGGAAGCAACTGTATCTGAACAGCAGCCTCAATCTGAAGAAGGGAAAAAAGAAGATCCTACAGCTGAAACAATAATAGCTCGGGAACTTGCGAGAGCAAATTTGGACTCGGTACTCGCTAAGCCCCAATCGGGAACAGTTCACCCTGAAGCTGTTACAAAAGTAATAGTTCAAAAGGAAAAGTCTCCTGTTCCATATTTAATAGCTGTTATTATTATTGTTTTATTATTATGTGGAGGTGCTATACTATATATTTATTATCCGGATCTTTTTATGTCTTCGCCAAATAAGGATAATACTATTGATATGCCTGTGACTACTCAGCCTGTAGAACCTGAAGCACAATTACTTGATAGTATTGAGAAAGAGGATACTGTTGCAACAGTTATTCCAAATACGCCAAAAATGAAAGAAGAAGCACCTGTATCGCAACCAGTAACGAAGAAAGAAGTGGAAATCTCGGTAAAAAAA
This sequence comes from Bacteroides sp., assembly GCF_028690125.1. GTDB lineage: Bacteria > Bacteroidota > Bacteroidia > Bacteroidales > Bacteroidaceae > Bacteroides. Next base: position 22,425 of record NZ_JAQVBV010000008.1, on the reverse strand, counting down.
GATAGTAAGACAACTCAAGAAGAACTTTCGTCTCCTATATACTCTGATTCTGCGTCTTACACTATCACAGGAACAAAAGTGACCCATACCGTTCAGCAAGGAGAAACTTTGACTAAAATATCGTTACGGTATTTTGGAACAAAAGGAATGTGGCCTTATATTGTGAAACACAATCCGGAAGTTATAAAAAATCCCGATAACGTTCCTTATGGTACCAAAATCAAGATACCGGAACTAACAAAAAAATAAAAAGAAAATAACATTTCACCCGATTATACAAACAACGTATAGTCGGGTGAAATGTTACGGATGTACAAAACCGTATGAAAGTACCTTAATCTAAAGATTTCAAATTATTTTTTAATAAAATTTAGTTGCAATCGTTAATTATATGGCGTACTTTTGGGAGCAAAATATAAAACACTTATCGTAGTGTAAAGTATATATTAAGTATTGGAATTTAAATAATAAAATATTAAGTATTTATGGCTGAATCAATTGATATCCGCGAGTTGAATGAGCGGATTGAAAGACAAAGTGCTTTCGTTACCAATCTTACGACAGGTATGGACCAAATTATAGTTGGTCAGAGACATTTGGTTGAATCATTACTTATCGGGTTATTGTCCGACGGACACGTTCTTCTCGAAGGTGTGCCTGGTTTGGCAAAAACTCTGGCTATCAAAACACTTGCTTCATTGATTGATGCGAAGTATAGCCGTATTCAGTTTACTCCCGATTTATTACCTGCCGACGTTATCGGTACTATGGTTTACAGTCAGAAAGATGAATCATTTAAAGTTCAGAGAGGTCCTATTTTTGCTAATTTTGTATTAGCAGATGAAATCAACCGTGCTCCTGCTAAAGTACAAAGTGCTTTGCTGGAAGCTATGCAGGAACGTCAGGTTACTATCGGTAAAGAAACATTCTTATTGCCGGAACCCTTTCTGGTGCTCGCAACCCAGAATCCAATAGAGCAAGAAGGTACTTATCCGCTTCCTGAAGCGCAGGTAGACCGTTTCATGTTGAAAGTTGTGATCGACTATCCGAAATTGGAAGAAGAAAAATTGATTATCCGTCAGAATATCAATGGTGATAAATTTAATGTGAAACCAATTTTGAAAGCAGATGAAATTATGGAAGCACGTAAAGTGGTTCGTCAGGTTTATCTGGATGAGAAAATTGAACGTTATATTGTTGATATTGTATTTGCAACTCGTTTTCCGGAGAAATACGATCTTAAAGAACTGAAAGATATGATCGGATTTGGTGGATCACCTCGTGCTTCTATCAACTTGGCTTTAGCTGCACGTACCTATGCTTTCATCAAACGTCGTGGTTATGTAATTCCGGAAGATGTTCGTGCTGTTGCCCATGATGTTCTTCGGCATCGTATTGGATTGACATACGAAGCTGAAGCTAATAACATGACCTCAGATGAAATTATCAGCAAAATTCTGAATAAGGTAGAAGTGCCCTAATTCTCAATAACGTTATAATACAGTCAATTAGTAGTCACAAATATTTAGCTTGACTACTTACTATTAACTACTGTATAATTATTAGAATGGAAACAAGTGAAATATTAAAAAAAGTTCGCCAGATTGAGATCAAGACACGTGGATTGTCTAACAATATTTTTGCAGGCCAGTACCATTCGGCTTTCAAAGGTAGAGGTATGTCTTTCTCGGAAGTTCGTGAGTATCAGTTCGGTGATGATATACGTGACATTGACTGGAATGTGACAGCGCGTTTCAACAAACCTTATGTGAAAGTGTTTGAAGAAGAACGTGAACTGACAGTAATGTTGATGGTTGATGTTTCCGGAAGTTTGGAATTTGGTACTGTCAAACAGTTGAAAAAGGATATGGTAACAGAAATTGCTGCTACTCTTGCTTTCTCAGCTATCCAGAATAATGATAAAATTGGTGTGATTTTCTTTTCTGATCGGATAGAAAAGTTTATTCCTCCCAAGAAAGGGCGTAAACATATTCTATATATTATTCGTGAATTGCTTGATTTTCATCCGGAAAGTCGCCGTACGAATATTCGCCTTGCTTTGGAATATTTGACAAATGTGATGAAAAGACGTTGCACTGCATTTATTCTTTCTGACTTTATTGATCAGGATAGCTTTAAGAACGCACTGACCATTGCTAACCGGAAACATGATGTTGTAGCATTACAGGTTTATGATAGAAGGGTCAGTGATTTGCCTTCTGTGGGATTAATGCGGATTAAGGATGCAGAAACGGGACATGAGCAATGGATTGATACTTCTTCTAAGGCAGTACGCCGGGCACATCGTGACTGGTGGGTGCAGAAACAAGCTGAATTGAACGATACATTTACTAAAAGTAATGTGGATGCTGTATCTGTGAGAACTGACGAGGATTACGTAAAGGCATTGTTGAACTTATTTGCCAAACGAAATTAACGGAATCAAACGATGAATAGAAATTTTATTCTGATAGCATTATTATGTCTGCTATGTATTGGTAGAGCGACTGCACAATCTGTTACGGTGGAAGCAAAAATCGATTCGTTACAGATATGGATTGGTGAACAGGCGAAATTGCAATTACAAGTAGCTATGGATGTCAAACAGCGTGCTGTTTTTCCGGCTTATACGGATACTATAGTACCAGGGATCGAAATTGTAGAAATAACTAAACCGGATACTCAATTCTTGAATGACCGCCAACGTATGTTGATCACTCAGGAATATACTATCACGTCTTTTGACTCAGCTTTGTATTATATTCCACCAATACCAGTTACAGTGGATGGTAAAGTTTATAAATCAAAGGCTTTGGCATTAAAAGTTTATTCGATGCCGGTGGATACTCTTCATCCGGATCAATTCTTTGGTCAGAAGGCTGTAATGAAAGCACCTTTCGCATGGGAGGATTGGTATGGTTTGATCGCTTGCTCATTTCTAACACTTCCTTTGCTCGGTTTATTGATTTATTTTATTATCCGTATTCGTGATAATAAACCTATTATCCGAAAGGTTAAGGTTGAACCTAAGTTGCCACCACATCAAGCTGCTTTACAGGAGATAGAGCGTATTAAGAATGAGAAAGTTTGGCAGAAAGGACAACCGAAGGAGTATTATACGGAACTAACAGATGCAATTCGTTCTTATATTAGAGATCGTTTTGGATTCAATGCTCTTGAAATGACATCCTCTGAGATTATAGACAAGTTGCTGGAAATCAAAGATAAGGAAGCTATTTCTGACTTGAAGTATCTTTTCCTGACTGCCGATTTGGTAAAATTCGCCAAGCATGATCCGTTGATGAACGAAAACGACGTTAATTTGATTAATGCTATTGACTTTATCAATGAGACTAAGCAACCGGAAGAAGAGAATCTGAAACCGCAACCTACGGAAATTACGATCATTGAAAAGCGTTCTTTACGTGCGAAAGTATTGCTTATTTGCGGAATTGTATTATTGTCGGCCGCAATAATAGGTACCTTTGTATACATAGGTTTACAGCTTTATGAGCTTTTTGCATAAAAGAATACGTAGCTTGAATACTAAATAGTAAACTGTTAAAATATAAATAAAATGGTTTTTGCCAATATTGAATATTTGTTTTTGCTGTTATTACTTATACCTTATATAGTATGGTATATCTTGAAGCGAAAGAAAAGTGAAGCAACTCTTCAAATTTCAGATGCCAGAGTATATGCTCATACTCCAAAAAGTTATAAGAATTATTTGCTGCATGCTCCATTTCTCCTGCGCATCATTGCTTTGGTGTTGGTTATTTTGGTACTTGCACGTCCGCAAACTACTAATAAATGGCAAAATAGCGAGATAGAGGGAATTGATATAATGTTAGCTATTGATGTGTCTACCAGTATGTTGGCTGAAGATTTGAAGCCTAATAGATTGGAGGCGGCCAAAGATGTAGCAGCAGAATTTATTAATGGTCGTCCGAATGATAATATCGGTATTACTTTGTTTGCAGGCGAGACTTTTACCCAATGCCCGCTAACGGTAGATCATGCTGTATTGCTCGATATGATTCATAATATAAAATGTGGTCTCATCGAGGATGGAACAGCTGTAGGTATGGGAATCGCAAATGCTGTTACTCGTCTGAAAGATAGTAAAGCCAAATCTAAAGTTATTATTCTATTGACAGATGGTACTAATAATAAAGGAGATATTTCACCTTTAACAGCTGCTGAAATAGCTAAAAGTTTTGGTATTCGTATTTATACTATCGGTGTAGGTACAAATGGTACAGCTCCTTATCCATATCCGATTGGAAATACAGTACAATATGTCAGTATGCCGGTAGAAATTGATGAAAAGACATTAACGCAGATTGCCGGAACTACAGAGGGTAACTATTTCCGTGCTACGAGTAACTCGAAACTGAAAGAAGTATATGAAGAAATTGATAAATTGGAAAAAACAAAATTGAATGTGAAGGAATATAGTAAACGTGATGAAGAATATCAATGGTTTGCACTGGCTGCTTTTCTTTGCATATTGTTGGAAGTTCTGTTGCGTAATTCCATACTCAAGAGAATTCCATAAATTTAGTTTTACCAATTCTAATCTATAAATCGTAAAATAATAATAAGATGTTTCGATTTGAAGAACCTGCATATTTATATTTATTGCTGTTATTGCCGTTTATAGCAGCTTTCTACTTGTATTCCAATTATAGGAGACGGAGGAATATCCGGCGATTTGGAGATCCGGTATTGTTGGCTCAACTGATGCCTGATGTATCTAAATATCGTCCGGACATTAAGTTCTGGATTCTTTTCGCTGCTATCGGCTTATTCTCTGTGTTATTGGCTCGTCCTCAATTTGGTTCTAAATTAGAGACGGTAAAACGCAAAGGAGTAGAGGTTATCATTGCTTTAGATATTTCTAATTCTATGTTGGCACAAGATGTACAACCAAGTCGTTTGGAGAAAGCAAAGCGGTTAATTTCCAGACTTGTAGATGAATTGGATAATGATAAAGTCGGTATGATTGTATTTGCAGGAGATGCTTTTACTCAATTACCGATTACCAGTGACTATATTTCTGCAAAAATGTTTTTGGAATCTATTAGTCCTTCATTGATTTCGAAACAAGGCACAGCTATTGGTGAAGCGATCAATTTGGCTGCACGTAGTTTTACTCCTCAAGAGGGAGTCGGACGTGCCATTATTGTTATTACGGATGGTGAAAACCATGAGGGTGGAGCCGTAGAAGCTGCTGAAGCCGCTGCCGAAAAGGGTATTCAGGTAAATGTTCTTGGAATAGGTATGCCGGAAGGTGCTCCAATTCCTGAAATAGGAACTAATGACTATCGTCGCGACCAGGAAGGTAATGTTATTGTTACGCGTTTGAATGAAGCGATGTGCCAGGAAATAGCAAAAGATGGAAAGGGAATTTATGTAAGAGTAGATAATTCTAATTCAGCTCAGAAAGCTATTAATCAGGAGATAAACAAGATGGCTAAATCTGACGTAGAATCAAAGGTATATACAGAATTCAATGAGCAATTTCAAGCAATAGCCTGGATTATATTATTATTGCTATTAGCCGAAATATTAATTCTGGATCGTAAAAACCCATTATTCAAGAACGTTCATCTATTCTCTAATAATAAGAAATAGTTATGCGTATGTTAAAAAATAAATATATTATATTCACTGTTTTTCTGTCGTTAGCAGCTGGTGCTTCGGCTCAAAAAGCGGAACGTGATTATATCCGTAAAGGAAACCGTCTGTTTAATGATAGTGTATTTGTAGATGCAGAGGTAAATTACCGGAAGGCTTTAGAAGTAAATCCTAAATCTACGGTGTCTATGTATAATTTAGGTAATACACTTTCGCAGCAACAAAAGTTTCAAGATGCAATGGAGCAATATGCTACTGCCAGTAATATTGAAAAAGATAAAATGAAGTTAGCCCAAATTTATCATAATATGGGGGTACTTCTTCAATCTGGTAAAGATTATGCTAAAGCTGTTGAAGCATACAAAATGTCACTGCGTAACAATCCTACGGATAATGAGACACGTTATAATTTGGCGCTTGCACAAAAGATGCTGAAAGATCAACAACAAGATCAAAATAAGGATCAGGACCAGAAGAAAGATCAACAGCAGAAACAAGACCAAAAACAAGATCAGAATAAAGATAAACAAAACGACCAGAAGCAGGATGATAAAAAGGATCAGCAACAACCCCCTAAATCAGATAAAAAAGATAATCAGATGTCGAAGGAGAATGCTGAACAATTGCTGAATTCTGTAATGCAGGATGAGAAAGATGTGCAAGATAAAGTAAAGAAACAGCAGAAAGTCCTTCAAGGAGGTCGTTTAGAGAAAGATTGGTAATATAAAGTTGATGATATAAATTTCATAAGCAATGAGAAAACTGATAGTTATATTGATAGCATTGATTGCATACAGCTCTCAGGTATTGGCAGATAAAGTGACCTTCACTGCTTCTGCTCCTGACGCAGTGGTTGTAGGTGATCAATTTAAATTGACTTTTACTGTAACTACACAAGACGTATCGGATTTTCGGGCGCCCACTATTAAAGGGTTTGATGTTTTGATGGGTCCGAGTAGTTCCAAACAGAGTAGTACGCAAATTATCAATGGGAATGTCACGTCTTCAAGAAGTTTTGTATTCACATATATATTGATGGCAACTACTCCTGGTGAATATACTATTTCCGGTGCTTCAATTGTAGCCGATGGAAATCAGATGGTATCTAACTCTGTAAAAGTTAAAGTTTTGCCTCAAGATCAAGATGGAAGTAGCGGGCAAAATGGTGGTGGAGCTTCTAGTAAAAGTGTGTCTAATAAGGATTTGTTTGTTAAAGTAATAGCTAGTAAAACAACGGTATATGAGCAGGAAGCATTTGTCCTGACTTATAAGATATATACCAGGGAAACTAATCTACACTTGAGTAATGCTAAACTACCTGATTTCAAGGGTTTCCATTCGCAGGAAATTGAGATGACAGGAGAGTCCAGATGGACGCAAGAACATGAAGATGGACGTAATTATTTCACCACAGTGTATCGCCAGTTCGTACTATTTCCACAACAGTCGGGCAAATTATTCATAGATCCTGCTCAATTCCAGATGACGGTTAGAAAAGCTGTACAGTCAGATGACCCATTTGATGCCTTTTTTAATGGTGGAAGCAATGTTGTGGACATAAATAAAACTATTGCTACTCCTAAGATTGCAATTAATGTCAATCCTCTTCCAGAAGGTAAACCGACTGGCTTTTCAGGTGGAGTAGGAGAGTTTACTATTTCTTCTTCAATTAATAGTAAAGAGCTGAAAACAAATGATGCAATTACTGTAAAAATAGTGATTTCCGGTACTGGAAATCTTAAACTGATATCTGAACCGAAAATCAAATTCCCAGAAGATTTCGAAGTGTATGATCCTAAAGTAGATAATCAGGTCAGATTGACTCGTGAAGGACTTACAGGTAATAAAATCATTGAATATCTGGCAATTCCAAGACATGCTGGAACCTATAAAATTCCTGGTGTGACATTTAGCTATTTCGATATCCGTTCCAAATCGTATAAGACTCTGAATACGGAAGAATATGTAGTTAATGTAGAAAAAGGTGCGGGAAACGCAGATCAGGTAATTGCAAACTTTACTAATAAGGAAGATCTGAAAGTATTGGGAGAAGATATACGGTATATCAAGCAAAATGAAGTAACTATTGAACCAAAAGGAAGTTTCTTCTATGGTACTATGGCTTATTGGCTGTTTTATATCATTCCTGCTTTGGGTTTTATAATTTTCATCATCGTATATCGTAAGCAAGCTAGTGAAAATGCAAATGTTGCTAAGATGCGTACAAAAAAGGCTAACAAGGTAGCAACAAGACGTATGAAACTAGCAGGTAAATTGCTTTCAGAGAATAAGAAAGATGCTTTTTACGATGAGGTATTGAAAACTTTGTGGGGATATATTAGTGACAAACTAAATATTCCGGTTTCTCGTTTATCTAAAGATAATATCGAAGAAAAACTAAGAAATCATGGAGTAAATGAGGAACTAATCAAGGAATTTCTGAATGCCTTGAATGAGTGTGAATTTGCACGCTTTGCTCCTGGAGATGAGAACCAAGCGATGGATAAGGTATATTCATCTTCAGTAGAAGTGATAAGCAAAATGGAAAATTCAATAAAACATTAATCCAAAAGAATTTGTGTCATGAAAAAAATATTGTTTTTCACATTATTGTCAATATCAATAGCTTGTTTTGGGCAAGATTCGCTATTTACTGATTCTGTACAGACAGTTGAAATTGATTCTATTCATTCTAGTGCCTTTTCCAACGCTCAAGTAGGGGATGTAACCAAAGCTGAAGGAGATTCAGCCTATATAAAGAATAATTATGCACTATCTACTCTAATTTATGAGCATTTATTAAAAAATGGAGAATCGGCTGAAGTTTATTATAATTTAGGAAATAGCTACTATAAAATCGGTGAAATAGCTAAAGCTGTATTAAATTACGAACGTGCTTTACTCTTGCAACCGGGAAATAGTGATATCCGTGCTAATCTTGAAATAGCACGTGCTAAAACAGTAGATAAGGTAGAAGCAACTCCGGAAATCTTTTTTGTTTCATGGACAAAAGCACTAATCAACAGTAGGAGTGTAGATGCATGGGCTGCATGGGGAATTGCTTCTTTTATTCTTTTAATTATTGCTCTTTATTTCTTTATCTTTTCCAAAGAGATTTTATGGAAGAAAACTGGTTTTATTTCAGGAATTGTCTTTTTAATCATTACTATATGCTCAAATCTTTTTGCTTCTGAACTCAAGGAGCGGTTAGTAAATAGAGATGATGCAATTGTGATGAATCCTAGTGTTACAGTTCGTAGCACTCCAAGTGAAGGTGGAACGAGCCTTTTCATTCTCCATGAAGGACGAAAAGTAAGTATCAAAGATAATTCCATGAAAGAATGGAAAGAAATACGATTAGAAGATGGTAAAGTAGGTTGGGTACCGACTAATGCTATTGAGGTGATCTAAAAACGTTAATAGATTTTATCAATTCAAGAAAAAAAGATAAGCAAATAATTTGTTTTATCTTTTTTTTTGCTTAAGTTTATAGCGTGATAAATTAGTCACATAGTATTAACCATTAAATTTACGAGACATGAGAACAATAACATTTAATGAACTTCGTAAGATTAAAGATTCATTGCCTAGCGGTAGCATGCATAGAATAGCAGATGAACTTGGTTTGCACGTGGACACAGTGCGGAACTTTTTCGGAGGTCATAATTTTAAGGAAGGAAAAAGTGTCGGAATACATCTTGAGCCTGGTCCTGATGGTGGGCTTGTAATGTTAGATGATACTATCGTTCTTGATCGGGCTTTAAAAATTCTAGACGAAATGAATATAAGTATGCAAAAAGAGGAAGCTACCGAATATGTGCAAGTTTAAAATATAACAGTATGATCCCAATTGTGTCACAACAATTGGGATTTATTTTTTGTTCACCTTATAAAATGTATCATTTATGGAAGATAAATTAGTAACTTTAGCCATTCTGACTTATACTAAAGCTCAGATATTAAAAAATGTCCTTGAAAATGAAGGTATAGAAACATACATTCATAATGTGAACCAAATTCAGCCAGTTGTATCTTCAGGCGTGCGTCTAAGGATTAAAGAGAGTGATTTGCCACGTGCGTTAAAAATAACGGAAAGCTCTACATGGCTAGCTGAAAGTATAGTGGGAGAGAAGGATCCGAAAGTAGCAAAGAAATCAAATAAAATATTGATTCCTGTCGATTTTTCAGATTATTCAATGAAAGCGTGTGAATTGGCATTTAATTTGGCGGATGCCGAGAATTCAGAAGTCATACTTTTGCACGTTTATTTTACTCCTATATATGTATCTTCATTGCCATATGGTGATGTATTTAATTATCAGATTGGAGATGAAGAATCTGTAAAGATAATTATTCAAAAAGTACATTCTGATCTAAATGCACTATCTGATAAAATTAAGAAGAAGATTGAATCTGGTGAGTTTCCAAAAATTAAATATACTTGTATATTGAGGGAAGGTATTCCAGAGGAAGAAATCTTAAGATATGCCAAAGACCAGCATCCTAAAGTTATTATAATGGGGACAAGAGGTAAGAATCAAAAAGATATTGATCTTATTGGTAGTGTTACTGCTGAAGTTATTGAACGGAGCCACACATCAGTATTGGCAATTCCTGAAAATACATCATTCAAACAGTTCAATGAAGTTAAACGAATAGCATTCTTAACTAACTTTGAGCAAAGGGATTTGATAGCTTTTGAATCATTTTTCACTGCTTGGAAATCATTTCATTTTTCAGTATCTTTGATACATTTAGCGGAATCAAAGGATACATGGAATGAAATAAAACTTGCTGGTATAAAAGAATATTTTCATAAACAATATCCCAAACTTGAGATACATTATGATGTTGTTATGAATGATAATTTATTAAAAGGACTTGACCAATATATAAAAGATAATCAAATAGATATAATAACATTGACATCTTATAAGAGAAATATATTTGCTCGATTATTTAATCCGGGCATTGCTCGAAAGATGATATTCCATTCTGATACTCCATTGCTTGTGATCAAATGATTATGTAAGCTAATAAAGGGTATTTATTTTTGAGGAATAATCACTATTATGTTTAATACAACTTCAATAATTACATCTGCAAATTTTCATTGAAAGGTATTCTGAACTTGCATAAGGTAATAAAAAAAGCCTACCATTTTTAGGTAGGCTTTATAATCATAAAGGATGTTTCAATGAATCATTATTTATTCATCAATTTATCGATTTCTTCAAATTCAGGTCCCATATTTAAATTGTAATAAACACGATAAAGACCCTGCATCCACAAATCCTTTTGATCAGGTTTCAAAGCTCTGGCTTTTTCATAGAAAGGTTTAGCATCTTCATATATTTTTTTTACAATAGCTTGATCTTGAGCATATTTAGGATCATTGATGTCAGTGGTAGCTTTATCGGCATATGCTTGAGCTTTCATCAAATATGCCAATCCAATATTAGAATATGCTTCTACATATTCAGGATCAATAGCAATAGCTTTCTTGTAGAATTCGATAGCATTATCATAATCTTTCATATTATGATAAAGATATGCTTTGACATACAAATACATTTTGTTATTAGCATCTGTAGATAACATCCTATCTGCAAATTCCATTGCTTTTGAAGGTTGGTTAGCATTATTATAATAATCAACCAGATTAGCAAAGAAATAATCATTTCCAGGGAATTTCATAATACCCTGTTCCAATGATTTAACCCATGCAGCCGTATCACCTTTAGTTTTATATGCATCTGACAACAATTGCATTGCAAATTTACCATTATCCGGTTCATCTATAGCAATAGGACCATATTTAATAATTGCATCCTTATCACCTATTCTATCAGCAGCTAACGTAGCATAATATGCTACCAGTGATAAAGCGGTATCTTTCTTTGCTATTTCTTGATCAGCCAACATTGGGTAAGATGCTGATTCTATATATGTTGCAAAGAATTTTAATGCTTCTTTATTTTGTTCCTTATTAAATACAAATACACCTCCATTGATCAAGTTAGGACGCTCTTTTATCAAACTAGCAGCATTGGCCTTTCTGTATTTATTTTTGATTTTACCTTTTTCATCAGGTATTTGTGCTAATTCGTCACATTTAGCAAAATATTCAAACATATTCAAAACGCTATTGTATGTCCTTAATGTATCAAAAGGTTTACCTATGATGGCACTTTTTGTCTCTAGCTCATTAATACTCTTCTGGATATTTCCAGCAATGTCCCACGTTTCAGCAAGATCCTTCGTTTCAGGATTCTTCATTGCTTCATTGATTAGCTGTTCGGCTTTTTTTAAATCGGGGTTTACATCAGTTGCTGCTCTTTTCGCTTCTTTCACGCTCTTCATTTGAGCAAATGAGAAGCTGACAGTCATTAATAAAACCATTGAGAATAATACTCTTTTCATAATTGTTTTTGGATTAATTATTAATACTATGTCTATTCTTCTATTTCGTTGATATTTTCGTTATCATTTCCATCTGTATCTTCAACGGAATTATCTATATTTGAATCACTAACAATAATTCCTTCAGCTTCTTCTGCTGGTATTTCGTCTTCAAGACTTTCTGTCATCACTTTACATACCGAACCTATCTGATCGTTACGTTTTTCAAGATTAATCAAACGGACACCTTGAGTAGCACGACCCATAATACGGAAATCTGCTACTTTCAAGCGAATCGTGATACCGGATTTATTGATAATCATCAAATCATTTTCATCTGTTACTGACTTAATGGTCACCAATTTACCTGTCTTTTCAGTAATGTTCATCGTCTTGACACCTTTACCGCCACGATTAGTCTTACGATAATCTTCAATCTCAGAACGTTTACCATATCCTTGTTCGGAAACAACCAATACAGTTTCTGTTTCCAAATCCTTGATGCAAATCATTCCGACTACTTCATCCTGATCATCGTTGTCCAAAGTAATACCACGTACACCTGTTGCTGTACGTCCCATTACACGAACTGCAGCTTCGTGAAAACGAATAGCGCGTCCATTGCGATTAGCTATGATAATTTCATTATTACCATTCGTCATACGAACTTCAATAACGCTATCATCTTCGCGGATTGTGATGGCATTCACACCATTCTGCCGAGGACGGGAATATTGTTCAAGCAATGTTTTTTTGATTACTCCCTTTTTTGTACAGAACAATACATAATGACTATTAATGAATTCTTGGTCTTCCAGATTCTTCACGCGCAAATATGCTGTTACATTATCGTCTGAATCTATGTTTAATAAGTTTTGAATAGCACGTCCTTTAGAATTCTTAGTACCTTCAGGTATTTCATAAACTTTCAGCCAATAACACTTACCTTTTTGAGTAAAGAACATCATTGTATTGTGCATAGTAGCTGGATAGATATGTTCAACAAAGTCTTCATCACGAGTCTCTGTTCCCTTAGAGCCTACTCCACCACGATTTTGTGCACGGAATTCTGTTAATGGTGTACGCTTAATATATCCTAAATGCGAAATTGTGATAATCATCTGATCATCAGCGTAGAAGTCTTCCGGGTTAAACTCTTCTGAAGAATATACGATTTCAGAACGACGTCCGTCACCATATTTAGCTCTAACTTCCAACAATTCATCTTTCATTACTTTACGACATACTTCATCATCGGCCAAAATACTTTCCAAGTATGTAATCTGCTTCATTATTTCTTCATATTCTGCATGAAGTTGATCTTGTAACAAACCTGTTAGCTGGCGCAAACGCATTTCTACGATTGCACGTGACTGTATTTCTGTCAGGTTGAAGCGTTCAATCAACCCTGTAATTGCATCATTAGGAGTTTTGGCAGCACGAATAATACGAATTACTTCGTCAATATTATCAGATGCAATGATTAAACCTTCGAGGATATGAGCGCGTTCTTTTGCTTTACGAAGATCAAACTGTGTACGACGAATAACGACTTCATGCCTATGCTCTACAAAATACTTAATCAAATCTCTAAGATTCAATATCTTAGGGCGTCCATTAACCAAAGCAACGTTATTAACGCCGAAAGAAGTCTGTAAAGCAGTCATTTTATACAGCTTGTTCAACACAACACTTGCGTTGGCATCACGTTTTACATCAATCACAATACGCATACCTTCACGGTCAGATTCATCGTTGGCATTTGAGATGCCTTCAATTTTCTTATCATTTACAAGGTCAGCAATATATTTGATCAATTCCGCCTTATTAACATTATAAGGGATTTCTGTTACTACAATCTTGTCATGCGTTTGTCCCGACTCAATTTCAGCCTTTGCACGCATAACTACACGACCTCGACCTGTAAGATATGCTTCACGTACTCCGCTTACACCATATATATAACCACCTGTTGGGAAATCCGGAGCTTTAACGTAATTCATCAGGTCTTCAACTGTGATTTCTGGATTGTCAATGTAGGCATCGCACGCGTCAATAACTTCCGAAATATTATGGGGAGGCATATTGGTAGCCATACCTACAGCGATACCAGATGCACCATTTACCAAAAGATTAGGAATACGAGTCGGCATAACCTTTGGTTCAACCAATGTGTTATCAAAGTTAGGTTCGAAATCAACAGTTTCCTTATACAAGTCGTCCATCATTGCTTCACCTAACTTATTAAGACGAGCTTCTGTATAACGCATAGCAGCAGGGCTATCACCGTCTACAGAACCAAAGTTTCCTTGCCCATCTACTAAAGGATAACGCATAGCCCACTCCTGCGCCATACGTACCATTGCAAAATAAACGGAAGAGTCTCCATGCGGGTGGTACTTACCCAATACCTCGCCCACGATTCTGGCTGATTTCTTATAAGGTTTGTCTGAAGTATTACCTAATTCCATCATTCCGTATAAAATTCTACGGTGAACTGGCTTAAATCCATCTCTAACATCCGGAAGGGCACGTGAAACAATGACCGACATGGAGTAGTCAATGTATGATGACTTCATTTCCTCCTCGATGTTAATCTTTATAATTCTGTCTTGTTCAAGCATTTAAAATGATTATTAATTATACATTCTTTGGTCCATGAAAAACCACGCTAAAGTACTACTTTTCCTTGATATACGAAAGTTTTTATGTTACTTTTATTTGTTTCCAACTGACATCTTTATGTTTTCTCTTTAACCTTTCTAACTTCTCATCTAGATTGGCCCTTAATATAACTAATAAACTTTAATACTTGAGAATAAAAAGAGAAAAAAAATAAATGAACGCTGAAAAACCTCCTATCAACAGCGAAAATTGGCAATAATTTGTTATACCTTATATATAATAGCATATATACATGGTTTTATGGCATACCATTTGTAGATATAAGAAATAAAGTGAATATGCGACACAAACTTGATTAAATACGTATATTTGCGAGTGAATAACCCCTTAGAAGAAAAAGGAAGAAGTATGAATAATCAATTCTCACAAAGAGTTTCCGACATTATCGTCTATAGTAAAGAAGAAGCTAATCGGTTGAGAAGTAGGTATATAGGCCCTGAGCACCTGCTTCTGGGAATGCTTCGCGACGGTGAAGGAAAAGCTATCGAAATATTGTCAAAACTCAATGCCAATTTAGTTGCCCTAAAGCAACAGATTGAAGCTCAGCTGAAGGCGGAAGCTGATGATATGTTACTGCCAGATGCAGAGGTGCCGTTGTCAAATGATGCGGCAAAGATATTAAAAATGTGTATTTTAGAAGCCCGAAGTATGAAAAGTAACATAGCTGATACAGAACATGTTTTGCTGGCAATATTAAGAGAAAAGAATAATATGGCAGCAAATGTACTTGAAGCGAATAATGTAAACTACGCGAAAGTACTGGAACAGGCAACATTGCAGCCGGACATCAATTCTGGAATGGGTTTTCCAGAAGATGATGATGACGAAGAAGATATTTCTTCTTCCCGTTCTGGTGGCAGAGGTAATGCTGATGACCGTCAGCAACAGGCACAAACAGCTTCTAAAAAGCCTTCTAATGATACACCTGTACTCGATAATTTCGGGACGGATATGACAAAAGCGGCAGAAGAAGGTAGATTGGATCCTGTAGTTGGTAGAGAGAGAGAAATTGAACGTCTGGCACAGATTTTAAGTCGGCGTAAAAAAAACAATCCGATTCTTATAGGAGAACCAGGTGTAGGTAAGTCAGCAATTGTAGAAGGACTTGCTTTGAGAATCATTCAGAAGAAAGTTTCCCGTATTCTATTTGATAAGCGAGTTGTAGCTCTTGACATGACTGCTGTAGTAGCAGGGACGAAATATCGTGGACAATTTGAAGAACGAATTCGTTCCATTCTCAACGAGTTACAAAGGAATCCAAATGTGATTTTGTTTATTGACGAAATACACACTATTGTGGGTGCAGGTTCTGCAGCAGGTTCTATGGATGCAGCAAATATGTTGAAACCTGCATTGGCAAGAGGTGAAATACAATGTATTGGTGCCACTACCCTTGATGAATATCGGAAGAATATTGAAAAAGATGGTGCATTGGAACGTCGTTTCCAGAAAGTTATGGTAGAACCGACTACAGCTGAAGAAACTCTTCAGATTTTACGTAATATTAAGGATAAATATGAAGATCACCATAATGTGTATTACACCGATGATGCATTGGAAGCTTGTGTCAAGCTGACGGATCGTTACATTACGGATCGTAATTTTCCAGATAAAGCCATTGATGCTTTGGATGAAGCGGGTTCACGTGTACATTTAACCAATGTTAATGTTCCAAAAGAAATTGAGGATCAGGAGAAATTGATCGAAGAAGCTAAAAATAAGAAAAACGAAGCTGTAAAATCACAGAACTTTGAACTTGCTGCTAGCTTCCGGGATAAGGAGAAAGAACTTGCTCTTCAGTTGGATGAGATGAAAAAAGATTGGGAAGCTAGTTTGAAAGAGAATAGACAAACTGTTGATGCTGAAGAAATTGCAAATGTTATTTCAATGATGTCTGGTATCCCTGTTCAGCGTATGGCGCAGGCGGAAGGAATTAAACTGGCAGGAATGAAGGAAGATTTGGAATCGAAAGTTATTGCACAGAATATGGCTATTGAGAAATTAGTTAAAGCTATTTTGCGTAGCCGTGTAGGGCTAAAAGATCCCAATAAACCAATCGGAACTTTCATGTTCTTAGGTCCGACTGGTGTTGGTAAGACGCATCTTGCAAAAGAATTGGCTAAATATATGTTTGGTTCTTCTGATGCGCTGATCCGTATCGATATGAGTGAATACATGGAGAAATTCACTGTTTCACGTTTAGTTGGAGCTCCTCCGGGATATGTGGGGTATGAAGAAGGTGGACAACTGACAGAAAAAGTGCGTCGCAAACCTTATTCTATTATATTGCTCGATGAAATAGAAAAAGCACATCCTGATGTATTTAATATCTTATTGCAAGTAATGGACGAAGGTCGTTTGACTGACAGTTATGGCAGAATGGTAGACTTTAAGAATACAGTTATTATCATGACTTCTAATATCGGAACACGCCAGTTAAAAGAGTTTGGTCGTGGTGTCGGATTTGCTACGCAGAGCCGTCTGGATGATAGAGAATTCTCGCGAAGTGTAATTCAGAAAGCTTTAAATAAATCATTCGCGCCTGAATTTCTGAATCGTGTCGATGAAATCATTACTTTTGATCAGCTTTCTTTAGAAGCGATCACAAAGATCATTGATATAGAACTGAAAGGGCTTTATAATCGAATAGAATCGATTGGTTATAAACTAGTTATTGAGGATAAAGCAAAAGAGTTTATCGCTAGTAAAGGATATGATGTTCAGTATGGAGCTCGCCCGTTGAAACGGGCAATTCAAACTTATTTGGAAGATGGACTATCTGAATTAATCATTTCTTCTGCTCTGAAAGAAGGAGATACCATTCAGGTTTCCCTCAATGAAGAAAAGGGTGAATTGGAAATGAAGACTATTGCTTGTTGATTGAACATTAGCTAAGGAAAATGTTTTTTAATATGCCAGAATGTCAGACCTTCGAGTCTGGCATTTTTTTTGTCTTTCTCTGAACAAATATTCATAAGTATTAATTATTAATAGATAAACTAATAAAATATACATCATTATGCAAAAAGGTAATATTGGGGTTACAACAGAGAACATTTTCCCTATCATTAAAAAGTTTTTGTACAGCGATCACGAAATCTTTCTTCGCGAATTAGTATCTAATGCAGTAGATGCCACTCAAAAGTTAAATACACTTGCTTCTATTGGCGAATTTCAAGGTGAACTGGGAGATTTAACCATTCATGTTGAATTGGGAAAAGACACCATTACTATATCTGATCATGGAATTGGTCTGACAGCAGAAGAAATTGAAAAGTATATTAATCAGATTGCCTTTTCAGGTGCTAATGACTTTCTGGAGAAATATAAAAATGATGCAAATGCTATCATCGGTCACTTCGGACTAGGTTTTTATTCGGCATTCATGGTTGCTAAAAAAGTTGAAATCATTACTAAATCATATCGGGACGGTGTTCAAGCTATAAAATGGACTTGCGATGGTAGTCCTGAATTTACAATCGAAGAAATAGATAAAGCAGAACGTGGTTCAGATATCATCCTTTATATCGATGATGATTGCAAGGAATTTCTCGAAGAAGCACGTATTGAAGGCCTTTTGAAAAAATATTGTAGCTTTCTTCCTGTTCCTATTGCGTTCGGGAAAAAGAAAGAATGGAACGATGGTAAGCAAGTAGAAACCTCTGAAGACAATATTATTAACGATACTACTCCTTTATGGACAATGAAACCCAGTGAATTGTCCGATGAAGATTATAAATCGTTCTACCGTAAGTTATATCCGATGTCCGACGAGCCTCTTTTCTGGATACATTTGAATGTAGATTATCCGTTCCATCTGACAGGTATTCTCTATTTCCCGAAAGTAAAAAGCAACATTGAACTTAATAAAAATAAGATTCAGTTATACTGCAATCAGGTTTATGTAACAGATTCTGTAGAAGGTATTGTACCCGACTTCCTAACTTTATTGCATGGAGTTATAGACTCTCCCGATATTCCGTTGAATGTTTCCCGTTCCTATCTGCAAAGTGATTCGAATGTGAAGAAGATTTCAACTTATATAACGAAGAAAGTATCCGACCGTTTACAATCAATCTTTAAGAATGATCGTAAGCAGTTTGAAGAAAAGTGGAATGATTTGAAAATATTCATCAATTATGGTATGCTGACTCAGGAAGAATTCTATGATAAAGCACAGAAATTTTCCCTTTTCACCGATACAGATAACAAACATTACACATTTGAAGAGTATCAAACTCTTATTAAAGATAATCAAACAGATAAGGATGGAAATTTGATCTATCTGTATGCTAATAATAAGGATGAGCAATATAGTTATATTGAAGCTGCTATCAATAAAGGATATAATGTTCTGCTTTTCGATGGACAACTGGATGTTGCTATGATAAGTATGCTCGAACAGAAGTTTGAGAAATCACATTTTACTCGTGTAGACGGTGATGTAATTGATAATCTTATTACCAAAGAAGATAAGAAAGGCGAGATATTAGAGACTGCTAAACAAGATGCTATTACTACTGCTTTCAAGAGTCAATTACCTAAAATGGATAAGGTTGAATTCAACGTCATGACACAGGCATTGGGTGAAAACTCTGCTCCGGTTTTGATTACTCAAAGTGAATATATGCGTCGTATGAAAGAAATGGCAAACATTCAAGCTGGAATGAGTTTTTATGGCGAGATGCCAGATATGTTCAATCTGATTTTAAATTCAGATCATAAGCTTGTTAAAGAGGTGCTTAATGAAGAAGAAACTGCTTGCCATAACGAAGTAGCTCCTATACAGGCGGAAATGGACAGCGTGAATAAACGTCGTAATGAGTTGAGAGATAGTCAGAAAGGAAAGAAAGATGAAGATATCCCAACTACTGAAAAAGATGAATTGAACGATTTGGATAAACAATTGGAAGACCTGAAAAGCAAGAAAGATGCTATTTTTACAAGATATGCTGGTAGCAATAGAGTGATTCGTCAGCTTATTGATTTGGCTTTATTGCAGAATAATATGCTGAAAGGTGAAGCATTGAACAATTTTGTAAAACGTAGTATTGAACTAATTTAATTTCGCCCTTTTATTTATCAACATAAACTCAAGAAAGAGCATTCAACCCAAATTGCGTTGTAATGCTCTTTTTTTCATTCTAAAAAACGAATAAAAAAATATCGATTAATTGGAAAGTATTATATATATTTGAAGACTTAATGAAAAAAGACTTCAATTGTTTAATCTGGATTATGAGAAAATTTCTTTTAGTGTTCATTACTTTATGGGTATTCATACCGACTATCTATGCCCAGAAGGTGGGACTCGTATTAAGTGGTGGTGGTGCTAAAGGATTGACGCACATAGGTATTATACGTGCCCTAGAAGAAAATAATATTCCTATCGATTATATTACAGGTACTTCTATGGGGGCTATTGTCGGTTCTCTATATGCAATGGGATATTCTCCTGATGATATGATCGAGTTACTTAAGTCGGAAGAATTTAAACGTTGGTATTCAGGACAAATAGAAGAAAAATATGTATATCACTTCAAAAAAAATCTTCCTACTCCCGAATTTTTTAATATTCGTTTCTCATTTAAAGATTCATTAAAGAACTTGAAACCGCAGTTTTTGCCTACTAGTGTGGTAAATCCCATACAGATGAATCTCGTCTTTGTAGATTTATTTGCACGTGCTACTGCAGCATGTGGAGGAGATTTTGACAAGCTGTTTGTTCCTTTCCGTTGTGTTGCTTCAGATGTATACAATAAAAAACAGTTAATCATGCGAGAAGGTGATTTGGGTGATGCTGTACGTGCATCTATGAGCTTTCCTTTCATGTTTAAGCCTATTGAAATAGATAACGTGTTGGCTTATGACGGAGGAATCTATAATAATTTCCCAACTGATGTCATGCGAGATGATTTTCACCCAGATATTATTATTGGAAGTGTTGTGTCCACTAATCCCACCAAACCAAAGGAAAACGATCTAATGAGTCAGATAGAAAATATGGTTATGCAAAAAACGGACTATTCTATACCTGATTCTATGGGAATTCTTATGAATTTCAATTATGATAATGTCAGTTTGATGGACTTTCAGCGTATAGATGAATTGCATGATATAGGTTACAACCGGACGATTAGTCTGATGGATTCCATTAAGAGTCGTATTTATCGGAGAGTCAATAAAGATAATATACGTTTGCGTAGGATGGTATATCGCAGCAACTTTCCAGAACTTCGTTTTAAAAATATTATAATTGATGGAGCCAATGTACAGCAACAAGTATACATCAAAAAAGAATTTCACCGTTCAGATAAAAAGGAATTTACCTATGAAGATTTAAAACAAGGTTATTTTCGACTTCTTTCGGATAATATGATTTCTGAAATCATTCCTCATGCTGTTTATAACCCTGAAGATGACACCTATGATTTGCATTTAAAAGTAAAAGCAGAAAATAGTTTTGCAGTTAGACTGGGTGGTAATATATCGACCTCCAATTCGAACCAGATTTATCTGGGACTCGGTTATCAAGACTTGAATTATTACGCTAAAGAGTTTCTTTTTGATGGACAACTGGGAAAAGTGTACAATAATGCACAATTTATGGCAAAAATAAACTTTTCTACAGTTATTCCGACTTCATATCGCTTTATTGCATCTATCAGTACATTCGATTATTTTAAAAAAGAAAAGTTATTTTCAAAAGATGACAAACCGGCATTTAACCAAAAGGATGAGCGTTTTTTGAAGCTTCAGGTAGGACTCCCATTCCTTTCCAGCAAAAGGGCTGAATTTGGATTTGGAATTGCTAAAATAGAAGATAAATATTTTCAAAAAAATGTCATTGATTTTGGAAAAGATAAATTTGATAAGAGTAATTATGATTTGTTAGGTGGTTCTATTAGTTTTAATGGAAGTACTTTAGATTCACGGCAATATCCTACAAGTGGATATAATGAAGCTCTTATAGCACAAATTTTCGTTGGAAAAGAACGATTCTATCCAGGCGAAGGAACTGCAACTGGAAATAAGAATAGCAAAGAACATCATTCGTGGCTACAACTATCATATATGAAAGAAAAATACCATACAATGAGTGAACACTGGACATTAGGTTGGTATTTGAAAGCTTTATATGCATCTAAGAATTTCTCTGAAAACTATACTGCGACTATGATGCAAGCTGGTGAATTTTCACCAACATTGTATAGCAAATTGACCTATAATGAGGCATTCCGCGCCAACCAATTTGTAGGAGCCGGTATTCGTCCAATTTACAGATTGAACCAAATGTTTCATCTTAGAGGCGAATTTTATGGTTTTATGCCAATATATCCAATCGAGAGGAACTCTTTAAACAAAGCATATTATGGAAAAGCTTTTTTTAAATTTGAATATTTAGGAGAAATATCTGTTGTATGTCAATTACCTTTTGGAGACATCTCCGCATATGTAAATCATTATAGCTCACCGAAAAGGGAGTGGAATGTCGGGATAAGCATCGGCTGGCAACTGTTTAATTACCGATTCATCGAATAATTTTTATCAAAAAAAGTGCGTGGAAAACTTGCTAGTTCGGGAAAAGTACGTATCTTTGCACCCGTTAAAACGAAACAACGGTCGCGTAGCTCAACTGAATAGAGTAGCTGACTACGGATCAGCCGGTTACAGGTTTGAATCCTGTCGCGATCA
>NZ_JAQVBV010000132.1 GCF_028690125.1 Bacteroides sp. | reverse complement strand
GTGTAAAGTTAGTACAACACTACCCGAAAGAAATACCCGTGATATTCTGATCGTTATCAATCTTGATTTCTTTAATGACGGAACGCCACAAAGTACGCTTTTCCTCACGGGTTAAAGTATCATAAATTATTCTAAAATCTGATTGTAAAAATCTTTCTATAGCTGTGAAGTCTGGTTGCTTCTCTACCATTGGTTCTGGTATCTGCTGTAATGCAGCGGTGTATATTTCAAAATCTTTCTTGTATTCGTTCATGTCTATTAGATCATTCACATAAAGTTCTTTTAATTTGGTCAACTTCCTCTTCAAAGCTGCTTTATCAGTGGCGGCAGCAGATCGCTTCTTTTCGGCTGCTTTTACTTCCCATTCTAGTTTCTGTTCTTCTATTTGTTCGTGAAGATGTTCAAAAAGCCATTTTTCCACGTATTCTTCCCGGGCTGAATGATTGTGATTACACCGCCCGCGCTGGAAATGCTGGTTGCAGCGGTAGTAAAAAATTCCACGGGCTATATACCCGGATAATTTATGTGAACATTCGCTGCACGTAAGAATTGAAGTAAATATATAAACCCTACCAGATGGAGAAGACCGGGCGTTTCGTTTGGTCAATTCCTGCACATGATCAAATTGTTGTCTGGTAATGATAGCAGGGCAGAAACTAGCGTTGTGACGCCCACCGCGATTATATACGCCAGTGTATAACTCTTCTGCAAGCATACGGCGAAATGTAGCGTCACACCAATTCACGCCGTAGGTTTCCCGGATATACTTTATTGTGCCACGTTGGGTCACGTTGGTTTCGTAGTAATTAAAAGCGTATTGCACAATGGCTGCTTCTTCTGGTGCGATTTCAAGCCGCTTCATGTCGTTTACACGAAAACCAAAAGGGGAACTGCCAGAAACAACAGTGCCATGATCAATTTTGCTGTCAAATACTACGTCGATACGTTCACCGTCAATATCAGCTTCATTCTGGGCGATTGACAGCTTAACATTGATATACAACCGACCATTTGCAGTGGTAGTGTCGTATTCTTCATCAACAGTCTTCCAGTCGCAGCCGTGCGCTTCTAACACCTCTTGAATTTTATAATAATCTTTTACAGATCGAAACCAACGGTCAAGCCTGCAAAATAGAATAATATCAATTTTGTTCTGTTTTACATCTTCCAACATTTCAAGAAAGCGGGTTCGTTTGTGCATACGCTTTCTGGCTGTCTTTGCAGCGTCAACATAAACGCCAGATATGACCCAGCCACGTTCCTTGGCATACTTTGCTAATCGTTCTTGCTGGGCTTCAAGTGATAGACCGCTTATTTTCTGTTCCTCACCAGAAACACGAATATAAAGCGCAACACGCACAAGAGGACCCGGCAAAAGTTCGTCTTTAATCATATATAATCACCTACTTATTGCCTTTCATTTCCCGCCTACGCGTGTTATAATAACAATGCAGACGGTATGTTGTATCTGGTATGATATACTTTGCACCGCACCCGGAGTGTTCCCAGCACTGCGGGTGTTTATTTTTACTCAATAATTATATTTTCAAACGCTGGATGAATAGCCCATGACGTTGAAATATCCGGGATATTAGGGGTCAAAAATTTGTCCCAATTCACGTCCTTTCTATCATTCCAATCATATCTAGCGCGAATTGCAATACCGTCGCTGGCATTGCCTTTTTCATTAACAAAAGAATAGTGAATATCGAAATTTATATCAACGCTTTCTAAGTCTGAAAAATCCTTTAACAACGTTTCTATATCAAGATACATACCACGAAGCGTCATTTTATTAGTCAAGTTTTCTTTCCCGTTAGCTTCTATGGACAAAAACTTTGTGTCGTCGAAGTAATCAACAGTGATCACGTTGTCTTTGCCAAAAACACTTTGAACCTTTTTTAAAGCGCTTGATTGAATATCAGAAGTATTGGTGGCGGTTGTTTCATCTTCTGCAACGGCTTCTGTAGGTTTTGGAGGTTCAGAAACTTTGGCGTCTGCGGTTTCTTCCTGCACCGGATAAAGTGTTTCCTTACCAGAAACAACAGTATCAACAACGGAACCGTCAAGAGTTACCGTGTACTTATCGCCAGAAGACCAAACAGAAAACTTGCCGTCACTATTACCATATACATTGTTTATCTCTTCCGATACGCCACAATCGCATAAAATAATAAATATTTCGTCTGCTTCCTCTGGGGTAACTTTCATGTTGGTTCGTATGTTGTCAACTGACTTTTGATAAAAGCTGTATTTTTCTTTCAGATCAGAAGATTTAGGGGTATCAAGATCGACTAAAACAGAACTGCACCCACTTAAAAGAAATAATGACAACAATATTAATACAAATAATCTTTTTTTCATAAAAACAACCTTTCTACTGGTCAATACCAGTGGTAAATAATACTAATATGAAATTATAATTATAATCGCACCCAATCTTCCTAAGAAAGAAAGGTGTGTGATAGGTTATGAATAAAAAATTTATAAATTATAAAAGAAAAGGTGTATATGCCATATATTATCGTGACACGAACACAATCTATTACAATTTAAACTTCATAGGCGCGACGCAGCTAGTTATCATGATTTAATATATAAAAATACATAGGAAAGATTGGGTGTTTTATCACCCAACCTCTGAATTACTGCTTTCAACGGGTGGAAATTGTCTTTCTAATTCCTCTGGCGTACTTGGACAATCAGCGCGCAAGTCTTCTGGTTCCTTTGAACGCGCAGCCAGACGATTTTTGAAATGGGAAACAACAGCTTTCCTTATTTCCGGGTCAAGTTCAAAATACGCCTTTATTACATCTAATTCAAAACCAGTCATTCCGTGTTTTTCAACAAACAGATCAAGGCTAAATGTGTCGGGTTCGACAAAAATAGGACCGTCACCAGTTCTCAACCATTCTTCATTTGCTGAAAATTCAGTACATATCAATTTTATAATATGTTCTTTTATTTCCACTCTACCACGTTCCAGATTATTAACTACATCACCGCTGACACCTATACGCTGACCGAATGCGGCACGCGATAGGTTTAATTCGTCGCGCAAAAGTCTTAAACGTTCATTCATGTTTGAACCTCCTTTCTTTTTATTACACTATACCATTATAAAATTGGTTAGTCAACCAAAAATATAAAAATAATTTATAAAAAGTGGTTGACACACCAAAAATATAATGGTAATATTGGTATAACAACCAAAGACAAGCAGAAAAAGTGGTTG
>NZ_JAQVBV010000131.1 GCF_028690125.1 Bacteroides sp. | reverse complement strand
AGATAGCCTGCAAATAAAAAGTCAATAGAAAATTGATGATTTTCGGGATTAAATTTATATTAATTTTCTGGCATGAAAAATAGACCACCATTATCTGCTGGTCTGAAAGGATGTGTGGGATTAATCATTCTGGAAGAGACATAAGATATTCTTTTACTCTGCCGTAATAGATACGCAAAAATTTATTAGCACCTGCTGTCATATACACGTAGTAAGGTTTTCCCTGAGCACGTTTCTTGTCTATAAAGGCATATACAGGATCATCCAGAGGTTTCGTTTTAACGAGACAGTCCATGACCTGAAATAAGGTTTTTCTGAGTACAGAAGAGCCTCTCTTGGAAGTAGGAACACTTTTTTGTTCATGGGTTCCCGATTCATTTACACCTGGGTCTACACCAGCAAATGCTGTAATAGCACCTTTATGATTGAATCGCGTGACATCTCCGATTTCAGCCATAAGCTGAGGGCCAAGAGACGGACCAACACCTTTCAGTTCCATAACAACAGGATATTCAGGGAGTTTGGCTGCAGTTTCATTCATCAGGGTGCGGAGTTCTTCCACGGTCTTAGAAGCAGTGTTTAATTGTTCTATGGCCTGTTTAACTATCAGTTTGGTTAAATCATCTTTTGGAAGTACAGAAACAAGTTCCTTTGCTATTCCGTAGATTTCTTCGGCTTTATCTTTGCTGAAGTTGTACTTCTTACGTTTGCACCAATTCTTATAGTGGTCAACAAATGCGTTTGATGACATTTTACGAACACAGTCCACATGCCAGTATGTAGTAGCAAAATCAACCCATTTTTGGCTGCCATCATCACGAGCAGGGCTGTCAAAGAAAGTATTAACACCTGAGTAAGTTTGATCCAGGATACCGATGAGGTTATTCTTCATAGCTGTTTTGTGTTTCATGTAGAAACTAAACTGACGGTTCATGGTCTTTAATTGATTACGTGTTTCGTCCATGAGACTATACTGTTTCAATTCAGTCCAACTGTCAAGTGTGTAGCGGGCTATTTTTACAGCATCCGCTTTATCAGATTTTACTTTACGGAGAGAGTTGTCTCCAAAATCTTTAATGAGCTTAGGATTTACGGCAGTTACAAAAAGATTTGCCAGAGAAAGCTCACGAGCCAATGGTTCGTAATAACGACCAGTGTGCTCCATAACTATGCGGGATTCACCTTCGATAGATTTGATCTGTTCAATCAGAGATTGGATGTTATCAGAAGTGTGTTTGATTTCAAATGGTGAGGAAACAATCTCACCATAAGGGCGTAGAATGGCAACCATGCTCTTGCCCTTGGATACATCAATACCAACTGCGTTCATGTTCATAAATTTGTCACTCCTTTAGATTATTGCAATGGATAAGTACCAGTTTTACTCATTGCCTATTCAATCTACTGTGGTGTGACACGAACGTACCTGAAGCAGTTCAACCTGCATAAAACGAACGCTGCGAATGAGGAGCTGGTTATCAGTCTATCTTACGGACGCTAAGTCCAAGAAAGGGGACGATATACCGATTGCTACCTACATTCTAACAGTTAAGCAACAAGATGGATAATTCCTTGCTGGCTGTAAGGGATATTAACCATAAATATATTGTAGTAGATAATATGAAGTGACCTCACAATTGTAGATTCGTGGATTTACCTGTAAAATATTAGTTGATAAAGACTAATGGTAACAGGGATTACCGCATACAATAGGAGGCCACATATGAATAGTATAGTTTACGTTGGAATGGATGTCCATAAGGAAAGTTACACAATTTGCTGCTACAGCTTTGATAAGGATGAGGTGATGTACAAACAAAAAATATCTGCTGATTATAAGTTGATATTAAAATATATTGAACAACTTAGAACCCGATTTGCAGATGATACAGAGTTTGTATGTGGATATGAGGCTGGATGCCTGGGTTATTCGCTCTATCACCAGCTTACAGATCATGGTGTAAAATGCATGATTCTAGCACCGTCAACAATGGCAATAACCAATACAAACAGAGTAAAGACAGATAAAAGAGATGCAGGAAACATCGCAAGATGTCTTGCCTATCACACATACAGCGAAGTACATGTACCAACAGATGAAGATAATGCCATTAAAGAATATATCCGAATGAGGGATGATCAGAAAATCACACTGAAGAAAACGAAACAACAGATACTGGCGTTGGTTTTACGTTTAGGAAAGAAATTTGAAGGTGGCAAAACTTACTGGACAATGGCACACATGAAATGGTTAAAGTCTTTAGAACTTGGTGGAGTGTTTCAGGAATCCCTAGATGAATATCTGATTACTTATGAGTATTTCACAGAGAAAATAGAACGTCTGGATCAGAGAATCGAGGAACTTGCATCAGGAGAAACATATGAGGAAAAAGTCAGAAAACTTGGTTGCCTGATAGGTGTAAAAACGCATACGTCATTATCAATGGTTGTAGAGGTTGGTGATTTCGAACGATTTGCAAAACCAGAAAAATTTGCAGCATTTCTAGGGCTTGTTCCAAGTGAAGAAACGAGTGATGAAAATCAGAAACGATATGGGCTCACAAAAGCGGGGAACAGTCATCTTCGCAGGTTACTGATAGAGGCTGCACAAGCATACACAAGAGGAAATATAGGGCATAAATCTGTCGCATTAAAGAAAAGGCAAGAAGGAAATACGCCACAAGTCATAGCATATGCAGATAAAGCGAATGAGAGACTTAGACGGAGATTCTATAAAATGACCATGAATAAGAGGTTAAACAGAAATGTAGCAACAGCTGCAATTGCCAGAGAACTCGCATGCTTTATGTGGGGACTGATGACAGATAATATCGCATAATGAGTACGATATTCAGCTGATATCGTAAAGGGTGCTAAAGCACCGCCTATGGGCGGCAAGCCGTTGACAATATCAGCAGAATATCATGAAGAGTAATCAAGCCAGATGTAAGACGGACTTTGTCCGACATACATCTGACAGAAAAATGACTGGAACATATGGATAGGGCTTTAGAAAACATTTAAGGTTCGAACTATCTGCGCCCTTTCTATGTTGACATGGTAATAAAATACTTTGATTCACGCTAGTAGATGGCAGAGTTCACGGCGGACCATTGACCTGTCGGCAGGGAAACCTGATCCACGTATAACAGAGTGGCCAAGGCCGGGAACTGTTAAATCTGAAGCTCTATCCATATGCTCCAGGCATTGGAAAAATAAGAAATAGAAAAAAGAGTGATTTCTTGAAATTAACACTTGACAAGAGGTCACTTCATAACAGAAAG
>NZ_JAQVBV010000067.1 GCF_028690125.1 Bacteroides sp. | reverse complement strand
TCCTTTCGATTAGTGTCTAGCAACTTTAATTGTATGTGAGTTATTTACTTTATGCTCATTTTTTGTGCAAAAAAATGTTGGAGTAAACATGCTCTTGCGTGCTTACCCCAACATTTATTATAGAACCTAATTTAACTGCTTAATTGGCTGTTTCGTAATTGTAACGCCTGTATTGCTGGGAATGTTGCTTGTTTTGAGATGAAAGTTAAGAATAGATGATATCGTATTGTGTAATGATGACTTGAAAAAAATATTAGAATAATGGAAATGTATTAATTAAGTTCCTTCAAAGACTGTAAAAAATGATAGATAGCGGTGTTATATAGTTGCTGATTATCAGCTAATGCGGATGCATGTTCTGAATTTGGAAAAAGATATAGTTGGCTTGGACCTTTCGTTGCGTGCTGTAATTCAAAAGACATTGATGAAGGAACTATTTTGTCATTTTCGTTATGGAGATACAATATTGGTGTTGTAACATGTTGAACAGAATGAAGTGGAGAAGTATCTTGAAGCGTTGAATGGGAATAAAAATAAGAAATATAACTCACATAGTGTAAAATGATGCTGGAAAAAAATTCATTATTCAATAAAGGTAATTTATACTCGGCTATATAGGAATAGAGCCATTGTTTAATATGGAAAGAAAATAGAGACTCAGCATCGGAGTAAGCACTGTCGGCAATATAAAAAGATACGTTCTTTTCGTTTTCGTTGAGTTCTGCATGTAACAATGCAGTTGCGGCACCTAATGCGACTCCATGAATACCGATGGGACCATCTGGAATACGATGCTTAATCCAATTAACCCATTGTGATATATCATATTTTTCTAAACGTCCCCAAGAGATGGAATTACCACCACTATCTTCGTGAGATTGTGATTCTATTAAAAGCACATTGAATCCGGAGCGAAAATAAATTTCTAGATAATCAAGATCTATATCACGAGCGTTTGGAAGGCCGCTTATAAATAGTATAGTTTTATTTGTGGTTATAGTATTGGGCATAAAGATCCCATTCAATTTGTAACCAAAAGGGGAAGAGATAGAAATAGCTTCTTTCTGATGGAAAGTTTCAGCGTGTTTAAACTCTTGAGGATATTTGATATCTTTGTTTTGCGACTCTATATCAGAAAATTGTTTATTAGTTTGTTTATAAATATCGTAACTGATCATAATTGCAGATAAATTAATGAAAACTATTAGGACTAGTGTGCTGATAAAACAAGGAATAAAGCGCAGTGGGGTTATCTTGAAATACATAAAATCAATCACCATCCTAATTTTGAAGTATGGGATCCAGGCTATATGTTTTTTTATTAGTATTGGGGTTTCGCCAACTACAAACTATTAAACACAATATGTTTTGGAATTTTTTCAGAGTGCAGTGTAGTCTGTTTACGTATACTTATTTCGGATCAACAGTTTAGTCGTAATTATAAAGAATGAAAGCCGTTTGTACATAACCAATACGAATTTATAACTTTCGCTATTTGTTTTTTTCCTTGAATATCCAAATGTAAGCCATCAACGGCTAAGTTAGGTAAAAGCACACCTTGAGAAGAACCTATGTCGCGTGCTACATCAATATGTGTTTGGGTGCGAATAAATTGGTTAACCAAGCGAAATTGCTCTTGCCAGTTGGATACTGTGGGTTCATCAAAGACTTCTTTTATGTGAGCAGGATTGACCGGCGGAAGGGTTAAAAAAATAGGCTTTATACCATGAACAAGACATTTTTCTTTCAATTCGCTAAGGTCGGCTATAACTTCAGAAGCTGATGTACCGCCGCGAAGGCTATTAGTTCCGCCCATAATAAGCAGATATTGCGGTTGGAATGGCAATACATCTTCGTCAAAACGTTCTACAAGCGCTTCGCTAGTGTCACCGCTTTTCCCAAGATTCATAGTAGGAAAGGTCAGGTAATGTTGGTAACTGTACTCCCAATCAGCTGGTGAATAGGAAATGCTTCCACCGCCATGGGTAATACTATCCCCATAAGTTGCAACTTCAATGGACGAGTGCGGAGAGACGGTAAACGTTCCGGTATCAGAAAAAACACCTACAGGATCCCCTTCAGCAGTTAGTCCTCGGACACGCCAATAAAATGGTTGTTCTGCTGTTCTAGCTGTTGTGTCATAATAATCAAATCCCCTAGCGATTGCGGCAGAAATGCGATGCGAAGAAGGTGACGTGCTATTGGGATTTTCCGGAGGAGCGTCCAAAATTTCCACTTCATATTTTTCAGCCCCTGCGATGGGAATCCAAGAATAAACAGGATAGAGCAGTATTCCTCCAGGACTTTGATTAAAGATAGATGTGATAAGAGGTTTTTGCAGAGAATTATGATAAAAATCGACTGAGAGTGGTTCGGCACTAGAGAACTGACTTAGTGGTTTTCCTTTGGAATCTAAAGCCCGCACACGCCAATATAGAGCTGATGTATCATAAGGTGATAAGTCAGCATTGTATCCATTGACATAAATTTTAGTTGTCGAGAAAAGACAATATGGTGTTGGAGCAGGGCGATTAGCGTTTTCTGGAATTTGAGTTAGTAGCTCTAATTCGTAAGCAACGGCACCTTCTACTTTAGTCCAAGTGAGAGTTGGCTTCAAAGAAGCAGGACTATCTTTGGTATAATGTATGGTTGCTTGTGGTTGATTCGATTGAGCCGTTGTTTTGCAGGCGCTCCAAGCGGATACTATACTGGTCGTCTTAATAATAAAAGTTTCTCCTAGCCAGGCGAAAACAACAACCGATAAAGAAAGAAAAGTAAATAGTGCTAAACGAGAAAAGTTCATTGGCGGTAGCCTCCTTGAAAAAAGGAATAGGTTTACTCGGAATTAATGATACAACTTTAAGTTTGCTCGAAGTCAAGAGGAAAATATGTTATTTGATAAAATCGATTTAGAAACTTGACAAAGAAAAAAATTTTAGGTATTTTAAGAACAATAAAATGAACGTTCATTCCGCTGGTTGTTTAATACAAATACACTGTAAGTAAGGTGGTTCTTAGAGGAGTATTAGCAGGTTATTTGAAGGGCATTTTTATTTCAGAACCGTGAGTTTAAAGAGATTCAAGTTGTGAAGCAGCGTATTATGTGTAAAAATTTATGAAAATGTGGTGGGGTTAATGAAGCGATGCGTGGCTGTAGTAATGGTGGCACTACTTCTTTGTTTGCTCAGCGGCTGTGGAATGGGCACTAGCTTCTGTGCTTCGAAGCAGGATGAGCAAAGGCCAAGTGCAGATACAGCAAGAAAAATATTGATTGTTTACTATTCGCGCTCTGGTGATACTCGTGAACTGGCTCAAGTAATACAAGAAAATGTTGGAGGTGATTTACTAGAATTGCAAACAGTGGAGCCTTACCCTAAAGAAGATGAAAAAATTGCAGAACAAGCTAAACCAGAAATTACACAAGGAATTAAGGCAATATTAAAACCAATTATTTATGACGTCAAAGATTATGATTTAATTTTTGTGGGCTATCCCATTTGGCGCGGAACCATTGCACCGCCAGTGACATCGTTTTTAATACAAAATGACTTTACGAATAAAACTCTCATACCATTTTGTACACATGGTGGGAACGGGGAAGTTAACAGTGTTAGCGACATTCAAAAACTGCTCCCCAGGGCACTGGTTCTTAACGGCTTTGCTGCAAATGGAAGTAATGTGGAAAATGAGAAGCAGAATATTATAAATTGGCTGAGCAAAATTCAAATTGGAGAGTAGGTTTTAGTTTTGAAATTGAAATACATGAAAGAAAGGATACGGAGATGACAATTGCGACTGTAAGTGAAAAAGTTGGAATTTCAGCAGACACACTACGTTATTACGAGCGCATTGGATTAATTCCAACAGTGAGAAGAAATAAAAGTGGGAATCGTGAGTATACGGAGGAAGACTGCAGTCGTGTTGAATTTATTAAATGTATGCGTGACTCAGGACTATCCATAAAAAGACTAATGGAATACTTTTATTTGTTTCAGCAAGGGGATAGAACGATTGAGCGTCGTAGAAATCTTCTGATAGAACACCGCAAAAATATTATGGAAAAAATAGAAGAAATGAAAAAGACAGTAGAACGGTTGGATGGGAAAATTTCTCGCTATGGTTATTGAAAAGATATTGAATTCAAATGCAAAAGAGAAAAACAGTAAGATATATGTACAATTTTTAGAAATAGTTAAGAGCTGAAATATGGAAGGGAGAGCGCAAATGAAAAAGATAAAATTTAAAAAATATGCAATGATCCTTTTAGGAGGACTTTTAACAGTTAGCTCATCTATTTATGCGAATCCAATACAAACACCAGAAGGGAAAATGCCATTTGTCCATTGGGCCGTCGTAGAGGCAACCGAAGGGCACATGCCTCAAATATTGTCTTTGGGAGTTAAAAATGTAGCTCCTACTGCGGCCAAAGAACTTGGCACATATGCTTTATATGGTGGAGTTGATAAGCATAACTCGAATCTGCTGCGTATATTAGAAATCTATGAAGATGAAAATGCTTATCAAATACATCGGTCTAGCAATGGATTTAAGCTGTATCAGCTGGAACGGGCCAATTTTCTTTCTAAGCTCATAATTTTAGAAGCAAAGCCCATTGTACTTGAGCAGAAAAGCACTGGGACAGGAAGCTCTGTATATATGGACTTAATTGTAGTAAAAAGTGATAAAATCGATGAATATGAAAACTTAATAAGAAAAGAGATGCAACGAGCCGTGAACGATGACGAAGGAGTTTTGGGTCTATTTGCAACTGCTGAAAAAGATAATCCAGGGAGAATTCATACAATGGGAATTTATGAAAATCAAACAGCGTATGAGCGATACATTCACTCTTCAAATTATAAAAACTTCTGCGAGAGTGTGGAAGCTATGATTATGAAACAACATTCGATAGAAAATCAGCCAACCGCTATAGTGTTAAGTAGTAAAGGCCTAAATTGAACGCTTTTATATGCACTAGGATGTTGTCTGTTTTTCTTGAAGTTTTTCACATGAGAAAGAATATAGGAGGAAAGTTGCTTGACAAAAATCGATAGATAAGCTAAATTGCTCATTAATAATGAATCCTCATTCCGATAGAATGTTAAGGAGTCGATATAAATGAAAGATAAGAAAGCAGCTGTTTTAGCAGCTACCTTAGAGCTAATATCTGAACAAGGCTTTCATGGAACTCCCATGTCTCAAATTGCTCAAAAGGCCAATATAGGTGTTGGTACTATTTATCGTTATTTTCCAAGCAAAGAAAATTTGATTAACGAACTTTATATTCACGTGAAGGCTCGTTTGGCCTCCTATGTCTTTAAAAATTATATTGAAAATATGCCGGTTCGAAAAAGCTTTTTGCATTTATTGAGGACCATCGTTGATTATTTCTTAAAGAATCCTATTGATTTTTTGTTTATGGAGCAATATGCAACTTCTCCTCTAATTACTGTAGCTACTCGTCAAGAAGGATTGCGCATGTTTGAGGCGGCGACTAAATTGTTTATTCGCGCCAAAGAAGAGGAGTTAATTAAAGACCTCCCTCTAGATTTGATCAATACATTTACGTATGGTGCAACACGGTCATTAGTGAGTATGTATCTATTTAGTGATGATAAACCATCGGATGAAATTCTTAATGAAGGAATCGTGGCCATCTGGGACGGGATAAGAAAGTAATTTTGAATTATATAGTCAAGAGCATTAGGTCGAGTGGCATATCAAAATAAGAGTGTAGCAGTGCAACCAGAAGGGTGGAATAGCTTCACTTTGGTATTAGTAATTAAGATTTTTTGCCACATATAGAATGAACGTTCACTCCACGAAAGAGAGTAGAGTGGTGAAAAAATAGTATTTTTCTATTGGGATTGATAATCAAAATGGAGGAAAGAGCATTGAAGCAAATTGTTGTAATTACAGGAAGCCCGCATAAAAGTGGAACTACGTCGCGCATGGCAGAAGAATTTGTCAATAGTTCGCGCAGTAGAGGAAATGAAGTGTATAGATTTGATGCAGCGTTTGAAAATGTAACTGCCTGTACTGGTTGTGAATATTGCCGAAGCCATGAAGGGCAGTGTTTATTTGCAGATTCAATGGAGTATTTGAAGCCAAAACTAATTCAAGCAAATCTAGTTGTTTTTGTCACGCCATTATATTATTTCGATATGAGTTCTTACCTCAAGGGAGTAATTGATAGATTTCATGCATTTAACAAACTGTTGCTAGATAAAGAGGTGGTGTTGCTGACAGCAGTTGCTGAGCATGAAGATTGGGCTACGGACGGCATAGTAAATCACTATCAATCTATTTGTCGTTATATGAATTGGTCAAATAGAGGAATGATTTTGGCTAAGGGATGTACGACACCAGCTGATATTGAGAAGACTAGTTATCTCCAACAGGTATATGTTTTAGCGGCAAGTATTTGAGTATTAAGCATTGACTAGTTCCAACTAGAAAGAAGGGTATTATGTCTAAACTGCATAAAAATCTTATTATTGATCTTGTTTTACTAGTATCTTCTTTAGGTTGTATTGCAAGTGGATTTATGTTTCATTTTCGTTTCTTTGGTATGTTTGATGCTAAAACGCTTGTTGATTTCCATGTGTGGTGTTCGTATGTTCTATTAGTCAGCGGGTTGGCCCATTTGGCATTTCATATTACTTGGCTGAAAAGTGCTTTGCAGAACTTTTGTAAGTGATATTGCGCTAAAGAACAAGAGGTGTTTGAAGATGAATAATGAAAGTCGGGTATTATCGCGGCGGAACTTTTTAAAGGTAACAGGAGGAAGCATGCTTGCGATAGCGAGTGGAGCTACTTTGGGATGTTCACTGGATAGAATTAACAACAGTACAGCTGAGAATATAGTGAAAAATGAGCATGCAAAAAAAATTCTAGTTTTGACTGGTAGCCCTCATAGAAACGGAACAACAGCACTTTTGGCCGAACAGTTTATTCAAGGGGCTAAAAGTAAGGGGCATTTAGTGAATCGCTTCGACAGCGCATTTGAAAATGTAAAGCCATGCAATAGGTGTGAATACTGCAAAGAGAATAGTGGAAAATGCATATTTGAAGACGCAATGGAACGTCTTAGTCCGGAATTGGTAGCTGCTGATGTACTGGTCTTAGTTACGCCAATATATTACTTTGGAATGACTAGACAATTGAAATGTGTTATTGAACGCTTTTATTCTCAAAATGTAGCATTGCAAGGAAAGAAAAGTACGATGCTTCTTGCGGCAAGCGGAAGTAAGGTTGATTGGGTGATGGATGGGTTGTTAGGGCATTACAAATGTCTTTGTCGCTATATGAAGTGGGAAGATCAAGGAAGTATTTTAGCTGCGGGTTGTCCCACACGAGAGCACTTACTAAATACTTCTTTTCCCGAGCTGGCAAACACACTTGGGGCTAGTGTATAGACTATATATTAAAGAAAGCTGGAACCTACGTGATTGGTGTAAAGAATGAAATGTTAAATAGTAGTGTCTATTTGTCAAAAAAAATAATCTTTTTGCTCACCGTTGCAGGAGGGCTTGCGGTAGCAAACCTTTATTACAACCAGCCGTTGTTAGCTGAGATTGCTAGAAGTTTTAATACAGATTCGCAAGCGGTTAGTATAATATCGACATTGACGCAATTAGGATATGCCTGCGGAATATTCTTATTTGTACCTATCGGTGATATAAGAGAAAAGAAACAGTTAATTTTAATGTTGCTAGTAGCTGTAGCGTTATCTCTTTTAGGTGTTGCTACAGCTACTAATTTGACTTGGATGTATGTTGCAAGCTTTGCAGTCGGCTTAACCACGGTTGTTCCACAAATAATAACACCACTTGTTGCACAGCTGTCGAAACCTGAAGAAAAAGGGAGGGCAGTTGGCTTAGTTGTAAGTGGATTGTTAATTGGAATTTTGGTAGCAAGAACTGTAGCTGGCTATGTTGGGTATATTATCGGCTGGCGGTATATGTTCGTATTTGCGTCTATTCTGATGTGTTCATTAGCCTTAGTTTTGTATTTTTCTTTGCCTGCTACGGGAGTAAGTGAAAAACTAACATATAGAGCGCTTTTGAGGTCTGTATTTAGCATAATTTCTAAATATAGTATGTTGAGGCGAGTATCAATTTCAGGAGCTATGTTGTTTGGTGCATTTAGTGCATTTTGGACGACCCTCACTTTTTTATTAGAAGATCCACCTTATTATATGCATAGTGATCAAATCGGGTTATTTGGACTGTTGGGGGCGGCCGGGGCTTTAGGCGTATCGCTTATTGGTCGTTTAAATGATAGCAGAGAGCCTCGAATTATTGCGGTTAAGTGTGTTTCAATTGGGATCTTATCTTTTATTATTCTTTCTTTTTTCGAGGGTGAGCTTTTTGGGATTATTGTAGGAGTAGTTTTATTAGATTTTGGTATTCAAGGAGCACAAGTTTCTAATCAAACTAGAATTTACGCTTTAAGCACCAATGAAAGAAGTAGAATTAACACCGTATTTGTTGTAAGTAATTTTATTGGTGCGGCTGTGGGGTCTTTGCTAGGTGCATTAGCCTGGAATTGGTTTAAGTGGCAGGGAGTATGTGTTGTTGGAGTGGTTCTGATGTTAGTCGCACTTGGCAGCACAATAATTGAGGAAGATCAATAGATAGTTGAAACAAAGTTTGTTAGGTAGGCAAGTCTAAAGAGAGGGAGTGAGAGTGATGCCGGTAATAACAGTAGAAGCTGGAACTTTAAATAAAGAACAAAAAAGTAAACTGGTTAGTGAGCTCACCAATATAGCAGCAACAGTAATGGATATACCAAAACAAGCTTTCATTGTAGTGCTAAAAGAAAACGAGCAAAACAATATTGGATTTGGTGGTCAATTGCTTTCTGAGAACAAGCTAAATAATTAGTTGATTATATGGTGTTTAAGTATAAGAATAACTTTCAACTAAATCAAGAAATATGAACAAAGGATAGGAGGACTTACTTGTGAAAAAGAACTTAGGAAAGGTTATGGCACTATACCCAATGCCATTAGTGGTTGTTGGAACCATGATAGAAGGGAAACCAAACTGGTTAATTGCAGGACACGTAGGAATTATTGGTCATGATAGATTGATGTTAAGCTCTATGAAAAACCATTATACCAATATAGGCGTGCGCGAAAATAAAGTGCTTTCAGTAAACATTGTAGATGAAAAACTACTGCCTAAGGCGGATTATGTTGGAAGTGTTAGTGGTTTTAAGATTGATAAATCGGAAGTGTTTTCTTGGCATATTGGAGAATTTGGAGCTCCCATTCTTGAGGAATCGCTGCTTGTAATGGAATGTCACGTAGAGGATATATATGAAACAATAGCTTTTGATAATTTCGTTCTAGAAATTAGTGCTACGTTGGCAGAAGAAAGTATTTTGAATGCTGAGGGCAAAATTGACTATAATATATTGAAACCGATATTGTTTGAGTTTCCAACATATTCATACTATAAAACAGGTGATTTTGCAGGGAAATGCTTGAAACTTGATAAGGAGAAAAATCATGAATAATTTTAGATTTTGTGTGGGAACGGATATATTATTCGGGAAAAATCAATTGAAAAATCTACCTAAAGCAATGCAAGTGTACGGGAAAAAAGTACTGCTTGTATTTGGTGGAGGGAGTATTAAGCAAAGCGGTTTATATGATAAGTTATTGTTTGAATTAAAGGATTTTGAAATTCATGAATTGAGTGGAGTAGAGCCAAATCCACGTGTTGAAACGGTGCGTAAAGGGGTTGAAGTTTGTCGCGAAAAAGGCATTGAGGTATTGCTGGCTGTTGGCGGTGGCAGTACAATTGATTGTGCTAAAGCGATTGCTGCAGCAACCTTTTATGAAGGCGATGCATGGGATATGGTATTGAATGCAGCAGATGGTTCAATTGGGAAAACGTTACCCGTATGTACTGTGCTCACACTTGCTGCAACGGGAAGTGAAATGGATTCTGCAGCCGTTGTTTCTAATCTAGAAACTCGCGAAAAGCTGACAATAATTAACTCTGGCCTTCTCCCTAAGTGCTCGGTCCTGGATCCGGAAAATACGTTTAGCGTTCCGGAAGCTCAAACTGCAGCAGGAAGCGTAGATATTATGTCACATGTTATGGAGGTGTACTTTGGTTCGGAAAAAACATTTCTAACAGATCGTATCTGTGAAGCGCTGTTAAAAACCGTTATTCAATTTGCGCCAATAGCATTAGAAGAGCCAAGGGATTTTGAAGCCCGTGCAAATTTAATGTGGGCAAGTTCTTTGGCAATAAATGGACTTTGTAATGCTGGAAAAGCACATGACTGGTCTTGTCATTATATTGAACATGAGCTTTCGGCTTATTATGATATTACCCACGGTGTTGGGTTAGCCATTGTTACACCACAATGGATGCGGTATGTATTAAATGAAAATACAGTGGATAAATTTGCAACTTTTGCGGTTAACGTTTGGAATGTAGATGAAAAACTTGATAAGTTTGAACAAGCAAACGAAGGTATTAAATGCTTAGAAAGTTTCTTCAAAAAATTAGCTATTCCAATGACTCTTTCTGAAGTAAACATTGGTGAAACACATTTTGAAGCGATGGCAAAGCATGCAGTTAAGCATACGGGATTGAACAAATATTCCTATGTATTGTTAAATGAGAAAGACATCGTTGCTATCTTGAAAATGTGTTTATGATTATCGAAACGGTGGTTTTGAATTTAAAGTAGTGTGCATATGTACTGATATGCTTATAAAGTTCCTAATTTATCCGTCATCCACTCCCGTTCTTATTGAGGTGTTCAATAACATGCAAGCAATAAAATTCTGTTCAAGAGCCAAATAACTGTCAAAGAAAATGCTTAATATGAGGGCTGATTTTATAAAGCATGGATAAAGGAGATAGTGGAGTTCTTTGTAGACAAGGATATTTGAGCAATGGAGTAGAGTAGAAGAAGAAAAAGGTAAATTGAATTGTGAAGAATTAATAGACAAGGAGGCTTTCTGTGGATTTTCGAATATTGAACTACTTTTTGATGGTTGCAAGAGAAGAGAATATCACGAAGGCAGCACAAATTCTTCATGTTTCCCAACCGACGCTGTCTAGGCAGCTTATTCAGCTAGAACAAGAATTAGGCGTAAAATTATTTCGTCGAAGCAACCATACTATTTATCTTACGACGGAAGGCATGCTTTTTCGTCGCAGAGCTAGCGAGCTCGTACAGTTAGCGGAAAAAATGAAATTGGAATTGTCACAACAAGAAGAAACGGTCAGCGGAGAAATATCCATCGGTTGTGGAGAGTTATTGAGTATTCAAGAATTAGGATCCTTGGTATCTTCTTTTCAACAAAAACATCCGTTGGTTAAGTTTCACTTGCACAGCAGTTATACTCAAGATATTAAAGACTGGCTGGAACAAGGTGTTTTAGATTTAGGATTGATGTTGGAACCGGTTGATGTTAGTAAATATAATTTTGTACGTATGCAGCAAAAAGAAGAGTGGGGTGTCTTGGTAAGGGACGATTCCCCTTTGGCGCAAGCGAAGGTTTTGCTGCCGCAAGATTTAGCCAAAGTGCCCATCATTACCACCAGAAATATGAAAGTAGACAGTGAAATTGTCAGTTGGTTTGGGGATTACGCCAAGCAAATGCATGTCGTTCTTACCTATAATTTGCTATATAACGGGGCTATGATGGTACGCCAAGGAATGGGAGTGGCACTGGGCTTGAACCTGCATTGCCACTACCCCGGATTGAAATTTATTCCTATGGTTCCTAAGCTAGAGTTAAGCTCCGTTCTGGTCTGGCAAGAACATCAAGTATACTCGAAAGCTGTGCAGGCGTTTATTCAATTTGTGAAGACATGTAAAAAGGAATTGCTACTGACAACGTCACCGACTTAGAAGAAATTCATAGACTATATAGATTGTGGGTGCTCAGCAATGGGCACCTGTTTTTTATTTTCTGGAAGCGTCAGTCAACACTAGAAATCTATTTGCCGTTCAGCCTGCAATAGATATGCAAAAAATGAATGGACAACCATTTACTATAAGCATTAGCTATTTTTGAAGCAATTTTGTAAAGTAGGAAACGGATAGTTTTGTGAAGAGGGGATGCATTTGACCAAGGATGAAGTAAGTAGAAGATATCAAATTCCAATCACTATTTTAGACGAATATCAGTCCTGGGGACTGTGTGGTGCAGTAAAGGTTGCCATGGCGGATTGGCAGTATGATGAGCAAGATTTAGAACGTCTGAGCATGATTATGGCGCTTCATGATATTGGCTTTGACACGATAGCAGTTGAAGAATACATGAAACTACTCCTCGAAGGGGAAAAGACCCAAGGTGCTAGATTATCAATGTTAAACAAGCAGCGCGGTAAAACCTTAGAAGAAATTCACTTAAAAGAACGTCAATTGGAACGGTTGGATTATTTGCGGCACGTCATGCGTGAGGGAACTATAAAACCAGAATGAGGAGGAAGAGAGTATGGTTAGGCGAGAGTTTCTGAAAATTGGCGGAGTGGGGGCCATGACACTCCTTTTAAGCGGCTGTGGCTTGGCCGCTTTATCCGACTCTACAAAAAAATCAGAGGGTGACATTCCGGTTAAAGGAAGTGTATCAGGAGGTAAGAGCATGAAGATTGTAGTTATCAGTAGCAGTCCGCATCCGAAAAATGAATCGACGTCCATTTATTTAGCGGACAAATTCATAGAAGGGGCTAAAAGCGCCGGACATGAGGTATTTACCTTTGATGCAGCCAACGAGGATACGCATCCTTGTCGCGGCTGTGACAAATGTCAGATGGATGGTCCTTGCATTTTCCAGGACGCGATCGAACAAAAACTTATGCCGAAAATGTTGGAAGCGGATATGTTGGTTCTGGTTACCCCGCTCTACTATTACGGCATGTCCGCCCAGTTGAAGATTGTTGTGGATCGCTTCTATTCGCGTACCGGAAAACTCCATGGCAAAAAATCGGTTCTCATGGCAACGGCGTATAACAGTGCAGATTGGACCATGAGCGCACTAGCAGACCATTACGGTACGTTGGTGCGCTATATGAACTGGGATAATATCGGTACCGTTTTAGCGATAGGCTGTGGTTCTCGTTCTCTAGTAGAAAAATCGGACTTTGGCAACCAAGCGTATAAAATTGGAGCAAGCCTTTAAGGAGAACGTCCATGAAAAGGCTTAGTTTGAACGTGGCAATATGGATGGCCTTTTTGCTGCTCATGAGCTTTCAGTATTTGCCGAAGATCCTCCACGAAATAGGCGGCATTATCTGGATTTTGGCGATACTTTTGCACCTTTTCTGGAATCGGAAATGGTTTAAAGCATTGTTACAGGGAAAATGGACTGTCCTGCGTAGCCTGACTATGCTCGTCAACATACTGCTCGTCATCAGCAGCCTAACGGTATTATTGTCAGGGATCTGTATTTCCAATCATGTCTTTAAAGACATGATTCCGCTCTCAATGCAACGTAATATAATCATCCATCAGTTGCATGTATCATTCCCCTACTGGATGATACTTCTTTTGGGGTTTCATATCGGTCTTCACTGGCAAGGACTATGGCAACGATTTATTAAGGCGCTTCAGTGGAATAGCCATTCGATGACGTATCACATCGGTTGTTCTTGCTTTATGTTGCTCCTATGCATTGGCGGCATTTATGGTTCCATAATGAATCGTATCGGTGATCGCTTGCAATTGAAACATATTTTTGCTACTGCCGCGACACAAACTTCTTGGGGAATATTTATTTTACTACTAATCAGTATCATGGGCCTGTATGCAGTTGTAGCCTATACGCTGCAGCGAAAAGCGAAAGATTGAAAGGAGAGGAAACGGTTAATGGTGATTAAGAAACGAATATCCGCATTGGTTGTTCTAACCTGTTTATTACTTGTTGCTCTTACGGGCTGTGGGAGTACCACTGCAACGGAGAAAGCTCAACCCTCTGAAGGAGCGCAATCGGAGGCGAGCGGGAAAAATCAAACGCAGCCACAAGGAGAACAGCGGAAAATTTTAGTGGCGTATTTTTCAAGTACTGGACATACACAATCCCTCGCCAAAAATACAGCAGAGGTGCTTCAGGCAGATCTGTATGAAATTGTACCGCAAGTTCCTTATACCAAAAACGATCTAAATTATAATGATGAATCTACACGAGCAACAGTAGAACAGAAAAACGCCAATGCTCGTCCAGCCATTTCAGGAAAAGCAGCCAATTTTGAAAAATACGATACGATTGTACTCGCATATCCGATCTGGTGGGGGCAAGCTCCAAGAATTATAGATACGTTTGTGGAAAGCTATGATTTTTCAAACAAGACCATTGTGCCAATTTGCACTTCTGCAAGTAGTGAGATTGGCTCTAGTGCTGATGCACTTCGTCCTTTGTGTTCTAGCTCAGCAAAATGGGTAGCAGGAAAGCGCTTTAGTGAAGGAACCTCAAAAAACGAGTTAAGCAGCTGGTTTGCCTCTATTAAGATTATCGATAAAAAGTAATATTTATTATGTAGGGAGAGGAAGGCTTTTGAAAAAAACAATTATGCTACTCTTGGTGGGACTTGTTTTCTCAATGGTTCATTTTACTACTATTTCGGAGGCGAAGAGTGTGGAAGCTGAAAAGCAGGGACTAAATGAAAAGCAAGCTGCAATTGTGACGATTGCGGCATTTACTGCTAAAGGCGATTTAGCGGAGTTAAAAGTTGCACTAAATGAAGGACTAGATGCGGGATTAACCGTGAATGAAATCAAAGAAGTACTGGTGCAAATGTATGCTTATACTGGGTTTCCTCGCAGTTTAAACGGTATCAGCACATTCATGACAGTTATGGATGAACGAAAAGCAAAAGGGATTCAGGATGAGGAAGGCAGGGAAGCCAGTGCATTGCCGACTGATAAAAGCAGTATTGAACTTGGCACAAACATTCAAACGCAAATATCCAAAGGCCCAGTACGTGGCCCGCTGTTTACCTTTGCTCCGGCTATTGATCAGTTTTTAAAAGGACATTTGTTTGGGGATATATTCGGACGTGATGTGTTGGATTTTCAAACTAGAGAGGTCGCAACTATTGCCGCCTTAGCCAGTATGGAAGGTGTAAACCCGCAACTACAAGCTCATTTTAGAATCGGCTCCAATACGGGGTTAACCGAAGAACAGTTGAAAAGTTTAATAACCGTGTTGAATAAGCGAGTAGATTCAAGCGTTGCAAATAATGCCAACAATGTGTTAGCGCAAGTAAAGTCGACTAAAAGCTGATCCCATACAATACAGAGTTAATAAGGCATAAATTCACGAAAGCCAGTTACTACTAGCATG
Source organism: Bacteroides sp. (assembly GCF_028690125.1). GTDB lineage: Bacteria > Bacteroidota > Bacteroidia > Bacteroidales > Bacteroidaceae > Bacteroides. The sequence continues at coordinate 160 of NZ_JAQVBV010000067.1, read as the reverse complement.
TAATAACTGGCTTTTAGAAAATTCGATTTTGAGCGCAAATTGCAAGTGCAAGTTGAACACTTTGGTAAAGTAGAACAGTAGTTTAAATTAAGCAGCATAAATAGAGTCAAGAAAGTCTTCGAAAAGGTCGTCTGGAGTTCGATAACCGAGGCGCTTGCGT
>NZ_JAQVBV010000130.1 GCF_028690125.1 Bacteroides sp. | reverse complement strand
ACAATGACAGGTATGATAGCTTGGTTGCCAGGCATCAGAAGGCAATTTCACGGCTTGAGAAGCTGAACGCCGAGCGCGCGGACAAGGTGAATCGCGAGCGGGAGTTGCGGGGGTTCATCGACGCGCTTGCAACTAGCCCGCTCGTTCTTGACGCTTGGAATGAGCAGCTTTGGATGTTGCTAGTGGTCAAGGGGACCGTGGGTAGGGATGGGGGTATAAAGTTTAAGTATAGAAACGGAATCAGTATTTAAACTGGTATTTTTGTGTAAGATTGGTTTCCCCAATTGACATAATCTGTCGATCGGATTATATTGTTAACAATGTTGTCAGAGCATTCGAATGGTCACAGCATTCTTGTACTATTTCTAGACCACTGAGATGGGGCAGCGCTTTTTGTATTATTTCATGTACTCGGAGGTTCGATATGTACCTAGAATATGTTAATTACCAAAATGTCGGCGCTGTTCACAATCTGAGCATACCTTTATCATTTCATAAAAACGGGGATCCAAAACCTATTATTTTTGTTGGCGAAAACGGAAGCGGAAAATCTATTTTGTTATCAAACATTGTGGACGCCTTCTATGAAATCGGAAACAAGGTCTTTACGAATGTATCTGTTTGTGATGGTTTGACTACGAAGTTTTATAAAACCATTTCGTCCATTCAGATATCTCCGGGCAAAGCGTATATGGCGGTGTATTTGCGGTTTTCTAATGACGGGAAAAAACTTGAATATGTTTTCAAGGGCGGTAACAAGAACTGGGATGCCTATAATAGCGAGCAGTTCAATAACACTCCGTTGAATGCCTCGTTGAAATGGACAAAGGATTCCGAAAACCACAAAAATGTTACTTATGTAAACCAAGTAATTAACAATGATCAAAAAGATGCTATTGAGCAGATCTTTTCCAGCAATGTTATTTGCTATTTTCCCCCAGACCGATATGAAAAACCAAATTGGCTCGCGGACTCATACCATACCATATCGGAGTCAGAGCATTTATTGTTAGGTGAAAAATTCTCGGGAACTCTCTATACACCAATAACTGTATTTAATCCGGTTAATGATAACCTTAAATGGCTTTTAGATGTTATTGTGGATTCCCGTGCCGAGGTAGTACAGAACATCCTTACCTCAGACAATGGGTCAATAACCCTTGGATATAAATTTGCTCCTCGTTTCAATCAAGGCAATCTCACGCCACTTATGATTGCTCGTCAAAATGTTGAACAAATACTAACTGACATCCTTGGCAAGGATGTATGCTTTGAGTTAAATCTGCGGGGTGATAAAACTTCTGGACGATTTAGGATTGTAGAGAAAAATTCGGGAAATGTTGTGATCCCAACCTTTGACTCACTATCTACTGGTCAGATGGCATTGTTTAATCTCTTCACAACAATAATTCGTTATGCTGATTATAATGATGTTAATAAGAGCATTCAACTGGGTAATATTTCTGGAATTGTTGTTATCGATGAAATAGAGCTACACCTACATAGCAGTCTACAGAGAGATATTCTTCCAAAATTGTTAAAACGTTTCCCAAAAGTCCAATTTGTTATAACATCACATTCTCCACTTTTCATCCTTGGAATGGAGAAACTATTCGGCTCTGATGGCTACGAACTATTCCAAATGCCTGATGGCAGAGAAACAAGCGCAGAGATGTTTTCCGAGTTTCAAAAGGCTTATGAATATCTAGCTTCTACTCAGAAATACCAATCCGAGATCACCGCGATGATCAATTCATCAAAGAGTAAGCCGCTCATTATTACTGAAGGGAAAACTGACTGGGTTCATTTGAAAGCTGCATTCATATACTTAAAATCTACAGAGAAGTATGCCAGCATGTTTACAGGGATGGATATTGAGTTCTTAGAATATTCAACTGATTTGGGCGACTCGCAATTGTGCGCTTTATGTAAAGGTACCGCAAAAATTAAAAGGGATAATATTGCAATTTTCATTGCTGATGCGGATAAACCAAGCGAAACGAAGGACTTAGCAGCAGAACCTCCAGTATCTGACGCGGCAAGTATTTCTAAACGTTATAAATTTCACAAAACTGAGGTGGATTCAAAAACGTATTCTTTCATCATTCCAGTTCCTGCGATGAGAACAAGGACACCGTTGATATCCATTGAACATTACTATCCTGATGATGTTATTAAACGAGAAGTCGCATGCCCCGATGGTAATAATAGACGATTGTACTTCGGTGATGAATTCGATAACAATGGTATGGGAGATGGTATTCATTGTGGTAGAAAAAGTAAAAATAAGTGTGGGAGCGGGAAAATCGATATAATTGATGATGATGTATTTAAGGCAGAAAAAGGAAACACGATAAATATCGCACTTACAAAGAAAGACTTTGCTGAAATGATAGCAAGCCACCATTCTCCATTTGAGTTTGTAGATTTTGATAACTTCGTAATAATCTTTGAAATTATTAGAGAAATTCTAATCAATGGACATGTAATATGTGAACAAAGCCAAGAAGCCACAAACCCCTAACAGTAGTTTCATCGCGTAAGCGACAAACCCACGCCGTACCTACTTAATGCCGTGAGACCCACATACGATGGTACATAAGCAAGATCGGAACAGGGACGGTGGAAGCAAAATGCGGGCATTTGATACATGACGCAGCTTGGCGCTTACTGTCACAGATTTTGGGTGCATTTGGGTGCATTTACCGGAGCATTAGTGTAATGATGTAAACTGGGTGGTAAATATTGTCACTATCAACAGCTTGAAAAACGTTTCAAAAGTACTGGACAAAAGTATTCAAACTGCTAGAACCCTTATAAATCAACCGTTCCCATCATAACAAAAAGGACGTCAACCTCGTATCGAGATTGACGTCCTTTTATGGTGGAGCATAGGAGATTCGAACTCCTGGCCTCTACAATGCGAATGTAGCGCGCTACCAACTGCGCTAATGCCCCGTCTGGAATAACTGCCGACATTCTCTTTCGGTGCCAGCGAAATATACTATAGCAAAATTCCGCCTAAAATGCAAGAGCGATTTTGAAAAATCAATAGTTTTTTCGCTTTGTGCAGCTGGCTTTCTGCTTATTGTACAGGGTGGCACAGTGCATTTCAGCCGGACCGTTATCGGGTACGGAATCAGCCCCACCGGCTTAGCCGGTGGGGCCCTCTTACCCTATCAAACGCGAGCGGAGCTATTGCCCCGCCCGCGTCGCCTGTATGCGTTACGCTTTCGCCTCGTCATACTCCCGGAGGATTTTAATAAACTCCTCGCCGGTAATCGTTTCTTTCTCCAGCAGATAGCTTGCCAGCCTG
>NZ_JAQVBV010000066.1 GCF_028690125.1 Bacteroides sp. | reverse complement strand
TTGCTATCTTCCAGCAAAGAATCTCCGTAATCATTTCCACCATACCAATTAGAATCCCATCCTCTGATAATTCCTAAACGGTTGCTTATTGGATTAACTTTTTGTCCCATCTACCTTAATTTTGATCTTCGTTATTACTTTTAGAACCAACGAACAATGTTACGTGATTTGAACGTTTGCGAATTCTGTAACCTCTACCCTGAGGTGCCGGTCTCATTCTTTTCAGAGTTGCACCACCATCAACAAAAATCTTAGTTACATATAATTCTCCACTTTCTGCTTTACGTTCGTTTTTCTGCTCCCAGTTAGCAATTGCAGAGCGAAGCAATTTTTCTACTCTTGCAGCAGCTTCTTTTGAAGAAAACTTCAAAACACCAAGTGCTCTGTTCACTTCCATACCGCGAATCATATCTGCAACCAAACGCATCTTACGCGGAGAAGTAGGAACATTTTGCAATTTAGCAAAATACATGGTCTTAAGGGCTTCTTTTCTTTTTTCAGCCGATATCTTTTTTCTTGCTCCCATTATATTTATTACTTTATTATTTCAAATGATCCTGTTATTTTTTCTTGTTACCAGCGTGTCCTCTGAATGTACGAGTTGGAGCGAACTCACCCAACTTGTGTCCTACCATATTTTCGGTAACATAAACAGGAATAAATTTATTTCCATTGTGAACTGCAACAGTATGGCCTACAAAATCAGGCGAAATCATTGAAGCTCTGGCCCAAGTCTTTACTACGACTTTCTTGCCTGATTCATTCATTGCAAGAATTCTCTTTTCAAGTTTAACGTTAATATATGGACCTTTTTTTAATGAACGACTCATAGTTTACTCAATTAATCAGATTACTTTTTTCTTCTCTCAATAATGTACTTAGACGATTGTTTTTTAGGAGCTCTAGTCTTAAGCCCCTTAGCATACAATCCTTTACGAGATCTAGGGTGACCTCCTGAAGCACGTCCTTCACCACCACCCATCGGGTGATCAACCGGGTTCATAACAACACCACGATTACGAGGACGACGTCCTTGCCAACGAGAACGTCCAGCTTTACCTGAACTCTCCAATCCATGATCTGAGTTACCGACACTACCGATAGTAGCTTTACAAGTGCTAAGAATCTGTCTCACTTCACCTGAAGGCAATTTAATTACACAATACTTTCCTTCACGAGAAGTCAGCTGAGCAAAGTTACCTGCTGATCTAACCAAAGCAGCACCCTGACCCGGACGAAGTTCAATATTATGAATTACAGTACCCACCGGAATGTTTTGAAGAGGAAGAGCATTGCCAATCTCTGGCGCTGCATTTTCACCTGACATCAAAGTCGCACCAACTTGCAATCCATTGGGAGCAATAATATATCTTTTTTCCCCATCAGCATAAAATAACAATGCAATACGAGCCGAACGATTTGGATCGTATTCAATAGTTTTAACTGCCGCTGGAACACCGTCTTTATTTCTCTTGAAATCAACAATTCTAATCACTTTTCTGTGACCGCCACCGATGTAGCGCATTGTCATCTTACCTTCGCTATTACGACCTCCAGATGATTTCTTACCATATACAAGAGACTTTTCTGGTACTGATGCAGTAATTTCCTCGAAAGTACCAATAATTTTATGTCTTTGCCCCGGTGTTGTGGGCTTAAATTTACGTACTGCCATTTTTATTAAATATTACTATAAAAATCAATAGTATCCCCTTCTTTCAATGTTACAATTGCTTTTTTAAATGCATTCGTACGACCATTGATAATGCCTGCTTTAGTATAACGGCTTTTATTCTTACCAGCATACTTCACAGTATTCACATCAACTACAGTAACATTATAAAGAGCTTCAATTTCCTTCTTAATTTCCAGTTTGTTAGCATCAGGACGTACAACAAAGCCGAAACGATTCAGCTTATCTGTAATTGCAGTCATTTTCTCTGTTACCAACGGTTTAATAATAATTCCCATTATTTAAGCCTCCTTTTTAAATTAAGATATTGTCAATAGCCTTCAATGAGTTTTCAGTAAGCACAACAACCCCAGCATTTAACACTCTGTAAGTATTTAATCCTGAGATAGTCTGTACATTAGCACCCTCAATGTTACGAGCTGACAAATATACATTTTTATTTGCTTCCGGTAAAACAACAAGCAGCTTTTTATCAGAAACTTTAAGATTTTTTGTCATTGCAACGAAATCTTTTGTCTTTGGAGCTTCAAAAATGAAGTCTTCTACAATAACGATTGCATTGTTTTGAGCTTTATAGGACAAAGCCGACTTGCGAGCCAATGTCTTAACTTTTTTATTCAATTTAAAGAAGTAATCTCTTGGTTTGGGACCGAAAACACGACCACCACCAACAAGTACTGGTGAATTCATATCACCACGACGTGCTCCACCACCACCTTTCTGGCGACCAATTTTACGAGTAGAACCACTGATTTCACTTCTTTCTTTTGACTTATGAGTACCCTGACGCTGATTAGCCATAAATTGTTTTACGTCCAAATAAATAGCGTGGTCGTTGGGCTCAATTCCGAAGATAGATTCGTTTAACGTAACCTTTCTCCCAGTGTCCTCACCTTTAATGTTATATACGTTAACTTCCATTATTTCTCAATTAATACGATTGAACCTTTGCAACCCGGGATAGAACCTTTAATCAAAAGAAGGTTGTGATCCGCGATTACTTTTAATACCTGTAAGTTTTGAACAGTGACTCTGTCACCACCTAGCTGCCCACCCATACGCATTCCTTTGAATACTTTTGCCGGGTATGAACAAGCACCAATGGAACCCGGTTTACGAGCGCGATTATGCTGACCGTGAGTAGCCTGACCTACGCCACCAAAACCATGTCTTTTTACTACACCCTGAAACCCTTTACCTTTAGAAGTACCAACAACATCAACAAAGTTAGCATCGTTGAACATTTCTACAGTAATGGTATCACCCAGATTCAATTCTGTTTCAAATTCCTTGAACTCAGCCAAGTGTCTCTTCGGCGTTACTCCAGCTCTTTTAAAGTGACCCATCAACGGTTTAGTTGTATGCTTTTCCTTTTTGTCTTGGAAACCCAACTGAACAGCCGCATAGCCATCTTTCTCCACTGTTTTAACCTGAGTAACAACACAAGGACCTGCTTCGATAACAGTGCATGGTACATTCTTACCATCGGCACTGAAAACGGATGTCATTCCGATTTTTTTTCCTAATAATCCTGGCATTTCACTAATTTTTAATTATCAAACTTTAATTTCTACTTCGACACCACTTGGCAATTCCAGCTTCATCAGAGCGTCTACTGTTTTAGCTGTTGAGCTATAAATGTCAATCAATCTCTTATAAGAAGAGAGTTCAAACTGTTCACGAGACTTTTTATTAACGAAAGTCGAACGGTTTACAGTAAAGATACGTTTGTGCGTAGGCAGAGGAATTGGACCACTAACAATAGCACCTGTAGCTTTTACAGTTCTTACAATCTTCTCAGCTGATTTATCAACCAAATTGTGGTCGTAAGATTTCAATTTAATTCTAATTTTCTGACTCATTATAATTTTTAATTAAGATAGTTATAAATAAGATAAAGCGACAGGCTAAGAGTCATTCGCTAGCCTGCTGCTTTAGATATTTTAAAGTAAATCTACACGCCCTTTTACCTCTTCCAATACTGCTTTAGCAATAGAAGAAGAAACTTGAGCGTGATGAGAATATGTCATTGAAGAAGTTGCACGCCCAGAAGAAATAGTACGTAAAGAGGTTACATAACCAAACATCTCCGCCAATGGTACCATTGCTTTCACAATACGAGCACCTGAACGACTTGACTCCATGCCTTCAACTTGCCCACGACGTTTGTTCAAATCACCGATAACGTCACCCATATTTTCTTCCGGAGTTACAACTTCCAGTTTCATGATAGGCTCCATCAAAACGGGACCTGCTTTTGCGCAAGCACTTTTATATGCCATCTGAGCACAGATTTCGAATGACAATTGATCAGAATCCACTGGATGGAAAGAACCATCAACCAGCGTTACCTTTAATGAGTCAAGCGGATAGCCAGCCAACACACCATTCTTGATAGCAGCAGAGAATCCTTTCTGAACAGCCGGAATAAACTCCTTAGGAATGTTACCCCCCTTTACTTCATCAACGAACTGCAACCCACCTTCTTTAAAGCTTTCATCAACTGGGCCAACATTTACAATGATGTCGGCAAATTTACCACGACCACCTGACTGCTTCTTGTATACTTCACGTAAGTTTACGGTCTTAGTAATAGCTTCTTTGTAATTAACTTGAGGTTTACCTTGGTTACATTCTACTTTAAACTCACGTCTCAAACGATCAATAATGATATCAAGATGAAGTTCACCCATACCAGAAATCACGGTCTGCCCAGTTTGCTCATCAGATTTCACTGTAAATGTCGGATCTTCCTCTGCCAACTTAGCTAAGCCGATAGAAAGTTTATCCATATCTTTTTGAGTCTTCGGTTCAACTGCAATACCAATTACAGTTTCAGGAAAATCTATAGATTCTAATATAATAGGAGCCGATTCATCGCATAAAGTATCACCAGTATGGATATCTTTAAAGCCTACACCAGCACCGATATCACCAGCTCCGATAACCTCTACCGGATTTTGCTTATTTGAATGCATCTGGAACAAACGTGAAACACGCTCCTTCTTACCCGAACGAGAGTTGTAAATATAAGAACCAGCTTCAATCTTACCCGAATAAACACGGAAGAATGTCAAACGACCAACATAAGGGTCAGTTGCAATTTTAAACGCCAACGCAGATGTCTTCTCTTCTTCACTTGGTTTACGATCTTCTTCAGCACCTGTATCAGGATTTGTACCTACTACATTTTCTGTATCCAACGGTGATGGCAACAACGCACAAACATAATCAAGCAATGTCTGAACTCCTTTATTTTTAAATGAAGAACCACACAACATCGGCACAATAGCCATTGTAACAGTAGCGCTACGAAGAGCTCTTAATATTTCCTCTTCAGTAATAGTTGAAGGATCATCAAAATACTTCTCCATCATAGCATCGTCAAACTCTGCTACTTTTTCGAGCATTTTATCTCTCCATTCATTAGCTTCATCAATGAGGTCAGCTGGAATTTCTTCAACACTATAGTCAGCGCCCATCGTTTCATCATGCCAATAAATAGCTTTCATCTTAACAAGGTCAACCAACCCTTTGAAAGTCTCTTCAGCGCCAATAGGAACAACAATCGGACACGGATTAGCACCTAAGACATCCTTCATCTGTCGCACAACTTCAAAGAAGTCTGCACCAGAACGGTCCATTTTGTTCACATATGCAATACGAGGTACATTATATTTATCAGCTTGACGCCATACTGTTTCTGATTGGGGCTCTACACCACCTACTGCACAGTATGCAGCAACAGCACCATCCAATATACGCAATGAGCGTTCAACTTCAGCAGTAAAGTCAACGTGTCCCGGAGTGTCAATCAAATTAATTTTATAAGTATCATCAACATATTTCCATCTGGTTGTTGTTGCAGCAGATGTAATAGTGATACCGCGTTCTTGCTCCTGCTCCATCCAGTCCATAGTAGCAGCACCATCATGCACCTCACCAATTTTGTGAGTCAATCCCGTGTAAAACAGAATACGTTCAGAAGTTGTAGTTTTTCCAGCATCAATGTGAGCCATGATACCGATATTACGAGTTAAATGTAAATCTTGCTTAGTCATTTTAATCCTTTTACTTTAAGTTTTTAATCAGTTATATCTTAATAAGTATTAGAATCTAAAATGAGCAAATGCACGGTTAGCTTCAGCCATTCTGTGCATATCTTCTTTACGTTTGAATGAGCCACCTTGTTCGTTAAAAGCGTCCATGATTTCAGCAGCCAGTTTATCAGCCATAGATTTACCACCTCTCTTACGAGCATACATAATCAAATTCTTCATTGAAATTGATTCTTTACGATCGGGACGAATCTCTGTAGGAACTTGGAAAGTAGCACCACCTACACGGCGAGACTTTACCTCAACTTGCGGAGTTACATTATCCAAAGCCTTTTTCCAGATTTCAAGAGCTGATTTTTCCTCATTAGGAAGTTTGTTCTTTACAGTTTCCAGAGCAGCATAGAAAATCTCATAAGATGTATTCTTCTTACCATCATACATCAAGTGGTTTACAAACTTAGATACCTTTTGATCACCAAACACAGGATCCGGAAGGATAACGCGTTTTTTCGGTTTTGCTTTTCTCATTTTTTTTGAAAAATAATGTTTTTGTTCTTGGTTGTCTACTTCTTGACTCTTCAACTCTCTCACCAGAGAATTTACTCAACCTTTAGCATTTCCAACAAACTAAAACGAAAGTTATTACTTTAATTTTTAATTAGGATATTTTCACTTCTTCTTACCCTTAACAGGAGCAGCAGCCTGTCCTGGTTTCGGACGTTTAGCACCATATTTAGAACGTCGTTGGGTACGTCCAGCAACACCTGCCGTATCAAGTGTACCACGTACAATGTGATAACGTACACCTGGAAGGTCTTTTACACGACCACCACGTACTAAAACGATTGAGTGTTCTTGCAAATTATGTCCTTCACCCGGAATATACGAGTTTACTTCTTTTTGATTAGTTAAACGTACACGAGCTACTTTACGCATTGCAGAGTTCGGCTTCTTCGGAGTAGTAGTATATACTCTCACGCAAACGCCACGTCTTTGGGGACACGAATCCAAGGCTGGAGATTTACTTTTCTCCACCAGCACTTCGCGTCCTTTTCTTACTAATTGCTGAATTGTAGGCATTTTAATTGTTTTTTGATTTATATTATTGTTATATTAATTTCGTAACTATACATTTTGGGCTGCAAAAATACGAATAATATTTGAATTTTCAATGCGCTACATCTTTTTTTTATTTTTTAATGCTTTGTATATGCCTCATGCTTCGCCTTTTATACAATTTAGAGGAGGTAAAACTGCTTCATCAGAGGTTTTTATCGCACCAAACACATGCTCATACTTTGCTATATTATCTTCTAAAGCATGCAACAAGCGTTTTGCGTGTTCAGGTGATAATATAATACGAGACTGAACACCCGCTTTCGGTATTCCAGGCATTACACGTACAAAATCAAGAATGAATTCTGAACTTGAATGAGTAATAATAGCAAGATTTGCATAAGTTCCCTGCGCAATTTCTTCTTTTAGTTCAATTTGTAATTGACCATTATTATTTTGTTCTTCCATATGAAATGTGATTAAATGTTTTTCTGCAAAATAACATAAATTTCCTGAGACAAAAGTATGTTCGGATAAAAAGAAATAAAAAAGGAGCAAGTGCCAATTGTGGCAATCGCTCCTTTTTACATATAGTCAATTGATTTGTATTATTCTACTTCATTGTAATCAAGTACCGTTTTCTTGTTTGCCAAGATACGATCATACTCTTCTTTAGATCCAACAATAATCTTCTCAAACTCACGCTGACCTGTACCTGCCGGAATCAAGTGACCGCAAATTACATTCTCCTTCATTCCTTCAAGTTTATCAATCTTACCGTTGATTGCAGCTTCATTCAACACTTTCGTAGTTTCCTGGAAGGACGCAGCAGACATAAAGCTTGAAGTCTGTAATGCAGCACGTGTAATACCTTGAAGAATCTGAGTAGATGTAGCAGCAACAGCGTCACGAACATCAACCGGACGTAAATCACGACGTTTCAGCATACTATTCTCATCACGCAACTTACGAGCAGTTACAATCTGTCCAGCTTGCAAATTCTGAGAATCACCTGCATCTACCACCACTTTCTTACCCCAGATACGGTCATTTTCTTCCATGAAATCTAACTTATCTACAACTTGTTGTTCCAAGAAGCGAGTATCACCCGGTTCGTCAATCTGTACCTTACGCATCATCTGACGAACAATAATTTCGAAGTGCTTATCATTGATCTTCACACCTTGCAAACGATATACATCTTGAACTTCATTCACGATATATTCCTGTACAGCCGTAGGACCTTTAATAGCCAAAATATCCGCAGGAGTAGTAGCTCCGTCTGACAATGGTGTACCAGCACGTACATAGTCATTTTCCTGTACCAGAATTTGTTTAGACAATGCAACCAGATACTTCTTCACTTCACCGGTCTTTGAAGTTACAACGATTTCACGATTACCACGTTTGATCTTACCCATTGTAACCTCTCCATCGATTTCGGAAACAACAGCCGGGTTAGACGGATTACGAGCCTCGAACAACTCTGTAACACGAGGAAGACCACCAGTAATATCACCCGCCTTACCTACAGCACGCGGAATCTTCACAATAACTTCACCAGCTTTCACTTTCTGTCCGTTGTCAATGATAACGTGTCCACCTACAGGTAAGTTATAAGTACGGATTAAATCACCATCTTCTGTTAAGATATGAGCCGAAGGAACTTTCGTTTTATCCTTTGACTCAATAATTATAATTTCACGAAGACCAGTAGCTTCATCCGATTCGATCTTATAAGTCACATTCTCAATAACACCTTCAAACTCAATTTTACCTGTGGCCTCAGTGATAATAACAGCATTGAACGGATCCCACTTAGCAATCAGTTTACCCTTTTCTACCAAGTCGCCATCTGATACATATAATGTTGAACCGTAAGGAACATTGTGTGTAGAAAGTACAATCCCAGTATTTATATCAACAAAGCGAACTTCAGCTAAACGTCCTACTACAACTTTCGCAGCTTCGCCCATATCATCTACTATATCTACTGTACGAAGTTCTTCGAACTCCAAACGGGCATTGTTCTTAGCAATAATACTAGCATTTGCTGCTATATTTGCAGCTGTACCACCAGCATGGAATGTACGTAATGTCAGCTGTGTACCCGGCTCACCAATAGACTGAGCAGCAATTACACCGACAGCTTCACCCTTCTGAACCATCTGGCTTGTAGCTAAGTTACGTCCGTAACATTTAGCACAAACACCTTTTTTAGCTTCACAAGTCAATACAGAACGTATTTCTACACTTTCAATCGGAGAATCTTGAATCTTCTTAGCAATTTCTTCTGTAATCTCGTCACCACCGACAACCAGAAGTTCACCTGTAGTAGGATGAATAATATCATGCACGGAAACACGTCCGAGGATACGTTCAAACAGAGTAGCAATTACCTCATCGTTATTCTTCAAATCTGTACAAACCAATCCGCGAAGAGTACCACAGTCTTCCTCAGTAATAATCACATCATGAGAAACGTCTACCAGACGTCGAGTTAAATATCCTGCATCGGCAGTCTTCAACGCTGTATCAGCCAAACCTTTACGGGCACCGTGAGTCGAGATAAAGTACTCCAACACGGATAAACCTTCTTTAAAGTTTGACAAGATTGGGTTCTCAATAATCTGACCACCTTCAGCACCAGCCTTCTGGGGTTTAGCCATCAAACCACGCATACCAGATAACTGGCGAATTTGCTCTTTAGAACCACGGGCACCTGAATCAAGCATCATATAAACAGAATTGAATCCTTGATCATCAGAAGAAATGGTCTTCATCAAGATATTAGATAACTCTGAATTAACATGTGTCCAAATATCGATCACCTGATTATAACGTTCGTTATTGGTAATGAAACCCATATTATAGTTATTCACCACCTGTTCAACTTCATCATAACCCTTCTGCACCAATGCCTCTTTTTCTTTTGGGATAATAATATCACCCAAGTTGAATGACAAACCACCCTTAAATGCCATCTGGTAACCTAAGTTCTTAATTCCATCCAAGAAATCAGCAGCTTTGGCAACACCACATACTTTAATTACATTACTAATAATATCACGTAATGATTTCTTAGAAATAATTTCATTGATATAACCAGCTTCAGGAGGAACAATTTCATTCACAATAACACGTCCTACTGAAGTTTCGCGCATTACATCTATAATATTACCATTCTCATCAATGTCCTTGACGATAACCTTCACTGGAGCATGAATATCTACTCTACCTTCATTATATGCGATCAACGCTTCTTCTGGTCCATAGAATGTCAGTCCCTCACCTTTAGCACCAGCACGCAACTTGGTTATATAATACAAACCAAGAACCATATCCTGTGCTGGCACAGTAATAGGGGCGCCATTTGCCGGATTCAAAATATTATGTGATTGAAGCATCAACATCTGAGCTTCAAGAACTGCTTCATTACTCAACGGCAAGTGAACAGCCATCTGGTCACCATCAAAGTCGGCATTAAACGCCGTACATGCTAATGGATGTAATTGAATAGCCTTACCTTCAATCATTCTTGGCTGGAATGCCTGAATACCTAGACGGTGCAATGTCGGCGCACGGTTCAATAAGACTGGATGACCTTTCATTACATGTTCAAGAATGTCCCAGATTACCGGTTCCTTACGGTCTACGATTTTCTTTGCAGACTTAACAGTCTTTACAATACCACGTTCAATCAATTTGCGAATGATAAACGGCTTATATAACTCAGCAGCCATCAATTTAGGAATACCACATTCGCCCATTCTCAATTCTGGCCCCACAACAATAACCGAACGTGCAGAGTAATCGACACGTTTACCCAGCAAGTTCTGGCGGAAACGTCCTTGTTTACCTTTCAAACTATCAGACAAAGATTTCAACGGACGGTTTGCATCAGTCTTAACAGCACTTGATTTACGCGAGTTATCGAACAATGAGTCTACAGATTCCTGAAGCATACGTTTTTCATTACGCAAAATTACTTCTGGAGCCTTGATTTCAATCAAACGTTTTAAACGATTATTACGAATAATCACACGACGGTAAAGATCATTCAAGTCAGACGTAGCGAAACGACCACCATCCAAAGGTACTAACGGACGAAGCTCAGGAGGAATAACCGGTACAATACGTACAATCATCCATTCCGGTTTATTACGTCCACGTGAAGAACGGAAAGATTCTACCACCTGAAGACGTTTCAATGCTTCATTCTTACGTTGCTGAGAAGCATCGTTACTTGCGCGGTGACGAAGTTCGTAAGACAAAGCATCCAAATCCAAATGAGCCAACAAGTCATAAATAGCTTCAGCTCCCATCTTAGCGATAAACTTATTCGGATCGTTATCTTCAAGATATTGATTCTCTTTTGGAAGAGTATCCAAAATATCCAGATATTCTTCTTCAGAAAGCAAATCAAATTCTGCTATGCCATCTTCAGCTTTTACACCAGGCTGAATAACAACATAACGTTCGTAGTATATAATAGAATCCAACTTCTTTGTCGGCAATCCAAGTAAATAACCAATCTTATTCGGAAGTGAACGGAAATACCAGATATGAGCTACAGGCACTACCAACTGAATATGTCCCATACGTTCACGGCGTACTTTCTTCTCTGTAACTTCCACACCACAACGGTCGCAGACGATACCTTTATAACGGATACGTTTGTATTTACCGCAATGGCATTCGTAATCCTTGATAGGACCGAATATACGTTCGCAGAACAAACCGTCACGTTCAGGTTTGTACGTACGGTAATTAATGGTTTCAGGCTTCAAAACTTCACCACTCGAATTCTCAAGGATTTCTTCCGGAGAAGCCAGACCTATTGAGATCTTCGAGAAATTACTTTTCGTCTTATTTTCTTTTCTAAAAGCCATACTCTATATAATTGAGATTTTGATAATTGAATCTTTGGAAAATGAAGAATATGCAGGTGCCAACAAGCCCTCAACGGCATACTGACACCTACAGTCTTCTATATTATTCTAGGTTGATACTCAAACCTAAACCTCTTAACTCGTGTAACAATACGTTCAGAGATTCTGGAATACCCGGTTGTGGCATCGGTTCACCCTTCACTATTGCTTCATAAGCCTTCGAACGTCCTACAACGTCATCCGACTTAATTGTCAAGATTTCCTGCAAGATATGAGCAGCGCCGAAACCTTCGAGTGCCCAAACCTCCATTTCTCCGAAACGCTGACCACCAAATTGAGCCTTACCACCAAGAGGTTGCTGAGTAATCAATGAATACGGACCGATAGAACGAGCATGCATCTTATCTTCAACCATGTGACCCAATTTCAACATATAAGTCACACCAACAGTTGCCGGTTGGTCAAAATGTTCACCAGTACCACCATCGCAAAGATAAGTCTTACAATAGCGAGGTAATCCCGCTTTGTCTGTCCACTCATTCAAGTCGTCCATTGTTGCACCGTCAAAAATAGGAGTTGCAAATTTCATGCCCAGAGCTTTTCCGGCACGTCCTAATACCGCTTCAAAAATTTGACCGATGTTCATACGAGAAGGCACACCCAACGGATTCAATACGATATCAACCGGAGTACCATCCGCCAAGAACGGCATATCTTCCTGACGCACCACACGTGACACAATACCTTTATTACCATGACGACCTGCCATCTTATCTCCTACACCAATCTTACGTTTCTTAGCAATATATACTTTAGCCATCTGAATGATACCTGCTGGAAGTTCATCACCAATAGTGATAGCAAACTTCTTACGTTTCAGTTCAGCATCCAGTTCTTTATATTTCTTGATAAAGTTCATCACCAAGTCACGAATCATACTATTCGTATGATCATCATTTGTCCAATTGCTCAACTGAATAGAGGTGAAGTCAAGCGAATCAAAATCAGATGCACTAAATTTAGCACCTTTGGCAATTACTTCTGCACCCAGATAATCTTTCACACCTTGAGAAACTTTATTTTCGGTCAGAGTCATCAACTTCTTAACCAAGACACGTTTCAAATTAGCGACTTTCGATTCGAACTCATCATCAATCTTAGGCAACAAAGCCTTATCTGCCAATTTTGAACTACGATTCTTAATTACCCGTGAGAACAACTTCTTATCAATTACCACACCTTTCAAGGATGGAGAAGCTTTTAACGAAGCATCTTTCACATCGCCCGCCTTATCGCCGAAAATTGCACGAAGCAATTTTTCTTCCGGTGAAGGATCAGATTCACCTTTCGGAGTAATTTTACCAATCATAATATCACCCGGTTCAATACGAGCACCGATTCTTACGATACCATTTTCATCCAAGTCTTTAGTTGCCTCTTCACTTACGTTAGGAATATCAGAAGTCAATTCCTCCATACCACGTTTTGTTTCACGAACTTCCAATGAATATTCTTCAACGTGAACAGAAGTCAATAAGTCTTCACGCACCACACGTTCATTCAAAACAATAGCATCTTCATAGTTATATCCCTTCCATGGCATATAAGCTACCAGCAAGTTCTTACCCAAAGCTAACTCACCATTTTCAGTTGAATAACCTTCCGTCAAAATATCACCAGTTTTTACACGCTGACCTTTGTTACAAATAGGACGCAAGTCAATTGTCATGTTCTGGTTAGTCTTACGGAACTTCGGAATCCTATATTCTTTCAAAGCAGGTTCGAAACTTACGAATTCTTCATCCTCACTACGATCATACAAAATACGAATTGTAGTAGCATCAACGAAATCGATAACACCGTCTCCTTCAGCAGTAACCTGTGTACGAGAGTCTCTTACCAACTGACGCTCAATACCAGTACCCACAATCGGAGCTTCGCTTCTCAACAAAGGAACAGCCTGACGCATCATATTCGATCCCATCAAGGCACGGTTAGCATCATCATGTTCAAGGAACGGAATCAAAGAAGCTGCGATTGATGCAATTTGCTGAGGAGAAACATCCATCAGATCAACTTCCAAAGGTTCAACAACCGGGAAGTCTGCATCTTGACGAGATTTTACTTTATTACGAATAAAGGTACCGTCATCATTCAACGGAGCATTACCCTGGGCAATAACCTTTTCTTCTTCTTCTTCAGCAGTTAAATATATTAAACCATTATCCGAAAGATCCACCTTTCCATTATCCACCTTACGGTATGGAGTTTCAATGAATCCCAAGTCATTTATCTTAGCGAATACACACAGCGAAGAAATCAAACCTATGTTCGGACCTTCAGGAGTCTCAATCGGGCAAAGACGACCATAGTGCGTATAGTGAACGTCACGAACCTCAAATCCGGCACGTTCACGAGATAGACCACCAGGACCCAATGCAGACATACGACGTTTGTGAGTAATTTCAGCCAACGGATTCGTCTGGTCCATAAACTGAGACAATGCATTCGTTCCAAAGAATGAATTAATCACAGAGGAAATAGTCTTCGCATTAATCAAATCAATTGGAGTAAAGACTTCATTGTCGCGAACGTTCATACGCTCGCGAATTGTGCGAGACATACGAGCCAAACCAACAGCAAACTGATTAGAAAGCTGTTCACCTACTGTACGTACACGACGGTTACTCAAGTGGTCAATATCATCCACATCTGCTTTTGAGTTAATTAACTCAATCAGATATTTAATAATTTCAATAATATCTTCCTTTGTGAGGACACGTACATCCATATCTGTCGTCAGATTCAACTTCTTGTTGATTCTATAACGACCTACATCACCAAGGTCATATCGTTTTTCAGAGAAGAACAAGTTATTGATAACTTCGCGAGCACTTGCATCGTCAGCCGGGTCAGCATTACGCAACTGCCGGTAAATGTACAATACAGCCTCTTTTTCGGAGTTACTTGGGTCCTTCTGCAACGTATTATATATGATAGAGAAATCGGATTGATTTGGTTCATCCTTATGCAAGAGGATATTCTGAACGCCCGATTCCAAAATTTCATCAATATGCTCCTCATCCAAAACGGTTTCGCGGTCAATAATAACCTCATTACGTTCGATTGAAACCACTTCACCTGTATCTTCATCAACGAAATCTTCAATCCAAGTTTTCAAGACACGTGCAGCCAACTTACGACCCTGCACTTTCTTCAGATTTGTCTTGTTTACCTTCACATCTTCTGCAAGATTGAAAATCTCAAGAATGTCTTTATCATTTTCGAAACCAATAGCGCGTAACAGAGTTGTAACGGGCAACTTCTTTTTACGGTCGATGTATGCATACATCACATTATTGATATCAGTGGCAAACTCAATCCACGAACCTTTAAACGGAATAATACGAGCCGAATAAAGTTTTGTACCATTGGCATGCACGCTCTGACCGAAGAATACACCCGGAGAACGGTGAAGCTGTGACACAACTACACGTTCGGCACCATTGATGACAAAAGTCGCTTTGTCAGTCATATAAGGGATCGGGCCGAGGAATACGTCCTGAATTACTGTATCAAAATCCTCATGATCGGGGTCTGTACAGTAAAGCTTAAGTTTCGCTTTTAAAGGAACACTATAAGTGAGCCCACGCTCTATACAATCATCGATGGTATAACGCGGCGGATCAATATAATAATCCAAAAACTCAAGAACAAAATTGTTTCTTGTATCGGCAATAGGGAAGTTTTCAGCAAATACTTTATACAAACCCTCATTCTTACGCTTTTCAG
>NZ_JAQVBV010000129.1 GCF_028690125.1 Bacteroides sp. | reverse complement strand
ATCGACTTTACACAAGGTTGCGACAACAATTCATATCGTTTAGAAGCGGTTCCGTTCAATTCAAGTTTTGATGTAACGACTTCTACTTTTGTATGGAGTGGTCCAAATGTTATTGCTACTCAGGATGCCAATGCGATTGTATTGGGTTCAAACGGTACTTATAGCGTAACGGTTACTAACGACCAAGGATGTAGTTCTACAGAGAGTGTAACGGTAAACAACATTTCTTGTACCATTCAAAAAGGTATTTCTCCGAACAATGATGGGGATAACGACAATTTTGATTTGACTACTTTAAATGTAAAAGAGATATTTATCTATAACCGTTATGGTACGGAAGTTTATCAACTTGCCAATTACACGAATCAATGGGAAGGACAATCCAAATCAGGAAAAGAATTACCTGACGGTACGTATTTCTATATAATTCATACATTTGCTGGTGAGAAAATGAGCGGATGGATTTACATTAATAGATAATAAGGATATTACAATACTGCCTGATTATTCCTCAGGCAGTATTTTAAAAATAAAACAAAATAAGGATATGAACAAAATATACCTAGCGGTTCTCATTGCCGTAGTTACATTATTCGAGGCCCAAGCCCAACAAGACCCACATTATACGCAATACATGTATAATATGAACGTTATGAACCCGGCTTATGCAGGATCTAAAGAGAATTTATCTTTGGGTCTTTTATACCGTAAACAATGGGTAGATATAGAAGGAGCTCCTTCTACCTTTACCTTTTCAGGACATACCCCAGCGGGGAAAAATGTAGGTATCGGACTTTCGGTAATTGCTGATCAAATCGGACCTGTGAAAGAGCAAAACGTGTATGGAGATTTCTCTTACACCTTACAATTAGGAGGCGAACACAAATTAGCTTTAGGATTAAAAGCAGGAGCTACTTTTCAAAAGATCGGTCTTTTCAGCCAAATTTCTCCATCACTTCCCGTTCCTACCGACCCTGGATTTAGTGAAGATACCAGTAATATCTATTTCAATTTAGGAACAGGTGTTTTTTATTATACCAATAAATACTACGTAGCCTTATCTGTACCCAATATGATTAAGGCCAATTATTTAGATTATAATGGTGTAAAATACGGTACAGAAACACAGCACTATTTCTTAACTGGAGGATATGTTTTTGATTTAAATCCGAATTTAAAATTCAAGCCTTTTGCTATGTTAAAGTCAGCCTTTAATTCTCCAAGTTCATTGGATGTATCGGCTAACTTTTTATTCAACGAGCGCTTTGAGATAGGAGGTACTTACCGAGTAGACGATAGCTTTGGAGCAATGGTAAACTTTGCCATTACCCCAAGCTTAAGAATAGGCTATGCTTATGATAATATCATCTCAGAGATAAAAACCGTAGCCCCATCCTCTCACGAGATTATCTTATTATTTGATGTAAACTTTCCAAAGAAAGTTTCCCGTTCACCAAGATTTTTCTAACATAAAAGCACTCACGTAATGAAAAGACTCTATATTCTATTAAGCTGTGTGTTAGTAAGCACCACGACCTTAAACGCACAAAATAAAAAAACACAAACTGCCGACAAACTCTTCCAACAATTCGAGTATGTTGAAGCCAGCAAAGAGTATCTGAAATTGATAGACAAAGGAGAGAAAGACCCTTATGTTTATAAGCAATTGGCCGATGCCTATTACAACATGTATAACCCCGAGGAAGCCAGCAAATGGTATGCAAAAGTAGTTGAAACCCCACAAGATGCGGAAACCTACTTTCGTTATGCTCAAATGCTCAAAGCCTTAGGAAAATACGAAGAATCTAACAAGCAAATGGCTGCTTTTGCCAAGAAAGCACCAAACGATCACCGTGCCAAAGACTTTAATCAAAACCCAGGTTACTTACCAAAGTTATTGAACAAACAAAAAGCCTTTAATGTAAAATCATTAGAGATCAATAGCGAAGGATCCGACTTTGGAGCCC
The DNA here is from genome assembly GCF_028690125.1 of Bacteroides sp. Taxonomy (GTDB): domain Bacteria; phylum Bacteroidota; class Bacteroidia; order Bacteroidales; family Bacteroidaceae; genus Bacteroides. The sequence continues at coordinate 1,376 of NZ_JAQVBV010000129.1, read as the reverse complement.
TGCTGACCAATGAGAATAATCTGTATTTTACCTCTTCAAGAAACAAGAGCAAACGTACAGATGGATGGAATGATGAGCCGTATTTAGACATCTACAAATCGACTATGAATGCCGATAAAACCTTCTCAAAACCAGAAGAAGTAGTAGAACTGAACACCAAATGGCACGACGGTCCCGTAACCATAAGTGCAGATGGAAAAACAATGTATTTCTCAAGAGACTCTCATAGCGAGAAAGAGTTTGAGAAAAACAAAAAACTCAACACCAAATTCGGGCAAGTATACCTTTACAAAGCCACTAAAGACGGCGAAAAATGGAGCAATGTAAAATCTTTACCATTCAATAGTAAAGATTATTCAAACAGCAGTCCAAGTTTGAGTAAAGACGGAAAAACGCTTTACTTCAGTTCTAACATGCCCGGTTCAATTGGAGAGACAGACATTTGGAAAGTAGCCATCAATGCCGATGGGACTTATGGTAAACCAGAGAACATGGGAACTAAAATCAATACCGAAGGTAAAGAACAATTCCCTCAAATTACAGACGATAACGTATTGTATTTCTCCTCAAACGGTCACATCGGACTAGGCGGATTAGACGTTTATATGGTTGATTTAAAAACCAACAATCAAATAGAAAACCTAGGAAAACCCGTAAACAGTGAGAAAGATGATTTTGGATTCAGTTTCAATGTAACCAAAAACGTTGGGTTTTTCTCAAGTAACCGTGCAGGAGCCGATAACATTTATATGGCAGATCCATTATGTGGAGTAGAAGCGATGATAGTAGTTACAGACGCAAAAACAGGCGCTTTATTATCAAATGCAAGAGTTGCTATTTTAGATGCTAAAAAAAACGTAATCGCTACACAAACCACAACAGCTAATGGAGAAATCATGTATCCCGTAGAATGTAATACTGCCTATTCGATTCAAGGATCAAAAGACGGATATGAGAGTGGTGTGTTTTCAATTGCAGCTACAAACGGCGGTAAGGTAAAAGTTGCTGCGGCATTGAACCCAATTGATGTAATTGTAACGGAAACAGAAATCATTTTAAAAGAAATCAACTTTGAATACAACAAATCAAACATTACAGCTGAAGGCGCCTTTGAGTTGGATAAGTTAGTTCAAGTTTTGAAAAACAATGAAAGTATGGTTATTATGGCTAAAGCCCACACTGATAACAGAGGAAGTGATAAATACAACATGGACTTATCAGATCGTAGAGCCAAAGCAACCGTTCAATACGTAATCTCTAAAGGAATCGACAAATCACGTATTACCGGAAAAGGATACGGTGAAAGCGAACCAAAAGTAGATTGTAAAGAAAACTGTACCGAAGAAGAACACGCTCAAAACAGACGTAGTGAGTTC
>NZ_JAQVBV010000128.1 GCF_028690125.1 Bacteroides sp. | reverse complement strand
TTGAGCAAGAGCCGCGAAGAAGGAATCAAACCGTATTACATTTGCAATGATAAGCAGCTGGAAGATTTGATTCAAAAGATGCCGAAGAGTAAGGAAGAGCTACTTACAGTATCTGGATTCGGAGAGAAGAAAGTGGAAAAGTACGGAGATGAAATATTGGAGATAGTGAGAATGCGTGATTAATACAGAAGTAACGCTGATTATCATCAAAGATAAAAAACCTCGGATGCTCGTTTTATGCAGGTTCCCGAGGTTTCTATTTTGGCCCTGTTTGATAAAATTAGGAGTAATTTGCAATTTGCGCCGGTCAGCGGCCGCTGATGCGATTACCAGCGGCCACCCGGCGGTGATAACGGCCAGTGTTTAGCAGGCTGATTTTGTGTTAATTACTACGGTATAATGCTTTGTTGCTCTCTTCATGATTGCATTCGAAGCCACCTCATCATTTAATATCATAGATGCCCAGCTTTTTGGCTCACGTTGCGAACAGACAATCGTGCTTTTTGATGCTTCACACCGTTTCTCCAAAATAGCTGTGAATGTCAACGAATTTTTTTACCACTCGCTGACGAATTTGTTTACCACCTTGCTAGCTAAATAGTTTACCACTTACCATAAAAACGCTGATGAAAAAGTTTACCATCTGCGCTAGTGAAAAAGTTTACCACTTGCTAACGAATTACTTTACCACTTTGATTCTTAATATGAGGAAGCACTAGAGCACTTCCCCCTTGCAAAGATTGCTATTTATAATGTGAAATACGAGAAGGGCAAGTCTTCTGAACGCTCCTCATGTGAATTTTCACGGAAGTATTGGAATTCTTTGTTCAACCCTTTGTAACTGATGAAATCTCGTAAATACTGCAGTTCCAAATCAGACCTTTTACAGTCTTCTTGCATCGACAGAATATGTTCGCTCATTTCAGCGCAACTTTCCTGCAGATCTTGATATGTCCGTTGTTCTTTGACAACACTATTTTTTATTTTACAATAGACACTCATTATGATTCAGCCTCCTTTCCGTCATCAGATATAACGGCGGCGTGCTCAGCACGATAAGGATTATCTGAATTCATATTTAATACATGTGATCGAAAGGTAAGTCTGTCAATCAAGGCAGTTACCATGGTCTGATTTTCAAACATCGTAGTCCATTCGGAGAACCTTAGATTGGTTGAAACGACAACGCTTCTTCTTTCGGCTCTGTCAGCTACTACCTTAAATAATAACTCTGACTGGTGCTTGTTAAATGTAAGATAGCTTAGTTCATCAATAATAAGCAAGTCAGCTTTGGAAATCTGACGTTCCAGACGCACAAGCTTGTGATTATCCTGTGCTTCGATCAGTTCATTGGACAGATTTGCTGCAGTGTAGAACTTAACGTTTAAGCCTTGCATACAAGCTTTTATGCCAAGTGCAATAGAAAGATGCGTCTTTCCAGTTCCTGGGTTTCCAATCATGACGATGTTTTGTCGTTTTGAAACGAAGTCACAGGATGCAAGTTCACCGAGGAATGCGTCTTCCAGATGCTCAAACCTGCTGTAATCGAGTTCTTCCATAGTTTTGATATATGGGAACCCTGCATTTTTGATTTTCCTTCTACGTGTGCTTTCCTGCCTAGAATCTAGTTCTAGTTTCATGAGTGCAATCAGGAAATCTTCGTAACTTTGATTCTGATCCAGTTGTCTTACAACATCTTCGTATTGATTAAACATCGGTGTACGCAACTGTTTCGAATATAACTCAATGGTTTGTGACTGTAATTTTTTCATCGCGCAGCCACCCCACATTTCTCATCGTACTTTCTGAGATCAGTAGATGTGACCGTTATTTCATTTTTCAGATACAATACATTGGATTCTGGAGTCTCATGTAGCTGACTGCGAATCATATCAACTGTAGGTACGAGGTTTTGTGGAAGCTGTTGTTTAATGGATAAGATTCGTTCTTCTCCATAATCAACACACAATCGTAGCAGCTTTACCATTTCTGCATTTTGACCTGGGAGTAAACGTCCCCAGTCTAAAAGTTCTTTGGTAACATTAGATTTCACAGGTTTTGCTTGAAATACACTTCTTGGTTTACGCTCCAGAAGATCGAGATAATGTTCCAAACGGTATTCCGTCTTTCCTGAACCGTATATGCGGTCATAGGTTGCAATAATCTCATTGTCGTAAAAGAAACATACCTTGTTCGCATAACCTTTGGCAATGATAGTCTTGCGTAGATATCTGACAGGAACAGAATAATTATTCTTGTCAAAGCGAACCGTTGAATAATCACCAACACTTGGAGTTGCAGTACGGCTTGTATCAAACCGATATGCTGGAATTTGGCTGAGTGAGTACCATTCTTCATCATAAGCCTCTTTTACAGAAAGCGAATGAGACTCTACTTTATGATTGTTGCGATAATTAAGACAATCTTGCATCAGTTTTTTATTTAGTTCCTCGAGACTGGCTACTCTTGGAACGGGTACCATGAAGTTTCTTCTTGCATAACCAACCAGGTTTTCAACAAGTCCTTTTTCATTGCCGCTGGCAATGTTACAGAAATCAGTTTTGAACGCATAATGTGCAGCAAATGATTTGTAACCGTCGGTTGCTTTTGCGTGAAGACCAAAGCCTTCCTTTACAGCAACTTTTGCATTATCAAAGATCAAACGCTTAGGGATGCCTCTAAAGAAATCAAACATTAACTGCTGACCTTCCCAAAATGATTCAAGATTCTGCGAATAGAATGCCTGTACAAAAATGTCACAACTGTAGCAAAGGCGTCCACAGAAGAATTGAACTTTACATTTCTTCCCATCAATGTAAACAGTGGCTTCGCCCCAGTCAATCTGAGCAGCATCACCAGGTTCGTACTCCAATGGCATATCTGCCTGTGGAGGAACAGAAACTTCAATACGTAGAGCTTTTACGGCATTTCGTATTGTTGATTCACCGCCAGTAAAATGTTTTTCATTAACTAGGCGATCATAAATACGTTTTGCAGTATGCTTTTGCTTTGGCAACTGCATGAGTTTGTCTTCTTCAAGACAAGCCTTAATAAAATCTCTGACTTCATCAGTGATGACGTCAGCTTCCCGAGTGTAAGTCTTTCGTACATCGGGATGGGTATTGCCTTCGCAATACTTTTTCGCGGTCTGCCGCGAGATACCAAGTCTTTTGGCAATGGACCGGATGGATTCGCCCTCGTTGTAGAGGGTACGGATTCTGTAGTATAAATCCACTTCAATAACCACACCTTTCATCTCCTTGTAAGAATTTTTAGTACTCTTAAATCTTACAAGATATATTTCAAGGTGGTAAACTAATTCGCTAGCGAATCGGTTAAAAGTGGTCAACTATTATAATAGCGTTTACA
>NZ_JAQVBV010000127.1 GCF_028690125.1 Bacteroides sp. | reverse complement strand
AGAGGAACATGATACTTTCTCTATTATTACTACTGACACTAATCCATTAACGGATTATATTCATAATACAAAACATCGGATGCCGGCAATACTCACTAAAGGGGATGAAGAAAAATGGCTGGATACATCTTTGTCAAAAGTGGATATCCAATTATTATTAACCCCTTTCGATGCTGATAAGATGGATGCTTATCAGATAGATAACGATTTCATCAAGAAAGCTCCTAATGATCCAAATATTCTACTTAGAGCATAAAATAGAGGAAACTTATTCGACCACCTGATCTTTATCTGTAGCAAATATTACAAGCACTCCTTTTCTTCTTAGCTTGTTTGAGACTGATTGAAACTATTTCAGCCTTACAGTTATTAAGACCGGAGCAACTACTATTTTTGTGATATGCGTATGATAAGCTCTTACGAATAAGAGATGAGTTATCAAAGTGGTAGCATGAGGTATACGGTATTTTGCCGTATACCTCTATCTCTTATCTCTCATTCCAAGCATTATTTTAAAGCAAACTTCCTCTTTACAAACAATTTGCTACGCGAGAAATCATGAAAATCAATCAGCATTGCCAGCTTCTTTACCTCTCTTTCATTTCGCAAAACCTTAATAACCTTCGTAAAGTCGGTATATTCAAAACGTAACCAATGGCAATAAAATTCTCTATCCATTATCCAAGGTATATCAGCATCTATTCGTTCACCACTCTTATGACAATCATATAAACGTTTAAGGATATTCTTCTCAAAATCCCATCGAGATGCACACATTTGTTCTTCTGTAGTTATTACCCCTACTTCATGTAGATATTCAAATACATCTTTAACAGATACATATATAACCCCATCTTTTTCAATATATCCAATTTTCTTAGCCATAACATTTAATTTTAAAGTTGTACAAACTTACTCATATCTTCGAGAATAGTACTTTTTAAACTTAATAAATAAGTTAAATTAAACTATGAATACATATTTTATATTAGAAAATATAATATAAAAAAGCCCCGAATCTTTCGATCCGAGGCAATGTTACCTGTCCGCTAACAAGTAAGCTTCTACTTCTTTCTGATCCGATAAACCATCCACCCAATAATAACCAAGCCAAATACTATGATAATCCCCAAAGCCCAACCACCTAGCTCCATCTTTATTGACTGCCACCGACTCAGTTTCTTCTCGACTGGATAAGGAACTTGAACCGAATCAGTCTTATGAATATACGTCGTATCCCGGATCAGCTTATCCCGATATTCAATACGGTATCTATCCCGGAATACCGTATCTCCTTTCACTAACATAAATACGCTATCAAGCACATGAATTGAATCACGTTGCAAACGATCTTTATATTGCACTTCTGTTTTGATAGTCTCTACCGGGACGTACTGAGTGCTTCGGCAGGAAGCAAACCATACTCCCGACATCAGGAATATGGTTAGGTATATTAGAACTTTCATAGACCCAGATATTTGATGATCCCTTCTATATGAATCTTCGCAACAGTTTGTTTACCTTCAGTAGATAACAGATATTCTACATCATCCTTATTGTCCTGAAAGAAGTTCTCAGTCAGTACAGAAGGGCAATTCGTATCCCGACACATCGCTAGGTTTTGTTCCCAATATAGCTGTCCAGGCATCGGCTTACGGATATTTACTCCCTTCTCACCTGCAATCTTAGCGAATGATTCCGCTAACTTCTTACTATTCGTAGAAGCATTGTTAGAAACAAATACACTCCATCCACGAGCATTCATCCAACTTTCACCACTTCCGGCAGCATTACAATGAATAGAAACAAGGATAGCTTTCTTTCCAGTCTCTCTATAAATTTCATTCGCCCGTTTGCAACGTTCAGACAAAGGGACATCTGTATCTTCTTTCACAATTCGTTCAGCGTCAATTCCCTTCTTTCGCAATCCATATACAACCATGTCAGCAATCTCACGAGAATATGCCCATTCCTTCAATCTTCCATCCGGAGAACACTTTCCTTTCGTATTCTCACCATGACCGTTGTCAATTAGTACTTTCATTCTTAACCTCCTTTTCTTTATTCATATATTCCATAATAGCCTGCGCAATCTCTGCCGGTTCTGCCTTATGTCTGGAAATCTCAACAGCTAGTGAAGCGACATCACTCATTTGTTTTTTCACTTTGTCTTCTGCTTTCTCCCGGATGCTGCGTATTTCAATAGCTGCTACAACCATCGCACCAACAAACGTGATAAACGGGAAGGTGGGGATATGATAATCATAGAAGCTATTTAAGTACCAAGAACAACCAATGTGCATACAGTCTACGATTACCAAGGCAAAGAGTAACCGATAGTATTCCCCTACTTTCTTCACGCTTCTTCGCCATCCGTCAGAAGTAATTCTCTCACCGCGTAATTTTGCTTTGTGAACTCCGCTTTTAAAATCCATCACTCCGAAGATAATCGGAGTCAGTAGCAAACCGAATAATATCCAACCGGCTACAATTAGTTCATTTAGTCCTTTCATTTTCTTTATATTTCAACTTTTTGAATAAAAAAAGCCCACTGACAACTCCTTTTACGGGCTGTCAATGGGCATAATTGTTTGATGCAAAGATAGTAATTATCTGCTAATTTACAACACTTTCACTTATTCTACGCAAATGTCTTTCAAGGGTAATATAAGTACACTTCACTTTCCTGCAGATAGCAGCTTTTGATTTGCCTTCATTAAGCATTTGACGAATAATGCAATCTTTCACGTCTAATTTATAATGAGAGTTCTTGCTCCCTTTTTCTCGGCCCAATCTCATTCCTTCAGCTTTTCGCCTGGCTAATCCCTCTTTAGTTCTTTGTGATATTAAATCGCGTTCGATCTGTGCAGATAAACCAAAGGCAAATGCCAAAATTTGGGAATTAATATTATTACCTAACTCATACCTCTCCTTGACTGTTAATACCATAGTCTCCTTACTCATACATAGATTTAACAGACTCATGATCTGCATGAGGTTCCTACCTAAGCGGCTGATCTCACTAATCACAAGGGTATCTCCCTTCTTCATCTTCTTTAATAATGGACCTAGTTTTCGATCACTGGCCGCTTTTGTTCCGGACACAGTTTCCGATATCCATTTATCAATCACAATTCCTTTTTCTGTAGCAAATTTCTGAACCTCAAATCTCTGATTCTCCACTGTCTGTTTATCAGTGCTTACCCGAATATATGCGTAAACCATTTTTCAGACAAAGATACTGTTTTATCAGAGAATGAATATTGGAGTTTTTTTGATGCCCCTCAAAAGTATAATGGTAATGAAAACAATTCAATTAACAGATGATAAAATTATCAAAGTTCTTAATAATGCCATGCCTGAAGGTGATAATGTATCGAAAGGTTTGATGCCTTCAGGAATGG
>NZ_JAQVBV010000065.1 GCF_028690125.1 Bacteroides sp. | reverse complement strand
CCACTACAGCACGGACAAAAATTCTGCTCCAGACTCCTAACAAAAAACACCCTTATCAGGGTTTAAAACCAGTTTATAGTTTGATACAATTACCATACCTTTGGTGAGGACGCTTCTGGTGCTTCTGGTGCTTCTGTTGCTGCAGTTGCACATTTAACAGAGGCGTCTTTCCTTTCTCAAGATATGGTCATTATATCCAGCAATTCCTGGTCAGGCAATTCCGTCAGCTTTCGGACCTTTTAAATTAACTAAAACACTTTATTGTGATGCGCACTAAACGCTTAGTTCAATTTCCACATTTTCAAGAGATATAAAATCCTCATATCCTTCGTAAAGATTGGATTCTGCTGAAGCGCAATAAATTTTATTGTCCTTTATTACAGCCATTCCTTTAATCTGCTCACCTTTTTTAAATACTGTTACAAACCTGCCCCAATTATCAGCCTGTTGTGATTTTAAGAAGGTGATATTTACAGGAACACTCATTTTCCTGCAATCTATATTTTCGCTACATAGATCACAAGCTCCGCAGCCTTCATAACTTCCTAAAACTAATTCAGCCATTAATCTCCCTCTTTCTCTGTCCTCTTTCTGGATTGGTATACTCTATCGTAAGTAGTAGTAATATAAGTTCCTGGCTCAACCTGAATTTCCACGGTATTTTCTTGGCTGTTTGCGCCCACAACCATGCCGGTGATGCCCGCACAATTTCCGTCTATAATAGTGGCTTCCCACCCAATAAAAATGCTGTTCAACCTTATTCCTCCTTCTCCGCATCGGCCTTTTCCCTGAGTGCTCTAGCCAGTGCCCAGGCTCTTTTGCCTATATTGTTCATGGAACTGCGGTAGGTATTATGCCACTTATCCCGCCATTCCTTCTTTTTATCTTCGCCTTCAATTAGCGCCAGGGCATCGCAATACATTTTCCTCTCGTTTGGCCCACCGATCATAACACTGTCCAGGCACTCGGCTATTTTTAACCAATCCTCGCTTTTATTTAATTCCAAAAACTCCGGCACCGTTGAACCAAACTGATTTTTAAACCATTCGTCATGACCGCCGAAAAGAAAAATAGGCATATGATGTTCGCCATCTATTTCGTCCAGGGCATAATGTCCTTTTCCCAGCATCAACACGGCAATACAGGCCATCTTAAAATCGTCAGATTCAAGAGTATAATTATCACTCATATTTATAATTTCAAATATCAAAATTCAAACCTCCTTTATGTCGCATCTTAAACAGACTGCGAAACAGACTACGCAGCCAATGTTTTTACAACTGCTTTCATTACGCCCGGACTTACAGCATTCCCTATCTGGCAAACTTGATCTTTTTTGCTGCCCAATACCTTATATAAGGGTGAGAAGCCGTGTCCGACCAATAATTCATCTGGCTGCAACATTCGCATCATATGACCCTTTAAAGTGGGAATCACAAGCCCAAATCTGTCACGAGTGGTAATAGTCCTAAGTGGCCGTTCGAGTGATTGAAATGGGGAACCTGAACTATAATAGACAATTATGAAAGGCTCATCGCAACCAAGGGCATTAATGCCTTTTTCCACTCTTAATTGAGTCTTCTCGGCTTTCGTAGAAACTGGCGACAAGGGATAGTCTGCATGCCAGTTGATAATTTCCTTGGCAGATATCCATTGGCTTACTGTGGGTTCAATCTTTGCGGTACCTTTCCAAGTTCAGCAGTCATGAAATATCGTTGCCGGGTCTGTGGGATACCGAAATCAGCGCTGTTTAAAATTTGTTCTCTGGTACCATATCCTAATTTGTTTAATGCTTGCAGCCACACGGGATATAGTGCCCATGACTGAAAATCAGGTACATTCTCTACCACTATCCACCTTGGCCGGATCAAATCCGCAAAACGAATAACCTCAAAGGCCGTTGCCCTTGACTGTTCATCACGAGGTTTTGCGCCTTTTGCTCGGGAATGATTTGTACATTCCGGACTGGCAATTATCATGTCTACTCCATGAAATTGCCGGGGATCGACAAGCTCTAGCCTATTCTGGATATGGTGCGTCTTTGAATGATTTGCTTTGTGGGTTTTAATCGCAACCGCCCAATGATTGACGGCATATTTCACCCATGCGCCGGCAGCTGATGCACCGCTCGAACTACCGCCAGCGCCACAAAATAAATCAATTACAGTTACTACATTTGTAATGCCACTGACAGCCATAGCCGGATTCTCTTGCATATCCAAACCGGTAAATGAATAATGTGTTATTTTGCTGTTCTGATTATTGAATATGACCGCATCAGGATAGGGGTTGCTTATAAAAAGGGTTAAGGGATTTGTCATAGTGTTTTTCCCTAATAACGCCACTTCTTTCATCGTTCCTGTTGCATCATCGAAAGCAAAATGCTTAAATCCATTAGGAGAAAGGACTATATAATCCAGATATTCATCCCCCCACATAGATACCGTTTTGGGAGCAATTTGCTGCAATCGGATTTCGTGCAGTGTTGTGTCAACATAGGCTGTAGTTCCGGCAGTATCGATAATTGTTTCAGCGGGATTTATTTTGTAATTCCAGTATGCAACGTCGGCCAATACGGGCTTTGTAGCCATCAAGACTAGGAATAAAAGAATAAATATAATAGGTCCATCTCTGACACGCATAAATAAAAAACACACCCCAATAAAAAAACCGCCTTCTGGCGGCTTCGAGCTAAGAAATGTTTATTATATTTTAACTAGCTTCCATCCTTGGGATGTCTTATAAAATCCGGCAACAACCGCAACGTCTCTATCATCCACTTTGTATGTGCACTTAACCAGGGCTGTTTGCTTATCGCCCCATAAAGGCATGATTATTAGATTTGAATGCTGTTGTATCAGCGGCGAACTTAACTCAGCCTGATGAGCTTCATGGGCTTAACGTGCAGTGCCGGCTAGACATTTTCCTATGTTTTGAAAATCATTTGTTTTCACTTTATCCATATAATTTGCAAACACACGTTTAATAGATTCCAAGTCCTGCTCTGATATTTTATTGCCTTTACCAAACAACGGGCAATCGGTTTGACGGATGCTTATTACCTTCCATCCCCCTGTTTTTGCAAGTTCTACCCTATACCAGCCTACATCATTTATTCCGTTTGCTGAAAATTCTACTTTGGTATCAACCTGAGCCCAATTATTGCTGTACGCCACTACTGACGTTTTAATGCTTTCAAGTTTGGCTTTAGGTAGTGTAGCTGAATTTAGATGCCATAAGACCTTACCATCGGCATGTTTTTTAGCCTCTTCCAGATTACCCGTAACCAATGCAGTAATAAATTTGTCTTCTGCTTGTTCAATAGAATCCAAAAGCATTAACTGGGTTAATCCTATAAATAAAAAGATTCCAATAAAGAATAACAAAATAACAAATGAATAGTATTTCTTTTTCATAACAAATAATCGCCATATTTCATGGCGATTCTACCCCCTTTTTATTAATTTAGATAGTAATATGGAATGGTTGGGCAGGAATCAGTTCCTATTCAAACTGAAAAGCATTATTTTGGGAATGAAAAGTAGTATGTAGGGCGGCATTAGTGTAGAAGATATTGCCATAAATATGGTAATTAATCGCTTCTACCAATATATTTGAAAGTTACCTGATTATGGTAATTAAATAACATTGGCTTCTTAAAATAGTGCTTGATTAAAAACATACTCCTCTGACTTTATAAACAAATATTTTTCTTTATAAGTAATTAACTTAAATAGGGTAATTTATAAATTTACAATTCCATCCGTGCATATTATAGATTTAACGCTACTTTCAAAATCCCAACCTATTGACTGTTCGGCTATTTTATTCCATTCGCCCATTGTTCCAGAAAAATTTATATTTTCTAATTTACTACAATACGAAAAGGTTCTACTGCCTATGACTTCAATACTTTTAGGAATACTCACTAAAGACAATTGACTACATCCAACAAACGAACCCGAAGCAAGAGATTTGACCCCTTCTTCAACAATTACTTCTTTTATTTGAACTTTCCATCCATAGCTCATATTGACTAAATCAGAAGTCCAATTACTATCACTATTAGAAGAAGCCATTCTCCCTTCACCATATATTTTTATGCAATAGCCAAAATCTTTAATAATTAATTCGGCTTTTAAATTGTCTTCAATGGTTTCGCTGATGTTCCAGTGCATTTGTCCTGTCACTGTACGAAATAAAATCGAATTAAACATAATATATGATATAAAAATTATAATCAGAATTACGCCTAATATTATTAATAATTTGTACTTTGACTTCCTTTTCATATACCCTCAAATTCCGCAAGGTAATCTCGTACTTCCCCTTGAAAATACTTTCATTCTTTCAAAGCATCAGCAAGGGCGAAATCCTCTTTGTGTCCTGAAATAGTACGCAAGTTATTTTTTAATCCTTTTGGCGTAGCAACAGTATTTAACATAAATGACCACGATGTAGCATCAACTTTTGTGTCGGATATTAGATTCCACGTTTCAGATGCTACAGTAGTACAGTTGTGTGTATACGTCCATTTGTTAACGCCATCTTCACTTAAATGTGCAATCATATCGTCATACTTATCTTGCGTCATTTCCATAGCGATATATGTGTTTTTTAAATATGAGTAACCAAACGAGGGAGTAAGATGCTTATACACTTCCATATTATAAGATACCCCGTTAGCATCTCCACCACCGCCGCACAATCCTTCTGCGCCTAGCGCTCCGTTACCAAGTGTCAGATACTGTCCCCTTTTAATCTGATATTCTTTTACAGGGGGGACGTCCCTAAGTACATTGTCACTAGACCATTCCCTTGAACTATCAATCTTGCTCCAACCTACTGCAAGATTCTTGAAGTTAAGAGTATCATTAACGTAAGTATTATAAGCAAAAAACGCGTGTCCAGAAGTCCAAGCTGCGTCCTCGGAATTGTAGCAGGAGACAAGATAGAGTTTTCCAATAATTCCACCCGCAAGACCTTTTTTCTTTGGAGCAGTATCTTCTTTATCGAGTATTCCATCATTTTCTGTGTCTTCTCTAGTGGGATTCGATTTATATGACCAGACTTCAATCGAATCCTTACCTATATAGAGGTCTGGGTTTACCCCTTTTGAAAAACACAGAAATTGTATAAATAAATCAAGTTTTACCGTCTTTTTACTATCAAGTTCGCTGTAATCCATAATACCGTCATCATCGGTATCCTCATCAGGGTCATCGGCAGGATCGTTAAGCCTTACTTGCTGAAAATCGTCAAGAATAATCCACGTTCCCTTAGACGTTACATCGCCAATCTTATCGGCAAGAGCAAGTAGGGTTGTTCCAAAGCTTCCATAGATGTTGGCAATAATTCCACCCGTTTGTGTATAAAGGTCTTGATAAGTTGATTCAAAGGAAGAGGACGTAATTACAGAAACTACTATTCCGTCATTTACAAGTAGACTGATTTCCTTCTCCATCGACTCAATGCCGTAGTTATTGTCAACTTTGTACGGAGCATCCGTAACAAGTATTATGAACTTGCTTGCTGTAGTCCGCCAATCAAGCTGACGCGACATTTCAAGAGCATCAACATCGCATTCAGGGTCATCACCGCCACCATCTGCTGACATACCTTCTACCGCTTGCTTAAATGCCGATACGTTTGAATACCAGTTTGAAACACCGTTCTTGCGGATATATGTGCTTCCATTGCCATCTTCAACTATATCTCTAAAATCAACAAGTGCAAAGTTTGCATTAACGTTGTAAACATTTACAAGTTGATCAGCGAAAGATTTTACATTTTCTTGCACGTTGTAAATTTCATCGCCCATCGAACCTGTTGTGTCTATAACGAAAGCTATATCTGCTACACCCATTGCGGACTCCAATACTGCACGAGAAACAGCATTAAATGCAGTAATTTTTGGTATCGCATTTTCCATTGAAGGAGTATAATTTTCCGGTTCATAGGTTACGTTGTTGTCAAACGTTTTAGGTTCTTCTTCGTTTAACGACATTTGCAACCTAGGCCCGCTGATTGGTGTTGAGAAAGTTTCAAGAACAGATTCCGATGTAATACTTGCCATTACGTCAATTCCGAACATTCGGAGAAATTCATCGACATTCAGTACAAGATATTCGCCGCGGTCGGGAATATTCGCAGATATTTTACCGCGGTCGTATGTTGTGGTAAGCGGAGTTAAACCGTTCTCGCCTCCTACTTGGCAAATAACTAAATCTTTTGCATAATCTTCGTCATATTCTGAAACAATCTTGCTCGCATCATAAGAAAGTATAAGCGAAGAGCCCTCGTAATCGGAATCAATGTTTATAACATTTCCGATTACCGCTCGATTGTCATCAAAAGCATCTGTGTCTGCGACTTCAACGGTTATGTTGCTGTCGATGGTGCCGTTCACATTACCAAAAAGTGACGGAATAATAACAGCATCGTCATCGACGAGTTCTCCGTCAAAATTGTCGGCGCTGAGTGTTTGCGAGAAAGTACGCTCACCATCAAGTGTTACACCATCAGTGCTTAATTTCGTCGGGTCAAGCCCGAGAGTGATTTCATCGCCGTCGTTAAGACCGTCACCATCTGTGTCGACATTGAGAGGGTTGGTATTATATGTTTCAATTTCGGCATAATCGGAAAGTGTATCACTGTCAGTGTCAATATCGCTTGGATCTGTGCCGAGGCCTTGTTCCCGGATATTGGTGAGTAAGTCTTCGTCTGCATCTTCTTGGTCGTCATTAGTGCCGTTGTTGTCAGTATCTATAATAAGGGGGTCTGTTAAACTTTTAATATATTCGAAACCGTCTTCAAGACCGTCACCGTCAGTATCAGATTTTGTGTAATCTGTTCCTAGAAGACTTTCAAAAGAGTTGGACAAACCATCAGTATCAGTGTCGGTATCAGGGTCAATCAATTTATATACTTCTAGATTTGCAATTTGTAAGGTAGATATATTACCCGCTTCGTCTTTGATTGAATAAATTTTTACAGTCCAAATTCCATTACTTAGTTCACTATCGGTTTTTACGCTTATTCTAGTGCGTGAATTATCGGCAAAACCAATAATTTGGCCAACATGGGCTTCATTATTATCATTCCTAACCAGTTGTACTGATACACTGGAATCTGGCAGTAATACTGGTTCGTTTATCTGCAAAATAAACTGGTCCGTACTTATGTCCTGGCTAGCCTGTATCAATAGAGGTGGACTATTATCTTCTACTTCAGATATGTCAATATCGGTTTTATACCAATATCGAAGGTTCCAACCAGTTACCAGATAGTGTTTTTCAGCCTTTTCCGGATTCCCGATATTTTCATTAGTAAGACTCTGGATATTATACCAAAATCCAATTTTCTTAACGTAGCAATTATTTCCTCCATATTTTAACGATGCCAACAGGTGAGCCAAATCATAATATTTACTGTCTCCAGAGTAGATGTCTTTGCCAATACGAATTGAATCATCAGATACATCGTTTATAGTCAAGGTTCCGCTGAAGGAACAGGCCTGATAAACACTCTCCTGAGTAATATTTTCTTCTGCCGATGAAGTAACAGCAAGAACTTGGCGAGGAATGGGGAAGTTAATGATCGACAGGGACAGGGATATTAATAAGAGCAGGGATACACTCCGGCGCCACTTGAACAGACACCTGTTCCATACGGAAAATGCCAGTAATGTGATGAGTAGCACTACAAGCAGTAATAGCAGGGGATGAAAACATAGGTAGGCCATTGCAATGAATGGAACCAAGACTAGTCGAACAAATGCCTTTAAATAGCCTCGATTAGCAATGAAATAAGCTATCGGCGGTGAATTACGGTAATAGGACTGTACTAATCTGGTTCCCAAGGGATTAGTCAATAAAAAGCTATCCCTAAAGTTTCTTAATAGCACAACGGAAGGTTTAAATTTCGAACCATAGGCGGCCGTAGCAATAAAGCATTCATCCATATTAACGCTTGTTATGTTGAGCTGCCCGTTACTAAGCGTAGCGGTAGCAATTATAGTATTATTCTTGTTATAAAATTCAACCGACAATTGGTCGGGTGTACTGAGAACCTGCTTAATATTCACTAAAGGCTGGTCGACTGAAACTGGATCGTCAGACAACTTGACCGTATTATTCAAGACATTATATTCAGTAGCCTGTTCCAGGTTGGCTATATTTATGCTAAAGGAATTACAATAGCTATTGAAGTCGTTAATAGAATAAGTTCCTGTTGGTGGATTAGTGTCAACTTCCTCCGCCATAGTGGTAATAGGCAGTATGTTAAAGCAAACAAGAATCCCAAAAATTATTATTGCAAGCTTTTTACTATATTGTAGGTTCATGAATTATTACTCCACTAATAATTAAAATAGTCTCTTGGAATTCGTGAACTTTCTCTTTTCTTAAAGATATCTTTTTTAGCCAAGTTTCTTGCTTTCATGATCTTGCCGATTAACTCACATTTTTATCTTTATGTACCTGACAGGAACCTTCTCGATAGCCAAATGGGTTACGACATTACTCTAAGCTAGTTCTTTGCTATCATAATTGCTTCCTCCCAAGTAAAACGCCCTGTATCTGTACTTTGTTAAACTTTTTACCCGCCTTTGGCTAACTGATAATCCTCAATACCTAATAAAAAATTAAGGAGATGCATGCTCTTTTTTCAAAGGGTGCGCAAGCAAACACTGGTTTTTGATAGTTATTAGTTCATTGTTACATGACAAGTATAAATATAAGATTTTAACATAAATAAAATCCCACAATAGGTATTCTTCAAGTTTACAATCAATCCCTTTATTTATAATCCGCATTTATTTCTAAATATTCGACAATTTTATTTCATTTCAGCTTGTTGTTACCTTCTCAATTATTTTCCTGCTGACTCATATCTAGTTATGTATAAACGGCAATCTAAAGATTATCAGGGCTTCAAAAATTTTGTCCCCTGGTATATAACATATTCTCCGGACCTAATTCGCAGAAAGTATATGTCCATATATTTCACTAATTTTACGTGCTACTTCATTCCATAGCTCTTGTTGAGCAATAAGGGTATAGTCTGCTCCATCACTGTTTGCATCGCCGAGATCAATTTCTATAGGTTCCTCATTTACCGCCATTCCGTTCTAGTGGAAACCAATGCACCGCAAGTGGAAACCATTTTAAAAGCCTCCTTCGATATAATGTATCAATGCACCTAATAGTGTAAATACATTTGAAGGAGGTCATCAAAATGACCAAGTATCGGGAAATCCTTAGAATTCATAGTCTTGGATTCAGCCAGCAGCACATAAGGTTGAGAAATGGGCCAATAAACGTAGACTCTTAATTGGTAGAGGCGGGACTTTCCCACGTTGTATGCAGTTACAGACACGCCAAACCAGAACCGGATGAATATTATAATAAATTGCGTTTTTCAGAGGCATGTGGGTTATTAATAGGGCATAGCAATACCATAGAAGGACAAGTATACATCACTAACCTGTGAGAAATCCAGATATTTTCGCAGGTTTTTATCAATGCTAAGCGTCCAAATCGTAAAAGGGCCGAAATTGGCAAAAGCATCTTCTCTTTCGTATTTGTCCTGCATGTCGCCGTCCAATACCACCCGGGATTCATCCTCAAAGTAGTAACTGTACCGAATAAGCAGGGGGTCGTGAACAAATAAATATTGCTTGTCTGCTTCAGCATCATAGATGTATTCGCTTCCGTTGTGCTGCAAATCAATTTGTACCAAATGTTCCGGTGTGCTGCTAGGCAGAAGGCGAATCCCGCAAATCACCGGCTTCACCCGCCGCAGCCGGACATTGCCAAGTCTTGCAAAGCAATTCTCCTGAAAGTCAGTATTCTGCTCCGGGACAGGGATATGAAATTCAATATGAATATCCCCTTCTTTTGCGCTTTTTATTTCCTCAAGCAATTTTTCACGCACTGCCTGAGGAAAATGATAACACAGACCTTTACTCTGTGAAGCCCTTGGAAAGGCCTGCATCCTGCTTTTCCGGTTGTTGAGAGCTTTTGTATAGGCATCCAAAATATCCAGGTGAAAACTCCTTAACACATCCGAGGTAATCCGACAGGGCTCATTATCAAAAAAATTATCCGCCGCAATATTCTCAATCCCGGACAACGCCCGGAACCTGAAAGCCCGAAGCTCCTGATAGATTATGCGCATAACCTTCGTTTTGCACCGCTGGCAGGCATTCTGCAGAAAGGCAGCCGCAGCCACCAAATCATGATCCATAATCCTAAGGGCAGATAAGTTGCACTCATCAACCTCTCTCTTGCTGTTGAGCATTTGGGTATTCAGGACGCTGATGCCCATAATCACATAATTGTACTCCATAATGGCGTTGTTTCGAAGCAAGATATTATTCACATAGCCGTCCAAAAGAGTTCGAACCTGATCCATTTCCTCCTGGGCTATCCCGTGAAGATCATCCATCACCTGCGTAAGGTCATCATACTGCACCAACAGTTTTTCCGCCCCCGGATCGTCAGGCTCCAACGTATGGTCCGCGCGTTCATGATAGCTGTTCAGGACTGCTTGCAGCTTTCCTGAAACCTTGGAAACCTTATTAACCAAATACTCCTTTGAAATGTGAAGCCCTTGGGAAGTTACTGCCGTCTGAAAGGATTTGTTTGCCAGATCAGCGATTTGACTTCCGATCAGAAGTTTACTGGAAGGAGCAAACCCAATCATGGATACAGCGCCCAATATATCCTCGGCCGAACAGCCAAACCTGTTTTGGATAGCAGACTCCAGGGTCTCCAAAGCCTGTTTTAGCTTTCCCTTCCCTGACTGAGCCAGACGATCCAAATCGCCGATCTTTTTTTCCAATATCGTCAGCTCCTGCTCATATGCCTCTCGCTCCTTTTTGCTTTGGGACCTGACTTGTTCCGCCGCTTGCCGCGCTTTGATCAGTGCCTCCATTTTCTGTTGATTGTTTTTGGTCTCGTCAACGCAGATATGGCAGGACAATTCGATCTCCTTAAGATGGTTAAGCATAGTCTCCGCTTGGTCCTTATAAAGGCTGTAGCTCAAATTAGGCACCTTGTATGCTGTATTACCGAAATAATCCAACGACTGCCCTATCATTCCGCCGAACTTCATTGCCTCATAATATACCGACTCCAGTTTCTCAGCGTAAGCATCTATTCCTATGGCCCGAGTCCTGTCCAGAATACTGGAAAAAGCATTTTTCTTTAAAGCCGGTTCGGTCCGGCGAGCCAATAGGCAAAAAATATCGGCGGCGCATTTCAGCCCCGTATCACCTTTGGCGTTGATCCTTCCGGCCAAGGTATTCATCGCGTAATACGTCTTGGCCCGATTCAAACGCATCATGCACTGCAGAGGGTGGAGACAAGGGAAGCCGGCCTTTTCATAGGCCTCCGCAGCCTCCGAATACGTATGGATGCAGTCTTTCCCGGCCTTTTTCTTCTTGGGATCGTCCGCAACATAGATCAGGCGCTCCAGCCTACAATATTCATACATGGCATCCATCCGGTATATCTCATCGGATATGGCTTCGAAGCAGGCGTTGATTTCCCGAAGCATCTCCGTCTTTTCTTTGCCCCGCAGCATTTCGCCCGCATTCGCCAGATACTGTAGGTAGACTTCCAAAGCCGCCGGCAGTCCCTTTTCCTCCGGCGGCGGCAGAGGGTCTGCCTCGGGATCATAGTCTTTATAGCATTCGTATACGGCTCCTGCCACCGTGGGCAAAAACCTCTCCGAAACCGCCGCTCCTATGTCGTGCAAAACAGCAAGTTTCTCCGCCAGGTTCTCTGAACCGTACCCCGAAGTCAACCGGCTTATGATATCAGCAGTAAAACGTAACCCGGCAATTGTCACTTGATCAAGATCGCTGGAACTCGCCCAAACATGAAAAGATATTTTTTGCGGTTCCAGAATCTCCACAAAAAGCTGCAGCCCTTTGGTGTGCTTATCCCCTTCCTCACGTGAGATATCGATCACAGGATCATTGATACCCTCAATGGAAGCTGCGCTAATAAGCACCTGATTCGCCCGGAATCGCCCACTGACAATCAAATGCTCCGCAAAAATATATACCTGCTTCTTGGACCGGAAATCATCTCCGATCTCCGTTCCATAACCAATTTCCAAATACTCTTCGGCACTCAGGAAATAGCAGGCGTCCTCTGTCTCGTAGGCAATCAGCTGCCTTTCGGAATTAATTACATCAGGAAACCTTCCCATCAATTTTCCTCCTGTTTAGGCCTTGAATCGCAGCTTGGCCCTGGCTTTTTCCACTTCTCTTCTGGCGTTTTCCATTTGCCCTATTTCCGTCTCCCGTGCAGATCTTTTAGCCTCGCGCTCCCGTCGTTTTTCTTCTCTGGTAATCTCCGCCTCCCGCAGTTCTCTTCTTTTAGCCTGCAGTTCCTCCGTCACCCGCGGATCACTTGAAACCTCAGCATTTAGCTGGCTGATCCTTTGTTCCAACTGTTCCAGCTCCTGAGCAAGCCGGTTTTCCTGCCCTTCAAGCTGTTCGCACTTTCTGGCGGACTCCCGGACATCCACCTGCCATAGCAAATACCCGCTTTTCAAAATCCGTCCCTCCACATCCGCAAAGATTCGTTCCCTCCCCATATCAAAGGCCTTGGAAAGGGATTCCGCAGAAACCACTTCGGCAGGCGGGTTGCCCTCCAGAGTCTTGACCCGCCTTGTAATCTCATCTTGATACGTATCAAAAATCCTCTGGTTCCCTATAGCCTCGTTGAGCAGACGGTTCCGATATTCCAGATTCAGGCTGCCATCATCCCTTTGGATGGTTCTCTTAAGGGCCTTCGCATCGCCGTTCCAATTGTTAAAAAGGTCATTGCAAACAGACTCCCAGCGGTTCATGATCTCCTGCTGTTTCAGATTAAAAACGGTTCTCATTTGTTCCGCCATCTGCTTGGCAATACTTTTTTCCATGAGCCATTGGTTCTTCCGGAGGTTTTCTTTGATAATTGCTTGATTATCCTCAACACGCTTTTTGAGCCGTTCATACTCGGATTGATACTCTTCATTAGCCGGATCCTCATTGTGTTTATAATACACGTAGGCTTTATTCCCCAATTCATAGAGGCCGTAAATTAAAACAGGGATGCCGACCAGCATCACCATAACATCCGTCATCTTCATCCCTTCAGATTCGTACCAGTCATCGGACTGTTCTCCAGAGGCTTGTTCAACGGAGTCTTCCAGGCAGGAAATGTCATCCGTCACTGCTGCAGCTCGGGTAGACAGGAAGGCCACTGTTCCGGAAAATGCAGACCGGGAGGCCTCCGTTCCCTGTATCTGTTTTGTTTCAAATCGTAAAACAAACTGATTCTTTTTAGAAGTCAATTTAAAGGTGGCATCGCCCTGGGAGTGAACCGCCAGTTCGGATTGATTTATAATAACTTTCTGTTGCCTACCGTCTATGGTCAGTTTTGACTTCGTCCATTTTCCCGGCTTGCTAAAGCAATAGGTTCCACCCCACACAAAGATATTCTCACTTAGAACCTGCTCAATTTCTTCCCTACTCACCTGCCCGCTGTATTCACACCCGTGTCTTTGAAAAAAGTCTTCCGCCTGTTCCGCGGAAGCTGACAATAAAACGTTACAGCATTCCTGCCGGGTATCCTGATCGGTCAGGATACCGTTCAGGATGGCATTGATTTGTTGTTGCGCCATTCATTCTCCCCCTTTGGTTAACCATATTTCATATGCTTTTTATCTTTTTCGGGCTACGGCTCTTCGTCTTTGACCAACTCGCATTGGATTTCATCGATGCTGCCCAACTTTCCGCAAATCAGTTCCGCAAAATCCTGAAAGACTTTCTTGTTCCTGACCTTATCAGTATTACGCAGCACCAGATCTGAAGCAGCGTAGGAATGCTGCTTCATATGCATAAAAAAGCCTTTAGTGCTTCCCTCCTCGACAAAATCAAGGAGAACGCGCCTGCTTTCCGGATGTGTTTTATTTCGATCCCCCCAAGCTCCTTCCAGGGGAATAAACCGAGTCAGGAGAGCATCTCCCCGTCCTAAAGATAACACCGTCGTCCCGGCATCAAACTCCTGGCCTTTCTTCTTCCGGTATACTTTATACTCGGCGCTGTTTACCTCCATGTGAAGGCTCCATCCGGGCATATCCTGTGTGGACAGCTCCAATGAAGGCGGCTCCAAGGTGATGGAAGCTTCCCACTTTTGTTCACCGCCCGTCATCTTGTTTTCAACCAGCAGTTCCGCCGAAATTAACTGGGTGCGCATTCTATTCCGCCTCCTATTGCTCCAACTGTCCGAACAAGATCAGATCCCTGGGAACATAGAACGGGTTTATGGTATCGATTTTGAATTTGTGCGCTCCATGAAACAGCAGGTTCCCCAGGGCAAACACGTTCAAATCATCCATTTTCAAGTTTACGGGCTTAAAGGCGTTTTTAAACTGTTCCATTGCCTTATCGATATACTTTTGGGCATATTCTCCCCTGCTCCTGATGATTTTCTTTTCGAATGTAATGTCGTCCTTGGTCATACCTACTTCAAAATGCAGGTTTTCCGTTCCGTCGGTTTTAAATTTTAAGTCCGAGGTCTTTTGGCAGGTTACGGTCAAATCCACCGCTCCCTCTTCAGCATATTCACCTATCTTAGTCAGTTTCCAAACATGAAAGTACTCCAGCGAATATTTTATTTCCCACTTCATGGAAATCTTCCCCTTATTTATGACTATTTTGAGCGGAAATTGGCTCAAATCCAATTCCTCCTCAAAGGGTCTGAACCCCCATGAAGATTCCCCTTTATAAACGGTAATCTTTTCGTCTATCTTGGCGGAAATATGCACACCCTCCGTGGCTGTTTCCTCGGTTATGCTCTTCCACTGAGTTGCTTCGAGCTGGGGTTCCAGATATGAATTCCAAAGGAGGTTTTTGGAAAGCACCATAGACGCCGAATAGCCTTCAGGAAGAGCTGTTTTTGCGCCCCCGGCATTGAAATAGGCTTTTTCCGATCCCCGGGATTGGTTTTGCTCGGTTTCAATGAAAATATCCAGAGTTTTTCGTTTTGTGTCTGGATCGACATTGGTTTTGAAAATGCAGGATTTTGGCGTCAGCTTAAAAGTGGGCTTCACTTCTTCATTGGTTATTTCCGTCAGGGTATAATCGATGCTGGATACTTTATCATGGAAAAATCCCTTAATAGACGTAGAAAAACTGTTCAAAAAGCCAGGATCGCTGAAAGGCGCCGGCAACCCTTGCCCCTTGCCCGCTGCCTCCACTGCCGAACTCATCAGGTCGCTGTTTTGAAAATGAAGTACAAAATTGGCGGAATCTTTTTCCTCCGGCATAAAATTGATCACGGTGTTTGAACCCGATACCTGGGAATTTTGACTTCCATGAATTGCTGCGATCGGGACATTGCAGACAAGGGTTACCTGACCCTCAGGAAACTTTTTCTTTCTAGTCATCGACTCGCCATCCTCTGTCCACGATAGCCTATACTCTCCACTCATAATGGTCATGCTGAGCTTGCACATACTCTCCGAGCCCTGGATAAACTCCATCACCGGCTCGTTGATCTTCATGTCGATGTCCACGCTAATATTCTCTCCGTAGAGCAGGTCGGAATATTGGAAGGTACATTTTACTGTTGAGACCAGAATGTTATCTTTATACTTTTGTGATAAAACTTCGTTCAGCTTTGCCTGGTCAAAAGAAGTCATAACATCCCATTTTTCAATGGTGTCTTTGCCCAACATATCGCTTATCAAGGTATCCTTATCCATATCCATTCCTCTTTTCTTGGTTTTATTCGTTTCACATACTCTATTCGGTAATAAATTAAATAATCATTCACAGAAATTACCTTATATTTTGACAAATACCTGTTATATTCTTCAATTCATCCATGGATACAGCTCCTGAGATTACAGCTGGACGCACATGTCTGCCGGTTGCAATGGTAGCCCAGGTTTTCGGGTCTACAGCTTCCTGGGATGCAGCAACCCGGACTATTACAATTAAATAATCACT
>NZ_JAQVBV010000030.1 GCF_028690125.1 Bacteroides sp. | reverse complement strand
AAATGTACATATTGACTCATTTGGGTATAAGCGGCTTTGAAAGCTACAGATTTATTGAGTTGATAACGTGCTGAAAGTCGTGGTTGCAGTGAGAAATAGTTTTGTTTCTGCACATGAAACAGTGATAAATGTAAGCCGTAGTTAATTCTTAAACGAGAACAGATTTGGAAATTATCTTCTGCGTAAGCGGATATTTCATGTCCTTCAATCTGACTGTTGGATATGCTATTATATACGGTGTCCCGTTGTATAGTTTCGTTTTCTTGGTCCGTTATTTTAGAAGTCATAACTTCCGGGCGGAAGCGGTGATAGAGATAGCCCGTACCGAACTTGATATGATGTGTCGGAGTGGGATTGTAGTCAAAGTCTATTTGATAGTTCCAGTCGGAGATCCCGGAACTATAATTGGCAGAATATCGGTTGATGAGAAGAATGTTTTGATTGTTAGGATATTGATTATGGGTGTAAGTGTTGATATCCATATTATAATTGTTGAAGGCCACAGTTGTATTGCTAAACAGTCGATTGTTGAAAATATAATTCCATCTTGCTGAGACAATGGTATTTCCCCAATTCATATTGTTACCGTCTTTGAAATCTGTCGTATCGTCAAAGTTGGCGGAAAAGTGGTCTTTCCCATTATAGACACTTAGAAATAAGCGGCTACGGTCGGAGAATTTATGATTAATCTTGGCATTGATGTCATAGAAATAATAACTGTACTTCTCGTCGTCGGGCATAAAAGGTTTGGCTATTAAATCCAGATAGGAGCGTCGGGCGGAAATATTGAAGGAAGTTTTTCCTTTCACAATGGGACCTTCCAGATTTATTTTGCTGGTCAGCAATCCGATACTGAATGTTCCATGATATTTTTCCATATCTCCGTCGTTGGTGCGTACATCGACTACCGAAGACAATCGTCCACCGAAACGGGCTGGGAAAGAACTTTTGAAGAGAGTCACCTTTTTGACGGCTTCAGGAGTAAATACAGAGAAGAATCCAAACATATGATCTACGTTATATACCGGGACTCCGTCTAATAGAATCAGATTTTGATCGGGACCTCCGCCACGTATATATAATCCGGCGGAACCATCTACTCCTGCCTGTACTCCGGGCATCATTTGGATAGCTTTCATCACATCGGCTTCTCCCAATATGCTGGGAGTCTTTTTTATTTGGGTAATCGGGATTTCGATAGCTCCCATCTGTGTTGCTGAATTACCACTTTCTGCTTTATCCGATACGATGACTACCTCTTTCAATAGGTTGGCGTCTTTCATCCGTATATTCAGCAAGGTATCCTGTTGAAGAAAGAACGTACGTAGTTCGGTAGTATATCCCAGATAAGAAAAACGTATCGAAGTTTGCCCTTCAGGCAAAGTGATGCTGTAGTAACCGTATGGATTGGTACTCGTACCTTGTTTCAGATTGCTTTCCAAGATATTGGTCCCTATCAGCGTTTCCGAGGAAATAGCATCAGTGACATATCCGCTAATTGTAAATTTTCGGGATTCAGTTTGAGATTCTTTCTTTTTCTTTAGTAAGATGTAGCGCCCGGAAAACTGATAAGTGATATTTTCATGTGAGAATACTTTGTCAAGCACGTTATGAAGCGAATCTTTTTGGACACTTAAACTGATTTTTTTCCTGATCTTTACTTCTTCTCCGTAGACGAAGGAATATCCGGTGGAGTTCTCTATTAACTTAACAAATTCTTTCAAACTAGCGTTGCGTAAAGTAAATGTCAGTTGCGAGTCTGGATTTTGTGCCATATTGTTGATGGCATAAGTAAGCAGACATACCAGAAGACAGGTTCTGATATGTAGATTATCTGAGTATATTATTTTCATTTTAAGTCTTGTTTAGCAGTGATAATAATTTG
The DNA here is from genome assembly GCF_028690125.1 of Bacteroides sp. Lineage (GTDB taxonomy): Bacteria > Bacteroidota > Bacteroidia > Bacteroidales > Bacteroidaceae > Bacteroides. Next base: position 67,301 of record NZ_JAQVBV010000030.1, on the reverse strand, counting down.
GTCGTTAGTTTTTGAATAATCGAAATGTCCGGTTTGATGCAATACGGTCAGAATTGTTTCCAGCTTTTCGCTCTTTGGGAAGTGAGCTGTGATACAATAGTTTTGCAATGTTGTATCCTGAATTTGTATATCGACATTGAATGAGTTAGATAGTTCCCGTACAATTTCTTTCAAAGATGTATCGTTGAATATTAGCTCTCCTTGTCGCCAGGATATTTCGTCACCGGAGTTTTTAATCTCTTTGCGGGTGAGGCTATTTTTCACCTTATTATATATAGCCATTTGGTTAGATTCCAATACTAATCGAATTGTGTTACTGGTATTGCTTACTGCTACTGATCCTTCTAATAATGTCGTTCTTATATCCGGATTGTTGGGATATGCATCAATATTGAAATGCGTTCCCAAGACTTGTACATTAACAGGTCCGGCTTGCACGATGAAAGGATGTTTTTTATCTTTTGTCACTTCAAAATAGGCTTCTCCTGTCAGGGTTACTTCCCGATTGGCATTTTTAAAGCCTTTGGGGTAAGTAAGAGAAGAAAAATGGTTAAGTGTGACTGATGTACCATCCGGTAGGCGTACATAACGAGTTTCAGCTAATGTTGAAATTGTTTGTATGGATGTGGACGTAGCGTACCAATAAACTGCACATACCGATAGACAGAGTAGAACTACAGCTGCAGCTACCCTAAAGGATTGAACCGGAATATGTAGGATACGTGGTTTCAATCGTCTTTCCAACTTAGGATAACTGGCAGATGCCGAGAACTTTCCACGCGGTGAACGGGTGGAGGCTACGAGCCGGTCTAGTATTTTGTCTATTTCTGTATCGGTATATTTCATTATTCTCTCGATATTGGGTACTTTTCGGACATATCTTTCATAACATTATTCCTTAAGAATAGAATCTGTAAGGGTAGTAAGGGAACCATTGGGCCGGTATCCACATCATTCAACTTTTTCATCATTTCATTCATTTTTAGTGATTAATAGGTTTGTTTATTGATGAAGACCGGAAAATGAAAGATATTCCCTATTCTTTATTTATAAATAAGTGTTAATTAACATCAGCATGACTAATCATTTCTTTAAGCCGACTAACTGCTTTCTGAAGCTGGGCATCTACTGTCTTTATACTAATCCCTAGCTCTTCTGCTACTTGTGCATAACTTCGTTTTTCTTCACGGATACGGATAAATATTTCCCGGCAACGCTCAGGGAGCCTGTCGAGTGCTTTTACATATAGAGCAAAAAGCTCTTCATTAATTAATGATTCTTCTGGAGAACAGCTTTGCTCTTGTGGTTCGGGAAGGGCATCGGATTCAATGGTCGTATATCTGGACTCTTTTTCGAGATAATTGAGAGAAGCATTTTTGACTAGAATGAAACAATAGTCTTCGATATTTCTGACTTCAAGCAGGGTACTGCGTTGTTTCCAAAGTTTCAGAAATACATCGAGTACAATTTCCTGCGACCATTCTTCCTTTTTTACATAGTAGTAGGCTATACGGAAGAGCCGATCGTATGTCATATTATAAAAGTCGCGGAAGGCACTTTGCGAATCCTGCTCTTTTATTTGCCGTAATAACTTTCTTACTTCTGATTCGGTCATCGGCGGTTCATTTTACTGTATTTAATCTTCGACAAAAAGTAAGTCTCTCATAATACTATCAGATATGAAAATTCCCTCTCTGGTGAGGCGTAGGGTGCCGTCTTGTTCAGATAACTTTCCATTTTTCACGTAAGGAGCTGCCATCTTTCGACAGTATTTCAAGAACTTCGGACCGTATTCTTGTTCGAGCTTGCCTAATGGTATGCCCCACATGGTGCGGATGGAAGTAATGATCAGTTCATTGTAAGCAGTACCTTTATCCCGGTTTTCGGTTTCAAAAATCCGGTTGTTTTTCTCTATTCCCTCTATATAATCGTTGATGGAAGCAATGTTCCATTCACGTGAGCAGCCATCGAAAGAATGTGCTGAAGGACCGCAACCTAGATAAGGAGTGCCTTTCCAATAAGAAGTGTTGTGACGGGAATGTTTTCCGGGGTAGCAAAAGTTGGATATTTCATAATGTTCGTATCCGGCAACTTTCAGGTGCTCCATTAATATGGAAAAGAAACGTACACTGATTTCTTCGTCTACTTCTTGTACCTGACGTTTTTGCAGCATATTATATATAGGTGTACCCTCTTCATAAGTCAGGTGATACGCTGAAATATGTTCCGGCTGAAGTGCGACGGCTTGTTGCAGGTCTCGCTCCCACCGTTCGATTGTTTCGCCGGGTAGACCGTAAATCAGGTCGATACTTATATTTTGAAATCCGGCTTCACGACTTCTTTTTACAGCTTCTATGGCCTGGTTGGCTGTATGTCGTCGTTTGAGAAGTTTCAATGTAGACTCATCAAATGTTTGTATTCCCATACTGATACGGTTAAAGGGAAGAGAAGCGAGCATTTTCAGGTATTCAGTGGTCAGATCATCGGGATTGGCTTCTAAAGTGATTTCCCGGCAGTCTTCCATCCCGTAATGTTTGTGAATAGTATGGAATATCAGTTCGAAATCTTCTTTATTGAGTTGTGAAGGAGTACCTCCTCCGAAATAAATTGTTTCTATTGGTGCTCCTTTCAAGTAGTCTTTCCTCATTACCAACTCACTACACAATGCTTCCACATAGCGTGTTCTGAGTTCACTATGAGTAGTCGAATAGAAATCGCAATAGATGCAACGGGTTTTGCAGAAAGGAATGTGGAGATAGATGCCTGCCATATTGTGTTAAGTTCTATAATCAGTTGATAGCAAAGTACAAAATTACAGCTTTTTTTGAGCTATTTGAGAAGAGTAGAGATAATTAAATAAATTAAGTATTTAATTAGTGTATGAGAAGAAGTGATATTAATGTTTTCAGCATCTATTTTTTTGCTGATTCACAATTTCTTTGTAGAAACTATCGGTTGAACAATAAAATTCTATAATTTTGCTTTCTATGGTATATTCATATTTTGATACTACAAATATTTGTAACTTACTTTAAAAATTTAATATTATGACTACACGGCGTGAATTTCTTAAAAAAATGGGAGCCATGGCGGCTACCGGTTTAGTGATGCCAACTATTCTATCCGAAAACAATCTGTTTGCCCGCTCAGTTGCCGCTAACGATAAAATAAATATAGCATTAATCGGATGCAGGGGGATGGGGTGGTCAAATTTGAATGATTTTTTAATTCATCCGGAAGTTGAATGTGTTGCTTTATGTGATATAGACAAGAGTATTTTGGAAAATAAAGCTTCGGAATTAGTAAAGATGAGAAGCGGAAAGCCTGAACTTTATGGCGATTATCGCAAATTGCTGGAGAGAAAGGATATTGATGCGGTTATTATTGGTACACCGGATCATTGGCATTGCTTGCAAATGGTAGATGCTTGTTCTGCAGGAAAAGATGTATATGTAGAAAAACCACTAGCTAATTCAATTGCCGAATGTGATGCTATGGTAGCTGCCGCTAAAAAATATAATAGGGTTGTACAAGTGGGACAACAGCAACGTAGCGGAAATCACTGGCATGAAATGAAAAAGTATATTGATAGTGGGAAATTAGGAAAAATAGCAAAAGTGAATGTTTGGGCAAACTTTGGTTATGCAACGATACTCAATCCGGTTCCTGACTCTCCTGTCCCTGCCGGAATAGATTTTGAAACTTGGCTGGGACCGGCACCTAAAAGAACTTTTAATGAAAAGAGATTTCATGGCTCTTGGAGGATGTTCTGGGATTATGGTGGTGGTCTGATGACTGATTGGGGAGTGCATTTGATGGATATGGCTTTATGGGGTATGAATGTGAATGGGATGCCTAACCGAATTCTTAGTTCCGGAGGTAATTTTGCCTATCCGGAAAATTATGCCGAAACGTTTGATACACTTTCTGTCGTTTATGAATTTGATGATTTCACCATCCAATGGAGTAATGTTAGTATAGAAGCGGGACCTTATGGCAGAAATTATGGAGTTGAATTTATCGGAACGAATGGAATATTGGTCGCAAACCGCGAAAGTTGGGAGGTATATCCAGTACAAAACAAAATAGAAGCGATTAAAAGTATGCCGAATTATCAAGATCACCGGGATCATGTCACCAACTTCTTGAATTGTATGAAAACGCGTGAGATGAATACAGCCTGCACTGTCGATAATGGCAGTCTTTGTGCTAAATATGCCCATTTAGGAAATATATCTGCGCGTGTTAGATCAGCTCTTGTTTATGATGACGTGAAAAAGACCTTTAATCATCGTGAAGCTAATAAACTGATTAAACCGGATTATCGTAAACCGTGGAAATTTCCTGAATTATAACTGAATTTTGAAATAAAAGCGACAAGTTTGAAACCTTTTGATGATCTATAAGTTATAAGAGAATGAGAGAATCGCAATAGCTAATTGGATGAAGGCTAGTAGAAAAACAGATTATACAGTGTACTGATAAGTGCTAAAATGTACAAATGTGTTACATAACATTGTTTAGTAACACTGTCGTAAATCTTGCTTTTCCACTAATTAATCCCTAATTTGCGGCTCACTAAATTAATGGTATGCAAGAAACATACTGAGTAATTATTTAAATCTTATATATTATGAAGGTATATCAGACTAATGAAATTAAGAACATTGCCTTATTGGGAAGTTCTGGCTCTGGGAAAACCACTCTCGTGGAAGCAATGCTTTTCGAGAGTGGTGTTATAAAACGTCGGGGATCTATTGCCGCAAAAAACACTGTTAGTGATTATTTCCCTGTTGAACAAGAGTATGGTTACTCCGTTTTCTCTACCGTTCTCCATGTAGAATGGAATAATAAAAAGCTTAATATTATAGATTGTCCGGGTTCGGACGACTTTGTAGGTAGCACTGTTACTGCACTGAATGTGACCGACACAGCAATTATTCTTCTTAATGGTCAATATGGCATAGAAGTCGGTACACAAAATCACTTCCGATATACTGAAAAACTGAATAAACCCGTCATTTTCCTCGTTAATCAGTTAGATAATGAGAAATGCGACTATGATAATATTCTGGAGCAACTGAAAGAGGCTTATGGTCCTAAAGTAGTTCCTATTCAATATCCTATCTCTACAGGACCTAATTTTAATTCGCTGATTGATGTCCTGTTAATGAAAAAATATTCATGGAAACCTGAAGGCGGAGCTCCCATTATTGAAGAGATTCCTGCGGAGGAGATGGATAAGGCAATGGAAATGCACAAAGTATTAGTAGAAGCCGCTGCCGAAAATGATGAAGGATTGATGGAAAAATTCTTCGAACAAGATTCTTTGACGGAAGATGAAATGCGTGAGGGTATCCGTAAAGGATTGATAGCAAGAGGTATGTTCCCCGTATTTTGTGTTTGTGGAGGCAAAGATATGGGAGTTCGACGTTTAATGGAATTTTTGGGTAATGTAGTTCCCTTTGTTTCTGAAATGCCGAAGGTGCAGAATACGGATGGTAAAGAGGTAGCACCAAATTCGAATGGACCGGAATCTCTTTATTTCTTTAAAACAAGTGTTGAACCGCATATCGGTGAGGTTTCTTACTTTAAGGTAATGAGTGGAAAAGTCCATGAAGGCGACGACTTGCTGAATGCTGATCGTGGTTCCAAGGAACGTATTGCACAAATTTACGTTGTTGCAGGTGCTAATCGTATTAAAGTAGAAGAATTGCAGGCCGGTGATATAGGTGCTGCTGTGAAGCTGAAAGATGTTAAGACGGGTAATACATTAGACGGCAAGGATTGCGATTATAAATTTAACTTTATCAAGTATCCTAATTCTAAATATTCACGTGCTATTAAGCCTGTAAATGAGGCAGATGTGGAAAAAATGATGACTGTCTTGAACCGTATGCGTGAAGAAGATCCGACATGGATTATTGAGCAATCGAAAGAATTGAAGCAAACATTGGTTCATGGTCAGGGAGAATTTCATCTTCGTACTTTGAAATGGCGTTTGGAGAATAATGAAAAACTCCTGATTAAATACGAAGAACCTAAGATCCCCTATCGTGAAACAATAACGAAAGCCTCTCGTGCAGACTATCGCCATAAAAAGCAATCAGGTGGTGCAGGTCAGTTTGGTGAAGTTCATCTGATTGTAGAACCTTACAAAGAAGGTATGCCTGTTCCGGAAATTTATAGGTTTAACGGACAGGAATTTAAGATAAATGCAAAAGGTAAAGAAGAAATTCCGTTGGAATGGGGCGGTAAGCTTGTGTTTATCAACAGTATTGTGGGAGGTTCTATTGATAGCCGTTTTATGCCTGCTATCTTGAAGGGTATCATGTCCCGTATGGAACAGGGACCATTAACTGGTTCATATGCCCGGGACGTCCGTGTTATTGTTTATGATGGTAAGATGCATCCGGTAGACTCTAATGAAATCTCTTTTATGCTGGCTGGCCGTAATGCATTTAGTGAAGCTTTCAAGAATGCCGGTCCAAAGATTTTGGAACCTATTTATGATGTGGAAGTTTTCGTGCCGTCTGATAAGATGGGTGATGTAATGGGAGACCTGCAGGGACGGCGTGCTATGATTATGGGTATGAGTAGTGAGAAAGGATTTGAAAAATTGGCGGCTAAGGTTCCACTGAAAGAGATGTCATCTTATTCTACAGCTCTTAGCTCACTCACTGGTGGACGTGCTTCATTTATCATGAAATTCTCAAGTTATGAACTTGTTCCTACAGATGTTCAGGATAAGTTAATTAAGGATTTTGAAGCTAAACAAATAGAAGAATAACTAGTAATTCTCGTAATAATGTTAAAATCGTCGTCTTTTTTAAGTAAAAGGCGGCGGTTTTTGTTTAACTATGATTAATAAAGATGGAATTTCTCAAGGAAAATCTTTAATTTTTTATTAAATTTGCAAACCAAAGTAGTGCCTTTTTTGTTGTAGTCATCAGAATACGACTTAAATAACTTCTTTCGGTTAATTTACGAGAACTTCCGGTTAAATCAAGTTAATGAGCTAGGAGTGTTAATTAGGGAGTGTTAATTTTGTTGCTATGAAGAAGTCGACAATTTGGATATTAGGTATAGTAATGGGGCTTTCCTTTCTTAGCTTGTTGTATTTGCAAGTTAGTTATATAGAGGAAATGGTCAAAACCCGGAAGGAACAATTTGATTCTGCTGTGCGCAATAGTTTGGGTCAGGTTTCTAAGGATGTGGAGTATGCAGAGACACAGCGTTGGCTGATTGAAGATATAACTGAAACGGAAAGGAAGGCATTGGCTGCTAATTCTTCCATGCAGGAAGGTGATCCGACTCAACAAACGCCAGGTTTTAAGATGAATTATCGGAACGGAAAAGGATATACGGATTTTGAGCAACGTGTGATGACTGACAAACCATCAGAATTGCCGAAAGCGTTAATTTCTCCTTATCGGGGAACAAAAACAATTCCGGAGACTTCGCGTTCATTGATGGAAGCTGTCAAAAATCGGTACTTATACCAACGCGAGTTGCTCAATGAGGTGGCATGGCAGATGATTTATCAAGCAAGTGACAAGTCGATAGGGGATAGAGTTCGTTTTAGAGATTTGGATCACTATTTGCAATTAAGCCTATTTAATAATAGTATAGACTTGCCTTATCATTTTTCGGTGATTGACAGGGATGGCCGGATAGTCTACCGTTGTGCAGATTATGACACCAAAGGAGAGGATGAGTCATATCAGCAAGCATTGTTCCCGAATGATCCTCCTGCTAAGATAAGTGTACTGAAAGTACATTTTCCGGGGAGAAAGGATTATATTTTCGATTCAATCAGTTTTATGATTCCATCGTTGATATTTACAATGGTATTGTTAGTAACATTTATCTTTACGATCTATATCGTATTCCGGCAGAAGAAACTGACGGAGATGAAGAATGACTTTATTAATAATATGACGCATGAGTTTAAAACTCCGATATCGACTATTTCGTTGGCGGCACAGATGCTGAAAGATCCGGCGGTCGGTAAGTCCCCGCAAATGTTCCAGCATATTTCGGGAGTCATTAATGATGAAACAAAACGATTGCGTTTTCAAGTAGAGAAAGTATTGCAGATGTCGATGTTTGATAGGCAGAAAGCAACTTTAAAAATGAAGGAAATTGATGCGAATGAATTGATTTCGGGAGTCATTAATACTTTTGCTTTGAAAGTAGAACGATATAATGGTAAGATTACATCGAACCTTGAGGCTACTGATCCTGTTATATTTGCAGATGAAATGCATATTACGAATGTAATTTTCAATCTGATGGATAATGCGGTAAAATATAAAAAGCCGGAAGAGGATTTGGAATTGAAAGTAAAGACTTGGAATGAACCGGGTAAGCTGATGATTTCGATACAGGATAATGGTATCGGCATCAAGAAGGAAAACCTGAAAAAGATATTTGAGAAGTTCTATCGCGTGCATACAGGTAATCTGCACGATGTAAAAGGCTTCGGTCTGGGGTTGGCTTATGTGAAAAAGATAATTATGGATCATAAGGGAACTATTCGGGCGGAAAGCGATGTGAATGTAGGAACTAAATTTATAATTGCATTACCTTTATTAAAAAATAATTGATATGGACGAGAAACTGCGTATTTTATTGTGCGAAGATGATGAAAATCTTGGCATGCTTTTAAGAGAATATTTACAGGCTAAAGGTTACTCTGCTGAGTTGTATCCTGATGGAGAAGCTGGTTACAAAGCTTTCTTGAAGAATAAGTATGACTTATGTGTGTTTGACGTAATGATGCCTAAGAAGGATGGTTTCACTTTGGCGCAGGATGTTCGTGCTGCTAATGCTGAAATTCCTATTATCTTCCTGACTGCAAAAACACTGAAAGAAGATATTTTGGAAGGATTTAAGATTGGTGCGGATGATTATATCACCAAACCATTTAGTATGGAAGAACTGACATTCAGAATTGAAGCGATTTTAAGACGTGTTCGTGGAAAGAAGAATAAGGAAAGCAACATCTATAAAATCGGAAAGTTTACTTTCGATACTCAGAAACAGATTTTGGCAACGGAAGGTAAGCAGACTAAGCTGACTACCAAAGAATCAGAACTTTTAGGATTACTTTGTGCCCATGCGAACGAAATTCTGCAACGTGACTTTGCGTTGAAAACTATCTGGATTGATGATAACTATTTCAATGCCCGTAGTATGGATGTGTATATCACGAAATTGCGTAAGCACTTGAAAGAAGATGATTCAATTGAGATTATCAATATCCACGGAAAAGGTTATAAGCTGATTACACCGGAAGTTGAATCTTAATGAATAACTCAATAACTGGCAAATAAAAAAATCCCGGGAACATTTGTTCCAGGGATTTTTTTATTGATTTTCACGAATTAATCAACTATCTTCTTATTAATAACAATATAAGAGATGAGTCCTAATACAACGAATGCTACCGATGTACCAAGAACGGCGTTGTTGTTTACATTGCCGGTAATAGAACAAGCCAGTAAAATGACTACTCCGATCAAGATTAATATCAATCCCAGATTCTTTAATAAGTCTTTCATGTGTGTGTATTTAACAGTTTATTATTTAGTTATTTATTGTCTAATAGATTGTTATTTAATAACAATTCATTTATTAGTCACAAATTAAAGCATAATTCTTCAACGGGCGAAATAAATTAGGTAAAAAATCCATTATTGAGACCGATTTAGTGGATTTTATGAATTATATGATTTATTATTCAGGTTAATCTTTCGTATTAAAGAAAACTTTTTTCAGCACTTCCTGACCGATACTTAACTCATCGAGAGTGATGCCTTGAAGAGCTTCTTTTAGTGTTTGTCCCGCAATGATACGTGCTTTTTCTTCTAACTCTTTTCCGTCTTTAGTAAGGTGAATGAGATTTGTCCGACGATCTTTTTTGTCTGAAATCCGTACTACCAGATGTTGCCGTTCCATATTATCTATGAGGCGGGTCATGCTGGGCTTATCTTTAAAAGTTGCATTGCACAACTCTTGTTGAGTAACACCATCTTTTTCCCATAAGAAAATCAATACAGTCCATTGTTCTGGGCTGATTTCCAGTCCATTCTGACGAAAATTACGATATAGCTTCCGATTTATGGCTGCGGAAACTTTACCATTTAATATGGCAAAAATAAGCCGGATGTCAAAGTTAAATTGCTCTATCATGAAATTATTGTTTAAACAACCTTGCAAAGGTAAACTACTTCTTGGATAATTCCTAAAGTAGGGTATAAAAAAAGATTAAAAATTTGTAGTTCAAAATAAAATGCCTAACTTTGCACCCGCATTTAAAATAAAATAATTTATTTATTTAATTAAACGAGTATGAATCAATACGAAACCGTTTTCATTTTAACTCCCGTTTTATCTGATGTTCAGATGAAGGAAGCGGTAGAAAAATTCAAAGGCATTCTTCAAGAAGAAGGTGCTGAGATTATCAATGAAGAGAACTGGGGACTGAAAAAATTGGCTTATCCGATTGAGAAGAAGTCTACAGGATTCTATCAGCTGATTGAGTTCAATGCAGATCCTACTGTGATTGACAAGTTGGAACTAAACTTCCGTCGTGATGAACGTGTAATCCGTTTCTTGACTTTCAGAATGGATAAGTATGCTGCAGAATATGCTGCTAAGAGAAGAAGTGTTAAATCAAACAAAAAGGAGGATTAATCATGGCACAACAAGTTCAATCAGAAATCAGATATTTAACTCCGCCCTCAGTAGACGTTAAGAAGAAAAAATATTGCCGTTTCAAAAAGAGCGGTATTAAGTACATTGACTACAAAGATCCTGAATTTTTGAAGAAATTCTTGAATGAACAGGGTAAAATCCTTCCGCGTCGTATCACAGGTACTTCTTTGAAGTTCCAACGTCGTATCGCGCAGGCTGTGAAGAGAGCTCGTCACTTGGCATTGTTGCCATATGTAACTGACATGATGAAATAAGAAGGAGGAAAAGTATGGAAATTATATTAAAAGAAGACGTAGTAAACTTGGGTTATAAGAATGATATCGTAAACGTTAAGTCTGGTTACGGTCGTAATTACTTAATCCCGACGGGAAAAGCTATCATCGCTTCTCCTTCTGCAAAGAAAATGTTGGCTGAAGAGCTGAAGCAACGTGCTCATAAACTTGAGAAAATCAAGAAAGATGCTGAGGCTATGGCTGCTAAGTTGGAAGGTGTATCTTTGACTATTGCAACTAAAGTGAGCTCAACTGGTACTATTTTTGGTTCTGTTGGTAATATTCAGATTGCTGAAGCTTTGGCTAAATTAGGTCATGAAGTAGACAGAAAGATCATCGTTGTGAAAGACGCTGTGAAAGAAATCGGTAACTACAAAGCTGTTGTAAAATTGCATAAGGAGGTTTCTGTAGAAATTCCTTTTGAAGTAGTAGCTGAATAATTTTTATCGAAAGATATTTAAAAGCGGTTTATCCTGTTTCAGGGTAAACCGCTTTTCTTATTTTTGCCATAAGTTTTGTAATAGTTTATATGGGAAGCCTGATGGAATTTTTGGGGGAAGAATAATTAAGTAGTGTGATTCTTTTTATGATATTGGACTAATGCATTTTTATTTTTATAAATTATATTTTCTTTTATGTATAAAAATAAAGGCATAAAAAAAGTCTGTGCATACTTTCGTATGTCAGACTTTCAATTCTCTCTAAGTAGTTTCTTATTATTCAGCTACTATAGTTTCAGTTACTGTCAAGCTATCAGTTGCAGTTGTATCAGCTTCTGCTGCTGCAGCTGCTTCAGCTGCTGCTGCTTCTACTGCTGCGATTGAGTCAGCAATACGGATAGAATCTTGTTGAGCTTTCTGAGCGTCAGCTGCTTTGTTACCACATGATGCGAATGATACTGCTGCGATAGCTACTGCCATCAAAACTAATTTTTTCATTTTCTTTGCTTTTTAAAACGTAATACAATCAATTGCTTTATTAAAACGATGCAAAGGTATGTACTTTTTCAATATGTTGTTCTCGAAAACCCAACTTTTTTTATATTTTTTTTCGAAGATAGGTGCTTTTCTCTCTTAAAGCTATGTTTTACAACATATTAATCAACTGTGATGCTGTTGTATAGATATCTTTTGATACTACGTTTTGGAGTCTTTTCAAATTCAGTAGGATAGAGTTGAATCTGGCTGATCTTTTCGTAGGTAGCTACACTATTATTCAGGCTTTTGAGATTCTCATCCATAATTGTTTTCAGATTGTCTGGATTGTTTAGTCCGAGAGAATCCAAAGCTTCGTAATCAGCATAGACTAGAGCTACTAATTTTTTATTTCGTTCAATGACAAGACTCTCAAGAATAAACGGAAGATTATTAAGTTTGGCTTCCAATTCTTCTGGAAAGATATTCTGTCCGCTTGAACTTAAAATCATACTTTTAAGTCGGCCGCGAATGAAAATGTTTCCATTGACGTCTATTGTCCCAAGGTCTCCTGTGCATAACCAACCATCTTCAGTGAAGACTTCGTCAGTAGCTTCCTGGTTTTTATAATATCCCACCATCACGTTTTCGCCTCGAACTTGAATTTCTCCAATTTCAGCTTCAGCATTCTCCTTATATATACGTGCTTCCATGATATCCAATATTTTTCCCGAAGAACCTAGTACAAATTCATTCCAGGGAGCATAGCTGATGAGCGGTCCGCATTCTGTCATTCCGTATCCGATAGTGAATGGGAATTTAATTCTGTAGAAAAATTCTTCTACTTCTTCATTCATTGCTGCGCCGCCGATGATGATTTCTTTGAAACGTCCACCCAAGGCGTCAATCAATTTCTTGCGTATTTGGTTATAGATTTGGGTATCGAGTAGAGGGATATTCAATGCCCATTTCATTCCTTTTTTGTTGATGAGAGGTTGAATAATATTCTTGTATATTTTCTCGATAACCAATGGAACAGTGATAATAAGGTTTGGTTTCACCTCTTCAAAAGCCTTCATGATAATTTTAGGAGAAGGTGTTTTCCCCAGTAGGGTGACATGGGTGCCGACGGCTGTTGCGGTCAGGAAGTCGAAAGCACAGCCATAGGCATGTGCTAGTGGAAGGAAGGAGAGGACTTTATCTCCTTTTTTTAATAGTTCGGTCCGGATGCCGAAAGTAACATTGCCGGCAAGGTTGTTTCCAGTCAGCATTACACCTTTACTGAAACCTGTTGTTCCGGAAGTATAGTTTAGGAGCATTACTTTGTCGTTGGACAGAGTAGTATATTGAACATTATCCTGTGTGAAACCTTTCGGATAATTGATGTGCATCTCATTATCAAGGTTCTTTAGAAACTTCTGTATGGTTTCTCCATCCCGTTGATAAAGGCAACGAAAATCCGTCAGGGAGAAAACTCCACGCAGTCCGGTTAGCTTTTCTTCTTCCAGATTTTCCCAAATGCTGTCGCTGGTAAACAGAAAGATGGACTCAGAATGATTAACGATATGATGAACATCGTTTGGGGTGAAATCTTGCAGGATAGGTACGACAATTGCACCGTAAGTAATTGTTGCCATATAGGCTATGCACCAATGGGCGTTATTTTTGCCGATCACCGATATTTTATCTCCTCTACGGAGGCTGCAATGCTTGAATAACAGATGCAGGTGCGCAATTTTTTCAGCTACTTCACCGTAGGTATACTTAGTATCTTCACCATAATCGGTATAACAGGGTAAATCCCAATTCTCACGAAAACTATTCTCATATAGTTTAATGAAATTCTCTTTAATCATTGCACGTTTTTTAGTAAATTGTGCAAAAATAGGAATAAACTTTTGTATCCTCAAGTGTTTTACTAATAATAATGTGTAACTTTGCACGAAATATGCGTTAAAACAGATTATGATAGATACCACTGTATTTCAAAATAAGACAGCCGTATATTATACATTAGGCTGTAAATTGAATTTTTCAGAGACTTCAACTATCGGTAAAATCCTGCGTGAAGCAGGAATCCGGACTGCGCGTAAAGGAGAAAAAGCAGATATTTGTGTGGTTAATACTTGTTCAGTGACCGAGATGGCAGATAAGAAATGCCGTCAGGCAATTCATCGGTTGGTGAAACAGCATCCCGATGCCTTTGTTGTGGTGACCGGCTGTTATGCACAGTTGAAGCCCGGTGATGTGGCAAAGATAAAAGGTGTTGATGTGGTGTTGGGTGCCGAACAAAAGAATGATTTGTTGCAGTATCTGGGTGATTTGCATAAGCATGAAGAAGGAGAAGCAATCACTACCACTACAAAGGATATTCGTTCGTTTGCACCATCTTGTTCGAGAGGGGATCGTACCCGCTTTTTCTTAAAAGTACAGGATGGTTGCGATTATTTCTGTTCGTATTGCACCATACCTTTAGCACGTGGACGTAGCCGTAACGGTACTATTGCCTCGATGGTGAAGCAGGCAGAACTGGCTGCTGCGGAAGGAGGAAAAGAAATAGTACTGACGGGGGTTAATATCGGAGATTTTGGTAAGACTACCGGAGAATCTTTTTTTGATTTGTTGAAGGCATTGGATCGGGTAGAGGGTATCGAACGTTATCGAATTTCATCTATTGAACCTAATTTGCTAACAGATGAAATCATAGAATTTGTGGCTCAATCCTGTCGGTTTATGCCTCATTTTCATATTCCGTTGCAATCCGGTAGCGATGAAGTATTGAAATTAATGCGCCGTCGTTATGATACAGCTCTTTTTGCTTCGAAAGTAAAGAAGATAAAAGAGGTGATGCCGGATGCGTTTATCGGCGTGGACGTAATTGTGGGTACCCGTGGGGAGACCGAAGAATATTTTGAACAAGCTTATAAATTTATTGCGGGACTGGATGTGACGCAGTTGCACGTGTTCAGTTATTCCGAACGTCCCGGAACACAGGCTTTGAAGATAGAACATATTGTTTCGCCTGAAGAGAAACATCAACGTAGCCAGCGACTTTTGAATCTTTCGGATGAAAAGACGCAAGCTTTCTATATACGGTATATTGGGCAGACGCTGTCTGTGTTGATGGAAAAATCGAAGGTTGGTAATCCGATGCATGGATTTACGGAAAATTATATTCGTGTAGAAGTGGCAACAGATGATTCGCTCGATAATCAGGTACTCTCTGTTCGTTTGGGAGATTTTAATGAAGATAAGACAGCGCTTAAAGGTGTAATTCTGTAGGATAATGAAATCTAGAGTAGTCTATTGGTTGGTATATGCCGTCATGTGGTTGTTTTCGGCACTTCCGTTCAAAGTATTGTATGTGCTTTCGGATTTCAATTATTGGTTAATGTATTATGCCGGAAGATATCGGCGTAAAGTTGTTCGGGATAATCTAAAAAAGTCTTTTCCGGATAAGAGCGATGCAGAGCGGTTGCAGATTGAACGCAATTTTTATCGGTATCTTTCGGATTATATGCTCGAGGATTTGAAAATGTTGCATATGTCGGCGGAGGACCTTTACCGGAGAATGACTTATAAGAATACAGAACAATATTTGGAATTGACAGAGAAATTTGGAGGCATTATTGTGATGATTCCTCACTATGCCAATTATGAATGGTTGATCGGTATGGGAGCGGTAATGAAACCGGGGGATGTGCCGATACAAGTATATAAACCTCTGAGAGATAAATATCTGAATGAGTTGTTCAAACGAATTCGTTCCCGTTTCAGGGGTTATAATATTCCGAAACATTCTACGGCACGTGAAATTATCAGACTAAAGCGCGAAGGAAAAAAAATGGTAGTCGGATTGATTACCGACCAATGGCCTAGCGGAAGTGAAAAGTACTGGACTCGTTTTTTGGGGCAGGAGACTGCTTTCTTGAACGGAGCGGAACGTATTGCTAAAATGATGAACTTTCCTGTCTTTTATTGTGAACTGACAAAGACCCGCAGAGGATATTGTGAGGCAGAGTTTAAGTTGATGACAGACAATCCTAAAGAAACTGCTGAAGGGGAAATCACGGAAATGTTTGCCCATTACCTTGAAGAGACGCTTCGTCGGGAGCCGGCTTATTGGCTATGGTCTCATAAGCGTTGGAAGGCTTCGAAATCAGAATGTGAGAGGAACTGAAATAATGAAAGTATCGGTTGTTATTTTGAATTGGAACGGATGCGATATGCTCCGTAATTTTCTTCCATCCGTTGTCCGGTATTCAGAAGGAGAGGGGATAGAGGTATGTGTGGCTGATAACGGTTCTACAGATGTTTCAGTAGAAATGCTTCGGAAAGAGTTTCCATCTGTCAGGACGATTTTATTGGAACATAATCATGGTTTTGCTGATGGTTATAATCAGGCTTTGCAGCAAGTAGAATCGGAATATGTGGTTCTTTTAAATTCTGATGTTGAGGTGACTGAACATTGGCTTGAGCCTATGATTGATTATTTGGATAACCATCCGGAAGTAGCGGCTTGCCAACCTAAAATACGTAGCCAACGACAGAAAGAATATTTTGAATATGCCGGAGCGGCAGGTGGATTTATGGATAAATATGGTTATCCTTTCTGCCGTGGGCGTATTTTGGGAGTAGTTGAAAAAGATGAGGGACAGTATAATACGATGATCCCTATTTTCTGGGCTACAGGTGCAGCTTTGTTTATTCGCCATACGGATTATCAAGAGGCAGGTGGGCTGGACGGACGTTTCTTTGCTCATATGGAAGAAATTGATTTGTGTTGGCGTTTACGTTCCCGTAGTCGGAAAATTGTTTGCATTCCCCAAAGCGTAGTATATCATGTGGGAGGAGCTACGCTGAAAAAAGAGAATCCTCGTAAGACCTTCCTCAATTTTCGTAATAATCTTGTCATGCTTTACAAGAATCTTCCGGAGACAGAGTTAAATAAAGTGATGCGTGTCCGGGTATGGTTAGACTATGTGGCTGCACTTGTTTTTCTATTAAAAGGACAGTTGGATAATGCACGTGCCGTAATCCAAGCACGAAAAGAATATAAACGTATTTGTTATTCTTTTTCTTCTTCTCGTGAAGAAAATATTAGAAAAAATTTACTGAAACCGATACCTGAACAAATAAAAAGTAGTATCTTGTGGCAGTTTTATGTGAGAGGATGTAAGCGTTTCTCTCAATTGTCGGATTTAAAAGGATTACAAAATGGAACCAAAGGCTAGAAGAGGCATCGGGCTGGTTGCACATGATGCTATGAAGAAAGACCTCATTGAATGGGTTTTGTGGAATTCAGAATTATTGATGGGGCATAAATTTTATTGTACAGGTACTACAGGTACTTTGATAGTGGAAGCATTGAAAGAGAAACATCCGGAAGTGGAATGGGATTTCACTATTTTGAAGTCTGGTCCATTGGGAGGTGACCAACAAATGGGGTCTCGAATCGTGGAAGGACAGATTGATTATCTTTTCTTTTTTACTGATCCAATGACATTGCAACCACATGATACGGATGTGAAAGCATTGACACGTTTGGCGGGTGTGGAAAATATTATATTCTGTTGTAACCGCTCGACGGCAGATCATATCATTTCCAGTCCGTTGTTTATGGACCCTGCTTATGAGCGTACTCACCCTGATTATTCTGGTTATACGAAACGATTCCAAGGTAAACCTGTGGTAACGGAGGCTGTGGAATCTGTAAATAAAAGGAAGAGGAAAAAATAAGTTTGAGGCAGTGCTCAGATTATATGCTGTTTGAATTGGAATATTATTTTCTCTCTCATATATTATGTGAGAAGTATCTGCCATCTGTAACAAAATGGTAATTAACGTTTTGATTCTTAAGAAAGTAAAGGTGCAGCAGATAGATGCTGTCTGAAAAGTGATTGTATACTATCATTTTGCTCTGTCATCCTGAGCGAAGCCGAAGGATCGGCTATTTAATGTATCAAAAAAGAGATTTTTCACTCCGTTCAGAATGACAGAATGGTATTACAGACTATTTGGAGAGAATTTAGAATTCAGTTCCTATCTGTTTTTTCATCCTAAATACATATGTGATTGTTAATGTATTGTAATTGAGAGCATTATATTTAATGTGTGTGTATGTGTTTGCCCGATGCGGTAATAATCAATCCACCATTATCACTCACTACCATTTCGATTGTTCCCTCCGGTGTAGTAATGAGTGAACCTTGTTTTATTAGTTGGTGGCCGTCTGTAGTTATTCGTATTCCAGAGGATGTATCCTCTTTTTTATCTTCAGTCGTCTTTATTTTTTTGATGCAGTTGTCATCATCCGTATCATAACGACTACTCATATTAACTACCTTATCATTAACAAACCAGACCTTAACTATTTTGGGAACTGCCCATACTTTATGATAGTAAAACTCCAAGCTTTTACCTTTATCATTAAAATTCCGAAGCTTAGGAATACCTAAAATAGCTATAACTTCATTAGGAGACATCCCACGTTGTATATTATTCAGTTCTCTAAAACTGCTTTTACTTGTATGGCAACTGCTGAATACTACTATGACTATCAGAGGAATTGCCTATTACCGTATGCTTTTATCTTTGTTATTTTTAGAAGATAGCTTTTAACTATGAAACCAAAAAATCCAATATATGTAACCAAAAATGTGTATATGGGAGAGTATCTGATTTGATATGTTATGTGACGAAAATATTGTTATCACACCGCCTTCACAGCTTTCCGTCACACTATTAATCATTTTTTTTAGATAGTTAAGGTTAAAAATGTAGTGGTGACGGATAGCTAATCAAAATAAGATGTGAAGAGAAGTAGGGAGATTATCTGCTGCAAAGTAAGGTGACTCCGGCTACATCTATATCGGCTCCCATCGGAGGATTTCGTTTAGAAAGGCTGATTTCTAACTCTTCAATGCAAGGAAATACTACGAAAAGTTTTGAGGCAATTCGTCCGCATACGTGTTCCAGTAGTTTGGAAGGTATGGACATTTCATTTTTTATCACTTCATATACTTCGGCATAATTAACTGTATCCAGAACCTCATCTGTTGTGCTCGCTTGGCTAATGTCTACTTTTAGTTTCAAATTTATAATATATTCATTCCCGATAAGATTCTCTTGTGCTGCTACGCCATGATAAGCGTAACAACGGACGTTTTCTAAAAAGATATGGCTACTGTTTATTTTCATAATTTTTTTATTTCTGTGGAAGTAAAGGTAAAGCTTTATTTCTTTTTATAGAACATTTTCACTATTTTTGTTCGCTAATAATATAATTCTATGGGACTGAAGGACTTTATAAAATCAGATTTGAACAATTTGTTATATCGTGAATATAGGCTGAATCGGAAGGTGAAAAAACATTTGTCTCCTTACTATAGTGAACAGGCTCCTGCCGGAAAGAATGAGAAGAAAATAATTATTTTCATGGCCGACGGACGCAAAAGGCATGGTGGATTGGCAGATCGTCTTCGCGGCATAGTTTCGACATATAAGTATTGTTTGGAACATAATCTGGAGTTTCGTATTCATTTTACAAGTCCTTTTGAATTAAGAGATTTGCTAGTTCCCAATGCATATGATTGGGAAATTCGTGATGATGAGATTTCTTATAACTCATCCTTTTCACTTCCTGTATATATTGATTCGAGTCATTACCCGGAGGCTGATATGATCTTTCAGCGTAAGATGGCGGAAAAAATGTTAAGTAAGGATTATAAGCAGATTCATGTATATACAAATATGTATTTTGCAGATGATGAATTCGGATATTTGTTCAGCCAACTTTTTAAGCCGGCCCCTGTCTTACAAATGTGGATTGATGAGAATTTGTCTAAACTTGGAAACCATTACATTTCATTGAGTTTTCGTTTCCAGAACTTGTTTGGTGACTTTGCCGATGGAAGTACTGTTTATTCACAAGAAGAACAGAAAGCATTACTTGATAAGTGTATAGCAAAAATTCAGTCTTTGCATGATGCACATCCCCAAGTAAATAAGATATTGGTAACGGCTGATAGTGAACATTTTCTCAAAGAAATAGCGAAAATGGATTTTGTCTATTTGCTTCCGGGCAGAGTAGGACATATGGACCACGGATCAGAGCAGGGTATTGCTGTACATATGAAAACATTCCTCGACTTCTTTGTATTGTCACATTCTAAAAAGATCTATTTGCTAGTGACTGGTAAAATGTATAAAAGTGGTTTTGCTAAAAGAGCTGCAAAACTACAAGGAGTTCCTTTTGTGGAAGTTAATTTTTAGTAAGTCTTTTTGTGCTACTAACTGTGGCATTACTTTTAGAATAACAGGAGTCAGTAGGAAGCAGATAAATAGCGTCAGTAACAATAGTAGAATAGCCTGTACCCAACTATTATGAATATAATGTCCCAGTAATGGACTGACGAAGTGTAAGATAGGAGCATGGATACTGAGTGTGATAATTGAATATCGTCCTAAATATGAAATCACAGCCAACCTTTTTATTTTCTTACATAACAACATAATTATGAATATTCCGGCAAAAGCCGCGATATACACTTCGAAAAAATTTCCCGGGTAATTGTTAGTACGCATGCCAATGGAAGTAGCAGTGAAGTACATCACGACTAATGCTGATAATATAAAGACAGGAATGACTTTGTCAAAACGATGATGAGGAAAGAGAAAGAAGTTGTATCGTCGAATCCAGAAACCGGCAACATAGAATGGCAATGCTGTCATGGCGACATCCAGATACATAGGAAGTACGATTTGCTGTTTTCCCAGATAAAATCCGATGCCCCCTATTAGCAAAGTTGATAAAAACATGATAGATAAATGTTTGTCACGTAGAAAGTGGATAAAATAGAATACTATGTTGCAATTGAATAAGGCAATCAGAAACCAGAGCGGAGGATTGAATCGAATGAGATCATGTCCATCAAAAACAATCAGCAATTCTTTCCATAATACAGGAAGATGGAATGTTTCGGGAGCTATTTTCCAAACAATATATTTTAGGAGAAATGAACTTAAATAGAAAAAGGCAAAGGGGATGATTAGTTTGTTTATTTTTCTAATAACAAAGCCAAACAATCCTTCATAGGATTTAAAGAAAATACCTGAAATAAAGAAGTAGAGAGGCATACGGAAACATGATAACATGGAATTATAATCAAGCTGATCGAAAGCTCCCCCAATATGTGACATAACTACTAGGATGATACAAATTCCTTTCGTTAGATCCACAAAATCAATGCGTTCGTGTTTCTTGTCTCCCATTAAGTTTCCCTTTGTTTTGTTTCAGTTGCAAAGATACTTGATTAATTGGGAATAAATATGAAATGGAAGAAAATAAATGATTTAGATTGTCTGCATTAATTTGTGCATTATGATTATTTCTGATATTTATCTCGTCAGGAAAAATTAAAAAATTGTATGGAATGAATAAGAGATTACTTAGAGTGAAATAGGAGTGAGACTGGAACTATTTAAAGTGCAAGTTTCGTAAAATTCATGTATTTTAAAATATATGAATTTTACGAAACTCGAACCTATAAAATACTTAATACTGATTTGTAAGCACTTCCTGTAAGTTTAATGTAATGATTGCCTTATATTTTACTTCTTTGGATTTCTACCTGTGTATTTAATGAGTTCACATATTTTCTTATTAAGTTCATCGGCTGTCATCAGTTGCTCTAAAGTGATATTCATGCGATAACGCCAATAATTTCGAGGGTTGGACGGTATATTAATCCGTTCTTCTTCCACGTTCGGATTTCTCCATTTTCCGTCGATAGACAACCAATCCTGTAAAGATAGAATGCAAAGTAGAGAGTTGCTGCTCAAATGATTACGTACTACTTCTTCACATAGTCCAGGAGCTGCAACAGAAGGAGCTGCACCATAATGCCCCAATATCGAGTTGTAATAGCGTTGTGTTTGCTGGTAATCTTCTTCCCACCAGCCACGTAAAGTAGACATATCATGCGTAGAGATCGTACAAACTGAGCGATACGGGTATTCGTCTAGATGACCGAATTCATACATTGGTTTTTTAGGCATTCGTTGGATTTCAAGACTAAGAATACGAAGATCATTCATGACTGATGCGACACAAGCAGGAATCATCCCAAGGTCTTCTCCGCAAACTAGCATCCGGGTAGATTGAGTAAGCTGTGGCAGCTTTTTCATAGCTTGTTGTTGCCAGAATTCATTGTGACGATGATAGTAATATTGATCGTATAACTTGTTGAAGGCATTCTTTTCTTCTTGATTCAGTGAACGGAAAATAAAATCACGCTGTACACTGATTCGTGGATGATATTTTCCTTCCTCTTTAATGTCCGGAACAAACAAAACGTCACTGATTAATGTATAAAGTCCTTCACGAATCCATACACTGTCTTCATCATTCTTTCCAGTAAAAAACGTTTCTACTTCCCTCTGTGTCCGAAATCCCGGTTTCATAGAATAGATATCAGGGGTATCTGTAGGTTGAATAAATGTTCCTTTTACATATTCAGTATGCGGACCGAATAATTGTCCGAGAAATGATTCGTGAATATAAGGCGACAGATATTCTTTGCGAAAGGGAAAGCCGTAACTTTCAATTTCTTCCCTGCTCATGGGGAGAGAAGGAACGAATTGACCTAATAATCCATGTACAGCATGCATAGGTATTTCCCAGATGCGGAAGAAACCGAGAATGTGGTCAATGCGGTAAGCATCAAAATATTCTGCCATCTTCTGGAAGCGTTTCATCCACCAACGATAGCCATCTTTTTCCATGATATCCCAATTGTATGTAGGGAATCCCCAGTTTTGTCCGTTTACCGAAAAGTCATCGGGAGGAGCTCCTGCCTGTCCGTTGAGATTGAAGTAGTGACGTTCTGTCCATGCTTCAACACTATTGCGGCTAATCCCGATTGGAATATCTCCTTTCAATACAACTCCGTGTTCACGGGCATATTTCGTCGCGGACTGCAATTGCAGGTGCAGATGATATTGAATATAATAATAGAGGGTGATATGTGGATAATCTATTGATTCAGGTTGGCATATCATCTCTATTTCTTGCTGATTGTAAACCGAATATTTAGCCCACTTACGAAAATTAGGAGTCTTGTAAGTGTCTCGCAAATAACTGAATACGGCATAAGGCTGTAGCCATTCTTTGTTAATGCTGAAAAACTCTTTGAAGTTGTTGGAAGCTAATACTTTCTCTCCTTCCTGTTGAAAGATGAGACGGAAAAAATCCCATTTAGCCTGATTGACAGCTTCGTAATCAATAGCCGGTAAGCTATTCAACTCTTTTTGCCGCTTATTGAATTGAGACATAGTGATTTTATCCTTTAATGTTCCCATTTGAGCAATGTCCGCGTACATCGGGTGGAAAGCATAAATGGAAATGCTGTTATAAGGATAAGAATCCGTCCACTTGTGAGTCATAGTTGTATCATTGATGGGCAGAATCTGTATTATCTTTTGGTTGGTACTGACAGCCCAGTCAATCATACCTTTTAGATCACCAAAATCTCCTACGCCAAAACTCTTTTCTGATTTCAGGGAAAAGATGGGTATGGCTATACCTGCTCCTTTCCATACTGGTGTGTCGAAATAGGCATAGCGATCCGAAATAACTAATGTCTCATTGATCTTCAACTCGGGATCGGCAAGATAGCGATTGGGATTGTTCTCCCAGCAATCTGCTCTTTTTTCTCCCTTATGATAAAGAACAAATTTATACTCCAGCGGAAACTTTAATTTGCTTGCATCCAGTTCTATCTGCCATTCAGGAAAATTTGCATCACTCATGAGGACAGCTTGCTCCGGATTCCAATTTCCTAACGCTTTTTGGTTACCGCAGATAGCAAGGCAATATTCATTGTTTATACGTGGAGCATAGGCTTTGATAATCAATCCTTTTTTATAGCCAATAGGAATCTCTGCTTTTAAAGGATGTGCCAATAAAACTTCTGTAAAAGCAGAACTGTAAAAATAGAGTTGTTCGGGGATATTTTTCCAATTGTCATTGATTATGTATTTTTTTTGGGCTACACCCGACAAATGTAGTTGTCGCGGAAAACTGTTCCATTCTTTGCGCGTTACTACTCCATTTTGCTCTATTTGGTAACTATAGCTTATAGTTATTCTTTCATTGGGGACATCGAGTTCAATTTCCGCTGTCCAATATATGCCATCCGTTGTGTGCATGGGGATGGATTCAGGAAACAATCCTGCAATCCTTACTTCTTCCCCCCAGTTGGTGCGGTATTCGATATTAAATGATAGATTCATAAATTAGATTTTGATTCGATATATCTATGAAGGTGCAAGTATAAGATTTTCTTTTTGAATAAAAAATAAAAGGAGCCTTGAAGGACTCCTTTTAACCTTTTGTTTATATATTAATTAACATACATCAGAGGATTATCCACATCTGGAAGCACCACAAGTGGTACAAATCAGACAGCCTTCCTGATAAACCAATGTTTCGTTGCCGCAATTCGGACATTTCTTGCCTCTGGCTTCTGTTCCATCTTGAATGTATTTTTTCAATGCCCGTTCAACGCCATTCTTCCAAGTATTAATGCTTTCGCTGTTCAACTGCAATGAACCGACTAACTTAATCACTTGTTCAATCGGCATCCTGTAACGGAGTACACCGGAAATCAATTTTGCATAGTTCCAGTATTCCTTATTAAATTTCTCTGACAAACCTTCAATCGTTGTTTTATAGCCACGTTTGTTTTCAAATTGAAAGTCGTAACGTTTATTTCCATCTTCATCTACATTCTTGATGATGCGTCCGGAGGTTACGCTCTTTGGCAACAAGATACCTTCGTCGTCATCCTGTAGACCTGTAAAGATCTCATATGGATGACCGTCCAATAATCCGACAAATGCTACCCACTTGTCCTTGTTGTTTTGGAAACGAACGACATCTGCTTCTAATACTCTAGGACGTACTTCTACTACCGTTGGTGGTTTACAAGGAGGAAGTTCTTCTTTCTTGTCTTTATCAGATTTGGTAGAAATTAGTACACCTGAACGTGAACCGTCACGATAAACGGTACATCCTTTACAACCGGATTTCCAAGCTTCCACATATAGACGATTTACTAGATCTTCATCTACATCATTCGGCAGATTGATGGTTACACTGATGGAATGGTCTACCCATTTTTGAATTTTTCCTTGCATCTTCACCTTCATCAACCAATCTACATCGTTGGAAGTGGCTTTATAATAAGGAGATTTGGCAACAAGTTCATCAATTTCTTCCTGAGTATAGTGCTTAGAAGGATTATATCCGTTAGCTTCCATCCATGTCACAAACTTATGGTGGAATACAATATATTCTTCAAATGCGTCACCCGTTTCATCAACGAAATCAATGCGTACATTTGTATCATTTGGATTAACTTTTCTTCTACGTTTGTAAACAGGCAAAAATACCGGTTCAATGCCCGAAGTAGTCTGTGTCATCAAACTGGTAGTACCTGTAGGAGCGATTGTCAGACACGCAATATTACGACGTCCATACTTTTTCATATCTTCATACAGTTCCGGGTCTGCTTCAGCCAGACGTTGAATGAATGGATTATTTTTTTCGCGTTCGCTGTCATAAACTTCAAAAGCACCACGTTCTTTCGCCATTTCTACAGAAGAGCGGTAAGCACCGAGTGCGACAGTCTTATGTACTTTTTCAGAAAACTCTGTAGCTTCTTCTGTGCTGTAACGCAATCCTAATGCTGCAAGCATATCGCCTTCTGCAGTAATTCCTACCCCGGTACGCCGGCCTTGACCACTTTTTTTATAAATCTTTTCCCACAGTACGAGTTCAGCACGTTTCACCTCTTCTGTTTCCGGATCTGCCTCGATTTTGTGCATAATACGCTCAATTTTTTCCAGTTCGAGATCGATAATATCGTCCATAATGCGTTGAGCCAAGGCGACGTGTTTCTTGAAGAGCTCGAAGTCAAAATAAGCATCTGCTTTGAATGGATTTACTACATATGAATATAGATTGATAGCCAACAAGCGGCAGGAATCATATGGACACAATGGTATTTCACCACAAGGGTTAGTAGATACAGTTTTGTAACCTAAATCAGCATAACAATCTGGTACTGATTCGCGGAGGATAGTGTCCCAGAATAATACACCCGGCTCGGCTGATTTCCATGCATTGTGCACAATTTTTTTCCATAATGTAGAAGCATCTATCTCTTTAGTCGTAGTCGGATTGACAGCATCAATCGGATATTGTTGAATATAAGGTTTCCCTTCGACAGCAGCCTGCATGAAAGCATCATCCAATTTTACAGAAACATTGGCTCCGGTTACTTTACCTTCAGTCATCTTTGCATCAATGAAAGCTTCTGAATCCGGATGCTTGATGGAGACACTTAACATCAATGCCCCACGGCGTCCGTCTTGTGCTACTTCACGTGTAGAATTGGAATAACGTTCCATGAAAGGAACAAGGCCTGTAGAAGTAAGTGCTGAGTTTTTAACGGGTGATCCTTTAGGACGGATATGTGACAAGTCATGTCCTACGCCTCCGCGTCTTTTCATCAATTGAACCTGTTCCTCGTCAATTTTAATAATTGCACCATAAGAATCTGCAGAACCATCTACACCGATTACAAAACAATTGGATAACGAAGCTACCTGATAGTCGTTACCTATACCTGTCATTGGGCTTCCCTGAGGAACGATGTATTTGAAATGATCTAGTAAATCATAAAGTTCCTGTGCACTTAAAGCGTTCGAATACTTTGCTTCAATTCGTGCTACTTCATTGGCAATTCTCCAATGCATATCTTCCGGAGACTTCTCGTAAATATTTCCGAAAGAGTCTTTGACTGCGTATTTATTCACCCATACCCTGGCAGCCAACTCGTCACCCTGAAAATATCGTAAAGATTCTTCAAAGGCTTCATCATAAGAATAAATTAGTTTTTCCACGATGCAATGTGTCTTAGATTTCATTATTTTAATAAGTAATTTGTAGAAGCTTACTTATCATTAACAAACGTGGGTGCAAAGCTAAGAATGTTTTTTCATCTATCAAAGTAAAAATGAAATATTTTATTAACAGGTTGCAAGTTTACTGTTTGTTAATGTTAAGTATTTGATTAACAATGAAATTATGTTTTTGTTCAATGCCTAAAGTTCTCCAAAAAGAAAATTAATCTTTTTCATTGATGTGACGAAATAATTTTTTCTTTTTCTATCTTTGCAAAAAAAAGATATGTTTGAGACCGTAAAGAATAGAAGAACTATCCGGCAATATCTTCTTAAAGATATCGCTCCTAAAATGTTAAATGATTTGCTCGAAACCTCTTTCCGTGCTTCTACGATGGGAGGGATGCAACTTTATAGTATAATTGTGACTCGTGATGCTGAAATGAAAGAGAAACTTTCTCCTGCTCATTTTAATCAGCCCATGGTAAAAAATGCACCGGTTGTGCTTACTTTTTGTGCGGATATCCGACGTTTTAGTAAATGGTGCGAACAACGGAATGCAGTGCCGGGATATAATAATTTAATGTCTTTTATGAATGCATCAATGGATACTTTGCTCGTTGCACAGACTTTCTGTACATTGGCAGAAGAGGCTGGGCTGGGTATCTGTTATTTAGGAACGACTACTTACAATCCCCAAATGATTATTGATACCCTTCAGTTGCCGGAGTTGGTATTTCCTATTACAACGATAACGGTAGGTTATCCTGACGGTATTCCTGCACAGGTTGATCGTTTGCCTTTAGAAGCAACTGTGCACCAGGAAGTGTTCCATGACTATACTCCAGAGGATATTAACCAAATATATACTTATAGGGAGTCGCTGCAGGAAAATAAACAATTTGTAGAAGAAAATAAGAAGAAAACTCTGGCTCAGGTTTTTACAGACGTTCGTTATACGAAGAAGGATAATGAATTTATGTCCGAGAATTTGTTAAAGGTACTTCGTCAGCAAGGATTTCTGAAATAAGAATCAGGTAGGACAGTATTTACTTGTGGCATTTCTGTAATATTTAGGCACGGATAATATAAAAAACTGAAGAATTATATTTCCGTGCCTAAATATTTTATTACTTATTTATTCTTTATTTCTTTTTTTTAGTAGCGATTCGATTTCATCTACTTCTGCGTGGAAACTTTTGTCTACCTCTAACTGTCCCTTTACAGTTTTGCAGGCATGAAGCACTGTTGCATGATCCTTGTTTCCAATGAACTTACCAATCTTTGAAGTTGAGAAGTCTGTGTGATTTTTAGCTAGGTACATAGCAATCTGACGCGCTTGAACCACTTCTCTTTTTCTGGATTTAGTGTGGATAGCTGACGCTTCCAGATCGAAGTGCTTACACACTACTTTGAGGATATCATCAATTGTAATTGCTTTAGTTTCATTGTGAACTACCCCATGCACAATATGTTGTGCCAAGTCTAAATCTATCTCCTTATTGAAAATAGTAGAACGCGCCATGATGGCGATAACAATACCCTCCAAGTCACGCACACTTTCGTTCACATTCTCTGCAATGTAATCAATAACTTCCGATGGAAATTGTAATCCGTCACGGTGTATCTTGTTTCGTAAGATATTTTTGCGTAATTCCACAGTCGGTTTCTCAAGCTCTGCTACCATACCCCATTTAAAACGCGTAAGCAGACGGTCTTCCATACCCTGCAATAAGATAGGAGCACGGTCAGAGGTCAATATCAATTGTTTTCCATTCTGGTGCAGATGATTGAAGATATGGAAGAATGTATTTTGCGTTCTGGTCATTCCGGCAAATTCCTGAATATCATCAATGATTAAGACATCAATTGTTTGGTAGAAGTTGATAAAGTCATTGGTAGTGTTATTACGTACTGAGTCTGTATATTGTACCTGAAACAGATGTGCTGAAACATACAATACTCTTTTCTCGGGATATAATTCTTTAATTTTAGTTCCGATTGCATTTGCTAAATGGGTTTTCCCCACACCAGAAGAACCATGAAGGAATAATGGATTGAAGGCTGTGCCCGCAGGCTTTTGTGCAACCGCCTCGGCTACACTTCTGGAAAGTTTATTACTATAACCCTCAATGAAATTCTCAAAATTATAGTTCGGATTCAAATGTGGATCTAAATCCTGAATAACAGGAGCTTTCAGGAAATTTGGCGCTTTATTACCATCAGTAATACTTTTGGGAGTGACAGCTGTAGAACGATTGCTTGCTTCGAGATTCACGGTCTGATTCGGAATCGAAGTTTTGTCCACCATGACATTATACATCAACTTAGTGCCTTCGCCAATGGCTTTATATAATGTTTTTCGTAACAAGTCCACGAATTTTTCTTCCAGTATCTCATAGAAAAACTGGCTTGGGATCTGTACGATTAATGTTTTGTCCTCATATTTTAATGGAACGATGGGGGCAAACCACGTATTATATGTCGTTTCGGGAACATTGTCTTTTATGATATTGAGACAGCGGTTCCAAAGCACGGCATGATTTGATTCAATCATAGTGACTTTAATACATTTTATTAATTAAGCAAAACTTCTACGGTTGCAAAATTGGGAATCTTATTCGAAATAAACAAATCAATTTTTTCTTGTTTTTATTGAACAATTAATAATACGTTTACTTTCAGTGACTTATCTTTCTCTGTCTGAAAGCTCTCTGACTGATCGCAATTGTACTATTGTAAGTGCTTGATTGCTATTTTGTTATATACTTATTTCCTTTCGTTTTTTTTACTACTCTATACTTGTTTAAGAATATTGTTTCGGTTTATAGATAGACATTTCAGCTTATTAGTCTTTTTTTATATAGTATTTCTTTATTTAGAGTAATTCTACATAAGAAATCTGCTACTACTTGTCTTTTTTACCGAATAATGAAAAATGGACATAGCGTTTAGGATGTGCCTTTAGATCTTCCAACAAACTTGCAGCATTAACGGAGGTTGCATTTAAGTTATTATATAAAGATGGATCATTAAATAATAAACCTAATGTATTGTCTTTGCTATTTAACTTCTCTGTAAGAACTTTTACGTTTGCTAGCGTTTCGTCTATCTGTTTAAAAGTGGCAGCATAGTCTATACCCTTTAAATTATTACTGACAGTTACAAAATTATCCCCAATAGTATTCAGCTTTCCTGTGAGCTGTGGGATATCTTTGCTCATAAATCCTCTCATTTGTGAACTAACTACAGCAAGATTGGCTGTAATTGTTTCCATCGAATGTAGAGTCGCAGGAATACTCTTGTCGTTTAAAGTATTATTTAAGGAAGTAAGGATAGAATCTAATTTGGGTAACATCTGCTCTACTTTGGGCATAAGTTTGGCTACATTTTCCATCATTCCGTTATTTAATGTTCCCGGAATGGTATCTCCTATAGCATATTTCTCTCGTGGATTATTTGCCAAAAGAATATTCATGCGGACACCT
This sequence comes from Bacteroides sp., assembly GCF_028690125.1. Lineage (GTDB taxonomy): Bacteria > Bacteroidota > Bacteroidia > Bacteroidales > Bacteroidaceae > Bacteroides. The sequence goes on along the minus strand of NZ_JAQVBV010000030.1, from coordinate 36,935 downwards.
CCCATCAATTCCGATACAAGTTCGGCAGTACTTCCTTTAGGAATACGTAATTCTGTATCGAGTTCAACTTCCACAATTACGTTTCCCGGCTTGGAATAGTCATAATAAATTTCTCGTACGATACCTACACGAACGCCATCAGCAAATACTGGACTTGATTTGGTCAATCCATTTACATTATTAAACTTGGCATAAAAATAGGTTGAAGGATGAAACATCTGGATTCCTTTTAGCCAATTAATTCCATATACAAGCACACATAGAGCTACGATACCTGCAATACCTATTCTGACTTCTTTTGTAATGTACTTCATTTTATTTTTTATTTATTTTTTCTCTTTTTAAATTCGGCAATTGCCTCATTGATATTCATTTTCTCGCCATTCCTGAAAGCAATTATAAATGCATCCTTGAATTGTGGAGTAATAGTACGTTTGGTACGCAATACCTTATTATAATCAGTAGAGGCACCGTAGGTATACTTATAAATCCCTTTCTCTTTGTAATAATCTACTTCTTTTAGTCCTTTCAACTGTTTGTCGTTTTTTGAGATAGGCTTTGAAGAAGTGAGAATTTGTACTTTAAACGTTATCTCACTGTCATTTGTTGTGCTCTCTGATGCCACAGGATATGAGGTCGTTTTAGAGGTAGCAGGACGAGTTTTAGTTTCGGCTACAAGTTCCTCGGTTAATACAACGTTTTCCGAATCATTGGTTGTTTGAACAATAACCGGTTCATTTTCATGTTCTTCCTGCTCGGTCGGGATAATGGTTTTACTAGTTCCGGTCAGTCGTAGTTCATGTTCTCTTTTGTAGTTTAAGAAAGCATTATAAATCCCTTTTGCTAATATGCTTGTTCCGTTATCAGAATTTAGATAACGCTCCTCTTCCGGGGTGGAGATAAAACCTAGTTCTACAAGTATACTTGGCATCGCACTGGCTTTTAAAACAAGAAAACCTGCTTGGTGTACTCCTCGGTCTACTCGGCTACAAGTATGACGAAACTGCTTCTGTACCAATGAAGCTAAATGCACACTTTGCTCCATATATTTGTCCTGCATAAACTCAAAGATAATATATGATTCTGCAGAGTTCGGATTAAAGCCGGCATAACGGGTCTGATAATCACTCTCATAAAGGATTACAGAGTTTTCTCGTTTTGCTACATCCAGATTAGCCTCGGATTTAGCCAAACCTAATGTCCAAGTAGAGGCACCTTTTGCGGTTCGATTGTTAGCTAAAGCATTGGTATGAATGGAGATAAAAAGATCGGCTTTAGCATTATTGGCAATTTCAGCTCGGCGGTCCAATGGGATGAAGACATCTTTTGTACGTGTATAAATTAATTTCACATCGTCACAATTCCTTTTTATCAGATTACCCAGTTTCAGTGCGACGTTCAGATTGATATTTTTTTCTTTAGATATTTTCCCTATAGCACCGGGGTCATGTCCTCCATGTCCGGCATCGATAACGACAGTAAAATTTTGCCCCCATAGGTTGCTGGTACATAGGGGAAATGTAAGTAGCCAAAGGCAAACAGATATATATAATATGTAGGATCTATTTAGTTTCATATTTAAATACGGTGCAAATGTAGTAGAATTTTGCAGAAAACTTATGATTTACTATTAAGTTTTGTGTTTTTTTCGGTTTAATGGTAGCTTTTTTCCTGAAAACTCCGTTACTTTGCGCCCCGAAGATAAAAAATACAGCAATGCTTAAGTTTTTGAAAAATTGGACATTACCCGTTGCAATGCTGGTAGGAACAGTTATTTATTTCCTGTTTGCACACGTTTCGTTTCTGGCTCCGGCAAAAACGGCAGTGTGGACAAGTGTATCTGTCTTGACTCCCTTTTTAATTTTTGCTCAGTTACTGCTGACATTTTGCAAAGTTGAGCCTAGAGAATTGAAACCTGTTTCATGGCATTGGTGGTTACTGCTGTTTCAGTTTGTATCTTGTTTGCTTGTAGCAGTAATTTTGGTTTATGTCCCGATGCCCGAAGTGTATCGTGAAGTGTTTGAAGGTGGAATGGTTTGTTTGATCTGCCCTACAGCTACGGCTGCAGCTGTAATAACCGGAAAACTGGGTGGGAATGCCGGAAGTTTGACTACTTATACTTTACTGTCTAATATTTTGGCAGCAGTGATTGTTCCTTTGTTATTTCCAATTGTTGAGGTACATACAAATATTAGCTTTTTGACAGCTTGTTCACGTATTCTTATTAAAGTCTTTCCATTATTACTTTGTCCTTTCATCGTAGCTTGTTTACTTCGGACTTTTTTACCTAAAGTGCGGGAATATTTGGCTAATTTCACTAATTTGGCTTTTTATCTTTGGGGGATAGCTTTGGCAATTGTATCCGGTCAGACTGTTCGTTCACTGGTTAATAGTGATGCAGCAGGATCAGTGAAACTTCTTATTGCTTTGGCCGGATTAGTTACTTGTTGTGTTCAGTTCTATTTTGGAAAGCGTATTGGTGGGTACTATAAAGAACGTATTAGTGGTGGACAAGCATTAGGACAAAAAAATACGGTATTAGCTATTTGGATGGCTTATACATATCTTAATCCTCTTGCTTCTGTTGGCCCGGGATCTTATGTCTTGTGGCAAAACCTTATAAATAGCTATCAGCTATGGAAAAAGCGAAAGAAAGAAATGAAATCATAAAGATAAACTGTTGATATTTAATTTTCTGTGGTCCTTTTTCTTCTTTCTGTTTTTTGTATATGTTGCTCTGAAATTTAAAAGATTATATTTATTGAAATCACTTCAACTAACATCAGATATTGTTAATAGCCTGATAATCTAAGGCTGACTTTTTAAATGTGTTTGGCTTGTTCACCGAATAACGGATATTTTATCTCAATTGTCTAATTTTTCATGGAAACGATGTACGGTTATATTTTTATTAATATACTTTTTAAATAATGTGAAGGATAAATTTATTTACAGAAAAAGTAAAAACAATTGGTATCCGAATGGAAGCTTCGGGAAAGTCTTTTTTTAAGATAAGGTTGTGGTACATTTGCTTTATTTTAATATGAAAATTGCCATAGGGGCTTTTTATGATGTTTACAACCTGTTTCGGAAAGTTTGGTTTTGATCTATTTCTTCTATTAAAATGGTTAAAAAAAGAACATTTTCTCTGATTTCTAGAACACTATCTTTATCTTTGTTCCAGTTATAAAAAAAAGACAATGAGAGTAAGCAAGAAGAAAATAATCTGGGGATTTGTTTTCCTCATATTAATCGCAGGAGGCATTCTTTGTAAAATACGTTGGAAAGTATGGTTCTATAATATACCTGAGATAAGTTACGTGCTTACCAATGAGCCACAACGGGTGATTTTGACTTTTGGAAATAACGGTGAACTTTCTCGAAACGTAAGTTGGGTGTGTGGAGGAATTTCTAAAGAGGCAAAATTAGAATATACAAAGATAGGTTCAGGAGATACTCTTCTAATTGATGGTTCATCTAAATTTCTCAAAACTTTAGGTGGCTTTGGCTATGCTAATTGGGCAAAGTTTAAGAATCTTGCTTATGGAGACTCTTATTCCTATCGAGTATGGAATGATGATCGTGCTTCTGATTGGTACTCATTTACGATGCAGCCTGATTCAACGGATCATTTTTCTTTTATTTTTATAGGTGATGTGCAGGATACATTACGTGGGAAGACACGTGATTTTATAGAAAACGTACGTAATCGTTTTCCACAAACAGACTTTTATATGTTTGCCGGTGACTTTGTTGAACGTCCAATGAATTGCTATTGGGAGGAAGCCTATCGGAGTGTTGATTCCATCGCTCCCAGTAAGCCTTTATTGGTTTCTCCCGGAAATCATGAGTATGTCAAAGGAATTGTACGGACTCTGGAGCAACGTTTTAATTATTCCTTTTCTTATTTGTTAGAATCCGAATATAAGAATAACAATGTATTTTCTATCGATTACAAGGATGCTACCATTATTACTCTCGACACCAACCGTGATCCTTGGTTTTTATTTTCACAACGTGAGTGGTTGGAAAAAACATTGAAGAATTCAGATAAGAAATGGAAAATTGTAATGTTGCATCATCCCGTATATTCTATTAAAGGAAAGACGAATAATCTGCCGGTGCGTTGGATGTTCGATTCTTTATTTAGAGAATACGGAGTTGATTTAGTACTTCAGGGGCATGAACATAACTATGCCCGTATGACAAATAAAGAAAGTGATGGTAAAATGACTATTCCTGTTTATTTAGTAAGTCATGCTTCTCCGAAAGGGTATCGATTGGAATTTAATGATAAATATGACCGTTTCGGAACCAATCATCGTTTCTATCAGAATATTGATGTAAAAGGTGATACTCTTCATCTGGAAGCATTCTTGGAAAATGACTCGTTATATGATGATATACAGATTGTAAAAAATGCTTCCGGTATTCTGGTCTTAGATCGGGGTCAGGACATCCCTGAAATATTAGAGATGCCCTGGCTGACGGGGAAAAAAGCAGAAGAATTTGAACAGAGTGCTGAAAAATGGCGTAAACGTTCTTTAGTACAATAGGTATTTTTTCCTCATGATTTGATACGTTTGTAGTTCCTTTTTCCAGCTGTTTTGGATTTCTTGTTCTGATTCACCTTTCAGGATTGCTTTACGGACAGAATCTGTCCCCATGAGTAAGTCGAACCAACGGGCACGTGAAAAGAAAGATTCTCCTTTGCAGGATAGTTGGTAAAAATGAAGGAAATATCGGAGTGTAAATCCATTTACATCTGCTACGCTGCGTAAATCTTCTCCATAACAAAGTATTCCTTTGTGCATTGGATTCTTATCGAATCCGGGTAAGGATTGGGGAGTAAAAGTGAAGTTTCCATACTTTTTATCAGGTGCACCTAATATTTGAAAAGGAAAAATTGTTCCGCGTCCTACACTTATTTGAGTTGCTTCGAAAGGACAGAGGGAAGCGTATAATCGGATAGATTGTGCATTCGGTAAATTGGGAGAAGGTTTTACGGGGAGTATGTATGGTTGTCCATGTTCCCATCCTTTCATTGTAATAACAGTTAGCGGACATGTCTTTTTAGTTGTTGTCATCCATCCTTGCCCATTAATCATTTTCGCCAGTTCACCTACAGTGCAACCATGCAGGACCGGAATGGGTAACATACCCACAAAGCTCTGATAGGCAGGTTTTAATATGGGACCCTCTACGTAATCACATGGGTTTGGACGATCGAGTACAATTAGTTCTTTTTGATTTTCGGCACAGGCTTCCATTACATAAAACATAGTACTTATATATGTATAAAACCGCGCTCCTACATCCTGGATGTCAAATAAAATAAGATCTATGTTCTTCAATTGTACAGCAGTAGGTTTTTTATTGTTTCCATAAAGCGAAACGATTGGTATTCCGGTACGGCTGTCCTTACCGTCTTTCACAGTTTCTCCTGCATCTGCGTTTCCACGAAAACCGTGTTCTGGTGCAAATACCTGAACCACCTGAACATCTAACTTCAATAGAGTGTCTAATAAGTGAGTGTATTTTGGACCAACGATAGAAGTATGGTTTACGACCATTCCCACCCGTTTTCCTTTGAGTAACGGCAGATATTGCTCGGTACGTTCAGCTCCTGTAATTACTACCTTGCCACTAATCAACGTTGGAAAGGCGATGAATGCCAGTAATGAAAGAATGAGGACGATTCTTGTTTGCATATCAGTAACTTTTTGTAATATTGCACAAAAATATTCATTTATCCCTAGGAAACCAAGTTATAAATAGTAAAGAATATGAATCCAAATTCCATCATTGATAAATATTATCCCCAAGATAGTAACCTGAGGTCTATTTTATTGATACACAGTTATGCGGTCGTTCATAAAGCGATGAAGATAATAGATGCCCATCCCGAGCTTTCTCTGGATCGTAATTTTGTGAAAGAGGCTGCGCTTTTGCATGATATTGGTATTTTTCAGACTGACGCTTCTACTATACATTGTTTAGGTTCCCATCCTTATATCTGTCACGGTTATTTAGGTGCCGACTTGTTGCGTAGTGAAGGATTTCCTCGTCATGCATTGGTTTGTGAACGTCATACGGGAGCGGGATTATCCTTGCAGGATATTATAGAACAGCGACTTCCTATCCCTCATCGTGATATGCTTCCTGTCAGTTTGGAAGAGCAGTTGATCTGTTTTGCCGATAAGTTCTTTTCAAAAACGCGTTTGGATGAAGAAAAATCAGTGGAGAAGGCGCGGAAGAGTATTGCAAAGTATGGTGAAGAAGGTCTTATACGGTTTAATAGATGGTGTTCTCTCTTTTTATAGCCCTAAAAAATAATTAAATAACAAAGATTCGCACGCATTATTGATGAAGATTATGTACTTTTGCCACTTCAAGCGTAAACTATTAGTTAATGGCGCCATTGAAAGCAAAAATAATTATATCATTCATACTGCTGATTGTCTTACTGATGCTTCCCGACGAGGCTATGTCCCAACGTCGAAGAAGAGGGATGGTTACCTCCAACACTGCACAAAAGGATTCCTTACAGAGGGATGATTCTCTGAGAGCAGATACGGTGACAGTACGTATTGACTCACTACCAGCAAAGAAAAAGCAGCCGCTCGACGCACCGGTTGTTTACGAATCTAACGACTCTACTGTTTTTACTTTAGGAGGTGCTGCTACTCTATATGGTAGTGGAAAGGTTAATTATCAGAATATAGAGCTTACTGCAGAAGTAATTTCGATGAATCTGGATAGTAGTACTGTTCACGCTTACGGAATTAAAGACTCTACAGAAGCAATAAAGGGAAAACCTGTATTTAAGGATGGAGATACTGCTTATGATACAGAAACGATTCGTTATAACTTCAAGTCAAAAAAAGCCGGGATCACTGATATCGTAACCCAGCAGGGAGAAGGATACGTCACGGGTAATAAGGCAAAGAAAGGAGCTAATGATGAAATCTTTATGCAGGATGGTCGGTATACGACTTGTGACCATCATGATCATCCTCACTTCTATATGCAGCTGACTAAGGCTAAAGTCCGTCCCAAGAAGAATGTAGTAACAGGACCTGCTTATCTTGTGGTAGAGGATGTCCCCTTGCCTTTGGCGCTACCATTCTTTTTCTTTCCATTTTCCAGTAGCTATTCTTCAGGTTTCATTATGCCGACTTATATGGATGACTCCAGCCGCGGATTTGGTTTGGCTGAGGGAGGATATTATTTTGCAATCAGTGATATGATGGACTTAAAGCTGACGGGAGATATATTTACTAAAGGTTCATGGCGGCTTTCCGCATTGACAAATTATAATAGACGCTATAAATATTCCGGTACTTTGCAGGCAGATTATCAGGTAACTAAAACCGGAGATAAGGGAATGCCTGATTATTCGGTTGCCAAAGACTTTAAGATTGTCTGGAATCATCGTCAGGATGCCAAGGCAAGTCCCAACAGTACCTTCTCAGCTAGTGTAAACTTTTCAACCAGTAGTTACGAACGTTCTAATATCAATAACCTTTATAATTCACAGTTACTGACTCAGAATACCAAAACTTCAAGTATTAGCTATTCACGTAGTTTTCCAGATTTGGGTTTGACACTCTCAGGAACCAGTAACATTGCGCAAACCATGCGTGATTCTTCTATCGCCGTAACTTTGCCCGACCTTAATATATCCCTTAGCCGTCTGTTTCCATTCAAGCGAAAAAAAGCAGCAGGAGCGGAACGTTGGTATGAGAAGATATCTGTGAGCTATTCCGGACGTCTGACGAATAGTATTCGTACTAAAGACGATCGTTTATTCAAAGCGGGCTTTAATGAATGGGAGCATTCAATGAACCATAATATTCCTGTTAGTGCTACTTTCACATTATTCAAGTATTTCCAGATTTCTCCATCTGTGAATTATACCGAGCGTTGGTATACTCGTAAAGTAGATCAGGTTTATGATATGGAGAATCGTAAATTAGATCCGCTATTGAATGATACGATTAACGGTTTCTATCGTGTATCTAACTATTCTGCAAGTTTGAGTTTGAGTACTAAGCTTTATGGTATGTATAAACCTCTTTTCATGAAGAAAAAAGAGATACAGATTCGTCACGTCTTTACTCCACAGGTTAGTCTTAGTGGTGCACCGGGTTTTAGTAAATATTGGGAAGAATACACTGATTATAATGGAGCAACACAGTATTATTCACCTTTTAGCGGACAGCCATACGGAGTTCCTTCACGGGAGGGTTCAGGAACAGTTAGTTTCTCTGTATCGAACAACTTGGAAATGAAATATTATGATGCAAAAAAGGATACATTAAAAAAAGTGAGTTTGATTGATGATTTTGGTATGGGTATGTCTTACAATATGGCTGCAAAGGAAAGACCTTGGAGTGATTTGAGTATGAATATTCGTATGAAGCTAACTAAGAACTATACCTTTAATATGAACGCATCATTTGCTACTTATGCTTATACCTTTGATAAAAATGGTAATGTAGTGACGGGCAATCGTACAGAATGGTCTTATGGACGTTTCGGACGTTTTCAGGGATATGGTTCTTCTTTTAACTATACTTTCAATAATGATTCCTGGAAAAAGTGGTTTGGTCCGAAAGATGATGTAGAAAATGATAAGAAAAATGATACGGAAGAAGGAGATGAAAATTCTGAAGATTTAGAGGGAGGAAAGAAAGAGAAGAAAGTTGAAAAAGCACAAGCGGACTCGGATGGTTATCAGGTATTTAAATTGCCATGGTCTCTAAGTTTTAGTTATTCGTTTAATATTCGTGAAGACCGTACAAAACCTATTAATCGTTATTCTATGCGATATCCGTTTACTTACACTCATAATATTAATGCAAATGGAAATGTAAAGATCTCCAATAACTGGTCGCTTTCATTCAATACTGGTTACGATTTCCAGGCAAAAGAGATAACGCAAACTTCATGTACGATTTCACGTGACTTGCACTGTTTCAATATACAAGCCAGCCTTTCTCCCTTCGGCCGTTGGAAATACTACAATGTTACTATTCGTGCCAATGCAAGTATTTTGCAAGATTTGAAGTATGAACAGAGAAGTCAGACGCAGAGTAATATTCAGTGGTATTAAACTTTCCTTATTGATTTTCTTGTCGATAGGGTAAAGAGGAACCAATATTTTTGAATTTCCTTAGGTGAATGTAATTAGAAACAAATGGACTAAATATCCAAAATGAAGTAATTTTACTTTTAGAAAAAAACGAGAATACCTCAACAACTTTTTAAAATAACACTCCTCCTATTGTATATAATTGAAGTACCCTCTAGAAGTTTTTGTTCAACTTTTAAAGGGTACTTTATTATTTTTGTGACAAGAGTAAATTTTAAAGGAGCTGTGTCAGAAGTAGAAAAGCCAGTTCAAAAACTATTTAGGGAGATATTACGCGGATTTTACGGTTCTTTGATTGACTGGAAACCGTGTTTCGCGTAATCCGTGCCTGAAATATAGTGATTGTAGGATTCTGACATATTTTCTTTATGTTTATTATTGAGCAAGGTGAGAGAGTAGAGAATGTTTTTACCAAATAATTTCTGCTTCTCCATGTGAACTCAAATACTCATTTGTACGACTAAAGTGTTTGTTTCCGAAGAAACCATTATAAGCCGAAAGAGGAGATGGATGTGCTGAGTTAAGTACCAAATGCTTGTTACGGTCGATAAAGGCACCTTTACGTTGAGCATATGCTCCCCATAAGATAAATACGATATGTTCTCTTTTCTCTGCTAATGCGCGGATAGCAGCATCTGTGAATGCTTCCCAACCATGATTTTGATGTGAGCCCGCTTGATGTGCACGTACCGTTAAAGTAGCGTTTAGTAATAGCACACCTTGTTCAGCCCAATGTGTTAGATTTCCGGTAGTAGGTGTATCTGTTCCTATATCTGCCTTAATCTCTTTAAAAATATTAATCAGAGAAGGAGGGAAAGGAACTCCATCATTCACAGAGAAGCAAAGCCCGTGTGCTTGTCCCGGACCATGATATGGGTCTTGTCCGATAATAACTACTTTTACCTTGTCAAAAGGACAAAGATCAAAAGCATTGAAAATAAGTTTTCCCGGAGGAAATATCTGATATTGACTATATTCGTTTTTAACAAATTCAGTTAAAGTATGGAAATAGTCTTTTTCAAATTCTGGTTGTAGATGTATTTTCCAACTATCTTCTATCTGTACATTCATAGCTTTTATATTACATTTATAGTATTATATAAGGTGAATATCAAGTTCTTCGCATTCTTTACGCATATCTTCCGGCCAGATACTAGCCTGTATTTCTCCAATATGAGCTTTACGGAGGTAGAACATACACAAACGGGATTGTCCGATACCCCCACCGATAGATAACGGCAGTGTATCACTCATTAATCGTTTGTGGAAATAAAGTTCGAATCGTTTTTCTTCGTTTTCTTCTTTCAGTTGGCGTTGCAAAGCCTCTTTGTCCACACGGATCCCCATTGAAGATAATTCGATAGAACGTTGTAATACTTCATCCCAAAGTAAAAGGTCTCCGTTGAGTCCCGGCAGGTCATTCAACCCTTTTGAGGTATAGTCATCATAGTCGGGAGCCCGTCCGTCGTGCTTCTTTCCGTCACTTAGCTTGCAACCAATGCCAATGATAAATACAGCTCCATATTTCTGGCAAATAGCGTGTTCACGGCATTTGGGTTCTAAGTTTGGATATAGCTGGCGTAACTCTTCCGAGTGGACAAAATGTAATTTTTGCGGTAAGCAAGGCTTAATTTGCGGATACATCTCATAGACCATGTATTCTGTGCGAATCATAGCTGCATAGATGCGATTAACAATTTCTTTCAGGAAATCGATGTTTCTATTCTCGTTGGTGATAACCCGTTCCCAGTCCCATTGATCTACGTAAAGTGAGTGGAGGTTGCCCAATTCCTCGTCCGAGCGAATAGCATTCATATCAGTATAAATACCATATCCCGGTTCGATGTGGTAGTCGGCTAAAGTCAGTCTTTTCCATTTTGCCAATGAGTGCACTACTTCGGCTTGTGCATCTCCAAGGTCCTTGATTGGGAATGAAACAGGACGTTCTACTCCGTTCAGGTCATCGTTGATACCCATTCCTTTCAATACGAAAAGGGGAGCCGTCACACGTCTCAGGCGTAGCTCGGATGACAAGTTCAACTGGAAGAACTCTTTTATCTGTTTTATTCCTAACTCAGTCTGTTTAAGGTCGAGCAATGGTTTATAGTTCTTAGGTTTTATCAAGTAACTCATAGGTTTATTGAATGTTAATTGTCGGCAAAGATAGAAATAATATCGATATATGTATTGCATATTCTCTAAAATATTGTCAATATGATAAAGTATATACCTTATATATATTCAAAATATCAATATGATATATAAGATGAACTTGTGGTAAATGTAATAAATAACATCTGATAATAGTTCTTTTATTAATAGTCTGTTTAAATAGTGAGTTAAATTGTGAAAGATAGCAACATTTATAACTCCTGCTATTGTGTATTTGAGAAATGTAAGTATTCTGATAAAATAGGGATTTTATTAGGAAGATGAGAAGATTTTTTATACTTTTGCATTCGCATTTAAGAAATGGCCCCGTAGCTTAGTGAATAGAGCGTCAGATTCCGGTTCTGAAGGTCGTGCGTTTGAATCGCACCGGGGTCACTACTATAGATAAAGTCTTGAAAAATACATCAAACCCATGGGTGATCAATTGATTAACTGTGGGTTTGATGCATTTTTAAGGGGGATGATTCATGAAATAAAGGGATAAACTACAATGATTGTATCTTCAATGACTCCCAACCAAATATATGATGAGATTATGGCGGATGTCCCAAACATGATGAATGTTTTAAAGTATAAATAAGAAAAGGTAAGGCAGAGAGTTCTCAGGTCTCAATTATTTCCTATGTGTCTTCATTCTTTGATAACTACTAAAAGAAAAAACAATTGGCTGCTTGTTTGGAATATTAAAAGTAAAAAAGATATAGCCAGGGATATTTGTACTCATGGTTCATGTATTCAGGATACCAAAGCCGGGAAATTTGTGCTAATACGTCAATTAACAGAGGGTGTTCCTTCACTGATGATTTATACTCCGCATTTTTTTAGAAGATATGCAGAGAGAGTGGGTATTGATCTTCAAGGCATCCCACTGATCATAGAGTTTATTAAAATGAATGATACATTTTACATTAAGAAGCGTATCATTCAGGAAAAGGAAGAGCTTACCGCAACTTTTAATGAAGGAGTTGCTTTTTGCAAAGAAATAGATGATTGTCACCATAGGTGTTATATCATGAAAACCTTCATTAGTTATGATATGAGAAAAGAGGATCAGGAACCAGGATTTATAGAAAGCGAGTTATGCAGATTTAAGGCAGATATGGAATATGAACAAGAACTAAAAGCCAATCCTGATTTGCCTTGGCATAATTCATTGCTTTATTAGTACGGCATTTCTTTAAATCATCTGCTTATTTTTAAGGATAAAATTAAGTTATAAGAAAAAGTTCTATTTTAAAACCTATTTGTAATAGGCGAAAATAGAACTTTTTATATTTGGTTGCAAATTATATTTTTGTTGGTTCAACTTTAACTTTTAAAGGATATCTCCGTTTGTTATTATTAGCTTCTGGATACTTGAAGTCCCTCGTCAGATAATGACATTTCTACAAAGCGTGCGCGTGGATTTGGAGCTTGCTCCGTTAGTATCCGTCGGATTTTACCGGCAGCTTCCGTGTCTTTGGCTACCATATATAAGTACCCGCCACCTCCTGCACCCGGTAGCTTGTGACCTAACGTATAATCTTCGATTTGCTTGATGATAGCTTTTACTTCCGGAGGATTCGTACCACTGTCCAAAGCCTGATTTTGTGTCCAGGTTTTGCCGATTAAATGCCCGAAACTGTTAAAGTCTCCGCGTAGAATAGCCTCACTCATATCCAAAGCATGTGCTTTCATTTCCGCAAGTAGTCCAAGATGCGTGCCGGAATTCAGAAACATGGAACTGACTATTTCTGATAGAATACCTTTAGCCGTGCGGGTGATGCCTGTGTAATAGAGCAGATGGCAGTTTCGATAATCAGGTTGTACGAACAATTGTTCGGGAAGCCAGCGTACTAATGGTGTTTGTCCGAATCCTGTTTCTGATTGGAGTAATTTCACTCCCGGGAAAACTCCTCCGTATTGATCTTGCCATCCGCCTCCCGTGGTCAATAGTTGCTCCAATACCAGTGTATAATTACAGATATCATTCTTGTCCCATGCCAATCCACAAAAATCATTGATGGCACCGAGTACGGTAGAAGCTAATATAGAACTCGTTCCCAGGCCTGAACCTGCCGGTATAGCAGCTAGTAAAGTGATTTCAAGTCCCGAACCAAAGGATTTTAATTGCTCTTCTAGAGAAACAAAAGTTTCTGCTGAAAATATTGGAGCAAAACCAGCTAAAGAAAGTGCTGCTTTCGGGATAGAAAAAGGGGAACCTACTTTCTTATAATCCTGTAACTCTTCATAGCATCTGATAATTTCCAAAGCTCCCATATCGATGGAGCGGAGAACAATGTGAAACTCTTTGCATGGTTTGATATATACTTGCAACGGAGGCTGTCCATTAAGCTCAATAGCAAGATTGACTACATTTCCTCCTGAATATAGAGAGTAGGGAGGAGTGTCTGTCCATCCACCTGCAATGTCGATTCGTACGGGACTCCGTCCCCATACTATCTGATCTGAATGTACATTGAGCTTTGGTTGATACTTCCGCCCTGCAATTGCTCCTAACAGGCTGTCGCGAAGAAGTTGGAAGGCAGCACTTTCTTCTTCCTTATACTCATTGTCATTACGTAATTTCATGATTCGTGCCCGTAGCATTCGATTGTGGATACATATCATGGGAGCTGTTTCTTCTTTTACAATGCTGGGAATTGGTAGATTCTGTTCTACAAATTCGATTGCAGCATCTTGCAAATCAAGTTGGTAGAAGATACTTTTTTCATAATTGACAGCCAGTCTTTGCCAATTATTTCGACGAAAAGAGGTGCGTTGTGCATAAAGACGTTTTAAATTTGCTTTTGCCGATATTTCATCCGCCGATAGTTTTTTTGCTTGCAGCCAAAGTCTTTTTCCTTTTTCGAGATGAGGCTCGGCGGTCATCCAACGTACTAATATGCCTAGTTCCTCTATCGAAGCCGTAATAGGAAAGATGGGGCTGGCCTGTATATCGTCTTTTTTCAAATTATTAAAAGAGATTAAATCATCCGTAAAGAGTTCCCTTTCTTTCATCCATTGCAGAAACGACTTACCAAGAAAAGTGGTCCTTTCGTCACTTCGTGCTCCTTTGAATTTATCATCAAGGCCGTAGGGTCTTGCTACGAAATTATTGTCTTCTATCGGAACGATATCAATGCAGACTCCGTCCGGTAAGCTAATATCCCAGTGATTCTTGGGAACACCTGTGATAATTTGGCAGGAACCGAGTTTCCAGCCTTCTCCTACATGACTATTTTCGATCCACAAATTTGCATTGTCCGAAGATAAGGATGTTTGTGTACATGAATTTTGTATGAATATGGCTGGATTGGGCTTTACTTTCCGGTGCATAATCCGTCTTTGGTCACGTACTTTATCTTGTATGCTCAGAGTAGAAGATATTAGTTCACGACTTGTTCCATAATGATAAAACTCGCCACCGGGAAGAGGGAGTATAGCTACTGAAAGCTTATTTATCTCTTCATCTTTAATTTTAGGATAGTTTCCTAAAGCCGGTCCATAGTCCGAATACAGGTCGTAGTAACAGATATTTTCCGATCCTTCTTTGAATGAGCGTTTCGTTAGTAATTCAATGGCTCGGTCGCTCAATATCCAAATACCGATATCCATTAGGAAAAGATGTGTTTTGGATAAGTTTTCCAATTCTTCCAAGGAGGGTTTTTGCAACATGAAATCGAGCACCTCCGGACTTTTCCGGTCGGATACAAATACGCCGTGGTGAGTTGCCAAAGAAGGATTTACCCATAGACCATAGCATACGACATCTACTTGAGGAATCTCTTGAAGAGGTTTTTCCGAACGGATATATACATCCCCGCTTGCGATCAGTGTATTCAGACCGTCCGGTGTTTGTTGCATGATCTTCTCATATAGAGGAAGTTGCAATGAAAGCAGGTTCTGTCCGAGTTTTTGTCCCCGTTCCCAACTGAAGACCGGTATTGGTGTTAATATTTTGCCCGATGGTGCGTATCCCGGTAGACGGCGGCTCTGTCCTCCCGCATGAAGTAATATTCTTTTCTCTTTTCCTATCCATTGATTAAAAGGTTCTTGCGGAGCAAATTTTTGATGGCAGGCTTTCAAGAGCCAAGTTGCCCCACCTCCGGAACCTAATTTACTTCCTATTGGGTCCGATGTACAAAACCAATTGGTATGATCAACATTTTCCAGTTCATGAAAACAGTGGATTAAGTTCGGAGGTAAGGATAATAATTTTTGCATGACAGAACCCTTTGTATATTATCAATTAATTATGATGCATTGCTTATGAATTAAACTTAGACAAAAATAGTATTAATATATTTTCTTTCCGATTTTTACTCTGTTTTTATAGACTTTTATTTCTCGGAAATTTGCTTTGACTATAAATCCAGATGATCCCAAACATCACAAAGTGCTTGCATAGAAGGCAGTAATAAATCTGCACCGGAATCCAATAATACTTGTCCATCCAGTGGACCCGTATTTACTGCGATAGTGAAGATACCTGCCTTGTGACCTGCTTCCACTCCTAAAGGCGCATTTTCTATCACAACAGCTTCACTGGCTTTAATACCTCCCTTTTCCAAAGCCATCAGATAAGGTTCGGGATCAGGCTTTCCGTATTTCACATCAAAAGCCGTAACCATCAATTCCTTATGGAACATTCCCGGAAAATTATGTTCCAACCTATCGAGCAACGAAAGCTGACCGGAGCCTGTCACTACCATTGGAATCAGTCCTTCTCCTTTCACTTTTTGAAGTAACTCCCATGCCCCGGGCATACGCTCTGCGTCCGGATGGGTATTAAAGAGGATACTTTTTTCTTTATATATGTTTTCTATTTCCTCTTGCGAGGCTTCCCTGCCTAGTTCGCGTTGAAATACGATATTCACTGTAGCAGCACCTGTTCGTCCTTCGTGCATATATGCTTCTTTACGACTGAGGTTGAGCCCATGCGATTTCATTACCTGATGCCATGCCTCGGAATGATAAGGCATGGAATTAAAAAGCACGCCATCCATATCGAATAGGACGGCTTTTATTTTCTTTTTCATAATTTCTGGTTGGATGGAATTCCTGTGATATTTATTTATTTTTCAATAACTCTTTCAGTTCCGGTACGGTGACTACCACATCATATTGAGTGCCAGATTGATTACCGATATATCTATAAACGATGTTTCTATTGCAATCGGTACAATACTTTATAAAAAGTTGTGTGGGCTGATCTGTTTTATTGGACAACTCATCTACGATACCTTGTTTTACGGTCTCATGGTTCTCTTCAATTAAATCTATATTACACGCCTTCTCATCAACGCTACACAAATAGATAACTGCTTCATTACTGAGTTCCATCTTTTCGATAGTTATTTCTTCACTCGCTTTTAACGGAAACTGTAAGTTCGCCATTTTTATTTGTGTTTCCAGTTTTATCAGGTCGCTTTTTGATGAGTTGATATTGGCATTGATAGCTTCATTCAATTCTCCTGCTGTAAGTTCGCATTCCACTTTATCACCGGAGTTTTTGCCAACATATACCATTTGCAGCCCGGCATTGCATTTTACGATAAGATCCAGCAATGTTTTTACCTCTTTATTAGGGTTCTGGAACATGATTGCCATAGATGACTTCAGGTTTTCCGGTTGCTCTTTCAGAGCTTTGATATTAGTATATATTTCGTCCACATTGAAAGTATATATTACGTTACGTCCATCGTAAACAATACTGGTAATTTTTCCGAATTCACCCATCTTCACAGGGCATTGTTTATTTGCACTTTCAATTGCTACTTTTAATTTGGCGTCCCGGCAACTGGTCGTTAGCATAACTAGCAGTGATAAGCTGAATATTAACATCACTCCATTGAATCTTTTCAGTAAATTCCGCATAGTTCTATTTATTTAGAGTTCGGTATTTTTCGATTAAAAAATATGTGTAGCAAAGATAGTTATAAAAAACGAAAGATAAGGCTGAAGTCGTGCAGAAGAACATTGCAAATTAGGATACCGAAGGATATTTAATATGATTATTTGCCGTTTGGAAGATTATATGTATTTTTGTGGCATGGTAAAACCTTTCAATAGCATGATAAAACATATTAATAGCATGAAAAAGAAAGCATTATTTCTGTTGCCCTTGTTTTTTTACGCTTGTTCTGATAGTGGGGAAAGCCCCTTTATCGAGATTAAAAAGCTGTACATAAACGTTGATCCGCAGGCAGAGGAGGTAGTGAAGGAAGATTATGCAAATCGGATGGACGAACTTCCTGCTTTGAAAGTAGGTGACAAAATAGAAGCATTTCTGTCCTTGGATGGAAATGGAGCTGAACTTAAAACTTTCAAACTTCAGAATGACGTTGAGGTAAAGACAGAACTTCATTATAACAAAACAGAAGTATCTACCGAAGGGAATCTGACAGATGCAGAAAAAGGACAGTTACGTTTTAAAGATGGAGTAACGAAAACAAGTGTGATGGTACAAGCTACAGTTGAGAAAGTTGAGTCCAATGGAGACGTGCAATTAACCTTTTATCTATCTTCAAAAGCAGAGTGCGAGGGTGCTCAGGAAATGATTGGGCTGAAGATAAAAGAGGAAAAAACTCAAGAGTAAACGCTCGAAATGAGGCTGAATGTTGTATTTTAAACGCAGATGACGCGGATAGACGCGGATTTTTAAGATTAAATTTATTATCTAAATTCTTAAAAATACGGGTTATCCGCGTCATCTATGTTTGAAATATTCTCAGTACTTGCCTGTTTTCTTTACAGCTTTGCCTGAATAGCTTTTGATTCTTCTTCGTATCCCGGTTTGTTGAGCAATGCAAACATATTCTTTTTGTATGCTTCTACCCCCGGTTGGTTGAAAGGATTCACGCCCAACAGATAACCGCTGATTCCGCAAGCCTTTTCGAAGAAATACAGCAATTCGCCGATATTGTATTCGCTCAATTCAGGAAGAACGATACGCATATTAGGTACATCACCGTCTACGTGAGCCAACTGAGTTCCCAACTCTGCCATCTTATTTACTTCATCTACCCGTTTTCCAGCAAGAAAATTCAAACCGTCCAGATTGGCTTCGTCAGAAGGCACTTCCAGTTTATGGTCTACTTTCTCTACAGAGATTACAGTTTCGAAAATTGTACGTTCACCTTCCTGAATCCATTGTCCCATAGAGTGAAGATCGGTAGAAAAATCTACAGATGCCGGGAAAATACCTTTGTTGTCTTTTCCTTCAGATTCTCCATACAACTGCTTCCACCATTCGCTTACATAATGTAATTTCGGACAGAAGTTTACTAAGATTTCAATCTTCTTGCCACTCTTGTATAACTCATTACGAGTAGCAGCATAGATAGCGGCAGGATTCTTGGCAAACGGAACATCAGCGGCACAAGCTTTTTCCATTTCAGCAGCACCTGCAACCAGTTTTTCGATGTCGAATCCGGCAACTGCAATAGGCAATAAACCAACCGGAGTCAATACAGAGAAACGTCCGCCTACGTTATCGGGGATAATGAAAGTCTTATAACCTTCTTTATCGGCAGTAATACGTGCAGCACCTTTTTTAGCGTCTGTGATAGCTACAATTACTTTTTTTGCAGTTTCTTTGCCACGTTGGTCTTCGCATTGTTTTTTCAACAAACGGAAAGCAAGCGCAGTTTCAGTAGTAGTACCCGACTTGGAGATATTGATAACACCAAACTTCTTGTCTTTCAGATATTCAGTGAGTTCAAACAGATAATCTTCGCTGATGTTGTGTCCCGCGTATATCATGATAGGAGCAGTTTTCTTTTCCTGCAACCAAGTGAAGCTGTTAGAAAGAGCTTCGATTACGGCACGTGCGCCCAAATAGCTACCGCCAATACCGGCAACAATTACTACTTCGCAATTATCTTTCAATACTTGCGCTGTAGCTTTCAAGTCAGCCAGATGTTCTTTGCTGATAGAAGAAGGAAGATGTAACCATCCTAAGAAGTCGTTACCTTTTCCTGTTCCTTTTTCCAACATTTCTTGTGCGGCTTTTACCTCAGCTTCGTAGGCGAAAACCTTTTCTTTGAAGATAAATCCAAAAGTTTTTTCAATATTCAAGCTAATCATAGTTATATTTATTTAGTAGTGACTACTACTTATTATTATCTAAAAGAATCCGTTAGCAGTTTTATCTCGATCATTGGTGATATGCGTTCGTACAGGATATTGTATACGGCATCCAAGATAGGCATATTGACATGATGATGCTTGTTGATCTCCTTGATACATTTTGTACCGTAGTAACCTTCTGCAATCATTTCCATTTCAATTTGTGCACTCTTCACAGAATAACCTTTCCCAATCATGGTGCCAAAAGTCCGGTTACGGCTAAAGTTGGAATATCCCGTTACCAGCAAATCTCCCAGATAAACAGAGTCATCTACGTTTCTGTTCAACGGATGCACAGTATTTAGGAAACGGTTCATTTCCTGAATGGCATTTGAGATTAATACAGCCTGGAAATTATCTCCATATTTCAGACCGCTACAAATACCGGCAGCAATAGCATATACGTTTTTCAATACTGAACTGTACTCTATTCCTGCCACATCATCGCTCACAGAAGTTTTAATGAAACTGCTTCCCAGACGGCGACCGAAAATACGGGCTTTATCTTTGTCCGGACAAGCGATGGTCAGATAAGAAAGCCGTTCGAGTGCAACTTCTTCCGCATGACATGGACCTGCCAACACAGCAATGTTTTCTGGTGGTACAGCATATTCTTTGGTGAAATATTCCGATACGATTACGTTGTCATCGGGTACGATTCCTTTGATAGCGGTGATAATGAATTTATCCTTTATCTTCATCTTCAACTTTTTCAGATGCGCTTTCAGATAAGGAGAGGGAGTGACGAAAATCAACGTATCCGATTCCTTCACAATATCATTGATATTAGAACTGAAATTGATACGCTTCATGTCGAATTTCACACCTGTCAGATAAGCCGGATTGTGTCCCAATCTCTTGAAATCGGCAATGCGGTCGTCTCGCCGCATATACCAATTGATAGAATCTTCTTGAGCCAGACACATCTTTGCAATTGCTGTAGCCCAGCTTCCTCCGCCCATTATCGCTATCTTACCGGGTAGTTTCATTTCTTTAATTAAAAATTAAGAATGAAGAATGAAGAATTATGAATGAAAAGCCGAAACGATTCTTCATTCTTAATTCTCCATTCTTAATTTATTTAAGTTTATTTATCCACTCGGTTACATCATTCACGGTTGGACTAGTCAATTCTAATTTATATTTCTTATTGATACCGCAAATATCTTGATGTAATTTTTGCGGATTCACATCTTTCATATCTTCTACTGTGTTGTAGCCGGCTTTCTGGATTACCTGAATCCAATCTTCTGCAATACCCAGTTCCGTATATTTGGCAGTAGGATCTTTCTTAGTTACTTTTTCCGGACGCATTTGCGGGAAGAATAATACTTCTTGGATAGTAGTCTGTCCGGTCATCAACATAACCAGACGGTCTATACCAATACCGATACCTGATGTTGGCGGCATGCCATACTGCAAAGCACGCAGGAAATCCTGATCAATAATCATTGCTTCGTCATCTCCCTTGTCTGCCAGGCGCATTTGCTCTTTAAAGCGTTCTTCCTGATCGAGCGGATCATTTAACTCAGAATAAGCGTTGGCTAATTCTTTACCGTTTACCATTAGTTCGAAACGTTCGGTCAGTCCCGGCTTAGAGCGGTGCATTTTAGTCAATGGGGACATTTCTACAGGATAGTCGGTGATGAAAGTAGGTTGTATATAAGTTCCTTCGCAGAATTCACCGAATATTTCATCAATCAGCTTACCCTTGCCCATTGTCTCATCAATCTCTTCCATTTTAAGCTCCTTGCAGATCTGGCGGATTTCTTCTTCATTCTTACCGTTTAGGTCGTATCCTGTTTTTTCTTTAATTGCATCCAAGATAGGTAGACGGCGATAAGGAGCTTTGAAGTTGATAGTCTTTCCATCGATTACGCTTTCCGTATTTCCGTTTACGGCAATACAGATGCGTTCCAATAGTTTCTCCGTGAAATCCATCATCCAGTTATAGTCCTTATACTGAACGTAGAGTTCCATACAAGTAAACTCAGGATTATGGTTCTTGTCCATACCTTCGTTACGGAAATTCTTTCCTATCTCGTATACGCCTTCAAAACCACCTACAATCAAGCGTTTCAAGTATAGCTCTGTTGCAATACGTAGGTAAAGGTCTACATCCAGTGAGTTATGGTGAGTGATAAACGGGCGTGCACTTGCACCACCGGCGATAGATTGCAGAATCGGAGTTTCTACTTCCGTATAGCCTGCTTCATCCAAAGCTTTACGTAATGTTTTCACTATAGTGGCACGTTTTTCGAATGTTTCTTTAATGCCATCATTAACGATCAGATCGACATAACGTTGGCGGTAACGGAGTTCCGGGTCTTCAAAAGAGTCATAAGCAACCCCATCCTTGTATTTTACAATTGGCAGTGGTTTGATAGACTTGGCAAGTACTGTCAGTTTCTGAGCATGGATACTGACTTCACCCATCTGTGTACGGAATACGAAACCTTCGATACCGATAAAGTCTCCTAAGTCGAGCAGGCGTTTGAATACAGCATTGTACATTTCCTTATCTTCTCCCGGGCAGATGTCATCACGGGTAATATATACCTGGATACGTCCTTTTGAATCCTGTAATTCGATGAACGAAGCCTTGCCCATTACGCGGCGGCTCATGATACGGCCCGCTATAGAAACCTGACGCGGTTCGCTGTCATCTTTGAATTCAGCTTTAATGTCTGTGGAAAAAGCATTGGTTATATACTCTGCAGCAGGATAGGGTTCAATTCCCATTGCACGAAGTTCATTCAAACTGTTGCGTCGAATGATTTCCTGTTCACTTAGTTCTAATATATTCATTTCGTTATGTATTAACTCAATTTTGGAGGCAAAAATACGAAACTTTTCTCATATATCCCGTAATCTGTCTCTTTTTTGTATCTTTGCATCCTCAAAGTAATAGGTATGACAGGACAAAAGACACCCACTGCGCTGGGTACGGAAAAGATTGGAAAGCTTTTAATGCAATATGCCATTCCGGCAATTATCGCTATGACGGCATCTTCTCTTTACAACATGGTAGATAGTATTTTCATTGGTCACGGAGTAGGAGCAATGGCCATTTCGGGATTGGCACTGACCTTCCCATTGATGAATCTTGCTGCGGCATTCGGATCATTGGTCGGGGTGGGAGCAGCTACATTGGTTTCTGTGAAACTGGGGCAGAAAGATTATGACACAGCCCAACGGGTATTAGGCAATGTGCTGGTTTTAAATATTATTATTGGATTGGTATTTACTGTTCTTGCCCTCATCTTCCTCGATCCTATTCTTTATTTCTTTGGCGGTAGCGAGGCAACTGTCGGTTATGCGCGCGATTATATGGTAGTTATTCTACTGGGAAATGTCGTCACTCATCTTTATTTAGGATTGAATGCTGTACTGCGTTCTGCTGGTCATCCGCAGAAGGCGATGTATGCAACGATTGCTACAGTAGTTATTAATACGATTCTCGATCCTTTGTTTATTTATGGCTTTGGCTGGGGAATACAGGGAGCTGCTATTGCAACTATTGCAGCACAGGTGATTGCATTGATATGGCAGTTCAAACTTTTTTCTAATAAAAATGAATTGCTTCATTTTCATAAGGGTATTTTTCGTTTAAAGAAAAAGATTGTGTTTGATTCTCTTGCAATTGGTATGGCTCCTTTTCTGATGAATCTGGCTGCCTGCTTTATCGTAATTCTGATTAATAAAGGATTAAAACAGTTTGGCGGTGACTTGGCTATCGGAGCTTTCGGTATTGTCAATCGGCTGGTCTTTCTGTTTGTAATGATTGTCATGGGGCTGAATCAGGGAATGCAGCCGATTGCAGGATATAATTTCGGAGCGCGTCAGTATGAACGGGTGACAAAAGTATTGAAAATCACAATTTATGCGGCAACAGTTATTACCACTGTTGGTTTCCTGATGGGAATGCTGATTCCGGGGCTGGCTGTCTCTATCTTCACTACTGACGAGGAACTGATTCGTATTTCTACTAAAGGGTTGCGTATCGTGGTCATGTTCTTCCCGATTGTCGGTTTTCAGATGGTGGCTTCCAATTTCTTTCAAAGTATCGGTATGGCAAGTAAGGCAATTTTCTTGTCTGTATCACGTCAGGTTCTTATTTTGATTCCTTGTCTGCTGATCCTACCTCAGTTTTACGGGCAAGAAGGTGTATGGATGAGTATGCCTATTTCTGATTTGATTGCGAGTTTGCTTGCCGGGATGATGTTGTGGTGGCAGTTCCGTCAATTTAAAAAGGCTATTGTTTGAGTCTCACTCTATAATAAGTTTCACTTTATGTAGGCATTCCGGGCATTCCTAAGGAATGTCCAGAATATTGGTTATGATTCTGACTTGTAAGGGGGTAAAGGTACGAGTACGTGTATTGTAGCCGGTTGCCACAAGACGGGTGTACAATTCCTTGTTCATTTTGATCCATTTGGTAAACATTCGAATGGCGCAACGTGGAGTAATATTCGGATTGTAAAGGCAAGCTAATTCTTTTTTCTTATACGTTTTGACAATAAATGGTTTTTTTTCTTCTTCGTATTCGTAAATAGCTGAATTCATATTGATTTTTATTTAAGTTAATAGACAGTAAAGATACAACATTTTTAAGGCGTTGTCAAGAGTTTGATGATAGAGTTTGCAAACAGTATCCGCTTTTAAGCGAATACTGTTTTTTGCATAATTAATTGATTACAGAGTCGGGTCCGGAGACTCTCCATTGTCGTCACCCCGATTCGGAGTCGGATCAGGATTTTCGGGAATCAAAGTCCCATCATTAGACGTAACTAACTTTTGAATACTGACTTTATTCAGCATATCTTTGAATTTATATCCCGGAGTGAAAACGATTCTTACCCTGCGGATGGTATCGCTATCTACATCTTTTGCCGCATCCTGGCTATCACAATTTATCCCCGGACGAAAACATCCGAAATCGCCCAGCTGAACGGAGATTCCTTTATTAAGGTTCATGTTCAGGGTATCAATCAGGGCATCGAGTACAAATTTTACTGCTCCGCTCGGAACTAATCCTATCTTAGTGATTTCATCGCACAAGGTTTTAAAATCCACCGTATTGGTAATCACATTTTGAGCTACATACTTTTCAGTTTTAGTTTTATCAAAACCGAAGGTTCTTTTTTTAATGACATATTTTAATGACATAATCTTGTTTTTTTAATGAATACTTTTAATTAACATATCTCTTTGTGATCACGATGCAAAGATATAACAGCCGATTGCCGCAGAGGTGCTTTAATGACGTTCAATGAACGACAGCAAATTTATGAATTTCTAAAGTGCTGATTAATAGTGAAATAATTTACACCTTTATATATACACTTAATTTTCCTACCCCTTCTCTTCGGATGATTCCCTCTGTGATGAATGAATTCAATTCTGTGATGGCGACTTTTTTATTTCTACCAGTCAAAAGGCAGTAGTCTGTCCGGCTAATGAATAAATGAGTTGCTAAATATAGATTAAGATGTACAAGACAAGTTTCACGGGAGATACTGTTTCTCTTCGGTCGGGTAAGAGATTCTCCACGTTGCAATCTCATTTTGTCACTTACTTCTTTTTTGAATGACCGGCTCGCACGAAGATGGATGTTTTTCATTTTGATGGACGTGGAGCGGACTTCTTTTTTGTCGTTGATGGGAGGACATTGCAATGAGGTAGATAGGAAGCCGAAGTTACCGATCTCTACCGTCCAGCCTTCTGCCAGTAAATCACGTGCCTCGTTTGAAAAGGCTTCCATTGCACCTGTTAATAAACTGTGGCTGATACCTGTAAATTTGTGTACGCGGTCTAAAAATTCTTCTTTGTCTACAGTTCCTTTAGAAACAATGCGGGCGTGTAGCGGTTGTTTTTCTCCTTTGTCAGGGCTAGGAGTATCGAAAAGGTCATAGATTGCACTCATATACTGAAGTTTATTGGTTTAGTAGTTAATAGTAATTCGTTCCACAGATATTTCCTTTTAGTTCCACAGTTGTTTCCCTTTCGTCCCATATCTGTTATTCTTTCGTTCCATATCTGTGGAACGAATAGGCTTTTGCTACAAAAGTAGATAATCTATGTAGTGAGGGAGTGCTTTAAAAGTTATATGCCATTCTGTTATAAATAAGAGATTACATAAGGACATCGTCTTTTATTCAGCTACATTTTCTTTTATCTCAATGAAAGTCATATTGCACGGAATCCTTTTGCTTGTGCAATGATTGTAGTGAAATACAATCAATAGTGCATTCATATAGTTATATATTTTTGAATGTGTGTAAAACTTTTAGTTATTCTTTGCGCGTATTAAAATATTTTGTTAGTTTTGTAACTAATTAACGTTTTGAATGTATTAAAGAATTTGAAAGACATAATTAAGAAAAGGTGTTATTAAAACTATATTCTGCATTTAGGCTTCATAATTCTTATGTAGAATAAAGAAAATATGGTACCCACATCTTTTTATTTAATAAATTTGCTATTCTGCGGGTACAGAAAGCACAAATAAAAACATATGAGAACATTTAGGTTATTAGGAATGGCTTTAGTGGCTGTGATGATGTGTGTGAACTTTGTTGCATGTAGTGATGATGAAGAGGGTGATGATACTCCTGCTAAAAATGATGACGGAATCATTACCAACCAGAAAAAACTGATAGAGATTAAAGAAACATACGATGATGAAACGAATACGTTGATATTTTCTTATGATAATAAAGGAAGAGTAATATCTGCTGTTGAAAAAGATTCAGAAAACAGTGGTAGTGAGACTACTAATTTTACTTGGGGGAACAATAGTATTATAGCAACAGAGGATAATAGATCCATAATATATACCCTGAATGGTGGTTTAGTGCGAACAAGTCAGGGAGATGGTTATAGTACATCGTATACTTACAATACATCCAATAATTTGTCTATAATTAAAGAAATTAGTTCTCATTCCTCTAATGAATCTTATACCAATACTCTTACTTGGGCGAATAATAAAATAACGAAATATTCCACAGAAGGTGGAAGTGAATATCAATATACATACAGTGGAAAAACTTGCAAAGGTTGGTTCCCTTGTTTAGACAATGAAGTATGGGATAATTTGGATGTGGTTTTCTATGCACATCCTGAATTGGCAGGAATGCGTAACTCTCAACTACCAGACCAAATTTATAGTAAATATATTGATAAAGGTGAATATTATGATGACTATTACCAGGAAATTTGCAAATATGAAACTACTTATGAAGAAACCATTAAATTTACTTATACATTAAATAGTGAGGGATATGTAGAAAGCTGTACTGTAGTAGATAAAGATGTGGAAATTCGTAGCCGTTCATTTGAAGATAAAAATGGTGATGGAGTAATTGGTGAAGATGAAAGAAATGTGTCGAGCACCAATACCGAGACTTATACAACCGTTTATACATGTAAATGGGAATAGACTCTAATCCTTAATATCCCCTTGTAATTAGTATTGAATTAGGTAATAGAGAAGAGGAAGAATACAATACCAGTAACTATTACTGCGCTATAGTAAACAGCTAAAACCAGTCCACTCATTCATTGAACAGGTTGGTTTTAGCTGTTTACTTATATATCTTATTACTTACCTGCATTTTTTATGGTTGGCATCGATTCGATAGGTCTTAACATCCTGTGTTGGAACAGAATAGATCAGTTTTTTATTAACTGAAATAATAGGCGTGGAGGTCCATAATTCTTTTCCTTCGATACGCTTATTTTGAGAATAACCGATTCTTTTGCCTTTTTCCTGGCTGTTTCATTTCCCGGTAAAGAACCTTTCGAACTGAAGTTATCACCTAACATATATATTCCGGTGATGACAGCCGAAGTAATTCTTGCCCTATTCGCTCCTTCATTATAATTATCCGCTTCTTCCGGTTTATACAATAAGATATGGTCGGCATCATTGAATGTGTACACACGGTCGAACCACCAGCCGAAAGATAGACTGTTGAGCATATAGTTTCTATAAGAACCAAAAGAGTTTGTGTAGATTACTGTCTTATCTAAGTTTTGTTAAAATACTAATAAATAGAAGGTTTGAATGAAATATAACAAAGAAGAGAAATAAATCATTTTGTTTATATGGCTTTAAAGTGCTTTTATACTAAACAGGATTTAAATGGTTCAAAGAGAACATAAGTTGAAATCAAACTAAAAAAGAGCCGAAATATATGTGGAGGTAGGTTGGAAAAGTTGGAATAACGATTTAGATGGATTTCTTTTTTATCAACACTATTGGAGTGACTATTTAATTATTTTAATGGTCATTAAAACAAAATCAGAATGATGTAATTTAAGGAATTTGTATTGAGCGTTGGAAATGATTCAAAAAATAGTTGGGTATACTGTTGGATATACTAAGTTGATATACTTTTTTTGTTGCAAATATTCGTTTTGTTAAAGCTGGACATACTTTTTACATTCTTAGTATTACTTGTCTTGATAGTGGTATTTCTCGGATTAATATGTGCTTAGTTGTTTAAGGATTGATTTATTGGGAAATATTACGGATGTATAGTGGCAGCTATCTGATTATAAAGAAAGTGTAAGCTGTTAATAGACAGTGGTAAATTGGGTGAATTAGTGTGCTTTTCATGCATAAAGGTGCGTGCGATTGCTTATTATATCATTTGTTGCTGAGGCTGAAGAGGAGAACTGACTAGCAAAGTGAGGAAAACCAGTGACTGGCTTTTGGAAATAAAATTAAGGTCAGATGTACTCAGGATATCTTTTAGGTCGTTTTTTGAATGTGTAGTTAGTTGTTTAAAGTTGATAAGAATAATAATTCTGGCTAGGGATTAATTTTTTCTCGAGTACTTATTTTTTAGTGCCTGTTCTTTCAATGAGTTTTTTATCGGGCAGTCACAGAGGTTGCATTGTCCACATCCTGCGAAGAATGCTTTTCGATAGAAGCATTCTTCGCAAGGGCTAAACCCTTAGATTTATCTTTTGAAGAGGTGGAGAGTGATTTGTATTCCTGGACTTTAGATTCGAGGCTACGGATACGTTCTTTTAAGCCTCCCAGTTCTTCAATCAGGGATTTGTTTTCTTCATCTTTCTTCTCATACATTTTATATATAATAGATTCTTCTATTGATGGTATCGAGGGAGGGATTAGGGAGGCATCCAACTTGTTTTCTTTAGGTGTTTGGGGATCACAGAGCATAAGACCACGACCGGTGAGAAGCCATTCCGGATTGATATCAGGATAAACAGACAAGATGTTTTCCAGCTTATCGGAGCCTATTGCTCCATTGTTTTTTAACGACTTTCCAAAGGAGGCATTTGACATCCCAATACTTTTTTCAAATGCTGATATGCTTATGCCTTTGGCATCGATATATTCTTTTAATCTTTGTATTATCATAGATTTTACTCTAAATAAAATAAATTAATTAGATTATTTCCTAACAATGGCGTGTATTATGTTAGATTATTTTCTAAGTTTGCAATATCTTAAAGAATTAAGATGGTTCCAAAGATAGAAATAGTAATTTAATAATT
Source organism: Bacteroides sp. (assembly GCF_028690125.1). GTDB lineage: Bacteria > Bacteroidota > Bacteroidia > Bacteroidales > Bacteroidaceae > Bacteroides. The sequence continues at coordinate 7,960 of NZ_JAQVBV010000030.1, read as the reverse complement.
CAAGGATATGGCTAAAAAAGAGAGGTACATTAAGTTGGATAAAGAGAAAGTAAAAGAGATTGCCAAGATTAAAGGTGTGTCTACTGTGACTGTTTATGCCGCATTAAAGTTTGAAACCGGTAGTGCGTTGGCTATGCTTATTCGGGCTTGGGCATTAAATCATGGTGGAAAGTTGTTTGAGGAGAAAGAAGGTTTTCGTTGAGAGATGGTAACCTTTTAGTATAATGGTTTCATGAGATGTTGCTAAATTGGATGTTATTCATGAATTGAGATTTGGCTGATAATTAGTCATTCTGAGTGTAGCGAAGAATTTCTTCTTTGTGTTTTAAGAAGAGGAGATTTTTACTTCTTCCGGTTGTCTGAATGACAGATAAAATCACTCCGTTATTGGTCACTTATGATTGAATTGTGTTGTGGTACTTAATTTAAAAGAGAGAATAATATGAAAACGATCAGATGGATTCAGAATGTGGCTGCTGTGGCTGGGATGATTGTGGCTCTTAATACGACTGACAAATTGGATATAACGTTTAAGGAGGCTTGCACGGCTGGTGTGCTGATTGTCTTGGTCATAGCTATGTTGTTGGGTCGAGCTTTGGAAGACGAAAAAGGAGCTGAATGATGGGTTGGGGAAAATTCATGAGGGACTAGATAATGCGTGAAAGAGAATGAAGGAACGCATGAGAGAATGGAGAATTCATGAGAAGGTAGCCAATTCATGAGAATGGACAATTCATGAGAAAGTAGACAATTCATGAGAAGGTAGACAATGCATATGAGGGTGAAGGATGTATGAGAGAACAGACAATATATGAGAGGAAGTGGAGACTGTTATTGATTCGGAGATTAAAAGCTTTTGTTCTTGATGACGTTTTTGTATTTCTTATAGTTTGTATTTCTTATAGTTTGTATTCTTTATCGATGATGTTATGCTGCGCATTCCCAATTTAAAGGACTTTGTGTTTGATAATATATTTATTGCATTTCGGAGATAGGAGATGATGTGGAGGGAATGTGAGGATATGAATTCTATGATTGGGAAAGCAGTTTGAGAGTGGAGATCTGTTTTAATAGTTTCTTTTCGGAGGAGCATTCTCTAAAATGATTCTTAAAAAGATGCCGGACGAGATGTAGCCCGGTATTTCATTTATTTATAAAGCTATGTGATTATGGAAATATTTGGGAAGAGATTATGCGTGACATACGATGAGCTTGTAAGAGACGGTATCATGAGTAAGCCGAACTTCGACAAGCACGTGCGTGAGAATAAGTTTTCGGTTTTGCGGAAAGGCGGCAATGGTCGTAAAGCTTTGGTTGATTACGAAAGTATGCCCGAGGCCATTCGTGCGCGTTATGACGCGAGGCATCCCGGGGCGAAGCAGCAGCTTCAAACACCTAAAATACCACTGAATGAGCGGTTGAAAGGAGATGAAAAGGCTGTTGAGTTCTTCCGTAGGTACACGCCGAGGATTACTATCGAGCGGCAAACGGAGTATGTACTGAATGCCAAGGTGTTGAACGCTATGGTGGCTAAAGAGATGGACATGAAGGGTATGCACGGTAAGAGTGGATACCGTCATTCGAAACTGGTGCGTGACACTATTACCGGCTTGTGCGAGCACCTTCGCGAGCGTTATGGACATACTTTGCCAAAATCGCGTTTGATGGAGAAGTTCAATGATTATAAGAAATATGGCTATGTCGTTTTAGTTAATGGCAATACGGGTAATCAGTCCGCCCGCAAGGTAGGCCCGCAGGAGGGCCGGCTTTTGTTGAGACTGAAACGCAGCAAGTTTCCCGTGTACACAGATATGCAGATTTTTGAGGAGTACAATCGTCTGGCTCCCGCAAAGGGACTGAATCGGATTGAGTCTCCTCACACGGTGACGGGTTTCCTTTATAAGACGGCTGTCAGGTTGTGGTGGTACGCGTCTGTTCATGGAGAGGTGGCTTTCAAGAATGAGTTTATGCCTCAGTTCGATACTCAACTGCCGAAGTTGCCCAATACGCTTTGGTATGGCGACGGAACGAAGTTGAACCTTTATTATAAGGATTATGACAAGCGTCAGAAGCGGATGGTGGCTCGCACGATCGACGTTTATGAGGTGATGGATGCTTGTACAGAAGTCTTTTTGGGATATTCGTTTGGTCGTGAGAGCTTTCTTACTCAATATGAGGCTTACCGTATGGCTTTGGAATTATGGAAGGTGAAACCTCATGAGATTGTGACCGACAATCAGGGTGGTCATAAGACGAAGGCTGCTCAAGCCTTTTTCGGTAAGATTTGTCGTTTGCACAAGACGACGATGCCTCACAACGGTCAGTCGAAAACAATCGAGAGTGCTTTCGGACGTTTCCAACAGCAGGTGCTTCATGGGCTTTATAATTTCACGGGGCAGAACATTACGGCTGTCAAGGAGAGCAGTCACGCCAATCTGGACCTGATTATGGCGAATATCGACCGTTTGCCGACACTGGAGGAGATGAAGGAACAGTATGTGAAGTGCCGTGACGAGTGGAACGCGATGGAGCATCCCACGTCCGAAACCGGGATGACGCGGATGGAGATGTACACCTCGCTCTCCAGCCCCAATGCGGAAACGCTGGACGACTGTGAAGTGGCAGATCTTTTCAAGATGTTCTCCACCACGGACGTGAAATATGGCAAGCAGGGATTTTGCTTCGAGATGGATAAGCGGGAGTACCGTTATCAGGTGTATGCCGACGACGGGCAGGTGGATCTTAATTTTCATATGCAGCACGTGGGCGAGAGTTTCCGTTATCGCTATGATCCGAAGGACATGACTGTGATTGAGTTGTGGCAACCTACGGCAGCAGGATTAATCTATGTGGCCACCGCCACTCCGAAAGTCAAGATTCACCGTGCCACTGCCGACCGCACGGAGGAGGAGAATGATTACCTTTTCACACAGTTGCGGAACAACGAGCGTGCACGGGTGGCCCATCACATTGCTTCCGAGGAGTTGTTGCTCGAAGAGTGCATGAGCGAGGCCTACACCCGTCTGGCAGTTCCTCGTCCCGTAGGAGTATCGTCTAAGGCGATGAACAGCTATCGTGAGGCGTATGCCGAAGGCACGCTGAAAGCTCCGGTAGAATATCCGCAGGGCACAGGTCCGGGCACATCAGAGCCCGACGTGGAGGAAAGCCCCGGAATCGCTTCGGTGGGAGAGTTCACCAAGGCGGCTTCTCAGCTCACGGATATCGATCTGTATGAGAGTTTCCTGAATTGATGTGAACCGATTAATCTGTATTTAATTACTATTTAAATATCAAGCAAACCAATGAAAGAACTTACCAAACAAGACAAGGACGCTATTCGCGACGCTCTGATGGAGTATTGCGCCAACTATCCTTCGCAGAACCGTGCCAGCGAGAGCCTGAACGGAGTGAGCGCTGCTACCGTTTCGCAGATTGGCAACGGAAAGTACCTGAATATCAGCGACGATATGTTTGTTCGCATCGCCACGCAGATCGGCTACAGTCTCGAACGCTGGACGCTGCACGACAGTCAGACTTTTGCCCGAATTACGTTTGCCATGACCGATGCGCAGTCTTTCCGCAACGTCACCTGGCTTGTGGGCGATGCCGGATGTGGCAAGACCACGGCTGCCATCGAATACCGCCGTGCGCACCGCAACGTGTTCTACATCCTCTGTTCGGAGGACATGAGGAAGAGCGACTTTGTGCGCGAGATTGCCAAGCAGGTGGGAGCTCCGGCGGACGGTACAAACTTGCGCGACATTTTGGAGTATGCCATCGGCATGATTGCTTTCCTTAAAAACCCGATTCTTATCTTTGACGAAGGCGATAAGCTCACAGATTCTGTTTTCAACTATTTCATCTCCATCTACAACCGGCTGGAGGATAAGTGTGGAATTGTTTTTCTCTCTACCGACTACATCAAACGCCGCATCGAGAACGGCATACGTTACAATAAGAAGGGCTATAAGGAGATAAACAGCCGTATTGGTCGCAAGTTTTTCGACGTGAGCGCAACTACCGAGCAGGATGTGTATGCCATTTGCCGGGCAAACGGACTGACCGATCCGGCCGAGATAAAGCGAGTATTGCGCGAGGCAATGCAGGGCGAGTACGACCTGCGTCGGGTGAAACGTGTGATACACGCTTGCAAGCGCATCTCTGAAGCCAAAAAGCGGGAAGGAGGGTTGCGAGAATGAGCAAGAACACAGACAAGGCACCCGCCTTCATCCGCAGTGCCCGAGGGGTGCGCGATGTACTTTCGATGAAATTCAGTACCCTGCCTTTTGAAGGCGACTGGCAAGCAGCTTTCGGCACTCCCGAACGCCGTGGCGTGTGGTTCATCTGGGGTAACTCCGGGAATGGAAAAACCTCCTTCGTGATGCAACTCTGCAAAACCCTTTGCCGCTTCGGGCGTGTGGCCTACGATAGCATGGAGGAAGGTGCTTGCCTTACGATGCAGAACACGCTGATACGTTTCAATATGCAGGAAGTAAACCGCCGGTTCCTATTGCTCGACAATGAAAGTATCGAGCATCTGAGCATTCGCCTCAAACGCCAGAAAAGTCCCGACTTCGTGGTGATAGACAGTTTTCAATACACACAGATGACCTATCGCCAGTACATTGAATTCAAGGAAAAACACCGCGACAAGCTGCTTATCTTCATCAGCCACGCCACCGGACGCCTCCCCACGGGACGCAGCGCAAAGAGTGTCATGTTCGACGCAACGCTGAAAATCTACGTCGAAGGCTTCAGGGCTTTTTCTAAAGGACGCTTCATCGGACCATTGGGACATTATGACATCTGGCGCGAAGAAGCCCGTAGGTATTGGGGAGAGGATATCTGACGAAACATTGAAAGCAGAATATTGAAAGCAGAACATTAAAAGCAGAAACACATGAGAAAAGAAAAAGAAATAACGACAGCCGTCGAGCTGCTGCGCCGAAAAGGCGACCGGTTGAGCATCATTCAGGCAGATGTTTTGGAAGGCCATCGGACCGAAGCATGGGTATTTGTACGCTACGTCAGCCAAGCGACGGAGCAAAATAAAGACGAAGACGCCTATTGCGCCGCCCGTGACGCTGCCCGATATTTGAGCGGAAAATTGGAACTGGAAGTATTAATCCCTCATCCGAGGAAAAGAAACGGTCGCAGACGGCCGGAGGAGGGCAGATGACAAGATTACAAAAAGAATCCGTTGCTCTGATGACATTGCGCATACGCGAAATGGAGCAACTCGAAGAGCGCATCGTGAAAGATGAAGCCCGGATGGACGAAATCTGCCAATTGCTCGTGAAATGTGACCTGCTCACACATTCCAGCCGGACGGACGACCTGATACAAGAGTGGCACAATCTCAATTCCCGTGCGGAGCAGTCCAGAGACAAGCTGGCTAGGCTTAGAGCACCTTCCGAAATGACGGAAGAGGACAAAAAGCTACAAGGCAAGGAGAACAAGATCAGAGATCGATTTAACATCAATTACTAAAGCGTAAACTCTAAAAGTTTTCACCTGATCTGGCATAATATGGCATATTGATTTTTCGATATGCCATATTATTGTTTTATACAGATAATTAAAAAAGGGAAATTGAAAATATTCTTTGATTAATCTATTTATACAAGGTGATATTACAAATAAAACAGATACAAGAATAGGCCCTTAATAGGTAGACTTTCTAATTATAAATAAAAACATAGCTCGCAATATTTGGTTGAATGCAAAAAAAACTTTAATTTTGCGCCTTTGAAAATCGCAAAACTATATGTAGAAAGTGTTTATTCTTATTTCATACCTGAAATTTTGAATCTATATAGCAAAATTATGAAACTTCCTATAAAGGATTTACATAATAAGCAGAGATTGATAATTTTAAGTTTATCGGTAAGAGATAAGGATAAGTAGGCTCACTCTTTCTTTCTTTATGTTATATTCCAAACAGACAAACGTACCGGAGAGCTAAAAGTACAATGAAAAATTATGAAAAGAATTATTATTGGTGCATTATTTTGTGTTATGGCAATTAGTGCAAGTGCGCAAATTATGAGAGCTGAAGAACTTGAAAAGTATGCAGTTGAAAAGTATGGAGAAAAATGGACGGATGCAGCAATGAATCTTGGAAAAGAGATTGCATTGGATAAGAACAATTCATTGAGTTATGCCCAAGTAATAGACTGTGCAAACCAGGACAAAGAACATCTGTATATTGCATTAAATTATTGGTTTACTGCAACCTTTAATGATGCAGACGCTGTGATTCAGCTAAATGATAAAGAATCAGGTGTAATTATTGCAAAAGGTTTTATTCCCGGTATAGCTTCACATGCGGGAGGGATGAACTCATATTTAATCAGTATTCGCCCCATTATAAGGGTAGATATAAAAGACTCTAAGATTCGCGTAACCTATACCATTCAGAACTACGATGTTGATAAATATATAGGTGGTGGCGTTATGGGAGCTATGGGTGGTACGAGACCAGTTAAATCCGTAGAAAAGTGGGCTATTGAAAAATGTTTCCCATTCCAGGAAAAAGATCAATATAAAGCCAAAAAGAGTTCGTCAAAGGCACTTGTAATGGCCCATGCTTACTCAAATGTTGTAATAGATAAAATAGAAGAGGCTGTAAAGAATGGTCTTGTTGGAAATGAGAATGACAATTGGTAATTGACAGCAGTTCAGTTATCAAAGCTATCAAATGAGAGTGAAAGTCTGGTAATGACTATAAAGATTAAACTCTCTAATGATTAGTAAACAAATCCTTTTAAAGTATATTTTAAAGAGGATGTATCTTTCTTAAAAGACACATCCTCTTTTTGTTTGCCACCTTCCCATTCCTTTAAGGAAGGCTTCCCGCCATCACTCCCCCGGCTCCCCCAAGTAGTAGATAATAGCCTCATACTGCATCGGTGTAAGTGCCCTCTGCCGGGGCACGAAGTGCAGTTCCTTCAGCCGCGCCATCAGTTCGGGATTCAGTTCAATCCAGCGGTGCAACTGCGCAGAAGCACTGCGCACCGTAGAACGTGGAAAATACTGTTGCGCCAGTTCACTCATATAAATAGCTTTCATATACGTTCAGTTTATCGTTTCAAGTTAATAAAAAAACTACCCCGTAGTAGTGGGTCCATTACTACCGGGTAGTCACTCATCTACCTCGTAGTAACGACGACATTACTACGAGGTAATTTCTCACAGCGTCGGGTCAGGCGATTCACCCCCACCGTCGTCCGGTAATGTCGGATCGGCAGGATCATCCGTTGCCACCTCCTTCTTGCCATACACACGGCTGAAACTCAGTGCCTCACTGCGGGTAGCCGCTTTCACCGCCTTGCCGGGGCGGAACTGGATGTGAGCCGCCGTAATGTTACTTGCAGTAAATCCCTTCTTCGTTTCCGCACCCTCACTACAGAGCTGTATCTGAAACGTACCGAAGTTCTCCATCTTCACAATCTTTCCGGCAGCCAACTGCACCTTCATCTGGCGGATCAGTGCCCGAACCACGTTCAGCACATCCCCATCCGTCAGCGACGTAGCATACGAAATCTCTTCAGCCAGTTCGTCCATCGTCACCACGCCATCGGCCTGCGCCTTGGCATAATACATCTTTTTAGCCTCCTTATCACCGGGCTTAGTGCTCATTAGAGCAAGCGAATAACTTACACTCATCTTTCAAATTCAATAATTAAGAATGAATAATCAAACATTGGCTGCGCGACCAATCGTTTATTAACTCTGCCTTTCGCGAAAAGACAAGGCAAAAGTCGAAAAATCATGCTTGTGAGTGTTGTTTTTCACGTAGTTGTGGTGCATTGCCGGGTATTAAAGAGTATTTTTGTGACATGGGATACAATAAACGCAATAAACTTGAACGTATCTGCGAGATCCAGCGAATCACGCTCGAACATACACGCAGGGGAGTCACTCAAAAATGGGTGTACGATAACGTCATCTATCCGCG
>NZ_JAQVBV010000126.1 GCF_028690125.1 Bacteroides sp. | reverse complement strand
TAACAGATTCGCAATAAACAACATCACCAGTTCGATAGTATCCAGATACAGTCTCATACGCGGTATTAATTATTTTGGTGTTGTCCGAACATATCAAAATATAATTAATCGCAGATTGTATTGTTGCTGTGGCAGGTAGCGTAAGCTCATAATCAACAATACTTTGTCCGTTTGTGTCTCCCCATAAATATCCAATATTCGCTAATTTTTCAGCAGAAGACCATGCTAATGATGGGTCAGTATCACTATTTATAGAGGTTGTGTTAATCCACGCTAGCCCGTTCCATTTCCAAGTAACTTCTGTGCTTATTTGATACCATAAAAATCCTATGTTATCTATTTTTTCTTGTTCTGTCCAAGTGAGATTTGGCGCGCTTTCTGAATAAATTGGAACAGCCTTATAATATGTTGTTGATTCAACTCTTAGCGCGATTTCTTCTGTGTTTGTTTCAATTGCGGACGTGTTACTTGAAACAGTAGAATCTAAATGTGTGTCTATTGTAGACACCCACGTATATCCGTTCCACCTATGTAATGCATTGTTATTATCCGTTTCTATCCATAAATCACCAATCGATACTGCCGTTGGTGCGCTACTCTGCGCATAGGTTACAATTTTACCGTCAGCCGTGGATTGCGCATCCGCTGCATCTGACAGTGCTTGACTCAGCGCCGCAGTTGTTATATCGACCCAAGAAGAGCCATTCCAACGGTAGATCACAACGGGATCTGCGTTTGTATCATACCATACATCCCCCGTGGCGGTAGCCGTAGGCTGAGCATCTTGGTAAAAGATGGTTGTCTTTCCTGACACAGATGTCGTTAGTGTTGAGAGTGCTGTAGCGTTAGCCTGATAGGCCACCCAAGCAGACCCGCTGTAGCGATAGAGCTTATTATCATCATCAGTGTCAATCCAAAGGTCGCCAACCACATAGGCTCCCCCCGTTGGTGCGCTACTCTGCGCATAGGTTACAATTTTACCGTCAGCCGTGGATTGCGCATCCGCTGCATCTGACAGTGCTTGACTCAGCGCCGCAGTTGTTATATCGACCCAAGAAGAGCCATTCCAACGGTAGATCACAACGGGATCTGCGTTTGTATCATACCATACATCCCCCGTGGCGGTAGCCGTAGGCTGAGCATCTTGGTAAAAGATGGTTGTCTTATTTTCTGTTAAATAAATAATTGCTTGGTCGTTATGGGTGTCTTGCACACTTTCCCAAATAGATCCACTCCATCTATACATTTTATTATTTTGATCTGTTTGTATCCATAAATCTCCAACTTGCAAAGAGGTCTCATTTGGTGGTGTTAAATAACTTTGGAAGTAAGTATGAGCACCGGATTGCCCAGCTTGTAGAACAACACCATCGAATCCTATTGCACTTAGCCAAGTTGAGCCTCCATCAGTTGTAAACCCTATTCCGTAATTAATACCATCGTATTTACCAATTCGTATTTCTTTGTTTTCATCGGATGGATAATGTAGTACAATGGCATCGTTGTCCCAATAAAAATCGTTTGTACCGAAAATTCTAACAAGTTCTGTATACAACACACCAGTTACTATAGCATCAGCTATCAAACCGTAAGCGGTTGTCCCGTTTCCTAAATCCACCTTCCCAAGTGCGGTCTTTACTGTGTTCCACCCATCATCTGTAAAAGCAAGAGTGTTTTTTGTTAACCAAACTTGTTCAGGAGAATAAGAGCCATTTTCCAAACGCTGCTTTCCACGAAGCCCAACTTCGTCAATAATAACTTCTTGGTTTGTAGAATTAATCAATCTATTCTTAGAGGCGTCTAGTGAGTTAGAAACAAAATTCGACACATCTTCTTGGTAATGCGTAGCCCAGTCATTCCACGTTGGGGAATCTACGCCTATATTACTACCTTTTTTTAATGTTTCTTCTAGCAAATCTGCAAAACTATAAACTGAACTATCAAGCCTATATCTGTTGCCAAAGGTTAGTGTAAAATCAGTAGGGTTATAAAAGTTAAATTTTATGTTTAATAGAATTGGTGTTACACTTGTTGAATCGTCAATTTCGACATTCACAGTGCTTCCAAGTGTTAATAAATTTGTGACAGATAAGTATTCTTTTAAAAATACAAAGTTAATGCTGTTTATTGAAAATTCAAATCTTGGTTGTGAAATCTTAGCCAAAACACTTACGCCTTGGTCGTACAAACTTTGCGCCTGATTCTGTATTTCGACGTTTGTCATTACAGAAGTTTTTATAATATTTTCATTTTGATAAGAACTTTCAATTATATAATCTAAAAGTTCGTTATATTGTTCGGTTGTAAAGTTATTTTCAAAAGATAACTCGGCACTAATTCCAGTTAATTCGGCATATTTTGCATCTATATCGGCCTGTGTGTCTGTTATGTCTGATTCTACGGCAGATTTACTCGCTTGAATTATTGCTATATCTGCTGCCAAATCTGATAAATCAGTTTGTCCAGCTTCAATTCTAGTTTGCATTACGGTTTCTTTGGCCGTAATTTGTGCGTCTAAACTTGTAAGTTGCGCATCAAGTAAAAGCATCGTTTCGTTTAGTGTTTTGTACTCTGCCAAAGCAGATGCATATGCTGGTTGTAATGCATCAATCTTATCAGACCACAATTCAACTGCATCCGACAAATCTTCGCTCATTTGTCCAGAAGATATAATGTAAGAAAAATCGTATATGAAATCTGTCCCTAGCGGATTCACAGTTCGGATGTCTAATCCACCCCCGCCAGTTACAGCAAGCGCAGTGACAAACTCGTCTGACTTTTCGTTTATTTTAGAATCTTTTATTAGATTCTCATGCGACAGATGAATTGGCGTTGGATTAACAATGTCCGTCGTATCTTTAACATACAAAACCCTATTTTCGGTGTCAAAAACAAAAAAACATTCGCACGCTTTTGAAACGGTGCTAACCATAAAAGAGTATAGCGTATCGTTTGTCGTATTGAATGTTCTATATTTTGTCCAGAGTGATTGAGAAACAGACCCGAGCGTCCAGTTTGGGATATATTCCATAATAGTAGACATAATCGTGGTAACGCTTGGGCTTGTGTCGTAGAATTTATAAGTTCCTTCTAAAAAATTTATAGACCTATAATTAAAAGAATATTCTTCGGAATATGCTGGTATTGTTTTGATTCTATTTACACCATCATTATCTTCTGATATATCTTGAATTATAAAATATCCATAACCGTCAATATGTATTTTATTTTTTTGAACTAACTTGTCGTAGTGTGGAGTGATTACCCCATCTACCATATATGGTACTTTTATTGTAATTTCGGAATATGTATTAAATTTTAGGTCTAATGATAAGTCCGTAATCCTTCCCAAATCGCCTATTTTTTTTCTATTTGGATAACAAACCGACACGTTTGGTATTTCGTATTCACCAAACACATTAAAATTTTGTAACATTACGCACCTACCTTTCTAGCGGGGATATAACTCATAACAAA
>NZ_JAQVBV010000125.1 GCF_028690125.1 Bacteroides sp. | reverse complement strand
AATAATCAGCGTAATCATGAAGAGCGCGACGAGCCAGCGGAGCCATGAGTTATCTGGATAGATCGTGGCTATCAACCTCCCTTGTAATACCAAATTGGTCTTTTATGAACATACTATATGTAGTGGTGTAACTTGTCTTTCATATACTATATGTTGTGATCTATTCGTATGGAACTCCTATGTAGTCGAGAACTTTGCCGATACCCAGACCGTTTTCTTCAACTGGACGGATACAATAATCGTATTGCTTGGGATGTGTGCTCTTCATTCGTTGGAATCGGTTTGGCTCGCTCTCTGCGTGAACGCCGTACATGCAGAACATGCACCCTGTTCGTTCTTCACCGTTTGTATAAAGCCCACCATTTTCATCCCCAAGAATCTCACCGTATATCTTAGAATATGGAATTTGGAAATCATTCAAATACCGTAACACGTCTTGCTCTAGCCAGAATGACATTGGTTGAGATATGGGTTTCGAAGATTCAAATGCATTGCAGCCATTTTTCAACCAATTCATTTTTCGTCGAGAACTTTCACAGGCCATAACAGCGGTAATAGGATGTTTGCCCGTTTCTTTTCCGTACTTTGATAGCGGCTTTTTCTTAATTATGTCGCAGCATTTGTCGCCTATTAGGAAAGGAGCGTCAACGAGATATTTCCATTTTTCAGAAATTTTCCACATCCCTTTTTCGTTACCATTCCATCGCAGTTCTTTCAACTTGTCGGATTTTGTATCTTTATATTCTTGTATGTAGGATGATTGCTCTTTACTCACAACAGGATATCCGTATTTCTGTATAACGTCCTTAAATGACATTTCTGGCTTTACAACCGTGATATTAGGTAGAGATTTTACGAATGCCCGAATTTCCGGGTACTCAAGACCCGTGTCTGAAAACACAGCGTCTATATCTGGATAAATTCTTCGTGCTAAATCAAGTAAAACCGTAGAGTCTTTGCCTCCAGAGAAGGAAACGTAAACCTTCCCATCCCATCGTTCATACCATTCCATGATCCGCAACTGAGTGACTCGAATCTTTCGTTCCAACGACCAGTTTTGCATAGTCTTTAAATCTTCGCTTGTATACTTAGAAATTCTATCATAACCTTTCATCAAATCGGCGTTTTATAATCATACCATATATAGTGTATTAGTCTCGCGGATCACTACTATATGTAGTGGTTTCGTGCAGTCCAATTTCACGTTGGAGATACCAAGCGGCCTTTTTGAGGTCTTCGAGGGCTTTTCCCTTGTGATCGGCGCGGGAAATGTACTTGACCACGTTTCCAAGATTGAAATTCAGTCTCCAATCCTCAATTACATCGATTACTTCATATTTCCCTGTATTGTAGTGTGCGGGATGGTCAATATTGCTCATACTTCCACCTCAATGTCATCAAAGACCACAGGAATCTTTTCTTTTAGTTCTGCCAGCAAAGGAATCGCAATTTCTCTCATCTGCGGGTGAGCTGCTTTTGCTGTGCGCAGCTTGAAAAAGTGCCGCCATTCTCGGAGATTCATGGTACAAATAAGTTCAGTTTTAATGGAGTTTGGGAGAACAGAACGGGCTTCCTGCGGGGTTGCACCAGATGCTATTAACTTGTTATAAGATATCTCACAATCCATCATCGCCCTTCCCCATTGCCACAGGCTGGAGCCATTAAAAAATATTGGCTTAATGACATTAAAATCTTTTGCAACTGTACAATTATGTAACTTCGTTGGTACTGGCATCTCAAACGCTTCAAAAAACCTTGCCGTTTTGGGATGCCCATATGGAAAAACAAAGTTCTTATACAAATTCTCGCAAAATAGCGTACCAATGCTGCTATCTGTAATTGCCAATCTGTAGAACGGCGTTTTCCCTTCTTTGTAATCTTCTCGAATATTCGGAGAATAATTGTATTCGTTCTCCAACATAGTTACAATCTTTTTAAGTAAAAGCAAATTGGTTGAAGAGAACGTTATATTGCACGATTGTGTATTTGATGTTTCTTTTTGATAAAACCAACGGATATTTCCGTCCCCGTCCAAAAAGCCTCTTAAAAAATCATATCTGTATTCATAAATAGATTCCCATAGCTTCTCAGTGTTTTCTTGTGAAATATCATAAGTTTTATTTGGAACGACACCTTTGTCAATCAGGTGCGCGACAAATTCCTTCCCAGCCACTTGCAAACTTTTAGCATCAGGCTGGATAAAATCGCGCAACATATTTAATAGAAACCATTGATTCTCTTCTTTTTGACTAATCATAAGCTGATCTAATGTATTTCTAATACTACCGTCTGCATATATAAAGCCAAGGAGGTATGCCTTTTCAGGCGTATCAATCGAAGAGAAGTAGTCGTGTTTGACAATGCCCCTGCTGCCCAAATTTCGTTTTGGCACCGAACTCGACATCAATATTTTATTTACTTGCCATTCCGTGAATTTGCCCTTGCTACAATTCGCAATACGCTTCATTGAGAACCCATCTTGATATAGTGAAATACAATCCTCTTCTGTTAAATCATCGAAGTTTATGTCGCAACTAGAAACATATCTCGTACTCTCTTGGCTGTACGATGCAATCCGGTGCCGCACAATTTCATGCGACACCCCCCTATCACAGATGAACTTGACAGTAATACTTACATGTTCAAGTACGCTCTCATGCCCGCGCTTGATGATGCTGGCGACAAACTTATTAGCAGAATTGTCGGTGATTCTATCCTCGCTCTTGTAACAGACTCGCCCACAGAGTTCAATATGTTTTAGAATTTGCTCTCCGTCGATAGGAGATAGGATTTCGTGACTCGGTTTGATAATTCTCATTTACACCTCAAGTTGCACAGAATTTGCAGCGATGACGCTGTGTGATGGGATCGAAATAGGAGATTCTCCCGCAGATGATACACTTGCGCGGTCTGGTGTCATCGTTGGGCTTGATTTCTTCCAGTATTTCAAACAGGACTTGCCTCACTTGAGGGTCGGCTTCTATGTATGCGGTGCGCAGAAACCCAGCAATTTCGCTTTTTCTGGCGGAAGTCATAGACCCAAGTCCTCCTTATAGAATTCAACGAGGTCGTCTTCGTGCGCGGCGGCGGTGTTTAGGAATGTGTTGATGATAGGGCTTCCCTTGTCGTCCATCGGCATTGCCTTGAAGACCGAGGTGCCTGTGATAGCACTTCCCATGCCAAGACCGCAAGCGACACCATATGCGTAAGCTGCCGTAAGGCAGTCGTCGATTTCATGCACCTGTGCATTTGTAAATGAAAAATCGCACTTGATTCTACGTATGTAGTCATTTAGAACGTTGGTGAGGCTGCTAGGAAATTCCTTCACCGGCGATCACCTTCTTCTGCCGCGATGATTTCAGTGAGCATTTTTACCGCGCAGGAGAGTTTGTAAAAGCAGGTTCTAATGGAGTCATCATCAAGTTTGTACATGCTGGTGAGCGTGATTACTTCGTCCAACTGCTTAAGAATTTCGATC
>NZ_JAQVBV010000064.1 GCF_028690125.1 Bacteroides sp. | reverse complement strand
GCTCCATATCCTGGCAAAACTACTGACGAACTTCCTGATTCTGTGATTTCAAGCTCTATAGGCGCCATATAGCAGTAAATCGTTGCAGTTATCTGCGCCACCTTTTGAACAGGCATCAATTTGTTCGTATCAGTCGTGGTTTGCCTATGAGGTTTATTGCTCAAATAGTAAGTATAATAAGTTGCATCAAAAGTCAAGGCATTTGATATTTTACGCACTCGGGCGCCGCTTAAATAGTTAGGCGCACCCAGCACTGTTGCACATTGCGAAGTGTTCAAATTCCAACCTACAAACATATATCCGTTCTGCGGTGTGTATGTGTACGTTGCAGAAGGGGTATCTAGTAATCCGCTAGTAATTGTGCTCGATGAGAATGCCGTGCTTGTTGAAATATTATAGTATGAAACTGTCACAGCTTCTTGATAAATATTCGCTATATTCCGCACATAACCGGTAACGGATGAAACTGGAGATGCTGTTATAGAAGCGGTATGGTCAATATTGTATGCACCACTGTTATAGCTCTTATATGCGTAAAGTGTTGACATAAAGGCACTATTTTGTCCAGATGTGTCTGTGGCAATATTTCCTGAAGCATCATATGCCGCAAAGAAGAAAGTGTTGTTTTCTGTGCAGTTGCGTACATAACGGACACGCACCGCCGCCACATCGTTTACTGTGCTGTGTGAAACTTCTTCTCTTACTTCATTTACGAAATATTTCGTCAACAAATATATTTCATTCAAGTACAACTGAGTTGCAATTTCTGTTGATGTCAGTTCAGTACGAATTCCACCGTAATCATAATAATCAATATTGTATGCAGTCGGATCTGTTGCATCCAATAAACTACTATTCGGCGTAGAATCCAAACTATTATTTGTGTACCAGTATGATGCGTAAGTGCCTGTCATACTTCCTATGCTCAACCATTGCCCAGCTGTTGAGTTGTACCACTGCCACGAACCGTTAAATGCATGCGATTCGTCGACATCAAGTTCCCATTCATAATTTTGCGTGGCACTATCACCTGTCATCACCATACGCATAGGCATCATGAGTCCTAATCCTGACGATATGCTTCCATCCTCGCCGTCAGTGATTCCGATATCGGTGAATTCTGCTATGAGTGTATTCTTTCCAGGTACAAACCATGATGATTTGTAGACATTCGCAGAAATTGATGCGTTGTAGACATCAACAGCGCTTGATAAAAACACATTGTTCAAATTCAAGCTGTCGACGCCCTCATCATAAACACCATTAGCGTTGAGGTCATAATAACTGGTTTCATCCGAAGTTGCTCTTGTAACAGTCTTCACTTGCATTGTCGGAGCTGTACCATCATAACGACTCGTTGACAAACTAATCGGGTTTGCAGAAGTCATACCCATACTGTTGAAGCCTAAAATCCTTATTGGTTCAAGTGCATCTGAAACTAAAGTCAAAGACATACTTGCATACATTGCGGTGTAATCGCCCTCATATTGAGCTTCGTTTTCGTTCCACTTGGCATCAACAATAAGCGAGTTCCCATTGAAGTTTTCGCGTAGAGCTTCATAACTTGCAGAATACACACTATTTGATAAAGTAGCCCATTGATTCCCTATTTCTGAATCATCTTGATCTGACCAGTCAGTAAGACAATCACTTATTGAAGTATTCAAGCGATAAGTTGGCACATACATACCGTCTTTATCGTACACATATGCTGAGCCACTCCATTTGAATCGCGCTCCTGTGTAATTCAAAAGTTCTGTGGTGGTTTTCAGTGTAAAGTAATCACCGAGCCAAACTTCAAAGCCCCACATTGTTGATTCGATATCTTTAAATTCTATTGTATATTCCGTATAGGCGCCAACTGATGTTCTTCCTAATGAATAGTAGAACATATTGTTGTAGTAATAATTTGTTTTTCCACTTCCAATACCTGTGCCATAGTCGTTGTTGTTGTAACTTGTTCCATCAACATCGTAATCGGCGATTTCAAGTGAGTTTGCAATTTGTCCGTCCAAAACGTATGGCAAAACACCGACAGGACTATCTGGCGCATAACTATCATCAGTAATTTGTGTTAAAGCAGAAGTTGTATCAACTGTGTTTCCCATTAGAGGAATGAGCTCTACAGACACATCCCAAACATACATAGAGTTTTGCGAATTGTATGCCAACGAACTAAAGTAAATACTAAATGCGTGAGAAGATGATGCATACTGTATCAAATTTTCTATAGAAATTGTAAAGCTAACATCTGTAGTATTAATATAGTTGGTGCCTGTTGTGACGCCGTAAGTTTGAACAATTCTTTCATTTGTCTCTGTCACAGCGCCAGTGCCATTCACAACCATATTTTCTGTAACCAAAGTCAATGGACGCGTGTTGCTGTATGGAGTGTTGGTGACTGCACTCAACTCTGCCGTAGCAGTTCTATCTGCATAGCATGCTAAATTTGCAGAAGTGAACAATTTATCACTCCAGCCTGCATAGAAAGTGTTCAAGCCAGTCTTGATATATGTGCCTGTAGTATCTGCTTTATCATTGTAGTTTGGCATACCTGACCAGCTGAACGTCACCTGTACACCGCTAGTTTTTCCGTCTTCAAGCAATCGCCACATTCTGTCTGTCAAGTCTACATTCATTCCAATTGTAGCGTTTTGACTTGGCGCAGTATAAATACTGCCAATACTTCCTGCTATAGTATCAGTGACAACATCTCCTAGAGCAGATTCATATCCATATCCAATTTTTGTATCGCCGCCTGTCGCTAATGAATTGGTGTATTCAGTCCCATAGTTGCTATAAGTCAAAACATTATGCGTTAGTTCCGCATTTTGAGCGGCAGATGCAATCCACCAGTTTTGATCTTCTAAATTGTAGAAGCCCCATGCCTTTGTGTATGAACGGGAATATGCACTTGAGGTACTTCCATCTGCTAGCGCCGTTGCTGAATTTGAGCTATAGTAAGCTGCTCTTGTGTCAAACACATATGTGGAACAGCTAGCTTGCGCAGTGTTTTGAATTGTTGTGTCAAGATAATCGTCTAGATATGAAATGCTGTCATATTCAAAATCTTTCATTACTTCAATTTTGATATTAAGATATTTCACTCTCATTTCTAAAGCATTCGTTGTCAAGTCCTGGAAAAATACAGAGAATCCCCAGTAATTTGAATAAATACCCGTACCTTGTGTTAAGGTATTTTGTGAAGATGTAATCGGCAATCCTGATGAGTTGTATGCTACGTAAGGATAGTAATAATAGCTATAGTAATTCAGTGATGTTCCTATAGTGTTGGTTGACATCGATAAGTTATCCGGGATTAATGAAGTATTCAGCATCGGAGAAAATTGCGAGCTTAATTGCATTCCCCGCTTATAAATACCCGCAGTTATAGTGTCTGCCGTTCCTGTGGAATATAGAATTGCCTCAAAGCTTATTCGCAATCGCCCTTCGTTGGCATAATCAATCAGAGATTTCCCATCATTATCAGTTGATTGCGTATCGATATAAACACTTGTCCCCATTTGAGCATAGCCGGAATTTTCCAGTTCAGTATCTCCACCTGTGTAAGCATAACCAATACCGTTTGTGGCGTTGTATGTCATTGCGCTCATGCCTGAGCCCCATAGATAACTTCTCTTGTCGCCAGTCTTGCCATATGTTGTGTATTGATTGATGACTGAAATTGCATTGTAGCCAAGCGGAGTGTAATTGCTTCCGTCTGTTGTATAGCCGGTAGAAATTGAACCTGTTTCTGTGTCGCTTGCTTTTGCGACCAATGCTTGGGTTGGCTTTTGGACACCGCCTTCTTCAAGGTTGAATTCCAAATTGTAAATATACCAATCCAATCCTGATGAACCCGGATCAAAGAAGACAAACAGAGTAAACAGATTGCTGTATTCAGCAACAACCGCAAGAGAAATAGTAAAGCTGTGACCTTCTCTGTCATTTGCTGATTCATAACCTAAACGAGATACTGAGGTTTCATCAACACCGAAATTATTAGCCTCAATCAAGCTGGAATTTGCTCCATATTGTAATCCCGGGTATGCTATAACTCTTGTTGAGTCAGCTGTACTATTGACCGCTTTATCTTCGCCGTAATAGCTGATTCGCATATTATAATCTGAAAGCGACTTCCCTAGATTTTGTTGAAGTTTTGTGCCGACATTGGTCATATTAAAGCTTAAAGCCATAACTCCATAAGTATATGAAGTGTCAGTTCGGAAGCCGACACCAGGTTTCCTCCAACCTAAGTCGACACCAAGTACGGTATAAATATTATCTTGATTTATCAAGCTATAACCTGTTGTGTGATTGTTGCCCAAATAAAAGATGTTTCCTGTGTTATTCAAGTTCCACAATCCTTCATTATTCGTCGGGTCATCTTGCCAAACATTCCAGTTGTCATCCGGAGGCACCGCTCCTAATACATTTCCTCCTAAGTTCCATCCTCCTCCATTTGCTAGAGTATTAGAAGATGACACTGTGACTGGAGCCTGCACCGGAAGTATCCATTTCCAAGCTATATTTATAGTCTTTATAGAAAAACCCATACCCCCGTCCGCGGTAGCATCAAATATTACTGTGAATTTATCGGTTGTGGAAGCTAACAATCCACCTGAGAGAAACATCGATTTTGTTAAAATACAGTTCTGGACATAGTTGTTGTCACCCGACGCTGAATTGGTTGCATTACTTCGATAATATCCATTCCAATAAATCGTATTATCCAAACTCATATTTCCGTCAGCAGTGGAAGTGTGTCCTGCTTTCAAGCCTATAGTTATATAATCCGCGCTTCCTGTTGTTCCGATTGTAGCGTAAAGTGTGAGTCGCAAAGCGTAGCCCGCATTCCAGTTGGAGCTATTTGTAATTACTGATGACAATGTAGCGTTTACACCCATAGTCGCACGGTTACCTGATGAGTTATCAAATTCAAGTCCATTACCTGAAAGATAGTATTTAACTGCTGAAGGCGCAGAATAATTCCATTGTTGATATCCAATGCTTGTACCTGAACCGTTTGCACTGCTTGTTGTTGTAAAGGTCTGTGAACTATTTGAAGTTGTATTTCCGAAAGTAATTCCGGTATTATAGTTTGCTTGTGTAAATTGTGTCTTGAAAGTCAGATACAATTCATGGAAAATAGCTGCCATATCGCCATCTGCAACAATTCTCATAATAAGGCGTACGCCCTTTGCTCCGGCAGGAATAAAGGTCGAGCAGGCATATGCGGAAGTGTAATCCAAATCACCGTTTGATTCACGATATGAATCCATTCCGTTCAATGGATTATCCTCAGATGTACAATTCTGAATGATTAGATTTCCGCTTGCATCATACGTCATTGTCGGATATGTGCTGTAGCCTATGACACCGATTCCAATGTATGTCATATCATTTGAATAACCTGAATAAGTCTGAACGTTGACAGCCGCAGTCAAAGTACCCTTCAATGCTTGTGTGAGAAGATCTCCACTGAAATATACGTCAAGCCAAAATGTTACAGTGTCGGTTGTGCAGTTCCAACCATAGCCACTGTCACTAGCTCCCCACATGCCATAAGTCATATCAGAGTAGTAATTCAGTAGATTTCCACTCTCCATATTATAATCAAAGCTATAACCTCGACCATAGCCGTAGTTTTCAGGAGTTTCATCGCCACCAACCGCAGCAAGTGTAGTTATCTTATCGGAATGGTATGCATTTTCAACAGTATCATTATTTACGATTAGGTTTCCAGTTTTTGAACCGTTTAGGATATTCGCCGTTGTTGCTGTTGCAAAAACTGCACGTTTCGTGCTTCCATAATTTGCGGTTGTTGTTCCGTTAATATAGCTTGAAGAATAATCTGAGCTTTGCCAACCCGAAATTTCAAAATATGGTGTGGCTGTAGTGCCGTCCCAAAGACCTGTTGTTGAGCTATATGTGCCCGATGCGCTTCCAACTGTCCATTTGCCAGTGTCTTCATCATAACCGTTGTTGAAAATTACATTGTAATTTGTGGCATTTGCTGTTGCAAAATTGTTTATTGAATAACAATATTTGCCGGGAATATAAATTTCTTTTTTATCGCTATGCTGACCCTCAACTACACTTCCGGTTGAAGAAAGATAGGAATAATAGTCTGCAACTGTTGCGGTACCTGCTTCAACCAATGCTTCCAAGTCTGTCCTCGTGCTACCGCTTGCTATCACTATGCTTTCAATATCCATTTCTGTAATAGTAAAAGTACCTTTCAATGTGCTTGAGATGCTCGAAATCAATAAATTTGTATCTGAATTTTGATATGTTATTCCGCCGCCTGTTGTGCCATCGAATCTTGCGTAACGCGGATAAGAAACAACATATTGCAAGTTGCTTGTTGACGCTTTGTAATATGCGGCGCTGTTTCCATCATAAGAGTCGCCAATTTTTGTGCTTCCGTAAGTTCCGCTTGAGTAGGTTTCCGTATAGCCCAAGCCATCATAAGTTTTTGTTTCTATGATTGGTGTGACAACAATAGGACGCTGCAAAATTGAAGCGACAGCAGTCGGGGTGCAGACCCAAATATACGTCTGGTCGCCAGAAGTGCATGTGACTCCACTCGTTGTAGCATTAGGATTTGCAAACGTAATATTCTCATATTCAGACAACTGTGTCGATGTGATACTAATACAGAACCACACATATAAGTTGTCGCCAACATATTTTGTCGCGCCATATATACTGTCATTGTGATTTGAAGTGGCAAAGTAGGATGACGTAACCCATGAGTTTGAACTCTTTGCATAATGTGGATAATACGAACCCACCTGCTGGACGGTAATAGTCAAGGTGTCAAAATATGCTTTTACTTCAGTTGTCAAAACACCATATGGATATCTGTCATCATCGCCTTGAGAAGGTTGTGAAATTACACCATAAAAACCGTTGTAGTTGTCGTAATATTTGCTGAAACCATCGCCACCTATATCAACATTCGTACCGTCTTCGGCAACAATATTAAAGTTTGTATAACTGAACTCAACAATAAGGTTTTGAATTTCAAGCGTGAATGATGCTTGCCCGACCCAAATACCTTCTTGCATTCCAATATCTTCGACAAATATATATTCGCCGCTTGCACTTGGTTCATATTCACCGGTTGTTCTATTGTAAATATGTGTTCCGTTTTGAAGATCTCTTACCCAACCATCATAATATGTGGTGGTTGCGGCTACTTGCTGGAAGTAATAATAAATATAAACGGTAAAGCTAACGGTGTCGCCTTTATCCCATGAAGTTGTATTTCCATCTTCTCCATCTATTTGTGCGATATTGGTAATGTATGTTCTTCTGACACCATCACTCATATTGAAATATGCGCTGCTTTCACTAAACGCTGGTGCAGTTAGCAACTGTAGCATATCATTTTCTGTATAGTATGTTTCACCTATAAACATTGGGTCTTTAGCCGCAACACTACCAAAACCAACAATAAGGTTTGCAGCTGATGCCTTTGATTGAATATACATACAAACAAGTGAATTGCTATTGCCTGTCCAATAGGTCTCATCATCACCTGTAGTGTTCGGGTCACCTTTTGTGACGTCAAGCATAAAGACAGCCGAGTTTGCGAAGTTTGAACCACCATAAACTGATACTCTGACGTATGTTCCAGTTGCTGCAGAAAGTTTGAAGTAAATATTACCTAGACCAACAGCGCCCGAGCCCCAAGCATACTGATCCGTTGCGCTTCTGTCTCCATTGTCATTGATATTTGTTTTTATATTCCCAACAACACGAATCCATTCTTCATAGCTCATTCCGTAAACATAAGAATTCACATTGTCGCCTTGCGACATAAGAATGAATTTGCCGTATACATATCCGCCGTCGTCATAATTTCCGGTGTTGTGACCAAGTGCTGTCATTTGAGCCTGAGTGCAGTTGTAAACATTCCAACTGTTAAATATCTGAGGCGAGCCATCTCCTGAAGCTCTTGAACCGACAAGTCCACCGATAGTGATTGGGGTCGTTGCAAATCCAGTACTCGAGATAAGTCCGTGAACACTAGGAATATATTCGTTGTAACAATACGTTATAGATGAAGATTCACCTGTCGAACTAATGCTACTGTTGTTATAACCAACAATTCCGCCAATTCCAACAGTTGTCGAAGATGAATAGGTGAGCAACAAATCGCCTTGATTATAACAATACGACAATTTCCATCTGCCGCCAAGATAGCCGACGATTCCGCCTGCATACTTAAAGCCGTCAACCTTTCCTATATTGACTGCATTTGTAAGTGTTGAAATGGTTGTACTTGGCGAATTTGTTGTTCCAATAATTCCGCCAACATATCCGCTTGCATTTGTTGCAGTAACATTTCCCTTGTTTGTGATTTCACCGCTTATTGTTGCAATGCCGTAAGCATATCCAATCAAACCGCCGACATAATCATTGCCTGTGACAGCATAGCCTGATATTGTATTTAGATTTTGGCAATCTTTTACAGTTGTGCTCATTGCACCGCCATAAAGATAACCTATCAATCCACCAACATAGCTCCCGCTTGCATTGACTGTTGCTGTTACATTACAATTTTCAAAATCTGAGTAAGCAGAATAGCCCACAATCGAGCCGATGTAGTTTCCGGAAGAAGCTGTAACACTTCCCGCTATACTCAAATTTTTGATTGTGGCGTACATTGTGTATCCAAATAAGCCACTATAGTCAACGTTTCTCGAGTTATTAACAGTCAGGGTGTATCCGTTTCCATCAAATATTCCAGAGAAATAATAGCTACTTGAAACTCCAATTGGATTTTGAGAAGTACCGGCAAAAGTAACTGCTGTCACTGTTCCGATATTATTCTTCATGCGGAAAATAGCACCAGTGTAATCAATTGCAGTTGCAATAGCTCCTTCAGAACGCCAGTTATCATAATTATTTATCTGTTCAACACCAAATTTACTAAACCAGTTTATTCCGTAATAACCAGAATTCACTGCCGTTATAGTTTGAACAGAATTTGCACTTGCTCCATTTACAGTGTCTGCTATAAGTTGCAACTGAGCGGCATTCAAAACCCAATACGGATTGTCCGTTGCGCCCCAACGCATCGATGGTCTATAATCTAAACCTACCGCATCGGCAGCATTGTCAAAATATAATTGCGGAGTTGAATATGTATTGAAACCATAACCTACGTCTTTTATCGTTGAATATAAGTAACGCGGTGTGCAGTTTACTTTTGTTCCGCCGCTTGTGTACCAAAGAGTGACTGTACTATTGTCATATGCAGTATAAACTGGAGCTCCCGTTGAATACCCGCTCATCGCACTTGTTGTGGAGGTTGTCCAATCCAAACCGTCAACTGAATACTCGACAACATGAGTGCCTGAGTGTGCCAATGTCAAACGCATATAATAATAGTCAATATTGCTTGAATTGTATCCAAAGTTGAAATTATCACGAGCTTGCAAACGGAAATCCGAACCTGTGTTGTATTCATAATAAACATTATTTATTGCAACAGTAATTTGTAGCGACATATTGTAAGCATAGTCGTCCCCATTCAAGCCGTCTGAATATGACGAAGGCAAATATGACGACCAAGTCGTGTAAGGTAAAATCTCACTCCATTCGTATGAAATATTGAAAAAACTTAGATAGTTGTCTGTTCCATTGTAAAAATCATCATCGTACATATGAGTATTGTTCATATTGTATACGGCAAGATTGAAGAGTTCAGGGGCAGAAAACAAATGATTGTCATAGTATTTGCCCAAAATCAAATTGCCAATTGTATAATCTATATCATTTGAAACATTGGTAGCGTATAGATGTTGAATGAAATCAGAAAGCGTAATGCTTTTTTTCATCAAAGTAACAGTATACTCATTGGTATTTGTGGAAAGTCCATTGTCTTCGGTGACCTCATAATTGTTAATGCCATTTCCTGCAATTGAGCCTCTCGGAATAATAATGTAAGTTCCAACATCATCGATTTGAACCGGCATTGTCAGCCCATATCCACTTGAGCCCGGCAGTCTATCAGAACGCCAGTCAGCATTTACATCACTTGTGTCTGCAAACATAACTGTCGTATAGTCCACCATATCTGCGCCTGCTTCAACCAAACCTAAATCATATTCTGTATTGAAGGCTGATGTTATTGATGTCTTCAATGCAGTAGGCAATGCGGCATACAATGCGTCTGTGCCATCGATACCAATGATAGCAGCTCCAACAGCTTGCAATCTTCCATTATATGTATAGGCAGCGCGAGCATCAGGATCTTCAATCAAAGCAAGCGGGACTGGATTTACTGTGAATTCGGTATTGGCAAACCCAACATAGGTAGAAGTATTAGGCAAATAGACCCCAACCACAACACCATACGGAATAACCACATTTAGTTCTGAACGGTTGACATTCATCGGAGCTCCGCCCGCAATGCTTGCACCCGCAACTATTGTTTCGGTGAGCATCATGCACGCCGCATCAAGATAATAGTTGTAGTAAGTAAAATCATATATATTTACGCCATCAGTTCCGCAATTAGAAATTAAGCTTGAAGCCGTCTGCTCAAAAACACTTGGCATCGTTTGAACTGCTCTATTGTATATTGTATTGGCAAAAAGTTCTAGCGGTTGATAGGACATCACAATATGATAAATTCCCGTGCTTGTTCCATATGCAACAGGGTTTGATGCGCTAACAGAACCTTCAACCAAGGTTATTTTTTTAGTTTCCGTGTCAAAGCTTGAGGTGAACGCAGAAGTCCCCACAAGAGTTCCGTTATTTGTTACCAGCCTGAAATAGTATCCGTTTTGGCAAGCTTCATCAGGAGTCAAACTGAACAAAATATCTGTAATATTTGTTGGACTTGCCGCATAAGTTGCAGCTTCAAAATTGGTTAAATCCCACACAGATGTTGTGCAGTCAGTGTCAACTTCGCGAACAAAATATCTTCCTGTATCATCTGATGCTGCCGTTGTAACGGTTGGCGTGGCGACTCCCGTCGAACCAACGTATGTTATAAATGCCCAACTTTCCGTAAATATACTATAAGAAGCGGATGCTGTCGATGTTCCAGCGATACCACCTATGGCTGTTGAAGCTTCAATAACACTTGCATTTGAGTAGCACTTATTCACTACTCCACTAGCCGCTGCCGTTGCTGCGTAATTTCCGATGATTCCACCAGCATATCCTGCATATGTAGCTCCGTTTTTGACAATGTTTCCGGTGTTTAAGCATCTTATGATGCTACCCACTGCAGTGGCATCAGAATAACCGACTATACCGCCAAGCGCGCGATTGTTCAATGTGCTGTTGACAACTGATGATAAAGTAATATTCCCCGAATTTTTAGATTGGCTTATTGTAGTACCGCTTAACTGATAACCAACAATTCCTCCAACTTTTTGAGAAGATGCTACAGTCGCTTCGTTTGAACATAATACTACACTAGATGTACCGCTCAAATAACCTACTATTCCGCCTGTTGAATATCCATAAGAGGCGCTTGCGCCCGTGTATGTTACCGCGCCTGTATTTGTGTTTGACGTTATTGAAGAGGAAGACAATGCACCGCCTATAATTCCTCCGATATTGTCGCCTGTTGAATTTACAGCCACACTGTTTGCGCAACCGCTTACAGTTGAAGCTGTCAAATAACCGACTATTCCACCTGCGTACGAATAACCGTTTAGCATTCCGGAATTGGTACAGTTGGAAACTGTACTACTTGCTTCTACATATCCAGCTATTCCCCCGGAATTAGAACTTGAGGCTGTAATTGTTGCATAGTTTTTTGCGCCATTGACTGATGATGCTCCCAATGCATGGCCAACAATGCCTCCAACATATGAAGTTCCGTTGACAGTTCCTCCAGCCAAGTTTTGATTTATTGCTGAGCCCGAGAAAGTGATACCGTTGGTTTCGCCAACAATTCCACCGACATAAGATACGCCGATTACCGCTCCACTATTTATACAGCTTAGTAAGTCTGCACCACCTATCGCGAGAGCGCCCAAAACACCACCAACATAATTTCCTGTTGAAGTGACCGCGCCCGAGTTGTTGACATAAGAAACATTTGAGCCAATAGCTTGACCAATAATACCAGCTGTTCCGTTTGCACCGTAAACATTATTTGTATTTTTGCAATATTTCACTAATGTATTGGAGCTACCATATCCGACAATGCCTCCAACACCAACTGGGCTATATGAAGCTGAACCTATTGCTCCTGAATTATTTATTGTTGATGCGGCAGAGCTACCTTGAACTGTGCAAGTTCCACTCACATAACCAACTATACCACCTACGCCATTACCTATTGCTGACTGATAAACTGACCCAGTATTTGCTGTTGTCCCGCCGACGGTAGCAGTGCCGTTTACATAACCAATTATACCGCCAGTGCCGTTTGATGTATTTGATTTTACTATTGTTCCAGAGTTTGATGTCGCCCGCGAAGCACTGTTTTGTATTGTTGCAGTGTAACCACTTGAAACATAGCCGATAATACCTCCGGTGCCATCTCCTGCTCCCGTTATGGAGCCGTTATTTATGCAGCCGGATATAGTGGCAGTGCCACCCCATACATCACCTACAAAACCTCCTACATAGCTATTTCCCGAAACATTAACGTTATTAGTACAATTTTCGATAGTTGTATTACCTTTTACACATCCAACAAATCCCGCACGACCATTTCCGCTTCCCCCTACAGTACCGGAAATAGTAAGATTGCTTATTGTAGCTCCGCTTGTATAACCAAATAAGGCTTGATATGATGTTGTGTTGCTTATGCTTAGACCAGATAATGTGTAGCTATTCCCATTGTAATTACCTTGGAAATAATATGAACTTGTTCCGATAGAAATTGAATTAAGTGAAGAAATATTTGTTGTTTGTTGAAAATATCTGTTGCTCATTGTCCAACCGCAGGTATTAACTGCCGTTTGCAAATTCTGCAATCTAGATAATGAGGATATTATAAATGGATCACCTGACGAACCAACATCTGAAGTACCAAAAGCAGTTAACGTAAAAGTCATGCTCATATTATAGGTTTCTATCCAACCCCATTCGCCAGTCGCCCAGCCACCATCATCCATACCACTAAGATAAAATCTTATGTAACGACCTGAAGAAAATGATTTTGTAATCGTCGCCGCACTTGTTCCTAAAGTAATACTGTTTGATTGTGATGCAGAATAGGCTGTTGAGTAAGAAGATCCATATTGAGTAAATTGACTTGACGAAGATTGAATGGAAACATAACATCCACCACTTGTATTGCTAGATTTATAACCGACTGCCGAACATGATAATGTTGCAAGTCCATTTGCAAGCAAAGAAGTTGCGGTTGCTCCCAAATCAATATCAACCCACATGGTAGTATAATCTTTTCCGTTGTGCATTCCAGGATCATTTTTCATCTGCCCTGAAGATCCGCTTGGACTTAAGGAATCAGGACCCCACGAGTCGCCATAGCTTGCTCCATTTGGTGTGAAATTATAAACTATCTGTCCAGCTGTTAAATCCATCGAAAAAGTTTGCAATGTTGAAGAACTTCCTCCTGATGCTTCTGCAACATTAGTAGAATTGTAATTTTCATTTTCATCTGTTATTGAAAATCCCCCACCGATCATTCCAACGGTAAAAATAGAAAGCATGAGGATGAACAGCAAAGCAAGTGAACATCTTTTTGTCCACTTTGAAACTTTTGATTCTGTTGTCTCCTGCGAGCGCCCCGGCAAATTCATCCCAAGTTTTTGTTGATGATGGGATACTTTACCGAATCTTTTTTGCTTTTCCATTTTCCACCTCTCGTGCGTGTGTACGCACAATATATACTTACATAATTTATTATACCATCTATAAAATCATATTGCAATGACCATTTTTTTGTTACCGCTCATATTACTTTTGCGTTCATTTGTGGAAATCATTCATCTTTTTTATTTGTTTTGTCTCAATATTTTTCATCTCATATTCAGTTTTTTCTTTTGGAAATTTATTTGTTTTATGTTTCGATTTATTATCATTTCATCCTATCTTTTTTTTGAAATACTGCTTTCTTTTAAGCATAAATTAGTATCGCAAACTTAACACGAGGACTTCTATTTTATTTTGCGAAATATCTGCCTTCGTCAACATTTGTCGGTGTTGTAACTGTAGTTGTACAAGCCTTATCGACATACCATGTGAGTGTTCCGTTGATTGTTGTAAGGTTGACGCCCGCTGTTGTCACATCATAGAAACCAACAGATTTTGCTGCTCCGATTGCAGTTGTATATGATGCTCTGTTTGTTACAAGCATGAACGCTCTGAAAGTTGTTGCCGTACCGAAGAAAGCGTAAGTACCGAAAGTCGGGACTGTTGTTGTGGTTGAGTTAAACCACATTTCTTTCATTGTTGAACAAGCCATAAATGCGTATCTGCCTATGCTGATTGTTGAAGCAACATTCCAATCGCCGTTGAAAGTTACAGTTTCAAGAGCAGAACAACTCAAGAATGCGTTGTTACCTATTGAAAGCGAATAATCCGCGCTGTTTTCACTTTGGAATGTCACGCTTGAAAGCACTGTCATACGCGCGCAGGTGCTTGCTGCAATCGTGTGCACACTTGACGGGAAAACAATAGATTCTACCAAATTCAAACTGGTTGCGAATGCAGTATTTGTGACTTCGCTTACGGTGATTGCGTACTCAACACTAGAAACCGTTATGGTTTTTGTTGACGGAATATATACATTAGCGAGTGCGCCCGTGTAGCCAGAGAATGCCATGCCCGTGACATAAACTGTATTATCGGAAATCAATTCAAGGCGGCCATCAACCTCATCATATTCAAGCAAAGATGTGGTTGATTGTATATCATTCAAACTTCCGTCTGAAAAAACAATTTGGAACAACATATATTTGAGATTTGCATTCCAGCTTGCAGGTATTTCATCTGCCGTGCCACTTGCGCTACCCTCATCAACCCAAATAGCAGCAGTAGGCACTGTCACGGTGTCAAACACCATAACAATTGCCAAAATGCAAATCATTGCTATTAAGATGAAGATGAGTTTTTTGTTCATTTTCTTCCTTACGGGGCTATTATGTTGATTGTAAAATCAATCATTGTGCCATTGAGAGATGTGTCCATTTCATCATCGATTTGTGAGAAATATATTGTTATTGTGAACCAATACCAGTCGGTATCGTATATTGCGGGAGTGACTGTTATCACATGAACTCCATAATATGGAGTTGAACCGGAGGTATAGTTTGTTCTGTCTGAATCATTGCTGACTATGCAAGCTGGCGTTTCATCATCATTGTCGTCATCTGCGACAAAATCAGTTGAAAAATTTGATTTTGCTATTTGTTCGGCTGTCGTATGGTTTTGTGCGACCAGCTCAACAACCAATGTTCTCGTGCCGATATCAAGACCGTTGTCGTCTTTTCCTTCATACTTAAACTGCCCTGAAACTTCAACGATTGTTGCTGCGGTGTCTATCATATTTCCGCCTGCTATCAACAATCCATAAGTTGCGACATAGGTTTCAAAACCTGACGGATCACTAATATATGAAGGCACTCCGTCACTATCAACAAATGGTATTGCAGGTGCAAGTGTCCCTGTTTGCGACACGTTGATGACTTCAACATTTGCAGATGGAGAGTTTGCTTGATGAATGATTGTCGAATTCATTCTTTCTTCCGATGCAAACCAAGCAAAAGACAAACCCGTGGTCATTCCGATCACGGTTATTGCAAGGACTATTACGATTATTAATGATATTTTTTTCATTCTTCCTCTTTATTCCATAACTTCGAGTTTAACGATAAATTCAAACTCGCAGCCCTTGTAAGTATCCGACGAATAATGACAAGGTTCATATTCTGTCAATGTTGGTGTGGTTCGGTAATTTTCTTCCCAGTAATTTTCCTGACCGAAATATACGATATTGAAAGTGCAATTTATTGTTTGCCTGTAGGGAAGTTGCATATAAACTGTCGGGTCTCCACTTTGAATATAAAAATTGTTTGTTGCTTCACCGTACGGACCGAAAACATTATCGTCCCAAACAATCTCCCATGTAAACCTGTCTTCAGGCAACACTGTCGTTTCAGAATTCAAAGTTTCAAAAATAACAAGATTTTCTCCTTGATATTTGCGAACTTTGATGCTGTCAAAGGAAATCTGAAGATTTGCCATTTCGGCTCCAAGATTTGATACGTCCGAGATATGAAAAGAAAGTGGATATGACGCAATATAAACACGGTCATCAACTGCGTCGCTTGAAATCCAAAGGTCTTCACTGTCGACTCCTCTTTGACCATTAAAGCGGAAACATCTTCTCCTTCGAGCGGAGCAGTTTGATTTTCGCCATCAATCGAAAATGCCATTGAAACTGCCGCATTTGACCTGATTTCGATTGTATTCATTTCGGCATTAGCA
>NZ_JAQVBV010000124.1 GCF_028690125.1 Bacteroides sp. | reverse complement strand
TTCTTGTGGAATCTCGACCTCTGTTTCAAAGTTCTTAAATTCTCCAAGAATACCTCTCTTCAATATTGCACTAACGATCATGTCAGATATTTTACTCATAACACAAGCTCCTTTCAGAATATAGTTTTCATTATAAGCTGTGTTATGGCCGCGAGTTAAATTACAGAGACGATATATTCGTTCTTCTTGCCAGATGTCGGCATGATGATTGTGATCGGATATGTCTTCGTCCGTACAATCTTAGCAGGCAAAGCCTTCTTGATAGCCTTAGCAATCTCCGGCTTAACGAACTGGTCGTTAATGGTCTTATCGTAGGAAATATAATCCTTCTTCCGGTTGTATGTAACCGCTACCGGAGTTTTGATAGGCTTGCGAATTGTAGGTTTCTTTTTCATGTCAATATTCTCCTTTTATAAGTGCTTTAATTTGTGTATTCTCTTCCCAGAGAACCTTGGCTTCATCCAGAGCTTTAGTAAGTATAGCATCCAGATTCTGTTCGGTGACGTACGGCTTAAACTCATCAGGTATTCGAGAATATAACTCGTCAATTACATAAGCCCGTTTGATCTTGCCGGTGCCACCACCGTACTGCGCTTCAGCATCAGTAACTAGTCCAAGTGCAATAGGAATTAGATTCTGCAATAGTCGTGAAACATATGCAACCTTCTCTGCACTGGACATAGCCTGCCAGTTTGGCCACCATTTCTTAATGGCAAACCCAAAGCTTACCAAAAGAATAAGGACGACTAAGATGTCGTGCCAGTATGTACCGATAAAACGTAAAATGTCCATTAAATATTTCCTCCCATATTAGCTAATGTATCCATCAGTGGATCGTGTTCTTTTCCTTCATTGCCGGCCTTGATCTTCAAGAGATTTTCAGCCTTACTTTTCCAGGCATAGAAGCCTATTGCAACAGCTGTTGGTGTACCCAAATATGCTGCATACGCAATAAACATTCCCGTGTCAATTTGCAGACCGAGTTTTGTATCCCAAACAGCCGAGCAAACGACCAGAACTCCACCAATGATCGCTCCCAAGATAAACAAAATATAAACGACACACATTGTTGCCTTGGTAAACGTGCTAGTGTACTTATTTGTCAATGGAATCTCCTCCTTTCCTAAAATAAAAAGAAGAAGGGTCATTAGACCCTTCCTTTTAACACAAAGTTTAATGCTTTACTAGTTACGATCTCAGCCTTCTCGAAGTTGAGTATCAGTAGGATTCCAAGCAGATTGCCTCCTACAACCAACAGTGTATCAGGTGATATCTTAAAATTGCTTTTCAGCATCTCGCAATATCCATCATACTGTTTCTTATAGAGAGTCCAATCCTCATCGGATATTCCTTCTTGACTCATCTTCGTGAATGTTAAGTCTCGTTCCTCAATAATTCGTTTCTTCGCTTCTTTACTTAGTCGCATGTTCCTTCTTCTCCTTTCAAATGTTTCATTATACGCGTTGTTTTACGCGCTAATGTTTAAGAAATCTTATAGCATGAGAAAAGTAAGCGACCCTAAGCGAATTTGGGATATACGTCAAAATCCATTACAAGGCAAGGTTCGTTGTTCTCATTTAAGCCAGTAGAAAACTTGGCTTCGCAGTATCCATGATCAATCTCCCAGCCGACTTTTGAGCCAAGACCTGAAGGAGCAAGTCCTATTGCATAATATAAATCGTTCAGCTCAACGAACATCGAATCTCTCAATTCAAGATTGATGTCATTAACAGCTTTACGAATCGTTTCGTGATCGGATTCAAAATATCGATCACACAATTTATCGTAGCAAAGAACCTTACCTTTACCTGTGATAAAGATCTGATTCGCACCAGACGGATTGCGATCAAGTCGATCTTGATTAACTTCATCACGAACTTTGCGCTCTTTGTTAGAGCCAATAGTCTCAACGACTTTGTTCTGATACTCTTTGAAGGCTGTTTCTGTAATGGAATATAAACCTGCAAGAGCAGCGTTACGACGCAAATTAACTGTATTTGCTGCGACAATACATCCAGCTGTTGCTAATCCAACACCTGCTGCAGGTAAATATAACTTCCAGCAGACACGGATCTTATCCTTAACAGTCAGATCATCGTCCAGTCGCGCTTCTTCGTC
The DNA here is from genome assembly GCF_028690125.1 of Bacteroides sp. Lineage (GTDB taxonomy): Bacteria > Bacteroidota > Bacteroidia > Bacteroidales > Bacteroidaceae > Bacteroides. The sequence continues at coordinate 1,382 of NZ_JAQVBV010000124.1, read as the reverse complement.
CTCCAACAGCTGTAGGGCCCTAGGAGTAGCTTTAACCGCCAGAACTGCGGTCGTAAATGTGCCAGCTATTGCTATACCGGTAAGTATTGTCGGACTGTTCTTAGACAGAGTCTTGCCAGCCCTATTCAATATTTGTTTTACACTCATTGGTTAACTCCTTTCTTTGTTCATGAACAACGCATTGTAATAGCAGCAAATAGTTGATGTGATCAGTGATCTTTTCATCCCATTTCTCTTGCGAGAAGATCTTATCCGAATGACACATGTCGTATACGGACGTTGTGTGTTTTGCCATCATGCCAGCAAGAGCTGCTTGCATGGTGGATCCGTGAAGTCCTGCACTAACTTTAAAGTTGTGAAGTCTATCTTCGTCTCCAGGTGCATATTCTCCTGCTTTAACAACTAGAATATCCAGACACTTTTTCACTTGCTCGTTGATGATTCTTTCTGCTTCGGGTCCCTTCATTACTCCAAGTCCTCCTTTCCATAATTTTCTTTGTTACTCGTCCCTTCATTTGTATGAGTTCGACAAGACGAGCATCAAATGCAACACGAGGCTCTTCCTCAGGTTCCCAAACATTTTCGAGATAATTCCTAAGCCATCGTTTGCGCTCTGCTACTTGTTTCTTCGTGAAACAAACTGCTGGTTCATACTTCACATAACTATCCTCCTTAACGAAATAATAAAAGAGAAGTGTGCTACCTTTGCACCACTAGCTGGGATTCGAACCCAGATCTCTTCATCTTTCATTATATGCGTTGTTAGTTTTGCGAGAAGAACATTTTGTATTTATGTTTTACTTTACGAATCGTAATTTTACAATCGTAAAGATTTTCGAAATATGCGAGTATTTCTTTTCGAGTGTTGTCAGGTAATAATTTATAGAACGATCCCATCCAACTTCGGAACATTGTGACAGCGTCATCAAATTTTGTTTCCTCTTGTTGGCTCATCTTTTTAAGTTTAACTCGCATAGAATGTACACGTTTCTTACCAAGTTTACGTGTGATATGACCGGTCGATGTTACATAATATCTCAATTGTAAATATGTGAATGGCTGAGATAATTTAACAATAGCCGTTTTCTTATGGTTAATGAATATGCCTAAATCATTAGCAATCTTCTCAATCTCTCCAAGAATATCTTGAAGTTCTTCTTTGGATTGGCTAATAATATAGAAATCATCCATATATCTACCATAAAACTTTTGACTACGAACTGTCTTGACGTATGAATCAATACGACTTGGATAGAATACACCAATCAATTGACTGATTTGATCACCAATATTAATCGATTTAGCCATCCATTTTTCTCTGGTTTTCAGAGATTTGTCGATTGTTCGATACTCTAACTTGTTAAATAATGTATCCATACAAT
>NZ_JAQVBV010000123.1 GCF_028690125.1 Bacteroides sp. | reverse complement strand
AATCAGAAGATGACGCTTGGGAAGCAACATTCCATCTTGGATACTTCGACGAATCTGGAAAATTTGTTTGTGAGATTCGTTGGGAAGGCGCATGGGACGATCTTCGTATATAACAAATGTACGTTTGTTTAAAGGAGATGAAAGAATGGTTGTCCAAAGAGCAGAACAGCATATTATCAGAAGGCTCAACAAACTTTGGACAACTGTAGACCAGAATTGTTTCTTTTCAAAAAATCTCTACAATTATGCAAACTATATTATTCGGCAGGAATTCATTACAAATGGACGTTGGATTCGATATCCGGAACTAGATAAAACCCTTCAGTCATCAGAAACGTATAAGGAGTTGATGAGTCAGCCAGCCCAACAGACGTTGAAGGTTTTGGACAAAGCATGGAAATCGTTTTTTGTGGCAATCAAAGACTGGAAAAGGAACCCTTCTAAATATTTAGGTATGCCCAAGATCCCTAAATATCTTCCCAAAGACGGGCGGTTCCCATGGTATATCAAGAACAACTCCTGCCGTGTCCGTGACGGACGTTTAGAGTTTGTCATCAAACGACTCCACGGTGTATCCTTTCCGACACGATCCCCCGGTCATCTTCTCGGTGTCCGTTTCATCCCTCGCGGTTCCTGCTACGTCCTGGAAATAATAAAGGAGGTGGAAATCCCAGACTTTCCGGAGCGTCCTATGTCTCGCATCGCTGGAATTGATCTCGGCATCAACAATTTTGCAACCATCACAAATAATATCGGCGCACAGCCAATTATTATTAACGGCAAAGGGTTGAAAGCTGTGAATCAATTCTACAACAAGCGAAAGGCTCAGATGCAATCAGGACTGAAGTGTAGGAACGGAAAGAACAAGAGTCATGCATTGGATGAGCTTACATTCAAAAGGTTCTGTCGGGTGAAAAACTTCATGCACTCTGCAAGTAGAAAGGCGGTGAATTATTGTTTAGAACACAACATTGATACGCTAGTCTGCGGGTTGAACAACGGGTGGAAGCAGGAAGTGGATATGGGGAAGGAGAACAACCAGAAATTCGTCTCAATCCCATACGATATGTTCATCCGGCAACTTGAGTACAAGTGTCAGGAGAACGGAATTAGGTTTATCACGACGGAAGAATCCTACACGTCCGGCACATCCTTCCTGGACGGAGAGCAGCCCGTAGAATCTTCCTACAATAAGAGCAGGAGGACGCATAGAGGGTTGTTCAAGAGCGAGAGGGGCTTGGTGAATGCCGACGTGAATGGATCACTGCAGATCATCAAGAAGGTATCCGAAAATGCTTTTACAGGCTATTCGGTAGGGGTTGCATGTCTACAGCCTTTGGTGCTAAACGTGGCGTAAGCGACTTTTCCACTGAGAATAAAGCCTACTAATATTGTAGACTTTAATAGATCTCGGATTTGGTCTTAGGAGGAACTATGAAGGATTTTCATTGTCCACATTGCGGAGCAGAATTTGAAATTGATGATTGGGCTTATCTCAATGAAACCGGACTTTGCCAATACTGCCACGGGGTTGTTGCGGAAACTGCGAGCAATTTCTGGGAATTATGGAGGGGTGTTACATATGAATCGTGAACAGCACCGTGCTATGCAGAAGAAAACCGGGCTTTGTAGTAGAATCAGAGCATATGGCTTCCAATGATGATAAATCCTTGTGAATGCGCAATATAATATAGAAGCAAGATTTGGTCTTAAGGAGAGTGTATGATTAGAGGCAGACTTCAGGATGCAACAGACTATAAGTTAATGACGATAAAGGAGTGCTTAGATGCTCTCGGGTGGAATTATGTCACAAACGGTGATAGATTCGAAGAAATTACATGCCCTTGCTCGAATATAGCCGTTGAATTCTCTGGATTTGTCGGAACTGATCACCTTGAATGCCCTAAATGTGGTAAGTTTATGACTGACATGTTTTCGCCCTTACAGGTTACAAGTGGTTCTTGTATAGTATTATCTTCAAAGGAATGGGAAATGGATGATGAGCGTCGGCATTGGATAGCAAACAATAAGGCTGGCGGAATTAAGATAAATACTTGATTTGACGCTATACGACCAGATGGAGGAGTGTTATGGGAAAAAAGCAAAAAGCAAGGGAACTTGAATTTTGGGAAATTGACTGGGATCGAGTGAGAACGCTAGAGGACATGTCGGACGCAGTAAAAAGATTTGGTGACATCCTAAAAAGCGAAGTTGGGAATCTAGACGAAGACATAAAAGATGTTGACGCAAACGAGAGTGTTCCTGATCTTTTTGATGCTGAGGGGGATAAATTACATAATGATTTACAAGGAAGATTTTATTAGCCGCATGGCTAAAGAACACGACTTCACCAAAGAATCGACGCGACAGTTTTACGACGCATTTCTTGAAACACTTGGCAAATACCTAATCGAAGAGCAAGATGTCATGTTCTATAATTTCGGTGCGTTCAAAATGAGGAAATACCGGTACGATAAAACCGACAACCGCGTGACCCGCCCTGTGTTTGAAATCTCACGGGATTTCGTCAAGCGGGCGGAGAGGGAAAAAGCCAATGAAGAATAAAACGGCGCCTATTTTCTGGTTCTGCCTGGTGTCCACCATCGCGCTGATTGTCCTCTGCATCATGGGTGTACCGTGGGTACACTGGCTGCTGATCCCGTACCCGTCGCTCCTGTATCTGTCCTACGTCGCCATTCTGTTCCTGTTTGGCACGAAGTTGGTCAGCGTGGCGTTCAGAAACTACAAGTCCGGTAAGGAATCAAAATGATATTTTATGATATACGGACGGTGGTTGATACTGATTGTAGAATTGTATAACGAAGATTGCCTCGTTGGTATGAACCGGATTCCCAATGCTTCTGTGGACATGATATTGTGCGATCTTCCGTATGGCACAACTCAGAACAAATGGGACACTATAATTCCGTTTGATAAGCTGTGGTTGTCGTACAAGCGAATTATAAAACCAAATGGGGCAATTGTCTTAAATGCGTCTGAGCCATTTACATCTCTGTTGGTGTCTAGTAATATGGAAATGTATAGATATTCTTGGGTGTGGATTAAAAATACACCAACTGGATTTATAAACGCACACCAACAGCCACTCAAATTATACGAAGACATCTGCGTGTTTTCAAACGCTGGAGTGTCTCCGTCATCTAAAAATAAAATGACATACAACCCCCAAGGCTTAACGGATTTCGGGAAAGTTACCAAACGCGGAAGTGCCGGTAAAAACTACAACAGTGTTTCAACTGAAAACTTCCAAGAGAAATCTAATTATCCGCGCAATGTGCTAACGTTTCCAAAGGACTCAAAAAAACTACATCCGACACAAAAGCCAGTCGCTCTCTTAGAATACCTCATTAGGACATACACCAACGAAGGCGAAGATTATGATGAGTTCGATGGATTCACCGCTGCTCTTGCAAAGAAGATTTATGGATCAACTTGCGCGGTAAAGCGCGAGATTATAAATAAGTCTACAAAACAAGAAAAGAAATAACAAA
>NZ_JAQVBV010000029.1:56944-69738 GCF_028690125.1 Bacteroides sp. | reverse complement strand
ATTATATACATTAGGATTTATAGACCTTACAAAACAATATTCAACAACAGGAATTAATGGTTTATATGAAGCTGTAGATTTCATGGGTCTTGATATTCTAGAACAAAACGGACAAGACTTTATATTTGAAATTCTGAGTGTAATTAATAATACAAATAAACGTTGTGATAAATTATATTCGAGTCATCACAATGTGGAACAAGTCCCAGGAGAATCATTAAGTATAAAGTTCGCAGAAAAAGATATAAAAATGGGAGTACAAGATAAGTATGCATTATACTCTAATCAATTTATTCCATTGTGTGTTAAAGCAGATCTATTAGATAGAATTAAATTACAAGGATTATTTGATAGCCAATTTTCTGGTGGGTCAATTCTACACATTAATGTAGAAACTAAAATTGAAGATCCACAACTAATTTATGATCTCTTGGAATCATCTATAAAAGCTGGTGTTATATATCAAGCAATTAATTATGTTATTGCTGAATGTCGCGCCGGACATCTTACAATTTCACATAATGATATTTGTCCTATCTGTGGGGAGCAGATTACAAATATGTATACAAGAGTTGTAGGATTTTTAAGTAGTATAAAAAATTGGCACCCACGTCGACGGGAATTAGATTTTCCGAATAGACAGTTTTATGGTGGGATTGAATGAAAATAGTAGCAGCATCGGATTTACATATTGGCTATGAAGGCACGAATTATGCCAACATTCACAGACTACTAGACTATACTGTAGCTAATGCTGATAAATTAATTTTATGCGGCGACATCTTTGATTTCTGGCGTTGTAGTTTAGATGATATTAGAAAGTATGCACCAACATTTTCGGTATATAATAAGTTAGTGGAAATTTCCAATCAAATGGATGTAGTAATCATAAAAGGAAATCACGATTCTACATTAAATGATTCCGTTTTTAATATTTCTAAACCATTCGAATTTCAAGGAATTTATTATACACATGGTTGGGAATTTGATGTGGAACAATGTATAGGGTCACCATTCTTTAATTTTATTACAGAATATTTCCCTAATATATATAAAAAATTCTTTAAAACACCATTTGAAGTACAAGCCAAATCGGATGTTTATAACACACAAATTAAAGCAATCGATATGGTAGCAAAACGATATGCGGAACAATATGATTATTTAGTCATGGGACATACACATTATCCAGAAATCGATGGTAAGCTTGTAAATTGTGGTGACTTAGTTGATTCGTCCACATATATCGAAATAAATGATGGTATACCTAAGTTAGTGATGTTATGAAAATTGCCGCTACACAATATTCATTGCAGTATAAAGCATTAGAAATTTATATCAGTGGCTGTGATGGTTATTGTAATAAATTAAATAACTCATTCATTTGTGCTGGAGTTGCAGAAGCACGTTGTCATAATCCAGAACTTTGGGATTATCAACTTGGAACAGACTTTAGAGATACTATATTTTTACAAACACTATTAGAGAAAATATCTTTATTCAATAAAAATATAGAATATATATTTATCTTAGGCGGGGAACCACTACTTCATAAGATCGATGAATTAGAAGAGCTATTAGATCTTCTGTCTGCTTTAAAAAAGAAAATAGTTCTATTCACTAGATTTGATGAAGATGCAGTCGAAATTGGTAGACTTAAGCCATACTTATTTGCTACAAAATTTGGGGCATTTGATTATGCTTTGCGCTGTAATAGTATAAATAATATTTTGGGATTTCCCATATCACTAGCTAGCAAAAATCAAATAATAAAAAAATGGGGAGATAATAATGATTAAAGGCTTAGATGTAGGATTAATAATACAAGATAATGATAGGGATACCGCCGTTTTTATTCCTAAAACATTATTTGATCTTGTAAAGCTTGGTTTAGAAAATAATGATAAGTTTAATGTTTCTTATCTATCGTTCGAACTTATTGGAGAAGATTCTATTATCATAAAAGATGATATAGAATCAGTTGAAACCAGCATTTCTGAGTTGAAACAATGGTTCGAATAATAACATTAATAGGTTTAAATGGAGCTGGTAAAAGTACTACAGGCGATATTGTTGCCCAGGTATTAAGAAAATCTGGATATAAAGTAGATATACGACCGCTTGCTAGACCCCTAAAATTATTAGCTCATAAATATTGTGATCTTAACAAACACGAAAATAGATTCTTACTTGAAGAATTTGCTGAGGAATTAAGGTATCTGTTCGGGCATGATATCTTCGTAAACTTAGTATTAGAAAATTCTTCAGAATTGGATTATATCGTAGTGCCAGACATGCGCTTTATAGAAGAGTTTAACTTGTTCTTAGTGAACGCACAGTCAGTAGACATTATAGAATGTGCCAGAAATGTTGAGACAACAGTTGATGATCGATGTCGATTAGAACGACTTAAATCATTTGGAATACCTATAATAGCTACACTAGATTGTGATCGTTCAGAATTAGTAACAAACTTATACGCCGTGGTGTCACAAATTGACGAAAAAAACGCAAGTCATAGATGAAGGTAAAGAATTCGAAGAGTGGCTATGCAGCTATCTAAACTCTTGGTTAGCTGTAAATAATAAGCGCGGGCTCTGTTATTCATTCCCAGATGGTGGGAATCAGATTCAGAGAATCGACTTATTGCTAGATAGCCTAGATATTTGTAATGTAGGAATTGAATGCAAATCAATCTTTGAATTGGGTGGATCATTTAGTAATGGAAAGATAGAACTCACCATGATAAATCGCACTGGCAGAGATCGTGTTGGACAAGTAGAAAGACAACATCAGTTTCTAAAGAACACAGGGCGATTTGGAGTATTTGCTATCGAGTTACGGCACTCTAAAGAGGTATATTTGTTACCGCATTCCTACCTATTCGATAAGATCGCATGTGGCGATCAAACAATAACATTTGATGAAATCTATCAGAATTCATATAGAATTGGATCGAATGGTAATCTAGAATTATTTGTAAAAAATAAATGTGGTGTAAATTAAATGTCAGATATGCTATCAATAATCAAAGGTCAGACAGGCGATAGATGGCCACGTGGTCTAGGAAATCCATTTAGAGCAGACTTTTCTGGACAATATTTTGTTGCTAATTCAGCTGAAGATGTATTAGCATTTATGCAGCAAAATAATTATACGTCCGTTTATGGTACTGTTTATAGTTTTACGGAATATACAAATCCGAAATTACACAGGGATAATGCGATTATTGATTGCATACCATTCGATTTTGATTCTCCGGATAACATTGATGCACTGAATGAATCACGCTTCGTATTAAATTGGTGTTTACGTCATAATATTCAACCGCGCGTTTCATTCTCAGGATCAAAGGGATTTCATCTAATAATAGATTTCGACATAGTTGAGCTAAAGCATCCTAAAGAAACGCTAAAACGATTCGCAGAAAAATTAATAACTGGTGGAAACCTAAAGTGTGTAGATAATGCGGTGCTTGGAGATATTAATAGAATTTTAAGATTTGTGGATACACGACATGCAAAGACTGGATTATTTTGTATACCACTTACATATCATGAAGTCTTAAACTTTTCTATTGACGAAATTCGAGAACTTGCAAAAGAACCACGGGATATGGTTCCTGAGCGAAGAAACGCTCCAGAATTAGTTAGGTTGACAATTCTCGAAATTGATGCTGATATAAGTAAAGAGCATAAAGTATCTAGATTGGAAGGCTCTGCTCTACAAAATATATGGTGCGCTGGTAAATTCAGTAGCGATAAAACATGTAGAGCCTTTGAACATATTAAAGAAAATGGTGTAGATCTAGGTGGTCGTGACACAGCATTATGTGGATTAGTTAATTATTTTAAAATTAAAAGGTATTCTCGACCGCAAATTATCAGCGAAATTTCAGAAATTAATAAATTGTTTAATCCCCCATTAAACATGTCAACACTATTATATAAAATTGATTACCACTTGCGAAATAATTATTCATATTGCGCGTTCTTTAAGGAATCCTGCGGCTCGATCTGTGCACAATGTTCGAGGAATAAAGCATGAAACAAGTGATTATAGTACGTGAAGATCTTGGAATGAGTTGTGGAAAAATGGTGGCGCAGGCGGCTCATGCTGCAGTGAACGCGGTACGAAATGCATCAGAATCAGATGTTAATGAATGGATAGAATCCGGTTATAAAAAGATAGCATTAGCTGTAGATAGCGTGCTTGCATTAGAACAGTTAGCGGAAGCGGCAAAGACTGCTGGACTTCCATTTGCGTTAATCACTGATTTTGGTTATACAGAAGTGGCACCTGGTACAGTTACCGCACTTGGAATTGGGCCAGCCGAAGATGCTAAAGTTAACAGAATTACAAAGAAATTAAGGTTGCTCTGAAATGATAGTTCCACTAGTAGCTGAATCGTTAGTGACAGATGGGCGGCAGAAAGTTAAGATATGGCGAAACGGTGAAGCAGTAGTAATAGATTCGCCGTTGTTACCATATTTCTATTCGCCATTAGAAATACCAATGGTACGTAGCGAATTAGTTAAAAAAACACTATTATATGAAACCGATTACAGCGGCGATATTTATAAATGCGTTTTTAGGAATGAAAATGATTTACGAAAGAATGCCTCAAAAAATGCATGGGAATCTCGCGTTAAGTTAATTGATAGACTTTACATTGATATCCCCGAATATATTATTCAATACCCAAATAATAATGAGTTACGAATATTATCTTTAGATATTGAGGTAGATTCTTTCCTAACATTCCCGAACGCCGTAGAGAATGCCATTATTGCTATTGGTATACAATTAAATGATATGCCAATAGAAATTTATATGGCAAAAAAACATAATGATGACAGAGATTTATTAATCGAAGTGTTTAAGCGAATAAAAGAACTTGATCCTGACATCATCGTAACATATAATGGAATACGATTCGATATGCCGTACATCTGCGATAGATGTAAATATAACAGAATATCGACAACTTGGCTAACTCGCGATGGTACTGACGTCGAACATATTGAGGATCATACAACAGGAGAGTATAAAGCTACTAATATAGGTGGCCGCGTTCATTATGATATAATGGTTAGAAGTGTAAAAGATGGTCAGAAAGTTAGAGACCAGAATTTATTCCAGTTTAATCTAAAACACTTTGATATGAAAAGTGTAGCAAAAGCATATAACTGTCCTGATGTTATCAAAGAAAGTCAAGAAGTTATGTCCAACATGCGAAGTATTGTCAATACAAAACAGTTGCATGACTATTTAGAATCAGATATTAGATGTACCACATACTTGCGTAAAATTTATTTACCAGCAATTATTAAGCAAGCCGAAAATCTACAGGTTCCGCTAAATACCGTTGTTAATATGACACCGTCATATACAGGATCTATTATCTTTGCTAGAAAGTTTGGTGCAATTGATATCGTTGGTGATATGACAGTTGGAGAAGCCCATCCATTCTTAAGCGCTAATAAACAAGGAGCTTGGGTACAAACATATAGAACTGGTTTATTTAAAGATGGATTACGTGATATAGATGTTACGTCGTTCTATCCGAATTTAATTCTGCAATTAAACTTGTGTCCAACTACAACGAAGATACTAAGGACAGAAGATGAGTTGAAACCATACTCAACACACATGACAGAAGATAATCATTTGCAGTTAAGTATTCCAGATGAACGCGCGAACTGCCAGATCATCATCGACATTAATATGAATAAACAGGGGATCGCTTCAGCATTCGTTGCCGAATTGATGCGAGATCGCGCAGAAATTAAGAAGCGCATGAAGACGTTAGATAAAAACTCTCCAGAATATGCTGATTGTGACGCAAACCAACTGAATCTTAAAATTATTATTAATTCATTAACCGGATTTTTTGGAATGCAGTACTCCTTATTCGGTAGCTTGGCTGCGTATATAGCAATCACAGGATCTGGTAGATACTTACTCAGACAAATGAAAGACTTCTTAGATAAGGACGAAGAGCGTGTAATTGCATGTAATACCGATGGTATTTATTTGACCGGTGGGCCATCATTAGACGAGATCCACGAATGGTTAGAAGCCTTTATTAAAGAAAAATACTTCTGCGATAAATCGTACATTTGGTTGGAAGACACTCCATATTCTGCTGGATACTTCCAGAAGAATGCAGAGAAACATTATCTTCTTCTAACTAAACCAGATAAAAACGGTAAACAGGATCTTATAATACATGGCGGCGGCCTTAAGGGAAGCGCTAAGATTCCACTTTATTCTGCTGTGATAGATGAGATTGGTCTTAAGCTTTTAACAACCGGTGTTACTGAGGCTGATGTTGAGAAGTTTTATAATTCAGCAAATTGGTCACTTGAAGATGTAACGTTCGGTAGAACCGTAAAACAACGCGACTCATATAAGAATGGTGGTGAACTTGGTGTACAACTTATCGACCAATATAAGGATAGGTTTGATAAAGTTGTGCATAGTGGTACAAGACTAAATTATGTCAAAGTATCCCCAACTAAAAAAGTAGCCAAGCACACGATTCGGCGAAAAGTAAAAGTACCAGTTGAAGAAAAAACAAGTGAGTATAAGCTTGTTACAATATTCGATAAGCTTTCAGACGTACCAAATTTAGATTTAGATTATTATAAAGCGGAAGTCGATAAAGCGTTAGAGCGTTTAGATTTGGCCGATTTATGCCCTAAGACGCAGGTAGCTAAAGAACAAAAATCATTATTCGATTTTTAATCGGTGATAACATGTTAGATAGAACAATAAAACTGTTTAATATTTTAGATAAAGCAGATATTGCGATCTTAAGTATAGGGCTTTATCGTGCAGCAGAAAAGAATCTAATACTGTTGGATGCAATTATATTTGCATTCACTTATTTAAAAAATATTCGGTCAGATAAATACGGGCGACTTGATATGAAGTTTGTTGCTGATATAGCATCGTTCCTAGCATGGCGGTGAAAAAATGGGATCAGTCGCGGTGGAAGAAGATAAGATACGCTTTCTTGAGCGTAAGATTTATGAACTCCTTTCTCGTATAAGAGTATTAGAGAAAAGGATTGATGAACTGGAGCAGAAGTAATATGAAAAAGTACACGCCAAGTTTTCTAATCTCTGAGTTTAAGAGATTTGTTGATACATTTGGCATGATACCAACTATAGAAGAATTCAGTAGTGCCAACACTTTTCCTAGTGCTGGTGCATACCTTCTCTTATTTGGTTCATGGGAAGCTGCAATTTCAATAGCAGGATATGATCCGGAGAGCATTAACCGTGATAACGAACATTTAAGAAATGAATTAAAACGGTTTGTTTCATTAGTTGGACATGTACCAACTATCAAAGAGCTAAATGCTATGCCAGATTTTCCAAATGCGAAACTATATATTTCACGATTTGGATCAATTAAAAACGCACTCGGGGAATAATAATGTATTGTATTAACGATAATAGCTATAATAATGCATGGGCGCGTGCAATCAGATACGTCATGGATAATGGTGTTGTTAGACCATCTATTCAGGGAAGCCGTAAGATGATTAAGCACGAACCATTAGCATTTGATCTCGGCCCTACTGCTATTCAGCAGGCATTAAATGGAGATATTCACCCACAATATCCACAGCAACATGGTCTTGGTGAATATTGCGCACAATTTAGAGACGGCACAACAGCTGCTATTAACTCAAAAGGATCGCAACCATATACATATATGGGTCGCACAATTTCACAGTTACGTAAGATAGCAAAAGATCGTTTGTTAGATGAGAAATTTAATAAACGTATTCAGATCGTTACATGGGATAAATTTGAAGACTTAGGAGCAGAAAATCCACCATGCTGGCAACTCGCCGATATTTGTAATATTGAAAATAACGAATGTGAAATAACAACAATGTTTAGATCGCATGATTTGTTTGGTGCGTGGCAATTCAATAACATTGCTCTACTTAGGTACATATCAGAAGAAGTCTTAGAAGAACTCGAACTTGTTCCAGTACGATTTGTAGAATTTAATACTTCTTGTCACGTCTATGATTATGATTGGTATAAGGCGGCGAAAGTCAACTTAATTCCAGCAGCACTTTCTAGACAGGTATAATACTATGGCAAGAAAAGCATCTGCATCGCAGATTATTAGGTGGCTGCGTTGTCCACGCAGTTATTACTATGCATATAAGCAAAGAATAAAAGAGCCGAAGACAATCCATTTAATTCGTGGATCACTTATCCATGAGGTGATTGAAAAATCTTTTGATCTTGATATTAAAGAGGAAAAGATTACTAAGGCTAACTATAAGACAAAACTTCCAGCATCTATAATGCATTTGTATGAGCAGATATTGGAAGCGCCGGGAAATGAATTTGGTAGACCCATCGCATCCCCAAATGAATTTTTTACAGAATTATGTGGGGATAAAGCAAACGATGAGTTAGAAACGACACGACTAATGCTCACAAACTATCTCTCACAGTATATGATGGAGATTGAGCAATGGACGAATAAGTTTAATAATTTCCCTAAAGCATATCGTGAGGTAGCACCAAAGTTTCGTGAAATGCATATTGATTTAGGATATATTCAGGCATATCTTGACCAAGTGTATGAAGTGGAAGGTTCGGTAATAATTGCTGATCTTAAGACATCCACACTAACTACAGGAAAGGCAGTCAACTGCGACTCTTACGTACCAAATGGTGTCACTGGACTGAATGATGAATATGTCCTACAGTTATTTATTTATGCATGGATGTATTGGAAACAAACTGGTGTGTATACAGACTGGTTGATGTTAAAATATCTTAAGTATGGTTATGAATTTGCAATACCATTTAAGTTTATGGATCGCGATAAAATATTTAAAGATATTGAACTATTGATTGATACATTTATAGAAGCTACCGAATCAGACGATATAAATGACTATCCGATGAATACCGAAGGTAGTCCACGTATTCCACTCTGGAATGTACATAATACGTTTTGTTCCGCGAAGAACACAAAGTTTGCACAGCGGCATTTCTGTTATTATGATCGGTACTGTAATGAAGCTATTGCCGACGGCGAATTCACTGACGTATTTGCTCCAGATGAGCAGCAATATGTAGTAGAACTAGACAACTGTTCTTATACGTTAACAGCATGGATTGCTAAGCAGAAGAACTTCGTAAAGACTAGATATCTCGGCGAATTCGTAAAAGAAACCGAGAAGGCAGTCTGTTTAAATGTCCCAGAGTTAGACGGAAATATTTGGCTACCAAAGAGTCAGATTACGAAGGTATAGAAATGGTAAAGGAAACAGTGGCTTGGGAAACAAAGTTCGGTACGCTTGCGCATTCATTTGATGAAGCAAAAGCAATTGAACTACAGGAATTGGTTGTACGCAGAATCTGCACATGTTGTGGTGAGAGGGAAGCCTATGAGGACTTAGATATGTGCACAGTCTGCGCTGGTAGAGTTCAAGATATGTGGAAAGGTATGGATGCAATGATGGCTGCGTATAATGGATATTCATCCTTGGATAAGCGCGATCTTTGTAGACACACTTGGGAAACAAAACGGCAGTATGCACAAAGAGTATCTGGATATAAGGAATCTAACATTGCACCAGAAATCGCATGGAATATGCAATGGGATCCTAACGAACAGGTATATAAGCATAAAAGAACAGGCGAGATAATTGACATCAAGGACTAGACGCGTTCTAGTTGGTTGTGAATTTTCTGCAGCCGTTAGGTCAGCATTCGAAGCCGCTGGTTGGGAAGCATGGAGTTGTGATCTGGAAGAAACAGAAATTCCGGGGAACCATTATAAGGGAGACATTAGGGATATGCTAGATCAACATTGGGATCTAGCAATCTTTTTCCCTCCATGTACTTACTTATCAAATTCTGGTGTTCGCTGGCTTTATAATGCAGATAAAACGACTAACACAGAACGCTGGGCAAATATGGTTGCTGGTGCGGAATTTTTTAAGATGCTGTTAGAATCAGATATAGAACACATCTGTGTAGAAAATCCAGTACAACATAAGTATGCACGTGCTATAATAGAACATGAATACACGCAGATTATTCAACCATGGCAATTTGGACATGGCGAAACAAAGGCAACATGCTTATGGTTAAAGAATCTTCCGCGCTTAGAACCAACAAATATCGTTAGTGGTAGAGAACACAGGATTCATAGGATGTCGCCATCAGCAGATCGACAGCGTGAACGATCCAGAACATTCGAGGGAATTGCTTATGCCATGGCAGACCAATGGACGAGATACTTGGTATGATGTAATTCTTTACATGCGTGATACAGATTTTAGCTTATCGGATTATATTTACCATATTGCGGAACTAATTTGTGATTCATCTATGACAATTCCAATAAATGGTTTCACAGTTCCTTATTATATAAAAAGGAAGATTCAGGGTGAAATTAATATTACAGTAAATGTTCAATACGATCCATTACAATTTATATTGGACTTTACTTTAGATGAATTCACAGATATAAATCAAGAGGAATAAAATGGTTAATAAAATATATTTTGTTACATTCGATATTTTTGGAATGACTGATGCGGATGCTGCAAAAGTTAAGATTCCAAATTATCAGTTACTAAAAATTGATGGTAGAAATTGGACACTCGTTCACATAGTTATCGAAGATGATGCTAAATTTAATAATAGTGAGTACAGAGATAGATTCATCAATAGTCTATGGGATGATATCATTCAGCAGATTCAAGTATGGAATTCTAATTGGAATGTTCGTACGTCATGGCTACAGAAAACTGTAAAGGAGCTTTATTTATAATGCCTAATGTTTATTTTGATATGGATGGTGTTCTTGTAAATTTTAATAAATTTGCATATACACACTTTCCAGATTTAATGCGAGTACCTGGAACACAAACATTTTTCTGGGATACGATTAATACTAGATGTGGAACAGACTTCTGGGCAGATTTAGAACCTATCCAAATGGGTTTAGATTTACTTACAGAAATCCAGAAGTTACCGGGTGTTAATACTTGTGTTCTAACTGCTATTCCAAATTATGATGGTACAAACGCTAATGTGAAGGAGAACGCACGAGTCGGAAAGATTAAATGGGTCGCTGACCACATTGGTGATATTCCGTTTTTAATGACACGTAGACGCGAAAAAATTAACTACTGCGTCGACAGACACTCTGTATTGATTGATGATTTTTCAAAAACAGTAGATGAGTGGAACGCATGCGGCGGATTAGGAATTCTTTTCGATCAAAGGAACCCAGAAATGAAAGAATTAGTATTGGAGAAATTCTATGATTTTTACGGGAGCGGTATTTGAGATAAAAGGGTTAACCGAAATTGATTCTATTACAGATCGCTTTAAACCAGAATTTTGGTTTTTTCAGTTAGTTAATGATACTTGGTATCTAGTAACAGTTGAGGAATCATTCGACTGTGTTCTTGTCCGTAATTCATTTGCAGAATTAATTGCATTCGAAGATAAGGTTAAAGCGAAACTTCCAGAATATGAAATTATCGGTTCTATGTTTATCACGAATAAACCTATTGTAGATTATAAAGAACTAATTGAGGATATTATAAATGTCGACTAATTTCCAGCAGTTTTGTGCAACATGCACAATACTGTTTCTTTTATTTATGACTTTAGGTTTAACTACATTTACTGGACATGCAACTGATATCGATATTACAACAGCTATTTTAAATGATAGTGTTTGTTTAGATAATTGTACGGTAGATGTCAACAATCCAATAGTTATTAGTACAGCAAACCGACAACTATTTGGCGTAAATGATTCAAAAATTCAGTTTGTTAATGGCGCTAATGTTGGTAAAGCCGAAGGTATGATTTATATAAATGCTAATAATATTGAAGTGTACTCACTTAGATTAGATGGAAATCGCGAAGGAAATACACAATATAGAAGTGGTGGCGATTACCAAAATTTGATAGAGGCGCATAATTGTAAAAATTTATGGATCCATGACTGTTATCTAACAAATAATCATGATGATGCATTAGAAGCAACTAGCTGTCAAAATTTAAATTATTCTTTTAATACAATTTATATGTGTGGGCATGACGGATTATATGCTATTGACTGTAAATACGTGCTAGCTGAAAACAATACAATCTGGACACGAATAAATAGTGGCCTTCGTCTATACAATACTAACGACGCATTACTTCGTAATAATAAGATCCAACGTGGTATTGGTGGCGGCGCTGGTATAGAAATCCAGAAATGGGGATCAGACGATCCGATGAATAACATTACTGTTTTTAATAATGAACTTCGCGGATTAGCACTTCCTGGAATCTGGATTTTCGGTTCACAAACATACCAAACAAATGATGCCCACATTTTTATTTTTAATAATACCATTATAGATTGTCCAACTGCAATGGTAGTAAATGGGTTTAATGTAAATGCGACTAATAATAATTTAGTTAATAATGAAATTTACTTGAGGAATATGTATGAGTACTTACCTACTGCAACTGGCTTTATATTTGCAACTGATGATACAGCTGTGGTACACAACGAACTACCCACGCAGTATTCTGTTGTGTTAATTGATGTTTCAGAGGAACCAGTTGTTCCTGAGGAACCAGTTGTTCCTGAGGAACCCGTTGTTCCTGAAGAACCAGTTGTTCCAGAGGAGCCAATACCAGTGGTAGAAAAGAAATCCTCTGGTGGCAGTGGCTTCTTTATTGACGATGTACCACAAGAACCAGAGCCAGAGCCAGAGCCTGTTG
>NZ_JAQVBV010000029.1:6022-56844 GCF_028690125.1 Bacteroides sp. | reverse complement strand
GTTGTTCCTGAAGAACCAGTTGTTCCAGAGGAGCCAATACCAGTGGTAGAAAAGAAATCCTCTGGTGGCAGTGGCTTCTTTATTGACGATGTACCACAAGAACCAGAGCCAGAGCCAGAGCCTGTTGTAATACCCACCGAAAAAGAAGAACCTATTATAATCGATATATATACTGAAGAAAACGAAACTGCAATGACGGAAGTTCATAATGAAGGACTACATACAGCAATCATGTTATTCATCTCGTTTTTAGTTGTAACTATACTCTGTTGGGGAGATATTAAAAATGAAAATCCTTTCAGGCGCAATCGTTAAACTAACTGGCGTTCAACAGGGCTATGAAGATGCCCTTTTTGAACTGGTAAAGTCTAGTGATCTTTGGTCTTTACAGTGTATTTGTGGCCACTGTTGTTTTGTAGTAGCAGCATTTTATGATGTTGGAACTAGACCAAAAGTTTGTTATCAGAATATCCCAGAATTAAACGCATATAATATTCATATTGAAGAATCAATCCGCGATGCAGCAGAACTTTTAGATATACCAGCACCAGAGATGGAAACATCAATTTTATATGCCGTATTTGATGACAATTTTACAAGAGCAGAACAAATATATGAACATGTTTTACGAGGCGATTAAGTATGAAACTTAGTGTTATTTATCATCATAATGATTTAGATGGAATTTGTAGTGCAGTAGTTATGCAGAATTATCTGGAGAGCAAAGGATTTTTTGTCGCAGCAATTCCCGTACAGTATGGTGACAGATGGGACGCAGAGCTCGTCAGTCGCGTTGATTTTGTTGCCGTGGTGGATTTCACCTTCCCTGATATGAACGCCCTTTCTGCGGCCTCTCAGTTAATCTGGATCGATCATCACGAGACAGCGCAGAAATTAAATCCTGAATTATGGAATGATCCAAAAATTGCTGGGATTAGAAGTATTGATTTGGCTGCATGTGAATTAACGTGGCATTGGTGTACTATTGGGATGCGTACGCCTAATATTGTGAAGTGGATCGGAGATAGAGATATCTGGAAATTTGCTTTTAATCCCTACACAACTCTCGTTTGCGCTACAGCATTTCTAAAATTAACATCAGCCGATTCCGAAGATTGGCCGTTACTGATGGATCCAATCGACAGTGCTAAAATAGAAGACGAATATATTAGTCAAGGAAAGATACTACAGGAAGCGCAGAAAAAACGAATTATTGATGCTGTCCAACATGGACGTCGTGTTCGTCTTGAAGGATTTAATACACTTGCTGTAAATGCCACGAACGATACGTCAGAACTAGGACAGTTCATTTATACAGAACTTGATTATGAATTAGCACTCATTTATAACATTGATGAGAATTTAAAAACAAGATGTTCGCTAAGATCAAACAGGCCGGATGTAAACTGCGCGACTATTGCGCAGAAGTTTGGCGGTGGCGGGCACAAGGGCGCAGCTGGATTTATAATAGATAATATAATGGATTTGCTAGTATGATGATTCCATTCCTATTTAAATCTGCTGATAAACAAAGAGCTGATGAAGCTGAAGATAAGTTACGACGGATTAAACAGATCGTTAATGGAACGGCATCTGAACCAGTAATTCGGTATGAAGAACTACCAAAAGAAAAACGCGTTCCATTTGAAGAAATGTGCAGTGAATTCAATTGCACGTTAAACACCGCATATGAAGAATTTCGTGAATATTCCTTTGGAACTAACGAATTATATGCGCTTCATTTTATTGTAAAAAAGAATGGGATTATTTACAAATTTGGTATTACTGCGCACTCAGAGATGCGGTTACAATTAATGATGGATTCATTTGAAATGAGGTTGTTACAAATTGACACCACCAGAAGAATTAGAGACCCAGGATTTAAAACGGGCGAATTGTGACATTCAAAAAAATCGCGATGCGGCACTTCGTTGAGCGTTGGTGCCAATTCTATTGGTGACACCAATATACTTCCACTTGCAGCAGCTGTGTTTTTCCTAATATCAATATAAATTGAGGATCCGCTAGGAGCCGTAAGAACGCCTACTCTACAGTTTGCTACACTTTGTGTGCGTTCACTCATATAATGTCCTAGACAGCCTATGGCTACTTCACCAGAGAGCTCATACATTAATGTTTCATATTTTGTTGTAGATACAGTAGCCCATGTATTGTCATCTCTAAGGAATGACCCACTAGCTTCGCTGACTGTAGGCGGAAGTCGTCCATCATTTCCTTCACATACAGTTCCTACAGAACTACCGAAATCCTTATTGAAAGCGGTATTTTTTGTGAAGCTATCTTCTTTTCCAGCAACACTTAACTCAAGGTCTGCATGTGATAGTGTGCCAACATTCGCTAACTCTGTATGATCTATTCCGCTCTGATCTAGACTTACAGAGATAGTAGAGCCGGAAAGCGCAATAGTAATAGGAGTAGCACCGCCAACTGATCTAAGCTGAACGACACCCGCTTCTGTAGTAGAATCATATACACCAACACCAGTACCTAAATTCGACATTTCGCTGGCTTCCGCAAGGATTCCAGCAAACGTCGTATTGATAGCTGTTAGGATGGTTTTAATTTCAGCTAGAACCTCATCTTGATTCTTCTGTCGAATATTAGTTAACTTTTGCTGCATATGTACCACCCAGAATTTCTAATGCGATCCTTGCCGCATCTTCGCGAGAGCCAGCAAGAATAACTTCTACACCAAAGTTATCACGGATTTCATGTAAACACTTCAGGATATATTTCTGACTCATTCTAGAATGTCGCTTCTTTAAATGTGCTGTAATATCCTGTTCGTCGCCTTCGATTATAAGATAATCAAAACCGCGTGCTAGCTCATTCCAAAATCTCTGTTTTGATTTACCACAACAATTACATATATCTGGAATTGATTTGCGCTCAATAATTACATTACCATTTGAGTAATCTCCGGTAGATAATGTCGCTACAGTGAATGATACACCAGACCAAGCATCAGTTAAACTCCATGGTTTCTGTTCTCTAGTATCAATTGTTATCATCAATCAAGTCTCCTGTGTATCATTCTGTATGTAGCATTCGCTTTGGTTAGTCTACTCAAAATCCATTTATATTTATTTAATTCGATTTCTTCAATTGTTTCCAATCCATAAACAATGTTATTTCTACTTATAAACATACCATCTTCGTATGTATCAAATGTAACAAACTTTGCATATACACCCTGTGAATCAGTACGTCCTAATACTCTTACCGTGTCCCCTTCTAGAATGATAGTTGCATTTCTAAACCGTTCTCCATTAAGTTTCTCAACTATAAGAATTAATGGAAGGAACGTACCATCAACATACATATCTGTTGGAGCATTAGTCTGAATAAAATGATTAATATCTAGTATTGGTGGTAAATTTGCTGAACCAAAAGTTGCCAGATCTGCTGTAATACCAGAGTAAGAGCCAGATGATCTTACACGTACTGAATCTATACTTCGTAGTGCTGAGTAACTTGTACACGTTGCAGTTAACGATGAAACAGCAATAATTGGAGCGTAATTACTTCCAGATGCAAAAAGAGCTAATGCTGCGTCTGGAGATGCATACGATCCACTTGTTCTTACACGTTCTGCATATAACTCATTTAGTCCGGCAAAACTCGGTAAATTAACAGAACCGCTTGGTGTTCCAATTTTATAGAATCCAGTTGCTAGATATGAACCACTTGTATTTACGACTGATCTTAAAGATGTAGCTCCAATAGAACCGCTGCAAATAAATGGCACGGCGGATCCACTGATTGTAGCTACAATTACCAACTAATTCACCCCGGTGCTGTATATGGGAACGCATTCTCATACGGAATAGCCGCATAGTACGCCGGCGAATAATTTAGCGAATACCATTCTATAACTATAAACTTTCTTACCTGCAATGTTTCAGGATCAATCCACGATACAATATCGCCAGGGCCTAAGCCACTGCCTGTACTTGTGAGTTGAACACTAAACCATCTTCTTGTACGCGCTACTGGATATGTACAATTTGTATTGTTGTGGTAATATGCAAACTCAAAGTATACCTTATTATTCCCATCTGATTTATTTGCCTGTTTTTCCTCTTTAATTAAATCTATATTACTTGTAGGATTATAAACAAACGGTCTTACATCACCTTGTGTATAACTACCACCAACCCATTCTCGTCTAGTGTGCACGAAAATTTCTGATCCACCGTCATCAAATTCCCAGAACGATTTGTCAATAGCTTCAATTACTAAGAAATGTGCACCAACAGTAACTGCCTTACTATGGCGCTGCCAGTAATAGGAACCTACATATAATCCATATTCATCTTGCCAATATGTCCACTGTGCATCATAGTTCCAATATAAATCAGCTTCGGCCGATGTATCTAAGTATGACCAATTCGGGTTTCCACTGGCATAAGCTAATGGTAAATACGTTGTATACGATGTACCAGTAGGTGCATGTGTATCTGTATCATATCCGGTACTATATACAATCTCTAACAATACATAAGATTCGTATTGCCACGTGTGATGCCCACGTCTAAATGTAATATATGTATCATCACCACGCCATTTGACAACACGTTGATTTGTACTTGTATCTACGTCTTCCCAAAGGGTAGGATATTCGGTTGCCCAATATGTAACCCAATCATCAATTATTTGAGCAGTTGATCTTAATGCTGCATTATAGAATGTCATTTTATACTACCTCGAATGGAATTCCTATAAAATAATTTGGCCCAGTCTCTGTTGCTGTAAGCATATCCACTATTAAATAACTTCTAGTTGTTCCATTATCATCCCATACAACAACATCTAATGGTAACGCATCTGTATTAGCCTCATCAACTACAAACCAACGTTTTGTCTGTGCGATAGGATCTAAAAATGTCCCAGGATCGTTATAATACCATGGAAAATCTATATAGAGTTCTCCTGTACCAGCGGATGAATACGCTTTGGTTGTATACTGCCACATGTTAGCTGAGCCAACATAATTAAACGGCCTAAGTGATGGATAGTCTTTATCTTCTTCTGATGCGTTAAACGCTGTACCATAGTCAATGACACTCATAAATATATCTGAAAAACCATCAGAATACTCCCGATCGGCAACAGGAATAATTTCTAAATTAAATAGGATTGTTCTCGAATCATCAACATTTGTAATATATGGATTACGATACCAAAGATTTAATCCACCGGCATCTATATAATATATACATTGATATTTCTTGTTCCACCATATATCTCTTTCGGCTTCGGAATCTAAATTCGTTGGATTGGCATTGTATGCTGCGTGTGCTGTGACAACGATATACATTGTGTAAACGGTACCGGTTGGTTCGTAAAGTACGCCATCCCAGCCAGTTGATACATTAATTCTGATACCCACGAAACCAAAGTATAGCCCATATTCCCAGTCAGGTTTAAAGTGTATATATAGTGAATCTGGGGTATAATATAAACATCTGTCACCAAATCCACTTGTGATATCTGAAAAATCTGAATTAGCGGCAAGGAGGGCATCCGCCATCTCTTGCACTAATTCTACAATACTTAGCGACTTAGAAACAATTGTCATTTTAAACACCATCATATGGCTTAGCACTCGAATA
Source organism: Bacteroides sp. (assembly GCF_028690125.1). Lineage (GTDB taxonomy): Bacteria > Bacteroidota > Bacteroidia > Bacteroidales > Bacteroidaceae > Bacteroides. Next base: position 51,208 of record NZ_JAQVBV010000029.1, on the reverse strand, counting down.
TGGCATAGCTACAAACCAACTTGGTGCAGCTTCAGTACCAGTTGCACAATCCATAATCATAAACTGTCGCTCAACACCATCATCATTCCACGTAATTATATCCCATGGAAGAAGATTACTATCTCGTTTATAGATATAGAACCACCGTTTAGTTTGGAATATCGGAATTAATTTTGTGCTCCCACCATCATAGTAATACCATGGAAATTTAAAGTATGTTTTGTCATTTCCACCGCTATAAAACGCCATATATGGATAACTCCACATAGCAGTAGTAGAGTTATAATTAAACGGTCTAGCGGAGACTCTGTTATACTGTTCTTCAGTATCGTTAAATGTGCTTCCGTGGTTAACAACATTTATGAATATATCACTCTGCGCATCATTATACTCGCGGATTGATGTTTGAATGAATTCTAAGTTAAATAGACCACTCCTAGAGGCATCAACTTCTGTAACAAATGGGTTTCTCCACCATAAATGAATACCATAACTATCTGAATAATACGCACATTGAATTTTCTTGTACCACCAGTTATCACGATCAGCTTCACTATCAAGATAACTCGGATCCGCATTATATGCCGCATGTGCAAATGTAACTATCGTTGTATAATATTCAGTACCAGCTGGTATATAAAGATTAAAGTCCCAACTAGATGAACATGTAATATGAACACCTACATAACCAAAATAAAGACCCCATTGCCAATCTGGTTTGATTTGAATATAAAGTCTGTCAGGTTCATAATATAAAACCCAAGCGTTTGTTTGGTGTTCTTCAATAACTGTAAAGTCGGCAGGACGTTCTGCTAAAAGAAGATTATATATCTCCTCAGCAATCTCTACCGTATTCATATTCTTTCGTACAAATCCCGACACAATTATCCCTCGAATATTAGTTTAATGGAAATTCTTTGAGCGACAGATGTTGGATTAGATGCATAAACTCTAATAGTATTAAAGTAAACACCATTTGGAAATTCTAACGCACCAATCTCATTACTTGTTATATACCAACTTACAGAATTACGATAGATTGTAACTGTAACGCCCTCTGGTACATCTACAGAGATATACCGTAAATTTGAATTAATAGTTTGTGAAACATCAACCGTTCCACCAACCGGAACAACAGACTGTGCATATGTTGGTAACATTATAAATGTATCGCTAGTACCACGATCTATTGCCCCACCGGCTGAGGAAATATCAATTATTCGCACTGCATCAATAACAAAAGTCACTTCGTATGTAGTAGCGATCGTATTATTATTCGTAATACTCAATCGTATATCTTTGCCAGATTTAATAGCTGGTGGTATTTTAAATACATATGGATCCTTAATAGAACCTAATTGGTCGGTTCTACTAGGAAAAACCATACTACCGGCATATAACCTATAGATAGAATTATTTGCATATGTATATCCAACAGCAAGTAACTTTACATCTTCCCCAATCTCAATTGGGACTGTAACAACATCAGTAGTCGATGCGGCAATTGTAATTGTCTGAGTTATCTTTTGATCAACCATTTACTTCCGCCGCCCGTTTACCATTATCTTAATATCTTGCGCAACACTTCCATTTTCAAATATAAACCTAACCCAATAGGCGAGGTTATCGATTTCGATTACATCGAATTCATCAGCATGTATATTGATGTTTGATAACGTTGAGCCGTTAGAGAGACTAGAAATTACAGTCGCCCTATATCTAATAAAATATCCAAGTGTCCCATCAACTGCAGTTCGCTGCCAATCGGATGGAATACTAAATGTTATATCACCACTAGTTGTAAGTTTAATTGTGTCATCGACAACGTTAAGTGTAGTCCACGCAGATCCATTCCAATACTGGAAACCTAACGTTACATCATATACACCAGACGAGTCCACTGTAATGGTAAATCCTTTAAACTTAGAACCATATCCAATATATGTGAAATCATTTGTATTGTTAGTTACTGGTGCTACTGCAAATGATGCTTCCATTAATGTGTTATCGTAATATGTATCAGTTAACGCGATATATGTTAAGATCGATAGTGGATTTCTTGTACCATCCATTGTTGCAACATATGTACGAAAGACATCTGTTTTATTGTTAGAAAACTCAACCGCAACACCATCAGATAACGATCCAGCTTCGGCTTGGATAAACCCGATAATTCTTGAATATGGCGCAGCAAATACGAAATCAGAGGTAAATATTTCGTTAGCTGATAAACTTTGACTTGTATTAATTAACTGAATAGTATTCAACGGTTCGATAGCTGCACCCATATTATTCCTCCGCGCCCCAAGCAATAAACGTGGTACTTGCTATATCAGAGTAGATAACTAACGAATCTCCCTGATCTAACGTCATTCCTATAGTCAGAGGAAGTATTCCATTTGGGGCAACCATCATATCATAAACAACCCAATCTGTATCAGCTAACTCTGCAATAGAACCATCAGTAACATGAGCGATCCTAACTACAGCAAGATCACTACCAAAGTTACATACATTGATAGTTGAAATCACATATGACTTTGCAACAGGTACCTGAAGTAGAGATGTATATGTTGCTGCAGCGGGATTTGCTCCACCTAACTTTTTATAATTTGTCATTTAAAGTCCCCCAAGTAAGAACGATCTTGTGTGTGATTCAGTAATATCAGTTGGCGGTACAAAGAAGTACTCGAGGTCATTCCATGCTGATGTACCATCACCAATCTTTAATTTCTTTGTGTCAGTTTCGTATCCCATTTCACCATCATCTAAAACAGGATTATACAAGGCCCAATTATATTCAGTGTCTCGTCTAATTTGAATCTTATATGCCATTGTATCACCTGTATGTAAGCTTAACCGTTAAGTCCTGCCCTGGTGTCATACCACCAACACCAGCACTTAGTACTGCAAACCACACAACTTGTCCTTGTGTAACAACAGTAGGGTTAGTAATCAGCGAACCATCTCGGACATAAATACCATTAACTGGAGTTGCATCATATGAAATACTCATTGAATTACCATTTAATATTGAATGTGCCGAATCATTTGTCCCTAACCTAACATCCACCGTAGCTAACCCATATTCTGGTGCTACTCTAAGATACATTTTAGCACTGACAATTTCCATATCGCGCTCAGCTACAAAATACATAAGATTACCAACGCTCATTGCGCCAAGCTGCATACGCTCTAAATAATCATACCGCCATGAAAACGCTAACGTTCCAGTTCCATCTGATTGTAATACCTGTCGCGTGGTTCCGTATGAAGGCGGTAATGTAAATGCGAGATCAGCCACATTAGCACCAATACCAAGAGTCGTAACATGACCATCACCAGATGTATAGAATCTTATAGGATTATTATGTAACTGAACTTCATACTCAGAACAATCTAAATCTCCGCCTAATACTGGATTAACATCATCACTAACAGTAGTAGGAGACACAAGATAATCAAGAGAATTCCATGCGGTAGTACCATCACCAATCTTCATCTTTCGTGTATCAGTTTCAACACATGGTTCGCCTTCTCGTGGAATTGGATTATATGACGTCCAGTTCGCCGATGTATCTCGTCTTAATTGAAAAATTGCGCTCATGAGCTTGCACTTCCACCAGATAATGTTAAGGACTCTACAGAATAAACAGAATCTGCACGCCCACCATCTATATTACCTATTGCTACGCCACCATCGCCACCAGCTTCTCCCCAATCAAGATTACCGGCGCCGTCTGTAATTAATGCCTGTCCTGCTTCACCATCAGCGTCAGGAAGTATCAGAGAATAAGTAGCCGCTAACGCAGCTGGTGCACTTAATCCAACATAATAAGAGCCAGCACCATAAATTCGTAACTGACTATTGGTAAGGATGCTGAGTGATCCACGACTTGCTATTGTCGCCGCAGAAAGACCGTCTTCAGAATAGATGCTGCTTGTAGTTCTTACTGTTGCAGCTGCTAGTTCACCAGCAATTGTAAAGTTACCAGAATTTGAAAATGCATAAAGACTAGACCAACTTTCAATATCTTCCGAACCAGCCGGTGCATATAACATCTTAAAACTTTCATCTATTGGATTCAAAACTAAAGCTAGTGCCGCATACGCATTAACATACCGTCGCCAAATTCCATCTGTATAGTATGCATTCGAAAGTAGCTCTAGGCCATTTGCACTGTTTGCTCTTAACGATGCTCCAAAATCATCATCACCAATTGCAACTAATTGTGGTAAATCCACAGTTTGAATTTCAAGTGCACCCGAATCGTTTAATCCAGCAAGACCGTTTGGTATGCCAATTTCGAGTGCACCTAAAATCCTACCAAGAGAACCATGTGCAGTAGTAGACGCGATGTGAGAATCTATAGCGATATGAGCTGCCTCTACTCCGTCTTCGAGGTCATTCATATCATTTTCGAAGATGATTTCATCTCGAACCCACGTCTTTTTATCGTAGACCATATCTTAACTCCTACTATAAGTATGTTTTGATATATTAACTCTGCTATTTAAATCTTTCGTTAATAATTTCGTGCCCCCGTATTGTACCATTAACAGATTCCCATGCAAAAATCGGATTGCGAAGCCAGATACCAAACGATATAAACGAATATATTAACGTGCGAGTATCGGTAAATGTGAGATTAAGCCACTCAGAATCTATTCGTTCAATCTTAACATTAAGTAAATAAATTCCACTGATACTTTTATCTGGTACTCGTAATGTAATTGGAGTTATCCGCATTGCTTTGACGTCGATACCTCTATATTTACATAAATTTGCATGAATAGCTAAATATTTATTCTGATCGTTTACCAATTTTAATGCTTTTAAACGGTGTTGTCCCTCGACAATTAATCCTTCATCATCAATTATAAATGGTAGATGCATACCATTTTCAATAATGTGGTTTGCCAAGTCTATATCCAATCTATTATCTAGATACGGATTATATAAACTTGGGTTAATTAGGTGTGGATTATCTTTAATCTCACCTGGCGATAAATATTCAAAACTAAAGTGTTGTATTATTACTTTACAAAAGTCAATGTAGGAATTATAGAAATCCATCAAATGCCTCGTAACTTTTTCAAACAATTAAGTTCTGAACACATTACTTCCATCTTTCCAGTGCCTAACATATCCGGAATTTCTTTTAAAAGATCCGCCATAATCTTAAACTCAGATGGAAGCAGACTAATTGATTGATCTGACCCCCAAAGTGTTCTATCGATAGTAAAATGCCTTTCGATTACTTCAGCGCCCATTGATCTGGCTATTAATGTTGGTAAATAGCCAATCTCGTGCCCAGAATAACCAATCCTATTTCTTGGATATTGGTTATGAAGTGTTTTTATTTTATTTAAATTTAAATCTATATTAGCTGTTGGATATCCAGAAACACAATGCATTAATGTTAAATCACATCCCGTTAGTATATTAACAGCATGACTAATTTCTGCTTCAGTTGACATTCCAGTAGAAAGAATTACTGGAACACCGGAATCCGCAATCTTTTCTAATAATGGATCCGATGTTAACGATGCGCTAGCGATTTTAATAAATGGAATTTCGTATGCAAGTAGAAACTCCAAACTCGGAATATCCCAAGCGCTAGCACTCCAATCAATACCTAATGAATTGCAATATCTATTAATTTCGTTGTACTCTTTTTTTTCAAATTCGATGCGTTTTTTATAGTTTAAATATGTCATGACACCCCATGGTGTTTCCCGTAATATGCCTTTTTGGTCGTTTGGAACACAGATATCAGGACAACGTTTTTGAAATTTTACACACGTCGCACCAACATTATATGCAGCTAAAATCATTTCTTTAGCTAACTTCAAATCTCCATTATGATTAATTCCTAATTCGGCAATCAATTCCATTTTTAAAGCCTCCATTAATGAATGCCTCTAAACAAAGATTACGGTCATCTATATAATATTCACCGGCTGGTTTACCAAAAATTAATTCGTGATATTTTACACCCCATTTAAAAAATTGTGTTAGTGTTACATCACGCCAATCAATTCCACTAACATATCCACGAGCGGTATAAAATATTATGTAGTTACCAGCATCATATAATGCATTAATTAAATCTATAGTATTCTGAATTGGTTCGGCTTCTTCATAATTGATTTTTTGTGTACAAATAACACCATCAATATCAATCACATATCGAACCATTAATAGCCCTCAGAACTTTTAGATCAAGTGTTGTGTCAACATCAATAGTCTCTTCATGTGAAACTTCGAATATACCATGCCCAGCCTTTAACATAAGACCATCATTTAAGAACTGGTCTCTATCAAATAAATGGAAGCAGTGCGCACATTGGTACATTTTTGGAATTGATTTTGTACTTAACGTAGAATAATCAATCGGTGTAATTGATTCTCCAGCTTCATTAAACGTCCAGTTTCGATATTCTTTTACAGACGTTGCATATTCAAATGGCGATTTATCAAACCAACGAATCGCATTATCAATTGTGCTGATCTTCAGTTTAGAAAGACACGGATTCAAAAACATTAGATACAAGTCTTGCATCTGGTTAACATCCGCGAATACATCTATGAGAGGCTCATCAATTTTAGTGCTAGCTGGCGTTCTCTCAATAACTTCAATATTATATTTGCTTGCGATATCGATTAGTTCTGGATCAGAACAAAGCGCATATCTATTTAGTGGTGCAATGAGTGCTTCTAATTTCGCGCATGCAAGATCCCAAAGAGTATCACCATTCTGATTAATTGGTAGTATCAGTTTATTTGGTAATCTTCCACTCGCGAGCCTTCCGGGAATAAACACACTAGTCATGAATAAATGCCTCCATTATCTTTAGTGTATCTACCAGCATCCTTTTGGCAAAACTTGCACGGGCCAGTAAAATCACTAATAACACAATCTAGAATAAAACTCGAACGTTTCTTACAAATTAAAATTTCTGAAATCGGTGTAGTATATATATTACCGAGTATAAATGATTTATGATCTTCAGCATCACCGCGTATATGACAACATGGTGTAACATCACCAGTATAATCAATACCAATAAAACGCATTGGTTCATAACACGGTCTATCTCTTTCTTGCCGCTCATTTTTAAAACTTAATTTATTACTATGTAATAATCCACCACGATCTTCAATGATACCAACACGAGTAGACCAGTTCAGTTCAACTAAAATTAACATGTTTTCATGAACCGCACAAATTCTACTATGACTAATTAATGTAACAAGTGCACCTAATTCAGATAATTTTTTTATCCAAAATTCGACTCCTTTATTATCATAATCCATAATACTAAGTTCATCTATGTCAAATTCTAATGTTGTTAAGTAGTCACCATTAGTATTAGTAACTAACTTGGTATCTGGTAAAAGAAGTCGTGCTAAAGAAATTCTATCCTTTAACAGTTCCAAATCACTTAATGGCTCATTATATCTAGAAAAGCTGATTGTTTCAACATGATTTTTTAAGCCTTTAAGTAAATCGATATAGACATCACGATTTAATTCAGTATGACATGTTCTATCAATCTTTTTATTTGGACACCAGTAACATTTTCTATTACAGAATGAATGTATTTCAATCTCTAATAATTTAATTGTTGGTATCATCTTACATTCCTCTAATCTTATATAGGAACTATAAGTATTTAAGTCTTACTGAAAAAAGGAAGTTAGATGAGAAAAATTGCGACACATAAAATCGCACCAATAGCGAGTGCCTTTCCCATCAGATAGTATGGATATTCATTTTCAATTTCATCTAAATTTTTCTGCGGCACCTTATGTACATCTATGCCTAAGAATATCGTACAAAAACCAATCCACATTGCATGCACTTCGGATGGTTCATTCAACCACGTATCAAGCGTTGATTCTCTGTTCCATTCAACAGTATCGCTTGATAATAATTCCTGCTGTTCCATCTTTACCAACTGCTCCAAATAAACCATTACTCGAATTACCCCGGCTACCACCCAATCCACCGGAAGCTTCTAAACGAATCGATTCATCAAATTGTGTGTAGTAGCAAATTATAGCACCACCAGCACCGCCACCACCGCCTCCGCCAGAACTGCCAAAATTCTGTTGCTGCCCAGCGGAACCGGCCGATCCGTTAGAACCATTGGCTTTGATAGTACCTCTACCAACGATCTTACATGCAAGAATTATAGCAAGACCACCGCCTGCACCACCATTACCACCAGCACCACCAAAGCACTTTGGATCACCAGCTCCACCGCCACATCCGCCACAACCAAATTTAATTGGTTCTGTCGTCGGTGCGAAAATGTCTAGATCTAACATTAATAGATTCATAGAACCAGTAAGATATTTTACAGAACTTGCACCTACAAATCCTGCATGTCCTTTTCCACCAGCGCCACCTATTCCATAAAGACCAACGCCCTGTGTCCCTACTTTTCCTATACCACCAGCACCGCCAAAGCCGCCACAACCAGTCTGATCAATAGAGCCGTGCAAGGTAAGTGTACCACTTACCTTAAGTTTAAGAATTCCTGTCGAGTCGTAAACACGCACGCCTGGATTAATCGTTAAATTATGAAACTGTTTGACGCTACCAGCGAAGTCTGTGTCTTTAGTAATAACACAATCACCGTCAGACCCATTGCCAAAAATGTTCATTAATATGACCCCAATATCCACCATTTATTTGTAGTACAATCACCAACAACTATTATATTATCTGTTGGCCCTAATGTTTGTGATGATGACCCATCAACTCTATCTGGATCGGCTCCACGCTGAAGTGTAATCGCATGAGTAGAGCTAGCTGTATTTATAATATGAAACATTGCTCCCTGTAACGACGTATCAGCAAGCGAGGGCAACGTTAGTGTAATATTACTTACACTACCATCAACTAATATAATAGCATCTGTATTTGTAATTGTGCTGTTAGATGTAACTAATCTTGTATTGACTTTTATCTGATTAATATGTATATTTGATATTGCCGTGTTTATTCCATTTAGTGTATTAGCCGGTGTTGATACCCAAGTACTCTTTCCTATAATCCTATAAAGCTGATACCGCAGATTATTTATTTCATCTAACATACTTCTGGTAGTCGCTGTTACAAATCCAGTTGGCGTAGTTGAGTATGTTGTGGTTAATCCCTGAATACTTGTCAGTGGGTGCATAGACGCCCATTGTGTATTACTCAGGTGTTGTGATACATACGAGTTAAGGGAGGAAATTGTTCCAACCTGACTGAATAAGTTATTTTGGTCTATCACATATGTAGCATGATTAATAAGATATGTGATTTCATATGCTGTTAAATCACCACCGGCACCGGGTGTAATAGTATCTAACTTATTCCATGCAATTCGTAGAAGGGCTAAGTGTGTTATTAGATCCTCTCGAATTTGAGCAAAATCTTCATTAACTGGTGCAGATTGAACCACAGTAAGTGGTTCATAATCTGATCCTTGAAAGACATTACTCATCTAATACTCCTCCACTGTCCAATATCGTATCTAGCTATCAATTTAACAGACCAATAGTTATCCATAAATACATCATCATGCGTAAGTACAGTATCATCGTCAATCTGCTGTCCACTAGCTGGATAGATTCCTAAGTTATTTTCCTGTGTAGAATCACATTTAAATGCAATTTCACGACCATTCATTGCTGATGTAATTGTTGGTAAATAAACTTTTGTGACTGCAGAACTAGTATTAGCTACAAATAAATAGTCATTCGAGTTAATACTGAGTGACACGTCGCCCGGCCCAATTGTTCGAACACCACGCCTTAAAACGGTAGGTGCCAGTGAACCAATACGACTGTTTAGTGTTTCGATAGATGATACCGGCGTATCAGCCCACGTTGACTGTCCTAATAATTTATGTATAGCATATCGCATATTATATACTTCATACATAAGATTACGCTCAGCAGCTGTAGTAAATCCACCTGGCGCATATGTGTACGCTACTGCTGGGCCACCGACATAATTAATAGCGTGTCCATACACAGCTGTTCTGTGTGCATTAATAGCATTAACAAAGTCAGCCGAATTAGAGATATCGGATGGACAGTTATTTTCATCTAATCGTAAGTAGCTGGCGTTTAACTGGGAAATAATTTGATTCCCAGTAATTGGTGTACCCGCGCCAACTTCTATTGTGTCTAACTTTGTCGCAATTTCATCTAACGAATCTAAGTGGCTATTTAGCAATGCTAAAATCTCATTGAAGTTTGCATCAAATTCGCTGGATTTAATCTCATTTCCACTTTCAAATACTATCATTTTTAGCCCACCCTATACCATGAATTTGTGGCACCAACTGCGACAAACATTACCGAGTAATGACTATTTGTATTAAATACTTCAACACCATTATAAAATACTTTTGTTCTATGAGCGACATCTGTTGTGCCAGCTCTACTTTCAACTTCAATTACTTTACCGCTGTATGTTACAGCACTTGGGAGCACATAAACAGTTTCACCACCAGCTGTTGGTGAATTATCTATTATATAATAATCAGTTTCAGTAAAGTAATAAGTACCATTTGCTGTGAGAGATCTAATATTTCCTGTAAATCCTGTACCACCTGTAAATGAATCCATCTGACTTTTTAGCTGTGCTACAGTTTTAATAGGTGCATCCGTCCAGTATGTAGCACCGGTAATTAGTTTAATCATTCTACGGATATTATTAACCTCATCTTGTAGTGATCGTGTTGATGATGTTACTAACCCAGTTGGCGTTGTAGTGTATGCTGTTGATATTCCTTGTACTGTCGTTACACCATGTGTTGTAGTCGAATGCGCACTCATAGCACTAGATAAGTTAGCATCATATGAAATACCAGATGGCATCCGAGCTTTATAGATTCTATAAGCAGACGCGTTTAAGATGGCAATTAATTCACTGATAGTTTGTGGAGCCGTAGCTCCATCTTCTATCGTACCCAGTTTATCTAACGCGGCTTGAATTGCACTTAAGTGATAGTTCAAGTCATGCATAACCTGAGCAAATTTCTCATTCATCTCGTCTGCCCGAATTGGTGTTCCCGGCTCAAAGCTAGATCCTTCAAATATATTGTCGTCAAGTTCAGGCATCTATCATCACATCCATTTATCGCCATCATCAAACAGTGTATCTGGTGAGTCCCAGAATGTTTCGCTCCAAATCAGAGTTACAACAACCCCAGCTGCTACTATATCATGTAGTAGTGCGATAATGTCGTCTTCTCGTGCTTCAAATTCTGTTGGTAAATAAATAGAAATACCGCCAGGTGCGAGTTCATAAATCTTAATAAGCTCCTGATCAACATCTAAAAGTGCTGAAAGGAATGCCGTTATTGCTGGTTTTGTGCCAGCTGATGCATAAATTGTGATCAGCTGTGATAGAAGTATCCTAAAGTTTGCATCGGTTTCACCAACGTCGCGAGACATGGCAAAGAATTTACCAATTTTATCTAATGCCGCACCACGAGAAGTTAGTAGCGAATGACTATATTTTACTCCAACACAGGCTGCTAAAGTTTCATCTATCTGTAAAGCGATTGCATCTAACAATCGCTCACGGTTAGTCGCGATTGTCATTATACTCTCCTATAGAATAGTGGGAATGCTTTAGCCATTAATGTGCGAACATCCATTCTATAATTCATTTTGATAGCATCAATACTTGGAAGAGATCCAGAAACAGCTGATGTCATCTCAGCTTTAAACTGAACAAATTGATCACCACGACCAAGTAATGGATGTAATGGTACATATTGAATTGTAACGTTCACCCTGTCAGCATTAAATTCATATCCAGGTGTGTCAACATTTACAATCTGCTCTGTAAACGCGCACTCTTCTACAATATTTGTCTTATCTCCTGCTCTGCCAATTCTTGCTAACCCAACGATAGCGTGCCCAATTCTACATGAATTTAAATACTCTTTTCCTGTACGCCAATATTCTTCTAATCCAACAAATGTTAGTTCATCAATCGGCCAATCTGTCGACATTCGATCATCAATTAACGAAATTGAAAATTCAGTATAAATTTTAGTTGGATCTATTAATTCCCAATCTGACCAAAACTCTGCAATATACGCAGATGTTAACCCACTTCTCCAGTAATATAGAATCTCTGAGCCAGATGGAACTGTTTGTGCTATCTCAAATTCTGTATATTCCTCAACACGACTTGTTGAGTCACGAACATCAGAAAGGAGTGTTCCGGTACTACCGGAAAGTCGAACACTCCCAGAAATTATTTCACATGAAGAAAGCGTACAATATTGAAAATCTAAATCAGAATCCCAAATATGTACAGGCACTCTTATCCCTCATTAATTGTTATCGTTCCGCTTACAGGCATCTCAGTCTCTGCACTAGCTACATAGGTCTCTGATGGTACATCATTAATCTGTAATAAATTTACAGTAACAGTTTCTATTTCACTACTCACGGACATAGCTAATTGAATAATCTTGGATACCCATAACTTTTCTTCAGTTGCTAAGTTATTAACAAAATCCGTAATTTCATCACTAATATGATCACGAATATTCGTTTTCTCTACAGCATTAAGTGTTGTATCTGGATCGAAATAAACAGTAACAGTAATATCAATTAATGCATCCTCTAATCTATAAAACCATGAGAATGGATAGTCCTCTTCACCATAAGCATATACACTATTAGTGCCATATCCGACAGCTTTAATACCGGCTGCCCTATATTCCTCAATAGCATCTACAATATCTGCTACTTGTCCACCACTAACAAAGACTTTAATAATCCCTTGGCCAAGCGTTGGTGTATAATCCTCTACATAATAGTCAACTGAAACAGTCTCACCACTTTGGTAATTTGTAGTAAGTACGATTCCTGCAGCTGTTTCAAACGATTCAATTTCAAATGCACCTGAAACTGAACCCGTGACGCTTACTACATTATTAACAGACCCTTCGCTTACAGGAATAGTATCAGAAGTTCCAGAAGCAACAAACGAGTCTTGGATGTGCGTAAGTGATAATTCTTTAACAATAACATTTGAAACACCATCCACGTTTCTAATACCAGTAGTGATTGATGGGTTTGTAGCCTTACCTAATGATTTAGCGGCGTTCTGAATTCGCATACGAAGTGACGCATCAGACTCAGTGTTAGTACCAGTAACAATTTCGGCTTCATTAGCTACTGAGTGTACGAATGAAATAGCTTGTGGTAAGACTGTAAGTGAATTCGCTATTACATTAGCTAAATCTGATTCTAAAACTGACTGTACACTAGCTGTAACTGATAATGGTTTATACGTAATATATACAGTACGTCCAGTTGGAATAGTACCATTTACAGTAACTTCTCTGCTTGAGAATGTTGCTCCAGTAGTCCAATCAACTGCAGTATTATCTATAATACTTACAATTTCACCGATTATATTTTCTGTGTTAAATGTTGTACTAGCAGTTGGAATAGGTACAGCTTCATCTGTAATCAGTGGATTAAAGTAAACAGTCTCTGTTGTATAATACGTAATTGGATATTCTTCTGATGTCTGAATTTGCGTATTAATAGGAATAACACGCGAAGCTGACCCGGCTGGTAGCACTTCAGTTCTATAGAATGTTACTTCACCAGTGGCAGCTGTACCTAAATCGCGTTCGATACCAACAAGAGCTGCGAGTGCATTAAGAGAGCTACCTGTTGCTGTTAAAATAAATCCCATATCATAAACATTTTTTAACTCTGTCCAAACCTTTGCTAACTCCAGCGCATACAATTCACTAATTACTCGCATGGGACTACCTGGTGTTAAATCGATATCTGCACCAAACAGTGATTGTAATCGTGATTGAATATCTGTTAATATAGTTGCAAAGGATTTAGTAACAAAACCAGTATTTGTTACACCAACTTGTTCCATGCAAGACCCCCGACTAATTCTACACTTTCTTCATCAACAGTAGTAACTGTTATTTTAAGATTCACTACTCTATTAGGACTTCTGCTTACATAAATTTTATCAACACTCTTAATTCTAGAATCTCGCATAAGTGCATTTTTAACTGTATATTTGATAAAATTATCAGATGCATTGTACCCAATGAGATCCTGTAACCTAGTTCCAAAATTTGGAATAAAAACATTTTCGCCTTCAAACGTATTAAGGATAATTTTAGTAGCTTGTACTAAATTATCCGTACCAGAAATAATACTAAGCGACTTTGTAGTAGACGAAAAATCTAGGTCAAAATCAGAACTTAGTTTAATGTTTGTTCCGTAACTCATGTTACCTCATCTACCGTAATATCTTCACCATTCGCTGTAATTGTAGTTCCTGTAAGAATTACAGAACCGGTACTCGTCAGTTCTATCTTCGCGCTACCATTCTGAATAACAATTGATGTAGCATCTTCGATACTGTTCGTAGAATTTTCATCCACTATCTGTCCAATGATAATTGGATTACGCAGTTTAAAAGATCTAAAAGCAATGATTACGTGCGTTCCAACTTGGATAGGAATGTTAATAAAATTAGATGCTGAAGCGTAAAAGGGTTGTACGATTCGAACTTCAGTCAGCATTAAGTCTGAAAGCTCCGGTACACGTACATCAGCGCGATAGTTATTTTCATCAAATACTTCTACTATTCCTTCATAAACGCCGTACACATCTTTATTGAATGTACTCATAATCATCGTTTTAATACTATCTAACAATTCGAGTGCTTGTACGCGCGCTGGCCTCAGCAAGTTTCGCATTCTCTTACCCCACTATGTTAGCGTAAATTTCTATCAAATAACCGTCTGAATCACTAAATGAGTGAACAACATCACTAGTAATATAATAGTGTTCATTGTATTTAAATATTTCGCTTCGTGTAAAGCCCACCACGCCAGTAGTTTTAACTACCATGACAGTTGGTATAGGTGTACTCTCTGTCTCGTCACCAGCGAGCTCTGTGAGGTCTACAGAGGTATCATCGGTATCCGCATACAGTTCTTCGTCCGATTCTAAGCTACTTACATCGACAGTTTCCATTCTATAATCAAATAGGTCTTCATCTCCAAGAACCAGAATAGTTAATGTACCATATGACTCTTTATCGGAATCAAGGGCGATTAATATTTCACTGTTCTGTTCATTGTACTGAGCAATAACATCCTTGCCTATTTCAGTCTTAAAGTTAGATACAAGTTCTTGTAAAATTTCAAGAACAGTTTTTTTACCAATCTGGATATCCGTTTCTGGAAGTATGTGATCTAGATTTTCCCAACCAGGCACAACGCATTTTACACGATCTATTCCTAAAATCTGCAAGGCACTTTGCAAATCACCAAATGTTTTAAGCACATTACTATATGCAGCTTCACTTACTGTACGTGGCCTAAGCGTATTCATTAAAAAGTCTTCAATAAGTGCACCATTAAATGTATACTTTAAATCTTGGCCGTCACTTTCAACAACAACGGTTTCTATGATACCTGAATAAATTTTAAATTTATTAACATCTTGCATCCAATAGAACCGCATAAATACTTGGTCACCACTAGTCAGCTGTGCATTCGTCGGTAGATTCCATGTGGTTAGTGAGAAAATGTTATTCCCAGTAGTCACTGATTCGGTAACAGAAACCTCTATATCCAACTGGGTGTTATTAAATGAAAGGTATGCGTAAGTGGATTCAGCACTTACGGAACCAAACGATCTTGGGTTTACCTGTTTATGAATGAGATCAACTACAATACGTGCCTCCCGCATCTCATCTACCATTACGTTTCACCTTCATCAACAATAGATCTAACATTTCTAATAGTTAATACTTCTGGACTGAATACAAAAATTTCAATCTGAGTGCCTACACCTAAAATACCAATTGTGATATCCAACGTTCTCTGGCTTGTTAATGAGTCATCCCAATAGTCATCAATAGCCTCTTTAGATTTATTATCTAAAAGCGCATTAGCTGCCGTTGCATCTAGAGTCATACGCGCTCTATATGTGAAAAACTCCATCTGAGGACTTCCCCAAACTGTAGTAATCGGTGCAGTATATCTAACCGGTGTCCAGTTCTGTTTTACAGGATCCAGATACTCTACCTGGTATGAGTATGATTTATTAATCCTAAATCCGTATAGTTTTAATTTATCTCTAGCAATAGATCCCTTTTCAAATGTAGTGCCGTTATGTGTTGGTGCAGCATGAATTGCTTTAATTGCTTTCCATAAGAATGTCTTAGGCTCATCGCTAATACTATATCCACTGGGTAGTACCCATGGATAGGTAGCAAGCATTGAGTAAACATCACCCATATCAAAAGCATATGTTCCGATATTCTTTAAATCATTTAAGCCATTTAAAACCGCTGGTAAATCAGCAAATAATAGCGGCTCAAATGGTGCATCTTCAGATCGGTAAGTTGTACGAACGCGGAATCTACCAAAATTACACGTATAATCAATATCTTCATTCTTACGCATAATGGAGCTATTGATACCAGCCTGCGATGTGAACGAAAGATCATATGTATAAGTAGATGAACCATCAATACTCATATCGATAATGCCAGACTTCCAATAATATTCTGGAATATTACCAAACTTTCCAGATATCTCATCAGACATTTCATTATAGATATTTCGGTTAAAGAAATCCATAATATCCCACTTAGCGAACTTATCACGCCCGTCAACATAAACGTTTTCTAAAAACGTTACAGTATTTTCGGAACTAAGTGGCTCTGACTGAATAAGCATATTATTTAAGAATGCTTCTTCGACTTCAACGTATTCTAGATCTTGGAACTGCACACGAGTTGCCTGAATACTAGCTGTAGTTATTTCACGAGCTTCAGCTGAGAATGAATATGCTAAGCTCTCAATAACTAAATTGTCTAATAGTTCATCTAGATCGGTACTAGTTGTAAGTGTAAATACACGTCTATTATTCTTTAACGACTCTAAAATTTCTACTAACTCTTTAACTGTAAAATACATTTCTTCAGCAAGAACTTCATCCATAGATACTTGGTCTTGCTCCCAGATTTCTCGTATTTCATCAATCGTAAGTGTTTCAATAGCAACTTTTCCATCAGCACTTAACTTATCAAAGTCAATAAATAAATCATCCTTAAGAATAATATCGAATGTAACTGTTGCTGGATTCGATTTAGTGAACTGTGTTTTGAATCCACCGATAAGTGTTGGATGTGTAGGTAAATTTACAGTCTGCGAATAATCGATATTCTGAATGGTAGGAATAGAATAAATATGTCTCCTATCCTCACCATCAATCAGAAAGCTAAGTTCCGATGCAACGGGGCCTTGAAGTTGGGTGATAAAATGCTTACCACCCTTCGAGTCTACCCACGTATATTGTTTTGTATTTGTTAGTCTAGAAAGTGCGTATGATGCCGCCATTACAATCAGCTCTTAACTCTGTATTTTGTTGCTCCAGTCATTACGTCAGTCACTTTAGCGGCGGTTGGGCCAGTGATCTGCATACCGTTAATGTGAACTGAATTATCGATTTCCTGTCTATATACTTGCCCTGCTCCTAATCTTGTAGCAGATGATTTCCTTCTCTCAACATTATATTCGTTTTCTGCTCTTGAAACTTTTCCCATACCAAGCGCACTACCAGCACCAAATACTGCCAGACCGGCTAAAGCACCCCATGGGCCACCAATCATTAATGCAACCTTAAGTGCTGCAATTGCTGAGATCAGAACATAAATAGATCTCGCTAGATTAAATGATCCCTTTTCCATAGCTTTTGATGCTGTGGAGAATGCTGCCATTACTGCTATGAGTGCGAACATCTCACCATACATAGCCATTGAGCCTGCAGCAAGTTTCGCTTTAGTTGACGCGACAGATGTTGCTAACATACTATTCTGTGCAGTAGCGGCTCTAGTAGTATTTGCCATCGCTGCAACTTTTGCTTCTTCGCTAGCAATTACCTGCCTTGTCTGTGCCTGCAGAATCTTCGAGTTAGCCATATACTCGGCATTCAGTACTGCTACCTGTTCCTGTTTCTGAGCAAATGTTAAATTACTCTTTGCCCAAATTGCGTCCATCTCAGCTACAATACGTGCCTGCTCTGCGATCGTATTATTCATTATCGCAAGCATTTCATTAAGCTGAGCTACACTTAGGATACCTTTACCTTGTGCGGCGAACATTCTTTCCTGCATTGTAGCTTGGCCCATCATAACACTGCCAAGATCTAATACTGCAGTTTTTAAACCAGTGAATGTTACACCAGCTTTCATATTCTGGCTAGTCAGGAGCGCGGTTGCACCATTGATCGCATAAATTGTACCAGCTAATGTAGCATATGCTGTAAACACACTCGTTACAACAGCAAGTAAAGCCAGCATTGAACCTAAGACGTATGTCTTAATCACTGACGGAATCTTGGTCATACCCTTTGTGAATCCAGTAACAAGAATATCTATTACTTTCACAAGTGGGCCGAATGCCATTCCAATTTCTGCTTTTAATATTGTTAGGTTATTGGTAATTCGTTCAATTGCAGACGCAGTATTATTTGTAACATCAGCATATAACTTCTGAGTACTACCACTCTGCTGTACAGCTTTATCGACACGATTCCAGAGTTCTGGTTCTGCCCTAATCAAGTTGTTCAGTGCCTGCTGTGATGTAACTTTACCACCAAGCATTGCAACTATTTCTTGAGATGCCTTAGCCTGATTCTCGGACTGTTGGACATAATCACGCAGAGTCTGGATAATCTTATTCATATCAAGGAAATCCGCTTCAGAGAAACCAAAGGCCGCCTTGAATTTATCACGAATATCAGCTTTAGTAAACTGCAGGAGCATCTGACGGAACGCAGCACCGGCACCTGGCATACCAGTAGATGATAAGATACCAAGATACTTAGCTAAGTCCTGAACAGCAAGTCCAGCCTGGAAAGATGAAGAGGCAGCGTATTCGAACCACTTAACCATATCTTCCAGTTCAGCAGTAGATGCATTAGACGCATTTGCCATTGCATCAACGATTTCGGTAGACTGACTGATATTCATTTGGAATGCTTCCATAGTACGGATAACTCCGTTGGCCGCATCCGAGTACTGGATGTTAGCAACTTTAGCTGTACGCAGAACATCTACTACAGCTTTCTGATTCTTTGCTACATCAATACCTGAAGCAGAGAAACGCTCCATTGCTTCAGCATAATCATTAATTGTATATGTTTGTCCAACAGATGAAAGTAAAATCTGTTGTTCTGTAACTTTGGTTGTGAACTCGGTAGATTTTGCAAGGTAATTTGCATAAACCTTATCGAACTCAGCAAAAGATTGAATAGTCTGAACGAGTGCCATTCTCACTGCACGGACAAAAGGATTCAGATACATTTGCACAATGTGCAAACTAAATGCTGCAGTGAAAGAATTCTTAATGACATCATTCTGTTTTTTAGCGTATTGCGCAACTTGTTTTAAACCAGCCTTTCTCATATTGGTTTCGGCGCGAATCGAATTACGCTGGTTACGCTCTTGCGTACGCTGCTGCTGCGCGAGCATTTTCGTCTGTTCGGTCTTTGCTTTTCTTTCAGAAGCAAGATCTTCAGAACGATATCTTAATTTTCGATTCGCGTCCTCTTCAGTCCATTTTAGCTCCGCAGCACGCCGCTTAGCCTCAATGGTTGCAGATTTCGCTCTATATGCATTAATATCAATTTCTTTCTTCTTGAGTGAATCTTTTAGGGCAAGTTCTTCTTTCTCAAAACCGGCAAGAGCACTGAAACGCTTGAGCTGTACTTTCATCTGCTCAGCGGCACGCATGCTTCCGATATCTTCTGGTTTAGCTTTACCCGTAGCACTCATGAAGCTTTTAAGATTGTCTCCAGTTAATGATACACCAGAACGTGTTCCCGGTTCCAACTGTTTCTTCAGATCAACCGCATATGCTTTAACGCGATTAATATCTGCCCGCAGTTTCCGTAAATTCGTTATCTGTGGTGTAACATTAACTACTTGTGTAATTTCTGCCATATTAACGTACCGCTTTCATTAGTTTTATCTTTTGATCCATAACTTCGCGGGAGTCAGTTGGTAGAATCGTCAGTGGATTATAGTTCTTAGCCTGTTCTTGTTTCTCCTGCATTGCCTTAAGTTCGTCATCATATATACGCTGACATACAATAAGAAACAATATTTGAACGCGCGTAAGATCAGATAGAGAATCGGTCAGCTTGTATCCGATTCTCTCAGAATGTAATAGAAAATCAAGCTGTCTTCCCATCGGGGATTTTGCGAAATTCTTCTACGGTTTCCTCAATTTCGCTAGAATATCCACTGATGCCTCTAACAAACTCTGCAAGATCTTTAATTCCAGCTAACTGTCTTACGAGTTCTACAGTTAACCCGGTAGTGAAATCCTTCATTGCACAGTAAGCAATATAGATGTTAATCTCCACAGTGGAATTTAACATATCTTTGACATTAAGTTTGGTGAAGTCGAATTCTGCCTTCGATTTCTCGTCATTGAATACAGATGCCAACATATAGTTACGCGTGTACTCATCCTTGATTGCTGTAAACATAAGCGATTCAGCTTCATTCATTTCAAGGTCAGTAAGTGGCCTAACATATACTTTCCCGGCTGGAAGCTCGTATTCCTTAGCAAGATTCTTTCCTCTAACAATCAATTCATTAATGTCAAACATTGGAACTTTTGGTGTCATAATATTTACCTCCTAAAAAATTAGGGAACATTAGTTGTTCCCTGCGCTTATAATGTCAGATCCAGCATTGCTGGCAGTAAGGTTCAGGCAGATTCCACTGAAAGTCATAGTTGGAACGCCACCTTCGTTATCAACCTCAGATGGGTTGACGCTAGTGAACCGGCAGTTTTCGAATTTCATTTCATCGAAAATCCAGTCGTCATGGTTATCAGAATCTGTGTTATACAATCCGATGTCAAATCTATTTCCATTAAGTGCAGCTGCAAACATCTCTCTCATAACAGGTGCATTAACCGCTTTGACAGTGAAGTCAAATGCGAATGCTCTGTTCTTCCTTGAGAAACCTACATTCTCACGATCGATAGAGTGGATAATATCGTGAGGAGTTTCAATTGATGGAGAGAATGAATCGATGGGCACAATCGGAGATTCTGTCCCATCAACACTTACGAACTTTACACCTAATCTAGTATTCCAGTCAACCATTTATATCACCTTAAGCACTAAATGCGACAGTCATATTCAGAGTGTGAATTGCACCAGAATACTCAATTGCTACAGTTACATCCACGGCACGGTTAGTTCTAGCTGTGGTAATTATTGTTGCCTGAGTCGGAGTTCTGGCATTCTGATCAACGGCGAGAGCAGTTGCGACAGGAATATTAACGGCGAATGAATCTATTTCACCAAGATTGACTGCGGCCTGCATTATGCTGTTGATGTGGTTACGAAGGCTTGCCATACCAGATTTGTTAATCCTAAGGTTACCAATTACAGCTGGTGAGGTTAAACCCGTCTTTAGTTTATATACAATGTCATCAATGGCTCTTCGAACATCAACGAGATAAATCCCACCAGCTCTTGTCCCAAGTGTGTACCCGCTCTTCAGAACCAGAGAAGTTCCAGCGAAATACAGGGGATCAAAGATTGGATTGATATTCGCGGCATCCATTAGTGAGAACTGAGTAGTAGTGAAATCTGCACTCGGAGTAGAAATTCCAGAGAGTGGTTTCATAACAGGGGAGTCCCATGGATCTAATCCAGCAAGCAGACCTGCTACTGCAGCGGCTACATCACTGGTTGTGTTATGGGCAATACCAATTAGTCTTGTAGTGTTCTGACTCATCAGATTACCAATAGCAGCCGGCATAGTAGATGCATCTTCTCCACTTGCAAGCATGAATACACCGACTCTTTCTGTGACTGAACTTGCTACATGATTATCGAGTGCACTTGAAATGTATGCGGTGTCGCTAAGTTCGACAGTGTTGGCAAGGACAACGATCTGGACATCCTTGGTTTCAAGGACTTCGAGCGCATTCTCAACACCAGTTAAACTCTTCGGGTCATCAATTTCCACAGCCCAGACACCAGAAGCACCATTTTCAAATGCTAACTTAATAGCAAGTGAGAGCTCACTGTCAGTTGGGTAGATGGCATCAACTTCGGCGTAAGACCCAAGTTTTACAGGAACTAAGGATCCACTACCTGTCCCAACACCTACAATAGCGACAGTCCCTTTGTCACTGGTTGGAACCTGATAAAGACCAGTTGTATCTACATCAATATTTACAAACTGCATGTTCTTTTCCTCATTCAATTATTGTTGTTTCTTCATTGATACGTACGATCACTTGTTTTACTGGGATAAATTCATCATCGGAGAGCACTTTAATAAATGTTGTCTTACAAGCGACAGTGCAGTCATAACTAATAACAGTTAGTAAATCACTACCAACTATTCTAGAAATGTCTGTAACAGAGCCTCTATCAACAATGAATCCATTAATTGGTTTAAATATATCCCCGAAGTACAATTCCATCCATTCAATTGCCTGTTGCATTATGGAGTGAGCAACCGTATATCCTCTTGAAATATACGAATAGTTAACCGTTACGGTTTGTTCAGTTGGAAGTGTTGCGAAGATTATTCCAGTATTAGTTGTATTAACTGTGTAATCAACTTCACTGCTAATTGAATTAATCTGTATTAATGGTTCTATCTCATATTCTAAAGTATCCTCAACGATCGGTATTACAACATCAGTTGATGTTGTCACATCATCTGCAACTACTGTAAACCGTACTCTAGTTGAATAGTACTTTGAAAACTGAAACTTATTTGTTTCATAAACTGGTATAGTTTCGGCTTCATCATCCCATAGTAAATTACCATCATCATCTGTAGCCTGGATTAACGAACGATACTGATCGATGGAATTATAATATTCTCGCCATTCGTCTAAAAAGTTTATACCAAGTACAGGATTAACGTATTCATTTAGGGAAAATGACTCTAGCACACGTGTTATGTTTCTGCCATCGATGGTAACACTGGGCAAACTATTACGTAATAATATCTTATATTCTTCTGGAATCATTAGATCACGTCCAAGCAAAACTTACATTGTCACCATCAACTGTAAATCGCCCAATAATATGGGGATCGCGCTGTGCTTTAGAGTATCGTGTAAGTTCTTCGGCTGCGGTCATCGCCGCGCCACCTCGCGCTACACGCTTCCTAATTGTAGATTCTTCAAATCCCTTTGCGACAACTCCTTGCTGCATTTTTTGCCTAACATCGCTATACGCTAGTTTGACTACTCTGGCTATTCCTATCTCTTCAAGTGCACGTTGAAACACCGGCCGTTCTGGTATATTAACTGTACCGGAATCTACACCGAATGAAATATATGCTAAAACTGTAGCAACCGATTCTTTACTACGAGGTTCAATTGCCCCATCATCTACAGTAATAGCGATTGCACTTCTAACTTTATTACTCTCGGTAAATGTATTTACTTCAATCGCTAAACTACTTAAGAGTGTACCAGATTCGATATATAACGTTTCTTCGGCTTGTGCTTTTTCCGGAATACCAAATTGTGTAGGATTGTACAAGATCTCAATTATTTGATTGGCCCAAGCTTCAGCAATTTCTTTTGCGCCACCAATTGAGTACTCATACGCTACAGCAGCGCATGTTTTAGCTGCAACAGTAGTTAATACTCCAGCTAAATCTTCCCAATCAATTGCTTTAGCCATTTAATATCGCCCGCTCAAGTATGTACTTTTTATAACCACCGTCTAGTTCCCAGTCATCGATTGTCTTGACGCACCAAATTCTATTAATTTCATCTTTAACTAGATCATCTGGTTGTAACTGTACGTCTGAAGTGGGTGCATATAACTTCATGCTACCAGTTTTCAGATATCCCTGTGGATATCTAGAGACTTCTTCAGAAGTCATAGGTTGTAGAGAACCACTAAATGCGGTATCAACAATAGTTTTCTTAGTAGGAAAACCATTATTATCTACCCAGCTTACGACACGAATTCGATAAAGTGGGTGCCCAATGCTCCTTATTGGATCTGTGCAATTATAAATCATGGTATCTCCTACTATATATATGTTTCTGCAAAGAAAAGAGTTGTATTTAAACCTTTCTATTATTTAACTCTATAGAAGCCACGTTTAAAATAAGTGATTACTTTCCTAAACTGCGCTTCGGTTTTATTCATTCTATCACGTATGAAAGCAGTAGATGATGATTCACCAGAGCTTGTACTGTTTTTAATCGTGATATCACCAATCTTAATTTGGCTGGCATCTGTGGCCGTACCGTTATCGTATGAGGTATATTGTGCAGTATAATAGATACTCGCGATCTTCCATGACAACATGTTAATTAGATCGTCATACCTAGCATCTCGCTGGGTGTAGTAATAGTTAGCTTTAAGTACTTGACTTCCAGTTATCTCAACATCAAGTTGAATCCATCCATCTCGAGCGTTCATATTGATGATGGTAACTGGTTCCTTCTCAGTGAATTCATAGATTGGTAAAGTCTGCTTAAAAACTTCCAAGTCTAGTGGTGAAACTGTTCCGCCGCAATTAAAGTCAAAAATGAACTTATTTGGAAGTTTATAATAGTTTTCGGTAATAAGCTTAAGTTCATCACCATAAGCATATTGCGAAATTTCCAGTAGAATTTCCCGTCTAGCGACAGATACTAAAGCTACTATGTCAGAATCACTCAATTCATCCGCAGTTAACTGGCAAACAATTCTAATACGACTAATTAAGTCTGCCTCGAATGTAGTGATGGTTCTTGTATTACCTTCTTCGCCAACTGTAATTACAGCTCCAGTTGCTATTTCGTTGGAATAATATTCTTTTTGATAACCGGGAACTGTATCAAACAGTTCCCCGTCTACAAAAATAGATATTGTTTCCAACACCGGAGTAAATACCGGAATTGAAAATGTCGCAGTCATGTTTAGTCCTTCGAAAACTTAATTAAACTGGTCAGGATTGTAAACAGTTCTTCTTTGGAAAGCTTACCATCTTCAAATGACTGCAGTGTCATTGCAGCTAGCTGATCCATTTCTTCGTCTGAAATATTTGCAGCACGTTTCTTGAGATACGCATTCATTGATGCTAATCCTGTAAGAAATCCTGCAATCACTCCGGCGGCAATCTGTTCGATAATTATAGTCATTCTATATACTCCTCATTTAGACATAACAGGTCTTCTAGCGTTCTTGTAGTGAAATCAATTTCACTCATTACTTCTTCGTAACTTGTTACACGTCTTAAATTCCAGTCTCTTACGACATATATATAAGGATACGTATTTGCCAGGAAATCCCAAAGAGGTTTAATTTCATTCCCGTGCATATTCTTAAATGCTACTGGATTAAACTCAATATAGAGCTTTGGTGAGAATTTCTTAAGTAACTCTACTGCTCCATTGAGTGCATTTAATTCATATCCTTCAATATCCATTTTTATAAAGTCGACCCGATCAAAGCGATCGATCATTGAATCAAGTGCAAATGCCTCAATTTCTTCCGTCAAACCGTTTGAATTACTATGTTTTTCTGTAGATACGAATGATCCACCAACATTTGGATATGTGTAGTAGTAATAAAGTTTGCCGGGCTCATTTGCTACTGCACCTTTAACAACTTCAATGTTTGTTAAGTTGTTCTCTAGAATATTTCTACAGAGGTATCCATATGGAACGTTCCCTACTTCAAATGCAAAAACCTTCTTTGCTCTTAATGCAAGTGGAATTGCAATTGCACCTATATTTGCACCAACGTCAAGACATACATCGTCAGTTGTTACAAATTTGTCAATGACTTTTTGGGTTGCAGTTTCCCAATAACCAGATGATACGATGCATGGCATAATACCATTATCATGTGCATCACCTTTAATGGTAAGCTTTACATCTGGTTCGAATAGAACTTTAAAGTCGGCTATAGTACCAGGCGCTTCAGTCCAAATTCGATCCACAAATAAGCCAAGAGTACGTGGATCATTTACATACTCCCGTGTATCCCAACACTTAATAATATTAAGGGTAACTGTAGCTGGCGCCACATCGGAGACATTAACTGGAATAAAATAAGTCCCACGTTCAGGTTCAAAATCAAGTTTACCAACAACCTTACGACCAGCTTTTGCTGTTAATCTAGCTTGTTTAAACTTCCCAACAGTTGATATATAAATACCAATAGCTTGGATACTTGGATCTGCGCACTCTATAGTCACGCTACCATTATCCGAGCACCACCGAGATGCTGCCCCGTTAGGAAATTGTTCGTACTGATACCATCCTTTAAATATAGTATCATCTGACATATCTACAATGGACATTCCATTACCTCCATTATTAATTATACTTCTGTATTTACTGTCATTACTAATAAACTTTTCTCTCGATTTGTGATGAAATAAGTGTTGGGCTAATGGTATAATATTAGTGTATCCGTATAACACTTCATGAACAGCTCGTTCATATTTGATTTTACCATTATTTTTGAACAATCTCCCTTGATAGTCAGGATATGCGTTTTTCATGAATTCGCCATCAACATAATTTTTCCTTGGAAACATATAGGCATCTTCAGTAAACGTCTGTTTAAAAAACACCTCTGGGTTTTCTAATAGCTCATCACAATCCATCATCAATATATAATCACTAGATGAATGGGCAATTACTTCATTTCGTATCAGCGCAAAATTATCACGAATTGTAGAGTTAAAAAGTTTGGCATGCTTAAATCGTGAAATAATCTCGTGGGTATTATCTGTTGAGAACGAATCGACTACTATAATCTCATCTACAAATTCTGCAAGCTGGTTAAGAAGGCGCTCCATAAGAGCACCTTCATTATATGAAATAATTCCTAGTGTTATAGACTGCTTATTCATAGTAACCCATTGCTTCTTCGAATGCTGATAATCTTGCATCCAAGAGTGGTTTCCAATCGAACTGTTTTCTAACATCTATTGCTGCTTGTGTTCCTAACTTTACTCCGAGTGCTGGCTCATCTACTAAAGCCTGCATATACTCACAAAATTCATCGAAATTCGGACTTGCCCACTCCATTCCGGGCTCTTCAAAATAATACATTTTTGCTACATTCGGTGGTACGTTAACTGGAACTAATTCATAGTTAAGCAATAAAGAGTTCTTATCGGTACAGTACTCAGACATAGCACTCCAGTTTGTCGTAATTACTGGAAGTTTTTGAGACATTGCCTCTACTATTGTTTTTCCTACTCCTTCGCCACTGGATGGTGACAGAAGACAGTCAACGGAATTGTATAATTTTGGAAGTTTATCATCGCGGAAGAAATCAAGTAAGATAATTTGTGGGCTGTCTGGATACTTTGCCTTAATACTTCTTACCTGTTCTTTTATATAATCATTAGTAAGACCAATTCCACCAAGAACAAAACTACGAATATATAACACAACATTATCTTTAGCAGTAAATGTTTTACAAAATGCTTCTACAGTCTGATATGCATTCTTTCTTTCCGACCACTGATTAATAAATAAGAATTTATATCTTGTATCACGTGCAATAATTGGAATAACTTCTTTTGTATCCCAGAAAGTGAATCCATATGGAAGCATCTTACAGTTTACTACACCAGAATCCACAAACGCATTATATGCAAATTCTGACGGTAACCATGTTTGATCGTACTGATTACAGATATCAACCCAGTTCTTCTGGATAATATTAGTTTCAAACACAGTCTCTAAAACGTGTGGTACTCCAATGTCATACATCTTTGAACAAATTGGATTCCATAAATTATAAACTAAATCTGGTTTTTCAAATTGCGTTGCTCTAAAACGTGTCATGAGCTGTGTGAATTCATCACTATGCACATTCCACGAACTTCTCCAGTCCGTTTCAACGCAGATATTCTCAATTCCTGCATTATAAAACAATTGGTTTATAAAATCATGTCCAACGGATCCATACCCAGTCGAATCTGTTGCACCGTTAAAATGTAATTTAAAATTAGACCACTCTACCATAAGCATCCTCTACCCGAACAATATCCTCTTCTGAAACTATTTTGCCACCAGCTAATTCTACAAACACAAGATCATGTTCAGTAGATATATTCTTAATTCTGTGTTTATCACCAGCAAATATAAAGAAACTCCATCCCGGTCTAGCTAAATATGTTTCATCATTAAGTGTTACTAATGCATCACCTTCTGTAATTACCCAAAACTCAACTTTATCGACATGATACTGAAGACTCAGCTGCTGCTCCGGAAATACAACAATAGTTTTAAATTTATGAAAAGTAGTAGAATCTACTACTTCCATATAACCCCAAGGCTTATCTATTCTCATATCTTCATGCGCCTCACTGGTTCTTTACTTCGTACAGCTTCTATTTCATCTTCTAGATTTTCAAAGAGCGCTGTCCACTTTGGCATAACGTTTTCTTCTTTATATGCTTCAGTAAATTTGATGTTAACATCAGAAACTTTGCGCCGAAGCGATACAGATGAATAAATTTCATTCATTAGTCTTACAGCATCGTCAACGTCTACATATGCCCAGTTAATACCGTTTGGCATTTCCTGATATGCGTCAACTTTAATTAAACCGCCATGTCCTGAAACAAGTTCGGCGTGTCCAGAATAGTTGGAAACTACAGCTGGTACACCACATGCTTCTGCCTCAAGTACGGGAATATCAAATCCCTCGCTACATGCGGTATTAAGGTATAAATCAAAGCAGTTATAAAGCTCTCCCATCTGAATTTCATTTACCTTCTTACTCTGAATCATGATTCTATTATCGATTCCGAGGTGTCTAGCAAGTCTAACAGGATCAAAATCTGCGAAAGACATGTCAAGTTCCATATTAAGGAACAGATACGCATCTTCTTTATCTGCAGCGAACTTAGCGAATGCAAATAAAAGTGACATGAGATTCTTACGTTCCTGAAGTCTTCCTACATATCCTACAATAAACTTATCATCTAAATCATACTTAGCCCGCACTTCATTTCTCTGTGTCTGCTTCATACGATAGTAGAACCTTGGATCGAATGAATGCGGAATTGGTTCTGCTGTAAAGATCCCTGCAGTTTCAAGAACACTCTTACCAAACTTGGTGATTGGTACATAAAGATCTACAAGCTCCTGAAGTGCTAGCGCATTCTTATCACATGGATATCCGTCTATAGGAATATAGTAAACAAGCTGCGTATCACCGAAGTTAATGTCGCGGTAAGCCGCAATTCCCCATGGTTCGTTAAGTGCAAGTACCGCATCTGGTTTTTCTCCTTCAACGTGAAGTTTTAATTCATACGCAGTTCTGTCGAAGTCTTTATTACCACGACAAATAGTATAGTTACTGAATGGAAAATCTAATCCCTGATAATCATGGCAAACATGTTTAACCGAATTATTCTTTGCAAGTTCACCACAGATTGGAAAAATTGCCTTAGAGAATCCGGTGGTTACACCATTTCCATTTGGGCTAAATGGGCCCTGTGAATTAATAACAATTTTTTTAGTCAAAATATATGCCTCCGGGTTACTGTTTTAAAAGTTCCCAACGCTCTTTGTAAATTTCAAATTTAGCATTTGATTCTTCAGCATCGGGATATACTGTAATTTTTTTACTTGTGACCATCGATGCTGGTATTACATACCAGATATCTAGATCTACAACATAACATAAAAAGTAATCTATGCTACCTCTAGCATAAAGTGTTCTGTTACAACCGTTTACAGACTCAAACTTTCGTCTGCGATTTTCTGAGATCGACGCTGTAGCTTTCACTTGGATCCGCTTCAGTTCACCGTGCCAATCACAAATAAGATCGTAGGGATAGTTGTCAACAATTGGTCTGCTGACTAGAAATCCTTTTGAAATTAATACTTTCATTGCTTGAAGTTCTGCGAACCCACCTAAAGTTCTTGCGTCGATGCTCATCCCTCCGTGTTTAAATCTCAAATCTAAATGGTGTATAACCAGAATCTTTTAGTTTAAATACCTTATCACTCTGCGGCTCTACTAAAAATACTTCAGAAAACTTATCTACGTAGAAATTTAGCATATGTGATGATCCATCAGGAGTAGTAACTGATAGAAAACCAACAGCTAGTCCAAGCTGAAGTCTTTCAATCTCCCCCTTTAATACGAATGCAAATGAGTCGCAGTCGAAGAAATCAGATTGATACTTAAACTTTTCAATAGCCGAATATTTCGTGATAAATGTAGTAAACCATTCTTTATCAACTAATCGATACTTTCGATCAACTACATGATAGTGACATGTTGCGCCGAATTCCTTGCATAAGATTTCGGTGAGCTTATCTCCAGTGACCTGGATATTCGCTGTTTGTTTAGGAATAAGTCCATCCCTAAACCCGTCAATGAATGTAAAAAAAGACATGTTATCTTATAATAGGTGTTTATAGTATATAAATCTTACGGAGCTTACGCTAGGCAGTGATTAAATAGAAAGTGCTCGCTAGTACCTTGGAGGCAGAAGGTAGTAGGTCATTGCACGAAAAAAGGTGTATTTATAGAGAAATTAGCAGTGCAGTCACAGCAGTTATTGCACTTACTATAGAAATTATAAAAGTATATGCTTGTTTCGAACCTTTATCAGCAGCTATAAACTGCTTTACAGTTTCAACATCGCACTCCAATGCATCGGTCTTCCTGTTATTCGCATCTAACTGTGCGGACATATTAGAAACAGTTTCATTAACCTTGGAGACTCGCGCATCTAAACTTAGCAAACGTGCACTCATTTCTCTATTGCTTTCTCTACTTTCTCGCATACTCTCTCGGAGCATGTCGATAATAGTATCCAGAGTGGTTCCCTCTTCATGAGTCACGCGCTATCCCTCGCGAAAAAGATGGGATAGATTCCCGAAGGAATCTACACTTAAGCGGTGTTGATCAGAACAACAGCACCGTGGTTAACTCTCTGGGCTTTGTACATCTGAGTGAAGTACAGGTAGTGCTTCCTTTCTGCAGGCTTGTACTCGGTTTCAATGGTGACCGGCCTCTTGATTGCGAGAACGGCTGCGGCAGACTTGTCCATAAGGATAGCCTGGTAACCAGTTGCGCTACCGGAGATGGTGATGCTTGGAACACGCCTTGTGGTGACAACTTCGAGACCGAAGATTTCACCGATGACACCCTTCTGTCTTGCAACGGTTCCACCATTCTTAGCTGCATCGATAAAGTTGTCATCTCTGAGCAGGCTTGCCTTCTGCCTTGGGTGGATAAAGAGAACGTCTGCAACGAATCCCTGTTCATGCATAACTACTTCAGAAGCTTCAACAATTACAGAGAGATCGAGAACGTCGACGGAAGTAATGTTTTCCTGAGCAAGAGCTGCCTGAGCAGTCGTCCATTTTCCGCTAACGAAAGTAACGGAGTTCCTCTTTGCTTCAACATAGGTTACACACTCAGCCTCGGTTGCACTGGTGGCAACAAGAGCTGCGAGAATGTCCTGGTCTTCCTTGTCTGCAATGGTATCAGCCATGTTATTCCTAGCTTCATCGAGGACGGAAATCATTGCCTCATCGATGATCTGCTTGGTAATAGCAGTTGCCAGAGCAACTTCTACTGGCTCGATAGTGACGAGATCCAGAGTCAGCTCGAAATTCGGTGAGATAGTAACAAGATCTCCACCAGTTGCAGCTGCTGCATAAGTGTCCATGTCAGAGTAGGTTTTCTTGGGTAACTTCACAGTGTCACCAGGTCTCCCAACGAGATCGGTGTTAACCCTTACATACCTACGGAGAATACGCTCAATATTTGCACGTACCTCAATCTCTTCGCCCCAAACTTCGGGGATTCTGTTCGCGCCATCTGCGTGAGAAATTTCGTCGCCGGCAGCCATAGTCATTTCCTTAAGATCTTCAATTGAACTCATTATTTATCACCTAACTTACTGTTTGCTTTTAAGCATCTTGATTATATCAGCTGATGTAAAATTATCTTTAGTTAATCCATCTTTCTTAGCAGGCGCGGACAGTGAAACGGTCGTTGCCTCCTCTTTCCTAGTTGATTTCTTACTTGCGCCAACGGTGGGTTTAGACATCCGCGTGACAGTTTCAAGATACTTCTCAAGACCGGCGGCTCCAAGCGTGGCGATAAATTCTTTATCTGCATTCGGATCTGCGGACATTACAGCTTCTTCAAGGCGCTGTCTCTCTGCAGTTGCGTATGCATTAACGCGACTAGTGAGAACCGAAATTTCTGCTCTATATCCAGCTAACTCAATCTGTGCAGCCTCAAGCTTATCAGTGAGTTCCTTAAGCGCATCGACTTCAGGTTCAGCGGATGCTTCGATTTCAGTTTCAGTTTCAGTTTCGACTTCAACTTCAGCTTCGGCAGATGCTTCCACTTCAGTTTCAATTTCAGGTTCAGTCTCTACTTCCGTTTCCGTATCTACTTCGGCAGATGCTTCTACCTCAATAGGAGTTTCCTCAGGTTCAGACATAGCGGATTCCTTCATATCTCCATATTCTTTCTTAGTAAACATGCCATGCCACTCTTCCTGAGCCTTTCTAAAGACTTCGACGGCTTTGGCGAACTTTTTGCAAGCTTCGTAAATTTCTGGTGAATCTTTAAACTGCTCGCAATCAGGTTCTGGGTAAGACTCATATGCTTTATTTTCTGTTTCTACCACAGTTTCATCACCATCTTGCATTTTATAACTATCTAATAAACAAACTTTACAAGCAGGGTTTTTAACAAGTGAAATTTCTTGAGCACCAAAAATTTCCAGTACAATCTTCCGAACCGGATCTACTCTGACGTTTGCATGTATACTCAGTCCTCGAAGCTTCTTTTCAAGTACGCGGGCGGCCATACGTTTACTAGTAATGATACCCTTAGTAACTTTAAATCCAACATCGGTAGGTTCGACTTCTAGAATCTTACCAATAGGAATTCCCTGATGTTCGCAAAGAATGTCAACTCCAACGAACAGAGGTGCCGAAGCTTTTATAATTTCCTGCGGGTAGTATGCGGTATTGCCATGAGCATCAGTCCATACTCCTGCTTCGAGAGCTGGGCCGGAAAATACAAGATTTCCAGCATCGTCAAACTGATCCATATCTTCAGAGAAACTAATGCCCATAATTACTTCTGAGTTGGTCATTTCTTCTTTTCCTCTTTATATGGATTCTGATCTTTGGGCTTCCAGAATAGTAGTCTATCAATCATTTTAGACTTCGGATCTTCACGATCTTCTGGGAACTTCAACATTCTAGTGATCCAACGACCTTCCATGATATCGTGTTTACCATTGAAGAAAAACTCGAAGAATCCTTCATCTGGCTTAGTAGTACCTAAGTGATATGTACCATAATCAAGGATTTTCCATTCGGCAGGTTTATACCTAGTAGCACCGACGCCACCGGGTTCAACTTCTCCCTGAACTTTAAGCCAGGAGATTGGTTGTCTTAATTTAACTTCTACCTGTACTTGTACCCCGGTTGGATCTTTTAAAAACTGTTTTTCTTTCTCAGTGTCACCGAGATTGAGTGTGAGGCCTACGAGATGTGTCTCATCTCCTACGAGCATGCGTAAGTCATAATGAACTGAGTCGCCGCGTGTATGACGCTGTAGAACAAATTTGCGCTCACCTTCAAATGGCTTCAGATCCTCGGCCAATATTTTAAGGTTTTCGATCAAGGTTTGTACCTCACTCTTCAATTATATATATCTTTTGTCAAATTACTTCAAAGTATTTAAATGTTTCGTTGCTCAGGTTTTCTGAGCAACCTTAACTAACATCTCAAAAGAATCTGGTTCCTTGATCTCTTCATTGATCTCCTTGACTCTTGGGAACATGAATGTTAACTTATCATCACTTTCATTCCAAATAACTTGTACTGGAATTACTGTAAGAATATCGCCTACCTTCGCTTTAATACCTGTCGAATATGTCGTGCCAATCTGTTCAAGTTTACCATCCCTCTTATATCCAACATCATACATATAGGCATCGCCAGATTTTATCTGCGATGGAGACCTCTTCTTCGTAACAATTTTCATTACTTCCAAATGAACTTCTAACACAGTTTTATATTTAGCCCAGTTAGTCGTTCTACCATCAAGTGGGTAGTTACTCTTTGTATACTTCAACATTGCTCCTTCTGAACCAGGAATACCTGCCTGCTTCTTAATTGCAGCTATAAACTCATTCCTATTATCTGCAAGGATTGGAATTACACGATGTAATGTATCGCTATCTTTCTCGATTACCTGCGCAAGTGCTTTCTGGCGTTCAGTCCACGGTTGATCAACTAGTTGGGTACCATTCAAATAAAGGCAGTCGAAAATATTGAACTTTACAAACTCATCATCGATTCTCCATTTATCATCTATCTTCTCCTGTTTACCATGAATAAAGTATGATACATCCTGTCTAGGACGAGCCATTCCTTTCTCATCATACCAAACAAGTTCAGAATCGAGAATAAATTCAGAACCCTTAAAATCTGCTTTCAGCTTCTCAACTGTTCTTGGGAAATTATCGGCAAGATCGCGCCGACGATCCTCAGTAAAAATCCAGACCTTATCATCTTTACTCTTATGAATAAGACAACGGAAGCCATCATATTTCTCTTCGATAGCTACTGCACCCTCAGCAGTAAAGCCTTTGCCCCAATACATCCATGCTTCTTCAATATCATTAAATTCGAATTTACCATAGCCGGTATTAGCTTTAAGTGCAGGGAAATTGGGTGTGCCGACTTTCAAACGGGTTGGCGCAGCAAGTGTGATGACTTTCCAGTTAGGATTCCTACCATCTAGGTAGTACATATCATAATCATCTTTCATTATGATTTCTGGTACATTCAGAGATGCTACTGCAGCAAGGGCGGCTTCTTCGGACTCCCATGCATCAACCCAGAAAGATGGGACTTTGCAGACGAATGGGTTAGCCGCTAGCTGGAACTTCTCAAGAAATACCATTCTAGACTTAAGTGTAAAATCTGTAAGTTCTGTAGATGAGTGACGGAGTATGTCGAATATAACAACAGTACCAGTAGACGGTGCCGTAATTGCTTCTACAATATACTGATCAGGGCCAGAGTTTAAGAGGATCGTGCGCGCCGCTTCATTTAATGGAACATCGCCGTCAACAAATAACTGGTCGCAATCTTTATGTATATAAATATGTTCCCCACGTAACTTAGGTTGAATGTAGTAACCAAATTCGGGTTCCATGAACCACGCGTTTCTGGTCTCATACTGTTGTTTGGGAACTGGCTGACCTAATGGTACTTTGTAGTCATATATATACTTAGTGGGTCTCTGGCACTTACGAAGCACAAGTTCGTATATCGGCATGTACTGTCCAGAGGATCCATCCGATACGTTCGCATGAATCGGTAATTTAGCACCGCATTCTCGTAAGAACTCTCTCACTGCCGGAATTTCGACAGGCATTATTACGTCAATATCATTCGGGTCGTCTTTCCATTCTTCTACAAAAGAACCGACGATCTTAATGAACTCATCATGTAGAATCATCTCATCTGGAAGATCCTGAATGAAGTTTGCCAGTTTGGAATCTTCGAGCTTCTTATCGTAAAATGGCTCTGATTCATCATCGAGCGCTTTGTCTTCAACGTCAGGATGATTGATACCACGTTTAGCAAGTTCGAGAACTATTAATACATGTTGGTTGACTAAGTCCTCTTTACTCCAACCTTCTACACCACCTTGGTTAAACCACTTGTGGAGAAGAAGATGGTCGAACAGAAGTTGTTTGTTCGTAAGAGTACCAACTTTCTGACCTTTCCTCATGATAAATACCTCACATAGTAGAATGCAGCAAGCTTTGCCGCTGTAAGGTTATACTTGTCTTTTGATAACATAACGGAATGCACAGAGTATTTTTCACTCTCAGAGTCTCTTCCGATACGGGCCATTCCACCTTTAAGATGAATCGTTTTCCAATCAGAAAATTTTGACGCATCAGAAAATATGATGTGCCAAAACTTCTTACCTTCATGAAATTGCATGTTACTCAACTTCTGGAAATACGTCTGCTTTCTCAAGAATCTTCTGTGACTGTGCTTCAGTAATTGCCTGAGACTGTACCGCGAAACCAAGATTCTTCATCAGGTTATTGATATCCATTGGATTCGGTGCGTTAAACTTAACGTCTACAGGAGCGTCTAGGAACGTTGCGAACACTTGGGTTTCGAGAACTTCGGCCATTAGCCTTTGCTTTTCCTTTATTGTTTCGAGCCATTCTGCATACCTCGTCTCAAAATCAGAAAGGTTAAACGTTGACGTTGATGCTATCAGTTCCACTGGAATTGAGAACGCCGCCGCAATCTCTGAAATAGGGGGCTCTACAAATCTAGCTGGATCTACATTATTTCCTACATTTGAAACATTCGTCATCTTATATCGTTCGGATGTTACATATACTGATTCGGCAGTAAACTGTGCACCCATCCGATTAGCCACTTCCTCAAGATCTTCTGGTGTTGCTCCTTCTACAGCAATATGCGCCACATTAAGTGCACGAATGAAAGAGTCAGCAATGTTCTGTCTAATGATACCATATTCAGTACATGAATAGACAGCAGGTTGAATGAGGGATATACCAATATCAGATGCTCCAAGTTCTAGGAACTTAAAATGTGCTATGAAGTTGGTGTCCCATTCTGCAAGTTGTTCGTTATTTCTTTTCTGCTCATAACCTATAGGGATGCCATCCGCAGTATATAAGATGTACCCATTCATATCTCGCTTGAAATCCACTTCAGCTGGTGGTAGTTCAGCAACACGAGGGCCGTCGTCAGAATCATACATCTCCCAGTAGCCATTACCAAACAGCGCAGTGTTTCGTGCTGCATTTAAAAGCCGACTGTCGAGACGGTTAATCCTGATAAACTCATCACATACCTTCTGATCTTTCGCATTCGATGCTGTTACTTCATAACCATTTCTCACAACGGCGGCCGCTGTCTGTTCTATACCTCTAAAGATATAGCCGTTTGTGAGATACAGATACTCGAGGGTATCGGGTTTCAGTAGCTTCACCGACTTAGTAAGTGGAGCACCTGCCGCTAATTTAGATTTGTTTGGCATGGTGATCTGTTTACCAAGGGAAGCAGTATATGTACTCAGCGTCTGTTGACCGGGGGCTAGTGGTGCAGGCGCTGGTGCAGGTACAGGTGTAGGTGCAGGTGCAGATAGCACTACGTCTTCTAGTGTAAGCTGACGAACACCTCCAGCATTAGATCCTTTTCTCATATTAACACATTTCTCCTTTTCCTCATTTGCTTTTCATTCTGTGAGACACGAGCTGGTGCGCCGGGAAACAGCATGCGACCACCGCTAAGTCCAAGACCTAATGTTCCACGAGGCACGAATACCTCGGCCGCTTCAACACAAAGTGCGAGCGCTATGGGAATATCGTCGTGAACACCATTAGCTCCACCCATACTAATAGATTTAGTACGTGCATTAGTGGAGTATTTAAAGCTCATCATTTCTTTCTGCAACTCAATATCATCCGGAAGGAACAGTTGTCTTCTATTAAGAAGGATGTTCAAGTTCATCATCACACGTGGTTTTGTCGAGACGTTGAAATTGAAACCAACAAACGGCCTGTGTGGGAAACGAATCTTCAGATGTTCGATGATTGATCGACCGATGTTTCCTTCATCGATCAGAACTTTCTGTGAATTGAAACGCGCCGCTGCATCATTAATCTTAATGATAATCGCATCGACACTTTCACCTTTAAATCTTTGGATCTCACGAACCCAATATGCATTCGGGTCAGTGATATCCATCGTTGCAATGACTGTGTAGTCATTTATTTGTCCTATATCTACACCGGTGACATACTTGTGTCCTTCTTCGGCAAAGTAGATCGCTTCGCTGCCATCGTCAGCCCGCATTGCGTCACGGAGTGCTTGTACATCAAAGAAGACACCATCAGCATTACCAAATTCTGCCAAGTATTCACGTCTGTACTCTGGACTTTCTCGCCCACCACACCTGTCAATTTCGCGCTCTAACTCATCAGGATCCACGAATGGTGTTCCATCGTCCCAAACAGCATCGGCGTGAGTGAAATGGAAACTTGTGTATTCTTTCGCGAGCATACAGGCACGGTAGAATTCGCCTACTTCAAAGGCGGGTGTACTGATAAGGATCATCCTACCTTTCGTCGAGAGAATGGTCGGGTAGATTTCGATGAAGATTTCTTCATCAACGTAAGCAGCCTCATCAACCATCACAAGATTGGCCGTAATACCACGAAGAGTGTTAGGGCTGCTGCCGGGCAGGCTCTGAACCTGTGAACCATTCGACAGGACTATTTCAGTCATCGTACAGCGCACAACTGATTCGGCCATCGGACTGTTCATTATAATGGCCTTAATGGTCTTGAACATCTCGAGACTCTGCCGCATGATTCTACTAATAACAATCACACGATAGTTCTCCTGTGTACAAATTGCCCAGGCCGCGTATGCTGAAAAGACGTAAGATTTCCCGAAACGACGGGCCGCACGCACTGCGATAAAACGGGCCTGACTGCGCAGAATGCGCTTCTGGCCCTCGTGCAGTGTAATACCTAGAACATGCTCAGCAAAGAGCACAGGATCGCTACGCAGATCTCCCACTGTTACTTGTTTACGTTTTGCCATTAACGAAGCTCTCCTGATACTAGGACTGTAGCGCTACCACGCACAACGCCTTTGAACTGTTCTGCAAAACAGATTACTACGTAGTCAGCACAGTTGACATAGTCGTCCAGCTTGTCATATGTAGTACAAATGATGTTTTGTGGAATCGGTCGTGTGCTAAGTGCAATACTCGTCTGTTCAAAGAGCACGCGCTCAAGAATGGATATGAGTGACGCCATTAGGCATCATCCTCATCATCGCTAAAAGTGACTACTTGTTCTTTTGAGACTGAAATGTCTGAAAGAAGCCGTGCAAGATCACCAACACCTGCCGCTCGCTTTGAAGCATCACGGGCCGCTTTGTTAACATTCAGGCTCTTGAGCCAGCTGAGTAGCTGACCGTCTAACTTTGAGATGACAGCGCTTGCTGCGTTTGGTTCGAACCACGACTCTGTCGTTCCATCCGGTGAGGTACGAACACGCTCTACGATTTCTCCACGCTGGGCCACCCACTTCTCATTCCGCATCGTGCGAAGGATTGTCATGGCTAGGCGCTGAAGTATAATGGCGTCAGCAACTTCATCAAGATCATATGTTGCCACGAAGTGGCCAACGACGCTATCGAACAGAAGCTTCTCGGGATAGCAGCGACAAACTGCATCCTCATCGTAATACATGTCTTTGTATGGACAGTCATCTCCGAACATGTTACATGGGCAGTATAAGATCTGGTTGAACGTTGTCCCAGTTTTAACACTCGCACGCATCATTGCTGCTTTATGCTGGGGAGTTAACGTGTAACCGCCACCGTGCCCCGCACAAGTATTGTAGCCGGGGACTGCTATCTTATCACACCTAATTGGTTCGAGTTCGCTCGGCGACGCTCCACAATTTGGACAGGATGAGGTCGTTGTTGCGAATACTTCCTGCTCGCACTGGGTACACCATTTATGATGTGCTCGTGCTGCTGCGCACTGGCGTGCAGGCTCTGCCTTGCTGCCTTTACCTATTGTTCGGCCGTTATATGGCCACTCTGGTTCGTTTGGTTCATCTGCGTATAGGGCTCGTGAAGGACGGCCTAGTGCCGTGGCTTTCTCGCGTTCGACATGTACACGACCTCCTCCACCTTTGTTTGGAATTGCCATTGATTCGTGTGCCTCCGATAATTTTAAAGTACTAATATAAATATGTTTTGTCAAAATCCGTCATCGTATTTAAAGCTTTCCTAAATTTTATGTTTATGAACTTGGCCTACCTTTTTTATATTTTTAGACAGTGATAAAATTGAGGGGGGTCTAAATATATTTAGAAAGTTATTTTTGCATATATGGAACTTATGGAATTATTTTTGCCAGTTATTCTTAATGATAAATAGTGATAGAATTAGAACCAAAATACTTATATACTATAACTAGCCAGGCTTTTTACTGATAGTGTTTCTTAATTTGTGTTACTAATTCTAAAAAATTACTTATTTTTTAAATTTCGATATGAGTAAGCGTTATTTGTACTTTTGTCTTTTGAAATTTCTTTAGAGAATAAGTTTATATACAACCTATGACATATAGATAAAGCATGATAACACAAAAAGAGATTAAGATAAAAACAACTAACGAATTAAGAAAAGAATTTTTCGTTAGATGTAAAGACTGTGGAAAATTTATTTCAATAGTTAAAGAGTATGATGGTGTTTATCTTGTATGCGATTCTTGTAATAATGAGGTTTTTATAAAATACCTCTCTTATAAAAACGTTAATAAAACTAAACATTTTAATGCTACATGGAAAAAAGATAAAGAGAACACCATTTTAATATTTAAGAAAAAAATTTTACCTGTTCATTCTAGCGATTTATATTTAGAAAAACCGATAACAGGAGGTGACATTTAATGGATTTTAGATATGTTCTGTTTGGTATTTTCGTTTTTATTGCTTTAATAGTTCTCTCTATTATAGCAATAATCTAATTATTTTTTTTTCGATTTTTTAACTGTCTAAACTTTTATGTGGTTATTCGATAGCTTTATATATATTGTTAGCGTAAGCAATAATTAAGTAACCATTAAGTTAACTGTCTAAACTTTTTTTTGAGTGTTAACTCTCTAAATTTTTTTTAGAAAGTAGTTGTCGCAACAACTGTCTAAATTTCTTTAGCCTGGTTTTACTGATGTTGTTTTTAGTCAGTCCATTTTCTCAAAAAAATATTTTTATCACTATTGCAAAATATTCTAAGAGAACCAATTTTTTACTTTTATAAAAGTATGCTTATGGTTCTCTTGTATCTGTTTTTATTTTTATCACTTTTGAAATTTCTTTAAACAACAAGTTTATATAGGTTGTAAACATACTATGTATTGTCGAAAAGCGTAAGCGACAAAAAGCAATATAGGAGTTAAAAAGAATGACTAAACAATTTAACGAAAACCTTATAACTGAGGGTTATATTAATCCTGAAAAGATTGATGACTACCTTGCAAGAAACTTTAGAGAGTTCCTTGCACCAATAACGGAAGAAACTTTCGAAAAAAGTGCAGTAAGTGATGAACAGGTCAAAATCGACATCGAGAGACTCGGACTGCAAAAAGTTTCGGATGTTGCCTACTCTTTCAGTATTCCTAAACGTGAAATGCAACCGATAGCGATTTGTACTTATAAAACGGTTTCCGCTCTCGAATTGCAACAGTTTGAACTTAAAAGAAGTCAACTGTTAAAAGCTCTTTCGGAAGTCAAAGAGTGCCGGAGACTACTGATTTCTGAAAAGCATGTATATAACAACTATCCGGTAATTCGCGAACTTAAAGAAGTCAAGAGACTCCTAAAAGGACTTGACAATGAAATTGAAATTGCGCCAAAAACCGGTAGCAAGCGCCGCAATGAAGCTGAAATGGAAAGCATGAGACAGCTTTACAAGCAACAGACTGAAAAATTTAGAGCTGTCTACGAAAGCAGGATCAGTTGCCTTGAAGCGGTAATAAGTGAAGACTACGATATACAGCTTCAAACAGCTGTTATCGAAAGCCGAAAAATCGAGTTAAAGAGACTCGATGAAAAACTTAGGAGAGCTAAAAAATGGTTCTCTGAATATCAGATCCCAAAAACAAGAACAGCAGCAGTAACCTGCAACGGGCGAACTGTTCAATGTAACTTAGTAACCAGAGTTTCAGCAACATAAGAAGCGGGAGAAATCCCGCCAAAAATTTTTCGGAAGTGATAAAATGGATAAATGGGATATATCAGTTTATTTATCATCAATCCTTTATATATATTCGTTCTACTGGTTACTTTTTTGTTTGTAATCAGTAAAATTTTTTTTTCGATTTATGACTTATTTAAATTTTTTTAAAAGGATATTTTTTCTTAGGCTTTTAGTTAAGTTCTCATTCGTTTTAAGGTATTCCTATCTAATTTAAGTTTAAACTTAACTATCAAGCTATACGTAAACCTGATAAGCTATAATAGCTTATGATATTCTGATATGTAAAAATCCAGGCTGTCTACTGATAGCGATTATTTCCAGGCTATCTGTTTTTAGAGAACAGTCTAAACTTTCCTGATTCTATGAGATACCTTTATATATAATGGATTCCTTCTTAATATTGGTGATTCTTAAATGCAAAATAAAGATATAGTAAGATTCATAAATGCTTATTTAGGACATATTAAAGGACTCGAAACCGAACACTACATAAACTTTATGGTAATTTGTGACATAGTAAGAAAAGCAAACAGAATAAAGAATTCTGATTCTAAATTTAATTTTTTACATATCTTAAACCTTATTGATACATTAGAAAAGAATTCCGATATTAATAAAGAGAGTAAACAAGACTTAAAGGTAATTAGAGAAATAGTCCT
Organism: Bacteroides sp.; assembly: GCF_028690125.1. Classification (GTDB taxonomy): domain Bacteria; phylum Bacteroidota; class Bacteroidia; order Bacteroidales; family Bacteroidaceae; genus Bacteroides. Next base: position 8,636 of record NZ_JAQVBV010000029.1, on the reverse strand, counting down.
TAATTACCTTAAACATTAATTTTTTTTCGATTTTTTAACTTCTTAAATTTTTCGAGTCCTGTGAGATACCTTTATATAGAATAGATGTGTATTCTTTATTGGTGATTAGTAAATGAGTATGTTTAAGCTTGATGAACTTGTAATGAATGAATTTGAGACACTTCAGAAATTTTTTAACAGATCTTACTCTTTAGAGATAAGAGACCTTGTAGAGTCTACCGTTAGCGCTTTTGAATTAATGTATGATTCAAGAAGTTATAGCTTATCGGTTCTGGCTGTTGTTTCTGATTCTCTTAACTTCTTAAAAACAACTGTTTCGACTGATACCGAAATTCCAGAAATTCAAAAACGGCATGCTGTTTTAATGATTAACATAATGTTAAAACAGCTTTTAATCTTAACACAAACAATTAAAAAAGGACTCTATTAAAGAGTCCTATTCTTTTTTTTTAGTTTATTTTTATAACTTTCTAAATATTTTTTTATTATTATTTTTTTATTATCTATCCTGATTAAAGCTATGTTTCGATTATATATAAACCTGTCGCTTAACTGTTAAAAAATCTTTAGCCTGGAAATTAGGGTATTTAAGTTTTGTGGTTTAGTTAAAGATTTTTTTAAATGTTAGAATGTTTGACTGTTAATTTCGAGCGATGCCTTTATATCCTTTAAGTAACCGATAACGATTCTAATGAGCGTTACCTTTATATGTAAAAGCTTACTGATAACGATTTTTCTTTAGACAGTTGTTTGTCTTCGAGACAGTAGATTATTATAGCAACTTCTTTAATTTTTTTAAACTGTTCTGTTCTTAGGACAGTAGATTATTATAGGAACAGGTTCAAAAAATTTAGACTGTTTACAGTAGATTATTATGGTCTCACTTTCAAAATATATTTAGGAAGTCATAATTCTGTTTTCCCAGAGTATATTATTATGGCAACTATTGGGAAAAATTTATACAGAACTGCAAGCTATCGAAAAAACAGACTATCGTGCGCGCGCACATGCGCACATATGCGTGTAGACGCGCGCGCGAGTGTCTGATTTTTCGCTTTCGGGATACCCAATTGATTTTCAATTCTGTTGTCTCGATAGATATAAGTCTATCAAAATTACGTTTTTTTACTGATAGCGATATTTGAAAAACCGAATACAAGATACCCAATGCTTAAATAATGTACTTATAGGTGTGGGCGAGCCTCTTGCTACTGGTTTTTTGAATCTCCTATATAAACCTATCCGTCTAAAGTCTATTTTTGAAAACATGAAGCGAGCGACTTCATGGATCGAAAGGTTTATATACAGCGTGGGAAATTTTTGTTTGGGTGTATTGTTTCGTTTTCTGGTTTTTTGAAAACAAAAAATCTAAAAACACTAAGAAACAATCGAAAGGCTTTTAGGAAGTCGGTGACTTCCGCTAAGCCTGGGCAGCAGAGAGGCAACCGAAGGTGAAAACAGGCGATTGCCTTAGAAGTCTGCAAGGCTCTTATACTCACCGCACGGTAGATCCGGCGATTTGGATAGGAGTGCCCAAAGGGTTCTATCACTTTAAGATAGGTTAAAAACCCAAAGCAGAAAGTAGTCTCCAAGACTACTAAATCATTGGACGACGACGGGCAAGACCCACACCGATTCCAATGAGACTCGCAGAGGGAATACCGAGTGTCACAGCCGAGCCTATCGGATAGACGCAGTCAAGCTGAGACTGCCACACGAACCACAGGACTGCAAGGTTGCTGTGAACACATGTAAACCAGCGAAACTTCAACTTATCAATTCACAGGAGATAACCAACATGGTAGACTTATCAACACTTACACAGGAATCAGTTGAAGCACACATTACCGATGAATGCAAAGACCTCCCAGACTCAACTGTGTTACAGAAGCTGGAAAGCGCAAAGAACATGGTAAAGTCCACGAAGGTTGAAGCTACAAGGGCTTCATACATGATCGGTAAAGAGATAAGCAAGAGCCAGCTGGATAGCCTCATCGAAAACTACAAGGACATGATGGCAAAATATCCCGCTGAAGAGATCCCAGTCTCCAAGCCTGTGTGGAACGATGAACACAAGGCATGGGAAACTAAGATCACCTACAAATACAGGAATCCAACACCGGTTGGGTCAACTGGCTCTCCGCTTGAGGCACTCAGCCATCTCGAAGTGCTCACAAACTTTGCACAGATTCCGGATGAGGACAAGGCGAAACTCGCAGAGCTTCGTGAGCGCCTCAATACGGCAACAACCCTCACTGACTACAAGGATGCACAGAAGAATCTTGCCCTTGAAGAGACCAGACTCATCAGCGACCTGCGGATTCCCGCTCAGCTGTATGTGCTCAAGACTAACCTGACCGAATACAAGGTCTCAGAAGCCGAGCACAAATGGGATAAAGCCCAGCACAAACTGAGATTCGCACAGTTCAAAGTCCTCGGCTATCAGGCTGAGATGAGCCGCAGAGCGACCGAAGCCAAAAGGCTCAGAGTAATCGACAGGGCTGCAAGCTTCATGAACACCACAGGAGTTGAGATGGTCGGGAAGTTCCTCTAAACTTCCCCACTTTTAAAGGGTGAGCAGAAATGCAAGTCAAAGCTTCACAAATGGCGCGCA
>NZ_JAQVBV010000029.1:3138-5922 GCF_028690125.1 Bacteroides sp. | reverse complement strand
CAATGTTGCCATACTTCCAACAGTAACACTGGAGAAGTGGTTGGGAGCACTCAGGGTTCAAAAGGTACAGGCTGAGAAACGAAGCATAGGCGACCATTATCTGCTTGGACACCTTATAAGTCCAACCGACTACGAATCGATGAAACACGTACGATTTGGAGTGTATAAGAAATTTCCGGCTGTGCCGGTTAAAATTTTACAAACGACAACACGTGGCGAAATCATCGAAAGTGATTTCTACAGATGCTTAAATCCGCCGACCGAATGCAGAACACCACACATCGAAAGTGTCGAATTCCTAACGATACGAATAGACCATATCAAGAGGAAGATACATGAGCGTCAAGAAAAGACTCACAGATCAAGAAAGAAATAACCTATTCATGGGTAAACAATCGGGCGTTCTCTGTGGAGTTCGCACGGTCAAGCGAGGCGACAAAGCCGTAGACGCAATGCAGGATTTTAAATCCGCAGCAAACGCAATACAGCGCGAGATGGCACAGGATCGCCCGAAAGTAACATTCGTAAAAGGACGCAAGGAGAACTGGATTCCTCCAGCCTATGTGCAGGAGAACATGGAGATCCTTCAACGTCAGCTGTTGGCTAAGAAGCCAAAGAAAAGCCCGAAACTCATGGACAGGAAAGAACGTCAGAAGCGCAGACAAGCATTTGAAGCTAAACAGCGCGAAATGTCCCAGTAAGGGAGACTGTACAAAGATATACATACAAACCACAGCGCTTGCGATTCTTGAAAAATCGCAAGCATTCTCACACTTATGAACAACTGATGCACAGGAGCGTACATCAGACAACACTTATGCACTTAGGTGCTGGAGAGTGAATGATTCATGCGAAGAATTTGGAAGACTGGACGAGAGAGTCCAGATCACAAAATCAGGCAACGCAAGATCAATGAGAGAGCAATAGCGATTCAGGCCGAAAGGACACGCGAATGGCAAGAAGGTAAAATTCGCGTAGAGTCGACATGTTGCAAAAATAGAGAGTAAATCCTTGGTAAAAATCGTGATCAACTGTACCAGATCCCACAAGACCTATCTGAGAGGTCACAGGTTAAGTTCAAAGGGTAAGTTAAGGTAAACATACCAAACACACCATAAAAATTTAACCTTGAGCCTCTCAGATGGGTCACACTCAATTTTACAGCCGGATTGATTCCCACGATATCACCCAAGTTACATGAGTTATGCAAAGGAAGATAGAACAGAGTAAGAACATAATAACATATTCTTATATATTATTAATATATATATATTATAGAGCTTTAGTTCTTTAAAATCTCAAGAGTCTTTCGAGTCTTATGCTCTCAAGAGTCTTTCGAGTCTTATGCTCTCAAGAGTCTTTCGAAACTTATGAATCATATGCACATAAGATTCAAAAGTTTCAAAAGATTCTTCTGAAGCCATATACGAATGATAGATCTTGAAAACGAAAACTATCTTTTGATCTTAAGATGCAAAAGATCTTATAATGCTGATGCACAAATTTGTACAATGGATGGGACGAAAATGCATGGATGGGCAGATTTCAAAATAGGTGAGCCGAAAGCGATTCCCGGCTTAGTGACGATTTGCAAAGTTGTGGTCGCAATAATGATACTTACCAATTTGGCATCTGACTTCGGACTTTTGCAGTGAACAATGGAGTGTTTACGATGCGAGAATCAATAATACACCTACTCAACAGCATTTTGGGCGGTGAATATTTCACCGGCTCCGTAAAGATTGACGACCAGCTTGTAACAATTGACAGACCGTGTAAAGAAATCGTCTTTACCAACAAGGTCAACCCGACAGAATTCATCGGCATATTCACAGCTATCGTGAGTGTCCTCGGTGACTACGATCTGTTTGTTACTGATGTGTGCTTCATAAACAGCGCGACACTTATCGGTGCCCAGGGCGTCCAGATAAAGTGGAGCTGAGCATGAAAGCCGCAGCGATACTTTTATTGAACGAATTCGCGGCAGGTCACTGTACGACTGGAACAGTCTCCCTTGACCAAGGTCGCATTAACATTTCGTTCGATAAAGATGAGCAATGTATAAGATTTGCCGGAGATTTCTCAGTTGCCGAGTTTAAAACTGCACATCAGGCAGTCTCAGACAAACTTGCAACAATGGGATATGTTATATCCGACGTAAGTTTTATTAATGGAACTTCCTTCAAAAATTGTGAAGCTGTCTCAATTCGCTTTAAGGAGCACGATACCCAATGATCGTTCTAATTCCCGGTCATCTACTTGCCATAGGCGATACCAATTGGCAATTCGCCGACGACTATGGCTTTATGCAAGTAGTTACTGGCCTGACTAACGAACAAGGTGAAGAGTTGGAAGAAGCCGTCGACTCTTGGACTTACGAAGGCACGAACGCCCACGGAGACCGCATACACTTTTGTGAACTGTGTGATGCCGCATTCCACGAAACTGATCCAAGAGAGCACTTAATCAAGTGCCACATCGACCTGATCCTTGACACAAACGAGCGCGCGACTGTTGACGAAGCCACAGGAGCACTCATGTTTGTGCATGAGGACAGCGAAATTCTCTACATACTTTCACTCGATGGTTCGTATCAGACCAAACAGCCAGACGAATATAAATGGACTACAATCAGGACACATGTAATAACAAACAACATCCGAGTAGTCGAAAACATGAAGCCCCGATTCAATCAAATGATTGAAATGGCGGCACGTACAGTTGGATATGAACTCCTACATATAATTGACGCCGAGTTCACATACGAGTTGAATGAGACATGCC
>NZ_JAQVBV010000029.1:0-3038 GCF_028690125.1 Bacteroides sp. | reverse complement strand
TGCCGAATTTCCAGATGAATTCTGGCATGAGCGTATGGAATTTAAACGCAGAAAAGATGCCATAGAAACATGGGTGCGTGATGAAACAATTGCATGCCTCAATGAAGCAGGCTTCGTAGATCCGTTTCCGGTGATGTTCCATGAAGATCAAAGCCAAGCCGACTATCATGTACGGTACAAAACTGTCGATAGTCCGCCAACTTGATGGTGATAATGCAGAATCAGTCGATTTTTGCACAATCGCAACATCAAAAGGTGTTAAGAACGAAGAATACTCAGCAATGAGTAAACTCATAGCAAAGATTGAAGATCCAAAAACAGCTTACGAAACAATTCTCACATTTTTGAAAACACGAAAATACGAAATTGTATGGAGTGAGTTACTATGTTAAGACAGATTTTCGCAATACTTGCAGTTGCACTTATCCTTTGTGCAACACCAGCCAGTGCCATCCGTTCAACTGTAGGATGCAATGTAGATTATTCTAAATCGCAGATCACCGCGTGTAATGCCACAGCTGAAGTGTATCTTGCAGATGACCCGACTGTAGCAGTTGTGTTCTCAATCTTCACCCCACATGGGCCGCAGCAGATTGAAAACATTACGCTCAACTTAAATAAGAAAGCCGCGCCAGATTTCAATGTACCAGTAAGACCTGATGGTAACTATTCAGTTGACCTCAATTGTTCTGATTTCAAGACAGGTGTATACAAAGGTTGGGTAACCGTCTATGATAATGGACATAATGGGCAGGCAGACAAAGAAGAGTTCACCTTCGAAGTTAAAGCCGGAAGTGCGAATGTTGATAACAACATAGACTTCGATATCCGTGGTGGAACGCCGCACGCAAAGCCCGGAACTGAGCTTCAGATAATCCAGCGTATAACCAATAATGGTTCTGCAGATATAACTCTTACACCAACGAACCTGACAGCAAGTGATATAACTGGATCGCCAGTGGACACGGGTGACTGGAACTGTTCCTTTCAGACCATACTTGTACCTGCTGGTGGGCATGTGGATGTTACTTTTGATTTTGTTGTTCCTTATGGAACGCCGGAAGGAGCACTCACGGTACTGATCGATTATGACAAGGTCTAAATGTGTGGTTTGTGGTGGCACTCAGTTTGAGTTGCCCCACATTTCCATCATACAAATTCCCGGTCATAAACACGCACACATAGCCACAAGAACAAAATGTATCAAATGTGATCACGCAGTCTATCAAATATACACAATAAAGAGGTTGATTTCATATGTCCGTTATAAGAAGAATTAAGAAAATTATCGCAAGCACACTTGTAGTAGCTACCCTTATCGTTGTAATGCCTATACTCGCCGCAATCCTGCTCGGCCTGGCCACACTTGTAGTCCTCATCGCCTACATCTTCGGAATCTACGGTGCGATTTTCGGAGACGATCTCGAGGAGTATGATTTCAGTTGCCTTTTCGGCGCAGATGAAGACGACGACTAAGAGTAAGACTTAAATACCTGTAATACCTATATAAGATTAGGGAGTAATTGCGATGGATTATTCTGAAACAGTAATGAGCTATGTCAGACACGGAAGAGAAGTGACAGCTGAATACTTCTTAACTGCGAAACCTCCTGAGAAATCACAATTCGTAGGCTGGCATTTCAAATTCTATAATAGACTTGTTGGTTTCATTACTAATCCATCCATTACTGAAGCAGATAAGATCACTGTAGTCACACACATGATGCCGTTTTTCGGCATCCAGTGTGAAACAGTACCAGATGCAATAGATATAATTGATTCGATTAATTTTATGCTCAATGTGCCGAGAGTGGTGTAATCAGGCAGCACGCGAAAATACGCCCGTTCAGTTGTTGGAAGTGCGAAAGCGCTTTTTGAATGAATGGGAGTTCTTCGATTGGGACGACGAGGTGGAGTTCAAATCTTCCTCTTGGCACTTGGAACTTAGTGACGTACGGTGTTACTTCGATGCCGTTTGACACAACACAAAAGCCACCGTACACCGTTTCTAAGTTCCCTCCACACACTTATGACATATAGAATAGATCGGTTCGATTCCGATCACGAGGGCTTTATGATAGAAACAAAAATAAAACCAATAATTGTTTACTACTCAATTGTAGATTGCGGTGATGGCTCAGCTTATCCAAGGTGGTTCTTAACTGAGGAAGCTGCAAATAATGATCAGGATGAAATGGATCCTGGTTGGGGCGAATGTTGTACCGGAATGGTAGAGACATACGAAGGATCTAACGTTCATAAAGAAGCTTTAAAAAATTCGGTAGAAGATGATTAACATCTTCTCATTGCGCATATAGTTTAGTGGGAGAACACGGGCCTTCCAAGCCTGAAACTTGGATTCGAATTCCAATATGCGCATTAGGTTGTCAATATCACACGGCGGTGTGACCTTGAGATGGGTATTGGCTGATATGATGACACTTAGACCTCGCATCGAGCTCAATCACCAGTATTTAAATAAAACTAGAGGGAATACATCTCTAAAAATTGACTGTACATTTCGCCATACGCGCCATCGACAGGTGTGGTAGCTGGGTCGCGCACAGCTATACGGTGCAAATCCGTAGTATGGCATTGAGATTGGTGACTGGTGGTGTTACTTCACCAGATTCTGACACTCTGATTACAATTACACCATCAAGTAATTCCAATCTCATCGAGGTTATAGCATGAACAAGAACATTGGAACTGAACTCTTTAGAGAAAAGTTCGAAGAAGTAGTTTCAGATCAGAGAGGAATACTCATATCTGAAATTCGTCGGGCCAAGTGGGCAGCTGAAGTTGATCCATTGCTAGCGGAAATTAATAAAGAACGCGACGCATTGAATGAACGAGAGAACAAGATCAGGGAAGAGTTTGAAGCCAGACTGAAAAGTCAGCTAGAGTATGAACCAAACATGGTAATACTTGATACACAGTCAGATCTTGTTCGGATGGCGTTCGACCACAAAGCACCAATAACTGATATCCTTAATCTAATGAACGGATATTTCGTATGGAATCCACTTCAAAAAGAG
>NZ_JAQVBV010000122.1 GCF_028690125.1 Bacteroides sp. | reverse complement strand
GCCACACCGGGAGAATAAGCGAGTGATAAGTCTGTCTGTGTACTATAAGGTTTGGTAGGAACTACCTCAATCTTGCCGGGCTTGCCTTGTGAATGATATAGCAGAGCGGCTTCTTTGGTTATCTTAGCCATAGTATTTGTATTTTTATGTAAATTATCAATTGACTGCAAATGTAGGAATAAAAGTTCGGAATTGTAGTTGTATGGCAAAATTATATGTTATTTTATTATCTTTTATCGGATGGAGCATGTGATGTACGCCAGAATGTATTTTTAAGTTCCCGGGCTACATTTTTCCAGTTGGGCATACGTTTCAAGGAACGGCGTATCGGGAAGTCGTAGAGTAATAACAGTAGAAAGAGGAAAATACATACATAGGCCACCCAGCCGTAAATTTGCTTGATGCTCACTTCCATCATCTGACTAATAAACTCTTCCATATAATGACCAAGATGGAATGGATTGCTACTGAAAGATACATGATCGATCGCCGATCCGTAACGTCCCAGATTGTCAGGTACGTAATAAGCCAGTCCTTGCGAATAGACCGCACAGCCTAATACTCCACCGACTACCATATGAAGCATATTGAATACGCTTAATCCTTGAAAGAAATGTTGAAAGGTCATAATCTCTTCCAGACATACCATGAAAGTGGCACTTAATACTGCATAAGCAAATCCTCGGCAAATCGTTGGCAGATAGAGTTGGGAGATATGAATGTCGGTAGAAAAAGTCAGGTAATATCCGATTAAGTAACCTATTAGTCCAACAAACCCGACGATGATGAGGCGTACATAATTATATTGTTTTATGTGCATCCACCAGTAAGAAAATAAGCAACCGCCTACGATACCGATGATAGCAAACCAATCTAATTGTACACTGACCATTTCTTCATATTTCATCACTTCTTCATAAAAGACTTCTTCCAATACGTGTTCTGTTGCCAGAAATGCTTCTACTATAGTTATCAGTCCTAGTAACGGCCAATAAAACCGGTAAGTCCACATTTTAGGTTCGAGAAATGGATGGCGGATGGTCATCATGCGCCAGATACAAAATGCTAAGGTGATGATGATGGCTACCGATAATTGCCGGATAATAGGATTGTTCCACCAATCGTACCAATCACCGTAATTAAATAGGAAAGCGATTTCGGCTAATAATACCGCCCATAAAGCTGCACCTAGCCAATCGATACCGAATAGTGGAAACTTGCGCATGAAACGGAAATGTTTTATACAAGTAATCTGTATAAGTAAGACTATTAACATTAATCCAACGATAAAGAGGTGCATATAGGTCCAGTTGTAGTGGTACATTAAATAAGTCGTTATTAAGTCTGACAACTGAATGCTACCTAAAATAACAATATGAAGCCATGGAAAGAATACAGTGAAATCTCGTGTTGGCGTCATCCATAACTGGATATTGGACATACATTCAAAAGTTCCCTGAATTTTGCACATACCTTCAATAAAGCATACCAACCACAGAAGTGGAAGAAAGCTAATGGATGGTGCTAACAGATTGCAAATCAAAACTCCCAATGCTGCCGATGTAAGCAGAGTTTTATTGGTAAAGCGGAACTTCATTCGGAATAACAGCGGAAAGTAGATTGCCATTCCCGCCAGATTGGCGTACATACACATGAGAATATCTTCACGCATCAGCACTTTGCCACCGATCATTTGATTCAATGCTCCCAAATAAACTCCCCCCGATAATTGGAAGGTAACAGCTATGAATAGGTAAATCCACGGTTGTATTTTCCGTGGCACAAAGCTACGGAACATCGGCATCGTGAAAGGACCGTTTAAAACAGGTGCTCCCATACGTTAATATTTTACTTCACATTCTACATTGAACCCTGCTCGTAAACGCTTCAAGTCTTCGGGCTTGTTTCCTTTCAGACGGATGCGGACGGGGATACGTTGTTCTACTTTTACGAAATTTCCCGTGGCATTATCTTGTGGAATCATAGAGAAAGCTGCTCCTGTTGCATCCGAAATGGATTCTACAGTTCCTTTGAAAATTATATTCGGCACTGCGTCTGCGGTCATTTCTACTTCGGCTCCCTCTTTAATATTAGGTAATTGGGTTTCGCGATAGTTGGCTATGATCCACAGGTCACTATTATCTACAATATCAACCATTGTTTGTCCCGGTTGTACCAGTTGTCCTTCCTGTATTCCTTTTCGCCCCGTAGTTCCATCGCATGGAGCAATGATAACTGTATAAGAAAGGTTCAAGCGAGCGAGCTCGAGTGCAGCTTCTGCCAGACGGACTCCTGCTTCATTCTGTCCTAAGCGGTGGGTCTGTTCACTTTTAACTAACGATGTAGACTGCTTGGCACGTGATACTTGTTCGTAGCGTGCTTTTGCTGCTTCGTATGCTGTATGTACATTATCATATTGTTGTTTGGTAACTGCATCGTCTTTCAGTAGTTTTTCAAAACGATCCAATTCACGTTTGGCATTTTCCATTTGTACGCGAACTTCTTCTATACTTGCATCATTTACACTTAAATTGTTTTGAGTGGTGGCAATGCCAATGGTGGTAGCTTGCCTTCCTGCCGTAGCATTTGCCAAATCTGCTTCCGCCTGAGCAACGCGAAGACGAAACTCCGCATCTTCAATGATAAGCAACGTATCACCTTTGTGTATCGGCTGATATTCTTCAAAACAGATTCTTTTTATAAATCCCGGTACGCGGGTATTGATTGGAGTAATGTGTTGTTTAACTTGTGCGTTATCAGTATATTCTATACTTCCCAAATGAAGAAAACGGGAACAAACATAGGCTGCACCGCCAAAGAGAAAACAAAGAATCAGAATGTTATAGATAATCTTCTGAGTTTTTCTAGCTATCATAATCTATTATATTTTAAAGGGTGTGTGTAATATATTTCATTTTGTAGTAACTGTAGATCACGTTGATACGTGCATTAACCAAACCGAGATCAGCGCTTAGCTTCATGTTACTGGCGTCAAGCATATCAGTAAGTAATGCCAGATCATTTTTGTAACGGTTGCTGGTTACGCTATAGTTTTGGTTAGCCAGTTCTACACTTTTCTCTTGTGTACGTAAGTCGGTAAAAGAGGTAAGGAAATTGACATAATTGGCTTGAACACCATTCTCAACTTGTTCTTGTGCAAGAATATATTCTTCCTGTGATTTTCGTATGTTCAATTTTGCCTGACGGACTTTTTTATTGTTTTTGAACAATGAGGAAAGGTTGTATTTGACTCCTACTCCTACATACCAATAATTAAAATTGTTGTTCAATACCGGTACTTCAATGGTGATGGGACCATCCAAATGTTCTCCTGCAACGAGAGCTATTTTGGGAAGGAGCTCCGAACGTTCCAGTTTGGCTTTCTGTTGGTTCATTTTCACAGCCAAATGTGCTTGTTGCAAACCTACATTGCTTTGAGTAGCCAATTGCTGCCAGTCATTTTCTGCCAGTGCTTTCACCTCTTCTTCCAGTAAAGTTGAGTCGGGAATGATTTCCGTTCCGGCAGGTAGGTGAAGGGTGGTCACTAATTGATGATTCATGATTTTGCAA
>NZ_JAQVBV010000063.1 GCF_028690125.1 Bacteroides sp. | reverse complement strand
TTAATAACAGCCAAGTAATCTTGGTCTGAACATGCATCGAATCTGTTCCATAAGTCACCTAATATGGCAACTCCGCCAAATCCAATTCTTTTTATTTCTAATAAATTATCAGCATTGATTCCACCTAATGCTATCACTTTAGAGTCGATGATCTTTGCTTTTTGTGCTTCACGTAATTCTTCTGCTGTATAAGTGGAATAGTAATTTACTTTGGAGATACTATCGTAAATTGGACTCATGAATACATAGTCGTAGAAATGTTTTCTATTTTTCACTTCTTCTACGGAATGACATGAACAACTAACATGACCGTCGTAATCGTGGGGTTCATTTGGATTACGTGCATTCAGGTGTATTCCCATCAGATTAAATTCTTCTTTGAGATAAAAGTGCTCATGTGTAACGATTCGCCGATGGTATTTTTCCGGAATAAGCGTTAGCAGGCGCTCTGAATACATAGCCGGAGTCTCCGGTTTTCTAAGATGTAGAATATCCAGTCCCTCTTCGAAGAGAGCAGTAATAATCTTATCTTCTTCAACGAAGAAAGCAGGGGGGGTAACTACTATTAGTTTCATTTCTTTTGTTAGACTGTTAAGTTTAGCAAAGTTAGTAATAAGGTATTTCAGAAACCAACGTTTATAGTGAAAATATGTTAGATTGGAGTGTTCGCAGGTCAATTGTCCATAATTTGTCTGACAAAACATCGCCAAAACCACAGATTATTTTCAGCACTTCTGTTGCTTCAATACTTCCAACAACAGCAGGGGTAATTCCCATAACACCTTTGAACTGAGGAGGTATCTGTTTCATCTCTTCCTCGTCGGGATATAAGTCACGATAGTTTTTTTTGTTTTCCCCATAGTTGAAAACAGAAACTTGACCTTCGAATCCGCATATTGCACCATAGACATATGTTTTTCTTAAATTAACGCATGTATCATTGATCAGATAGCGGGTAGAAAAGTTGTCGCAACCGTCTACTATGATATCATATCTGCTTATGAGTTCGTGTGCATTCCCAGTAGTGAGCCGTGTAGGATAGGAATGCAGGCAGATTTCACTATTGAGTGCAGAGAGTCTTTCGGCAGCACAAACAGCTTTGGAACGATTCATATCAATCTCAGTATACAATATTTGACGTTGCAGGTTGCTGATACTGACATTATCATCGTCTATCAATCCGATAGTTCCGACTCCTGCTCCTGCTAAATAAAGGGCAATGGGAGAGCCTAGCCCTCCCACGCCTACAATCAATACTTTAGCTTTCTTAAGTTTGGCTTGACCTGCTTCCCCAATTTCAGGAAGTATAACTTGTCTGCTGTATCGCATAAATGATTATGGCTTTAAATGATTATAATGGTGAAAATCTCTGGACACCGTTCTTCTGAAGTTGGTCAAAACTTTGGTCCCAATCTTTCCAAACCGGTTCGCGTCCAAGTAATTTTAAGTCACGCTCAACTTCTATTGCTTTCCGTTCATCACTAACATGGAATTGTTCCAATGTTTGCGGATAACTATAATAGCCTCCCGGTTCAGTTTTACTTTCTGCGCTCATGGTAGTTACTCCCAAAGTCGCCATATGATTCCGTATCTCTGCACTTTCACGAGTTGAGTAGGAGATATCTACATCATGGTCGAAAATCCGCATGGCGAAGGTAAGCTGTGCAAGTTCTCTGTCATTCATAATCACATTTGGCTGGAAACCATCATTTTCAGATGGACGCATACGTGGAAAATTGACACTGTATTTAGTTTTCCAATAATGCTTTTGTAAGTAACGGAGATGATAAGCCATCATAGTAACATCCGTTCGCCATTCTTCCAGACCGATTAAGACTCCCATACCGATTTTATGGATACCTGCTTGCCCCATCCGGTCGAAACCATTAACACGCCATTCGAACTTAGATTTCATACCTCTCGGGTGATAAGTTTTATAGTTGGTTTTGTTATAAGTCTCCTGAAAACAGATCACACCATTCAAACCATGATGAGTCAATTCTTCGTATTCTTCGGCTTTAAGAGGCATCACTTCTATTTGCAGATTACTGAAATAAGGTTTTGCTAAATCCAATGCACGGGCAATGTAAGAAACTCCGGCTACGGCAGGGTTTTCTCCAGTAACGAGCAACAAGTTTTCAAAAGGAGCTAATTTTTTGATGGCCTTGTATTCATTAATTATTTCTTCTTCCGTCAGTATGGTTCTTTTCATTGGGTTACTAATGTGAAAACCGCAATAAACGCAAGAATTAGTGCATGAATTGGTGATATAGAGCGGTACAAACATTGAAATTGTCTTGCCGAACCGTTCCATTGTATATTTCTGGCTGAGGCGTGCCATTACTTCCAAGTAAGGAGTAGCGGCAGGTGAGATCAGAGTCATAAAATCATTAACATCCAGATGCTCCTTTTTGCCTAGTACGCGGCGTACATCAGCATCAGTTTTGGAATAGATGGCTTTTGTCGTCTCTTCCCAGGATATTTTTTCTAATTCGTCTGAGAACATAATTAATTTAAGAATTTAAGATTGTTTTCCACTTTTCTTTAAGTCGCGTGATAATCGCATGGCGCAGAAGTTGGGTCCACACATCGTGCAATATTCTCCGTCTATGTGATGTCCGGCACGAAAATAAGTCTGTGCACGTTCCGGATCGAGAGATAAGTCGAATTGGTCTTTCCAACGGAATTCATAGCGGGCTTTGCTCAGTGCATTGTCACGTACCTGTGCTCCCGGGTGACCTTTGGCTAAGTCTGCTGCATGAGCAGCAATTTTATAAGTGATCACACCTACGCGTACATCTTCTTTGTCCGGTAGGGCAAGATGTTCTTTGGGAGTCACATAACAGAGCATAGCTGTACCCAACCATCCAATTTGGGCAGCTCCAATCGCTGAGGTGATATGGTCGTATCCCGGTGCTATATCCGTTACCAACGGACCGAGCGTGTAAAAAGGAGCATCGTGGCATTTCTCAATCTGACGTTCTACGTTTTCTTTGATCTTATGCATGGGAACATGACCCGGGCCTTCGATAAAGGCTTGCACATTCTTTTCCCATGCTCGGAGGACCAACTCTCCCATAGTATCTAATTCTGCAAATTGAGCTTCGTCGTTAGCATCATGAATAGATCCCGGACGAAGTCCGTCTCCTAACGAAACTGCTACATCATATTGTGCCAGAATATCACATATATCATCAAAGTGTTCATACAAGAAACTTTCGCGATTGTTTACCAGACACCATTTACTCATAATACTTCCACCACGGCTGACAATACCGCACAAACGTTTTTCGGCAAGATGAACATTATGACGGCGAATACCAGCATGGATAGTGAAATAATCTACTCCTTGTTCGCATTGCTCAATCAGAGTATCCCGGTAGATTTCCCAAGTCAGGTCTTCAACAACACCATTCACTTTTTCCAGAGCCTGATAAATAGGTACAGTACCTACCGGAACAGGACAGTTACGGATAATCCATTCACGTGTTTCATGAATATTCTCCCCCGTTGATAGATCCATTAATGTATCTCCTCCCCATTTACAACTCCATAATGCTTTTTCTACTTCCTCATCAATGCTGGAAGTAGTGGCGGAATTTCCGATGTTCGTATTGATTTTCACTAGAAAATTACGGCCGATAATCATTGGTTCCCCTTCCGGATGATTAATATTGGCAGGTAGTACAGCTCGCCCTTCTGCTATCTCTTTGCGTACGAATTCGGGAGTAATATGAGTCTCAATTCCCAATTCTTCGCAATTCATATTCTCGCGGATGGCTACATATTCCATTTCAGGTGTAATAATTCCTCGTTTAGCATACGCCATTTGAGTGATTATCTCTCCTTTCTTTGCACGGTAAGGGAGGGCGATATGTTCAAAACGCAAATGATCGAGACTAGAATCGTCACGCCTCATCTGTCCGTATTCTGATGTGATTTCAGAAAGTTTTTCTACATCACCTCGTTCCACAATCCATTCTTCGCGCATACGTGGGAGCCCTTTTTTTAGATCAATGCTCATCTCCGAGTCACTGAATGCTCCACTAGTATCGTAAATGTATATTTCCGGATTAGACGTTGCAATCTTTTCCTTCCCTTCAAAACTGACACTGGGAACTTGTTCAACTTTCCGCATAGCTACACGGATATTCGGATAAAGTTTACCGGACAGATATACTTTCTGAGAGCGGGGAAATTTTATTCTTTGTTCCATATATAATATTTTTTGGACATTTTCTACTTAACTACCTTCTAATTTTATTATATCTTTTCTTATAATTATTCATTTATCTAGAAATGCAGTTAGAGGTGAACTGGCTTCTGCTATGAAATTGGTTGCTTGTAATCCCAATCCGGCTTCGTATGCCCGACGTCCGGCCTCGGTTGCATCCTTAAAGGCTTTTGCCATATCTACCGGATTACCGGCTACCGCTATTGCAGTATTTACCAGAACGGCAGATGCTCCCAATTCCATCGCTTCAGCAGCATGGCTTGGTGCGCCGATACCTGCATCTACAACGACAGGAATACCGGCTTGCTCAATAATAATTTGCAGGAATTCTTTGGTTTGCAATCCCTTATTGGTACCAATTGGAGCTCCAAGGGGCATTACGGTAGCAGCACCGACTTCTTCCAGACGTTTACACAATACAGGGTCTGCTTGACAATAAGGGAGCACTACAAAGCCTAGTTTCACTAATTGCTCTGCGGCTTTCAAAGTTTCGATAGAATCAGGAAGCAAATAACGTGGATCAGGATGGATTTCAAGTTTCAGCCAATTGGTTCCGAATGCTTCACGTGCAAGTTGTGCGGCAAATACAGCTTCTTCCGCATCACGTACACCGGAAGTATTAGGAAGAAGTTGGATATTCGGATGAATGATATGTTTCAGCATATCATCTTCTTTGTTGTCCATGTCGATACGTTTCATTGCAACGGTCACCATTTCTGTGCCAGATGCCAGAATGGCTTGTTTCATTACTTCATTGGAGTTGAATTTTCCTGTTCCCAGGAAAAGGCGGGAATTAAACTCACGTCCCGCAATTACTAACTTTTCCATATTATGGTAATTTTGAATGATGAATTTTCTAAATGATAAATTATTCTATATTTTTCCTGTTAAAGATTTGAACAATGAATAATTAATAACTACACAAAATTCTCTTTGTTTCTTTCACCGGATCTTCTGCTCGTAGAATAGTGCCTGAAAGAGCGATACCGTTTACACCGGTTCGTAGTATATCAGGAATATCTTCATAAGTAATTCCTCCAATTGCAACTACCGGGAGTTCGATTTTGGCATCCTTCATTTGGGAAAGGATAGAAACATAGCCTTCCAGTCCTAAAACCGGACTCAGGTTCTGTTTGGTAGTTGTAAACCGGAAAGGGCCGATACCTAGATAATCAGCTCCGGCACGATAATGCTGTTGGACGTCTTCAAATGTATTAGCAGTACCACCAATGATAAAAGCTTCTCCAAGTATCTGGCGTGCTTTGACGATAGGCATATCTTTTTTGCCTAGATGAACACCATCTACTTCCAGCTTTTTTACCAGTTCTACATGGTCATCTAATAGTAAAATAGCTTCGTGTTTTTTACATAGTGGTTTTAATTGGAGTGCTACGGTTTCTACTTCTTCAAGCGGAGCATCTTTCATGCGTAGTTGAATCCATCTGCATCCTCCTTTGAGTGCCATACGTGCTGATTCGAAGTAAGAGTACAGATCGGTCTGATGGGTGATAAATTGTAGATTGACCATCTTTGTTATCCTCCGCAAGCAGCTTTAATAATTATCAGATTATCATTCTCATGGAGCAGAAAATGTTCCCATTCGGTGCGGGGAATCATTTTGTTGTTTACGGCAATAGCAATACCTTGGAATGGAAGTTCCAATAGCAGAATCAGTTGTGTTAGAGTAGAAACTGGATTTATTTTCACCTCTTTGTTGTTTACTTGTACTTTCATTTTCCTATTAATCTAAATAAGTTGGAAGTAAATACAAAGAGCGTGCTTTTATTGAAGGTAATAAGAAGAAACACAATCCCTACGTCAGTGCTAACTGTATCAGGTTATTAGGGTATAATCTCAGCCTTTTGGGCACCCCTTTGTTTTTACGAAGGCAAAGTAAGTGAAAAAGAAACAGAAAAACATCAAAACTGATTATTATTTTTCATATTTCTGTAGGTTCCTGTTTTTGGATAGGATGGGAGAAAACAAATCTTGCACCATTCTTATAGTTTTTATCAATCCAAATATCACCTCCCATGTATTGTGTCATTAACTTACAAATAGATAATCCCAGTCCTGTTCCCTGTACGAATTCATTGAGTTTTTCAAAACGCTGGAATACAACTTCCTGTTTGTCTTCAGGTATTCCTGAACCGGTATCCGTTACTGAGAATATCATGCATTGATCTTTTTCATTCACTTTATAATCCAATGTGATACTTCCTCCATCGGGAGTAAATTTCATGGCATTGTTCAGTAAATTGATAATGACTTGTTGCAAACGCAATGAATCTGTATAAAGCATATAAGGTTCTTTGGGCATCTGTAAATTGATATCTATATTCTTTGTTTTGTTCCGGTTAGTTAAAATAATCATATTCTGGCAGTGATTCATTAATTCACACCATTCGTAATTGAATTGTAGCCTACCAGATTCCAGACGAGAGATATCCAAGACGTCATTAATTAATTGAAGTAATAAATCTGAATTTGTTTGAATAATATCTGCATACTTTTTTTGCTCATTTGTGGTATCACTTGTATTGATAAGTAGTCCGGAAAACCCGACAATTGCATTTAAAGGTGTTCTTATCTCATGACTCATATTCGAAACAAAAGCACTTTTCATTCTACTAGCTTCTTCGGCATATTCTTTTGCTTTGGTAAGTTCGGCTTCCGACTTTTCCAGTTTCTTTTTATCCTCTTGCAATTGCCAAGTTGTTTTCTCAAGATGATTTTTAAGTACTTTAGTCCGATAGTAATAGTATAGAGAAATGATTAGTCCGGCAATTAACACAATAAATATGAGCAAAATCAGATGTACTTCCGTTTTATATTCTTCCAGAAAAGGCTTTGGCTGATTGATAATAATTGAATTTGGAGGGAGTATTTGGGTTTCGAATCCCCATTCTTTCAGTTTATTTGCATCGAATTTATAAATATTTGGTAATATCTGGACTTCCATAGGGACATTATTCCCTTTATCTAAAAATAGATATGCTTTTTCACCCATGACTTTTCCTACTCCATCATATTGGGGAACATAACCTCCGATCGCCCAATAACCAATTGCGGTAGATGTCATGCTGAATATAGGTAATGAGGGGTTGGCTTGTGAGAAAGCAAAAACAGAATTATTCATGTAGGTGATGCCGCAATTATCTATTCTCCAAATTCCAAGCAACATAACTGAATTACTAGGTAGATTATACAATTGATTCACTGCCATATCAAGGCTGTGAGTGCGTCCGTCGATATAAGTAGTTGATAATTCCGGATAACGTTTCATATTTTTCTTCATCCAAGCATTTTCAGCGAGCCCGTTGTATGTATTATCCGACACAAATACGACATTCTCCATTTTTGGATAGAAGCTTTTCATTAGTTCTATATCCTTATTTACATCATATTGATAAGTGCTGCAGAATTTTACGTTATATGATATCATTAGCTTCGTAAAGTCAATGCTTTGCGGGTCATAGGTCTGTATGTCGATGGAGTCTTCAGGTATGATAATACCGTAACGGGAAGACATTGCACAGAATACGGGTGTTTTCTTATATTTTTCTTCTTTAAGGCTGAAGAAACTTGTCCACGCTTCACCACCTAACAGAACCACTAACTTTGGACTTGGATGTTTTTCAAGAATTTCGATAAGTGTTTTTTTCCACATCTGTGCCTGCTTTAAGTTAGTAGAATTCATATTTTCCACAACGACAGGCGATTTACCACCTAATTTATAATAGGTCTCTACAAATGTATTAATATTGTTATAGGTGTATTGAGTGTCCGAAGTGTAAGAAGTAATGAAAAGAATCTCATTCTTCTTATTCTTTATTTCTGTAGCATTACAAAATGAAGCTAGTAGTATAAAGAAAATAAATATTGTAATTGATCTTTTATTTTCGATGTGTCTGCACATAATTTGTTTTGTGAGGGATCAGGAAGTAGTGCAAAAATACAATTAATGGCTTTAATATGCAATAAAAAAAGTAAAAAAAGAGATCTTTGTGGAATTTTCCACAAAGATCTCTTAATAGTTTAGTTTAATTTTAATAAGACCGGCTACATTCTTTTTTCAACTACATCCCAGTCAATGATATTCCACAAAGCATTTATATGATCAGCACGACGGTTCTGGTAATCCAGATAATAGGAATGTTCCCAAACGTCGAATCCGAGAAGAGGTTTCAATCCGGCACGTACCGGGTTGCTACCGTTAGCTTCTTTGGTAATATGGAGTTTACCGTTCTTATCTACAGACAACCAAGCCCATCCAGACCCGAATAAGCCAACAGCTGCGGCATTAAATTCTTTCTTGAAGTTTTCAAAACCCCCGAAGTCCTGCTTGATGGCTTCTGCCAACTTACCCGTCGGTTCTTTCTTCGAAGGTTTGGGTGCAAATTGCAGGAAATATAAGTTATGATTCAATACCTGTCCGGCATTATTGAAGATAGCTCCATCTGGAGCAGTCGCAACAATTTCTTCCACTGTTTTACCTTCATATTCTGTTCCCGGCACAAGGCTGTTTAGGTTGTTTACATACGTTTGTAGGTGCTTACCGTAATGAAAATCAATGGTTTGCTGACTGATTACAGGTTCCAGCGCATTGTTCGCGTAAGGAAGTCTAGGCATTTCGTAAGTCATGGTCATAAATATTAAAGACATTAATATAGTATTCATATTGTCCAAATTTTAAATGGATGCTTTATATAGTAATAACAACTTCTAAGATAAAATGGTTCACTGCTCCTTGTCTTTATTTATAGATGAATTGGACGCGTTCTACATTTTGAGGATCATCGTAGTTAGTTCGGCATACCCATTGTCCAGTATTATCATATTCGTAATAAGAATTACCATCAATCCGGTTACCATATTCATCATACATACAGGTTAAAAATCCATTGGTTTTTTGGTTATTGCTGGAAATCCTTTGATAGACAATTCGGTTAAGATAACCATATTTATCGTATTCATATACCTCCTTTTGTGAAAGGACCTGAGCTGGAGAATTGGTAAATTGCAGATTCTGGTGTTGTGATTCTATCATCCTTCCTTTATCGTCATACTTGTTTACGGTAGATGTTTTTAGTTCTCCATTTTTATCATATTCTTTCATTTCCGTTACCAATCCCTGTTTGTTGTAGTTGCTGATAACCAGTTTGCCATCTGTATATTTGAGCGAATCGCTTTCAATACTTCCATCAGTACCGAAGTGACGTATTCTCCTGTAAAAATCTGTTTGAGTTTTCGGGTCTGTTTTTACTTCGAAGATACAGTGTCCCAATGGGTCATATAACATACTGGTTTTTTCCTGATTGATAGTCTGACCGTTTTTCTCGGTGATGGATACGATGGATAATATTTGTCTCTTATCATTGTAGGAGTATGTAGTCGAGCGAATTCCGATACTGTCGTTTTCACTCACCTTCATCAAACACCCCTGATTATAGTGCTTCACACAATTAGGCGTAGAGACAATAGTTTGTAAGATGAATGTCTGGCGCAATGCGTTCGCCTGATCACGGAATTCCTTATATTTATGTGTCGCAAGGAAATTCTTCAATGCGTTCAGTGATTCAGAACTAGTTAAAGTCGTTTTTAGTAGTTCAAAATCGGCTTTTTCGCTGATATATTCCAGCTCGTTCAAATGAGTCCGTTCCGAAGAAGTTAGATAGGGCGAATTCTTATATTCGTCAATGATTTGTCGGATAGCAGCAGCATTTCCTTTTTTTTGAAGTGTATCGATATTCTGAAACAGAAAATTATCATAGAGTGTGCGGACTTCTCCAAGATAGGGACGCGGACCTTTATCCTGGAAAAACTTTTGCATCGCCACATCTTCAAAGAATGCTTTGAAATTTTCCGGATTCGGAGAGCTTTTTACAAGCTGATAGAGCCGTTTGTTTTCGGCTGTATTGACTTGAGAGATGAATTTACCATTCGGATATTCTTTAATATAAATTTGATAGGTTTGAAGAGTGGGAGTACTCAACATACTTTCCATCAAAGCCAATTCACGGGTACTTTCTATCTTTTCTAATAATACAGAGTCCATCGGGTAACCAGTGGTACGAATACTGTCTATTAATATCCGGCTGAAAAGTATTTTATTTTTCGAAATCTCTAATAGGTCGATAATTGATTTATTGGCTCTGTTTCGTATGTTGGATAATTCGATATTATCAGCTTTACAGATTTCAGGAAAATAAGCTTTGGCTGCTTTATCGTAACTTCCGAAATAGTTGGTGGCCGCTTTCTCACTTTGCTTATTCCATAATTGGTCGAGAATATCCATTAATGATAGAGCATTAGCATAATATGCCTGCGTTTCATCGTCCAGTTTTTCACGGTTCTTTTGCCACTTCTCAGTGTCATTGTCATTTAGATACCTTAACAGTTTTTCCATGCGACCCTGTTTCTGTGCTATTGCCTGTGGGGTACACGTGGCTAGACAGATGCCGAAAATGATCGATAATAATATATTCTTTTTCATTGTTTTGGGGGTTAGGTTAAAATAGTTAGTGATGAAATTTCACAAAAATATCTTCATTATCGAATGATTATTATACTTTTGTCGTATTGAAACAAATTTGAATGCCAAGGGTTTGTTAAAAATCCCCATAGTTTTTATAATGCTGTTATGAATATCAATTATATAGAGGAATTGAACGAGAGTCAGTGTGAGGCAGTTAAATACAACGATGGTCCTTCTCTGGTGATAGCCGGTGCCGGCTCCGGAAAGACGCGTGTTTTGACTTATAAAATCGCGTATTTGCTTGAGAACGGTTATAATCCGTGGAACATTCTGGCACTGACTTTTACCAACAAAGCAGCGCGGGAGATGAAAGAGCGTATTGCCCGTCAGGTCGGTATGGAACGGGCCCGCTATTTATGGATGGGGACTTTCCATTCTGTCTTTTCACGTATTCTCCGTGCCGAAGCACAACATATTGGATTTACTTCCCAATTCACCATTTATGATTCTGCCGATAGTAAGAGCCTCATTCGTTCCATTATTAAAGAAATGGGACTGGATGAGAAAACTTATAAGCCAGGAGTCGTTCAGGCACGTATATCGAATGCAAAGAACCACCTTGTTTCTCCTTCAGGCTATGCAGCGAATAAAGAGGCTTATGAAGGGGATATGGCAGTCAAGATGCCTGCTATTCGTGATATATACAGTCGTTATTGGGAGAGATGTCGTCAGGCCGGAGCAATGGATTTCGATGATTTGCTAGTCTATACCTATATCTTGTTCCGTGATTTTCCGGAAGTATTGGCACGTTATCGTGAGCAGTTCCGGTATATACTTGTAGACGAGTATCAAGATACCAATTATGCACAGCACAGCATTGTTTTGCAACTGACAAAGGAAAACCAGCATGTCTGTGTTGTAGGTGATGATGCGCAGAGTATCTATTCTTTCCGTGGAGCAGATATTGATAACATTCTTTATTTTACGAAAGTATATCCCAATACGAAGGTTTTCAAATTGGAACAGAATTACCGTTCTACACAGACCATTGTTTGTGCCGCAAATAGTTTGATTGAAAAGAATGAGCGTCAAATCCGTAAAGAAGTATTTTCCGAGAAAGAAAAAGGAGAGCCGATTGGAGTCTTTCAAGCTTATAGTGATGTGGAAGAGGGTGATATTGTAGCAAACAAGATAGCAGAACTACGTCGGATAAAAGATTACGGATATGCAGATTTTGCTATTTTATACCGGACGAATGCGCAAAGTCGTATTTTTGAGGAAGCTCTTCGTAAACGGAGTATGCCATATAAAATTTATGGAGGACTTTCATTCTATCAGCGTAAGGAGATTAAAGACGTTATTGCATATTTTCGTTTGGTAGTGAATCCTAATGATGAAGAGGCATTCAAGCGTATCATTAACTATCCTGCTCGGGGAATCGGAGATACTACCGTTGGTAAAATCATATCTGCCGCAACGTTGAATGGTGTAAGTCTTTGGACTGTACTTTGTGAACCATTGAGCTATGGGCTGACGATCAACAAAGGAACTCATGCAAAACTGCAGGGATTCCGTGAGTTGATAGACGGTTTTATCACTGCCCAGGCAGATGAGAATGCATATAAGATCGGTACGGATATCATCCGTCAATCCGGTATTATCAATGATGTTTTTCAGGATACTTCTCCTGAAAATCTGAGTAGAAAAGAAAATATAGAAGAATTGGTGAATGGAATGAATGATTTTTGTGCTTTGCGTCAAGAAGAAGGTAATCCGAACATTTCTTTGACAGATTTTCTCTCTGAGATAGCTTTGCTTACAGATCAGGATTCAGACAAAGCGGATGACGGAGAAAAGATAACCTTAATGACTGTCCATTCTGCCAAAGGACTGGAATTTAAGAATGTTTTTGTAGTCGGTTTGGAAGAAAATCTGTTTCCCAGTGGTATGGTAGGAAATTCTCCTCGTGCTTTGGAAGAAGAACGGCGCCTGTTCTATGTAGCGATTACCCGTGCAGAAGAACATTGTTTTCTGTCATTTGCCAAAACTCGTTTCCGTTATGGAAAGATGGAATTTGGAAGTCCAAGCCGTTTCCTACGTGATATTGATACACATTTCCTCCAGTTACCCCATGAAGCGGGAGTCAGTCGTTCTGTGGATGAAGGAGCAGGACGTTTCCGTAGGGAAATTGAAGGAGGGTTTACCCGTTCAGCTTCTTCTTCACGTGCTCCGTTTGGTAATTTTTCAGCTGATCAGGAACGGCGTCCGAAAGAACAGATCATTGCTCCTACAGTACCGAGAAATTTGAAAAAAGTAAGTTCGGTGAGTACTAGTGCCTCTTCTTCTACTACTTTTTCGGATACGGTTCCCATTATGGGAGTACAAGCCGGACAGATGATAGAACATGAACGTTTTGGCTTAGGAGAGGTTATAACAGTGGAAGGTACAGGTGATAATGCGAAAGCAACGATCCACTTCAAAAATGCAGGTGATAAACAACTATTGTTGCGTTTTGCACGTTTTAAAGTAGTAGATTAATATACTCAAATTATATAGGTGTCATGAAGAAACAAGTAACAGTAATTCTGCTCTCTGCTCTGATTTTGAGTGGATGTGCGTCAGGACGTATGGGAAATCCGGGAGCTATTATGGCAGGTGCTACTATCGGAGGAAGTTTAGGCGGATCTATCGGTGGACTGATTGGCGACAATAATCATGGCTGGAGAGGCGGGTATCGTGGCTCTGCTATTGGAAATATTGTGGGTACCATTGCCGGTGCTGCGATTGGTAATGCTTTGACGACTCCGAGGCAAGAACCGTTAGAGGAGTATGCTTATGTTCCTGAAGTTAGAGAAGTTTATGACAAACCTCAAGCGAAGTCGAATAAAATTCGTCCTCAAATACAGCGTCCTTTACCACAGTTGAAGTTGCATAAGATTCGTTTTATTGATGATAACCGTAACCATGTGATTGATGCAGGAGAAAGTAGTAAGATTATTTTTGAGGTGATGAATGAAGGCAAAACTCCTGTATATGATATTGTTCCTATTGTGGAGACTGTTGGCAAAGTGAAGAATATAGGAATTTCTCCTTCTGTGATGGTCGAAGAGATCCTTCCGGGTGAGGGTATTCGATATACTGCTACCATTTATGCCGGTTCTAAATTGAAAGATGGTGAGATCACTTTCCGTGTTGCAGTATCTGATGAAAACGGAAAGATTTGTGATGCTCATGAGTTTACGTTACCTACTCAACGCTGAGAAGAACTGCATCAAAAATATAGTTTTTATATGATCACATGATGTGCCTCTTAATGATTATATCATCCTGAGTACATGATGTAATCATTGAGAGGATAGTGTAATTCTTTTTTTGATTGTAAAACAAACTATTTGGCAGTGGGAAGCAAGCCTTTCTTTTAAAAACGGAAAGGAATCATTTGTATACATCTTTGATCAATGTTTTGTTTAGTAATTCAAATATGTAAGTTGAATGATAAGTTTATTTATATATTCTATCATATATTTACCAATTGTTTCCTGCGTTACTACTGCCGATAAGCATTTCTACTCGTTGTTTATACAGATTAGCACTTTCAGCTATATTTTTTCCTGTATCTGTAGTTCCCATTCCATAAACGACAATAGGTGTTTGCCATGACATTCCTGCATGAATAGCACTTACTTGATAGGGACGCAAAAGTTCATCTGTAGTGAAGCGGTTTTTACCTCCACTGCGCTAAGCTTCGTATTCGGAGCCTGTTGAGGTTACTACAGTCAATGATTTCCCAGCCACTGCCGGAGTCTTGGATTAAAAAGTAAATACTTCGTCCTGCCATTTTTCAACAGAGAAGGAGCAGACATTCAATAGAATGGAAACTGATAAATGATGGCAGAAGCGTCAGAGATAATCTTACTCCATTCGTCCACATTAAAAGTAGCGTCTTGCATTTCGTAGAGATTAAATATAGCTATTCCTTCAATGTCTTTAACTGCATTAAGTAATGCTTTATTAGCTTGAGATTCCTTAAAATTAGGATGAGCCAAAAGAATTACTACTTTTCTTAAATCTTTATTCATAATCATTTGGGTATTTAGGATAAAATATTTTTGTATCTTATATATAAGATACAAAAACAAGAAAAGGTTATCGAAAAACTATCTCTTAATAATAAATATGTAGTGTCATTTAGCAAAGTTTTAAAACTAGTTTGACTTTATTATTGTATTAAGTTTTAAATATCTTGTTTCTATAGATTAATATGATTTGAGTAGTATCCCTTTCTGCTTTATACTATTTTAATGTGAAGTAATGATTTGCAACTAGAATGTTTTTATTTTCTTATCGGTATTGACCTTAAAATGAAAAAGTGTTGTATTTTTGCAAGCACGTTAAAATAGAACGTTTTATTTAGCTAAGAATTATATATGATAAATTTTACTCTATTTCCTTCTCCTTGTTATATCATGGAAGAAGAACTAATAAGAAAAAACCTAAGTTTGATCAAAAGTGTGGCTGACAGGGCAGGAGTGGAGATCATTCTAGCTTTCAAGTCATTTGCCATGTGGCGTTCTTTTCCAATATTTCGTGAATATATTGATCATTCTACGGCAAGTTCCGTTTATGAAGCTCGTTTGGCGCTGGAAGAATTTGGTAGCAAGGCACATACCTATTCTCCGGCATATACAGAACAGGATTTTCCGGAAATAATGCGTTGCAGTAGTCATATCACTTTTAATTCTTTGTCACAATTTCAACGCTTTTATCCGGTGATGGTTGCAGAGGGAAGCGGTATTTCTTGCGGTATCCGTATTAATCCCGAATATTCGGAAGTAGAAACTGAACTTTATAATCCTTGTGCGCCTGGTACTCGCTTTGGCATTACTGCTGATTTGTTGCCTGAAATCTTGCCACAAGGGATTGAAGGTTTTCATTGCCATTGTCATTGCGAATCTTCTTCTTTTGAGCTGGAACGTACGTTACAGCATTTGGAAAAGAAATTTGCTTGTTGGTTTCCACAGATTAAATGGTTAAATCTGGGAGGCGGTCATCTGATAACACGGAAAGATTATGATACAGAGCATTTGATAAAACTGTTACAAGGATTAAAAGCACGTCATCCTCATCTGCATATTATTATGGAACCTGGTTCGGCTTTTACTTGGCAGACGGGGGTATTGACTTCTGAAGTAGTAGATATTGTGGAGAGCCGTGGAATTAAGACTGCTATCTTGAATGTCAGTTTTACTTGTCATATGCCCGATTGTCTGGAAATGCCATATCAGCCAACTGTCCGTGGAGCAGAGATGGGCAATGAAGGAAAATTTATTTATCGTCTTGGTGGCAATTCTTGTTTGAGTGGTGATTATATGGGTTTTTGGAGTTTTGATCATGAATTACAGATTGGCGAGCGGATTGTGTTCGAAGATATGATTCATTATACAATAGTAAAGACAAATATGTTTAACGGTATTCATCACCCGGCTATTGCCCTGTGGACAAAAGAAGGAAAGGCTGAAATATACAAGCAATTTTCTTATGAAGATTATCGTAACAGAATGAGTTGATAATCAAAACAATTGTTTTTAGTGGGTGCAGAGTGAACAGATTATAGTGAAAAAAGTATGCAGAATGTTTGCAGGTTTACGGAATTTGTCTACCTTTGCAACCGCAAACAAAAAAATGCGGAAATAGCTCAGTTGGTAGAGCATAACCTTGCCAAGGTTAGGGTCGCGAGTTCGAGTCTCGTTTTCCGCTCATATTTCTTTGAAATGTTGGAAATAAATCTTTGCCCAGGTGGCGGAATTGGTAGACGCGCACGTTTCAGGTGCGTGTGTCGCGAGGCATGCAGGTTCGAGTCCTGTTCTGGGCACAGAGATTAACTTTAATTCTGGAGAGGTGGCGGAATTGGTAGACGCGCTACTTTGAGGGGGTAGTGACAGTTATGTCGTGGGAGTTCGAGTCTCCTTCTCTTCACAAGTAATTAAAGTTCTTTTGCGGAAATAGCTCAGTTGGTAGAGCATAACCTTGCCAAGGTTAGGGTCGCGAGTTCGAGTCTCGTTTTCCGCTCTTATTTCTTTGAAATATTGAAACTAAGTTTTGCCCAGGTGGCGGAATTGGTAGACGCG